>NZ_JBXAIG010000002.1:0-1317040 GCF_058795995.1 Variovorax sp. GW823-FHT04F07
CTCGCAGCTGTTTGAGCGAAGCGAGTTCTGCGAGACCCCGCGAAACGTGAGCACCGCAGGTTGCCCGTAGCGAAGCGGAGGGACGCAGACAGTGGGGTCGCCTTTTCTTTGCTTACTTTCTTTTGGCGAAGCAAAAGAAAGTAAGTCGCCCGCCGGGGCGAGTCCCGGCCTCGGAAAGCAAACCCACAACAGGAATTCAACGAGCCAGCAAAGCAGGCAAAGCCGAAGCCAACATAGCAACCCCAGACAACGTCAACAAGCTCAACACGATCTTGCGAAACGCCGCTTCACTGATCCCGATATACAACCGAGCCCCTAACAACACCGGCACTGCAACAGCCGCAGCAACGAGCACCAGCAACGGCACAACTGAACGCCCAATGCTCCCGCTAGCCACATGCACCGCAAAGGCCACAGCCAACATCGAGAGATTGAAGTTCTGGATCACAGCACGTTGCGTGTCGCGCTGAAAGCCGCGCAGCGTGCACCACAACGTCGGCACGACGCCCGAGAAGCCGCCGATGCCCGCCATCACACCGCCGATGGCACCCGCCACGCCGTCCGCTGCGCGACCGCCAAAAGTGATCTTCGGCAAGTGCTGCGACATCAGCATCGCCGGGCACCACAGCACCAACAGCGTGCCCAGGCACACCTTGAACAGCACGATGTCCAGGTGCGGCAGCAGCCAGACACCGAACGGCACGCCGACCAGGCCGCCGAGCACGAAGGGCCAGAGGATGCGCTTGTCGAAAGTCCGCCGCACCGTGAGCGCCGCGATCACCTGCCCCGTCAGCGCCCCGAACAGGGCGAGCACGGCGGCCAGTTGCGGCTCCAACGTCCAGGCCCACACAGACATCGCGACCATGCCGAAGGCAAAGCCCGACAGGCCCTGCACGAACCCCGCCAGCACAGCGCCGACGATCACATAGACATACAAGGCTTGCATGCGGCCGATGATAGGGGCCGCTGCCTCGCCCTCCGGGGGCTCAGGCCGACGCAGGCACCAGCGCCGTGCGCCGCACGCGCCGCACATTGAAGGCGCTGGCGATCAGCACGCCCTGCACCAACGCCAGCCCGACGATCACGCTCGTGTACTGGCCATGGTCCATCAGGCGGCCGAACACCAGCGGCGCCACGGCCTGGCCGATGTCCAGGCCCGCGTACACCACGCCGTAGACGCGCCCCGTCGCATTGGGCGGCGTCGACTTCTTCACCAGCAGGTCGCGCGACGGCCCGGCAACGCCCGAGACGAAACCCATCGCGCCGAACAGCACCGGCACCATCACCGGCGGAAACTGTGCAAAGGCCAGCACCAGCGCCAGCGCCGCCGCCACGCCGAAACCCGCGCCCACGATGCGCTCGCAGCGCGACGGGTCGGAGGCCAGGAAGCCCCCCACCACCATGCCGGCCGCGCTCGCCACCATGTAGACCGTGAGGCACACCGCCACCAGCGCCACCGGCACCGCATGCAGATGGCCTGCGGCCACGGGCGCGAAGGTCTGCACCACGCTGATCACGGCGGCGTAGAAAAAGAAGAAACCGAAGCACATCCACACAGCCGGGATGCGCAGGAAGTCGAACTCGCCGCCCACCGGCGCGGGCTCGCCGTGCCCCGTGGCCTTGTGCACGGCCGCTGCGTCGAGCGCCAGCACGCTGCGGTAGATCCACAGGATCAGCAGCACCACGATCGCCACCACACCGGCCGAGGCCAGCGCCACGCGCCACGAGAAGGCGATGGCGATCGGCACCACGAAGGCCGGCGCCAACGCCCAGCCCAGGCTGCCGGTGATGCCGTGCACGCTGTAGGCATGGCCCAGCCGCGTGGGCGCGACCTTGCGGTTGAACAGCGTGTAGTCGACCGGGTGGAACACGCCGTTGCCGATGCCGCCGACCACCGCGCACGCCAGCAGCATCCAGTAGCTCTGCGCCATGGCATAGCCGAAGGCCGCGAGCCCCAGCGCGCCCAGCCCGACGAACAGCACCGGGCGCGGACCCAGCTTGTCGACGATGAAGCCCGAGGCCGCCTGCACGATGCACGAGACCACGAAGAACACCGTGAGCACCGCGCCCAGCTCGGTGTAGCTCACGTTGAACGCGTCCTTCAGCCAGGGAAACAGCGGCGCCAGGATCAGCTGGCTGAAATGGCTCACCGCATGCGCCAGGCCGACCAGCCCGATCAGTTGGGCGTCGGTGCGCAAAGTGGTGGCGGGAACGGCTGTCGAGGAAGTGGATGACATGGATTGCTACAAAAAACCGGTGCGGGCACCGATGCTATGCGGCACCGACGCGGCAGAATGGCGATACAGCGACAACATTTGTCGAAACCATGCCAAGCGCCGTTCCCCCCCACGCTCCGCCCGCTCCCGAGCCCGCCTCCCCCGCCAAGGCGCGCGGAACGCCCACCGCGCCGACCAACAGCGTGGGCCCGCTCACGCCGCACCTGTACGCCCCCGACGCGGTGCGCCCGCTGCGCGCCAAGGAACACTTTCTGAGCGCCGACACGCTGGTCGAACTGCACGAGCACCCGTGGCCGCAGCTCACGTTCTCGACGCGCGGCGTGATCCGCCTGAGCACGCAAGATGGCAGCTACATCGTGCCGCCGTCGCGCGCGCTGTGGGTGCCGGCCAACATGCCGCACAGCATCACGTTGATCGAAGACGCCGAGCTGCGCACCGTCTACCTGCACGCCTGGATCGCGCCCACCTGGGAGAAGTGCGAGGTGCTCGAGATCAGCCCGCTGCTGCGCGCCCTCATGCTCGCGCTCGACACCACGCCCGACGGCCTGCCCCCGGCCGACCCGCATGCGCCGCAGCGCGAACGCATGATCGCGCCGCTGCTGGTCGACGAGGTCGAGCGCGCCACGCAGATCCGCATCGACGTGCCGCTGCCCTCCGACAAGCGCCTGCGCCAGCTGTGCGAGACGCTGCTGCGCAACCCGGCCGACCGCGCCACGCTGGCCGAGCGCGCCGCCGCCATCGGCGCCAGCGAGCGCACGGTGGCGCGGCTGTTTCGCGACCAGCTCGGCATGAGCTGGCAGCAGTGGCGCCAGCAGGCCGTGATGGCGCACGCGCTCCCGCTGCTGGCGCGCGGCATGGCCGTGAGCCAGGTGGCGTCGGCCAGCGGCTACGCCACCGACAGCGCGTTCTGCGCCATGTTCAAGGCGGCCACGGGGCGCTCGCCGACGTCGTTCCAGCACCGCAAGCGACCGGCCACCCTTTGATGCCGCAGGGCATGGACCGGGCACGCCATGGTGCTCTGGCAAGATCGGCGACCGACACCGACACCATGCACTCACCGATCCCCCTGCACATCGCGGCCGAGGCCAGGCCTGCAACGTGGACCGCCGACATCTGGCTGCGCATCCGCCGCCATTTCCTGCTGAAGGCGGTCGGCACCACGGCCTTCACCTGGCTGTTCTTCATCGGCTACTTCCACCTGCTGCGCAACCCGGCCTTCCCGGTCACGGTGATGCCGCTGACGCCGCTGGACCACCTGATTCCGTTCCAGCCCTACACGCTCGGCGCCTACCTGTCGCTGTGGGTGTACGTGGGCTTTGCGCCGGGGCTGCAGCTCACCTTTCGCGAGCTGGTGGTCTACGGGCTGTGGATCGGCGCGCTGTGCCTGAGCGGCCTGGGCCTCTTCTACTTCTGGCCGACGCAGATCCCGCCGCTGGACATCGACGTCTCGGGCTACCCCGGCTTCGCGATGCTGCAGGGCGTGGACGCGGCAGGCAACGCCTGCCCCTCGATGCACGTGGCGGTCGCCATCTTCACCGCCGTGCGCCTGGCCGACGTGCTGCGCGCGGCGCGCACGCCGTGGCTGTTGCAGGCGATCAACTGGGCCTGGTTTGCCGCCATTGCCTATTCCACGCTGGCGGTCAAGCAGCATGTGGTGCTCGACGCGGTGGCCGGCGCGCTGCTCGGGCTGGCCTTCGCGCTGCCCTCGTTGCGCTGGCGCCCCGGCCCCCGTTGATCCGGGGCCGCCCCGAGGATTTCCCTAAGGTCGAAGCGGATATCATCAATCACCATTGATCATCAACACAGGCCGAACGAGGAAGGGATCGACCCCGTGGCCCGCCACCCGCAAGGGACAGGCAGCCCATCGATCAACGGCGGCACAAGACGACAGGCATCGCAGATGAGTTCGCTGAAGGAATTGCAGGACCTGATCCACGAGAAGTACGGCATCGAACCGTCCAAGCTCGACCCCCACGCCTCGATGCGTGAAACCGGCGGACTCGATTCGCTGGCACTGGCCGAATTCCTGTTCGCCATCGAAGACCATTTCGGCATCACCATGCCCGACGACGACGCGAGCATCGACACCCTGGCCGAACTCGCGCAGCTGGTCGACAAGGTCCGGGCCGCCAAGACAGCGTGAGCACGTACGAAGTCGCCGTCACCGGACTGGGCGTCATGGCGCCGCATGGCGACGCGCCCGACGCACTGTTCGATGCGCTCTTGCAGGGCCGCTCGGCCATCGCACCGGTCTTTCCCGAACTCCCCAAACCCGCCGCCGCCGCCACGGTCGCCTTCGACGAGACGCGCTGGTTCACCAAGCTGCAGCTCGCGGGCGTCGACCGCGTGAGCCAGCTGGCCGTGGCCGCCGCCGACCTCGCCCTGCGCGATGCTGGCCTGGCGATGAGCGATACCGGCGTCGATGCCGAGCGCGTCGGCGTCTATGCCGGTTGCGGCATGGGTGGCGCCGCCGCGCTCGAAGCCGCCTACCGCGGCAACGGACGGGTCTCGCCGCTCACCATTCCCGCCTTCATGCCCAACGCGCCGGCCGCCCACGTGGCGATGCGCAACGGCGTGCTGGGCCCGGTGCTCACGTACTCGGTCGCCTGCGCCTCGTCGTCGGTGGCCATTGCCGAGGCCGCCAAGGCGGTGCAGCGCGGCGAGGTCGACATCGCCATCGCGGGCGGCAGCGAAGCGCTGATCGTCCCGGGTGTGGTGCTGGCCTGGCAAGCCATGCAGACGCTGGCCGGCTTCCAGCCCGGCGAAGCGGCCGGCGCGGTGCGCCCCTTTGCCACCGACCGCAGCGGCTTCGCACTGGGCGAAGGCTCGGCCTTCCTCATTCTCGAATCGGCCGAGCGCGCACGCGCACGCGGCGCCCGCCGCTACGCCACGTTGGCCGGCTGGGGCCTGAGCAGCGACGCCACCCATCTCACCAAGCCCGACGCACCGGGCCAGGCCCGCGCCCTGCGCGCCGCGCTGCGCCTGGCCGGCCTGCAGCCGCGCGACGTGGGCTACTGCAATGCGCACGGCACGGCCACGCGCATCGGCGACGTGGTCGAGCGCAACGCGCTGGCCGAGGTCTGGGGCAGCGATTTCGATGCCCTGCGGGTCAGCTCGACCAAGGCGCTGCACGGCCACATGCTGGGCGCAGCCGGGGCCATCGAGGCGCTGATCACCGTGCTGGCGCTGCACCGGCGCGAGCTGCCGCCCAACGCGAACTGCAGCGCCATCGACCCCGACTGCCAGATGAACCTCGTCGCCCTCGGCGACAGCGCCGCGCCCACGCTCGACGCCGCCATCAGCAACTCCTTCGCCTTCGGCGGCACGAACTCGGTGCTGCTGTTCCGCCGGGGCTGAGTGCTTTTGCGGGCCCTGCGCACCCCGTGCCGCTGTGCCCCGCGCGATAGAGACATTCCGGGCGCTCCGGTATGCTGGTGGGCGCTTCTCCCCCCATGTCCGTCCCAGGAGGCCACCATGCACGTTCGCTCCACATTCGTCGCCCTCGCCCTGCTTGCCGCAGGCGCCTCGGTGCAGGCCAACAACCTGCTCGACCAGCTGAAAGAACAGGCCGGCGCGGCAGTCAATTCGCAAGGCAGCAGTAGCAGCACCGGCAACAGCGGCGGTGGCTCTGCACTCAGCGGCCTCAGCCTCGGCGGCTTCAAGATGCCCGCCGTCGGCTCCAGCACCATCGGCAGCGCCGCCGGCGTGCTCGAGTACTGCGTCAAGAACAACTACCTCGGCGGCGATGCCGCCTCCGTCAAGGACAAGCTGCTGGCCAAGATCACCGGCCAGAAGAAACAGGAAAACGACTTCGCGAGCGGTGCCAAGGGCCTGCTCAAGGGCGGCGACGGCAAGTCGCTCAACCTCAAGGGGCTGTCGTCGAAGGTCAAGGAAAAGGCCTGCGACTACGTCCTGAAAAACGCGACCTCACTGATCTAGGCTCTTTCTCTCTCTCCCGCTCTCCGCGCGCGGCGTGCCCGCCGTGCGCGCGCCCCGCTTCATGAATCCGGCTTCCCCCTCCTCTTCCCCCGCACCGTCTCTTCGCCAGCGCCTCGCACGCTGGGTTCCCTGCCTTGGCTGGCCCCGACCGTCCGCCGCGCTGCTGCGCAACGAGGCCATGGCCGGCATCACCGTCGCGCTGATGGTGCTGCCGCAGGGCGTGGCCTACGCGGCGCTGGCCGGCATGCCGCTGGTCACGGGCGTGTACGCGGCGCTGTTCCCGGCGCTCATCGCCGTGATGTTCAGCTCGTCGCAGCGGCTGTCGGTGGGGCCGACCGCGCTCACCAGCCTGCTGGTGGGCGCGTCGCTCGCGCCGCTGGCGGTGGCGGGCAGCGACGAATGGGTGGCGATGGCGGTGTGGCTCACGCTGATGTCGGGCGCGATCCAGATCGTGCTCGGCGCGGGGCGCTTCGGCTGGCTGCTGCGGCTGGTCAATTCGCCGGTCCTGATCGGCTTCACGCAGGGTGCGGCGGTGCTGATCGCGATCTCGCAGCTGCCCGCGCTGCTGGGCTTCACGGGGCGCACCATTCCGCAGGTGCTGCAGGGCGGGCCGCTGCCCGACCTCACGGCCATCGCCTTCGGCCTGGGCAGCATCGCCGTGCTGTGGCTGGGCAAGCGCTGGGTGCCGCGCTTCCCGACCACGATGGCGCTGGTGGCCGGCGCCGCGGCCATCAGCTGGAGCATCAACTACGCGCTGCGCGGCGGCGCCGTGGTGGGCGCCCTGCCCTCGGGCCTGCCTTCGTTCTACTGGCCCGGCCTGCTGCCGGCGCACACCTTCAGCGCGCTGGTGCTGCCCGCGCTGATGATCACGCTGGTGAGCTTTCTCGAAACCGCGTCGAGCGCCAAGGTCGACAACGGCCGCGCCGGCACGCTGTGGAACGAAAACCAGGACCTGATCGGCCAGGGCCTGGCCAAGCTGGCCTCGGGCTTCACGGGGTCGTTCCCCACCAGCTCGTCGTTCTCGCGCTCGGCCATCACGCTCTACGCGGGCGCGCAGACCGGCTGGGCGACACTGTTCAGCGTGGCCGTGGTGGCCGGTGCGCTGCTGTGGCTCATGCCACTGCTGTACCACGTGCCCCAGGCCGTGCTGGCGGCGGTGGTGGTCACGGCCATCCTCGGGCTGGTGAAGCCGTCGAGCTTCACGGCGCTGTGGCGCATCTCGAAGCTGGAAGCCGGCATCGCCTTCGGCACCTTCGTGCTCACCATCGCCACCGCGCCGAGCATCTACTGGGGCGTGCTGGGCGGCCTGCTCGCCAGCCTGGCGCACTACATGTACCGCCACCTGCACCCGCGCATCATCGAAGTGGGCCTGCACCCCGACGGCAGCCTGCGCGACCGCCACCTCTGGAAGCTGCCGCCGCTCGCGCCGCAGCTGTATGCGGTGCGCATGGACGCCGAACTCGACTTCGCCTCCGCCTCCACGCTGGAGCGCGCGCTCACGGTCGCACTGGCCGAGCGCCCCGACCTGACCGACGTGTGCCTGTTCGCGCAGCCGATCAACCGCATCGACATCACCGGCGCCGAGGTGTTCGGCTCGATCCGCCGGATGATGGAATCCAAGGGCGTGCGCCTGCACCTGAGCGGCATGAAGCTGCCGGCCATGCAGGTGCTCGAACGCGCCGGCCTGCTCGCGCCGGGGCCGATGCTCTTCAGCTACCGCACCGACGCCGAGGCGCTGGCCGCGCTGATGCCGCGCATCGACATGCCCGAAGAAGCCGAAGCCGCGGCCTGACCGCGCGCGCCTCTTCCCCCACACGGGCGCCATGAAAACCACCATCGAAGAACTGGTCGCCTTCCGCGCCGTGGTGGACACCGGCTCGATCACCGCCGCGGCCGACCAGCTGGGCCAGACCGTGTCGGGCATCAGCCGCGCATTGAGCCGGCTCGAGCAGAAGCTCGGCACCACGCTGATGCGCCGCACCACGCGGCGGCTCGAACTCACCGAGGAAGGCGCCGCCTTCCTGCAGCGCACACGCGCCATCCTCGATGCGATCGACGACGCCGAGGAGCACATGGCCGCGCGCCGCCAGCAACCCGCCGGCCGCCTGCGCGTGAACGCGGCCTCGCCTTTCATGCTGCACGCCATCGTGCCGCTGGTGCCGGAGTTCCGCCGGCTCTATCCGCAGATCAGCCTGGAGCTCGACACCGACGACCTGCCCATCGACCTGCTGGAACGGCGCACCGACGTGGCGATCCGCATCGGCCCGCTGCGCGACTCCACGCTGCACGCGCGCCCGCTCGGCACGCACCGGCTGCGCGTGCTCGCGAGCCCCGCCTACCTCGAAGCCCACGGCAAGCCGCGCAAGGTCGACGAACTGGCCGGGCATGCGCTGCTGGGCTTCACGCAGCCCGAGTCGCTCAACCGCTGGCCGCTGCGCGGCGTGCACGGCGATGAATGGACCATCGCGCCCACCGTGGTCGCGTCGAGCGGCGAGACGCTGCGCCAACTGGCGCTGGCCGGCGTGGGCATCGTCTGTCTGTCGGACTTCATGACCGCCAGCGACCGCGCCAGCGGCGCGCTGGTGCAGGTGCTGCCCAAGGACACGGTGGACGTGCGCCAGCCTGTCAACGCCGTGTACTACCGCAACACGCAGCTGTCGGCGCGCATCACTTCGTTCCTCGATTTCCTGTCGCAGCGCATGGGCTGAATTCAGCCTGGTGGCATCCGCTCGAACTTCGGCAGCGCCGGGTCGAGGAAGTCCCAGGCGTGCCCGCGCACCGCGTACGTGACCGCCTGCGGCCGGTAGCGCCCCGGGTCGTCCAGGCTGGCGGCATGCACGGTGAAGACGCCGGGCATCGCCGCGAAGGTCATGTACACGGGCGAGCCGCAGGTCGGGCAGAACGCGCGCGTCTTCATGTTGCCGCTGTCGCCCTTGAGGCTCCACAGCGTGGCCTCGCCGGTCTGCTTCACCTCTGCGCCCGCGAAGCTGAGGTATGAGCCGTGGCCCGTGCCGCTCTTGTGCTGGCAGTCCAGGCACTGGCAGTCGTTCTGGAACACGGGTTCCCCTGAAATCTCGTAGCGGATGGCGCCGCATGCGCAACCGCCGGTGTAGGCCGGGTTCATGGTTCTTGTCCTTTTCGAAGTGGTGAAGGGCAATCTAGCCGCGCGAGGCTTGGAGCGGGGAGTAACAAGATCGTCGTGAATCCGGGACGCGCCAGAATCCGGCAGTCACGAAGACGCATCCCCAAGGAATTGCCATGCACGTCGATCTGGTGTCCGAAGCCCAACACGATTCGCTCATCGAGCTGCTGGCCGAGCTGCACGCCTTCTACAACGAAGGCGCGCGCGTGCCGCGCGAGCTGGTGCGCGAACACCTGCTGGGCAATCTCCTGGCGCCCGGCTCGCCGCACCAGCTCGTGGTGGCCTCGACAGACGCGCACACCGTGGTCGGGCTGGCCGCGATCACCTGGGTCTTCTCGCTGGTCGACTTCGCACCGGAGCAGCGCAGGCACTGCCAGCTCAAGGAGCTCTACGTGAAGTCGGGCCACCGCAGCGCCGGGGCGGGCCGCGCCCTCATGGCCTGGGTGGCGGCGCGCGCCGTCGCCCAAGGGTGCCACCGCATCGACTGGCCCGTGAAGGCGACGAATGCGCGCGGCATCGCGTTCTATGAAGGGCTCGGCGCGTTCCAGGTGACCGAGCGGCTGAGCTACCGGCTGCTGCAGCCGGCGCTGGGCGAACTGGCGGCCTTCACGGCCCCTGCGTGACCGCCACCCGCTCCACCGCCGCCGACGCGATCTCGTAGCCGCTCACGCCCATGTCGGCCGATGCGTAGCGCGCCGCCTTCAGCGTGCCGCTCACGCGCACCGTGTCCATGGCGTGCAGCCCCTTGACGGGCGCGGGCGCGATCACGTGCACGATCTGGTTGGCGGGCGGCGGCGGGGTGTGGATGCAGGCGCCGAAGTACGGCACCAGCAAGAACTCGCGGATGCCGTCTTGCGTGGCATCGAGCGGCACCACGAAGCCCGAGAGCGTGGCGGGCTTGCCGTCGAGCGCGACGTTGACCGGCGCGTTGTCCCAGACGGCGCGCATCTCGTCGAGCATCTGGATCGCGCGCGGGTCGTTGTCGCGCAGCGCCTCGAGGCTGATGTTGCGGTAGCGCTGGGTCGGGTCCCACTCCTTGGGCACCAGCGCGTCCCAGGCCATCTCCTGCGCGGCCGGCGCGCTGGCCACGCCCTGCCCCTGGGCCGCGTCCGGGCTGCAGGCGGACAGCAGGCTGCCCGCGACAGCCATCAGCAGCACCATTCCCGTGCGACGAACAAAAACACTCATGGCCCCGATTGTGCTTGCCGAAGGTGACACAGCGCTCGGGGCGGGCTGGAAGACCTGCCCTGAAACGAATGGGCACACATGGCAAAAAGGCGGGCGCCGCGCCAGAATGCCGCACCACGACCACGAGGAGATCCGCATGGCACCCACAGGATGGCTTGGATTGACGTCACTCGGCACGGTTCACACCGCGATCAGCCTGATCGCCGTGTTCGCAGGCATCTGGGCCCTGCTGCGCTACAAGGAAATCACCCTGCGCACCGGCCTGGGCCAGGTCTTCGTCTGGACCACGGTGCTGACCTGCCTCACGGGCTTCGGCATCTTCCAGCACGGCGGCTTTGGCAAGCCGCATGCGCTGGGCATCATCACTTTGGTGGCGCTGGCCGTCGGCGCGCTGGCGGGGTATGGGCGGCTCGGGCCGAAATCGCGCTACATCGAGGCGGTCGCTTATTCGGCGAGCTTTCTCTTCCACTGGATTCCGGCCTTCACCGAGACGCTGACACGGTTTCCGCTGGGCGCGCCACTGCTGCCGAACGCCGACGCGCCTGAACTGAAGGCGATCACCGCGGTGCTCGGCGCGCTGTACGTGGTCGGCGTGACGCTGCAGATCAAGCGGCTGCGCGGCGACAAGCCGGTCAGTCCTGCACCCGCCCGCGCAGGCTCTTGATCTGCGAGCGCTGGCTCTTGCCTTCGAGCCGGCGCTGCTTCGAACCGTAGGTGGGCTTGGTGGCGCGCCGCACGCGCGGCGGTGTGGCCACGCTGTCGATCACCGCCTGCAGCCGCGCGAGCGCGTCGGCGCGGTTCATCTCCTGCGTGCGGTGCTGCTGCGCCTTGAGCACGAACACGCCTTCCTGCGTGATGCGGCTGTCGCGCAAGGCGAGCAGCCGTTCCTTCACATCGGCGGGCAGTGAGCTGGCGTGGATGTCGTAGCGCAGGTGCACCGCGCTCGACACCTTGTTGACGTTCTGCCCGCCCGCCCCCTGCGCGCGGATGGCGCTGAAGTCGACCTCGTCGGGGTCGATCAGGAGTGGGGGGCGGAGCATGCCCGCGAGTGTGCTCTCAAACGCGCTCGAAGACGGCGGCAATGCCTTGGCCGCCGCCGATGCACATCGTGACCAGCGCGTAGCGGCCGCCGGTGCGGTGCAGCTCGGCGATGGCCTTCGTCGTGATGATCGCGCCGGTCGCGCCCACCGGATGGCCGAGCGAAATGCCCGAGCCGTTCGGGTTCACCTTGGCGGGGTCGAAGCCCAGTTCCTTGATGACCGCGCAAGCCTGCGCCGCGAACGCTTCGTTCGACTCGATCACGTCGAAGTCGCCGACCTTCAGGCCCGTGCGCTCCAGCACCTTGCGCGTGGCCGGCACCGGGCCGATGCCCATGTACGCCGGCTCGACGCCAGCGTGTGCATAGCCGACGAGGCGTGCCAGCGGCTTCAGGCCCAGCGCCTTCACGCGACCGCCTTCGGCCAGCACCACGGCGGCGGCGCCGTCGTTGATGCCCGAGGCGTTGCCGGCGGTGACGAGGCCGTCCTTCTTGAACGCGGGCTTCATCTTCGACAGCGTGTCGACGGTGGTGTCGGCGCGCACGTGCTCGTCGGTGTCGAACAGCACGATGCCCTTGCGCGTCTTCACCTCGACCGGAACGATCTGCTCCTTGAAGCGGCCCGCGGCAATGGCGGCGGCGGCACGCTGCTGGCTGGTCACGGCCAGTTCGTCCATCTGCTCGCGCGTGATGCCGTAGCGCGCGGCCACGTTCTCGGCCGTGATGCCCATGTGGATCTTCTCCCACGGGTCGTGCAGGATGCCCAGCATGTAGTCGACCAGCACCGCGTCGCCCATGCGTGCGCCGTAGCGGGCCGAGGTGTCGAAGTACGGGCCGCGGCTCATCGATTCGGAGCCGCCGCCGATGGCGATGTCGCAGTCGCCCAGCGCAATGGCCTGCGCCGCCGACACGATGGCCTGCAGGCCCGAGCCGCACAGGCGGTTCACGTTGAAGGCCGGCGTCTCGATGGGGCAGCCCGCATCGATGGCGGCCACGCGGCTCAGGTAGGCGTCCTTCACGTCGGTGGGGATCACGTTGCCCATGACCACATGGCCGATGGCGTCGGCGGCTAGGCCGCTGCGCTCGATGGCGGCCTTGACGGCGGTGGTGGCCAGTTGCGTGTTAGGCACGTCCTTGAGCGCGCCGCCGAAGGTGCCGATGGCGGTGCGGGCGGTGCCGACCACGAAGATGTCGCGTGAAGTCATGGGATGGATCTCCTGGATTGAAAAAACGAAAACAAGGAATTCTTCAGCGGCCCGTGAAGGCCGCGGGCTTCTTGCCGAAAAAGGCATCGAGGCCGATGCGGAAATCGGCGGTGGCCGCGCAGGACTGGAACGCGGCCGACTCGGCGTCGAGCTGGCTCGCCAGGTCGCGGTCGAGCGAGCCACGCATCAGCCGGCGCAGGTGGCCCAGCGCCACGGTCGGGCCCTTGGCCAGCCGCTGCGCGAGCGCCATGGCCTCGGCTTCGAGTTCGGCCGCGGGCACCACGCGGTTGATGAGGCCCATGCGTTCGGCGGCGGCGGAGTCGTAGGTGTCGCCGAGCATCGCGATCTCCAGCGCGCGGCGCATGCCGACCAGGCGCGGCAGCGCCCACGAGGCGCCGACGTCGCAGCTGGTGCCGACATTCACGTAGGCCAGGTTGAAGCGCGTGCCCTCGGCCGCGAGCACGAAGTCGGCCTGCAGCATCAGGCTCAGGCCTGCGCCGGCCGCCACGCCGTGCACCTGCGCGACCAGCGGCGCGTCCATGGCGTCGAGCACGGTCAGCGCCTCGTGCAGCGGGCCGATGAGGTCGGCCGCGCCCTGCTTCGGGTCGGCGCTCAGCACGCCGAGGTCGCCGCCGGCCATGAAGCCCTTGCCCGCGCCGCTCAGCAGCACGGCGCGCACGCTCTTGTCGGCAGCCAGGGTGCGCGCGGCGGCGAGGAAGGCGGTGGCCATCGGCACGTCGATGGCGTTGAGCGCGGCCGGCCGGTTGAAGCGCAGCGTGGCCACCGCGCCTTCGCGGCCCACCAGCAGGGGCGAAGAAGAAGTCTCTGAAGTCATGGGTTCACTCGGGTAGGGGCGCGCTGCAGCACGCCGTTGAGCAGCAGTTCGATGCCCTGGTCGGCGATCTGGTCGGGCGTGAGGTCGCCGTCGGGGCGGTACCAGCGGCCGATCCAACTCAGCGCGCCGGCCAGCATGAAGGCCGCCATCTTCGGGTCGCAGGGCGCCAGCGCGCCTTCGGCCACGCCCTCCTCGATGAGGCGGCGGAAATGCCCGTCGATGCCGGCCTTGAGGCGGCGCAACTCTTTCTTGAGCGGATCGGGCAGCGGGTCTTCGCCGATGCGGATCACGCACATGCCGAAGTCCTGCGTGACCACGCCCGAGTAGATGCGCATGCAGGCCTTGAGCTGGTCGATCGCGCTGCCGCCCGCGGCGCGCACCTCGCCGATGCCGGTCTGCATGAGGTCCAGCGCCATCTTCACGCACTCGAGCAGGATCTGGTCCTTGTTCTCGATGTAGTAGTACAGCGTGGGCTTGCTCACGTTGAGCCGCTCGGCAATGTCGTCGAGCGAGGTCGCGTGAAAGCCGCGCTCGTTGAAGAGCTGGGCGGCCGTGCGCAACACGGCCATGCGCTTGACCTCGCGCTGCTGCGCACGGCGGTCGGCGGGCGCCCACGGAGAGGTTGGCGCTGAAGCAGGAACGGCGGTGGAACGGGGCATGGGGTTTGTGCGGGCGGGGAAAGTCCCGATGCCGCGAACTGCGGCGAACACGGACATTACCGGCCAGTAGGAATTTTACGGGCCAGTAGCATTTCGCTGCTGGACACAAACCCTGACCTTGCGGCGCGCCCCTTAGCCATGCCTGACGAGACTCGACGGGATACCTCCATGTCCGCACCTTCCGCCACGGCCCCGGTGCTGCAGGCCGAGGCGTTGACGCTGGCATTCGGCGGCGTGAAGGCGCTCACCAACGTCGGCTTCAGCGTCGCGCCCGGCTCCATCACCGCGGTGATCGGGCCCAACGGCGCGGGCAAGACCTCGCTGTTCAACACCATCTCGGGCTTCTACAAGCCCTCGCAGGGCCGCGTGCTGTTCGAGGGCGCCGACATCACCCGCCTGCCCGCCCCCAAGCGCGCGGCGCTCGGCCTGGCGCGCAGCTTCCAGAACATCGCGCTGTTCCGCGGCATGACCGTGCTCGACAACATCAAGCTCGGCCGCCACACCCACCTGAAGACCAACGTGTTCGACGCCCTCTTCTACCTGGGCCGCGCGCGCCGCGAAGAGGCCGAGCTGCGCCGCGACGTGGAAGAACGCATCATCGATTTCCTCGAGATCGACCACATCCGCCACGCCTCCGTCGCCGCCCTGCCCTACGGCCTGCAGAAGCGAGTGGAAATGGCGCGTGCGCTGGCCATGCAGCCCAAGGTGCTGATGCTCGACGAACCCGTGGCTGGCATGAACCGCGAAGAGACCGAAGACATGGCGCGCTTCATCCTCGACGTGCGGCGCGAATGGGGCATCACGGTGCTGATGGTGGAGCACGACATGGGCATGGTGATGGACCTGTCGGACCACGTGGTGGTGCTCAACTTCGGCCAGGTCATCGCGCAAGGCACGCCGGCGCAGGTGCAGGCCGACCCGGAAGTGATCCGCGCCTACCTCGGCGCGGGCGACGTGGGCGAGCTGCGTCGTCGGCTGCGCGGCGAAGCTGCCGTGGGAGCCGCCTGATGGATTGGGCCTACCTCTTCGAGATCGCGCTCACCGGCATCGCCGGCGGCGGCCTGTATGCGCTGGCGGCGCTGGCCTTCGTGCTGGTCTACAAGGCGACGCGCGTGGTCAACATCGCCATCGGCGAGATGCTGATGGTCGGCGCCTACCTGTTCTTCACCTTCGCCGCGAGCTTCTCGCTGCCGATCTGGATGGCGGTGCTGGGCTCGGTGATCGGCACCGGCCTGCTGGGCGCGGTGATCGAGCGCACCATGATCCGCCCGCTGCTGGGCGAGCCGCCGATCTCGGTGTTCATGGTGACGGTGGGGCTGGCGTCGATCCTCGTCGGGTTGGTCGAGATCATCTGGACCGCCGACCAGCGCCGCCTGCCCGAGTTCCTGCCCAACACCCCCGTGATGATCGGCGAGGCCTTCCTGGCGCCCAAGATCGCTTATGGCGCGCTGATCGCGGTGGTGCTGATCGGGCTCGTGCTGCTGCTGTTCCGCTTCTGGCGCGGCGGCGTGGCGCTGCGGGCCACCGCTTCCGACCAGGCGGCGGCGTACTCGATGGGCATCCACGTGCCGCGCGTGTTCTCGCTGGCCTGGGTCGCCTCGGCCATGATCGCGGCGGTGGCCGGCATCATCGTGGGCGCCATCGGCGGCATCTCGTCGTCGATGGGTGTGTTCGGGTTGTCGGTGCTGGTGGTGGTGATCGTCGGCGGGCTCGACAGCGTGCTGGGCGCGCTCGTGGGCGGCGTGCTCATCGGACTGATCGAGGCGCTCGCAGGCTCCTACCTCGGCGGCGAGTACAAGCTGCTCGCCACCTTCATCGTGCTGGTGTTCGTGCTCATGGTGCGGCCGTACGGGCTCTTCGGCACGCACGAGATCGAGAGGCTCTAGCCATGCGCATCGGCACCCTCAAGCAAAGCTACATCGCCGACGCGGCGCTGTTCGATTCGCGCACGCAGAAGGTGTGGCTCGCGATCGGCGCGGCGCTGCTCGTGCTGTTCCCCTTCATGGCCAGCGACTACTGGCTGTACCTCGCGTGCCTTGTCGCCATCAACGTCGCGAGCGCCACGGGGCTGAACATCCTCACGGGCTACACGGGCCTCGTGAGCCTCGGGCAGGCCGCGTTCATGGGGCTGGGCGCCTACACCGTCGCGATCATGCAGACGCGGCTGGGCACGCCCTTCTTGCTCAACATCCTTGCGGGCGGCGTGGTCGCGATGCTCGGCGGGCTGGTCGTCGGCATTCCGTCGCTGCGCGTGAAGGGCCTGTACCTGGCCATCGCGACCATCGCCGCGTCGTTCATCACGCACTTCCTGTTCGCCAACCTCAAGCTCACGGGCGGCACCACGGGCATCTCGCTGCCGCCCGCGCAGCTCTTCGGCCTGCCGCTGGACACGTCCTTTCGCCTGTACTGGGTGATTGTTCCGGTGATGGTGCTCATGGTGCTCGGCGCGGCCAACCTGTTTCGCACGCGCGTGGGGCGCGCCTTCATCGCCATCCGCGATCGCGACATCTCGGCCGAGGTGCTGGGCATTCCGCTCTTGCGCTACAAGCTGCTGTCGTTCGGGCTGTCGTCGTTCTACGCGGGCGTGGCGGGTGGCCTGTGGGCCTACTTCTTCCGCGTGGTCACGCCCGAGAGCTTTCCGCTCCTGATGTCGATCTTCTTCCTGGCCGCCATCATCGTCGGCGGCATGGGCACCATCCTGGGCGGCATCTTCGGCGCCGTGTTCATGACCATGGTGCCCGAGCTGCTCAAGCTGGTGGTCGACCTGCTGCCGGGCGGCGTCGAGATGACCGTGTTCCTCTCGCCGGTGCGCACCGTCGTCTTCGGCCTGCTGATCGTCGGATTTCTGGTGTTCGAGCCGCACGGGCTCGCAGAAGTGTGGCGGCGCCTGCGCCGCTTTTTCCATCTATGGCCGTTTCGTAACTAGAACCAGGAGACACACATGCCCAAGACAACGAAGAAGCCTTCTCACCAGCGCCGCGCCCTGCTGCTCGCAGCCGGCCTGGCCGCCACCGTGCCCTTCGCCGCGCACGCGCAAGCCAACGAAGACATCGTCATCGGCGGCTCGATCCCGATGACCGGCGTGTTCGCCTTCGCGGGCGTGGGCATCAACGCCGGCATTGCCGATTACGTGAAGATGGTCAACGACGCGGGCGGCATCAAGGGCCGCAAGCTGCGCTACGTACCGGAAGACACGGGCTACAAGGTCGACGTGTCGGTGGCGGCCTTCAAGAAGATCACGAGCCAGAACAAGGTCAACCTCTACTACGGCGACTCCACCGGCTTCTCCAAGACCATCAACCCCGAGCTGGACCGCGGCGGCCAGATCCTGATGGCGGGCGCCTCGTTTGCCACCGAGCTCAACGACCCGGCCAAGTACCCGAACCAGTTCCTGGTGGGCCCCGACTACACCGAGCAGATCGGCATCCTGCTGCGCCACATCGCCAAGGAAAAGCCGGGCGCGAAGGTGGCCTTCGTGTACTCCGACTCCGAATTCGGCCGCGACCCCATCGAGGCCAGCGAAGCCGCTGCCAAGAAGCTGGGCCTGAGCGTGCCGGTGAAGCTCATGACGCCCGCGGGCAGCGTCGACGTGTCGACCGAGGTCATCAAGCTGCGCCGCGCCGCGCCCGACTACACCATCTTCCACGGCTACATCCTGGCGCCCATTCCCGAGTTCGTGCAGCAGGGCAAGCAGATGGGCATGACCAGCAAGTGGATGGGCACCTTCTGGACCATGGACAGCTCCACCGTCATGAAGATGGGCGAAGGCGGCGACGGCTTCATGGGCGTCATGCCCTACCGCTACTACTACGACACCTCGGCCAAGGCGCCGATGCTCGACAAGATCCGCGCGCTGCGCCCCGAGTACCAGAGCACGGCCTACACGCAGGGCTTCCTCACGGCGATGCTGTTCACCGAGGCCGCCAAGCGCACGCTCGACGCCGGCAAGCCGCTCGATGGCAAGAACCTGAAGGCCGCGCTCAACACCATCAAGGACTTCGACACCGGCGGGATCATCGGCACGCCGATCACCATCAAGGGCAACTCCATCCCCGTGGGCCGCGTCTACAAGGCCGACATGAAGGCGCAGAAGATGGTGCCCGCGTCGGACTGGATCGCACTGAACTGACCGACACGATGGACGCGCGCGCGGCACCGCCCGACCTCGTGCTCGAGGTCAACAACATCGAGGTGGTCTACAACAAGGTCGTGCAGGTCTTGCGCGGCCTGTCGCTGGCCGTGCCGCGCGGACAGATCGTGGCGCTGCTGGGCAGCAACGGCGCGGGCAAGTCGACCACGCTGAAGGCGGTGTCGGGCCTGCTCGCGCTGGAAGACGGCGAGGTCGAGGCCGGACGCATCGTGTTCGATGGCGCACCGACCGAGCGGCTCGCGCCGCAGCAGCTGGTGCGGCGCGGCCTGAGCCATGTGATGGAAGGCCGGCGCGTGTTCGAAGACCTCACGGTCGAAGAGAACCTGGTCGCCGCGACCTACGCGCTGACGGGCCGCACGGGCGTCGCGCCCGCGTCGCGCAACTTCGACGACGTCTATGCCTACTTCCCTCGCCTGCACGAACGCCGCAAGGGCCTCGCGGGCTACCTCTCGGGTGGCGAGCAGCAGATGCTCGCCATCGGGCGTGCGCTGGTGGCGCAGCCCCAGCTGATCCTGCTCGACGAGCCCTCGCTGGGCCTGTCGCCCAAGCTGGTCGAGGACATCTTCACGATCATCGCGCGCATCAACGCCGAGCGCGGCACCTCGATGCTGCTGGTGGAGCAGAACGCCAGCGTGGCACTGGCCATCGCCCACACGGGCTACATCATGGAAAGCGGCAAGGTCGTGATCGACGGCAGCGCCGAGCGCCTCGCGGCCGACCCCGACGTGCGCGAGTTCTACCTGGGCGTGGGCGGCAGCGGCGAATCGCGCAGCTTCCGCGAGCTGAAGCACTACAAGCGCCGCAAGCGCTGGCTGTCATGACGACGAACCCGCTCCCTTCGCTCACGCTGCCGCAGATGCTGCGCGAGCAGGCACGCCTGCAGCCGCAGCGCATCGCGATCCGGCAGAAGGATTTCGGCATCTGGCATCCGCTGGACTGGGCTGGCTACCTGCAGCGCGCCAGCCGCTTCGGCCTGGGCCTGCACGCGATGGGCCTCGCGCCCGGCGGGCACCTGGGCGTGATCTCGGAGAACCGCGTCGAGTGGCTGCTCGCGCAGATGGGCGCGGGGCTCATCGGCGCCGTGACCGTGGGCGTGTACCCCACCAGCCCGAGCAACGAGGTCGCCTACGTGGTCGGCCATGCGGACATCGAGGTGATCGTCTGCGAGGACCAGGAGCAGACCGACAAGGTGCTCGACGCCCTCGACCAGCTGCCGAGCCTGCGCAAGATCGTCGTGATCGAGACCAAGGGCCTCGCGAGCTACCCGCCCGAGGTGCGCGAGCGCATCGCGACCTTTGCGGAGGTCGAGCAGGCCGGCGCCGAGGTGCTGGCACGCGACGGCACCGCATTGATCGACGCCGCGCTGCAGCGCCAGACGCTGGCCGACATCGGTTTGATGATCTACACCTCGGGCTCCACCGGCAAGCCCAAGGGCGCGATGATTTCGTACCGCAACATCCGCGGCGTCGTGCCCGGCATCGTCGATCGGCTCGGGCTCGACGGCAGCACCACGCACCTGTCGTACCTGCCGCTGTGCCACGTGGCCGAGCAGATGCTCACGGCCTTCGTGCCGCTGTACCTGGGCTCGCAGGTCAACTTCGGTGAATCGATACGCACCGTGCAGGAAGACCTGCGCGAGGTGGCGCCCACCATGTTCCTCGGCGTGCCGCGCATCTGGGAAAAGCTGCACGCGGGCATCAGCATCAAGATGCAGGAAACCGGGCGGCTGCAGCGCGCGCTGTTCCACAAGGCCATCGAGGCCTGCGCGCCGCTGGCCGAGAAGCCGCGCAGCGCCTGGACGCTGGCCGAGCGCGGCCGCTTCGCCCTCGCCTACTGGACCGTGCTGCGCGCGCTGCAGAACTTCATCGGCCTGCGCCGCGCGCGCATCGCGCTCACGGGCGCGGCGCCGATTCCGGCGGACGTGGTGCGCTTCTTTCGCACGCTGGGCGTGCCGCTGGTCGAGGTGTACGGGCTCACCGAATCGACCGGCATGGTCTCGGGCCACCGCGCCGACGCCGTGACCATCGGCACCGTCGGGCCGCCCACGCAGGGCACCGAGCACCGCGTGGGCGCAGCCGGCGAGCTGCTGGTGCGTGGCGACATGGTGTTCGAGGGCTACTACAAGAACCCCGAGGCCACGGCCTCATCGATCCGCGATGGCTGGCTGCACACGGGCGACGTGGTGCGCGAGGAAGCCGGCGGGCAGCTGCGCATCGTCGACCGGCTGAAGGACATCATGATCACCGCCGGCGGCAAGAACCTCACGCCCTCGGAGATCGAGAACACCATGAAGGGCAGCCCCTTCATCAAGGAATGCATCGTGGTGGCGGACGGCCGCAAGTTCGTCGGCGCGCTGCTGCAGATCGACTACGAGACAGTCGGCAAATGGGCCGAGGCGCAGCGCCTGCCCTTCACGCATTTCCGCTCGCTGGTGGAAGAACCCAAGGTGCGCGCGCTGATCGAGGCCGAAGTGGCGCGCGGCAATGGGAAGCTGGCGCAGGTGTCGCAGATCAGACGTTTTCATCTGCTCACCAAAGAGTTGGACCATGACGACGGTGAAGTCACCGCGACCATGAAGGTGCGGCGCTCCAGCATCTACAAGGCCTACGCCAACGAGATCGAGGCGCTGTACAGCGCCTGATCGGGAAGAAAAAGGATCAGTCGCCGCGCACGGGCCGGGCCCGCACGTCGGTCACATCGTCGGCCGGGCCCAGCACGACCGGGCTGCGCACCGACTCGCCGCGCGCACGGGCGCTGACCACATCGGCCGCCGTCGGCTCGGCCGGCTGTTGTGCCGCATGGCGAAATCGGTCGAAGCCCGAGCGCGGGTTGAAACGCATGACCCAGGGCGTCACGGGCTTGCCCGTGAGACGCCCCCAGGCGTAGCGCACACCCCACACCGCCGCCAGCAGCAGGGCCGCCACGGCCAGGCTGGCCGCGAAGACCAGCCCCAGAAGCAGAAGAATGACGCGAAGAATGAAGTTCATCATCCGACTTTAGGCCGATGCAGCCGCCGTTGGTTCCCCGCCCTTGCGGAACGAGAACTGGCCCGGCGACTGGATCGGGTCGGTTTCGACCTCGATCGTGTCCTTCGGCCCGAAGCTGCCGTCCAGCAACAGCTTCGAGAGCGGGTTCTCGATGCGCTGCTGGATGGCGCGCTTGAGCGGACGGGCACCGAACACCGGGTCGAAGCCGACCTTGGCGATCTCGGCCAGCGCCGCAGGCGACACCTGCAGACCCAGGTCCATCTTCGCCAGGCGCGCCTGCAGCACCTTGAGCTGGATCGCGGCGATCGATTCGATGTTCTTCGCGTCGAGCGCGTGGAACACGACGGTCTCGTCGATGCGGTTCAGGAACTCGGGGCGGAAGTAGTTCTTCAGCTCGTCCCACACCGCCTCTTTGATCTCTTCGCTCGGCTGGCCCACCATCGACTGGATGATCGGCGAACCGATGTTGCTGGTCATCACGATGACGGTGTTCTTGAAGTCCACGGTGCGGCCCTGGCCGTCCGTGAGGCGACCATCATCGAGCACCTGCAGCAGCACGTTGAACACGTCGGGGTGCGCCTTCTCGACCTCGTCGAGCAGCACCACGCTGTAGGGCTTGCGGCGCACGGCTTCCGTGAGGTAGCCGCCCTCTTCATAGCCCACGTAGCCCGGCGGCGCGCCGATGAGGCGAGCAACCGAATGCTTCTCCATGAACTCGCTCATGTCGATGCGGATCAGGTGGTCTTCGCTGTCGAACAGGAAGCCCGCGAGTGCCTTGCACAACTCGGTCTTGCCCACGCCCGTGGGGCCGAGGAACAGGAACGAACCCGTGGGGCGGTTCGGATCGCTCAGGCCCGAGCGCGAGCGGCGGATCGCGTTCGCGACCGCACCGATGGCCTCGTCCTGGCCGACCACGCGTTCGTGCAGCTTGTCTTCCATGACGAGCAGCTTGTCGCGCTCGCCTTGCATCAGCTTGGCGACCGGGATGCCGGTGGCACGCGCCACGACCTCGGCGATTTCTTCCGAACCGACCTGCGTGCGCAGCAGCGTGGGCGCGCTGGACTTGCCCTTGCTCGCCTCGCTCTCCTCGGCTTCCTTCAGGCGCTTTTCGAGCGCCGGCAGCTGGCCGTATTGCAGCTCGGCGACCTTGTTGAAGTCGCCCTTGCGCTTCCACTCTTCGATCTGGAACTTGATCTTGTCGATGTCTTCGCGCACGTGCGCGCTGCCCTGGGCCTGGGCCTTCTCGGCCTGCCAGATCTCGTCGTAGTCGGCGATCTCTTTTTGCAGCTTGGTGATCTCGTCCTCGATGAGGCCGAAGCGCTTCTGCGAGGCCTCGTCCTTTTCGCGGCGCACGGCTTCGCGTTCGATCTGCAGCTGGATCAGGCGGCGGTCGAGGCGGTCCATGACCTCGGGCTTGGAGTCCATCTCGATCTTGATCTTGGCCGCGGCCTCGTCGATCAGGTCGATGGCCTTGTCGGGCAGGAAGCGGTCGGTGATGTAGCGATCAGACAGCTCGGCCGCGGCCACGATGGCCGGGTCGGTGATCTGCACGCCGTGGTGCACTTCGTACTTCTCCTGCAGGCCGCGCAGGATCGCGATGGTGGCCTCGACGCTGGGCTCGCCCACGATGATCTTCTGGAAGCGGCGCTCCAGTGCAGCGTCCTTCTCGATGTACTTGCGGTATTCGTCGAGCGTGGTCGCGCCCACGCAGTGCAGCTCGCCGCGCGCGAGCGCGGGCTTGAGCATGTTGCCCGCGTCCATCGCGCCTTCGGCCTTGCCGGCGCCGACCATGGTGTGCAGCTCGTCGATGAAGACGATGGTCTGGCCTTCGTCCTTCGCGAGTTCGTTGAGCACGGTCTTCAGGCGCTCTTCGAATTCACCGCGGAACTTGGCGCCGGCCAGCAGCGCGGCCATGTCGAGCGACAACACCCTTTTGCCCTTGAGCGACTCGGGCACCTCGCCCGCGACGATGCGCTGGGCCAGGCCTTCGACGATGGCGGTCTTGCCCACGCCGGGTTCGCCGATGAGCACGGGGTTGTTCTTGGTGCGGCGTTGCAGCACCTGGATGGCGCGGCGGATTTCCTCGTCGCGGCCGATGACCGGGTCGAGCTTGCCCAGGCGGGCGCGCTCGGTGAGGTCCAGGCAGTATTTCTTGAGGGCTTCGCGCTGGCCTTCGGCGTCGGCGCTGTTCACGCCCTGCCCGCCGCGCACGGCCTCGATGGCGGCCTCGAGCGACTTGCGGCTCAGGCCGTTGTCCTTGGCGAGCTTGCCGATGTCGGCCTTGCTGTCGGCCACGGCGAGCAGAAAGAGTTCGCCCGCAATGAACTGGTCATTGCGCTTGATGGCTTCCTTCTCGGTCGCCTGCAGCAGCTTGCCCAGCTCGGGGCCGACCTGCACGATGTCGTGGCCCTGCACCTGGGGCAGTTTCTTGATGGCGCCTTCAGCGGCCTGCAGCAGCCCGGGCACGTTGACGCCGGCACGCTCCAGCAGGGCGCGCGGGCCGTCGTCCTGGCGCAGCATCGCGACCAGCAGGTGCGCCGGTTCGATGTAGGCGTTGTCGCTGCCAAGGGCGAGCGACTGGGCGTCGCTCAGTGCTTCCTGAAATTTGGTGGTGAGTTTGTCTTGTCGCATGGTGGTATTCCTGCATCCAAAATAGGGCTGTTCGGGCACGATTCAAGGTTGCGAATCGGATTTGCACCCTGGGCACGGGTATTGCACCGGGCCCCGCACCGTCCTGCCGTAGGCATTTCTCTCTTTCTTCGAATGGAGTCGATCATGGTTTTTTCAATGCAGCGCGTCCAACCGATGCGCCGCGCGTTCAGCGTGGGTCTCTTGGCTGCGGCCATGGGCATGGCCGGCCTGGCGCAGGCCCAGAGCGGCACGCCGGTGCGCCTGCTGGTGGGCTTTCCCGCCGGCGCGGGCACCGACGCCATTGCCCGCACCCTGGGCGAAAAGCTCAAGGACGTGCTGGGCGTGCCCGTGGTGGTCGAGAACCGCGCGGGCGCGGGCGGCCAGATTGCGGCGCAGGCGCTGAAGGCCGCGCCGGCCGACGGCCACACGCTGTTCCTGTCGCATGACCACTCCATCTCGATCCTGCCGCAGGTGGTGAAGAAC
Organism: Variovorax sp. GW823-FHT04F07; assembly: GCF_058795995.1. Lineage (NCBI taxonomy): Bacteria > Pseudomonadati > Pseudomonadota > Betaproteobacteria > Burkholderiales > Comamonadaceae > Variovorax > Variovorax sp. GW823-FHT04F07. Next base: position 24,493 of record NZ_JBXAIG010000002.1, read on the forward strand.
CCGGGCTTCAACCCTGCGACCGACTTCGTGCCCGTGGCCGGCTTTGCCACCTTCGCCAACGTGCTGGCGGTGTCGGGCGGCACGCCGGCCAAGAGCATCGACGAATACGTGAAGTGGATCCGCACGCAAAAGGGCGGCAAGGAAACCATCGGCGTGCCGGCACCGGCGTCGATCCCCGAGTTCCTGGTGAAGATGATCTCGGACAAGTACAAGATCGACGTGCAGCCCGCGCCCTACCGCGGCAGCGCGCCCATGACGGCCGACATGCTGGGCAACCAGATCACCGCAGGCATCGCCTCGGTGCCCGACTTCATCGAGAACCACCGCGCGGGCAAGGTGCGCATCGTGGCCTCCATCGGCGCCAAGCGCCAGGCGCTGCTGCCGAACGTGCCGACCTTCACCGAGCTGGGCTTTGCGAACCTGGAAGACCTGCCCTACTACGGCATCTTCGCGCCGGTGGGCACGCCGCAAGCCGTCATCGACAGGTACGGCGACGCGCTGCAGAAGGTGCTGGCCATGCCCGACGTGAAGCAGAAGCTCACCACCATGGGCCTGACGGTCGGCTACGAGCCCCAGGGCCAGTTCGCGGGCCGCGTGCGCACCTACACGCAGACCTGGGAAAAGATCATCCAGGCGAGCGGCTTCAAGCCCTGAGCTGCGCGGCCTGAGACGGCCGTCACATGAGTGATCTTCGGCCCGGTGGGGTCCCTCTACGATGGGACCTCACCTTCCAACAACAAAGCCGGAGACACATCCCTCATGCGATTCACGACCCTCGCCGCCTCGCTGGCGGCCGCGCTGCTGCTCGGCGCCTGCGGCAGCACCGCGCCCATTTCTCCTGCCGAAGTCGGCGAATTGCGCCCGGGTTCGGGCTACCTCAAGGGCTACCTGCCCGCCGCCGAACTGCCCGACAGCCTCGCCCTGCTGCCGGCGCCTCCGGCCGAGGGCTCGGCCGCGCTGGCGGCCGACGGCGCCACCTTCCGCGCGCTCACGGCCCTGCAGGGCACGCCGCGCGGCGCACTGGCGGTGCAGGACGCCAACCTCAAGTTTCCGAAGGCCGCCGAGGTGTTCTCGTGCGCGCTGGGCATGCCGATCTCCGAGCAGGCCACGCCGAACCTGAACATGCTGCTGCGCCGCACGCTGGCCGATGCCGGCACGGCCACCTACAAGGCCAAGAACACCTACAACCGCACGCGCCCCTTCGTGGCGTTCAAGACCGGCAGCTGCACGCCCGCCGAAGAAGCCTCGCTGGCCAAGGACGGCTCCTACCCCTCGGGCCATTCGGCCGTGGGCTGGGCCTGGGCTTTGGTGCTGACGGAACTCGCGCCCGAACGCGCCGATGCGCTGCTGCAGCGCGGCCGGGCCTTCTCGCAAAGCCGCGCGATCTGCGGCGTGCACTGGCAGAGCGACATCGAGAACGGTCGGCTGGTCGGCGCGGCGACCGTGGCCAGGCTGCACACAAACCCGGTGTTCCAGGCGCAGATGGCAGGCGCCCGGTCGGAGATTGCGAAGGCACGCACGGCGGGCGCAGTGCCCGCTCAGGACTGCAGTGCAGAAGCCAAGGCGCTCGCCACCTCGGCGCTGATCGCACCGTAAGTCTCGAACGCCCCGCTCAGGTGGCGCTATTCGAAGCAGCGATGCCCCAGCGCGCCAGCGCCTCGTCGTCGGTCACGCGGGCATCGACCCAGCGGGCGCCTTCGGGCGTCTGCTCCTTCTTCCAGAACGGCGCCTGCGTCTTCAGGTAGTCCATCAGGAACTCGCAGGCCTGGAAGCTCTGGCCACGGTGGGCGGACACCACCGCCACCATCATGATCTGGTCCAGCGGCTGCAGCAGCCCCACGCGGTGGATCACGCGCGCACCCAGGATGTCGAAGCGCTTGTGGGCCTCGTCGATCATGGCCTCGATGGCCTTCTCGGTCATGCCGGGGTAGTGCTCCAGCTCCATCGAGGCGATGGTGCTGCCGTCATTGCGGTCTCTGACCGTGCCGATGAAGCTGCAGACAGCGCCGACGCGCGCGTCGGCCGCGCGCAGGGCGGCGATCTCGGCACCGGCGTCGAAGTCGGCCGTCTGGATGGAAACGCGAGGGAGCGAGGACATGCCCAAATTGTGGCACTGCCGCCCTACACTGCGCCGATGCCGGCCCCCACGTCGCAGCCCCTGACACCCGACGATGTCGAGATGCTGCGGCGCGTCGACCTTGCCGCGCGCACCCCGGCCGCCGGCCTGGCGGTGCTCGCCGTACTGCTGGCGGGCTGCGCCCTCGTCTTCGTGGTGATCGGGCGGCTGCCCGGCGCCCCGGCGGGCCTGGCCCTGGCGATGAACGCGGCGGCACTGGTCACCTTGCTGCTGGACGTGTGGCTGTTCACCCATCGGGCGCGGATCGACCGGCGCCTGGCCCAGGCCACCCGCAAGGCCCTGGCGAAGAACAGCAAGTTCACCGTGGCCGGCACCGTGGACCACGTGGCCGCCCTGCCCGGCGGCGCGCTGCGCTACACGGTCGACGGCCAGTTCCATGTCGACGTCGTGCCGGTGCTGGGCCTGGACGCGCCTCGCAGCCACGCCACGGGCCGGCCGCTGACGGCGGTGCGGCACTTGGCGCAGGCGCCCGTCGAGATCGAATGCGTGGCGCGCGACAACGCCGTGCATCTGCTGCTGCGCACGCGTTATCCGATGGCGCGCCAGGCTACGCGCACCGAGCGGCCGGCCACCTCGCGCGACCGTCGGCGCGCCGGGCGCTCGGACCGCCGCTTCATGGGCGTCGTGCTGGCGGGCGGCGCGGTCCTGGCGATCGGGACGGCGTGGGCCGACGGTTTTCGCCCGGGCTTCGGCCTGTTCATGGCGGGGTACGCGGCCGCCATCTGTGCGCTGGTGTTCGCGGTCGGCGTGCTGCCGCCGCTGCTGCGCGCACGCCGGTTCACGCACCTGCACACGGTGAGCGGGCCGGTCACCGAAATCCTCACGGCCCAGGTGCCGCAGGGCAAGCACACGGCCGAGGTGCGCTGGTTCCGGGTCGACGGCCAGCTGTTCGGCGCACTCGACCTCAAGACCGACGCGCAGCTGGGCAACCAGGTCACGGTCGAGCTCCTGGGCAATGCCCGCGCCGCCGAGGGCGGCCGTGTCGTGAGCCTGCAACGCAGCGCCACCGCACCGCCGGCCTAGGCGCGACAATGCAGCCCATGCCTTCGCGCCGCACGTCCATCCGCCTCTCGCCTTCGTTCGAAGGCCAGGCACGCGCGCGCCAGGGCAACAAAGCCAAAAAACCAAAGCTCGTCTGACCGGAGCCGAGGTTCCGTCGTCGGATGAGCGACGGAACCTGCCAAGGCTTTGGCCCCTCTTGGGTTGCGCGCGCATCGGACGGTGGTTCTTTCCATCGGTCGATTCCTGAAAGGAAGCCTGCGTGCCACATCAACAACCAACCGCCGACACCGCCACCGATTTCTCGGGCCTGTGGGTCGCCCTCGTCACCCCGTTCCGCGACGGCGCGGTCGACCACACCGCGCTGGCCGCGCTCGTGCGCCGGCTCGCCGACGACGGCGTGACCGGCTTCGTGCCCTGCGGCTCCACCGGCGAGGCCGCCGCGCTCGACGAGGCCGAGCAGCTGGCCGTGCTCGATACCGTGCTGACCGCCGCGGGTGGCCTGCCGGTCGTGATGGGCGTGTCGGGCTACCACCTGGGCAAGGCCACGGCGTGGGCGCGCAAGCTCTCGGAACGCCCGCTGGCGGGCCTGCTGGTGGCCGCGCCGCACTACATCCGCCCGTCGCAGGCCGGCGTGCTCGAGTGGTTCCACGCCATCGCCGATGCCAGCACGGTGCCCGTGCTGGTCTATGACATCCCCTACCGCACCGGCGTGACGATCGCGCGCGAAACGCTGCTGACGCTGGCCGAGCACCCGCGCATCCGCGGCATCAAGGACTGCGGCGGCGACATGGCCAAGACGCGCGCGGTGATCGCCGACGGCCGGCTGCAGGTGCTCACGGGTGAAGACCACCAGATCTTCGCCACCATGGCCGAAGGCGGCGTGGGCGCCATCGCGGCCAGCGGCCATGTGCAGACGAAGCGCCTCGTGCGGCTGGTGCGCCTGCTGGCCGAGAACCGGCTGGCCGAGGCGCGCGCCGAATGGCAACCTCTGCAACCGCTGCTGGAGATGCTGTTCGCCGAACCCAACCCGGGCCCACTGAAGGCCTTGCTGGCGCATGCGGGTGAACTGCGGGACGAGCTGCGCTCGCCGATGACGCGCGCGTCGGACGGCCTGCGCGAGCGCCTCGTGGCGCTGGACGCGCGGCTCAGCCGCCCGTGACGGGCGGAAAGAACGCGACTTCGCAGTCGTCGCGCAGGGCGGCGGCTTCGTCGCTCATGGCCTGGTCGAGCGCCATGCGCACGGCCTTGCCGCGTGCGAGCGCGCTGGCGTAGGCGCCGCCGCGGGCGATGAGTTCGTCGCGCAGGGCGGCCAGCGTGCCGGCGGCCGTGTCGACGGTTTCACCGCTGCTGGACAGTGCCTCGCGCACGGAGGCGAAATAACGGATGCGGACCTTCATGGGAGATTCAGCCGAGCAGCGATGCGAGAGGAATGAAGTTCACGGTGTCGCCGGACTGGATGGTCCGGCCCGCCGGGTTGTCGACCAGGCCGTCGCCCCAGACCATCGAGGTGAGCACGCCCGAACTCTGGTTGGCGAACAGGTCGAGCCCGCCCGCCGCGTTGCGCCGCACGCGCAGGAACTCGCGGCGCTTGTCGGCGCGTGGCCAGTCGAAATCGGCGCGCAGCGGCACGGCTGCGGGCGCCACGCGCGTGGCCCCCTGCAGCGCGAGCAGGAAGGGCCGCACCAGCATCAGGAAGGTCAGGAAGCTCGACACCGGATTGCCGGGCAGCCCCGTGACATGGCAGGCGCCCTGCCCGTTCCTGCGTGCGATGGAGCCGTAGGCGAAGGGCTTGCCGGGCTTCATCGACAGCGACCACAGCTGCAGCTCGCCCAGCGACTGCAGCGCGGCGCGGATGTGGTCCTCTTCGCCGACCGAGACCCCGCCGGTGGTGATGATCAGGTCGCTCGCCTCGGCCGCCTCGCGCAGCGCGGCGATGGTGGCTTCGCGGTTGTCGGGCACGATGCCCAGGTCGTTCACTTCGCAGCCCAGGCGGTGCAGCAGCGCGCGCATGAAGAAGCGGTTCGAGTTGTAGATCGCGCCGGGCTTCATCGCGTCGGGCGCGACCTCGCCGGGCATCACCAGCTCGTCGCCGGTGGAGAGCATGGCCACGCGCGGCTTGCGCGCGACCTGCAGCTTGTCGAAGCCGACGCTGGCGGCCAGGCCGAGCGCGGCGGGCGTGAGGCGTTCGCCGCGCTGGAGCACCACGTCGCCCGAGGCCACGTCTTCGCCTGCGCGGCGCACCCACTGGCCGGCCACGGGCTCGATGGCGATGCGCACGGCACCCAGGCCACCTTCCTGCGGCGTGGCGGTCGTGTCTTCCTGCATGACGACCGCGTCGGCGCCTTCGGGAATCTGCGCCCCCGTGAAGATGCGCGCCGCCGTGCCGGCCGCGAGCGGCGTGCCGACGGTGCCGGCGGGAATGCGCTGCGTCACCGCCAGCTCGGTGCCGGGCGTGGCGCAATCGGCCGCGCGCACGGCGTAGCCGTCCATCGCGCTGTTGTCGCGCGGCGGCACGGTGAGGCCCGAGACGAGGTCCTGCGCCAGCACGCGTCCGTCGGCGTCGAAGGTGCCGACGCTTTCGGCCGGCAGCAGCGGCCGGGCCTTGGCGAGCAGCACCGCGATCGCTTCATCGAGCGGCATCAACGGCGGGCGCGAGGACGAGGCGGCGAAGGGAACGGGAGAGGAATCAGCCATGGTGTCCGGGGTTGTAGTCGAAGCGCTCGCCGCTGTCGATCAACCACGTGGCAATGGCCTCGGCGTCGTTGAGGTCGAGCACCGGGCGCGCCGTGGCCTCGGGCAGGCCGTCCGGCGCATCGGTGGCGATGGCGGTGACAAAGGGGTCGTCGATGTAGAGCGCGGGGCGCGGCGCCTCGCCGTCGCCGCTCGGGCGCCAGACCTCGATCTTGAGCACGTCGCTGTGCCGGAAGCCCTCGACCAGTGCCCAGTCGACCGCCGGATGCAGCTCGGCGAGCAGCTGGTGCACCGTGAGCTCGACCGGCACCTCGAATTCGCGCATCAGCGCCAGCCGCTGGTCGGACGCGACGACCACCTCGAAGGCCCCGGCCTGCCGGTGGCGCCAGGTGTCCTTGCCGACGTGGTCGATGTCGAAGCGGTGGTGCGCATGCTTGACCACCGACACGCGCAGCCCGCGCTGCTTGAGCACGGGAATCAGGCGCTCCACCAGCGTGGTCTTGCCTGCGCCGGAATACCCGGCGAAGCCGACAACCTTCATGCCGCGGACGCTCCGGTCAGTCGCAGTGCTGGGCGATGTAGGCCTTGACGGCCTCGGCATCGGCCGGCAGCTGGACCACGCGCTTGGGCAAGGCTTCGATGCCTTCGAACTTCTTCGGGCGCGCGGGCTCCTCGCCCAGCGCCTCGACCACCGTGGCCGCGAACTTGATCGGCAGCGCGGTCTCGAGCACCACCATCGGCACGCCGGGCGTGAGCTGCTCGCGCGCGGCCTTGAGGCCGTCGGCGGTGTGCGGGTCGATCAGCGTGGCGAAGCGCTTCTCGGTGTCACGGATCATCGCGAGCCGGTCGGCGTGCGTGCTGCGGCCGCTGCGAAAGCCGAAGCGCTCGGCGGCCTGCTTGAAGGCCGGGTCGGCGCTCAGGTCGAAGCTGCCCGTCAGGCCCAGGTCGTCCACGAACAATTGGCGCAGGCGGTCTGCATCGCGGCCGACCAGGTCGAACACGAAGCGCTCGAAGTTGCTGGCCTTGCTGATGTCCATCGACGGGCTGGAGGTTTCGTGCGTGTCGACCGCCGCGCGCACGCGGTACACGCCGGTGCGGAAGAACTCGTCGAGCACGTCGTTCTCGTTGGTGGCGACCACCAGCGTCTGGATCGGCAGGCCCATCATGCGCGCCACGTGGCCCGCGCAGACATTGCCGAAGTTGCCCGAGGGCACGGTGAAGCTCACGGGCTTGTCGTTGCTCGCGGTGGCCTGGAAGTAGCCCGCGAAGTAGTAGACGACCTGCGCCAGCAGGCGCGCCCAGTTGATCGAGTTGACCGTGCCGATGCGGTACTTGCGCTTGAAGCCCAGGTCGTTCGACACCGCCTTGACGATGTCCTGGCAGTCGTCGAACACGCCGGTGATGGCGATGTTGTGGATGTTGGCGTCCTGCAGGCTGAACATCTGCGCCTGCTGGAACGGGCTCATGCGCCCGTCTGGCGAGGTCATGAAGACGCGCACGCCCTTCTTGCCGCGCATGGCGTACTCGGCCGCGCTGCCGGTGTCGCCGCTGGTGGCGCCCAGGATGTTGAGCTCGGCGCCGCGGCGGGCCAGTTCGTACTCGAACAGGTTGCCCAAGAGCTGCATCGCCATGTCCTTGAAGGCCAGCGTGGGGCCGTTGGACAGGGCTTCGAGGTACACGCCGTCTTCGAGCTCGCGCAGCGGCACGATCTCGTCGGTGCCGAACACCTCGGCCGTGTAGGTCTTCGCGCAGATCGCCTTCAGGTCGGCCGCGGGAATGTCGTCGATGTACAGCGAGAGGATTTCGAAGGCCAACTCGGCGTAGGGCAGCGTGCGCCATTTGGCGAGCGTGGCGGTGTCGACCTGCGGGTACGTCTCGGGCAGGTACAGGCCGCCATCGGGCGCCAGGCCTTCGAGGAGGATTTCGCAGAAGCGCTTGCGGTCGGCGTGACCGCGGGTGCTCAGGTAGTTCACTTCAACTCTTCCTTGCGGATGCGCACGATGGGCTCGAGCACGGTCGGCAGCGCTTGCAGTTCGGCCATGACGTCGTTGACGGTGCCTTCGCGCGCGTCGTGCGTGAGGATGATGAGGTCGGTCTGCGTCGAGCCTTCGCCGCCCACTTCGTCGGCTTCGCGCTGCAGCACGGCGTCGATGCTGATGCCGGCGGTGGCCAGCAGGCCCGTCACCTTGGCGAGCACGCCGGCCTGGTCGGCCACGCGCAGGCGCAGGTAGTAGCTGGTGACGACCTCGGCCATCGGCAGCACCTTCAGGTCGCTCATGGCGTCGGGATGGAACGCCAGGTGCGGCACGCGGTGTGCGGCGTCGGCGGTGTGCAGGCGGGTGATGTCGACGAGGTCGGCGATCACGGCGCTGGCGGTCGGCTCGCTGCCGGCGCCCTTGCCGTAGTACAGCGTGGTGCCCACGGCGTCGCCGTGCACGACCACGGCGTTCATGGCGCCCTCGACGTTCGCCAGCAGGCGCTTGGACGGCACGAGCGACGGGTGCACGCGCAGCTCGATGCCCTGGGCGGTGCGCTTGGTCACGCCCAGCAACTTGATGCGGTAGCCGAGCTGCTCGGCGTACTTGATGTCCTGCGCGGCAAGCTTGGTGATGCCTTCGACGTGAGCCTTGTCGAACTGCACCGGAATGCCGAAAGCGATGGCGCTCATCAGCGTGACCTTGTGCGCGGCGTCGACGCCTTCGATGTCGAAGGTGGGGTCGGCTTCGGCGTAGCCCAGGCGCTGGGCCTCCTTCAGCACGGTGGCGAAGTCCAGGCCCTTGTCGCGCATCTCGGACAGGATGAAGTTGGTCGTGCCGTTGATGATGCCGGCCAGCCACTGGATGCTGTTGGCCGTGAGGCCTTCGCGCAGCGCCTTGATGATCGGGATGCCGCCGGCCACCGCGGCCTCGAAGGCCACCATCACGCCCTTGGCGTGCGCGGCCGCGAAGATCTCGGTGCCGTGCACGGCGAGCAGCGCCTTGTTGGCCGTGACCACGTGCTTGCCGGCCGCGATGGCCTCGAGCACCAGTTGCTTGGCGATGCCGTAGCCGCCGATGAGCTCGATGACGATGTCGATGTCGGGGTTGGCGATGACTTCGCGCGCATCGGCGACCACCTTCACGCCTTCGCCGGCCACTTCGCGGGCACGGGCGGTGTCGAGGTCGGCCACCATGGTGATCTCGATGCCGCGGCCTGCGCGGCGCTTGATTTCTTCCTGGTTGCGCTGGAGCACCTTGAAGGTGCCGCTGCCGACCGTGCCTGCGCCGAGCAGGCCTACTTGGATGGATTTCATGGGAGGGGTCGCGTTCATGGTTTGGATGAGGTGAGAGACGGTGCTGCGGCGTCCACGAGGCGGCTGACATAGCGCGGCAGGCTCCAGGCGCCGCCCGCGAAACCGCGGCACATGCCGTCGCCGGCCGCGCCGGTGCGCACGAAGGTCGTGCCGTTGAAGTGCCAGGTTTCGCTCGACCAGCAATCGCCGATGCCGCGGCCCTTCATGGAAGAGGTGACGCTGGCGTCCTTGTCGTCGAACTCGCCGCTTGCCTCGAGCGACATGGGTGTATAGGGCGGCTTGTCGTTGGCGGTCCAGAGCAGCGTGGTGTAGTTGTACGCGCCCACGCCGCAGCCCAGCGCCAGCAGCACCTTGCGGTCGTTCAGGCGGTGAACCTCCACCGACCTGGCGTTGACCTGGTCCTGGTTGTTGCACCGCTCGCGCGCGTCTTTCAGGTCGAGCGACGGAAAGACGCGTGCGGCCAGCGCGTCGTCGCCAGGCCGCGCCCTCGGCGGCTTGACCACATGGACGATGGGCATGGGCACCGGCGGCAGCACGGAAGATTCGGGCTTGGCGCCCTTGCGCACCAGCGCACCCGGGGTGCCGACGCGGCCTTGTGCTTCGTCCATTTTCAGCAGCACGGCGTTGAGGCCGGCGAGCGACAGCGTCCACTTCTTGCCGCCGTTGGCCGTGACGGTGGCGTCGTCGCTCTTGAGCAGTTCGGGCAGCACGGCACGGATCTGGCCCTGGTCGAAGCTGGCGGTTCCCGCGTCGAGGCCGGACAGGGCGGCCTTGCCGACCTTGAAGCGCAGCGGCCCCTTGGCACTGCCGTCATCGCCGATCTGCAGCTGGACGTCCAGGGCCGTGTTCGGCCCGGCCGCGCGGGTGATCAGCATCGACACCTGCTGGTGCTCCCCGCCGTCCGCCTGGTAGCCGGCGGCGCGGCAGGTCAGCGTGTTGTCGCAGACCAGCTCCCAGTCGTTGTGCGAGAACGAGACCGGCTCTTTCTTCCCGGCCGCGCCGACAGACAGTGCGCCCAGCAACAGCGCGGCAGCGACGCAGGCGGATTTCATGGTCCCGTCTTGCGACGCAACCGGTACTGCTCCAGGAACCTGGCGATGCGGTTGATGGCCTCGCGCAAGTCGTCTTCGTGGGGCAGGAACACGATGCGGAAGTGGTCCGGCGTGGCCCAGTTGAAGCCGGTGCCCTGCACCAGCATCACGCGGGTTTCCTTCAGCAGCTCGAGGAAGAACTGGCGGTCGTCCGCGATCGGATAGACCGCGGGGTCGAGCTTGGGAAACATGTAGAGCGCGGCGCTGGGCTTGACGCAGCTCACGCCCGGGATGGCGGTGATCAGCTCGTAGGCCAGGTCGCGCTGGCGGCGCAGGCGCCCGCCTTCGCACACGAGGTCGTTGATGCTCTGGTAGCCGCCGAGCGCCGTCTGGATCGCCCATTGGCCCGGCACGTTGGCGCACAGGCGCATGTTCGAGAGCATGTTCAGGCCCTCGATGTAGTCACGCGCGCTGCGCTTGTCGCCCGACACCACGAGCCAGCCGGCGCGGTAGCCGCACGAGCGGTAGCTCTTGGAGAGCGAATTGAAGGTCAGCGTGAGCACGTCGGTCGACAGGCTGGCGATGGCCGTGTGCTTGACGCCGTCGTACAGCACCTTGTCGTAGACCTCGTCGGCGAAGATCACGAGGCCGTGCTCGCGGGCGATCTCGACGAGGCTCTTGAGCAGCTCGTCGGAATACAGCGCACCGGTCGGGTTGTTCGGGTTGATGACCACGATGCCCTTGGTGCGCGGCGTGATCTTGGCGCGGATGTCGGCCAGGTTCGGCATCCAGCCGTTGTCCTCGTCGCACAGGTAGTGCACCGGCGTGCCGCCCGACAGACTCGTGGAGGCGGTCCACAGCGGGTAGTCGGGGGCCGGCAGGAGCAGCTCGTCGCCGTCGTTGAGCAGCGCGTTGGTGGACATGGCGATCAGCTCGCTGGCGCCGTTGCCCAGGTAGATGTCGTCGAGCGTGACGCCCGCGATGCCCTGCTTCTGGGTCTCGTGCATCACGGCCTTGCGCGCCGCGAAAACGCCCTTGCTGTCCGAGTAGCCCGCCGAGGTCGGCAGGTTGCGGATCATGTCCTGCTGGATCTCCTCAGGCGCATCGAAGCCGAACACGGCCAGGTTGCCGATGTTGAGCTTGATGATCTTCTGGCCTTCTTCCTCCATCTGCTTGGCGGCGTCCATGATGGGACCGCGGATGTCATAGAGGACGTTGGCCAGCTTGGCCGATTTCTTGAGCTGCTTCAAAGGGGCCCTCCCGGGCGGGTTTACTCGAAGGTCAAAGGCCCCTGCGGGCCTCGTGTCACTAGGGAAAACCTATAATTTGACCACAGTTCCCAGTGCCCCGATGAAGCTCCAGCCCGACAAATCCGACGTCCAGACCCTCACCGCACACGGCCCCGGCTGGGTCGCGATCAACAACGAAAAGGTGGAGGGCAGCGTGGTCGTGGGTTCGCGTGGCGAACGCTTTGCCTGGGATTGCACGCGCTTTGACCAGCTGGGCCCCGAACAATTCGCGCAATTGGCGTCGTTGGGCGCCGAATTGGTCATTTTCGGCAGCGGCAACCGCATCCGATTTCCCCAGCCCGCATGGCTGCAGCCCCTGATGGCGCAACGCACCGGCGTGGAGACCATGGACACCCCTGCGGCCTGCCGCACCTACAACATCTTGGCCGGCGAAGGCCGGCACGTCATCGCCGCCCTGCTCGTCGAGAGCCCGGCGGGTGGCTGAGAGAGGGGTTTTCGAGGTAAAATACCGGGTTGCGAACCGGCCAGCTACCCCAAGTTAGCAACGACCAATCCTCCGTTCATCGAGCAAGCCCGAAAAAGGCTGAGAGGGCTCGGAGAACGGAATCTAACGGAGAAAACAAGTTTCATGGCGATCGTTGTCAACAAACCCATTCCTGAATTCGACGCCAACGCCACGGGCGGCATCAAGGTTTCGAACACCTCGCACCTCGGCCACGTCATGGTCATGTATTTTTACCCGAAAGATAACACTCCGGGTTGCACGACCGAAGCGATGCAGTTCCGCGACCACTACAAAGACTTCGAAAAAGCCGGTGCCACGGTCTTCGGCGTCTCGCGCGACAACATGAAGTCGCACGACGAATTCAAGGCCAAGCTCGAACTCCCCTTCGAACTCATCGCCGACACCGAAGAAAAAATGTGCCACATGTTCGGCGTGGTCAAGAACAAGATCATGTACGGCAAGAAGGTCAAGGGCATCGAGCGCAGCACCTTCCTGATCGGCGCCGACGGCATCCTGAAGGCCGAATGGCGCGGGCTCAAGGTTCCGGGCCATGTCGAAGACGTCCTCAAGGCCGTCAAGGCACTCAAGAAGGCCGCCTGATCGCGCCGCAAGGCACCGGGCGTGCGCTTTTGCATCAAGTCGTGGGAATTGCCCCACGCAGTGTGCAAAGAGCCTCTGGTGCGTCTTTTGCGGTGTGCATAATGGCCTCATGCCGTTGAGCTCCACGACCGCATCCTCCGAACGAAGCCGCCTGGGTCTACAGGCGGCTTTTTCGTTTTCCGGCCCTCCTCTTTCTTCCTTGCGAGCGACCTGACCCATGCCATTGCCTCCCGCCCCCACAAAACGCGCCGCATTGCTCTCGCCGGATGCCATCGACGCACCCGCCCGTCCCTCGCACAGAAACTCGCGCCGTTCCGGCGATTCGCGCGACGACGCCCCCGCCAAGAGCGGACCGCAGCCGCTGGAGCTGTTCGACAACCTCGGCACGGAAGGCGGCGGCGAAGCGCCTGTCGCACGCCCGGCACGCCGCTCGAAGACCAAGGCTGCACCCGCCCCGGCACCCACGTCGGCACCGGTGAGCGCACCGCAGCAGCAACAACAACCCGCGATGGTGCAGGTCGAGACGCGCGTGCCCACGCCCGCCCCGGCAGCCGCCTCGCCCGTCGCGGCGCCCCAGCAGACCCCGGCACGCCCCAAGCGCAAGTCCACCGGTCCGGCCAAGCTGTTCGTGCTCGACACGAACGTGCTGCTGCACGACCCGATGTGCCTGTTCCGCTTCGAGGAACACGACATCTTCCTGCCGATGATCGTGCTGGAAGAGCTCGACGGCCACAAGAAGGGCACGACCGAAGTCGCGCGCAACGGCCGCCAGACCAGCCGCACGCTCGATGCGCTGGCCGCCGCGCAGGACGCCGACATCGACAAGGGCCTGAAGCTGGACACCACCGGCCACCGTGAAGCCGGCGGGCGCCTCTTCTTCCAGACCGCCCCGCTCGACTACTCGCTGCCGATCAGCCTGCCCCAGGGCAAGGCCGACAACCAGATCCTGGGCGTGGTGCACGCGCTGCGCGACGAGTACGCCAAGGACCGCCCGGGCAAGCCGAAGCAGGAAGTGGTGCTGGTGTCCAAGGACATCAACATGCGCGTCAAGGCGCGCGCGCTGGGCCTGGCCGCCGACGACTACCAGAACGACAAGACGCTGGAAGACGGCGACCTGCTCTACGCCGGCTCGCTCGCCCTGCCGCCCGATTTCTGGACCCGCCAGAGCAAGACCGTCGAAAGCTGGCAGAGCGGCAGCAACACCTTCTACCGGATCAGCGGCCCGCTGGTGCCCAACCTGTACATCAACCAGTTCGTCTTCTTTGAGGCACCCGGCGAGCCGAGCATGTACGCACGCGTCACCGAGATCCGCGACAAGACCGCGGTGCTCAAGACGCTCAAGGACTACAGCTCGGGCAAGAACGCGGTGTGGGGCGTGAACACGCGCAACCGCGAGCAGAACTTCGCGATGAACCTGCTGATGGACCCCGAGATCGACTTCGTCACGCTGACCGGCACCGCCGGCACCGGCAAGACGCTCATGGCGCTGGCCTCCGGCCTCACGCAGGTGCTCGACGACCGGCGCTACACCGAGATCATCATGACCCGCGCCACCGTGAGCGTCGGTGAAGACATCGGCTTCCTGCCCGGCACCGAGGAAGAAAAGATGGGCCCCTGGATGGGCGCGCTGGACGACAACCTCGAGTTCCTGGCCAAGGGCGACGGCGGCGGTGCCGGCGAGTGGGGCCGCGCGGCCACCAACGAGCTGATCCGCAGCCGCATCAAGGTCAAGAGCATGAACTTCATGCGCGGACGCACCTTCCTGAACAAGTACGTGATCATCGACGAGGCACAGAACCTCACGCCCAAGCAGATGAAAACGCTGATCACCCGCGCCGGCCCCGGCACGAAGATCATCTGCATGGGCAACCTCGCGCAGATCGACACGCCCTACCTCACCGAAGGCTCGTCGGGCCTCACCTTCGCGGTCGACAAGTTCAAGGGCTGGCCGCACGGCGGGCACATCACGCTGGCGCGCGGCGAACGCTCGCGCCTGGCCGACTTCGCAAGCGACGTGCTCTAGATTCATCGGCTCTGGCCGACACAAGCCCGCGCATGCTCCCGGAGCATCGCGGGCTTTTTTTCGCCCGCCATGACAGGCTACTGACAAGACGTTGTCAGGAGGCGGCTCGCACCATCCAGGCTCCTTCCAACGCAACGAACGAAAGAGAGCTCTTCATGACCACCCATGCCATCACCTGGTTCGAGATTCCGGTCGCCAACCTGGACCGCGCCCAGGCCTTCTACGAAACCGTGCTCGCGCGCAAGCTGCGCCGCGAAGACTTCGGCGGCAATCCCCTGGCCGTGTTTCCCTACGACGACCCCGCCACCGGCGGCGCGCTGAAGCCCGGCGCCAACACCAGTGCGCAGGCCGGCAGCGGCATCCACGTGTACCTCGACTGCATGCCCAGCATCGATGCCGTGCTCTCGCGCGTCGAAGCGGCCGGCGGGCAGATCGTGGCCCCCAAGTCGGCGCTGCCGCCGGGCATGGGCTTCATCGCCCACCTGCGCGACACCGAAGGCAACGAAGTCGGCCTGCACGCCCCGGCCTGAGACACCATGGCACAACGCAACTGGATTGCGGTCGCCAGCGCCGAGCACGCCCGGCGCGGTCGGGACCACCGGCCGCTCGGGTTCATGCAGGTGGGCCACGGCAAGCTCGCGCCGCTCAAGCGCGTGGCGGCGGGCGATCGCGTGGCCTACTACGCGCCGGCCACGGTGTTCGGCGGCACGGACAAGCTGCAAAGCTTCGTGGCGCTGGGCATCGTGCAGCCGGGCGATCCGTACGAGTTCGACATGGGCAACGGCTTCGTCCCGTGGCGCCGCGACGTGGCCTACGTCGCCGCGCACGAGGCGCCCATCGCCCCGCTGATCGAACGCCTCGCCTTCATCGAAACCCCGAAGCAATGGGGCTACAAGTTCCGCTTCGGCCTGTTCGACATCGCCGACATCGACATGAAACTGATCGCGCAGACGATGAAGGCCGAACCGAAGGCGCTCTTGTTTTGAGCGCTTTCGCCCTCCTCATCCGCCACTTCCGGAGAAACAACGCATGGACCCCATCCGCCAACACCACGACGCCTTCCGCGTCTCCGGCCTCACGGTACGCACCACCAACCGCGAAGAGATCGACCCCGCCACCGCACGCATCGGCGCGCTGTGGAACCGCTTCTTCGGCGAACAGACCTACGAGTCGACGCCCCACCGCACCAGCGACACACGCATCTTCAGTGTCTACTCCGCCTACGAATCGGACGCGCACGGCGCCTTCGACATGACGGCCGGCGTGGCCGTCTCGGATGGCGCCAACAGCGTCGCCATCGAAGCCGGCGACTACCTCGTGTTCACCGGCCGCGGCGAGATGCCGCAGATGGTGATCGCCACCTGGCAGCGCATCTGGCAGTATTTCGAGGCGCACCCGGAAATCGTGCGCCGCTACCGCAGCGATTTCGAAGCCTACGAGGGGCCGGACGCAGTGGCGATCCACATCGGAGTCTCATGAGCACACGCAAGGGCTGGCGCGACAGGCTGGCCGGCTACCCGAACCTGCCGAACGTGAAGGCCATCCCCCCGGCCATGCGCGCGCGGCACGGCGAGGGCACCATCGCCACGCCCTCGCCGGCCGAAGTCGAGGAAGCCATGCGCGGCGTGCCCGAAGGTCGGCTCGCGACCGTGCTCGGTATCGGCGAAGACATCGCGGCACGCCACCAGGCCACCATCGGCTGCACCGTGACCACGGCCATCTTCGCCCACATGGTGGCCCACGCCACCGAGGAAGCCATGATGACGGGCGCCGGTCGCACGCCAGGCACGCCGTACTGGCGCACGCTCAAGATCGGCGGCGAGCTCAACCCGAAGTACCCGGGTGGCATCGAGGCCCTGATGTCGCGGCTCGAGGCCGAAGGCCACACGGTGGTCCAGCGCGGCAAGCGCTACTTTGTCGAGGACTTCGCCAGGAAGCTCGTCGGAACGCGTTGATGCGCCGCGCCGACCGCCTCTTCCAGCTCGTGCAGCTCATCCGCGGCCGCCGGCTCACCACGGCCGCCTTCCTGGCGCAGCGCCTGGAGGTGTCGGAGCGCACGGTGTACCGCGACGTGGCCGACCTGCAGCACCAGGGCGTGCCGATCGAGGGCGAGGCCGGCGTCGGCTATCGGCTCGGCGCGGGCTTCGAGCTGCCGCCGCTGATGTTCACGCAGGACGAGGCATCGGCGCTCGTGGCCGCCGCACGCATGACCCAGAGCTGGGTCGATCCGGCGATGGCGCGCAACATCGAGACGGGCCTGGGCAAGATCCTGTCGGTGCTGCCGCCGGCGGCGCGCGTGTCGGCGGAGGCGCTGGCGCTGTATGCACCTGCGCTCGGCCTCGACGACGCCCTGCGCACCCGGCTGCAGACGCTGCGCGAGGCCGTGCAGGCGCACCAGAAGCTGCGGCTGCACTACCGCGACGTCTCGGGCGATGCCAGCGAGCGCACGGTGCGTCCACTGGGCTGCTTCTACTGGGGCAAGGTCTGGACGCTCTCGACGTGGTGCGAGCTGCGCAACGATTTCCGCGGTTTCCGGGTCGACCGCATGGAGGCGGTGGAGGTGCTCGCGACGCGCTTCCAGGACGAACCCGGCAAGACGCTGGCCGACCTGCTGCGGCAGGTGAAGGCCGAGGCACAGCGCCACAAGGTGTGGGAGCAGAAGCCGCCGGCCTCGACGTCCGAGCCCGGCGGCGATGCCGGCTGACGAGCTGCCCTGCGGTCAGTACTCGTCGTTGTTGCTGTAGCCCACCAGGTTCTCGAACTTGGTGATCGGCTTCAGGAAGGCCAACTTGACCGTGCCTGTGGGGCCGTTCCGGTGCTTGCTGATGATCACCTCGGCCACGCCCGGCTCCTTCGACTCCTTGTTGTAGTAGTCGTCGCGGTAGATGAACATGATGATGTCCGCATCCTGCTCGATGGCGCCGGATTCGCGCAAGTCGCTCATCATGGGGCGCTTGTCGGTACGCGCTTCCACGCCGCGGCTGAGCTGCGACAGCGCGATCACCGGGCACTTCAGCTCCTTGGCCAGCATCTTCAGGCCACGCGAGATTTCGCCCACGGCCGTGGCGCGGTTCTCGTCGCCCGAGCTGCTGGTGGACATGAGCTGCAGGTAGTCGACCACGATCAGGCCCAGGCGCCCGTACTGGCGCGCCAGTCGGCGCGCATTGGCGCGCAATTCGCTGGACGAGAGGCCTGGCGTCTCGTCGATGTGCAGCGACACCGTGCGCAGCTTCTCGATGGCCTCGGTCAGGCGCGGCCACTCCTCGTCGCTGAGCTTGCCGGTGCGCAGGTGGCCCTGGTCGATGCGGCCAATGGAACCCACGATACGCACCGCCAGCTGGGCGGCGCCCATTTCCATCGAGAACACCGCCACCGGCAGCCCCTCTTCGAGCGCCACGTGCTCGGCGATGTTGATCGCCAGCGAGGTCTTGCCCATCGAGGGACGCGCGGCCAGCACGATCATGTCGCCCGGCTGCAGGCCCGAGGTCATCTTGTCGAAGTCGTTGAAGCCCGTGCGCACGCCCGTGATGTCGTTCGGGTTCTCGGCCATCTCGGTCACGCGGTCGAGCAGCTCGACCACCAGGGAATCCATGCTCTGGAAGCCCTGCTTCATCCGCGTGCCTTCTTCGCCGATGTTGAAGATCTTCTGCTCGGCTTCGTCCAGGATCTTGTCGACCGGCTTGCCCTGCGGATTGAAGGCGTTGGTGGCGATCTCGTCGGCGGCGGTCACGAGCTTGCGCAGGATGGAGCGCTCGCGCACGATCTCGGCGTAGCGCCGGATGTTGCTCGCACTCGGCACGTACTGCGCAAGCGAGTTCAGGTAGACCAGTCCGCCGATGTCGTCGGCCTTGCCGAGGTTCTGCAGCTGCTCGAAGACCGTGATCACGTCGGCCGGCTTGCTGGCATTGATCAGCCCGCCGATGGCCGCGTAGATCAGCTTGTGCTCATGGCGGTAGAAGTCGCCGTCGACCAGCAGGTCGCCCATGCGGTCCCAGGCCCCGTTGTCCAGCAGCAAGCCCCCCAGCACACTGGATTCGGCCTCGATGGAATGAGGCGGAATGCGCAATTGCGCGATCTGGCGGTCGGCCGACGAATCATTGTCGGCATAGGAGAAAACGGCGGACATAGACTTCCCTTGCAACCCTGCATGCTAAGCCGCGCAGGGCGCGGCGTGTGTGGACAAGGTTGTTAATAAACAGTGAACTTCCGGTGCGGCGAGGTGGACAACTCGCGCGCAGAAAAGAAAAAGCCGCCCGAAGGCGGCTTTCTTGCGTCAGCGCACCGGGCGCTGCGAACGATCAGGCGGTTTCGCCGTAGACCGTGACGGTGATCTCGACGACCACGTCGGTGTGCAGCGAGACGCTCACGGTGTTGTCGCCAACAACCTTGATCGGGCCGTTGGGCAGACGCACTTGCGACTTGGCAACCTTGTAGCCTTGCTTGTTCAGCTCTTCGGCGATGTCGCCGTTGGTGACCGAACCGAACAGACGGCCGTCCACGCCAGCCTTTTGGGTCAGCTTGACGGTCGAGCCGGCGAGCTTCTCGCCCTGGGCTTGCGACTCGGCCAGCTTG
Organism: Variovorax sp. GW823-FHT04F07; assembly: GCF_058795995.1. Classification (NCBI taxonomy): domain Bacteria; kingdom Pseudomonadati; phylum Pseudomonadota; class Betaproteobacteria; order Burkholderiales; family Comamonadaceae; genus Variovorax; species Variovorax sp. GW823-FHT04F07. The sequence continues at coordinate 43,596 of NZ_JBXAIG010000002.1, forward strand.
GCGGCCGCAGCCTTTTCGAGTTCGACGCGCTTGGCTTCGAATTCGGCCTTGTTGGCAGCGGTGGCGCGACGGGCGCGGCCCGAGGGGATCAGGAAGTTGCGTGCGTAGCCGTCCTTGACCTTGACGATGTCGCCCAGGCCGCCGACGTTCAGAACCTTGTCCAGAAGAATGATTTGCATGGTGTGTGCTCCTTCTTAGACGCGGTGCTGGTCGCTGTACGGCACCATGGCCAGGAAGCGCGCGCGCTTGATGGCGGTGTTCAGCTGACGCTGGTAGATCGCGCGCGTGCCGGTCAGGCGTGCGGGGATGATCTTGCCGTTTTCGCTGATGAAGTCACGCAGCGTGTCGATGTCCTTGTAGTCGATTTCTTCGACGCCAGCGACGGTGAAACGGCAGAAGCGCTTGCGCTTGAACAGCAGCGACTGGGTGTTGCGCTTCGGGCGCTTGTCTTTGTTGAATTTCTTGAACGTGGCCATTGGGGGACCTCTTGTCGAAAATTAATCTTGCTGAAAATCCTGGATGTGCAGGACCGGATGCTTGCCGTTGCCCGGTGTCGCGAGAAACCCCTGGAATCGCCAGAGACTTCCCATCGACTGCGCTGCGAGCCGCTCGGCGATGGCGCCGAACGCAACGGCCTTGAGGGCCGTCTTCACCTGCCGGGGCTTTCCCGCCTCCTGGAGCGTCGACTCATGGTCGAGCTTCAGATCGAGGGCGGGCAGGCCGGCTGGCGTGTATCGCAGGGTTCCGAGTTCGGCGACAGAGGCGGTCAGCAGAAGCTGGTTGACCCCGGTCGCCGCAGCGGCAGCCGTCACGCCATCAGTTGTTGTTGGCGGCGTATTCGGCCTGCTGGGCCTTGCGGGCCTCTTCGCGCTCGACCGTCTTCATCATCGACGAAGGACCGGTGTCGGCCTTCTTCTTCTGAACGGTCAGGTGACGCAGCACGGCATCGTTGAACTTGAACGCGTGTTCCAGTTCACCCATCACGGCTTGTTCAGCTTCGATGTTGACGCACAGGTAGTGGGCCTTGTTGAGCTTGTTGATCTGGTAAGCCAGCTGACGGCGGCCCCAGTCTTCAACGCGGTGGACCTTGCCGCCGCCGGCCGTGATCAGGCCCTTGTAACGCTCCAGCATGGCCGGAACTTGTTCGCTCTGATCCGGGTGGATGAGCAAGATGATTTCGTAGTGACGCATGGCACTCCTTGTGGATTCTTCCGTGGAAGAGGAAAAGCCACCCGCAGCGTCGGGCGCGGTATGGCAAGGCAAAGCCGGCGATTATAGCCCTGTGTTGCGCGATCCGGCAAGGCACCTCAGTCGTTGAGGGCCTTGTCGAGGGCCGCGGCCTTCTCCGCGCCAACGGCGGCGCGGATCTTGGGTGCCAGTGCCAGGAGGTCTTCGTAGCTGGTCGTGCCTTCGACCTGGAGGTTGAGCCGGAAGCCCATCAGGCCCAGGCTGCCGGTCAGCTGGGTGGCGATGGGGTACGCGTCCTTGTAGCGCTGCTGCCGGCTGCGGCCGGAAGATGCAGCAGGCGCTGGGGCGGCCGAAACTGCGGGCGCCGCGGCTGGCGGCTGGCCGGCCAGAGGCGCCAGCAGGCCCAGGGCGACCATCTGCTCGACCTCCTCGCGCCCGATGCCCAGCCCTGAGGCCAGCACGTCGTCGATCGAGCGCTTGCCGTCGAACTGGATGAAGGCCGAGCGCTGGCGCGGCGTCAACGGCACCGAGCGGTCCTTGAGGACCTGCTGTCCGGCTTCCGTCTTGACAAGAATCATGGGGGTCTCCGGCGAAGTGCTGACACAGGCCCTGACGGGCCCACATCACCTCAGGCAGGCAGCCGGATTGCGCCGCCTGCGAATGTCACGAGTCTGACACCGGAAACGCACTTTGTTTCATTTGCACAGGCGGGCACGGGGGAATCCCCCATGGGGATTTCCGCCATTCGCCGCGTGGCATCACGCGGCGGTGCATGCCCGCCGCGCGCTGGCTCAGCCTCTTTGGGCCAGCTGCTGCCAAGTGTCGATCACGCTGTCCGGGTTCAGCGAGATCGATTCGATGCCCTGCTCCGCCAGCCACAGCGCGAAGTCCGGGTGGTCGCTGGGGCCCTGGCCGCAGATGCCGACGTACTTGCCTTCGGCCTTGCAGGCCTTGATGACACGGCTCAGCAGTGCCTTGATGGCCGGGTCGCGCTCGTCGAAGTCGGCCGCCAGCAGCTCGAGGCCGGAGTCGCGGTCCAGGCCCAGCGTGAGCTGGGTCAGGTCGTTCGAACCGATCGAGAAGCCGTCGAAGAACTTCAGGAACTCTTCCGGCAGCACGGCATTGCTCGGCACCTCGCACATCATGATCAGCTTGAGCGCGTTCTCGCCGCGCTTGAGGCCATGCTCGCCCAGCAGCGTGGTCACGCGCTCGGCCTGGCCCAGCGTGCGCACGAAGGGCACCATGATCTGCACGTTGGTCAGGCCCATGTCGTTGCGCACGCGCTTGAGTGCCTCGCACTCCATGGCAAAGGCCTCGCCGAAGTCAGCGCTCAGGTAGCGCGCGGCACCGCGGAAGCCCAGCATCGGGTTTTCTTCTTCGGGCTCGTAGCGGCTGCCGCCGATCAGCTTGCGGTACTCGTTCGACTTGAAGTCCGAGAGGCGCACGATGACGGGCTTGGGCCAGAACGCGGCGGCGATGGTCGCGACGCCTTCGGTGACCTTGTCAACGTAGAACGCACGCGGCGAGGCGTGGCCGCGGGCCACCGATTCGACGGCCTTCTTCAGGTCGTTGTCGACGTTCGGGTAGTCGAGGATCGCCTTCGGGTGCACGCCGATGTTGTTGTTGATGATGAACTCCAGGCGGGCCAGGCCCACGCCGTGGTTCGGCAGCTGCGCGAAATCGAAGGCAAGCTGGGGGTTGCCCACGTTCATCATGATCTTCAGATCGATCTCGGGCATCACGCCGCGCTGCACTTCGGTCACTTCGGTCTCGAGCAGGCCGTCGTAGATGAAGCCGGTGTCGCCCTCGGCGCAGCTCACGGTGACGAGCGTGCCGTCCTTGAGCAGGTCGGTGGCGTCGCCGCAGCCGACCACGGCCGGAATGCCGAGCTCGCGCGCAATGATGGCCGCGTGGCAGGTGCGTCCGCCACGGTTGGTAACGATGGCGGCGGCGCGCTTCATCACCGGTTCCCAGTTGGGGTCGGTCATGTCGGTGACGAGCACGTCGCCGGCCTGTACCTGGTCCATTTCGCTGATGTTGTGCACGATGCGCACGGCACCGGTGCCGATCTTCTGGCCGATGGCACGGCCTTCGGCCAGCACGGCGCCCTTGCCCAGCAGCTTGTAGCGCTGCTCGGCCTTGCCCTGTTGCTGGCTCTTCACCGTTTCGGGACGCGCCTGCAGGATGTAGAGGTGGCCGTCGGTGCCGTCCTTGCCCCATTCGATGTCCATCGGTCGGCCGTAGTGCTCTTCGATGACCAGCGCGTAGCGGGCCAGCTGCTCCACGTCGGCGTCGCTCAGCGAGTAGCGGTTGCGCTGCTCGGCCTTGACGTCGGTGGTCTTCACCAGCTTGCCGCTCGCCTTTTTCTCTTCGGGCGTGGCGAACTCCATCTGGATCAGCTTGGAGCCGAGATTGCGGCGGATGACGGCCTTCTTGCCGGCCTTGAGGGTCGGCTTGTGCACGTAGAACTCGTCGGGATTCACCGAACCCTGCACCACCGTTTCACCCAGGCCGTAGCTCGAGGTGATGAACACGACTTGGTCGAAGCCCGACTCGGTGTCGATGGTGAACATCACGCCGGCGGCGCCGAGGTCGGAGCGCACCATGCGCTGCACGCCGGCCGAGAGCGCGACCACATCGTGCTCGAAGCCCTTGTGCACGCGGTAGCTGATGGCGCGGTCGTTGTACAGGGAGGCGAACACCTCCTTCATCTTGTGCAGCACGTCGTCGATGCCGACCACGTTCAGGAAGGTTTCCTGCTGGCCGGCGAATGAGGCGTCGGGCAGGTCTTCGGCGGTGGCCGAGGAGCGCACGGCGAACGAAGCGGCGGGGTTGCCGGCGCTCAGCGTGGCGAAGGCCTCGCCGATGGCTTTTTGCAGGTCGGCCGGGAATGGCTGGGCCTCGACCATGGCGCGGATCTCGGCACCGGCCGCGGCCAGGGCGCGCACGTCTTCGGTGTCCAGCGCGGCAAGGCGCTTGCTGATCTTGTCGGCCAGGCCGTCGTGCGCCAGGAACTGGCGGAACGCGTGGGCCGTGGTCGCAAAACCGGTCGGCACGCGCACGCCCTGTGGCAGCTGCGAGATCATTTCGCCGAGGCTGGCGTTTTTGCCGCCAACCGACTCGACGTCGGTCATCCTCAGGTTTTCAAATGGCACGACCAGTGCGGTCGCCTCGAAAAGTGCAGACATGGGGAAGCTCCAGAAGTTGAAACCGGCGCTGCATGCAGACGGCGCAGCACGATCGTTGTCGTTGCTTTGGGTGCGGTCGCGGTGTGCATGGAAAGAATTCGAGGGGGTGGGGAAAGCGGATTCCCGATAATGGCCCGGATTGTAGGCGTGGCAGGTCGCGCGCGCCGCAGGACTCCGCCGCAAAAGCAACACCATGCATACACGCACCGTTTTCTTCGTCTCCGACGGCACCGGCATCACCGCCGAAACCTTCGGCAATGCCGTCCTGGCCCAGTTCGAGATGAAGCCGCGCCACGTGCGGCTGCCGTTCACCGACACGGTCGACAAGGCGCACCAGGCGGTGCGGCAGATCAACCACACGGCCGAAGTCGAGGGCGTTCGGCCCATCGTCTTCACCACGCTGGCCAACATGGACGTGCTGGGCGTGATCGAAACCGGCTGCAAGGGCATGCTGCTGGACATGTTCGGCACCTTCGTGCGGCCGCTCGAAATCGAGCTGGCCATGAAGTCGAACCACCGCATCGGCCGCTTCAGCGACGTCAGCAAGAGCAAGGCCTACAACGACCGCATCGCGGCCATCGACTTCAGCCTGCAGCACGACGACGGCCAGAGCCACCGCGACCTGGAAGGCGCCGATGTGATCCTGGTCGGCGTGAGCCGCAGCGGCAAGACGCCCACTTCGCTCTACCTGGCGATGCAGCACGGCCTGAAGGCGGCCAACTACCCGCTGATTCCCGAAGACTTCGACCGCCGCCAGCTCCCGCCGGCGCTGAGCCCGCACCGCAAGAAGATCTTCGGCCTGACGATCCAGCCCGAGCGGCTGAGCGAGATCCGCAACGAGCGTCGGCCCAATTCGCGCTACGCCAGCCTGGAGAACTGCCGCCACGAAATCAGCGAGGCCGAGGCCATGATGCGGCGCGCCGGCATCCGCTGGCTCTCGACGACCACCAAGTCGATCGAGGAAATCGCGACGACGATCCTGCAGGAGCTGCGGCCGGAGCGGTTGGTCTACTGATCTGCTAGCTTTTCAGTAGCAAGCACCGCCCGCCCGACGGGCTATCCGAACAGATACTGCGTGACGCCGTCCGCGCCGGTCACAGGCTGGCAGGGCATGCGCCAGACGGCCTCGATCAGCGCGGGCTGCAGCACCTCGGCGGTCGCCCCCTGGCGCAGGCCGCCGGGCGCCCCCAGCACCACGACCTCATCGGCATAGCGCCGCGCCAGATTCAGGTCGTGCAGCACGGCCACCACGCCCACGCCCCGCGCCGCCCAGGCGCGCAGCAGGCGCATCGCCGAATGCTGGTGCGCAAGGTCGAGCGCGGCGGTCGGCTCGTCGAGCAGCAGCCAGCGGCTTGCGCCGTCGGGGCGCGGATGCCAGAGCTGGGCCAGCGCCCGCGCCAGGTGGACCCGCGCCTTCTCTCCGCCCGACAGCGTGTTGAGGATGCGTGGCGCCAGCGCCGTGACGTCGGTCAGCGCCATCGCCTCGGCCATGATCGCGTCCTCGTCGCGGGTCGGCGCGCGACGGTGCGGGTAGCGGCCGAGCGCGACGATGTCCTGCGCCGTGAAGTCGAAGGCGACCGCGCTTTCCTGTGGCATCAGGGCCCGGCGCAATGCCAGCGTGGGCATGCCGTGGTCTGACAGCGGCCGGCCGTCGAGCGTCGCCCTGCCCTGGGTCGGCTCGCGCTGGCCGGCCAGCACCGACAGCAGCGTCGACTTGCCCGCGCCGTTCGGGCCGAGGATCGCGGTCACGCGGCCCGGCGCCAGTTCGACCGAGGCATTCGCCAACAGCGTCTTCGCGCCGATGCGCACCTCGACAGCGGCGCACGCCAGCGCTCCGCGTCCCTTCGCCGCCGTCATATGCGCCCCCTGAAGTGCCGCAGCATCAAGAGGAACATCGGCACGCCGATGAAGGCCGTGAGCACGCCCAGCGGCAGCTCGGCCGGCGCCATCACGGTGCGCGCCACCGTGTCGGCCGCGAGCACCAGCGCCGCGCCCAGCAGCGCCGAGGCCGGCAGCACGATGCGGTGGTCGGGCCCGGCCACCATGCGCACCCAGTGCGGCGCGATCAGGCCGATGAAACCGATGATCCCGGTCGTGGCCGTCACCGCGCCCACCGCCACCGCGGTGATGACCACGGCACGTCGCTTGGTGCGTTCCACGTCCACACCCAGCAGCGCCGCCTGCGCCTCGCCGAGCGCGATGGCGTTCAGGGGCGAAGCGAGCGACGCCGCGGCCCAGCATGAGAGCAACACCGCCACGCCCACCAGGATGACCGCGCTCCAGCGCGCGCCGCCCAGGCTGCCCAGCAGCCAGAACTGCAGGCTGCGCAGTTGCTCGTCGGTCGCCATCACGCTCAAGAGGCCGAGGCCGGCGCCGGCCAGCGCGTTGATCGCGATGCCCGCCAGCAGCATCAGCGCCATGCGCGTGCCTCCTTCGCTGCGCGACAGGCCGTAGATCAGCAAGGTCACGACGAAGCCGCCGCCGAAGGCCATGAGCACCAGCGTCCAGCTGCCGAGCGTGCGCGGCAGCATCGGCCAGAACGAGGCGCCCAGCACGATGGTGATGCCGGCCGCCAGTGCCGCGCCGCTGCTGATGCCGATCAGCCCCGGGTCAGCCAGCGGATTGCGGAACAGCCCCTGCATCAGCGTGCCCGCCATGCCGAGCCCCGCACCCGCCGCCACGCCGAGAACCAGGCGCGGCAAGCGGATGTTGAGGAACACGAGGTGCTCGGGCGATTGGCTGCTTGCGCCCTGCCCCAGCGAGGTCAGCACGTTCCACAGTTGCGAAAGACTGATGGCGTAGGCACCCGACACGGCGCCCACCGCGAAGGCCGCGACGAGCAGCACCGCGCTGCCGCAAAGCACGGCACGCGCCCCGAAGCGCTGGCTCATTGAGTAGCCTTCGCGCTTCGCGCTGCGGTATTCGCCTTGGGAGCGGCCCGGCGGCTCATGCGAGCGCGGCCCGGAACTTGTCGTGCAACTCGCCGATGGCGGCCGGCAGGCGCGGGCCAAAGCCCAGCAGCAGCAAGGCGTCCTGCGAGATGAGCGCGCGCTTCTTGTAAGCCGGCGTCAGCGCCAGTTCGGGCCGCTCCCAGAACTTGTCGACGCCGCCGTGCGCCTCGATGCTCTGCGTGCTCGTGAGGATGATGTCGGGCGCCGCGCTGGCCATGGCCTCGGCCGTCATCGGCCGATAACCGTGGAAGCCGCCCAGCGCATTCACGCCACCCGCAAAGCCGATCACCGCATGCGCCGCGGTCTTCTCGCCGGACACCTGCGGACTCGCACTGTGCGACAGCACGAACAGCACCTTCGGCTTGCGCCCCTTCGCGCCGCCGATGCGCTGCAGCACCTGCGCCCATTCGGCATCGAGCCGGGCCAGCAGTTCGCGCGCCTGTGCCTCCTTGGCGGCAGCGCGGCCCACGGCCTGCACCTTGCGCTGCACTTCACCCCAGCTGTGGTCGGCCTCGATGATCTCGACCTTCACGCCGGCCGTGCGAATCTGGTCGAGCACGACGGTCGGGCCCGACTCGTTGGTGGCGATGATCGCGTCGGGCTTCAGCGAGAGCAGCCCTTCGGCCGACAGCTGACGCATGTAGCCCACCTTGGGCGTGGCACGCGCCGCAGCGGGAAACAGGCTGGTCGTGTCGGTCCCGACCAGCTGGCCTTCGGCGCCGAGCGCATAGACCACCTCGGTGATCGCGCCACTGACCGTGACCAGCCGCGGCAAGCGCTTGCTGTCCTGCGCGAACGCGGGCCACGCGCCCGCGCCGAGCGCTGCAGCAGACAGCAGGCGCAGCGCATCACGACGACGCGGCACGGAAGAAGAAAGAAAAGAGGAATCTCGTTGTTCAGTCATGGGGTCACGGACAGCGAAAGAGAAAGATGCGCGTCAGCCGCGCCGGGGAATGTTGTGCGCGATGCGCCAGAGCACGCCGGTCGGGTCGGTCAGCGTGAAATCGACCATGCCCCACGGGCGCTCGGCGGGCGGCGTGGTCTGCACGGCGTAGCGTTCGGTCAGCCGCTGCGCCTGCACGCGGTCCCACCAGGCCAGCGCGTCATCGACGAGCAGATGCATCATGAAATTCTCTGCATGGGTCTGGACGTAGAAGTCCTGCAGCAGGAAGCTGCTCTCGCCACAGAAGAAGTACGCAATGCCGTCCTCGTTCGAGGCCAGCGTGAAGCCCAGGTCCTGGTAGAAGGCAATGGAGAGCGCGAAGTCCTTCGCCGGCACGAAGGCCTTGATCTCGACCACGCCCGGAAAGGTGTCAGCACTCATCGCGCTGGCGCTTCCGAGGTGGCCAGGCGCGAGAGCTTGGCCACGAGCTGGCGCCACTCCGCGCGCTCGGGCACGCCCGGCTTGCGCGCACCGAAGAACATCGCCATCAGCTCGCCCTCGCCATCGAAAGCCTCCACCGAGGTCACGATGCCGTCGCTGGTCGGCTTCTGGACGATCCACACGCTCGCGATGCGGTCTTCGCGCAGGTGCAGGTTGAAGCCGGGATCGAGCACGTTGAGCCACTGCATGCCGTGCATCTCCATCGGCTCGATGCGCACGACGGGCCCCGAGTGGATCTGGATGCAGCCGGGGCTGCCGACGAACACCATGATCGGCGTGCCGTCGAACGAAGCCTCGACCAGCAGCTCGCGCACCGCGCCCGTTTCGGCCCGCTGCGTGAACTCGCCTTCGGTGAGGCGAAAGCTCTGCTGGCGCTCCACATCGAACTTGTTGAGCAGGCCGAAGAACTCATGCGTGTCCTGCATGCCGCGCCAGGCGTCGGCCAGCGCGACCGCATCGATGGCGCTGTCGTCGCGCGGCGCCGCCTTCTTCTCGGCGGGCGCGAACTGCACGGGTTCGTCGGGCGCGGCGGTGTAGGTGTCGATGACCGACTGGAACGCATCACGGTCGGTCGCGTCTCGCACGAAGATCTTGTGCACCGCCACGCCCTGCGGGTTGAAGAACTGCAGGCTCAGCGACGGCGGCACGCCGGCATTGGCCGCCGCCTCGCTGACCGCAAACCCCGCATGCCAGCAGCTGAAGAACAGGCGCAGGTCGATGACCTCGCCCAGCGCGAGCCCCATCGCGTCGCTGCCGGACACCTTCTCGTAGACGCCGGTCTTCTCGTGCACCGTGGTCTCGTTGCGCGTGAGCGCGAGCACGGGGCCGCACAGCTCCAGCGCCTGCAGCAGTTCGACCCACGGGCCCTTCAGCCGTGTGGCGCGCAGCGCCTTCTCGTGCGGGCCCGTGTGCGCCGCAATGGCAGCGCCTTCGCTCAGGCCCATGGCCGCGGCCGCGTCCTTGTGGCGCATGCCCTTGGCGCGCAGTTCGGCGAAACGGGTGCGGATGTCTTCGGCATTCATCGGGTGTCCTTTGTTTTGAGGGCGAATCAGAAGTCCCCCACGAGCGAGACGTTGAAGCTGCGGCCCGGCTGGGTGTAGGCGTCGCGGATGGCCGAGGTGGTCGTCACGCCGCGCACATCGCTCCACATCCAGTAGCGCTTGTTGGTGAGGTTGGTCACCGACGCGTTCAGGCGCAGATCCTTGCGGATGCGCCACTGCGCGCTGATGTCCAGCGTGGTGGCCGCCGGCGTGCGGAACTGCAGGCCCGTGGTCACTTCGCTGCGATCGACGTCTTCCCACTCCTTGGCGCCATGATGGACCGCATCGAGGCGCACGCTCCAGGCCGGCGCCTGGTACTTGAGTCCGGCGCTGAACTTCTGCGGATCGATCGAGTTGAGCGGCCGGTTGTTGGTGCGGTCGCGGCCCTGCGTGCGGCCGTAGGCAAAGGGCACGGAGAAACCGTTGCCGTTCTCTGTGAAGTCGAGTTCGCCCTTGATCTCGAAGCCGCTGATGCGCGCGCGCCCGACGTTGACGGTCTGGTAGATCAGCGGGTCGATGCGCGGAATGCCGCGCCCGCCCACGAGCCTGTCGTTCTCGATGAGGTCCTTGTAGTCGCCGGTGAAGGCGGCCACGTCGAAGCTCAGGAGGCCGGTGCGACCGCGCACGCCCAGCTCGATGTTCTGGCTCTTCTCGGGCTTGAGGTTCGGGTTCGGGATCGTCTTGTAGCCCGAAATCACGTTCTCGAAGAAGTTGTTCACCTGGAACGCGTTGGGCGCCTTGAAACCCGAGGCGTAGTTGCCATACACGCTGAACTGCGGCGTGGCGCGGAACAGCACGCCCAGCTTGGGCGACACGGCCGAGCCCGACAGCGACACGGCCTGCGCGTTGAAGCCCGCCTGCTTCGCGTCGAGCGAGAAGCGGTCGAAGCGGATGCCGGGCGTGATGCTCCAGCGGTCGTGGATGAACTCGTCCTGCACGTAGAAGGCGGTCGAGGTTTCGCGCGTGTCGGGAAAGCGCTTGAGCGGGTAGCTCTCGCCGGCCGGCGGCACGAGGCCGGTCTGCAGGTTCTCGACATTGGTGCGCGTGTAGTCCAGGCCGTAGGTGATCTTCTGGGCCCAGCTGCCCATGCGGATCGTCTTGTCGGCCTGCAGGCCGAACTGCCAGGTGTTCTCGTCGTAGGTGACGTCGCGCGTGCGGTCGGCCGCGGTGAAGCGGTCTTCGTGGATGTACTCGCGCGAGCCGGCCTTCTGGTAGCTCACGACGGCGAGCAGGTTGTCGGCCACGACGCTGTTAAGGCGCAGCCGGCCTTCGTAGGTCAGGCGGTCGCGGTCGAGGTCGGTCTTGGCATTGAGGCCGATCACCGAGGTGGACGCATACGGCGGCTTGGCGACGCCCGACAGCAGGTTGTAGCGGCTGCTCTTCTCGACGTGCTCGAAGGTGAAGGCGTGGCGCTGGTCGGCGTTGGGCGTGAGGATGGCCTTGGCCAGCAGCGAACGGGTCTGGTCGCGCTGCGGATTGGGCGTGGTGCGGTCGAGGTTGGGCACGTTGAGCGAGCCCCGGTTCTCGAGTTCGCTGGCGTGCCCCAGGTTGGCGGACACGAGCCACTCGAGCACGTCGTTCGCCTTGCCCGCCAGCGTGACGCCGCCGCGCACGCCGTTGTCTTCGCCGCTGTAACCGATGTTCGCACTGCCGCCGAAGGTCTTGCCCTCGCGCAGGAAGGACGAGGGCTCGCGGGTGATGAAGTTGACCAGCCCGGCCAGGCCGTCCGAGCCGTACAGCGCCGAGGCCGGGCCCTTGATGATCTCGATGCGCTCGACGAGACTGATGTCGAAGTAGTCACGCCCGAAAGCATTGGCGCTGAACACGTAGCTGCGCGGCGTGCGGATGCCGTCGGTCAGCAGCAGCACGCGGTTGCCGTCCAGGCCGCGGATGTTGAAGCCCGCGTTGCTGTCGCGCCCGGTGTTGCCCTGCGCCAACCCGAAGCGCGCCGGCGAACGCTTGACCGACACGTTGGGCAGGTCGCGCACGGCATCGCGGATGTCGTGGATCTGCTTGCTCTCGATGTCCTGGCGGTTGATGACCTCGATGCTCAGCGGCAGGTCGTCCCTGGCCTGCTCCGAGCGCGATCCGCTCACCACCACTTCGCCGAGCGCCGCGAGTTGCTGGGACCACGCGGGCGCGGCGGCCATGCCGAAAGCAGAGGCGATCAGCCAGGGCAGCAGCGCGGGTCGATGGGAAGACGGTCGAGGGAAATGAGCGGCCACGAAAAAGGTCCAGGAAACAGTTGATGAACTGCTTGCTGGACCTTGAGGCGCAGAGGCTGCGCGAGTGACCTGGCTGGCAATGAGGGGCAGCGGTGTGCCCGTGTTTTTATTGTATGAGAATAATTCTCATCTTCACAACTTCAGGCACTTAAGACTTACTCACGCAGGGGCCGTCGTGCGGATCAGGTGGTCGAACGCACCGAGCGCCGCCTTCGCGCCGTCGCCGGCCGCGATGATGATCTGCTTGAACGGCACCGTGGTGACGTCACCCGCCGCGAACACGCCGGGCACCGAGGTCTGGCCGCGCGCGTCGACAACGATCTCGCCGTGCTTCGTCAGCTCGACCGTGCCCTTGAGCCAGTCGGTGTTGGGCACCAGGCCGATCTGGATGAACACGCCTTCGAGCTCGACCTTCTTCAGCTCGCCCGATGCGCGGTCCTTGTAGACCAGCCCGTTGACCTTCTGGTCGCCGGTGATCTCGGTGGTCTGCGCGTTGGTGAAGATGTCGACGTTCCTCAGGCTCTTGAGCTTGCGCTGCAGCACGGCATCGGCGCGCAGTTGCGTGTCGAATTCGATCAGCGTCACGTGGCCGACGATGCCGGCCAGGTCGATCGCCGCTTCGACGCCCGAGTTGCCGCCGCCGATCACCGCCACGCGCTTGCCCTTGAACAGCGGACCGTCGCAGTGCGGGCAGTAGGCCACGCCCTTGTTCTTGAACTCGTGCTCGCCGGGCACGTTGATGTTGCGCCAGCGGGCACCGGTCGAGATGATGACGGTCTTGCTCTTGAGCGACGCGCCGCTTTCGAGCTGCACCTCGATGAGGTCCTTGCCCGGCACCAGGGCCTTGGCGCGCTGCAGGTTCATGATGTCGACGTCGTAGTCGCGCACGTGCTCTTCGAGGGCGTGGGCGAACTTCGGTCCTTCGGTTTCCTTGATCGAGATGAAGTTCTCGATGCCCAGCGTGTCGAGCACCTGGCCGCCGAAACGTTCCGAGGCAACGCCCGTGCGGATGCCCTTGCGCGCGGCATACACGGCGGCTGCGGCACCGGCGGGGCCACCGCCGACGATCAGCACGTCGAACGCGTCCTTGGCGGCGATCTTCGCGGCTTCGCGCTCGACGCCGCTGGTGTCGATCTTGGCGAGGATTTCTTCCAGGCTCATGCGCCCCTGGCCGAACTCGGTGCCGTTCAGGAACACGGTCGGCACGGCCATGATCTGGCGTTCCTTCACTTCGTCCTGGAAGGTGCCGCCCTCGATCATCGCGGTGCGGATGCGCGGGTTCTGGATGGCCATCAGGTTCAGCGCCTGGACCACGTCGGGGCAGTTGTGGCAGGTGAGCGAGACGTAGATCTCGAACTCGAAGTCGCCGTCGAGCGCCTTGATCTGGTCGAGCACGGCCTGCTCGACCTTCGGGGGGTAGCCGCCGATCTGCAGCAGCGCAAGGATCAGCGACGTGAATTCATGGCCCATCGGCAGGCCGGCAAAGCGCGGGCCGTGGTTTTCGCTCGGGCGGTTGACCGAGAACGAGGGCTTGCGGTGGTTGTCGTCGCGGCTTTCGGTCAGCGTGACCAGCGGCGAGACTTCGGCAACGTCCTTCAGCAGCGACAGCATTTCGCCCGAAGCCTTGCTGTCGTCGAGCGAGGCAACGATCTCGATCGGCTGCGTGGCGCGTTCGAGGTAACTCTTCAATTGGGCTTTGGTGCTGGCGTCAAGCATGGCGGACTCTCTTTCGATAACTGGAAACTATCAACTGGGAACAAAAAAGCCCGGGGCCTCATGAGCGCCCGGGCTTTGTGCGGGGCGCTTAGATCTTGCCGACGAGGTCGAACGACGGAGCGATGGTCTTGTCGCCATCATTCCACTTGGCCGGGCAGACTTCGTTCGGGTGCTCGGCGGTGTAGACCGCTGCCTTCAGCTTGCGCAGGGTTTCCTTGACGTCGCGGGCGATCTCGTTGGAGTGCACTTCGGCGGTCTTGATGATGCCGTCGGGGTTGATCACGAAGGTGCCGCGCAGTGCCAGGCCTTCTTCGGGGATGTGCACGCCGAACGCGTTGGTCAGCGTGTGGGTCGGGTCGCCCACCAGCGGGAACTTGGCCTTGCCGACGGCCGGCGACGTGTCGTGCCAGACCTTGTGCGAGAAGTGCGTGTCGGTGGTCACGATGTAGACCTCGGCACCCAGCTTCTGGAACTCGGGGTAGTGGTCGGCCGCGTCTTCGACTTCGGTCGGGCAGTTGAAGGTGAAGGCCGCCGGCATGAAGATCAGCACAGACCACTTGCCCTTGAGCGTCTCGTCGGACACATCGATGAACTTGCCGTTGAGGTAAGCCTGGGTCTTGAAGGGTTGGACTGCGGTGTTGATCAGGGACATGTGATTCCTTGGATGCTGCGGTTGGAAAAATAAGCGTGAGCCATGAGTATAACTACCAATATATCATTTTTGATAGATATCAACTATTGAAAGTATTGGAACCCGCTATGTTTGCCATCACCTCGCGCGTCGCCTTGCGCCAGGTCAATACGAACGTGTATCACCATCACACGCATGCAGACCGGCGCAGCATGGGTTTGCTTGCAAGCGTGTGTTCGCCCCTCCGACAATCACCGCTTTCAGAACAAGGAAAATAATCATGAAGGGCGACCCCAAAGTCATCGAACACCTGCAGGCGCAGCTCAAGAACGAGCTGACTGCCATCAACCAGTACTTCCTCCACTACCGCATGCTCAAGCACTGGGGCCTGGACAAGCTGGCAAAGAAGGAATACGAGGAATCCATCGGCGAGATGAAGCACGCCGACAAGCTCATGGACCGCATCTTCATGCTCGACGGCCTGCCCAACCTGCAGGACCTGGGCAAGCTGAACATCGGCGAAGACGTGCCCGAGCTGCTGCGTTGCGACCTCGGCGCCGAAACCGGCGCGCAGGCGACCATCAAGGACGGCATCGCGCATTGCGAATCGGTGCGCGACTATGTCTCGCGCGACCTGCTGCAAGAGATCCTGGACGACACCGAGGAGCACATCGACTTCCTCGAGACGCAGATCGACCTGATCGACCGCGTCGGCCTGCAGAACTACCTGCAGTTGCAAGTGGGCGAGCTCGAGTAAGCACAACGCAACGCTGCCACGGCATTGCAAACAAACGGGGCTTCGGCCCCGTTTTTTATTGCTCTTTACTTAACTTCATAGCCACTGAATAGCAGTCATTCTCATTCGCGCGACTACAATTCGCGCTTTCGATGACTGCCCCCGCCCGTTCCGACAACCGCCGCCGCGCCTATTGGCTCAAGACCCTCCACGAGTGGCATTGGGTCAGTTCCGCCATCTGTCTCGTCGGGATGATCCTGTTCAGCGTCACGGGCTTCACGCTCAACCACGCGGGCCAGATCGAGGCCAAGCCGGTGGTCACCACGCACAACGGCACGGTCGACGACGCCTTGCGCGCCCGCCTCGAACAGCAGCTGCCGGCCGCCAAGGCCCAGCAGGGCAAGGCGCCGCTTCCCGCCGAACTGCAAGCTTGGCTGCGCAAGCAATGGGACATCGACACCGCCGGCCGCGAGGCCGAGTGGTCCGACGACGAAATCTACCTCTCGCTCCCCCGCCCCGGCGGCGACGCCTGGCTGCGCCTGAGCCTGCCCGAAGGCGAGGTCGAATACGAACGCACCGACCGCGGCTGGCTCTCCTACTTCAACGACCTGCACAAGGGCCGCAACACCGGCACGGCCTGGAGCTGGTTCATCGACATCTTCGCGGCCGCCACGCTGGTCTTCTCGGTCACCGGGCTGTTCATTCTCAAGATGCACGCAGGCAACCGCCCCTTCACCTGGCCCATGGTGGGCATGGGGCTGGTGGTGCCGGTGCTGCTCGCGTTGCTGTTCATTCACTGACCGGTCCGATCGACGGATCGTCCGGTGCGTTGTCTTTGCTGATTCAGGAAGAAAGAGGTTTTCCCATGCACCTTCGCTACTCGCTCGCGCCGATCGCCATGTCGGCGCTGTTCGCGGCCCCGGCCATCGCTGCCGGCCTGTCGGTCAACATCGAGATTCCCCGGCTCAACGTGTCGGAGTACCACCGCCCCTACGTGGCGACATGGATCGAACGCGCCGACAGCACGATGGCCGGCACGCTGGCCGTCTGGTACGACGTGCGCACCAAGACCAACAACCCCGAAGGCGAAGGCACCAAGTGGCTCAAGGACATGCGCCAGTGGTGGCGCCGCGGCGGCCGTGAGTTGGCAGTGCCCGTCGATGGCGTGACCGGCGCCTCCAAGCCCGCCGGCAAGCACCAGCTGAGCTTCACCGAAGGCACGGGCGCCATGCCCAAGCTCGCGCCCGGCGCCTACAAGCTGGTGGTGGAAGCCGCCCGTGAAGTCGGCGGCCGCGAGGTCGTGACCATCCCGTTCCAGTGGCCCCCCACCGCCGCTGCGCAACCGGTTGCTGCCGGCAAGGAAGAGCTCGGCGAAATCAAGCTCGAACTCAAGCCCTGACTTCCGACCGATCCGCCCCCTCTCTCATTCCAAGGACCACCATGACCCGCTTCACCCTGCGCGCCGCCGGCCTCGCCCTCGCCCTTTCGGCCGTTGCCTCCGTGACCCAGGCGCACAACGCCTGGCTGCTGCCCTCGACCACCGTGCTGTCGAAGGCCGACACCGTGAGCGTCGACGCCGCCGTGTCGAACGACCTGTTCGTTGCCAATCACGCGCCGCTGCGCCTGGACGGCCTGCAGATCACCGCCCCCGACGGCAGCTCGGTCAAGCCGGAATCCGAAGCCAAGCTCAAGCTGCGCAACGTGTTCGACGTGAACGTCGCGCAGCCGGGCACCTACCGCATCGCGGTGGTCAACAACGGCGCGTTCGCCGCCTGGAAGGACAAGGCCACGGGCCAGAACAAGCGCGCCCGCGGCACGGCCGAAACCATCGCCAAGGAAATCCCGGCCGATGCGCAGGACGTGACCATCACCCAATCGGCCGGCCGCATCGAGACCTTCGTGACCGTCGGCAAGCCCTCGGCGCTCAAGCCCATCGGCCAGGGCCTGGAACTGATCTCGGCCGGCAGCCCGACCGACCTGGCCAAGGGCGAGAAGGCCACCTTCACGCTGCACCTGGACGGCAAGCCCGCCAAGGACCTCGAAGTGACCGTGACCGCCGGCAACACCCAGTACCGCGACAAGCTCGACGAGCTCAAGCTCAAGACCGACGACAAGGGCCAGTTCAGCGTGACCTGGCCGGCCGCCGGCATGTACTGGCTCGACGCCAGCACCAAGGACAGCAAGACCACCGTGCCGCAAGCCAAGGAACGCCGCCTGAGCTACGCGGCCACCCTGGAAGTGATGCCCTGACCCTGCGTTTTTCCTTGGGCCTTTCCTTCAGCACCTGGCGCGCGGGCGGCTACGCCAGCGCGGCCGTTCCCCGTCCCGCCGATCCCGCCAGCCTTCAGCAGCTCGGCGGGCAGACGATGGGCACGACCTGGTCGCTGCGCTTCGACAACCCGCGGATGCTGCCGCTCGCGCAAGTGCGCGAGGCGGTCGAGGCGGCGCTCGCGCGTGTGATCGCGCAAATGAGCCACTGGGAGCCAGGCTCCCTCATCAGCCGCTTCAACACCGCACCCGCCGGTTCGCGCCATGCGCTGCCGGCGGAGTTCGCACAGGTGATGCAGTGCGCCCTCGCGTGGGCGCAGGCCAGCGGCGGCGCGATCGATCCGACGGTCGGTGCGCTGGTGGCGCGCTGGGGCTTCGGCCCCGCAGCGTCACAGGACAACGCCCTGCCCTCACGCGACGCGCTGGCCGCGATCCACTCGAACGTCGGCTGGCAACGGCTGACCTTCGATGAGGTCAACCACACGCTGATGCAACCCGGCGGCGTGCAGCTCGACCTGTCGGGCATCGCCAAGGGCTTCGCGGTGGACCATGGCGTCGACGCCCTGCGCGCACTCGGTCTCACCGACCTGCTGTTCGAGATCGGCGGCGAGCTGCGCGGCATCGGCCGGCGGCCCGGCGGTGCACCGTGGCAGGTCCAGGTCGACACCGAGATGCCGACCCCGCAACGCATCCCCCTGGCCGACATGGCCGTCGCCACCTCGGGCGACCGCTGGCATCGGCGCGCCATCGACGGCCGCAGCTGGTCGCACACCATCGATCCGCGCGATGGCGAGCCCGTAGCGCATGCGCTGGCCAGCGTCACCGTGCTGCACCCGCAGTGCATGCAGGCGGACGCGCTCGCCACCGTGCTGACCGTGCTCGGCCCCGACGAGGGCCTGGCCTTCGCGCAGCAGCGCGACATCGCGGCCCTGTTCATCGCCCGCGCCGACGACGGGTCGCTCACCGAGCGAGCCACGCGCGCGTGGCTCGCCCAGGCGGGCGCATGACCGAGACCCTGTGGCGCGCGCTGGCCGCCAGCGCGACGGTCGCGGCCTATGCCGCGCTGTGCCTGCGCATCTACGCACGCCAGCGGCAGCTGCACGCCACGGCCGCCCGCGAAGCCGCGGCGCTGTCGGCCGGTGACGGCGCGCAGGCGTCGCCCACCCTCGTGCTGTTCGCCAGCCAGACCGGCCAGGCGGAAACCATCGCGTGGCAGACCGCGCGACGTCTGCGCGCAGCCGGCACCGCCGTGCGCGTGATGGCCCTCAACGCCCTCGACAGCGCCACGCTGGCCTCGGCCCGCCGCGCCCTCTTCGTGGCCAGCACCTACGGCGAAGGCGATGCGCCCGACGGCGCCAGCGTGTTCGCCGAGCGCGTGATGGGCGCGCCGCTGGCGCTGCCTTCGCTGCGCTACGCCGTGCTGGCGCTCGGCGACCGCCAGTACACCCACTTCTGCGGCTTCGGCCGCGCACTCGACGCGTGGCTCCACACGGCCGGCGCCGTGCGCGACTTCGAACCCATCGAGGTCGACAACAGCGACCCCGCCGCGCTCGCCGATTGGCACGCCCGCTGGGGCGATGCGCCGGAAGGCGACGACGACGCCCCGGCGAGCTTCGCGCCCTGGCGGCTCACGCGGCGCGAACTGCTCAACGCCGGCAGCACGGGCGGCCCAGTCTTCCACCTCGGCCTCACGCCGCAAGCCGGCGCCCTGCCGCACTGGGCATCGGGCGATCTGGCACAGGTCGCCGTCGCAAGCGATCCGACGCGGCCGCGCGACTACTCGATCGCCTCCCTGCCCGCCGACGGCGAACTGCAACTGCTCGTGCGGCAGGAGCAGCACCCCGACGGCTCGATGGGCGCTGCGTCGGGCCTGCTCACCTCGACACTCTCGGTCGGCGACTCCGTCGCACTGCGCCTGCGGCCGCACCGCGGCTTCCGGCTCGAAGGCAACGAGAACCGTCCGCTGATCCTGATCGGCAACGGCACCGGACTGGCCGGCCTGCGCGCCCACCTGCGCGCACGCGCCGCGGCCGGCCGCAAGGACAACTGGCTGGTGTTCGGCGAGCGTCAGTCCGCCCACGACTTCCTCTGCCGCGAAGAAATCGAAGCCTGGCAGGCAGACGACACGCTCGCGCGGCTCGACATGGTGTTCTCGCGCGACCAGGCCGAGCGCTTCTACGTGCAGCACCGCCTGCTGCAGATGGCCGACACGCTGCAGGCCTGGCTGCGCGACGGCGCCGCCGTTTATGTCTGCGGCAGCCTGCAAGGCATGGCATCGGGCGTGGACGCGGCGCTGCGCCAGATCGCCGGCGACGACCTCTGGGCCGAGCTGTCGGCCGACGGGCGCTACCGCCGCGACGTCTACTGAACGGCCCGCGCAGCCTCGTCAGTTGCGCGCCGGCAACGGAGCGGGCGAAACTTTCTGGTTAAAAGCGGCCAGTTGAGCACCTTGGTATTGAGAAGCAATATCATTTGCATCGATTTGCAAAAACCCTTCGCAAATCAGCTCACCCAGCCAGTCTTGCCGCCCTTTTTCTCCCCGAGAGTGCGCCGCCCGGACCCAGCCAGTCGAGCTCTGCCCGCCCGCCCTTTCTGGAGAAAACAACATGGCCTATATCAAGAGCCGCAAACACGCCGTCGCACGCGCCGTTCCTCACCTTTCGGGTGCCGCCGCAGCCACGCTGCTGGCCATCGCAGCCCCCGCCGCCTTTGCCCAGACCGGGCGGGCCCTGCCTGAAGTCCGCGTGCAGGATTCGAGCGCCGCCGACTACAAGACCGACACCTCGGCCAACCCGAAGTTCACGGCCCCGCTGGTGAACACGCCGCAGACGATCCAGGTGATCAAGGAACAGATCATTCGCGAACAAGGCGCGACCACGCTCACCGAAGCGCTGCGCAACACCGCCGGCGTCGGCACCTTCTTCCTGGGCGAAAACGGCAACACGAACACCGGCGACGCCGTCTTCATGCGCGGCTTCGACAGCTCCAGCAGCATCTTCGTGGACGGCATCCGCGACCTGGGCTCGGTCTCGCGCGACATGTTCAACATCGAGCAGGTCGAAGTCGTGAAGGGCCCGTCGGGCACCGACGTGGGCCGCACCTCGCCCACCGGCTACATCAACCTCGTCACCAAGAAGCCGAAGCTCGAAGACAGCTTCCTGGGCTCGCTCGGTTTCGGCAGCGCCGACTACAAGCGCGGCAGCATCGACTGGAACAAGTCGCTCAGCAGCGCCAACGGCATCGGCGCCGCCTTCCGCCTGAATGCGGCGATGGAAGACTCGGGCGTGCCCGGCCGCGACTTCGTCAAGAACAAGCGCACGGCCATTGCACCGTCGATCGCGCTCGGCCTGAATTCGCCCACGCGCTTCTACTTCGACTACCTGCACGTCGACCAGGACAACGTGCCCGATGGCGGCGTGCCGACCATCGGCCTGCCCAGCTACTCGAACCCCGATCCGGTCGCTCTCGGCGCACGTCGCCGCAGCTTCCTGAACTACGCGGCTCCGGTTGATCCGAAGAATTTCTACGGCACCGCCTACGACTTCAACAAGGTGACGGCCGACATGTTCACCGCGCGCGTGGAGCACGACTTCACGCCCGACGTCACGCTGCGCAACACCACCCGCTACGGCAAGACGAAGCAGGACTACATGCTGACGGCGTTCATGCTCGGCGGCCTGGGCACCAACGGCAACCCGCCGCCCTCGGGCAACACCGCGTTCCTCAGCACGCCGATCCCGGGCCTGCCGTCCACCTGGACGACCACGCGCAACCTGCCGACCAACAAGAACCAGGAAAACACGATCTTCGTCAACCAGACGAACGTGACCGCCAAGTTCAACACCGGCAGCCTGAGCCACTCGCTCAGCGCGGGCGTCGAGCTGATCCGTGAAGAGCAGTCGAGCCTGGGCTACTTCAGCCCCGGCGCCACGTTCAACGGCAAGGTCGTGCAGAACGGCGCCTGGCCGGTGGCCAACCTGTACGCGCCGAACCCGTACGTGAACGGCTACAACCGCATGCTCAGCGGCGCCGACAGCAAGGGCGTGACCAACACGGTCGGCCTGTACGCCTTCGACACCATCAAGCTCAACGAGCAATGGCAGATCACCGGCGGCCTGCGCTTCGACCACTACAGCACCTCGTTCCAGAGCGCGACGCTGTCGACCGCAGCGACCAACCCCGGCCTGCCGGTCGGCACGCTGGTGCCCTCGTCGCTCAAGCTCTCCGACAACCTGTTCACCGGCAAGATCGGCGTGGTCTACAAGCCCGCGAAGAACGGCAGCATCTATGCGGCCTACGGCACCTCGGCCCAGCCCCCGGGCGGCGCGAACTTCTCGCTGTCGGCCGCCGGCACGGGCAGCAGCGCGGCGCGCACCGACTTCCTGCCGCAGAAGGCCAAGACCTTCGAAGTGGGCACGAAGTGGGATGTGCTGGACGACAAGCTGTCTCTGACCGGCGCGGTCTATCGCACCGACGTGACCAACGAAGTCGTGCAGGACCCGACCAACACCGCGCTGTACTACCAGAGCGGCAAGAAGCGCGTGCAGGGCATCGAGCTGGGCGTGGCGGGCACCATCACCGAACGCTGGGGCATGAGCGCCGGCTTCACGACGATGGACACCAAGGTGCAAAGCGGCCCCAACGTCACGGCCGACGGCACCAACGTGCTGACCTACACGCCGAAGAACTCGTTCACGGCCTGGACCACCTACCAGTTCCCGTTCGGCCTGACGGTCGGCGGTGGCGCGCGCTACAACGGCAAGCTGCACCGCGGCACCGACGGCGCGGTGGGCACGCCGGCGTACATCGACTCCTACTGGGTGTTCGATGCCATGGCGTCGTACCGCATCAACAAGAACGTCGACATCCAGCTGAACATCGCCAACGTGTTCGACAAGCAGTACGCCGCCGCCATCAACAAGAGCGGCTACCGCTACACGCCGGGCCTCCCTCGCTCGGCCAAGATCACCGCGAACTTCGCGTTCTGATCCCGACGACCGCGTCGCCTCCGTGCCGGCCCCTGCGGCAGGCGCGGTGCGACACTCGAGCCCCGGCCTGCGCCGGGGCTTTTTTCTTGTGGAGTTCACCGAAATGATGCTGCATGTGCCCGACGTGCTGAGCCCGGACCAGGTGCGCGAGATGCGCGCCGCGCTCGATGCCACCCACTGGGTCGACGGCCGCGAAACCGTGGGAGACCAAGGCGCGCAGGTGAAGCGCAACCGCCAGTTGCCGGAGTCTTCGCCGGTCTCGCGCGAACTCGGCGCGACCATCCTGGCGGCACTCTCGCGCCACGCGCTGTTCTTCTCGGCCGCGCTGCCCGCGCGTTTCGTGCCGCCGCTGTTCAACCGCTACGAGGGCGGCGAGCACTACGGCGTGCACGTCGACGGCTCGGTGCGCGCGGTGCCGGGCAGCAGCCAGCAGCTGCGCACCGACCTGTCGTGCACCCTCTTCCTGAGCGATCCGGAGGATTACGACGGCGGCGAGCTGGAAGTGATCGACACCTACGGCTCGCACGAGGTCAAGCTGCCGGCCGGCGACCTGATCCTCTACCCGGCGAGCAGCCTGCACCGCGTGCACCCGGTCACGCGCGGGGCGCGGGTGTGCTCCTTCTTCTGGCTGCAGAGCATGGTGCGCAGCGACGCCCAGCGCGGCATGCTGTTCGAACTCGACCAGACGATCCAGAAACTGCGCGCCCGCCTGGGCGAATGCGAGGAAACCGTGGCGCTCACCGGCCACTATCACAACCTCTTGCGGCTCTGGGCCGAGGTGTAACACCGGCTTGCAAAGTCCGGCGGCATGTCAGTCATAGTGATTGCAAATGCGATGGATTCTTATTTATAATGAGTCACATCCAACAGCCAGCCAACTGCCGCTTTCACCGCCATGATCGTTTGCGTCTGCCGCCGAGTCTCTGACCGTGAAATCGCACGTCATGTGCGCGCGGGCATGACTTTCGACGAAGTCCAGTTCGAACTCGGCGTGGCCACCCAGTGTGGCCAGTGTGAAGGTTGTGCCCGCGACATCGTGGCGCAGTGCAGTGTCTCTCACCCGGTCGCCGCCTTGAACTGCGAATCGGCGCCGAGAGCGATCCAGCTTGCCAACTCCATCAAGGAAAGCAAAGCATGGAACTCGTCTCGGCTCTCGGCGGCAGCCTGATCCTCGTCGCCGGCTCTGTCTGGTGGATTTTTCGCAAGTAGCGTCTCTGTAGCGGTTTTGCTGCAATCGGGGCACGATTTGTAGTGCCCGCATTCGAATGGTTGATCGTGTCTGACCGCTTTGCCCCCCCTCCCTCCTTTCTTGGCCTGTCGCGCACTGTCGTCATTGCCGGCGGCGTGATCCTGTTTCACGGCGCCGCGCTGTGGGCGCTGCAAAGCGGCCTGCTGCGCCGGGCCGCCGAAGTGGTGATTCCCGTCGAGATCCTGAGCCAGTTCGTCGAACCGCCGAAACCCAAGGCCGATCCGCCGCCCCCGCCGCCTCCGCCGCCGCAACCCAAGGTGAGCAAGGCGCCGCCGCCGCCGCGCCCGCAGGCCATCCGCGAACCCAAGCCGACGCCCGCGCCGAACGCGACCTCGGGCACCACCGAGCCGCCGCCCCCGCCTGCGCCCCCGGCACCGCCCGCGCCGCCGGCCCCTCCCGCACCGCCGCCGTCGCCCCCAGCGCCGCCCGCTGTGCAACTGCCGTCGAGCAATGCCGACTACCTGCAGAACCCGAAGGCGGTCTATCCCGCCATGAGCAAGCGGCTCGGCGAGCAGGGCAAGGTGATCGTGCGCGTGCTCGTGGGCGCCGACGGCCTGCCCAAGAGCGCCGAGGTCAAGAAGTCCAGCGGCTTCGACCGCCTCGACGAGGCCGCCGTCGAATACATCATGAAATGCCGGTTCGTGCCCGGCAAGGTCAACGGCGTGGTGCAGGCCATGTCTTACGACGCCCCCGTCAACTACGTCCTGAACTAATTTTTCTCTGGAGCAACTTCGTATGGATTCCCAATTTGGCTTGATGAACGTCTGGAATCAGGGCGACTTCGTCACCAAGGCTGTCGCGGTTCTGTTGATCGGCATGTCCCTCGCATCGTGGATCGTGATCATCGTGAAGGCGCTCGACGTCATCAAATACAAGCGCCTGGCCAAGCACTCACAGGACTTCTGGCACAGCGAAGACTTCGCCACCGCCCTGAACAAGCTGGGCACCGACGACAGCAACCCCTTCCGCGCCCTGGCACTCGAAGGCCGCGAAGCCGCCGCCCACCACCGCAACACCAAGGCGCACCTGCATGACGCGCTCGACGTGAGCGACTGGATCACGCGCGCCCTGCGCAACGGCATCGACGCCTTCACGGCGCGCCTGCAGACCGGCCTGGCCATCCTCGCTTCGGTGGGTTCGACGGCACCCTTCATCGGCCTGTTCGGCACCGTCTGGGGCATCTACCACGCGCTGATGAGCATCGGCTCGGCCGGCCAGGCGACCATCGACAAGGTGGCCGGCCCGATCGGCGAAGCGCTGATCATGACGGCCCTGGGCCTGGCGGTCGCCATTCCCGCCGTGCTGGGCTACAACGCCCTGGTGCGCGGCAACAAGTTCGTGCTGACCAAGCTCAACAGCTTCGCCCACGACCTGCACGCCTACTTCGTGACCGGCGCCCGCGTGCAAAGCGGCAGCGGCGAAGCCGTCGTGGTTCCGCTCAAGAAGGGCTGAGCAGCATCATGGCTTTCGGAACGCAAGACGAACCCGATGAGGTGATGAACGAGATCAACATGACGCCGCTGGTCGACGTCATGCTGGTGCTCCTGATCATCTTCATCATCACCGTGCCGGTCATGAAGCACGCGGTCAACATCGACCTGCCCCGCGCCAGCAGCGAGCCCGAGCAGCCCAAGCCGCAGAACATCCTGTTCAGCGTCACGGCCGACGGCGCCTACTACTGGAACGAACAGAAGATCGACGACAGCGAACTGCCGAACCGCCTGGCCGCCGAAGCCGCCAAGGAACCGCAGCCCGAGCTGCACATCCGCGGCGACAAGGCCGTGCGCTACGAGCGCGTGGCCAAGGCCATGGCCGAGGCACGCGAAGCCGGCGTGCGCAAGATCGGCTTCATCACCGAACCCGACACGAAGTGATCTGAACGGGTGAATGACGGATCGAAAAAAAGTTGATCGCGACGATTGACTTTATATTGAGAATCATTATCATTCACTCATCGCTTCCATAAAGGGAACTCCAGATGCCAGCCACCCCGAATGCCTTTTCCGTCCTGAACCACCCTTCGCTCGACCAATCGGGTGGCGGTCATGCGTCGATCCAGGCAGCGCGTCCGGCGCCGATGGTCGAAAGCACGGAGCTTCTGAAAGGAAGCAAGACCGTGGGCATCATGCACAACGGCTCGCTCTACCGGCTTCAGGCCACCAAACTCGGCAAGCTGATCCTGACCAAGTAGGTCGTTCAGCCCGCCCCTCGCGCAAGTTTCATCGTGGGGCGACTCGAGGAGATTCATCTCCGAAGGGTCGTTTTTTGCTAGCCAACGGTTCGCCGACTAGCCAAGCTTTTTTTCACGCTGAAGCCCCGAAAAAAGAAAACGCCGACCATCAGGTCGGCGTTTTGCTTTGGGCGAATGAAACGGCTTACAGGCCGAGCGCGGCGATGCCGGCCTTGGCGATCTGCGCATCTTCGTTCGACTTCACGCCGCTCACGCCCACAGCGCCGATGACGTGGCCGTCCTTCACGATCGGCACGCCGCCTTCGAGCAGGCCTTCCACCAGGGGCGCCGTCAGGAATGCGGTGCGGCCGCCGTTGATGATGTCTTCATAGACCTTGCTCTCGCGACGGCCCATGGCGGCGGTGTGTGCCTTGGCCGGAGCGATGTGCGAGGACAGCGCGGCGGCGCCGTCCAAGCGCTGCAGCCAGAGCAGGTTGCCGGCGTCGTCGGAGATGGCGATGGTCACGGCCCAGTTGTTCTTCAGGGCCTCGGCTTCCGCTGCAGCGGCGATGGCCTTGACGTCGGCGAGTTCGAGGAATGATTTGGTCTTCATGGATAAGCTCAGGTTGCGTCGAAACCCGACAGCATAACGGCGGGGCGCCACAGCGTCCCGCGGGGGCTTAAGAACAACGGGCATACGGTCTTTGCAAGGCCCCCTCTTGCAGCCCCCTAGAATGCGCCCAACTGCGTGTCATTGCATGCAGCAACCTCAGGAGCTTCGGCCATGAACGACCGTGTGACCACCCTCGACACTTCCACCGGCTACGGCCAGACACTGCCGCAGGCCGAACGCCAGCGCGTGCTGCGCAATACCTACTGGCTGCTGGCGCTGAGCCTGCTGCCCACCGTGCTGGGCGCCTGGATCGGCGTGAGCACCGGCATCACCCGCTCGCTCACCGGCGGACTCGGCCTGATCGTCTTCCTCGGCGGCGCCTTCGGCTTCATGTTCGCGATCGAGAAGACCAAGAACTCGGCCGCCGGCGTGCCGGTGCTGCTGGGCTTCACCTTCTTCATGGGCCTGATGCTGTCGCGCCTGCTCGCGATGGTGCTGGGCTTCAAGAACGGCCCCGAACTGATCATGACGGCCTTCGGCGGCACCGCCGGCGTGTTCTTCGTGATGGCCTCGCTGGCCACGGTCATCAAGCGCGACCTGTCGGGCATGGGCAAGTTCCTGTTCGTCGGCGCCCTGGTGCTGATGCTCGGCGCCGTCATCAACGTCTTCGTGGGCTCGAGCACCGGCATGCTGGTGATCTCGGTGGCAGCCATCGGCATCTTCTCGGCCTACATGCTCTACGACCTGAAGCAGATCATGGACGGCGGCGAGACCAACTACATCAGCGCCACGCTGGCCCTGTACCTGGACATGTTCAATGTGTTCCAGAGCCTGCTGGCCCTGCTGGGCATCTTCGGCGGCGAGCGCGACTGAGCGGCTTGCTCCGACCCCAGGAAAAAAGGCCCCGCGGGGCCTTTTTTCATTCCAGCTCGAAGACCGCGATCGACTCGACGTGCGCCGTGTGCGGGAACATGTTCACCACCCCCGCGAAGGTGCAGCGGTAGCCCGCCTGGTGCACCAGCAGGCCGGCGTCGCGTGCCAGCGTCGACGGGTTGCAGCTCACGTAGACGATGCGCTTGGGCGGCGTCCAGCCACCGGTGCGCAGTTCAGGCTGCTGGTGCAGGTCGGCCATGGCCTTGGCCAGCGCGAAGGCGCCTTCGCGCGGCGGGTCGACCAGCCACTTGTCGGCACTGCCGTCGGCCACCAGCATCTCGGGCGTCATGTCGAACAGGTTGCGCGCCACGAACCGGGTGGCCGACAGCGCACGCCGCTCAGGCGTTGCAGGCTGGTTTCTCTGGAAGTTGTCGGTGGCGCGTGCCACCAGCGTGTCGCTGCCCTCGATGCCGAGCACTTCGCGCGCCTGGCTCGCCAGCGGCAACGTGAAGTTGCCCAGGCCGCAGAACCAGTCGATCACGCGCTCCTCGGGCTGCACGTCGAGCAGGCGCAGCGCCTTGCCGACCAGCGCACGGTTGATGTGCGGGTTGACCTGGGTGAAATCGGTGGGCTTGAACGGCATCGTCACACCGAACGCGGGCAGGCGGTAGGCCAGCGGCGTGCCGCCCTCTTCCAGCAGCTTCACGGTGTCCGGGCCCTTGGCCTGCAGCCACCATTGAACGCCCTCGTTCTCGGCCGCGAACGCCTTGAGCCGCCCGATGTCGGCGCCCGACAGCGGCTCCAGGTGCCGCAGCACCAGGGCGATGGTGCCCAGCGCGGTCGAATCCGGCGCGTCGCCGCAGGCCAGCTCGATCTGCGGGCAGGTGTCACGCGCGTCCATGGAACCGATCAGCGCGCGCAGCGGCATCAGCATGGCGCTGACCTGCTTGGGCAGCACGGGGCAGACCTGCATGTCGGCCAGGTAGCGGCTCTTGCGCTCGTGGAAGCCGATCAGCACCGTGCCCTTCTTGACCACGTGGCGCACCGACAGGCGCGCACGGTAGCGGTAGTGCCAGGCCGGGCCTTCGAGCGGGCGCAGCACGTTCTCGGGCTTGACCTTGCCCAGGTGCCAGAGGTTGTCTTCCAGTGCACGCTGCTTCACCGCCACCTGGGCAGCGGCGTCCAGGTGCTGCATCTTGCAGCCGCCGCACGCGCCCGTGTGCAGGCCGAAGTGCGGGCAACCCGGGCGCACGCGCTGCGAGGATTCGCGGCGGATCTGCGTGACCGTGCCCTGCTCCCAGTTGTTCTTGCGGCGGTGGACGTTGAACTGCACCTCCTCGAAGGGCAATGCGCCTTCGATGAACACGACCATGCCGTCGGACTTGTGGGAGACGCCTTGGGCGTCCAGGTCGAGCGATTCGACCTGGAGCCATTCATCGGCGGGGCTCGCGGGGACTTTCTTTTCTTCGATGGATTCCGTCATCCCCCGATTGTCTCAGCGTGGCCGGGGTGGTCCCGGCGCGACGGGTTACCTTCTTTTCTTCACACCGCTAGAACAGCGCGTCGCGGCCGACGCCGGAGCGCGCCAGCTGCTTGCGCATCTTGGCCAGGGCCTCGTTCTGGATCTGCCGCACGCGCTCGCGTGTCAGGCCCAGCCGCACGCTCAGCACCTCGAGCGTCTCGGGCTCCCGGTCGTGCAGGCCGTAGCGGCCTTCGAGCACCTCGCGCTCCCGCGCGTTAAGGGCCTGCACCCACTGGTCGAGCAGGCGCTCCACCTCGTGCGTGTGGGTCACGCCGGCGGGGTTGCCCTGCTCGTCGTCGGAGGCCACGGTGTCGGCCAGCGTGAAGCCTTCTTCGCCGCGCGCATCGCCTGCATCGAGCGAACGCGGCGCCTCGGCCAGCGCCAGCAGGTCGGCCACCGCCTGCACCTCGCGACCGAGCAGCGCGGCCACGTCCTCGACGCGCACGCCGTCCGGCCGGCTCGCCAGGAACTCCGCGTCGCCCTCGAGCGTGCGGCGCGCCCGCAAGACCTGCTGCAGCTCGCGCACGACATGCACCGGCAGGCGGATCGCCCGCGATTGCGTGATGACGGCGCGCTCGACCGACTGGCGGATCCACCAGGTCGCATACGTGGAGAAGCGAAACCCGCGTTCGGGCTCGAATTTCGTGATGGCATGCATCAGCCCGAGGTTGCCTTCCTCGATGAGGTCGGACAGCGGCATGCCGCGCCCCAGGTAGTTCTTGGCGATGTTGACCACGAGCCGCAGGTTGTGCTCGATCATCGATTGCCGCGCCGCGAAGTCGCCGGCGCGTGCGGCGCAGGCGGTGGTGTATTCCTCGGCCGGGGTGAAGAGTCCGGTGCGGCGGACCTGGCGCAGGTAGATGGTCAGGGCATCGGCGCCTTCGCCGCCCATGACCTCGGTGGCGGTGCCGTGGGGCGGCGCCGATGCTGCTGAGGGAGTCGATGGGTCCGCTGCGGGGTCGTCGGGAAGAGAGTCCGTGCTCAGCGGCTCGTCGCTGCTGTCCTGATGGCCATTGTGGCCACCGTTGTTTCGAGGTGAAGGGCTGCCCTGCCCCGCCAGCCCACGCACGGGCAGTGTGCGAAGAGGGCGGGAGGCAGCCATGGCATCACCGGTTGGGCAGGTAGCGCGACGGGTCGACGGGCTTGCCCTGGCGGCGGATCTCGAAATGCAGCTTCACGCGATCGGCGTCGCTGTTGCCCATCTCGGCGATCTTCTGGCCCTTCTGAACCGACTGGTCTTCCTTCACGAGCAGCGTCTGGTTGTGCGCATACGCCGTGAGGTAGGTGTTGTTGTGCTTCAAGATGATCAGGTTGCCGTAGCCGCGCAGGCCGGCACCGGCGTAGACCACACGGCCGTCGGCCGCGGCCAGCACGGGGTCGCCGGCCTTGCCGCTGATGTCGTAGCCCTTGTTCTTGGCTTCGTCGAAACCGGCGATCAGCGAACCGCTGGCAGGCCAGATCCAGCCCAGGTCGTCGTCACCCGAGCTGCTCGGGCCCGAAGGCGAGGCCGTGACAGGCGGCTTGGTGGTGCCGCTCGCGCCACTGGCCGGCACGGCCGGCGTGACGGAAGCCTGTGGGGCCACCGGCTTGGTGGTCGCCTCGGTGGGCGCAGCAGGCGCCGAGGTGGACGGTGCCGTGGCAACCGCCGTGCTCCCACCGGTCGGTGGAATCACGCGCAACACCTGGCCGACTTCGATCAGGTCGGGGTTGTCGAGGTTGTTCCAGCGCACGATGTCCTGCCAGCGCTGGCCCGTTTCGCTGCCGATGCGGCGGATGGAGTCACCGGGGCGCACGGCGTAGTAGCCGGGCTTGCCGTAGTTCTCGATACCGGGGAGCGGTTTGCCGGACGCGTCGGTCGTGATGGGAGGACCGCCGGGCGTCGTTGCCCCGGGTGCGCGCGTCATGGTGCCCCGGTCTTCGACCGGTGCGGGACCGCGCGGTGCGGAGCAGCCCGCGATCACGAGCACAACAGCCAACGTGATGCCTGCGAACAAACTCCGATTGCCAAAACCCTGCATTTGTTATTCCTTCAAGCGATGCCCGATTTTAGGGGGACAAAGTGAACCGCCTCAAGAATGCGCCGCTCGAGCCCACGGGGGGTCTTGTCGATCACGACGAGGGCCTGTCCACCGGTGGCGGAATGGGTCGGCGCGACGATGCGCCCGCCCACCGCGAGCTGCGTGATCCAGGCCTCGGGCACGGCCTCACCGCCTGCCGCGGCGATGATGCCCGCGTACGGCGCACCCTTCGCGTAACCGATCATGCCGTCGCCCAACATCAGGTGGACGGTGGCCAGACGGAAGTGCCGCAGATTGGTGCGCGCACGCTCGTGCAACCCGCGCAGACGTTCGATGCTGTAGACCTCGGTCGCCACTTCATTCAGCACCGCGGCCTGGTAGCCGCAGCCGGTGCCGATCTCGAGCACGCGGCCCAGCCGTTCCTGCGGCTTGCCGACCAGCGCCGGCGCGCCCAGCAGCAGCTCGATCATGCGAGCCACCACATTGGGCTTGGAAATGGTCTGCCCCAGCCCGATCGGCAGGCTGGTGTCTTCATAGGCCTGGTTGACCAGCGCGCTGTCGACGAAGCGATGCCGCTCGACGGTGCCCATGGCGCGCAGCACGCGCGCGTCGGTGATGCCCTGCGCCGCGAGCTTTTGCACCATGCGGGCTCGCACGGCGTCGGACGCCATCGAGGGCGTGGACGGGACCATCGGCTTGACCGGCACGGCGGGCATGCGCCCGCGCGTGGCGGCCGAAGCGGTGGGGGTCAGTCGAACCGGGAAACTGGGCCGCGGAGGGGTCGCCATGTCGTCAATTGCCGAGACGGGCGACCGTCTCGCGCCATTGGCCCAGGTTGGCGTGGTCGGTCAGGTCGATCTGCAAGGGCGTCAGCGCGATGTGGCCGGCCGCGGTCGCATGGAAGTCGGTGCCCTCCCCGCTGTCCTTGGCGCTGCCTGCACCGGCGATCCAGTACATGGTTTCGCCGCGCGGGCTGTCCTGCGTGATCACCTTTTCGGCGGCGTGGCGGCGCCCGAGCCGGCACACCTTGACTGGCTTCAGTTCGTCGAACGGCCGGTTCGGCACGTTCACGTTGAGCAGGAAGGCGGGGCCGCCGAGCATCTTTTCGCGCTCGATCTGCTGTACCAGCCGGCGCGCCACCTGGGCCGCCGCATCCACGTGCGCCCAACCCTTTTCGATCTGCGAGAAGGCGATGGCCGGGATGCCGAACAGGTAGGCCTCCATCGCCGCGCCCACGGTGCCTGAATAGATGGTGTCGTCGCCCATGTTGGCGCCGTTGTTGATGCCCGAGACCACCAGGTCGGGGCGGTAGTCGAGCAGGCCCTTGAGCGCGATGTGCACGCAATCGGCCGGCGTGCCCGTCACGTAGCGGAAACCGTTGTGCGCCTTGTGCACGTACAGCGGCGCGGCCAGCGTGAGTGCATTCGACTTGGCGCTGTTGTTGTGCTCAGGTGCCACCACCTCGACGTCGGCGATGTCCTTGAGTGCGTCGTGCAACGCGACGATGCCCGGCGCCTGAAAGCCATCGTCATTGGAAATAAGTATCTTCATGGTGCTTCTGGGTGCAGCGGATTGTAGGTGCGGGGTGCGTCGCAGCAGGGACAACGCCGCACCACAGCGCCGCCTATCATCGCCCCGAATTCATTGCCCACACGACTCATTCGAAGGAGACCCCGAGCATGCACGCATGGCTTTGCGAAAACCCCACCGGCGTCGACGCGCTGACCTGGAAAGAACTGCCCACCCCCACGCCGGGCCCGGGCCAGGTGCTGATCGAGATCAAGGCGGCCAGCCTGAATTTTCCCGACCTGCTGATCGTGCAGAACAAGTACCAGATGAAGCCGCCGCTGCCCTTCGTTCCCGGATCGGAATATGCGGGCGTGATCCAGGCGGTGGGCGAAGGCGTCACGCACCTCAAGGTCGGCCAGAACGTGGCGTGCCTGTCGGGCACGGGCGGCTTCGGCACCCACACGCTGGCACCCGCCGCGCTGTGCATGCCGCTGCCCGAAGGCTTTGGCCATGTCGACGCGGCCGCTTTCATCATGATCTACGCCACCTCGTGGCACGCACTGATGGACCGCGCGCAGCTCAAGGCGGGCGAAACGGTGCTGGTGCTGGGCGCGGCCGGCGGCGTGGGCACCGCGGCGATCCAGATCGCCAAGGCGGCGGGCGCCAAGGTGATCGCCGCGGCATCGACCGACGAAAAGGGCGAACTGTGCCGCTCGATCGGCGCCGACGCGACGATCAATTACACGACGCACGCACTGCCCAATGGTTTCCGCGATGCCATCAAAGCCGCGACCGACGGCAAAGGCCCGGATGTGATTTACGACCCCGTGGGCGGCGATTTCGCAGAACCCGCATTCCGCTCGATTGGCTGGCGCGGTCGCTATTTGGTGGTCGGTTTTGCATCGGGCCCGATCCCGTCGCTGCCATTGAATCTCACGCTGCTCAAAGGCGCGTCGCTGGTGGGCGTGTTCTGGGGCGATTTCGCCAAGCGCGAACCCAAGGCCAATGCGCAGATGATGGCCGAATTGGCCCAGTGGTACGGCCAGGGAA
This sequence comes from Variovorax sp. GW823-FHT04F07, assembly GCF_058795995.1. Taxonomy (NCBI): domain Bacteria; kingdom Pseudomonadati; phylum Pseudomonadota; class Betaproteobacteria; order Burkholderiales; family Comamonadaceae; genus Variovorax; species Variovorax sp. GW823-FHT04F07. The sequence continues at coordinate 76,915 of NZ_JBXAIG010000002.1, forward strand.
AAATCAAGCCGGTGATCGACAGCACGATGCCGATGGCCGAATTGAAGGCTGCCTATGCGCACATGGGATCGCGCGGCGTCAAGGGAAAACTGGTGATGGTCAACTGATCGAACGCGCGCGCATCGCCGTGCGCGCCATCCAATAAAAAAGCCCGCCGAAGCGGGCTTTTTTATTGGGCGAATGTCCAACTGATTCTGCAGGCAATCACTTGATCTCGTAATCGGAGAGCGACTTGCCGGCTGCCAGGGCTTCCGTGACCCAGCGCGGCTTGCGGCCACGGCCACCGGACCAGGTTTCGCCCGTTGGGCCGCGGTATTTGGCGGCGGCCTTGGCGGCTGCAGGACCTGCGCTACGCTTGGTTGCGGCGGCACGGCCACCACCCAGCTTCAGATCGGAAGCGGTCAAACCGTATTCCGCAATCTTCCTGCGCACTTCTTCGATCACGCCGGCCCGTTCCTGGTTACGCAGGTCTTCGGCCTGCTTGCGCAATTGCGCAATCTGCTCGTCGTGCTTCTGGATCTGGGAATTGATATCGGCGAGTGACGAAGCCATTGTTGGACTCCTGTTGTGAATTGAAAACGGCTGAATTCTAATTCAAACCACTTTTGCCACAAGCGCCTTTTCAGCAGAAAAATGCAGGCGCATTGGTGGAATGCAACAACCCGCAACACACGCGCACCATTTTGGGTACTTTCAAAATCGAGGGTAGCGGGGAAAGAATGCGGCGTGCAACCAGGCGCTTGAAGCGACGGCGAAGCCAGAAATGACAACGCCGGGCAAGCCCGGCGTTGGAATCCCTTGGGTGCTATTGAGAAATAGCGCTGGGACTGAATTTTTTGGGGTGGCTGATGGGACTCGAACCCACGACGACCAGAATCACAATCTGGGACTCTACCAACTGAGCTACAGCCACCGTAGAGCCTCTGATTGTAGCGTTAAAAATCGCGGCTTTCGCTCCCGCGATCACCAAAGACGCTGAAATGCCACATCGACATGCGGCCCAACGCCTTCGGAGGCCGTCCGCGATGGCCTGCCGCCACACATGCGCCCTGCCCCATGGGCATAACTTCGCAGTCGCCCGTTCGATGTGCCTGGACGACGCTGAGCCGCGAATGGCTCCGCTATCATGAATGCGAGCGGCCCGACCGGGCCCGGCTTTCGCCACTTCACTTCATCAAAGGAACTTCTTCATGAGCATCGTCTGGACTATCCTGATCGGGTTCGTCGTGGGTCTCGTGGCGCGGGCCGTCAAGCCGGGCAACGATTCCGCCGGCTTTATCGTGACCACGCTGATCGGCATTGCAGGTTCGCTGGGCGTGACCTACCTCGGCCAGGCGATGGGCTGGTACACCGCCGGCCAGGGCGCCGGCTTCATCGCCTCCGTGCTGGGCGCGATCGTGCTGCTGATTCTCTACGGCCTCATCAAGCGCAAGAGCTGATGCCCCTGACGCCGTGCCGCGCAACGCGGCCGGCGGTTCTTCCGGCTGCCTGAGCCCCCCACTTCTTCAGCCAGCCTCGCGAGGCCTTCACGCCGATGCCCCGCAAACCACGCGCCCGTCATCACGTCTATGTGGTCGAACTCGACGACCGCGTCTGGAACAACGGCCGCTTCCGGCGCGCCAACCCCGACTACCAGCTCGGCAAGCCCTTCGTCTATGTCGGCATGACCGGCCTGGACCCCGACATCCGTTTCGACAAGCACAAGGCCGGCATCCAGGCCAATCGCTTCGTGCAGGAATTCGGCCTGCGACTGTTGCCCGCGCTCTACGAACGCTACAACCCGATGCCGTACGACGATGCGCGGCTGATGGAGGTCGACCTGGGCATCGCCCTGCGCCGCGCCGGCTACGGCGTCTGGCAGGCCTGACGCGGTTCAGGAGTAGGTGACCCAGTCCGCATACGCCGGGCCGTCGAGGTGCGGCAAGGTGTTGTAGGTCACGAGCATGTGCCGCTTCGGCGTGAAGGCGAACTCGGTCACCGAGCTGTTGCGGATGCGCAGGTTGAGTTCGATGGTCGTCTCGGCGCTCGTGCCCAGCACATGGCCGACCGCGGTGCTGATCGGCCCGCCGCTCGACACCACCAGCACCTTTGCGCCGTGGTGTCGTTCGCGCACATGGTCGAGCGCCGTGGTCACGCCGGCCAGGAAGTCAACGTAGCTCGGCATGCCGACCGGCGCCGTACGCCCCTGCATCCATGCCCCCAGCCCATCGCGCAGCAGGCGGAAGTGATGGCGGTACATCTCGGGTGAATCGGGCTTCTCGAGCTTGCCCTGGTGTACCGTGGCAATGACGGCTTCGCTGTCGTATTCGTTGAGCCCCGGCCATGGGAGCACGTCGTCACGCGACAGCCCGAGCCCCTGCGCGATGCCCACCCAGGTCTGCTTGTGACGCTTCAGGGTGCCGGTGATGACGGCATCGAAACGCATGCCGCGCTCGCGCCAGTATTCACCCAGGCGCACGGACTGCCGGTGTCCGAGCTCGCTCAGGTTGTCGTAGTCGGCAGCACCGAAACTGGCCTGCCCATGGCGCACGAGGTAAAGGGTTCCCATGCGCCGGATTCTGGCAAGAAGCGCGACACGCGCTTGTCCCTCGTGCGACCAAAAAAAAGCCCGGGTCGTCGAACCCGGGCTTGTGGCGAGCAGCAGTTGCCCGTCTGATCAGCGTGCCGCCGCAGCGGTCGGCAGCGTGTCGGCCGGCTTCGGCACGAGGATCTCCACCTTGAAGCGTTGCTTCAGCAGCTCGTAGTAGGCAGCGGCTTCGGCGGCGGTCACCGATTGGGCGATCTGCATGCTTTCCTGCTGTGCCTGTTCGGCCGTCGGCGGCGTGCGCGGCACGACCTTGGTCACGCGGACCACGGCGTAGCCTTGGGTGCCGAGGTCCACGCCGAGCAGCGCGGGCAGCTTGGCGCCGTCGGCACGCAGTGCGGCGTCGATCACCAGCGTCGGCTGCGACTGGGCATCGATGCGCGACACCGTGACCGGTGCGCCGAAGGTGGCGCCGTCGGCCTTCACCTTCCACGCGGCGAGCTTGGCTTCGCCCTCGGTCTTGGCCAGTGCTGCGGCGCGCTCGGTGATGAGCTGTGCGCGGATCTTGTCCTTCACATCGGCCAACGGAATCGGATGCGCGGCCGTGTACTGCGTCACGCGGCCCGATGCGAGTTGGTTCGGACCGACTTCGATGGCTTCGGTGTTCTGCTTGCGGTCGAGCGAGTCGGAGGCATACAGCGCCTGCAGGAAGTTGCGGCTAGCGAGCGGGCCGGTGGCGCCCGGCGCGGGCGTGCGCGGCACGTTGGTGGCGGTCTGGATCGTGAGCTTCAGCTTCTCGGCGGCCGGCTTCAGGCTCTCGGGTTGCTGATAGATGGTGTCCGTGAAAATTTCCGCAGCCTTCGCGAATTCCTGCGTGGCTTGTTGGGCGCGCACGTCGTTCTCGATGGTCGCGCGCACCTTCTCGAACGGCGGCACCACGGCCGGCTTGATGTCGGTCAGCTGGATGATGTGATAGCCGAACTCGGTCTCGACGAGGTCGCTGATGTCGCCCTTCTTGAGCGCGAACATCGCGTCTTCGAACGGCTTGACCATCGCGCCGCGCGTGACGAAATCGAGGTCGCCGCCCTTCTCGGCCGAGCCGGGGTCCTGCGAGTTCTTGCGTGCCACGTCGGCGAAGGTGGCCGGTGCCTTCTTCACGTCGGCCAGCAGCTGCTCGGCCTTGGCCTTCGCCTTGGCGCGGTCGCCGCTGGACATGCTGGCCGGCGCGGTGATCAGGATGTGGCTCGCACGGCGCTCTTCCTTGATGCCGAAGCGCGCGGTGTTCTGTTCGTAGTAGGTCTTGAGGTCGGCTTCGTTCGCGACGATGTTCTTCTTCGCGGCTTCGAGGTCGAGCACGAGGTACTCGATGCTGGCCTGCTCCGGCGCCTGGAACTGCGACGTGTGGTCCTTGTAGTAGGCCTCGATGTCGGCATCGCTGACCGTCACCTTCGACGCGAAGCTCTCGGGCGCGAAACGCGCGACCTGGATTTCACGGCGGTCATAGAAGGCATTCACCGTGGCAGCAGTCAGCGCCGCCGGTGCGAAGCTCGTGCCCGTCACGCCCAGCAGCACCTGCTGCGAGGCCATGTCGGCGCGCACCGAGGCTTCGTACTGCTCGGGCGTGCGGCCGGTGGCGCGCAGGAAGGCTTCGCGGTCGAACTTGCCGTCGGCCGTGCGGAACGCAGCCAGGCCGGCGTCCTGCGCGAACATGCGCGCGAGGCGGTCTTCGGACACCGACATGTTGGTCTTGACCGCCGCGGCCGCCAACACGCGATCGCGCACCATGCGTTCCAGCGTGGCGTAGCGCAGCGCGTCGGAGTCGAGCAGCGTCGGATCGACGTTGGGCGACTGCTGGCGGATGCGGTCGGTCTCGACGCGGTGCTGCTGGTCCCACTCGGGCTTGGTGATGTCATGGCCCTGGATGCGGGCCACCTTCTCGTCGCCGCCCATGCCCTGGTAGCGCTCGACACCAAAGAAGACGAACGAGGGAATGATCAGCAAGAACAAGAAAATCATCACGACTTTGTTGTACTTGCGGAAGGTATCAAACATGCTTGAACACTCTTTTTCGACGGGCGCCGGACGGCAATAAAAAAGGCGAACCGGTGTTCGCCTTTGCATCGGGTGGTGGTGGGTGCTGAGGGGCTCGAACCCCCGACCTACGCCTTGTAAGGGCGCCGCTCTACCAACTGAGCTAAGCACCCCACCTGGAATACTCTCCGAGTCTACAGCCTCAGTTCAGCGCGTCTTTGAGCGCCTTGCCGGGACGGAACTTCGGGATCTTGGCTGCCTTGATTTTAATCGCGTCGCCGGTGCGGGGATTCCGGCCGGTGCGGGCTGCGCGTTTGCCGACTGCGAAAGTGCCGAAACCGACGAGCGACACGGAACCGCCCTTCTTGAGCGTGGTACGAATGGCGCCAATGGTGGATTCGAGCGCACGGGTCGCTGCGGCTTTGGAAATATCGGCGTTCTTTGCGATGTGCTCAATCAGTTCGGTCTTGTTCACAAGGGCCCCTTGTCGAAAAAAAGTTGGTCGGCTTTCGTCAGCTGCGACCTGGCCGCGACGGGAGCGACTCAAGAACATGGCAGGCCTGACGCCTCGGCAGCTCACTGCCAGCGAGGATTACAACCACTGGTCTGCGGGGTGTCAATAAGACACAACGCACTGCAGCCCAGCGGAGCGCGCGATTTTAGGGGCGTTTCGCGACGTACTTTTCAAAGGGCCTCGGCAATTGCCTTTCCGAGGTCGGCCGTGCCCGCCCGACCGCCGATGTCCGGCGTGCGCGGTGCGCCGCTTTGGGGCGCGAGCACCTTCTCGATGGTCGCCAGGATCGCATCGTGCGCGTCCTTGTGGCCGAGGAACTCCAGCATCATCGCGCCGCACCAGATCTGGCCGATCGGGTTGGCGATGCCCTGCCCGGCGATGTCCGGCGCCGAGCCGTGCACCGGCTCGAACAGCGAGGGCGTGGTGCGCTCGGGGTTGAGGTTGGCGCTGGGCGCGATGCCGATCGTGCCGGTGCAGGCCGGGCCCAGGTCGGACAGGATGTCGCCGAACAGGTTGCTCGCCACCACCACGTCGAAGAAGTCGGGCCGCTGCACGAAGTGCGCCGTGAGGATGTCGATGTGGAACTTGTCCAGCGTGATGCCCGGGTAGCCCTTGGCCATTTCCACCACGCGCTCGTCCCAGTAAGGCATGGTGATCGAGATGCCGTTCGACTTGGTGGCGCTCGTCAGGTGCTTCTTGGGCCGCGATTGCGCGAGCTCGAAGGCGAACTTCAGCACGCGGTCGACGCCCACGCGCGACATCACGGTTTCCTGCACCACGATCTCGCGCGGCGTGCCCTGGTACATGCGCCCGCCGATGCTCGAGTACTCGCCCTCGGTGTTCTCGCGCACGATGTACATGTCGATCTCGCCGGGCGCGCGCGGCGTGCCGTCGCGGCGCACCACGGGCGCGACGATGCCGGGCATCAGGCGCGCGGGGCGCAGGTTGATGTACTGGTCGAACTCGCGGCGAAACATCAGCAGCGAGCCCCATAGCGACACGTGGTCGGGAATCTTCTCGGGCCAGCCGACCGCGCCGAAGAAGATGGCGTCGTGCCCCCCGATCTGGTCCTTCCAGTTGTCGGGCAGCATCTGGCCGTGCTTCTCGTAATAGTCCCAGCTCGAGAAGTCGAAGTGGTCGAACTTCAGGTCGATGCCGAATTTGCGCGCCGCCGCATCGAGCACGCGCAGCCCCTCGGGCATGACTTCCTTGCCGATGCCGTCGCCGGCGATGACTGCGATTCTGTGGGTGCTCATGGATGGGCTCCTGGGTGTTCGGGGAAAACGAAAAAATTCAGCGCCTCGGCCAGCAAGGCGTCGGGCGCTTCTTCGGGGATGTAGTGGCCGCAGGGCAGCGCGCGGCCCGACACGTCGTCGGCGCGTTCGCGCCACAGCGAGAGCACGTCGAAGGCGCGCCCCACTGCCCCGTGCTCGCCCCACAGCACGCGCAGCGGCTGCGCGAGGCGGCGGCCAGCGGCGATGTCGGCGCGGTCGTGCACGAGGTCGATGGTGGCGGAGGCGCGGTAGTCCTCGCAGATGGATTCGGCCGTGCCCGGGATGGCGATGCAACGCTCGTACTCGGCCAGCACCTCGGGTGCGAACGGCACGAGCCCCGCGTGCCGCCCGCCCATCACGCTGCGCACGTAGCGCACCGGATCGGACGCAATCAGCGCCTCGGGCAGCGGCGACGGCTGGATCAGGAAGAACCAGTGCCAGTAGGCCTTGGCAAACGCTTCGGAGGTGCCTTCGTACATCGCCAGCGTCGGCGCGATGTCGAGCAGCAGCATGCGCTCGACCGCGCCCGGATGGTCGGCCGCGAGCCGGTGCGCCACGCGCGCGCCGCGGTCGTGCGCGAGCACGGCGAAGCGATCGAAGCCATGGTGGTGCATGGCGGCCAGCGCGTCGCGCGCCATCTCCCGCTTGCTATAGACCGCGTGTTCGGCATCGGCCGCCGGCCGGCCCGAGTCGCCGTAGCCGCGCAGGTCCACGGCCACCACCGTGAAGCGCTCGGCCAGCGCGAGCGCCACGCGGTGCCAGATCGCATGCGTCTGCGGATGGCCGTGCAACAACAGCAAGGGAGCGCCCTGCCCGCCGATGCGACCGTGGATGTGCACGCCATCGCGGGCAATGTCGAAGCGGGGGAAGTCGAGGAAGGAGGCCGTCACGCCGCGATTGTGCGTTGCACCCCGGCGGCCATCAAGCAACAATCAGCCAATTCATACTTTCCAATCTTGCATGAATCCCCACGCGATGGAACGCGGCGATCTCGAACTGGTGCTGGCCATCCGCGACCAGGGCAGCCTGGCCGGCGCGGCCGCCACGCTCGACGTGGTGCCCTCGGTCATCACCAAGCGGCTCGGCGCGCTGGAGGCCCGGCTCGGGCAGCGGCTGTTCGACCGCACGACGCGCCGGCTCAGCGTCACGGCCGAAGGCGAGGCCGTGTGCCTGCATGCGCGCACGCTGCTCGAAGGCTTCGCGGCGCTCGAAAGCGAACTCGGCGAGCGGCAGAACGCGCTGATCGGCACGGTCCGTCTCGCCGCCACCTTCGGCTTCGGCCGGCACTGGCTCGGCCCGACACTCGCGGACTTCCAGGCGCAGCACCCCGGCCTGCAGGTCGAGCTGCTGCTGACCGAGCAGCTGCCCGACCTCGGCGCCGAAGGCTACGACGGCGCGGTCTGGTTGTGGGCGGTGCAGCAGCACCGCGCCGCCGACTGGACCACGCGCCGCATCGCGCGCAACCAGCGCGTGCTGGCCGCCTCGCCCGACTACCTGGCACGCCGCGGCACGCCGGCCACGGTGGAGGCGCTGGCCACGCACGACTGCCTGATCGCGCGCGAGAACGGCGACGCCGCGCAGTCGCGCCAGTTCGCGCTCTGGACGCTGCGCCACGCGCGCGACGGCAGCACGGCGCGCGTGCGGGTGCAGGGTCCGCTCACGAGCAATTCAGGAGAAATGGTGCGCGACTGGTGCCTCGCGGGCCACGGCGTCATGCTGCGCAGCCTCTGGGACATCGCGCCGCAGCTCGCAAGCGGCGAGCTGGTGCGCGTGCTGCCGCAGTACGGCATGCCCGATGCCGACATCCACTGGGTCGCGCCGTGGCGGCCGAAGACGCCGCGCCGCGTGCGCCTGCTGGTCGATCACCTGGTCGAGCAGTTCCGTTTGGAGCCCTGGAAGCCGGCCAAGCCGGCCGGGCGCTGAAAAGGAGAAAGCGCCGTCAGCGCTCCGCGCGCACCACGAGGCTCACGCCGACGGCCGTCAGGCCGATGCCCAGCACCGTGGTCCAGGTGATCGGTTCCGCGAACAGCAGCCAGGCCATCAGCGCCGTGCACGGCGGCACGAGGTACAGCAGGCTGGTGACGGCGGTGGCCGTGCCGCGCTGGATCAACATATAGAGCAGCGAGCTGCCGCCCAGCGACAGCGCCAGCACCGACCACGCCATGGCGCCGATCGAATGCGTGTTCCATTCGATGGCCTGCGCCTCGAGCGCGGCGAAAGGCAGGGTCACGAGCAGCGCGGCGGCCATCTGCACCGCGCTGGCGCTGCGCACGTCGCAAGGCGCCACGAAGCGCTTCTGGTACAGCGTGCCCGCCGTGATCGACAGCAGCGCCATCACGGCCAGCCCCATCGTCAGGGCGTTGACCTCGGTGCCCTGCCCCAGCTTGCGCGACACCACCAAGACCAGCCCGGCGAAACCCAGCGCAAGCCCGGTCCACTGCCGTCCCGAAATGCGCCCACCGTTGAAAGACAGCCAGACCGCCGTGAGCACCGGCTGGATGCCGACCAGCAGCGCCACCAGCCCCGCGCCCATGCCCGCATGCACCGCCGCCCAGACGCCACCGAGGTAGCCGGCCTGCATCAGCACGCCCGTGACCGCCAGGTGTCCCCATTGCGCCCGTTTCGCCGGCCACGCCACGCGCGCGAGCATGACCCACACGCCGAAGCAGGCGAGCGACAGCGCATAGCGCACGGCGAGGAACTTGAGGGGCGGCGCATAGGGCATGCCATAGCGCGCAACGATGAAACCCGTGCTCCAGATCAGCACGAAGACCGCCGGCATCGCCCGCAGCCATCCTGCGTTGCGGACCGAGACGGCCGCGGTCATTTGGAGTGGGCCCGAATCTCGGGAATGGCCTTTTGCAGGTAATAGACCATCGACCAGACGGTGAGCACCGCCGAGATCCAGATCAGCCACTGGCCCCAGAGGCCGGTGTCGATCACCTTGAAGAGGTGCCCGTCATAGAGCAGGAAGGGAATCGCGACCATCTGCACGGTCGTCTTGACCTTGCCGATCATGTGGACCGCCACGCTCTTGCCGGCGCCGATGCGCGCCATCCATTCGCGCAGCGCCGAGATGGCGATCTCGCGTCCGATGATGATGAGCGCCACGAACACGTCGGCGCGCTGCAGATGCACCAGCACCAGCAGCGCGGCGCAGACGAGAAACTTGTCGGCCACCGGATCGAGGAAGGCGCCGAAGGAAGAGGTCTGGTTGAGCTTGCGCGCCAGGTAGCCGTCGAGCCAGTCGGTGGCGGCGAACACGATGAACATGACCGTGGCGATCAGGTTGCGCGTCGGTTCGCTGATCGGCAGGTAGAAAACGCCGACGATCAACGGAATCGCGACGATGCGCGTCCAGGTCATGATGGTCGGTAGGGTCCAGAACATGCGGGCGATTGTGTCATGCACGCGTGAAGCGCCGGAAGGACGGGGGCAATCCCGGCTTCAACGCAGCGCGCGATAGATTTCCTCGGCCAGTTCGGTGGCAATGCCCTCGACCGAGGCGAGGTCTTCGACGCTCGCCGCCGCCACGCCGCGGATGCCGCCGAAACGCTGCAGCAGGCGCGCCCGGCGCTTCGGGCCGATGCCCGGAATGTCTTCGAGCTGGCTGCCGCCCACGCGCACCTTGGCGCGCTTGGCCCGCATGCCGGTGATGGCGAAGCGGTGCGCCTCGTCGCGGATCTGGGCCACGAGCATCAGGGCGGCCGAATCCTTGCCGAGGTAGACCTTCTCGCGGCCGTCGGCAAACACCAGTTCTTCAAGCCCGACCTTGCGGCCTTCGCCCTTCTCGACGCCAACGATCAGCGACAGCGGCAGGCCCAGTTCGCTGAACACCTCGCGCGCCATCGACACCTGACCCTTGCCGCCGTCGACCAACACCAGGTCGGGCATGCGCGCGGCCGGCGTCCTGGGCGGCGGCGCCTCGACGCCTTCGGCCCCTTCGCTTTCCGCGTCGCCCGGGGCCAGGGCCTCGGTCTCGGCCGCCATCGCCTCGGCCAGCTTGCCGTAGCGGCGGTGCAGCACCTGACGCATGGCGGCGTAGTCGTCGCCGGGCGTGATGCCGTCGATGTTGTAGCGGCGGTACTCGCGGTTCTGCATCGTGTGGTGCGCGAACACCACGCACGAGGCCTGCGTGGCCTCGCCCGCCGTGTGCGAGATGTCGAAGCACTCGACGCGGAAGTTCTCCAGGTCGTCCGATGCCAGTTCGAGCGCGTCGGCCAACGCACGGGTGCGCGCCTGCTGCGAGCCCTCTTCGGCCAGCAGCCGCGCGAGCTGCAGGCCGGCATTCGTCTCGGCCATCTCGAGCCAGTGGCGGCGCTGTTCGTGCGGCTGGAACACCGCCGTCACGCGCGCGCCGGCCTGCTGCGAAATGGCCTCGATGAGCGCGCGGCTCACCTGCCGGCCCAGCACCAGCGTGGCGGGCACCGGCACGTCGATGTAGTGCTGGGCGATGAAGGCCTCGAGCACCTGCACCTCGATCGGGTCGGCGGCCACCGGGGCGGCGCCGTCTTCGGCGTCGAGCTCGCCGTGGTGGATCTGCGCCGCGTCGTCCACGTGCACCGGAAAGTACGCGCGGTCGCCCAGGTGGCGCCCGCCGCGCACCATCGCGAGGTTGACGCAGGCCTTGCCGCCCTGCACCTTGACCGCGAGGATGTCGACGTCCTTGTCGGACACCACCTCGATCGACTGCTGGTGCAGCACGCGCGAGATCGCCGACATCTGGTTGCGCAGCTCGGCCGCCTGCTCGAACTCGAGCTTCTCGGCGTGCGCCGTCATGCGTTGCTCGAGCGTGGAGAGCACGCCCTGTGTGTCGCCGAGCAGGAAGGCCTCGGCGCTGGCCACGTCCTGCGCGTAGGCCTCGGGCGAAATGAGGCCCACGCAGGGGCCGCTGCAGCGCTTGATCTGGTACAGCAGGCAGGGCCGCGTGCGGTTGGCGTACACCGTGTCCTCGCAGGTGCGCAGGCGGAACACCTTCTGCAGCAGCTGGATCGATTCCTTCACCGCCCAGGCGCTCGGGTACGGCCCGAAGTAGCGATGCTTCTTGTCGACCGCGCCGCGGTAGTAGGCCAGCCGCGGAAACCCGTGCGAGGCGATCTTCAGGTAGGGGTAGCTCTTGTCGTCGCGAAACAGGATGTTGTAGCGCGGCTTGAGCGTCTTGATCAGGTTGTTCTCGAGCAGCAGCGCCTCGGCCTCGGAGCGCACCACGGTGGTCTCCATGCGCACGATCTTCGAGATCATGTGGCCGATGCGGGTGCCCCCGTGGCTCTTCTGGAAGTAGTTGGCGACCCGCTTCTTCAGGTTGCGCGCCTTGCCCACATACAGCACGGCGCCGGCCGCGTCGAAATAGCGGTAGACACCCGGCAACTGCGGCAGGGCCGCGACTTCGCTGAGCAATTGATCGGAATGCACGTCGGACATGGCGGCTATTGTGGCGCGCGGCGTGAGGGCCGGCTGGGCCCGACGCAAAGGCGACACGGACAGGAACGGAATGTGCTCAAGATCGCAGCGGGCGCCGGGGGGCGCCCATTGTCTTTTTTGGCATTCAAATTAACAGCAAAGGGAAATATTCATGAAGAAGAACTCCGTGCGCGCATGGTGGGCGTTGACGCCCCTCGCGCTCTCGCTGGCCGTGGCCGGCTGCGGCGGCAACAGCAACAACAACGCGCAGAACAACGCCGCACTGGTCGCGGCCATTGCCGCGATCAACGCGGCCAACCAGCCCACGCCCACGACCCCGCCCGCCGCCGACAACGGCTGCCAGATCCCGAGCAGCGGCACCTCCGTGGTCGTCGGCTCGGGCGACCCGGGCGATCCGGCCGCGCCCGAGCCAGCGTTGGGCTACGTGCCCGGCCACAAGCTGGTGTACGCCAAGAACTACATGGTGGTCGCGAACCATCCGCTGGCCACGCGCGCCGGCTGCGACGTGCTGAAAGCCGGCGGCAGCGCGGTCGATGCGGCGGTGGCGGTGCAGGCGGTGCTCGGCCTGGTCGAGCCGCAGTCGAGCGGGCTGGGCGGCGGCGCCTTCATGCTCCATTACGACGCGGCGACGAAGAAGGTGCAGGCGTACGACGGGCGCGAGACGGCGCCTGCGGCTGCCACCGAGAACTACCTGCGCTGGATCGACGACACGAACGACCAAACCGCACCCAAGCCCGGCGGCGCCCGCTGGAGCGGCCGCTCCATCGGCACGCCGGGCGCCGTGCGCATGCTCGACATCGCCTATCAAGACCACGGCAAGCTGCCCTGGAAAGACCTGTTCAGCTATGGCATCACGCTGGCGTCCGACGGCTTCCTGATCGGTGGACGCATGGCGGGCGCCATCGCGGGCTCCGCGGCATACCTGAAGCGCGACGCCGACGCCACAGCCTACTTCTTCAACGCCGACGGCACGCCCAAGGCGCTGGGCACCCGGCTCACGAACCCGGCCTACGCCAAGACGCTGAACACCATCGCCACGCAAGGCGCCAACGCCTTCTACACGGGCGACATCGCCAAGGGCATCGTCGACAAGATCGGCGTCACCACGGCGGCCAACGACGGCTCGGCCATCACGCCCGGCAAGACCACGCTGGCCGACCTGGCCAGCTACAGGGCCAAGCGCCGCGACCCGGTCTGCAGCACCTACCGCGAGTACTACATCTGCAGCATGTCGCCGCCGTCCTCGGGCGGCATCGCGGTGGTGGCGACCCTCGGCATCCTCGAGACCTTCAACCTGGGCCTGTACAAGCCGACCGCCATCGACCTCGAAGGCGGCAAGCCGAGCGTGATGGGCGTGCACCTGGTGAGCGAAGCCGAGCGGCTGGCGTATGCCGACCGCGACAAGTACGTGGCGGACACCGACTTCGTGCCGCTGCCCGGCGGCAGCCCCGCCATGCTGATCGACAAGTCCTACCTGCAGGGCCGCGCCAGCCTCATCAGCCTGACGAAGAGCATGAATCTCGCCAAGGCTGGCGACCGGGGCGATGTGCCGCTGGGCATCGACAAGACCGAAGAGCATGGCACCACGCACTTCACCGTCGTCGACAAGCAAGGCAACGTGGTCGTGATGACCACGACGGTGGAAGGCAGCATGGGCTCGTTCCACATGACGCAGGGCTTCCTGCTGAACAACCAGCTGACCGACTTCGCACTCAACCCGATCGACACCTCGGTGACCCCGAACGTGAAGTTCGCCAACCGCGTCGCGCCCGGCAAGCGCCCGCGCAGCACGATGGCGCCGACGCTGGTGTTCAAGAAGAACGCCGACGGCAGCATGGGCGAGTTCGTGATGGGAACAGGTTCGCCGGGCGGCGGCACGATCATCCAGTACGTGGTGAAGACACTGGTCGGCGCGCTGGACTGGGGCCTCGATGCGCAACAAGCCACGTCACTGGTCGACTTCGGTGCCACCAACACCCCGCCACCGACGCCCCCTGGCGCCACCTACAGCCTCACCAACGTGGGCGGCGAGCACCCGGCCATCGACACCTCGAACTCAGGCAACAACGATCCGCTGATCGCCGGCCTGCGCGCGCTCGGCCACACGGTGAACCTCGGGGCGCAGTCCAGCGGCGTGAGCACCATCCTGCGCACGAACGTCGGCGGCAAGCCCGTGCTGACCGGCGGCGCAGACCCGCGCCGCGAAGGCATCGTGCTGGGCGACACCTTCACGCCCTGAACGACAAGGGGGCTGGCGCCGCCTTCGCCGCGCCAGCCCCTTGCCCGATCACCTGTTGATTTACTTCGCGACTTCCGACACCAGCCGGTACAGGAACTCGCGCCCGTCGTACAGGCGCTGGATCTCGATGCGCTCGTCCAGCCCGTGCGCACGCGCATCGGCCGGCTCGAGGAACATGCCGGTCACGCCGTACATCGGGATGCCGGCGTTGCGCAGGAAGCGGCTGTCGGTGGCGCCGGTGCTCATGGCGGGCACCACGGGAACGCCGGGCCACATCTGCTGCGTGAGCGATTCCACCGTCTTCACCAGGTCGCCGTTCAGCGGCGAGGCCGGGCTGCGCAGCGGCTTGCCCATGTTGCGCACCACGATCTTGTCGTTGCCCACGGCCTGGGTCAGCAGGCGCTCGACCTCCTCGGGATCGTCGTGCGGCAGGATGCGGCAGTTGACCGTGGCCTTGGCCGATTGCGGCAGCGCGTTCTCGGCATGGCCGGCCTGCACCATCGTCGCCACGCAGGTGGTGCGCAGCTGCGCGTTGTAGGCCGGGTTGGCCGTCATGCGCTCGAGCACGCCGGCGTCGGGGTTGCCGCTGCCGATGGCGCGCATGTCGTCGGCCAGCTGGCCGGTGGCAAAGGGGGCGCTGCGCGCGAAGTAAGTCTTGGTGACGTCCGCGAGCTTGATCGGGAAGGCGTAGTTGCCCAGGCGCTCCAGGCCGGCCGAGAGCGCGTAGATCGGGTTGGTCTTGGTCGGCACCGAGCTGTGGCCGCCCACGTCGCGCGCCTCGAGCATGTAGGTGGTGTACATCTTCTCGGCCACCTGCATGCGGTGCAGGTTCGGCTTGCCGCCGCGCAGCTCGCCGCCACCGCCCTCGTTGATGCCGAACTCGGCCTGCAACAGCTCGGGCTTGTTGTTGATGAGCCAGAAGGCACCGTTGCTCAGCGCGTCGCCGCGCTCCTCGTCGGCGGTGAGCGCCAGGATGATGTCGCGCTTGGGCTTGAAGCCTTCCTGCTTGAGCTGCCCCAGCACGGAGACCAGCGCCGCGGCCATGGCCTTGTCGTCGATGGCGCCGCGCGCCGTGAAGTAGCCGCCGGTTTCCTGCAGCTTGAAGGGGTCGGTCTTCCAGTCTTCGCGGCGGGCCTCGACCACGTCGATGTGGGCCAGCAGCAGCAGCGGCTTCTTGCTGCCGTCGCCCTTGAAGCGCAGCACCAGGTTCCCCTTCTTCGGGAAGGGCTCGAAGATCTGGATGTCGCCGGGCGCAAAGCCCGCGTCGACCAGCCGTTTTTCCATGGCCCGCGCCGCGACCGTGTTGTCGCCCACCGAGTGGGTGGTGTTGATCTCGATCAGTTCCTTGTAGATCTCGCGAAAGCGCTGCTGCTGCGCAGTGAGCGGCGCGGTCTGGGCCTGGGCGCCGGCGATGCCGGCCAGGGCCAGCGAGAGCGCGAGCACGCCGCGTTTGGCGCTGCTCAAGGGCGAAGAAGAAAACGACGAACGGCGACAGGTCTGCATCCTCATGGTCTGGCTCTCTCCGATGGTTGTTGTGGCGAGGGCAGCATAGCAAGCGGGCCGCGTTTTCGCCCGCGCCTGAGCGACCGCGAAGACAGGCACACTCGCGGCCATGGGCACGCGCATGCAATGGGACATCTTCTGCAAGGTCATCGACAACCACGGCGACCTGGGCGTCTGCTGGCGCCTGGCCTGCCAGCTGGCGGCGGCGGGCGAGCGCGCGCGGCTGTGGGTCGACGACCCGACGGCGCTGCACTGGATGGCGCCGGCCGGCTGCGACGGCGTGCAGGTGATCGACTGGTCCGACGCCGAAGTCGTGCGCCGCGCGGTTGCCGACCCGGCGCCTGAGGTGCTGGTCGAGGCTTTCGGTTGCGACCCGGAACCGGAACTCATCGCGCGTTTCGCGCAGGCCCCAAGCCCTGCGCAGGCCTGGATCAACCTCGAGTACCTGTCGGCCGAACCCTATGTCGAGAAACTGCACCGGCTGCCCTCGCCCGTGTTCAAGGGCCCGGGCGCCGGGCTGACGAAACGTTTCTTCTACCCGGGCTTCACGCCCGCGACCGGCGGCCTGCTGCGAGAGCCCGACCTGATGGTGCGCCAGGCGCGCTTCGACCGGGCGCGCTGGCTGGAGGCGCAGCAGATTCCCTGGCAGGAAGGCGAGCGCCTGGTGTCGCTCTTCTGTTATGAGCCGCCCGCGCTGGCCGCCCTGCTCGCCCGGCTGGCCGCCGACCCGGTGCCCACGCGGCTGCTGGTCACCGCGGGCCGGGCCGCGCGTGCCGTGCAGGCCTGCCTTGCGAACACCGACACGCCCGATCGCCCGCCGGGCGGCCGGGGTTCGCTATCAATTTCATACCTCCCCTACCTCAGCCAGGCGGATTTCGACCACCTGCTGTGGGCCTGCGACCTCAATTTCGTGCGCGGCGAAGACTCGCTGGTGCGTGCCCTCTGGGCCGGCGCGCCGCTGGTCTGGCAGATCTACCCGCAGGACGACGACGCGCACCACGTCAAGCTCAACGCCTGGCTCGACTGGCTCGGCGCCCCCCCGGAGCTGCGGCTTTTTCACCACGCCTGGAACGGCTTCGGCGACGCCCCCCTGCCCGCGCCCGGCCCGCTGGACGCCTGGCGCGAAACCGCCCGCGCGGCGCGCGGCAGGCTGCTCGCGCAGGACGATCTGCTGGCCCAGTTGCGGCAGCTGGTCGCCGGAAAAAGCTAAAATAGCGGGCTTTGCGGAATTCAGCCCTGCCCGCCACGGTCGGGGAGGCCTTTCGCCAAACCTGCCGCGGGACATGTACGGCGGGGCCAGATACGACGGCATGCAGCGCCGAGGGCCCCGCGCACCGAGCGGCCAACATCCAGAGAACCTGATATGAAAATCGCTCAAGAAATCCGCGCCGGCAACGTCATCATGCACGGCAAGGACCCGATGGTCGTCCTCAAGACCGAATACAGCCGCGGCGGCCGCAACAGCGCCACCGTGCGCATGAAGATGAAGAGCCTGATCGCCAACTTCAACACCGAAGTGGTCTTCAAGGCCGACGACAAGATCGACCAGATCGTGCTGGACAAGAAGGAGTGCACCTACTCCTACTTCGCCGATCCGATGTACGTCTGCATGGACGCCGAGTACAACCAGTACGAAGTCGAAGCCGAGAACATGGGCGACGCCCTGAACTACCTCGAAGACGGCATGGCCGTCGAAGTGGTGTTCTACGACGGCAAGGCCATCTCGGTCGAACTGCCGACCAGCGTCGAGCGCGAAATCACCTGGACCGAGCCGGCCGTCAAGGGCGACACCTCGGGCAAGGTCATGAAGCCCGCCAAGATCGCCACCGGCTTCGAAGTCGGCGTGCCGCTGTTCGTGTCGCAAGGCGACAAGATCGAAATCGACACCCGCACCGGCGAGTACCGCAAGCGCGTCTGAGCGCGTCTGCACCCGGCTGACCACCACCACGACGAAGGCTCCGCAAGGAGCCTTTTTCGTTGGCGGGCACGCGGGTTGCATCGGCGCACAATGCCAAGCCAATTCCGTTCGACGACCGTTTCATGAACAACACGCACAACATTCACGACAAGCGCCTGGCCGATGCCTGGGCCACGCTGCAGTCCCATTCCGACCGGGGCCTGCCCCTCGATCCCGATCCCTCGCGCCTGGCCTTCGCCGACCCCGAGTTCCTGCTGCGCCGCGAAACGCGCGGCATCCGCATGCAGCTCGAGCTGATGAAGCCCGACCTCGAGCAGCGCGCCCACGGCATCGAGAACACGGTGGTGGTCTTCGGCAGCGCGCGCTTTCGCAGCGAAGACGAGGCCGCCGCGCTGGTCGCGCAGGCCGAGGCGGCCGGCGACACGGCCCTGGCCGAGCGCTGGCGCCGGCTCTCGCGCAACTCGCACTACTACGAGAAGGCGCGCACCTTCGGCAAGCTGGTCGCGCAGTACAGCGAGAAGAAGGAACCGCAGGACAAGCTCTTCGTGTGCACTGGCGGCGGCCCCGGCATCATGCAGGCGGCCAACCGCGGCGCGCACGAAGCCGGCGGCCTCTCGGTCGGCCTGGCCATCGCGCTGCCGATGGAAGAAGAAGCCAACCCCTACGTCACGCCGGCGCTGAGCTTCAAGTTCCACTACTTCGCGATCCGCAAGATGCATTTCATGATGCGTGCGAAGGCGCTGGTGGCGTTCCCGGGCGGCTTCGGCACGCTCGACGAGCTGTTCGAGGTGATCACGCTGGTGCAGACCAAGAAGTCGAAGCCGGTGCCGATCGTGCTCTTCGGCTCGGACTACTGGAAGAAGCTGATCGACTTCGACTTCCTGGTCGACGAAGGCGTGATCTCGCCTGGCGACGTGAAGCTCTTCGAATACGTCGACGCGCCGGAAGACGCGTGGGACGCGATCAAACGTTTCTACAAACTCTGATCGACCCGATATCGATCAGGCGTCGTCGCTGTCGTCGGGCCGCAGGGCCTGCTCGAAGAAGCGCGTGAGCGCGCGGGCGCGGCGGCGGCGGTCGGCCACGGGGTTCGCGTGCGGCCCCATGGCCACGGCATCGTCGGCCACGCCGTGCAGCGCATTGAAGAGGATCACGGCCGTCAGCGTTGCGTCCTCGACTTCCCACACGCCCGCGGCGTCGCCCTGCTTCAGCAGGGTGACCAGCTGCGTGATGACGACGTTGTCGTTGCGCATGCGCCGGTCCTCGGGGCGGTACTCGTGGAACACCACGTCGTGCAGCGCAACGTTGTCCAGGTAGGTCTCCAGCCCCGCTTCCACCCAGGCCTTGAGCCGCGCGCGGTACTTGCCCGGCGCGTGGCGGTCCATCGCCTCCTGCAGGCGGGCGCAGAAGGTGTCGACGAAGCGTTGCTGCAGCGCGCCGAGCAGCGCCTCCTTCGACGGAAAGTACAGGTAGAAGGTGCCCTTGGCCACCTGCGCGCCGGCGGCGATGTCGTCGATGCTGGTGGCGGGAATGCCCTTGGCGATGAACAGCTGCTCGGCGGCGTCCATCAGCGCGACGGCGCGGGTCTGCGGCGCCTTGGTGCGGCGGCGCGCGGCGGTGGCGGGGGCGTCGTCGGGGCTGCTGCTTGTCATGCTCAAGAACCGGCCATGGCACCGGCGCGTGCCGTGTCGATGGCGGCGTGCACCGCCGCGGCATCGAGACGCAGGCCGCGCGGGGCCAGCACGCGCTCGCGCAGCCAGGCCAGGGCCTCGTCGGTGCGGGCGAAGGTGCTGGCGGGAATGCCGAAGAGTTTTTCGACGTTCATCTTGCTGATCTTCTCGAACTGGTCGGCGGGCACCACGCTCGCCATGCCCATCATATGGCGGCGGATGTCGGCGCCGCGCGCCTGCAGCCACTGCTTCGCACTCTGAGCGCTGCCCTCGGGATGCACCAGCGCGTCGGCGTCCGCGAACACGCGCAGCGAGACAAAGGGCTCGCCGCGGTCGAGCCAGCGGTTCCAGTCTTCGGTGAAGGCCTGCAGGCTTTCCAGCGTCTGCAGGCCTGCGGACACGCTGATGACCAGCGGCCATTGACTGAGTTCGTGACGGATCATGAAAGACTCCTTGTAGACAACCGGAAGGCGCCGGGCACTGCGGCGCAGGAAGGGAATGCGGACAGCGGGCATGGCGAACAGCTCAGGCGCGCGTGGGGGCTGCGAGCGCGGCGGCCCGCGGCCTGACGCGCAGCAGCAGCCCCGCCGCCACCAGGCCGGCCACGCCGGCACAGGCCATCGCGGCATGGAAGCCGCCCGCGAGCGCATCGCTCAGGAGCCGCTGTGCCACGCCCGGGTCGAGCGCGGCCAGCGCGCCGAGGTCGTGACGGGACACCGCCGCCACGGCCGCCTGCGGTGCGTCGGGCACGCCGGCACGCGCGAGCGACTCGGTCATCAGCGCGGTGGCGCGCGTGCGCATCAGCGTGCCGAGCAGCGCGATGCCGATCAGCATGCCGCCCTGGCGCAGCGCATTCATGGTGGCCGAGGCCATGCCCGAGCGCTGCGCGGGCACCGACGCCATCACCGCCGTGCTCGTGGCCGGCACGGCCAGGCCCGCGCCCGCCCCCAGCGCCACGAAGAGCAGCGCCAGCGGCAGGTACGGCGTGTCGGCCGAGAACAGCGTCAGCAGCAGCATCGCCACGCCGATCAGTCCGTAGCCCGCGACCATCAGCGTGTGCACCTCGAAGCGGCGCGCCAGCCGGCCGAACTGCGAGGCCACGAGGCCCGTCGCCACGAACTGCGGCACCAGCCGCCAGCCGGTCTCGCTGGCCGACCAGCCCTGCACCTGCTGCAGGAACAGCGAGAAGAAGAACAGGCTGGCGTAGGTCGAGAAGCCCAGCACGAACGAGGCGAAGTTGGTGACCGAAAAGCGCGCGTCGCGGAACAGCGCGAGTGGCAGCAGCGGCCGTTCCACGCGCGCCTCCACGGCCAGGAACAGCGCCAGCCCGACACCCGCCGCGACGAGCGCGACCACCGCGTGGCGCGAACCCCAGCCGTGTTCGCCCGCGGCAATGAGCCCGTAGGTCAGTGCGCCCAGCCAGAGCACGCTGAGCACCTGCCCGACCGGATCGAGCGCCGCGTGCTCGGGGTGCGAGGACTCGCGCAGGCCCCACATCCCCAGCGCCACGGTCAGCACGCCGATCGGCAGGTTGATGAGGAAGATGCTCTGCCAGCCCGCGTGGTCCACCAGCAACCCGCCGAGCATCGGCCCGAGGATCAGCGACAGCGCCGTGAACGACGACCAGCCGCCGATCACCCGCGCGCGGCTGGCCGGCTCGGGAAAGGCATGCGCCAGCAGCGACAGCGCGCCCGGGATCATCAGCGCGCCGGCCACGCCCTGCACCGCGCGGCCCGCCAGCAGCATCGGTAGGCCCGACGCCATCGCACACATCGCCGAGCCCACGGTGAAGACCACCACGCCGGCCAGCCAGGCGCGCTTGCGGCCGTAGCGGTCGCCGATCGGGCCGGCCGACAGCATGAAGGCCGACAGGCACAGCGCGTAGATGTCGATCACCCACTGCAGCCCGGCCAGGTCGGTCGCGAGCGCGCGCTGCAGCGTGGGCAGCGCGACATTGACGATGCTGACGTCGAGCGTAGCGATGAAGCTGCCGAGGTAGACCGCCGCCACCAGGGCCAGGCGGCGGCGCGGGTCGGTCGCAGCCGACGGGGAATGGGAGTCCATGGACGCCTTCGAGTCAGGAACGAAGAAGGCGCCGATACTGACTTTGAGTCAGTATTTTGTCAATCAAATGAGAATTACTGTTATTTGCAACGTGGGATTCAGGCCGCCGTCAGGCGCCCTCCCCGCGCACGTCAGAGCTTCAAGCCCCAGGTCGCTTTCGCGCCCAGCGCGAGCACGCCGCCCACCACCCAGAACACGCCGGCAATGCCGATCAGCGCACCGAGCGAGCCGAACAGCATCGGCATCGCGACGCTCGACGCGTTGATGGTCATCAGCCGCAGCCCCAGCGCCTCGCCGTGCCGGGCATGCGGCGTGATCTGGTGCAGCATGCTCATCACCATCGGTTGCACCGCGCCGAGCGCGAAGCCCAGCACCACGGAGCAGATGCCCATGGTCCACGGCGAATCCAGCAGCGGGTAGATGGCGAACACGGCCGCAGTGACAACGGTCGAACTCAGGATCACGCTACGCTCCGACGCACGCGACGCGATCAGCGGCAGCACCACGCGAATGACCGCCGCGGCGATCGCGAAGGCGCCGAGGATGGAGCCGATCACCGAGGCGCTGATGCCCCGGTCGTGGCCCAGCACCGGCAGCACGAAGGCGTGCACGTCCCAGCTCGACGACTGCAGCCAGTTCACGAACAGCAGGCGGCGGAACATCGGCTCGCGCAGCAGGTCCCAGGCCCGCGTGGGCGCGGCGCCCGGCACCGGCGCCACCCGCGGCGGCTCGTGCGCGCCGCGCGCCAGCAGCCAGCACAGCAGCGGCAAAAAGGCCATCACGGCGAAGCAGATGCGAAAGGCCAGCAAGTCGGCCGGCGCGCGGCCGGCGTGGTCGATCAGCATCCCGGCCAGGAAGGGCCCGACGAAGTTCGCCGCCGCCGGCGCGATGGCCAGCCAGCTGAACACGCGCTTGAGCTGTGTCGGGTCGGTGGCCGAGCGGCCCACGTGCCGCTGCAGCGCGATGACGGTCGCGCCAGTGGCGCCGCCGGTCAGCAGCGCGGCGATGCACATGACGGGAAACACCGGAAAAACCAGCGCCAGCCCTGCCCCGCCCGAGGCCGCGATCACCGACAGCCACAGCGGTCGCTTGAGCCCGTGCCGGTCGGCGAAGCGCCCGGCCGGCAATGCAAGAAACACCTGGGTCAGCGCGAACAGCGCGATCAGCAGGCCGACGGCCGCTGCGCTGTAGCCTTGCTGCAGCGCGAGCAGCGGGGTGGCGAGCCGCATGCCCGCCATCGTGGCGTGCAAACAGACCTGCGCCACGATGACGCGCAGCAGTTCAGAACCTTTCACGGGGTGTCGTCGGCCTCGCTGTCAGTGTCGGCCGTGGGCGGCAGCAACGCCTGCGACTGCGCCTCGGGCAAGGCCTCGACCTTGCGCAGCGCCAGGCGCATCTGCTTGGCGCGCGTGTCGGCCTTGTCGATGGTGTCGGAGGCCTTGGCCACCTGTTCCTTGATGCGCGCGACCCATTCGCCGTAACGCTCGAACTCTGTCTTGACCGCGCCCAGCACCTTCCAGACCTCGGAGGCCTGGCGCTCCAGCGCCAGCGTGCGAAAGCCCATGTGCAGGCTGTTGAGCATGGCGAGCAAGGTGGTCGGGCCGGCCAGCGTCACGCGATGCTGGCGCTGGATCGCGTCCATCAGTCCGGGGCGGCGCAGCACCTCGGCATAGAGGCTCTCGACCGGCAGGAACAGGATCGCGAAATCGGTGGTGTGCGGCGCCGCGAGGTAGTTCTCGGCGATCGACTTGGCCTCGACGCGGATGCGCGTTTCGAGCGCCTTGGCCGCGGCCTCGGCGCCGGCTGCATCGGCGCGCTCGTGGGCATCGATGAGGCGTTCGTAATCGTCGCGCGGAAACTTGGCGTCGATCGGCAGCCACACCGGCGCGCCGTCGTCGCCGCGCCCCGGAAAGCGGATCGCGAAGTCCACGCGCTGGCCGCTGCGCGGCTTGGTCTCGACCTGGCGCGCGTACTGCTCGGGCGTGAGCACCTGCTCGAGCAGCGCCTCGAGCTGCACCTCGCCGAACACGCCGCGCGTCTTCACGTTGGTCAGCACGCGCTGCAGGCTGCCCACGCCGACGGCCAGCGTCTGCATCTCGCCCAGGCCCTTGTGCACCTGCTCGAGCCGGTCGGCCACCTGCTTGAAGCTTTCGCCCAGGCGCGCCTCGAGCGTGCTCTGCAGTTTTTCGTCGACGGTCTTGCGCATCTCGTCGAGCTTGGCGGTGTTGCTCTGCTGCAGCTGGGCGAGCTGGGTTTCCATGGTCGTGCGCACCTCGGAAAGGCGGCGCGCGTTCGATTCGCTCAGCCCCTGCAGCTGGGTGTTCAGCGTGTCGGCCAGGGTCTTCTGCAGCGACGCGAGCTGCAGCGCGAAGGCGTCGAGCTGGGCGTTCTGCGTGCGCGTGGCCTCGGCGCCCTGCTGCACCAGCGACTGCTGGAAGGTGGCGAAGGCCTGCGCGGTTTCCTGGCGTGCGCCGCGCGAGCTTTCGCCGATCTCGTGGCGCAGCTCGCGCTCGGTGCGTTCGTTGGCGCGGCCCATGGCGGCGAGCACGCCCAGCATTTCGCTGTGGTCAGGTGGGGGTGGCCGGCGGGCCAGCAGCCAGATGACCAGCACCAGCTGCACCACGGCGAGTGCGGCCAGTGCGAGAAGAATCAGATCCGTCAGTTCCAAGGTGGGGGCGTGTCGCGCTCGCGGTCAGATTTCAGGTTACTTCGTGGCCGCTGGCACCGGCGTGACCGGGGTCAAGGGCCCCTTGCCGGTGCCCCAGGCGATGAGGTTGTCGGCCGCGAGGTCGGCCATGGCGCGGCGCGTGGGCACGGTGGCGCTGGCGATGTGCGGCGTGAGCACGACGTTCGGCACGGTGAGCAGGTCGGGGTGGACCTTGGGCTCGCCCTCGAACACGTCGAGGCCGGCGGCGGCGATGCGCTTCTCGCGCAGCGCCACGGCCAGCGCGGCGTCGTCGACGATGCCGCCGCGCGCGATGTTGACCAGCGTGGCGGTCGGCTTCATGAGCGCGATCTCGGCCGCGCCGATGGTGTGGTGCGAGGCCGGCGAGTACGGCACGACCAGCACGACGTGGTCGGCGGTCTTGAGCAGCTCGTCCTTGCCGACATAGCGGGCCTTGCACTCGGCCTCGAGCGCGGCATCGAGGCGCGAGCGGTTGTGATAGATCACGTTCATGCCGAAGCCGTGCGCGCCGCGCCGGGCAATGCCCTGCCCGATGCGGCCCATGCCGATGATGCCCAGCGTCGAGCCGTGGATGTCGGAGCCGGCGAACATGTCGTAGCTCCACTTTTCCCACTTGCCCGCGCGCAGGAAGTGTTCGCTCTCGGTGATTCGGCGCGCGGTGGCCATGAGCAGCGCGAAGCCGAAGTCGGCCGTGGTCTCGGTCAGCACGTCGGGCGCGTTGGTGCCCAGCACGCCGCGCGCGGCCATGGCGTCGACGTCGAAGTTGTTGTAGCCCACGGCCATGTTGGCGCAGATCTTCAGCTCGGGGCAGGCGTCGAGCACCGCGGCGTCGATGCGCTCGCTGCCGGTGGTGAAGGCGCCCTGCTTGCCCTGCAGCTTCGCGATCAGCTGGTCTTTGCTCCAGGTCTCGTCGGCCTGGTTCGACTCGACCTCGAAATGCTGCGCCAGGCGCGCGAGGGTCTCGGGGAACACCGCGCGCGCGACCAGGATCTTGGGCTTGCTGCTGCTCATGGAACGTGTCTCTTTCTTTGAAGGGCTGGAAGGATCAACGGAAGAAGATGAAGGTGCACAGGACGAACAGCGGGACCAGGATCGCCCCCGACCACGCCATGTAGCCGAAGAAGCTGGGCATGCGCACGCCGCGGCTTTCGGCGATGGCCTTGACCATCAGGTTCGGCGCGTTGCCGATGTAGGTGTTGGCGCCCATGAACACGGCGCCGGCCGAGATGGCGGCCAGCGTGCTGGCATAGGTGGTCATGAGCGCCACCGGGTCGCCGCCCGCCGTGTTGAAGAACACGAGGTAGGTCGGCGCGTTGTCCAGGAACGAGCTCAGGATGCCGGTGGCCCAGAAGTACATGGCCGGGTCGGGCTGGCCGTCGGCGCGCGTCACGGCCGCGACGATGGCGCCGAACGGGCCCTGCGTGCCGGCCTTGAGCATGGCGATCACCGGGATGATGGTCAGGAAGATCCCGGCGAAGAGCTTGGCCACCTCGGCCATCGGGCCCCACTCGAACTGGTTGTCGGCGTGCACCTTGGGCGCCGTGAGCTTGTACGAGACGATGGCGATCAGCGCCAGCCCCACGTCGCGCACCAGGCCCGGCAGGCCGACCTCGGTGCCGAACACGTCGAACACCACGGGCGATTTCCAGAAGCCGCTCAGCAGCACCAGCGCGACGATGCCGCCCAGCAGCCAGAAGTTGGCCGCGCCGTCGAAGCCCAGGCGCGGGGTGTCGGGCGTCGGGTCCACGGGCAGCACGCCGTCCTTGCGGTAGAAGTGGCGGTCGATGACGTAGAACAACGCCAGCAGCACGGCCAGGATGAAGATCGTCTCGGGCAGGATGTGCTGCGCGGTCCAGAAGAAGCCCACGCCCTTGAGGAAGCCGAGGAACAGCGGCGGGTCGCCCAGCGGCGTGAGCGAGCCGCCCGCGTTCGACACGATGAAGATGAAGAACACGATCACGTGCACCTTGCGCTGCCGGTTGTCGTTGGCCCGGATCAGCGGCCGGATCAGCAGCATCGAGGCGCCCGTGGTCCCCATGAAGCTCGCGAGCACCGCGCCGATGGCCAGGATCGCCGTGTTGAGCCCCGGCGTGCCGTGCAGGTTGCCGCGGATGTGGATGCCCCCCGCCACGGTGAAGAGCGCCGTGAGCAGGATGATGAACGGGATGTACTCGGCCACCAGCGCATGCACGAGCTGCACGCCCGCCAGCCCCGCGCCGTAGGTCGCGGCAAAGGGCAGCAGGAAGGCCAGCGCCCAGGCGGCGGAAATCTTGCCGTAGTGGTGGTGCCAGAACGCGGGCGTGGCCAGCGGCAGCAGCGCGATGGACAGCAGGATGCCGGCGAACGGCACGCCCCACAGCGGCGAGAGCGCGGCACCGTCGAAATCGGCGGCGAAGGCCAGGGCGGGAAAGAGCATCGGCAGCGCCGCGGCTGCCGTCAGTCGGATCGTTTTCTTCATGGGGGCTGTACCGTACCAGACAGGTCAGTACAGCCTTCAAACGGGGGGTTGTTCGATCTCGAACACCTGGCGCAGGTAGGCCAGGTATTTCTCGTCCTCGCACATGTTCTTGGACGGCGTGTCCGACAGCTTGGCCACCGGCTGGTCGTTGCACTGGATCATCTTGATGACGATCTGCAGCGGCTCGTAGCCCAGGTCGTTGGTGAGGTTGGTGCCGATGCCGAAGGCCAGCAGGCAGCGGCCGCGGAACTGCTGGTACAGCTCGATGGTGCGCGGCACCGTGAGGCCGTCGCTGAAGATCAGCGTCTTGGTGAGCGGGTCGACCCGGTTCGCGTGGTAGTGCGCCAGCATGCGCTCGCCCCACTGGAACGGGTCGCCGCTGTCGTGGCGCGCGCCGTCGAAGAGCTTGCAGAAGTACAGGTCGAAGTCGCGCAGGAAGGCGCTCATGCCGTACACGTCGGACAGCGCGATGCCCAGGTCGCCGCGGTATTCGCGGGCCCAGCTCTCGAAGCCGAAGATCTGGCTGTCGCGCAGCCGCGGGCCCAGCGCCTGGCAGGCCTGCAGGTATTCGTGCGCCATGGTGCCCAGAGGGATGAGCCCGAGCTTCATGGCGTACAGCACGTTGCTGGTGCCCGCCAGCTGCGGCAGCCGCTCGCCCGCGGGCGACTTGGCCGGCGGCGAGGCCACGGCGCCGAGCCGCTGGGTCAGGGTGCGCAGCACTTCCTCGTGCCAGTCTTTCGAGAAGCGGCGGCGAGTGCCGTAGTCGGCGATCTTCAGGTCGCCCAGGCCGGCTTCCTGCAGCTGGCTGATCTTGAGGTCGAGGCGGCGGCGGCCTTCCTCGAAGTCGGGGTTCTTCTGCGTGTTGCGAAAGTAGACCTCGTTCACGATGGCCAACACCGGGATCTCGAACAGGATGGTGTGCAGCCACGGCCCCTTGATGCGGATCTCAAGCTCGCCCGAGGGCTGGGGGATGACGTTGATGTACTTCTCGTTGAGCCGGAACAGGCCCAGGAAGTCGACGAAGTCGCTCTTGATGAAGCGCATCGAGCGCAGGTAGGCGAGTTCGGCGTCGCGGAACTGCAGCGAGCACAGGCTGCGGATCTCGTCGCGGATCTGTCCCGCGAACTGCGCGAGGTTGACGCCCGGGTTGCGGCACTTGAAGCGGTACTCGACCCGCGCCCCCGGAAAGTGGTGCAGGACCACCTGCATCATCGTGAACTTGTAGAGGTCGGTGTCGAGCAGGCTGTGAATGATCATGGTGCGGTGCGCGGTGTCTCGGGTCTCTGTCGTCGGCGTCCGTTCCATTATCACGGCCTGCGTCGGCCTGTGCCTACGAGGGCCGGCCTGCACGTCCTACCGGCAGGGGGAATCACCCACGCGACATTGATTTCACGGCGGCGGCATGTTCCGCCGGGTCATCACTCTTTCTCAAGGAGATTCGCATGAACAAGGACACCATCGAAGGCAACTGGAAGCAGCTCAAGGGCAAGATCAAGGAGCAATGGGGCAAGCTGACCGACGACGACTTCGACGTCATCGCCGGCAAGCGCGACCAGCTGCTGGGCCGCATCCAGGAACGCCACGGCATCAGCCGCGACGAGGCCGAGAAGCAGGTCAAGGACTGGGAATCTCGCGACGGCCGCTCGCCGGACGCACTCTGGTTCGAGAAGAACTGAGAAAGAAGCAGGCGCCCTGCGCCCTTCCCTTCTCTTTCCCTGTCATTCACCGCAAAGGACACACACCATGAAAAAACAACACCTCGTCATGCTCGCCCTCGCCTCCACCTTCTTCGTCGCCGGCCAGGCCGGTGCGATGACCAAGGACGAGTACAAGGTCGCCAAGGAGAAGGTCGAGGCCGACTACAAGGTCGCCAAGGCCCAGTGCGACACGATGAAGGACAACGCCAAGGACGTCTGCCAGAAGGAAGCCAAGGGCAAGGAAGAAGTGGCCAAGGCCGAGCTGGAGCAGCAGTACCAGCCGAGCGACAGCCATGCCCGCAAGGTGGCCGAAGAGAAGGTGAAGGCCACCTATGAAGTCGCGAAGGAAAAGTGCGACGACCAGAGTGGCGCGGCCAAGGACGCTTGCGTGAAGCAGGCCAAGGCTGATGAAGCCCAGGGCAAGGCCGACATCAAGGCCATGAAGAAGACGATGTAAGCGGGGTCACACCCCACTCACCCACGAACGGCGCCTGCGGGCGCCGTTTTTCATGGGCGGGCGCTCAGGCGCGCAGCGAATCGACCACCTGCTGCAGCGCCTCGGGCAACGGCACCGGCCGCTGCGTCGCGCGGTCGACGTACACATGGACGAAGTGCCCCTGCGCGGCGGCAGTGTCAGCGCCCTCGGCAAAGAGCGCGATCTCGTAGCGCACGCTCGATCGGCCCGCCTGCGCCACGCGGATGCCCGCCTCCACCGTCTGCGGGAAGGCCACCGGCGCGAAGTAGTTGCACTGCGTCTCGACCACGAAGCCGATGGTCTGGCCACCGTGGATATCGAGCGCGCCGCGCTCGATGAGCAGCGCGTTCACCGCGGTGTCGAACCAGCTGTAGTAGACGACGTTGTTGACGTGGCCGTACATGTCGTTGTCGGCCCAGCGCGTCGGGATGCTGCGAAACGCCCGGTAGGCGCTGCGGGTGTGGGGCGTGGGCTTGGGGGTGGGGGTCGGGGCACTCATCGCGCGGCATTTTGCCAGCGGCGCCAGTAATCGAGCGCCACCCGGAAGGTGCCCAGCTGCACCTGCACCGTCTCGGCGATGTCGCTGGCGTAGCCGCCGGCCATCGCGAAGGCCGTCGGGATGCGGCGCTGCCAGGTCCAGTCGAACACGCGGCGGTCGCGCGCCTCCAGCCCGTCGAAGCTCAGCTTGAGGCGGCCCAGCCGGTCGCGCTCGAAGGGGTCGGCGCCGGCCAGGTAGATCACGAGGCCGGGCGAGAAGCGGCGGTCGAGCTCGTCGAGCGCGTGCTCCAGCGCCGCCAGGTAGTCGGTGTCGCCGCAGCCGTCGGGCAGCTCCACGTCGAGGTCGCTCGCCTCCTTGCGGAACGGAAAGTTCTTCTGGCCGTGCACCGACAGCGTGAACACGCTCGGGTCGCCCTGGAAGATGCGGGCGGTGCCGTTGCCCTGGTGCACGTCGAGGTCGATCATGGCCACCCTGAGCAGCCGGCCGGCGCGGGCCTGCTCGACCTGCATCAGCCGCGCGGCCACCGCCGCGTCGTTGAAGACGCAGAAGCCGCTGCCCTTGTCTGCATAGGCGTGGTGCGTGCCGCCCGCCATGTTGGCCGACACACCGCCCGCGAAGGCCGCGCGGCAGGCCGCGATGGTGGCGCCGGTGGAGCGGCGCGAGCGCTCGACCATCGCCTCGCTCCAGGGAAAGCCGATCTCGCGCATGGCCTGCGGGCTCACGCGGCCTTCGCTGACGGCGGCGATCCATTCGGGGGTGTGGGCCAGCGCCAGCTCGTCGTCGGTGGCGCGCGGGGCCGGGTCCATCTCGACGGCCGGCAGCTGCTCCTGCAGGCGATCGCGCAGCATCGCGTAGCGCGACATGGGAAAGCGGTGGCCCGGCGGCAGGGGCAGGACGAACTGCCCGGAATAGAAAGCACGCATGGCCGCATTCTGGCCGCGCAGGCCGGATTTAGAAGGCCGCTTCTAAATTGCTGCACAGCAGCAAAAACCACTTGATCGCTGCGTTCAGCTGCCTATACTTCAGGCCATGCTGCACCGCAACATGAACGACGAGGCGCAGCGCAACGTGAATCGACCACCCCATCATCCTTTCTGGAGATCTCAAATGGCCCTGACCGCTGACCAAATCCTCGCCGCTCAAAAAGCAAACCTCGAAACCCTGTTCGGCCTGACCACCAAGGCTTTCGAAGGCGTTGAAAAGCTGGTCGAACTGAACGTGACCGCTTCCAAGGCCGCCCTGACCGAAGCACAGAGCACCGCTCAAGCTGCCCTGAACGTCAAGGACGCCCAAGAGCTGCTGACGCTGCAAGCCAGCCTGTTCCAGCCCCTGGCCGAAAAGACCGCTGCCTACAGCCGTCACCTGTACGACATCGCCCAAGGCACCAGCGCCGAATTCTCGAAGGCTTTCGAAGCCAAGGCCGCTGAAGCCCAGCAAGCCTTCGTCGGCCTCGTCGACAGCGCTTCCAAGAACGCCCCCGCCGGTTCGGAAACCGCCGTCGCCGTGCTCAAGAGCGCCGTGGCCGCCGCCAACAACGCTTTCGAATCGGTCCAGAAGGCCGTCAAGCAAGCGTCGGACGTCGCCGAAGCCAACTTCAACGCCGTGTCGACCCAAGCCGTCGCCGCTGCCAAGACGGCCACCGCTTCGCGCAAGCGCTAAGCACCGACCACCACCAGTTGTCTCCTTGGGTCCTCACGGATCCAATTCAGGGCCTCGTCTCACGACGAGGCCTTTTTTTTGTCCGGCGGCCGTCTTCGATAATGCGGGTCTCATTTCAGGAGACTCTCAATGCAGATCGACGGCAAAGTTTTTATCGTGACCGGTGGCGCTTCGGGCCTCGGCGAAGGCACGGCGCGCATGCTGGCCGCCAACGGCGCCAAGGTGGTGATCGCCGACATGCAGGCTGACAAGGGCGAAGCCGTTGCGAAGGAAATCGGTGGCGTGTTCGTCAAGTGCGACGTGAGCCAGGAAGCCGACGGCCAAGCCGTGGTGGCTGCCGCCGTCAAGCTCGGCAAGCTGATGGGCCTGGTCAACTGCGCCGGCATCGCGCCGGCCGAGAAGACCGTGGGCAAGAACGGCCCGCACGCGCTGGCCGTGTTCAGCAAGACCGTCACGGTCAACCTGATCGGCAGCTTCAACATGATCCGCCTGGCGGCCGACGCCATGGGCAAGAACGAGCCCGAAGCCACAGGCGAGCGCGGCGTGCTGATCTCGACCGCCTCGGTCGCAGCCTACGACGGCCAGATCGGCCAGGCCGCCTACAGCGCCTCGAAGGGCGGCGTGGTCGGCATGACCTTGCCCATCGCCCGCGACCTCGCGCGCAGCGGCATCCGCAACATGACCATCGCCCCCGGCATCTTCGGCACGCCCATGCTGTTCGGCATGCCGCAGGAGGTGCAGGACGCGCTGGCAGCCAGCGTGCCCTTCCCCTCGCGCCTGGGCACGCCCGAGGACTACGCCAAGCTGGCCAAGCACATCATCGAGAACGACATGCTCAACGGCGAGGTGATTCGTCTGGACGGAGCGATTCGATTGGCCCCTCGCTAAAAGTCGCATGAATAGGGAGCTTCGCGCTCCCTTTTTTGCAGCAATGCGATTTAGGGTGATTATCGATTTCGGTCACTTGATCCAAGCCGCGAATTTAGTGGGGTAAGCGGGAGCCGGAAATGGGATCACCAGATTCGCTCCTATCTTTTTCAGGTAGTTCAGTGAACAACGTGGTCCGAGCCCTCGAAGAACGCCTTGCCGAAGAACTCGAGCAGCTCTTGAAACTTCGATACCTCCTCATCCTGAAAGACGAGGAACGCTATGACAACGCAAAATTCAAGGCGGTGTACCAAGAGGTCCAAGATCTCCGTCTTGCGATCCGGGAGGCGACCGGCATTTGGCCTCCGCCCGTCGATTCCAAGCTTATCTAGACAGCCAATTTGTCACGCAGAGGGTGAACGTGTTGATTGCCGCCGAAAATTGACCCAGCTAAAGCAGTAATTTCCGTCTAAGACTGACCCACGTAAAACCCTACCCTGCTGTTTTTTAAAGCAGGGGATCCTAAGAGTGATAGACGTGGCGACATTGAGTGTCATCAGACGCTGGGCCCTGCGCGAGCAGATGTCCATTCGCGAGATAGCCAGGCGTACAGGCCTGTCTCGCAACACCGTAAAGAAGTACCTGCGAGCCGGCGATGAAGAGCCGCGCTACGCCAAGCGGACGAGTTCAAGCAAGCTCGATCCCTATGCCGAGAAGCTCGCGACCTGGCTCGCGATCGAGGCCACCAAATCGCGCAAACAGCGGCGCAATCTGCGGCAGATCCACACACCGAATGTTCAAGCAAGGCCAGCGACTGATCTGGAACGCCTCACAGGAGTCACTCCCGATCTACTGATTCCGCATTTAGGGCGGACAACGTGTAAGATGATGTTGCAAGAATAATCTTGCTTAAAAACATGGGGTTGCGATGAAAGACCGAGTCATAGCGGAGCTATTTGGAAAAGCAGCAGGTTGCTGCAGTATTTGCGGAATGAGTGTTTTCATCGAGGACGTGAAGATCGGCGAGATGGCACACATCATTGCCCAAAGCGATGACGGTCCTAGAGGTGATGCTGACTTTCCTGGAGATCGGGACTCCTATGAGAATTTAATTCTTCTATGCCGCAATCACCACGGCATTGTTGATGGCAATAAGGAGGCCTACACGGTTGAACGACTTCACACAATAAAAAATGATCATGAACTGCGGGTAAGAACCAATCTCGCAGAGCACTCAAATAAGCATCTAGACATTGCCGGCCTTTCAGCACTCCTGAGGTATTTGCCATTTACTCAAATCCCGGCTTTAGTTGAATTTCTCCCAATCAACTTTCTTCCTAGAATTTTTGAGATCCAAAGTGCCATTGAGGCGTTCCCCATCGACAACCCCCATTGCCGGCCGTTTAACGATTCGAAGCTCGAAATTCTTTATACTTCATTTGTTGAAGGTTTTGACGCACTGTACGGCGAATTAACCGCCTCAGTAAACGGGATTTCCGTCTACATCAATCCTGAATCCGCTTCAGCCGAACTAGTTTTAAAACTGAATCCTGCGTTGCCGTATCAAGACAAGGCAAATGCAAAGACGAGGATCGATGCGGCAGGACGGAAGTTTCTCGAAGCCTACTACCCATTACTGAACTATTTGCGCAGTAATTTTCCTGAAGTAAACATCGCTTCGTTTCGCTAAGTAGGTAGCGATCCCTGCGTTCAACCCAGCCTGCCAACGATGCTTTGAAGCGCTGGCTGTAGCTCGTTGTTCTGGGCAAGGTACTGCACCGTGTAGTCGTACAAATCCAGAAAATCTTGATGACCAACCTCTGGTTCGAACTGAGTGCCGTAGTACCTGACCTTTTCGGCCAGGTTGTCCAGCACCTTCCATTCCTCAGCGACAACCAGCAACTCGAAGTCGGCCCGGGATGCGTTCGCTACGAACTTCCATTCGTACCTGCTGATGCCGTGGATGTCACTCAAGGGGAAGCTCCGTCTGCACAGCCAGGAGCAGTTGGTACTTCGACTGTGCGAGCTGTGCTTGTAGCTTGGATCGCTTCAGGTTGCGGCGAAGGTTGTACGTGGCGATCAGCAGAGCGCCGATTGCGAGGGGTGTGAGGACGAAGAGTAGTTCGGTCATGGTGAGCCTTTAATTGCTCACCTTATTTATGACCGAGCACCCTACTTCTTCGGAGGCCCAGGAAGCTCGAAGAGATCCCGTGCTCGAAAGTGCTTGCAGATCGCCGATGCTGTGCTTTCGAACAACCCGTCAGTCACCGTCGCCGAGTGGATGGCGACACTCAGTTGGCCGTAGATTTCTCGAAGCGAAGGAAACTTGCTGCTGAAATCCTTGGGCTGCGTATCCATGTACTCATCCATGATCACATCTGCCTTGTCTGTCGTCGTGGCAAAGAGACGAGCCCACTGCTCGATGAGGGTACGAAGCATGAAGACGCCGGAGAGTGGTTGCCCGGCCTGATACGCCACGACCGCCCCGGAGTAAAACTTTCTCACCTCATCAGGGATTTCCTTCGGCACTTCCACATGCTCCATCGGACCGCGACCCACGAGTGTCAAACGGTTGCCAAGACGGCGGATGACAAACACCTCTGGGACGCCTCTACACGACTGGCAGACGTAGGAAAGGACATAGAACTCAACCTTGCCCTTGTCTGTCTGTATGCCACCCACATGGTTGTTAGATGCATTCAGAAGGTTACTTACAGACGTAAGGCTGTATGGCTCTTGGCGCTTGCACTTCGTGCAATACGTCTTGATGTGCGGCGCCTCCCACGTGATGTCGTTCGACTCGAAAATCTCCGAACCAAAGACTGGAAACCGGCCGGCGCCCCTCTCCTGGACGTACCAAGGCCAATCAGCGCTGTTAGCAAAGCGGTCGTCGATGTGCTCTTTCTGAAACTTGGGTGGACTCAGCCGGTGCCCAGCGACTGCGCCATCAACATTTACCACGACTGACTGGTACATGTGCTTCTTCTCTAGCAACTCCAATACCGCAGCTCGTACTAGCTTCGTCAGGTCGGTCTTGATTTCGGAGACAGCTTCTTCTGGGTGCGTGTATGTTTTCATGAGCCGTGGATCATCGTCGGTGGCTGGCCGCCGTTCAATCTGTAAGTGACGCCAAAAGTTAGCGCCCATTAACTTAATTTCTGGTGAGTGTGTGGATCTGCCGCAGATTGCGCCGCTGTTTGCGCGATTTGGTTGCCTCGATCGCGAGCCAGGTCGCGAGCTTCTCGGCATAGAGATCGAGCTTGCTTGAACTCGTCCGCTTGGCGTAGCGCGGCTCTTCATCGCCGGCTCGCAGGTACTTCTTTACGGTGTTGCGAGAGAGGCCTGTACGCCTGGCTATCTCGCGAATGGACATCTGCTCGCGCAGGGCCCAGCGTCTGATGACACTCAATGTCGCCACGTCTATCACTCCTAGGATCCCCTGCTTTAAAAAACAGCAGGGTAGGGTTTTACGTGGGTCAGTCTTAGACGGAAATTACTGCTTTAGCTGGGTCAATTTTCGGCGGCAATCAACAGGCGAGTGAGCGAATCTTAGAGATTGCTCAAAGAAAAAGGACCGCAAAGGTCCTTTTTGTTACCCGCGCTGCTCGCGCCCCGGCTCATCGGTCGAACACCGCCACCGCCAGTATCGATCAGGCTTGACCCAAACCGCAGTCGTTTCGTTCAGCTTTCGGAACGCTGCAAGCACTTCCTTGGCGAGCACGATGTTCCCGTCATCATTGATCCGGTAGAGATGCTCTGCATGAGCTTTGATGCCAACGTCCACCGATTCGTCTTGGT
The DNA here is from genome assembly GCF_058795995.1 of Variovorax sp. GW823-FHT04F07. NCBI lineage: Bacteria > Pseudomonadati > Pseudomonadota > Betaproteobacteria > Burkholderiales > Comamonadaceae > Variovorax > Variovorax sp. GW823-FHT04F07. The sequence goes on from NZ_JBXAIG010000002.1 coordinate 112,212, forward strand.
AGACGCAAGATTGGTCGGTTAGCCGATCCTGCATCCACTTCGCCAGATCGTCAGCGGTCACGGCTTCTTCTTGACCAATACAAGTTGGTCTTCGTAAAACTCACCCTGTTCGAGCTTCTTACCTGCAAACCACTGGGTGTAGTAGCGACGACCGGGCTCGCTCGGCTGAGCCTTGATCGTCATGTCGGGGCCGTCGGACGCCAGTTTCACCACATCACCCACTTCGAATTTGTATGTCATTCCTCTTCTACTCCTCGTCTCTGAAATTGGTTGAACCCCGAAGATGAGGGTCCATACCGACGACTTCAAGAGGGTCACGGCCCATGGGCTCAATTTCGGGATCAGGTTTTATCCGGATCAAATTCTCGGCAGGGGATCTGTAAAGGCATCTGCCATCGAGAACGACATGCTCAACGGCGAGGTGATTCGTCTGGACGGAGCGATTCGATTGGCCCCTCGCTGATCTCGGACGCCGGCGGCTTCGTGCTGCCGGTGCGGTCCAGGCGCTCGTAGTTCGCGATCACCTGGGCCCCGAGCAGCACCAGCATGGCGGCGATTTCCAGGCTCAGCAGCACCACGATGGCCGTGGTGAGCGAGCCGTAGACGATGTTCACCTGCGACAGCGTCGAGAAGTACCAGATCAGCACGCGCCGTGTGGCCTCCCACAGCAGCGCGGCCGTGACGCCGCCCAGCAGCGCATGCCGCAGCGACATGCGCCCGGCCGGCATCACGAGGTAGAGCGAGGTCAGCATGAAGATCTCGCCGCCCAGCCCCAGCAGGTACAGCAGCAGGCCCGAAATGCCCGACAGCGACCAGCTGCGCCCCAGCAGGTCGACGCTTTCCTGCCCCACCAGCTGCAGCGCCCCCGACACCAGCGTGACCAGCAGCAGCCCCGCGCACAGGCTCAGGATGTAGAGGTACGGCATCGCCACCGACACCAGGAAATGGCGCTTGTGATCGTCCTTGCGGTGGTGAAAAATCACCGCCATCGCGCTCTCGAGCACGCTGAACGCCAGCGAGCTGAAGAAGATCATCGTCACCAGCAGCACCGGACCGAGCACCGAGCGGTGGTCCAGGAAACTCGACAGCTCGGCCACGATCGCTTTCGACTGCCCCGGCAGCAGCCATTCGAGATAACGCCCGATGGTGCGCAGCAGCTCGGCCTGGTCGATCACGTGCGACAGCGCCATCACGCTCACGATCAGCAGCGGCACGATGGACAGCAGCGCGTAGTACGCCACCGCCCCCGCCAGCAGCAGGCCCTGGTTGGCGCGAAAGTCCTTGAGCGCGCCCCAGACGAAGCGCAGCGGATGGCGCAGCAGCGGCGCGGCGTGTTGCAAAGGCAGAGGCGTCTTCATGCGTGATGTGGATTTGCGGCGGGGTTCAGTATGCCGCCCGTGCGCTTGCGTATGATTTACCGCTCCCCGCAGCCATGACCATCCCCGCTTCATTCATCCAGGAACTCATCGCGCGCGCCGATGTGGTCGAAATCGTCGGCCGCTACGTCCAGCTCAAGAAGGCCGGCGCCAATTTCATGGGGCTGTGCCCCTTCCACGGCGAGAAGTCGCCCTCGTTCTCGGTCAGCCCGACCAAGCAGTTCTATCACTGCTTCGGTTGCGGCGTGCACGGCAACGCCATCGGCTTCCTCATGGAACATGCGGGCATGGGCTTCGTCGAAGCCGTGCACGATCTGGCCGGCCAGTACGGCCTGGTCGTGCCCGAGGACGACGTCTCGCCCGCCGAACGCGCCCGCGCCGCCAGCCAGCGCCAGAAACAGGCCACGCTGACCGACGTGCTCGAGAAGGCCGGCGACGCCTACCGCAAGGCGCTGCGCCAGGCGCCCGGCGCCATCGACTACCTCAAGGGCCGCGGCGTGTCGGGCGAGATCGCCAAGCAGTTCGGCATCGGCTATGCGCCGGCCGGCTGGCGCGCGCTGGCCAGCGTGTTTCCCGACTACGACGACCCGCTGCTCGCCGAGAGCGGGCTGGTGATCGTCAACAACGAGGAAGGCAAGCTCAGCGACGAGGAAGCCAAGCGCTACGACCGTTTCCGCGACCGCGTGATGTTCCCGATCCGCAACGTCAAGGGCGAGTGCATCGGCTTCGGCGGGCGCGTGCTCGGCGACGAAAAACCCAAGTACCTGAACTCGCCCGAGACGCCCGTCTTCAGCAAGGGCCGCGAGCTCTACGGCCTGTACGAGGCGCGCGCCGCCTTCCGCGACCGCGGCTACGCGCTCGTCACCGAGGGCTACATGGACGTGGTGGCGCTGGCCCAGCTCGGTTTTCCGAACGCGGTGGCCACGCTGGGCACCGCCTGCACCACCGAGCATGTGCAGAAGCTCTTCCGCTTCACCGAATCGGTGGTGTTCAGCTTCGACGGCGACGCCGCCGGACGCCGCGCCGCGCGCAAGGCGCTCGACGGCGCCCTGCCCTACGCCACCGACACGCGCAGCATCAAGTTCCTGTTCCTGCCGGCCGAGCACGACCCCGACAGCTACATCCGCGCGCACGGCGCCGAGGCCTTCGCGGGCTTCGTGGCCGAGGCCACGCCGCTGTCGCGCTTCATGCTCGAAGCCGCCCGCGAAGGCTGCGACCTGAGCTCCGCCGAGGGCCGCGCCCACATGACCAGCAACGTGCGCCCGCTCTGGAGCGCCATGCCCGACGGTGCGCTCAAGCGACAGCTGCTCAGCGAGATCGCCACGCTGGTCCAGCTCGACGCCGCCGCGCTGTCCGACCTGTGGGCCACAGCCGCGCCCGGCCCGCGCAAGGGCGCCGGCGCACCATCCCAGGCGCCGCAGCGCCACAGCGAACCCGACAGCTACGGCAACGACCCCGGCGACTACTACCCGGACATGCCGCCGACGCAGGACTACGAGCCGCCGCGCTACGAAAACGAGAGCAAACCCAAGTTCCAGCCGCGCAAGTTCACCAAGGGCAAGCGCTGGGGCGGCAAGTTCGAGGAGCCCATCGAGCCGCTGCGCGGACGCGGCAAGCCGCCGAGCCGGCCCGACGTGGCGGTGCGGCTGGTGCTGTCGAACATGGCGCAGTGGGAGGCGCTGTCCCACGAGCTGCACGTGATGCTGTGCGACCTGCCGGGCGAACACGGCGCCCTCTTCACCTGGCTGGACAGCCAGCTGCACGAGCACGGCGTGCAGCCCTGGGCGGCGCTGCGCGAAGGCCTGCGCGGGCTCGATTTCGCGCCGCTGGCCGAGCGCCTCATGAGCGTTTCCGAGGCCGGGCCGGTGCCCGAGGGCGAGGAAGAACAGCACCTGGCCGAGGCCGCCAAGGAACTGGGGAGCGTGCTTGACTTCATGCTCGACGACCGGCTCAAGGCCCAGCAGAGCGAGGCCATCGCTTCGGTTGGAAAAGACCCGAAAGCCCTGGAACGCTACAAGGCACTGGAAGCCCGCCGGCTCGAATTGCGAGACCGCATTCGCGCGTCGGGGACAGATACTGCTTGAAATTTGCGCAACAGGCTATAATGTAGGGCTTCGCAACTGGCGAAATTAGGCAAGAGCGACAGCAGCACCTCCGGGCCGACCCCTAGCGCAACGCACTCCAACGGTAAATTCCGGCGGAAAGGGTCAATAACCGCAAGGACTGCACACCAAATGTTCGCCCGACATCTTGCCTGGTGAGGAATTAATTCCTCGTTTCCCAATTGTTTTGTCCGTGCCTGTGCACGGGCATGGTGGTGCTGTCCGCGTGACAGCGCGCCTGTGATCCCGCTTGTCTTTTCTTGTCGTAACGAGGTCGTATGCCCAGTTCAAAGAAGCCTGCTCCTTCACTTGCCAAAAGCGCCAAGAGCGCTGCCACCAAGCCCGCAGCAGAGAAACCGCTGAAAGCCGGTGCCAAACCGGCAACCAAGACGGCTGCCGCCGCGTCCAAAACGGCAGCCGCAACGAAAGTGAAAACCGTGCCCACGAAATCGACCTCTCTCGACGATCCAAAAAAAGCCGCGGCCACTGCCACGGCTGCCCCCGCCGCCAAGAAAGTTGGCCGTCCGCCCAAGGCCGCCGGCGCTGCCGCCGCGCCCGCCACCGGCGCCAAGCGCGGGCGCAAGCCCAAGGCCGCCAAGGAAGCCGGCGAGAGCGACATCGACCTGTCGGACATCGAGGAAGACCTGGCCGGTGACGAGCCCGCGGCCGTCGCGACCACCGAAGAGAAGGTCAAGCCGCTGCGCATGAAGATCAGCAAGGCGAAGGAACGCGCCTTGATGAAGGAGTTCGGCCTCGACGAGACCGTGCTCTCCGAAGAAGACCTGGCCAAGCGCCGCTCGCGCCTGAAGACCCTGATCACGCTGGGCAAGACCCGCGGCTACCTCACGCACGGCGAAATCTCCGACCACTTGCCCGACAAGCTGGTCGACGCCGAGACCATGGAAGTCGTGGTCACCATGCTCAACGACATGGGCGTGGCGGTGTACGAGCAGACGCCCGACGCCGAAACCCTGCTGCTGAACAACACCGCGCCCACCGCCACCACGGTGGAAGAAGCCGAGGAAGAAGCCGAAGCGGCTCTGTCCACGGTGGACAGCGAATTCGGCCGCACCACCGACCCGGTCCGCATGTATATGCGCGAAATGGGCACGGTCGAGCTGCTGACGCGCGAAGGCGAAATCGAAATCGCCAAGCGCATCGAAGGCGGCCTGATGGCCATGATGGAAGCCATCTCGGCCTCCCCCGCCACCATCGCCGCGATCCTCGAAATGGCCGCGACCATCCGTGAAGGCAAGGTCGTCATCTCGACCATCGTGGACGGCTTCTCGAACCCCAACGAGGCCGACGACTACGTGGCCGAAGAAGACTTCGACGAATTCGACGAAGAAGACGACGACGACGGCAAGGGCGGCTCCAAGGCCCTGACCAAGAAGCTCGAAGAACTCAAGAACGAAGCCCTCTCGCGCTTCGACCGCATCGCCGAGATGTTCGAGAAGATCCACAAGATCTACGAGAAGGAAGGCTACGGCACGCCCGCGTACACCAAGGCCCAGCAGGCCGTGTCCGACGAGCTGATGACCATCCGCTTCACGGCCAAGACCATCGAGAAGCTGTGCGACCTGGTGCGCACGCAGGTGGACGACGTGCGCAAGAAGGAACGCGAACTGCGCCGCATCATCGTGGACAAGTGCGGCTTCCCGCAGGACGAGTTCATCCGCGACTTCAGCGGCTTCGACAAGAACGGCAACCGCATCGCCTCCAACCTGCTGAACCTCAAGTGGGTCGAGAAGCAGGCCGCGGCCGGCAAGCCCTGGAGCGCCGTGCTCGCGCGCAACATCCCGCCGGTGCAGGAACTGCAGCAGAAACTCACCGACATCCAGTCGCGCGTGGTGGTGCCGCTGACCGAGCTCAAGGACATCAACAAGCGCATGAACGAGGGCGAATCGTCCTCGCGCGATGCCAAGAAGGAAATGATCGAGGCCAACCTGCGCCTCGTGATCTCCATCGCCAAGAAGTACACCAACCGCGGCCTGCAGTTCCTCGACCTGATCCAGGAAGGCAACATCGGCCTGATGAAGGCGGTCGACAAGTTCGAATACCGTCGCGGCTACAAGTTCTCGACCTACGCGACGTGGTGGATCCGCCAGGCCATCACCCGCTCGATCGCCGACCAGGCGCGCACCATCCGCATCCCGGTGCACATGATCGAGACGATCAACAAGATGAACCGCATCTCGCGCCAGCACTTGCAGGAGTTCGGCTTCGAGCCCGACGCCGGCATCCTGGCCGCCAAGATGGAGATCCCGGAAGACAAGATCCGCAAGATCATGAAGATCGCGAAGGAGCCGATCTCGATGGAAACCCCCATCGGCGACGACGACGATTCGCACCTGGGCGACTTCATCGAGGACAGCAGCAACACGGCCCCCATCGAGGCCGCGATGCAAGCCGGCCTGCGCGACGTGGTCAAGGACATCCTCGACTCCCTCACGCCGCGCGAAGCCAAGGTGCTGCGCATGCGCTTCGGCATCGAGATGTCCACCGACCACACACTGGAAGAAGTCGGCAAGCAGTTCGACGTGACCCGCGAGCGCATCCGCCAGATCGAAGCCAAGGCGCTGCGCAAGCTGAAGCACCCGTCGCGTTCCGACAAGCTGCGCAGCTTCATCGACACCCTGTAATCCAGGTTCGCTGAAGCCCAAGCGCCCGCCTTGCCCCTCACCCGGGCGGCGGGCGTTCTCGTTTTCCACCGACACACAACACACAAGTACAACGGAGCCGCCTTTCCATGAATCCCGACGCAGACAAACTCTGGCAGGCCCCGCGCTGGGCGCTTGCCGTGCTGCTCGCCGTGCTGGGCATGCTCGGGCCCTTCTCCATCGACACCTACATCCCGGCCTTCTCGGGCATCGCGAAATCGATCGGCGCCACGCCGGCCGAGATGCAGCAGACGCTGTCGGCCTACCTGTTCGGCTTCGCCTTCATGAACCTGTTCCACGGCGCGCTGTCGGACAGCTTCGGCCGCCGGCCGGTGGTGCTGTGGGGGCTGGCGGTGTTCACGCTGGCCTCGCTGGGCTGCGCGCTGTCGCAGAACATCACGCAGCTGGTGCTGTTCCGCGGCCTGCAGGGCCTGTCGACCGGTGCCGGCATCGTGGTGTCGCGCGCCGTGATCCGCGACATGTTCCCGCCGGCCGAGGCGCAGCGGGTGATGAGCCAGGTCACGATCTACTTCGGCGTGGCGCCGGCCATCGCGCCCATCGTGGGCGGCTTCCTGTTCGTGCACGCGGGCTGGCACTCGATCTTCTGGTTCCTCGTGGCCGTGGGCGTGGTGCTGTTCGTCGCCAACTACAAGCTGCTGCCCGAGACGCTGCACAAGGACCACCGCCAGCCCTTCCAGGTGCGCCACCTGATGCGCGGCTACCGCGACCTGTGCTCCGACCCGCGCTTTCTCTTGCTGGCCTTCGCGAGCGGCGTGCCCTTCAACGGCATGTTCCTCTACGTGCTGGCCGCGCCCGCGTTCCTGGGCGACCACCTCGCGCTGCAGCCGCAGCAGTTCTTCTGGTTCTTCCTGCTGACCATCGGCGGCATCATGCTCGGCGCGCGCGCCAGCGGCCGCATGGCCGGCAAGGTGGCGCCCAAGCGGCAGATCCGCGACGGCTTCCTGATCATGATGGTCACCTCGGTGGTCAACGTGGTGGCCAACATCTTCTTCCAGGCGCATGTGGCCTGGGCCGTGTGGCCGCTGGCGGTGTTCGCCTTCGGCTGGGCGCTGATGGTGCCGGTGGTCACGTTGCTCGTGCTCGACCTGCACCCCGAGCGCCGCGGCATGGCCTCGTCATTGCAGGCCGTGATCGGCTCCACCGCCAACGGCGTCGTGGCCGGCGCGGTGGCGCCGCTGGTGATGCACTCCACGCTGGCACTGGCCCTCACCTCCGCGCTGATGCTCACGATCGGGCTGGTTGCCTGGGTCTGGCTGCACCACCGCTGGCCCGACATCGGGCGTCGGGTGGCTCACGAAGAAGCCTGAGGGGGACGGGGGATGCGATTCGCCGCACTGTGGACTTATCTGCGCGCCTGGCTCCCGGGCCCTTCCAACGTCAACGCGCGCGAGCGCCTGCGCGCCGTGGGCGGCGCAGGCATCGGGCTGCTGATCACCGGCCTGCTGTGCCGCTGGCTGTCCGTCCCGCTCGAGCACGCGGTGTGGCTGGTCGCACCGATGGGCGCCACCGCCGTGCTGGTGTTTGCCGTGCCCGCCAGTCCGCTGGCGCAGCCCTGGTCAGTGATCGGCGGCAACACGCTGTCGACGCTGGTGGGCATCGCCTGCGCCAGCTGGATTCCCGACACCGCCGTGGCCGCCGCCGTGGCCGTGGCGCTGGCCATCGGCCTCATGTTCTTCACGCGCTGCCTGCACCCGCCCGGCGGCGCGGCGGCGCTGCTGGCGGTGCTCACGCACACCACCGATTTTTCGGCGGCGCTGTTCCCGGTGCTCGTGAACTCGCTGCTGCTGGTGCTGGCGGGCGTGGCCTACAACACGCTCACGGGGCGGCGCTATCCGCACGTGCAGGTGGCGCGCCCGCCCTCGCCCGACGCGCGCTTCAGCCAGGCCGACATCGACGCCGTGCTGGCGCGCTACAACCAGGTGCTCGACATCAGCCGCGACGACCTCGAGTCGCTCATCCAGCAGACCGAGCTCGAGTCGTACAAGCGCCGCCTGGGCACGCTGCACTGCGCCGACATCATGTCGCGCACGCCGATCTCGGTGGAGTTCGGCACGCCGCTGCAGGAGGCCTGGACGCTGATGCACCAGCACCGCATCAAGGCATTGCCGGTGACCGACCGCACGCGCCGCGTGGTCGGCATCGTCACGCAGGCCGACTTCTTCCGCCAGCTCGACCTGCAGCACCACGACGGCATCGCGGGCCGGCTGCGCGACCTGATCCGCGCCACGCGCACGGTGATGTCGAACAAGCCCGAGGTGGTCGGCCAGATCATGACGCGCCAGGTGCGCGTGGCCAGCGCCGACCGGCCGGTGGTCGAACTGGTGCCGCTGTTCTCCGAAGGCGGCCACCACCACATTCCGATCATCGATGAAGAGAAGCGGCTGACGGGGATGATCACGCAGTCGGATTTCGTGCGGGCGCTGTACCGCGCAGTGAGCCCGGCGTAGGGCCCGCACGTCGCCTTCCCCTTCTCGCGAAGGGGAAGGCGCAAGGCTTCACTCCAGCACCACGTTCGCCTTCTTCACCAGCGCCGCATAGCGCGCGGCCTCGCTGCGGAAGTAGCTCGCGGCCTGCTCGGGCGACGTGGGCTTGACGATGTTGCCCTGCTTGTCCATCGCCTCGCGCACCTCGGGCGCGGCAAAGGCGGCCACGATGGCCTCGTGCACGCGCTTCACGTCCGCCGGCTGCATCTTCGGCGGGCCGATCACCGCGAACCAGCCTTCGACCGCGTAGTTCGGCAGCCCCTGCTCCGCGATCGTCGCAATCTCGGGCGCGGCCGGCGAACGCGCCGAGCCGCACAGGCCGATGGCGCGCAGTGCGCCGCTCTTGAGATGCGGCTGCACCGCCGGCAGCGCGACCACGCCCATCTCGACCTGCCCCGCGATCATGTCGGTCACCATCGGCCCGGTGCCCTTGTACGGAATGTGCCGCGCCTTCACGCCGGCCTCGTCCATGAACATCTCGCCCGCGAGGTGGATGATGGTGCCGTTGCCCGACGAGGCGTAGTTGTAGCCCTCGGGTTTCGCGCGCAGCAGCGCCACCAGCTCCTTCACGTTCTTGGCCGGCAGCTTCGGGTTCACGGCCAGCACCAGCGGCGTGGCGCCCACCACGCTGATGGGCGTGATGTCGGCGATGGCGTCGAAAGGCATCTTCTTGAACACGCTCGGGTTGATCACGTGGTTGTTCGACACCATGCCGAGCGTGAACCCGTCAGGCGGGGCCTTGATCACGGCCGAGGTGCCGGTGATGCCGCCGGCGCCCGGCAGGTTCTCGATCACCACCGGCTGGCCCAGCGCCTTGCCGAGCGCGACCGAGGCGGCGCGCGCAATGGCGTCCACGCCCGAGCCCGCGCTGATCGGCAGGATGAAGCGCACGGGCTTGTCGCTGCCCTGCGCGAACACCGGGCGGGCGGCCGACAGCACGACCGCCGACGCCCCCAGGCCGAGCAACGCACGGCGGTTGAATGAAGAAGAGGAAAACGGAATCGGGCTCATGGGTCTTGTCTCTCTTTGTCTTTGTCGGTGCTTGAAAAATCAGGCCACGGCCGCTTCGGCATGCAGCGCCTCGACCTGTTCGTGCGCGTAGCCCAGCTCGGCCAGCAGCGCGCGCGTGTGCTCGCCCAGCGTCGGCGGATGCAGGCGCACGCCCAGCCGCTCGCCGCCGAGCGTGATCGGGAACAGCGTGGTCTGCGCCATCTCGCCGGCCCGCTCGCCATCGGGCAGGCGGATGTCCGCGAGGCCGCCGGTGGCCTGCAGGTGCGGATCGGCATACAGGTCTTCGGGCCGTGTGATCGGCGCGAACGGCAGGCCGCGCGCTTCGAAGATCGCCGACAGCTCGGCGGCCGAACGGTCGGCCAGGCGGGTGCGCAGCGCGGCCAGCAAGGTCGGGCGCAGGCGCACGCGGTCGTTGTTGGTCTGCAAGGTGGCGTCGGCCTTCAGGTCGTCGAAGCCCAGCGCGTCGCAGAAGGTCTTCCACTGCGCGTCGCTCACGGCCGCCAGGAAGATCTGCTCGCCGTCCTTCACGGTGAACACGTCGTACAGCGCCCAGGCCGAGATGCGCTCGGGCATCGGCGCGGCCGCCTGCCCCGTGATGGCGTACTGCAGCATGTGCTGGCCGACCAGGAACACGTTGTTCTCGAACAGCGCCGACTGCACTTCCTGCCCCCGGCCGGTTTCGGCGCGCTGCATCAGCGCGGCGATGGCGCCGATGGCACCGAACATGCCGCCCATGATGTCGTTCACGCTCGTTCCCGCGCGCAGCGGATCGCCGGGGCGCCCCGTCATGTAGGCCAGGCCGCCCATCATCTGCACCACCTCGTCGAGCGCGGTGCGATGCTCGTACGGGCCGGGCAGGAAGCCCGTGTGGTTCACGTACACGAGGCGCGGATTGAGCTTGCCCAGCGCGGCGTAGCCCAGGCCGTACTTGTCCATCGTGCCGGGCCGGAAGTTCTGCGCCACCACGTCGGCCGTGGCGCACAGGCGCAGCGCGGCCTCGAGCCCCTGCGGATGGCGCAGGTCGAGCGCGATGCTCTTCTTGTTGCGGTTGAACATCGGGAAGAAGCCCGCACCCGCGCCCAGCAGGTGCCGCGTGCGGTCGCCGTCGATGGGCTCGACCTTGATGACCTCGGCGCCCAGGTCGGCCAGCACCATGCCGCAGGTCGGCCCCATGACCATGTGCGTGAACTCGACCACACGGATGCCCGCGAGCGGCAGGCGTTTGGCTTCGGTGCTCATGCGGCGACGCCTTCCGCCAGTGCAAAGGTCTTCGGAAAGCCCGCGCGCCACACCGTGCCCTGCAGCGTCTCGCCGTCGAGCCAGACGGCCACGCGCTTCCTCAGATCGAGCAGCTTCGACAGATCGACACCCGTCTGCACGCCCATGCTCTCGAGCATGAAGACGAGGTCTTCGGTGTCGACGTTGCCGCTCGCGCCCGGTGCATGCGGGCAGCCGCCGATGCCAGCCAGGCAGGCGTCGAAGCGCGTGATGCCAACTTCCAGCGCGGCGTAGACATTGGCCAGGCCCAGCCCGCGCGTGTCGTGGAAATGCCCGCACCACAGGCGGTCGCCCGCGATGTGCAGTGCGCGCTCGAACAGGCTGCGCACCATGGCCGGATCGGCGTAGCCCACCGTGTCGGCCAGGCTCACGCGGTCGGCACCGGCATCGAGCAGCGCCTGCATCAGGCGCAGCACTTCGTCGGGGTCGACATGGCCCTGCAGCGTGCAGCCGAAGGCCGTGCCGACGCCGCCGTCGATCAGCGTCTTCGAGCCCGCCGCGTCGCGCGCCGCGCGGATGCGGCCGACCTCGGCCACCACCTCGTCGGGCGTCTTGCGCAGGTTGGCCAGGCTGTGCGCGTGGCTGGCCGACAGCGGCACCATCATCAGGTCGGCCTCGCCCGCGATGGCGCGCTCGGCGCCCTTCAGGTTGGGCACCAGCACCGAGGCGAAAAGCCCTGGCAGCGTCTTCGCAAAAGCCAGCAGCTCGGCCGTGTCGGCCAGCTGCGGCAGCAGGTGCGCCGGCACGAACGAGCCGACCTCGATCTCGCGCTGGCCGGCCGCGTGCGCGTCGCGGATCCATTCGAGCTTGCGTGCGGTTGGCAGCACGCGGGCAATGCTTTGCAGGCCGTCGCGCAGGCCCACTTCGCGGACGACCGCGCGCGGCGGCAGGAAGGCGTGAATCAAGAGCGTGTCTCCGTCGTGAGGGAATGACGCCGATCGTAGAAGTTCCGATTCAGTCCTGAAGGTATATTTTGGAAGCCGTTTGCTTCCAGATTGGAACTTCATGAGAGACCTCGACCTGACCACCTTGCGCCTGTTCGTCGCCGTCTGCGACAGCCGCAGCATCGCGCGCGCGGGCGAGCAGGCGAACATCGTCGGCTCGGCGATCAGCAAGCGCCTGGCCCAGCTCGAAGACACGGTCGGCACGCCGCTGCTGCTGCGCAAGCGCCGCGGCGTGGTGCCCACGCCGGCCGGCGAAACGCTGCTCGAACACGCGCGCGCCATGCTCGGCAGCGCCACCCGCATCGAGCGCGACATGGCCGCCTACGCGGGCGGCGCGCGCGGGCACGTGCGCATCCTGGCCTCGGCCTCGGTCATGGCCGAATCGCTGGCCGAGGACGTGGCCGGCTTCCTGCAGGACCCGGCGCACCGCAACATCCGCGTCGACATGGAAGAGCGCGTGAGCCCCGAGATCGTGCGCGGCATCCGCGAGGGCATCGCGTCCATCGGCCTGTGCTGGGACGCGGCCGACCTCGACGGGCTGGAGCGGCGCGACTACCGCTCGGACCACCTGGCCATCGTGGCCCACCCGTCGCACCCCGTGGCCCGCCACGACGCGGTGCGCTTCGAGCAGGTGCTCGACCACGAATTCGTCGGCATGCCCGCGCTCAGCGCCGTGCAGCTGATGCTGGCGCGCGAAGCGGCCGTGGCCGGCAAGCCGCTCGTGTACCGCGTGCTGGTGTCCAACTTCGACGCCGCGCTGCGCGTGGTGCGCGCCGGGCTGGCCATCAGCGTGGTGCCGGCGGAGGTCGCCCGGCCGTTCACCGAGGCCTTCGGGCTGCGGCTGATGCCGCTCACGGACGACTGGGCGCGCCGGCGCTTCGCGATCTGCTTTCGCAGCGAGGCGGCGCTGTCGCCCTCGGCGCAGCTGCTGGTCGCGCACCTCGAGCGGTGCGCCACGGACCGCGCGGAAGCCGCCTGATTCGTCCGATAACCGAAACGATCCATTGTGCTGGCGGTGGTTTTTGTTTCGTTTCGCGCAACCTAACATTCGGTCTGTTCACGCTGTCACCCTCAACCCCATCGACCGAAAGACACCGCCATGTTCCGCAGAACCCTCGTTGCCGCCGCCGCCCTGTCCGCCGCATTCGCCCTCGCGCCGCTCGCCGCCCAGGCCGCCCAGCCGCTGAAGATCGACGTCTACAACCCCGGCACGAAGTCGATGTTCCCCGTGTCGTCGGTGCTCGTCGCCGGCGCCACCGATGCCGTGCTGGTCGACGCCCAGTTCCAGCGCAACGACGCGCAGGCGCTGGTGCAGAAGATCAAGGACAGCGGCAAGAAGCTGACCACGGTCTACATCAGCCACAGCGACCCCGACTACTACTTCGGCCTGGACGTGATCCGCGCCGCCTTCCCCGACGCGAAGATCGTCGCCACGCCGCAGACCGTGGCCGCCATCCAGGCCTCCAAGGACGGCAAGCTCGCGCACTGGGGCCCGATCCTCAAGGACAACGCGCCCCAGGCGCTGGTCGTGCCCGAGCCGCTGGCCGGCGACAGCCTCACGCTCGAAGGCAAGAAGATCCAGGTCGTCGGCCTGGACGGCCCCTCGCCCGCGCGCACCTTCGCGTGGATTCCCTCGCTGAAGGCGGTGGTCGGCGGCATTCCGGTGTCGGCCAACATCCACGTCTGGGTGGCCGACACGCAGACGGTGCAGTCGCGCCGCGACTGGCTCAAGACCCTCGACCGCATCGCCGCGCTGCACCCCAAGACCGTGGTGCCCGGCCACTACCTGCCGAACGCCGACGGCTCGGCGCCCTACACCGTGGCCTCGGTGAAGTTCACGCGCGACTACCTGAAGGCCTTCGAAACCGAAGCAACGAAGGCCAAGGACTCGGCCGCGCTGATCGCCGCCATGAAGCAGCGCTACCCGAAGCTCGAGGACGCCTCGTCGCTCGAGCTCGGCGCCAAGGTCATCAAGGGAGAAATGAAGTGGCCCCAATAACCAACAACAACGTCGACTCCGCCACGCTGCACTGCATCTTCGATCCGCTGTGCGGCTGGTGCTACGCCGCCGCGCCGCTGGTCGAGGCCGCGCGCACCGTGCCGGGCCTGCGCGTCGAGCTCCACGCCGGCGGCATGATGACCGGCGCCAACCGCCGCCCCATCACGCCGCAGTGGCGCGACTATGTGATCCCGCACGACAGGCGCATCGCCGAACTCACGGGCCAGCCCTTCGGCGAGGCCTACTTCGAAGGCCTGCTGCGCGACACCGGCGCGGTGATGGACTCCGAACCGCCGATCACCGCCATCCTCGCCGCCGAATCGCTTCGCGCGGGCGGCGGGCTCGACATGGCGCACCGCGTGCAGCAGGCCCACTATGTCGAAGGCCAGCGCATCGCGGAGGCTGGCGTGCTCGCCGAACTGGCGGTTGAACTCGGCTTCGATACCGACGCTTTCGCCACGGCTTTCCAGCAGCACACGGGCGACGCCACCGCGCGGCACATCGCCGCGAGCCGCGACCTGCTGCAGCGCGCGGGCGGCCAGGGCTTTCCGACCTTCGTGCTGGCGCAGGCCGATGGCAGCGCGGGCCGCATCGACATCGGGCCGTGGCTGGGGCGTGCCGACGACTGGAAGGCGCAGCTCGCCACCTTCGTCGCGCCGGCGCCGTCTGCAACGGCATCCGAAGCCTGCGGCCCCGACGGCTGCGCGATCTAGGCGACCTTCTCGAGGAACACCAGCCGGATCGGCGCGTCCAGCAGCTCGTCGAACCGCTTCTCGAAGGCCTGGAAATACGGCGTGGCGAAGTGCGCGTCCAGCGCGGCCTGGTCCTGGAACGACTCGCGCATGTAGAAACTGCCGGGCTCGTCGCGCAGCTCGAACAAGGTGTAGTCGAGGCAGCCGGGCTCCTGCCGCGTGGGCGCCACCAGCGCGCTCAGGGCGTCACGCAGCGCCTCGCGCTGGCCGGTCTTGGCCTTCAGGACGGCGATGCTGATGAGGGGCGTGGTGCTCATGGGTCGTTTTGAAGTTCGGATGCCTGCAGTCTGCGGCGACACCCGCACATGAAAAAGCCCCCTCGCCCCGAAACTCCTTCAATCGCCCCTTGAAGATCGCGGCCGCTTCAAGCGAGCGCTACCGGCTGCACTGAAAGCTCGCCGCCTGCGACGCATCCCCACTCACATAACGCGGCCACAGCGGCCACTCGCACAGCGGACGCGCGCGGGTCGTCTTGAATGGCGGCTGCACTTCCTGTTCAAGCAATTGCAGCCCGGCCGGCGCACGCCCACGCTCGACCCAGTCGGCCAGCGCGCCGAGCATGTCGACGTTGGCCGGTGCGCCGCTGCCCACATGGTCGACACCGGGCGCGGTGTACAGGCGCATGAAGCGGTCCACGTTCTCGCGGCTCATGCGCGCCACCACCGACTCGTAATAGCGAATGCCCGCGAACGGGCTCTGCGCGTAGTCGGCCATGTGCTCCAGCATCAGCAGCTTGCCGCCGCGCGCATGGAAGGCGCTCAGGTCGGGGTTGGTCGAGTCCATGAGCTGCGACACGGTGGCGATGCGCGCGGCGAAGTCTTCGGCGCGGTAGTTGCGCACGTCGAGCGACGGATTGCGCGCATAGAAATACTGCAGCGCCCCGCTGCCGTAGAACCATGCGATGCCGTTGCTCGGCTGCGGCGGCACGGTCGGCGCGGCGGTGCCGGTCCACCACGCGTTCCAGCCGCCCATCGACGCAAAGGCCGGCGTGCCTTCGCCACCGATGCCCCAGCCCGGGTACTCGGTGACGCCATACGCCAGCGGCACGGGCGAGCGCCACGGCGAGCGCAGCGTGCGCACCGCCTGCACCTGCGCGTCGTTGAGGCAGTTGTCGCCGCTCGTGCCCGACGCGCAGCGCAAGGTGGCCGGGTCGAAGCGCTGCAGGCAGGCCACCGGGTTCGACACGATGCGGTCGGCCACGCCATCCGTCGCGTCGCACGACGCGAGCACCGCGTTGTGCACCAGCTGCACCTGCGCGGGCCGCAGCCAGCCTTCGCCGAAGGTGGCGATGCCGTTGCGCGTGCCCGCATGCTGCAGCCCGGTCCAGTTGATCACCGGCACGCGGCTGAAGATGCCGTCGAAGTCCTGCGGATAGCGCTGTGCCATCGTGAGCGCCTCGCGCCCGCCTTCGGAACTGCCCATGAAGTAGAGCTTCTGCGGCGCGTGGCCGTAGGCGCGCTGCGTCAGCGCCACCGCCACGTCGCGCACCTTCTTGTACGAGGCATGCGCGAAGTTCACGAGCGCCTCGTCGTTGAGCGCAAAGGCCTGCGGCGGCTGGCCCTGCACGTTCTGGTGACCCGAGTCGGTGCCGTAGGTCGCGTAGCCCTGCGCGAGCGGCGTGGGCAGGTCGAAGCGCGCGGCAGGCACCAGCGCCAGGCCGGTGATCAGCGTGCCGTTGAAGCCCCCGCCGCCGTACTGCACGCTGCGCCCGTTCCACGCAAGCGGCAGGTTGACCTGGAACAGGATCGGCGGCGCACTCGCGTCGAGCGGTGCGATGCGCCCGAGCACCTTGCAGTACGCGGGCATTGCCGGCGTGATGCGCGACGCGGGGCTGGGGCCGCGCTCGGCCACGGCCAATGCAGACGCCGGCACGAGCGCTGCCGAGTCGATCATCGCCGCGCCGCTGGGCAGGCCGATGGCAGTGGGCGCCACCGGCGCGGTGAGCGCCGCGCAGGCCTGGGCCGGATCGGCGCCGAGGCCGAGCCGCGTGGGGCCGGTCGGCGCCGTGCCGCATGCGGCGAGCAAGGCGGCGGTCGCCAGCATGGCGCCCCCGCTGAACACTGTCTGGGGGATCGCCATCTGTCTGTCTCCTAGTAGTTCGTTGTGACTGACCAGCCGCTACCGCGCCACGCCCAGCAGCCGGTCCAGCACCTCCGGCTGCGCGCGCAGCGCCGCCGCGGTGTCGGCATGCACGATGGTCCCGTGGTCGAGCACCACGGCCTGGTCGGAAATCGCGAGGATCGCCTGCGGGTGCTGCTCCACGATGATCGCTGCCAGCCCTTCGCCCTGCGTGATGCGGCGGATGGCGCGCAGCAGCTCTTCCACGATGATCGGCGCCAGGCCTTCGAGCGGCTCGTCGAGCAGCAGCAGCTTCGGGTTGAGCACCAGCGCGCGGCCCACGGCCAGCATCTGCTGCTCGCCGCCCGAGAGCTGCGTGCCCAGGTTGGTCTTGCGCTCGGCCAGGCGCGGGAACATCTCGTACACGCGCTGCGGGTTCCACTGGCCCGGGCGCTCCACGGCCGTGAGGTTCTCGTGCACCGTGAGCGACTTGAAGATGTTGCGCTCCTGCGGCACCCAGCCGATGCCGGCCGCCGCGCGCTGGTGCGGCTGCAGCTTGTGCAGCGCCGCCTGCCCGCCGAGCGCGATGGTGCCGCCGTGCTGGCGCGTGGCGCCGGCCAGCGTGTTGATGAGCGTGGTCTTGCCCGTGCCGTTGCGGCCCAGCAGCGCGAGCGTCTGGCCCTCGCCGAGCGTGAAGGCCACGTCGTGCAGCACCACGGCCTCGCCGTAGCCGGCGCTCAGGTTCTCGATGCGCAGCAGTTCAGACATGGGCATGTTCTCCGTGGCCCAGGTAGACCTCTTTCACTTTCGGATCGTTGGCGATCGTCTCGGGGTCGCCCTCGGTCAGCAGCGCACCGTTGACCAGCACGGTCATGCGGTCGGCGAAGCTGAACACCAGGTCCATGTCGTGCTCGATGAGCAGCACCGACACGTCGGCCGGCAACGCGGCCACGGTCTGCAGCAGCTCTTCGCGCTCGCCGGCGGGCACGCCGGCCACGGGCTCGTCAAGCAGCAGCACGCGCGGCTCGCAGGCCAGCGCGATGGCGATCTCCAGCAGGCGGCGCTTGCCGTAGGCCATGAATTTCGTCTGCTGCTGCGCCACGTCGGCGAGGTGGAACTGCTCCAGCAGTTGCCCGGCCCGCTCGGCGATGCGCTTGTCCGCGCCCAGCGGGCGCCACCATTGCGCGCCGATGCCCTTGTGCTGCGACACCACGAGCGCCAGCGTTTCCAGCGGCGTCATCGAGTCGAAGAGCTGGTTGATCTGGAAGGTGCGCACCAGCCCGCGCGCCACCCGCTTGTGCGGCGCGAGCGTGGTGATGTCTTCGCCGAGCAGCGAGATGCGGCCTTCGGTGGGCGTGAGCACGCCGGTCAGCAGGTTGATCAGCGTGGTCTTGCCGGCGCCGTTCGGGCCGATGAGCGCATGGCGCGCGCCGCGCTTCAGTTCCATCGTGACGTTGTTCGTGGCCGTGATGCCGCCGAAGCGCATCACGAGGCCTTGGGTCGAGAGCACGGTATCGGTCATGCCGCACCGCCCTTCTTCTTCGCAGTGCCGAACCAGGTCCAGGGCTTGAGCAGGCGGTCGCGTCCCACGAGCACCAGCAGCACGAGGATGAGGCCGATCCAGAACATCCAGTACTGCGGCGTCACCGAGGACAGCCAGGTCTGCAGCAGCTTGAAGACGATGGCGCCCGCCACACCGCCGTACAGCCAGCCCACGCCGCCGATGACCAGCATCAGCAGCACGTCGGCCGAGCGGTCGAAGGCCAGCACGTCGAGCGAGGCGAAGCCGGTGGTCTGCGCCAGCAGCGCACCCGCGGCGCCCGCGATGCCGGCGGCCACGGTGTAGACCACGGCGAGCCGCGACACCACCGGGATGCCGATGGCCATGGCGCGCAGCCGGTTGTCGCGGATGGCCTTGAGCGTGGCGCCGAAGGGCGAATGCACGATGCGGCGCATCACGAGGAACAGCACGAGCATCACGGCCAGCGAGTACCAGGCGGCCGTGCGGCCATACAGGTCGAACTCGAACAGGCCGAGCACCGGCCCCATCACCACGCCCTGCAGGCCGTCGGCGCCGCCTGTGAGCCAGTCGAGCTTGTTGGCGAGTTCGAGCAGCAGCAGCGCGGTGCCCAGCGTGACCATGAGCCGCGTGAGGTCGCTGCCGCGCAGGATGGTCACGCTGGCCACGAGGCCCAGCACGGCCGACAGCACGGTGGCGAACACGAGGCCGACGGTCGGGTCGGGCATGACGAGCTTGGCAAACAGCGCGGCGGCGTACGCGCCGAAGCCGAAGAAGGCGGCGTGGCCGAGCGACACGATGCCGGTGTAGCCGAGGATGAGATCGAGCGACATCGCGAACAGCGCGACGATGGCGATCTCGTTGACCAACAGCGAGTGCGAGGGCATGGCCAGCGGCAACGCGAAGGCCACGGCCCAGACCACGAACTCCCAGGGGCGCCAGCGCGCGGTGCGCAGCAGGGCCGATTCATAGGCAGGCGCGCTCATCTCAGCGGCCTCCCTTGCGCGTGAACAGGCCCTGGGGCCGCCACATGAGGATCAGGATCATGAGCAGGTAGACGGTGAACGCGCCCATCTTCGGAATGAAGTACTTGCCGGCCACGTCGGCAATGCCGAGCAGCAGCGCGGCGGCGAGCGGCCCGGTGATCGACGAGGTGCCGCCGACCGAGACGACGATGAGGAAATAGATCATGTACTTGAGCGGGAAGGTCGGATCGAGCCCGAGGATTTCCGCGCCCAGCGCACCGCCCAGCCCGGCCAGGCCCGAGCCCACGGCGAAGGTCAGCAGGAACACGATGTTGACGTTGATGCCCAGCCCGGCGGCCACGCGCGGGTCGTCGACGGCGGCGCGCAGGCGGCTGCCGAAGCGCGTCTTCGAGAGGATGAGTTGCAGCACCACGGTGAGCACGGCGCACACGGCGATGATGAAGATGCGGTAGTGGCCCATGCCCAGCAGGAACGCGCCGTCGCCGAATTCGCTGCGCCCGCGCAGCCACTCGGGCAGCTGCAGGTTCTGCTGCGACGAGCCGACGAAGTAGTCGACGGCCGCGACGGCCATGAACGCCAGCCCGATGGAGAACAGCACCTGGTCCAGGTGCGGCTTGCCGTACATCGGCCGGTAGAGCGTGCGCTCCAGCAGCGCGCCGGCCAGCGCGACGACGATGAACGCGAGCGGCAGGCAGGCCAGGAACGGCACGCCGAACTTCTGCATCGCGAACACGGTGAGGTAGCCGCCCGCCATGGCGAAGGCACCGTGCGCGAGGTTGATGAAGTTCATCAGCCCGAGCGTCACGGCCAGCCCCACGGCGAGGACGAAGAGCAGCATGCCGTAGGCGATGCCGTCGAAAAGAATGGTCAGCATGTCGGTTGTCTGGGTCTGGTGCGGTCGTTCAGGATGCTGCTATTCGGGGTGCGTGCACAGGACACCGGGTACTTCCCTCCGCGAATGTCCCCCGGGGCTTCGCCCCTCCTCCTTGATTTCGCTGCGGGAAGCACCCAGTGCCCTGAGCCCGAGGGGCGCTGTCGGGGTGCTGGCCGATCAACAACGGCTCTGCACCCGCTCACGTCGATGGGGTACCTTGCGCAGCGAAATCAAGGAGGAGGCCGAAGGCCGGGGGACATTCGCGGAGCAAGGCACCCCGTCGGCGGGAGCGCCGCCCTGAACGGCAACGTTCCCACCGGCGAAGCGAAATTACTTGGCTTTACCCGGGTCCTTCACGCCCTTGAGCACGTCGAACTCGATGTTGTAGAGCTGCCCGTCCTTCTTTTCAACCTTGCGCAGGTACACGTCCTGCACGATGTCGCGCGTCTGCGCATCGATCAGCACCTGGCCGCGCGGGCTTTCGAAGACCTGGCCCTTCATGGCTGCCAGCAGCGCTTCGCCGCCGCCCTGGCCCTTGGTGGTCTTGAGGGCTTCGTAGATCACGCGCATGCCGTCATAGCCGCCCACGGCCATGAAGTTGGGGCGCATCTTCGGGTTGGCTTTCTGGAAGGCCTCGACGAACTTCTTGTTCAGCGCCGAGGGGTGCGCGGCCGAGTAGTGGTGCGAGGTGACCACGCCCAGCGCGCCGTCGCCCATGTCGTTCAGTTGATCGTCATCCGTCACGTCGCCGGTGGCGATCATCTTGATGCCGGCCTTGTCCATGCCGCGCTCCAGGAACTGCTTCATCACCGCCGCGCCCGCGCCCGAGGGCACGAAGACGAACAGCGCGTCGGGCTTGGCGTCGCGCACCTTCTGCAGGAACGGCGCGAAGTCGGGGTTGCGCAGCGGCACGCGCAGCTTCTCGAGCACCTTGCCGCCGTTGAGCTGGAAGCGCTCGCTGAAGAACTTCTCGGCGTCGTTGCCGGGGCCGTAGTCGGTGACCAGCGTGACCACCGACTTCACGCCGTTCTTGGGCGCCCAGTCGCCCATCACCACCGACACCTGCGGCAGCGTGAAGCTGCTGCGCACGATGTAGGGCGAGGCCTCGGTG
The DNA here is from genome assembly GCF_058795995.1 of Variovorax sp. GW823-FHT04F07. NCBI lineage: Bacteria > Pseudomonadati > Pseudomonadota > Betaproteobacteria > Burkholderiales > Comamonadaceae > Variovorax > Variovorax sp. GW823-FHT04F07. The sequence continues at coordinate 133,386 of NZ_JBXAIG010000002.1, forward strand.
ATGCTCGAGGTGGCGGCGGCCATCACGACCTGCGGCGTCTTCGACTGCGTGGCCAGCGGCGCGGCGGCCAGCGCGGCCGGCGTGATGCCAAAGCCGGCGATCACGTTGACCTTGTCGTTGACGATGAGCTCCTGCGCCAGGCGCTTGGTCACGTCGGGCAGGCCGGTGTCGTCCTTCACGATCAGCTCGACCTTCTTGCCGGCCACGGTGTCGCCGTTCTGAGCCATGTACAGGCGCGCGGCGGCCTCGATCTGGCGGCCGGTGGAGGCCGACTGCCCCGTCATCGGCAGGATCAGGCCGATCTTGAACTTGTTGTCCTGGGCGCTGGCCACAGGCAGCGACAGCGCGGTGGCGAGCGCAATCGCCGAAAGGCCGGCGGTCTGGATGAGATGGCGTCTTTGCATGGAATTTTTCCTTTGAGGGACGGAACGCGAAACCGGGCGTATTTTGAACAATTCGCAACAATTAGCGGAGCAGGCAACCACCTAGCCACCCGCCGCACGGGCCTTTGTTGCGCGATCAGTCGAATGGTTGCGCGATGATCGCGCAACCGATGTTTTCAACGGTCCGGGCGGTACGCGGAATCGAGCGTGAGCGTACCCACGGCGCGTGACACGCAGGCGCAGATGCGCGTGGTCGCCTGCTTCTCGTGCGGGCTCAGGAACACGTCGCGGTGGTCGACCTCGCCGTCCACGGCCAGCACGTCCATGGCGCACAGGCCGCACTCGCCGCGCTTGCAGTCCGACAGGGTCTGCACGCCGGCCGCATCGAGCGCGTCGAGCAGGGTGCAGTCGGCCGGCACGGTGATCGACAGGTCGTGGCGCGGAATGCGCACGGTGAAGGCCTGCGTGGCGAGGCGCCCGCTGCTGCCGAAGGTTTCGAAGCGCAGGTCGGCGAGCGGCCGGCCGGCCGCGGCCCAGGCGCGCTTGACGGCTTCGAGCATCGGCACCGGGCCGCAGGTGTAGAGCTGGCCGCCGGGCGGCAGCGCGGCGATGGCGGCGTCGAAGTCGATGGGCGCGGCGCCTTCGTGCGCCTGCACGCCGGCCTCACCCAGCGCATCGCGCAGGGTGTCGAGGTAGCCGAACTCGCCCGCGTGGCGCGCGCCGTACAGCATGGCCACCGGCACGCCGCGGCGTTGCGCCAGCGCGCCCAGGCGCTGCGCCATCAGCACCAGCGGCGTGATACCGATGCCGCCCGCCACGAGCAGGTAGCCGGGGGCCGCGAGGTCGAGCGGAAAGTGGTTCTGCGGCGCGCTCACCTGCAGCCGGTCGCCCACGGCCAGCCGCCACATCGCGCGCGAGCCGCCACGGCCGTCGTCCAGCCGCTTGACGGCGATGCGCCAGCAGCTGCCGTCGCCCTCGCCCACCAGCGAGTAGGAGCGCGTCTGCACGCGGCCCTGCTCGGTCATCACCTGCACCTGCAGGTGGGCGCCGGGCTCATGCGCGGCAACGAAGTCGGTGTCGGGGCGCAGCGTGAACTCGCGCACGGTGGGCGTGACGTCGCGCAGCGCCACCACCTGCGCCTGCATCCATTGAAGATCGCTTTTCATCGGGGAACACCAGCAGGGAAAGAGAAGAAAAAGAAGTCGTCGATCAGCCGCGACGGCGGATCAGTTGCACGCCCGGCAGCGGGCGCTGTTCGGCGCTCGGCGTGCCGTGCAGCGCCTCGCGCAGGTTGCGCCGCGCGATGCGGCTGTGCTCGCGCATCAGCGCTTCGGCGCGCGAGCCCTCGCCAGACTCGATGGCGTCGAGCACCTGCAGGTGCTGGTCCTGCGCGATCACGAGCATGTCGCGCGCGGCCGGCGAATTGGCCTGCACGATGACGAAGCCCGAGGGCGAGGCGAACGGCAGGTTGACCACGCGCTCCAGCTGCTGCGCGATGACGGGGCTGCCCGCCATCTCGCACAGCAGCGCGTGGAATTTTTCGTTGTGCGTCACGTAGCGCGAGAAGGCCGCGTCGTCGAGCGCGGGCTCGCGCAGCAGCTCGTCGATGCGCGTGAGGCAGGCGCGCGCTTCGCGCAGCACCACGGGCGCCGCGCCGCGCTCGGCCGCCAGCCGCGCCACCAAGCCTTCGAGCGTGCCGCGCAGCTCGATGGCGTCGGCCACGTCGCGTTCGGAAAAGGTGCGCACGGCATAGCCGCCGTTGGGCAGCGCTTCGAGCAGGCCTTCCTGTTCGAGCCGCATGAGCGCGCTGCGCACCGGCGTGCGCGACACGCCGAGCTGTTCGGAGATGGCGACCTCGGCAATGCGCGCGCCGCCGGGCAGTTCGCCCGCCAGGATCATCTCGCGCAGCCGCAGCTGCGCCTTCACGGCCTGCGAGCTGCCGCTGTCGCCGGGCTCGGCGGGAGAGACGGTGGCGACCTTCATCACGCGGCCTGGCTCTCTGGGGCGGGACGGATCGGGATCGCGGCGCGCGCGGGCCGTTCCTTCTCGATCATGCGGTCGATGAGGCGCCGCGCCCACATCGAGCCGGCGTCGATGTTGAGGTTGTAGAACTGGTGGTCGGGGTGCTCGTCGATGGCCTTCTGCTGCGCCTCGAGCACGATCTCGTCCTCGCGGAAGATGCCCGAGACGCCCTCGCGCAGCTCGTGCGTGAGGCGCTGTTCGCCCAGGCAGTAGTTGCGCGCGAAGGCCCAGAAGTACAGGCAGGTCTTGTCGGTCTCGGGCGTGATGGTGTTGAGCACGTAGCCGTTGACGCCCTTGCTGCGGTCGCCGGCGCTGTCGTTCGACGGCACCGCGCCGCTGCCGGCCTCGGCCACACCGACGTCGATGTTCACGGTGCACGGGCCTTCGAAACGGATGATCTGCCAACGGTCGACCTTGCCCGTGTAGCCGCGCGCGTGGCGGATCTGGTTGCCCCAGAACGGCGGCGCGTCGATGTTCTCCATCCAGCGCGTGACGGTGGCCGAGCGGTCGCCGTGCGTGGCCACGAAGGGCGCCTCGGCCACCTCGCGGTTGCCGATCGACGAGCCGTGCACGAAGGTCTCGTGCGTGAGGTCCATGAGGTTGTCGACCACGAGCCGGTAGTCGCAGTTCACGCGGATCATCTTGCCGTCGCCGGCCCAGGCCGGGTCGTCGTTCCAGTGCATGTCGGGCACCAGCGCCGGGTCGGCCTTGGCCGGGTCGCCGGGCCAGATCCACACGAAGCGGTGCTTCTCGACCACCGGAAAGCTGCGCACACAGGCCGAAGGGTTGAGCGTCTCCTGGCTCGGCATGTGGGTGCAGCGGCCCTGGCTGTTGTAGACCAGGCCGTGGTAGCCGCAGACCAGCTCGTCGCCCTCGAGGCGGCCCAGCGACAGCGGCATCAGCCTATGCCAGCAGGCGTCTTCGAGCGCGGCCACCTGGCCGTCGGTGCGGCGGAACAGCACCACTTTCTGGTTGCAGATGGTGCGTGGCAGCAGCGCGTGACGCACTTCGACGTCGTAGGCGGCGGCATACCAGGCGTTGAGCGGAAAGGCGGTCGTGGGCGTCTTCATGAATACGCAATGTATACAGAACAACGAGAAATTCCAGTATGAAACCCCTTATTCGAGGGTAAATACTGACCCCTACGTATACAAACAGGCTTTTCACGAAGGCGCTAGGATTCCGCTCGTTCACAGTCACGACGGAGTTCATTCCATGTCCCAGCATGCCGCCCTGCCCGCCCGCTACGACCACGTGGGCAGCTTCCTGCGCCCGCAATACCTGCTCGAAGCCCGCGAACAGAAAGCCAAGGGCCAGATCACGCCCGAGCAACTGCGCGAGGTCGAAGACAAGGCCATCACCGAGATCGTCCGCTTCCAGGAAGACATCGGCCTCAAGAGCATCACCGACGGCGAGTTCCGCCGCACCTACTTCCACATCGACTTCCTCGACCAGCTCGGCGGCGTGAAGACCGACATCCCGGTCACCATCCGCCGCCCCGACGGCACCGAGGAACTGGCGCCGCCCGCGATGCGCGTGATCGACAAGGTGCGCCACGTGAAGGACATCCAGCTCGCCGACTTCCAGTACCTCAAGAGCCAGGTGTCGGCCGGCCGCACGCCGAAGGTGACCATCCCCTCGCCGACGATGCTGCACTTCCGTGGCGGGCGCGCCGGCATCAGCAAGGACGCGTACCCCGAGCTCGACCCGGTGTTCTACGACGACGTGGCCAAGGCCTATGGCGACGAGTTGCGCTCGCTGGCCGCGGCCGGCTGCACCTACGTGCAGATGGACGACACCAACCTCGCCTACCTGTGCGACGAGCACATGCGCGAAGCCGCCCGCAAGCGCGGCGACGACCCGAACGAGCTGCCGCACCGCTACGCGGCCTTCATCAACAAGGTGGTGGCGCAGAAGCCGCCGGGCATGCTGTTGGCCATGCACCTGTGCCGCGGCAACTTCAAGAGCACGCACGCCGCGGCCGGCAACTACGAGCCGGTGGCCGAGGCGCTCCTGAAGGAGATGGACCTCGACGCCTACTTCATGGAGTACGACGACGCCCGCTCGGGCGACTTCAAGCCACTGCGCTACCTGCCCAAGGGCAAGACCGTGGTGCTCGGCCTGGTGACCACCAAGTTCGGCGAGATGGAAGACAAGGACGAACTCAAGCGCCGCATCGAGGACGCCAGCAAGTACGCCTCGCTCGACCAGCTCGCGCTGTCGCCGCAGTGCGGCTTCTCCAGCACGGTGCACGGCAACAACATCGCCGTCGAAGCGCAGCGCAACAAGCTGCGGCTCGTGGTCGAAACGGCGCAGGAAGTCTGGGGCTCGACCTGACGCGCGCTTTCTGTTGAAGTCGGGGGCATGACGACGACGCAGATTTACTCCGGCCCCCTCAGCATGTTCGGCGCGAAGGTGCAGATCGCCGCGTACGAAAAAGGCATCACTTTCGAGCTCACCATGGTGCCGTTCACCACCGACGACGCCTACGAGCCCAAGCATCCCGAGGTGCTGCGCGTGAACCCGGTGAGGCAGCAGGTGCCGGTGCTGGTCGACGACGAGGTGGCGCTGTTCGACTCGACGCAGATCTTCGAGTACCTCGAAGATCGCCATCCGCAGCCGGCGCTGTGGCCCAAGGGCATCGCCGACCGGGCCCGCGCGCGGCAGCTGGAGCAGAAGTCGGACGAGGTGTTTTTTCCGAACGTCATCAAGCTCTTCGGCTTGCAGGACGCCATGCAGAGCGCGCCGGCCGTGGCCGCATGCGCCGGCTGCGCGCGCTTCTACGAAGAGATGGAAGGCCTGCTCGCCACGCGCGAATACCTGGCCGGCCCCTACTCCTTCGCCGACATCGCCTTCTACATGGCGCATGTGTTCGCCGACCGCAAGGGCGCCGGCATGACCGGCGCCACGCCGCGCCTCGTGGCCTGGCGCGAGCGCGTGGGCGCGCGGCCCGCCGTGCGCGCGGTGGTCGATCCGATGATGCGGTTCCTGGCTTCGCAAGGGCGCGGCGTGCCGGCCTTCCTGCAGCGCTGAGCGGGCACCGAGGCATCACCCGCCCATGCCGGACACCCTCTTCGACTGGCTGCCCTCCCCTTCGCAGCATTTTCTTGTCGTCACTTTCGCGTTGCTGGTCTATGTGCTGACCACGCGCACGCGCCGCGAGCAGCGCGCCCCCACCACCGCCATCGCGTGGGTCATGGGGCTGGTGCTCATGCCCTACGTGATCCTTCCGATGTACCTGCTGTTCGGCCAGCGCAAGCTGCGCCCGGCCGGCGCGCCCCGGCCGCCGCGTTCGCTGCCGCCGGGCCACTGGGCGGCCGACCTGATCGAGAGCTTCGGCCTGGCGCCGCCCGGGCGCTGCGCGATCCGCATGCACGCCGACGGCGAGGCCGCGCGCGAGGCGCTGTTCGAGGTGATCGACGGCGCGCGCCAGCGCCTGGACGTGTGCACCTTCATCATCGGCGACGACGCGCTCGGCCACGCCGTGCTGGCGCGGCTCGCGCAGCGCGCGCGCGAGGGCGTCAAGGTGCGCGTGCTGCTCGACGGCTTCGGCGCGCTGTCGCTGCCGCGCCATCACTTCGACCGGCTGCGCGCGGCGGGGGGCGAGGTGGCGGTGTTCCGCCCCTTCTTCAGCCTGCGCCGCATCGGGCCGCGCAACCTGCGCAACCACCGCAAGCTCACCATCGCCGACGACCGCTGGCTGTGGTCGGGCGGGCGCAACCTCGCGGGCGAGTACTTCTCCGGCAACGACAAGCACCCCGAAGCCTGGCACGACCTGTCCTTCGACCTGCAGGGCAGCGTGGCCGCCGCCGCCGCGCGCCAGTTCGACCACGACTGGAGCTCGGTGCGCGGGCGCAAGGCGCGCGCCATCACCGCCGCCAACGTGCCCGCGGGCCCCGGCTGCGCCATGGCCCAGTTCCTGCCGAGCGGCCCCGACCAGACCGAGGACACGGCGCATGCACTGCTCATCGACGCCTGCTTTCGCGCCGAGCACCGCATCCTCGCGATCACGCCCTACTTCGTGCCCGGCGACGGCCTGCGCGACGCGCTGCGGCTCGCCGCGCGGCGCGGTGTGCAGGTGACCATCGCGATGCCCGCGCAGTCGAACCACCGGCTGGCCGACTTCGTGCGCGCACGCGCCATGCGCGACCTCGCGCGCGCCGGCGTGAGCTTTCGCATGCTGCCCTTCATGGCGCACGCCAAAGCCGTGGTGGTCGACGACGAACTGGCGATGTGCGGCTCGATCAACCTCGACCTGCGCAGCCTGCTGCTGAACCACGAGGCGGCGGTGGTGTTCTACGGCCACGACGACATCGAATGGCTGGCCGAATGGATCGAGACCACCGCCTCGGCCGGCGAGCCCTACCGCGCGCGGCGCCCAGGGCTGCTGCGCGACGTGGCCGAGGGGCTGCTGCTGACCGTCGCCTTCCAGCTGTAGGCAGGTGGTGCATCGCCCAAGATGCGCGAATGCAACACAATTGCAACCAATTGAACATTCACACTAGAATCGCCACCGGTTCCGGTGGATGACCGTTCTCCCGGAGCCCCCTGCATCGCGGGGCAGCCCGCTCCGGCCCGGCCTCATGGGGCCCACCGAAGCGCCATTCGTACCGCCGTTGTCGTGAGAAAGTGCCCAAATAACAGGCACCACTACAGCGAGGCCAGTTCCCTTCCTACGAGCCCAGAAATTAAGATAAAGGTTCACTGATTGTTGCCACATCGTGTGGAGGAATGAGCGGTCCGCCCGCCCCTCTGCCCTGAATGAGCAACCAGTAGTCCCCCGCACTTCAGAAGCATCGGCGCCCGTCAGGGCGTATCGCCTTCGGCGACCTCGATGCGATGCAGGAGCGTGACCGGCAAAGGCGGTCGCGGCGGGGTTTGAGCGCTGGGCGCCGGGCGACACCTTCGCGCGGCCCGAAGCGGTCCCCTTTGTTGTCGATCACTGCCGGATTCCCCTGAGCACGGGGAGAAAAATCGATGCCTTTCATTGATTCGCTGCTGGCGCTCGCGCGCCGGCTGGGCGCAGCCTTGCCTGTCGTTTGGGCCCTGCTGCTGCCGTTGTCCGCCGCCCCGACCTGGGCAGCCCTGAACGAAGTCGGCCGCGCCACGCCGAGCGTGCACCGCCTGCGCTTCTTCATCGACCCGCAACTGGCGGCCGACATCGGCGCGCCCGAGGCCGGCCGCCGGCTCGCGCAGTACGTGGCCGACCTCAACACCGTGTTCATGCGCGAGACGGTGCGCAGCTTCACCTTCGACCCCGCGAAAGACCTGCAGATCGTCGCGCCCGGCGCGGCGCCGCCCTGCGGCTTCAGCGGCGTGGCCGGCGGCGAGATCGTGCTGTGCGTCGGCCCCTCGAAGCGCGGCTACAGCCACGGCGGCCTGACCACCAGCACCACCTTCCCGCCCACCGGTGTGACCTGGAACCTGAACTGGACCGCCATCCACGACCCGCTGCGCCTGTCGCGCGCCATCACGCCGGCCGCGCCCGAGTCCACCGAGAAGGACTACCTCGGCCGCCAGCTCAAGACCCTGCTGCACGAGCTGGAGCACGTGTTCGGCGCCGGCTCGGGCGAGTACTACAACGCCATCGCCGTCGCCGACACCACCGAGACCGCGCCCGCCAGCGACCTGGCCCTGGTGAAGCACACCGACCGCTACTGGTGGCCGCGCCAGCACTGGCGCCTCGACCCGCTGCTGGGCACCGTGTTCGAGCAGCGCTACGACCCGGCCGCCAACCGCGTCGCCACGCTCGGCCTGATCCGCTTCACCGAAGGCACCAAGGCGCAGATCAACACCGACTGGCGCGACTGGCCCAAGCTCGGCAGCTCGAAATTCATGGCCGCGACCACCGCCACGCAGGTGCGCGTGACCGAACGCGAGAGCGGCGCCGCGCTGGCCGGCGCGCCGGTGTCGGTGTGGCGCGACCCGGGTGCCGGCAAGCCGCTGGAGCCGATCGCGCAGGGCACGACGAATACCGACGGCCGTTTCGTCTTCGACTGGCGTTGCGGCTTCAGCTGCTTCGCCGTCGGCAAGACCACGCTGCTCGTGAAGGCCCAGGCCCCGGGCCGCGCACCGGGCGCGACCTGGTTCACCATCTTCGACGCCTTCGAGCAGAAGGCGGTGCAGGGGCAGGCGGCCTTCACCATCGACCTGCCGCTGGGCGTGCCCGACAGCCAGAAGCCGGTCGTGTCCCTGGCCGCGCCCGCGATGGCGACCGTGGGCCAGCCCGTGGCGCTGGCGCCCGTGGCGGTCGACAACGTCGGTGTCTTCGGCGTGAAGGTGATCGGCACCGACAGCCTGCCGATCTGCACCTTCACCGCCCCGCCCTACACCTGCCACTGGACGCCGACCGCGCCGGGCGTGCAGATCGTCCGCGTGATCGCCATCGACGCGGCGGGCAATGCCGAGGTCGCGTCGGCGCAGGTGATCGTGCGCGCGCCCGCCGACACCACGGCACCGACCGTCACGCTGAACGTGCCGTCCATGGCGGCGTCGGCCGCCGGCCTGCCGGTGCGGCTGACGGCCAGCGCGACCGACGACACCGGCGTGGCCGAGCTCGCCTTCATCGTCGACGGCAAGACCGTCTGCGCGCTGCGCGCCGCGCCTTATGCCTGCAGCTGGACGCCCGCGCGTGCGGGCCTGGCGAACATCGAACTGCGCGCCACCGATGCAGCAGGCAATGTCGCCACCGCCTCGGCCATCGCGCGCGTCGGTGCGGAACTGCGACCCGAAGACCTGTAGGAGATAACTCAACGCCGGTTCGTGAAGCTGGCGTTGCCCAGCCCGGTGCCGATCGTCAGCACGCCCCAGTGACGCACGTCGCGCATGAAGGGCAGCTCGCTCAGGCCCTGCACCACCGCGTCGTTGTGCATGAGCACCAGCGTCGCGCCCGAGCCGATGATCGGCAGCCGCCGCCATAGCGCGGCCGGCAGGTGGAAGGCCCGGCTCTCCCAGTCGCCCGGCAGGTTCTGCGCGCCGCGCGCGATCGAGCCGTCGGAGCGGATCAGCCCCGGGCAGCCGATGCCGATGAAAGGCGCGAGCCGGATCTTGCGGCGCTCGGCGTAGACGACCATGTCCTCGAGCATGTCGGCGATGCGCTCGACCATGTGGCTGCGGTTCGGGCCGTCGTCGGCGTGGCGCCACTTCTCACGCTTGACCACCTTGGTGCGCGAGAAGTCGGGCGCCTTGCGGTGGCGCGTCTTCACGATGCCGCAGCGCACGTTGGTGCCGCCGATGTCCACCGCCAGGATGGCGTCGTGCCCCTTCAGCAGCGGCGGCGGCGTCAGGTGCGCCCAGCCGATCAGCCCGCCGTCGTCGACGTTGTGCGACAGCCGGCCCAGCTGCACATGCACGCCCAGGTCCTCGAGCATCGCGCCTGCCTCCAGGATCGCGCGCTCGCCCACGTCGCTCTCGGGAAAGCCGCCGCCGACCACGATGCGCTGCACCTTGCGCCACGAGGGCTGGCGCACGAAGCGCTGGACCACGAAGGCCAGCTCTTCCGCGAACTCTTCGATGGCGCCATGCATCACGTCGCCGGCGGCCGTGGCGGTCTTTCCCTGCAGCGCGCGGTCGAGCTGCTTCTTGCTCAGATCGCGCGAGTGGGCCGCGCCCAGCGGGTCGCGGCCGGTCTTGCGGCGCCGCTTGCGCCAGCGCTCGAGCAGTTCGCGAAACGCCGTCTGGCTGGCCTGGTCGCCGACGAAGCCGTCCTTGTCGCGCAGCTGCAGGCTGTAGCCGTCCACGCGCAGGCCGGGCAGCTCGCGCAGGCCATGGATGTCGGGACCGGGGGGCGCGTGCCTGGTTTTTTTCATGACGGCCACTATGGGCCGCCGCGCGGCCGTGGCGCATCGGCTTCGCGCACCACGGCGTGTAGGAGACGGACGGGTACGGCTGGCGCGGCGATGCCGATACACTGACCCGGATGCACCTGCCTCGCAGCTTCTGGCACCCCGCCCTGTGGCTTTTCGCGATGCTCTGGCTGGCCGCCGCGCCTTGTGCGCAAGCCGCCGACGAGACGCTGCGCGTCGGCTCCAAGCGCTTCACCGAGTCGTACATCCTGGCCGAGGTGCTGGCGCAGACCGCCGCGCCGCACACCGCCTCGCCGCCCGTCGTGCGGCAGGGGCTGGGCAACACGGCCATCGTCTACGAAGCGCTGCGCTCGGGCGCCATCGACCTGTACGCCGAATACACCGGCACCATCGCACTTGAGATCCTCAAGGGCTCGCCCGCCGACACGCGCGAGGCCATGAACACCGCACTCGCGCCGCTCGGGCTGGGCGTGGCGATTCCGCTGGGCTTCAACGACGGCTACGCGCTGGCCGTGCGCGCCGCCGATGCCGACAAGCTCGGTCTGCGCACGCTGAGCGACCTGGCCCGGCACCCCGAGCTGCGCATCGGGCTGTCGAACGAATTCATCGGCCGCGCCGACGGCTGGAAGGGCCTGGCGGCAAGCTACGGCTTCACGCAGACGCCGACCGGGCTCGACCACGGCCTGGCCTACGAGGCGATGACGGCCAAACAGATCGACGCGATCGACATCTACACCACCGACGCCAAGATCGACCACCTCGGCCTGCGCGTGCTCGTGGACGACAAGCAGTACTTTCCGCGCTACGACGCGGTGGTGCTCTACAAGCTCGACCTGCCTGCGCGGCTGCCGAAGGCGTGGGCTGCGTTGCAGACGCTCGAAGGCAAGATCGACGAGCACGCGATGATCGCGATGAACGCACGCGCCGAACTGCAGGGCGTGCGCTTCGACACCATCGCGCGCGACTTCCTGGCCGGCGCCACCAAGGACGGCAAGACGCCGCCGAGCGCCGCGCGCGGCTTCACGGCCAAGCTCTTCGGCCCCGACCTCTGGCCGCTGGCGCGCCAGCACCTGCTGCTGGTGGCGGTGTCGGTCGGCGTGGCCATCCTCATCGGCGTGCCGCTCGCGATCCTCGTGTTTCCGCACCTGCGGCTGCGTGCCGTGGTGCTGGGCTTCGCGAGCGTGATGCAGACCGTGCCGTCGCTGGCGCTGCTCGCGGTGCTGATCTCTTTGCTTGGCGCCATCGGCGCCCTGCCCGCGCTCATCGCGCTCACGCTGTACTCGCTGCTGCCGATCATGCGCAACACCGTGACCGGGCTGGCCGAAGTGCCGAATGGACTTCGGCTGGCCGGCACCGCGCTGGGCATGACGCCGCCGCAGAGCCTTCAGTTGGTGCTGCTGCCGCTCGCGTTGCCCACGCTGCTGGCGGGCGTTCGCACCGCGACAGCCATTGCCATCGGCACGGCCACCATCGCGGCTTTCATCGGCGCGGGCGGCTTCGGTGAGCGCATCGTGACAGGACTCGCGCTCAACGACCGCGAGCTGTTGATGGCGGGAGCGCTGCCGGCTGCGGCCATGGCGCTGATCAGCGAAGGCATCTTCGAGCTGATCGAATTCCTGATGCGTCGCAGTCGCAGGGCACCATTGGCCTGAGCTGTTCAGGGCGACGCTCACGCCGACGCGGTACCTTGCTCCGCGAATGTCCCCCGGGCTTCGCCCTCCTCCTTGATTTCGCTGCGCAAGGCACCGCATCGGCGTGAGCGTGTTCAGTGCGGTCGTTGATCGGCCGCACACCAGCGCCGCGTCCCGTGCGCAGGACACCGGGTGCTTCCCGCAGCGAAATCAAGGAGGAGGGGCGAAGCCCCGGGGGACATTCGCGGAGGGAAGTACCCGGTGGCCTGTGCACGCGCCCCAACAGGGCAGACGTTAAAAAGCCCCCAACTGGGGGCTTCCAACGAGACAAGAAAAGCGTCAGGCCAACGTGTAAGCCGTCTTCACCGTAGTGAAGAACTCCTGCGCGTACTTGCCCTGCTCCCGCGGTCCATAGCTCGATCCTTTGCGGCCGCCAAACGGCACGTGATAGTCCACCCCCGCCGTCGGCAGGTTCACCATCACCATCCCCGCCTGGCTGTGGCGCTTGAAGTGCGTCGCGTACTTCAGCGAGGTCGTCGCGATGCCGGCCGACAAACCGAACTCGGTGTCGTTCGCCGTCGCCAGCGCCTCTTCGTAGTTCTTCACGCGGATCACGCTCGCCACCGGCCCGAACACCTCCTCGCGGTTGATGCGCATGTTCGCGGCGGACTCGCTGAACAGTGCCGGCGACATGTAGTAGCCGTCCGTCTCCAGCTTCAGCAGTTCGCCGCCAGCCGCCAGCGTGGCGCCTTCGCCCTTGCCGATGGCGACGTATTCCATGTCTTGGTCGAGCTGCGACTTCGACGAGACCGGCCCCACGTCGGTGCCCTGCGCCAGCGCGTCGCCGACCTTGATCTTCGCCATGCGCGCCTTTATCGCGTCGATGAACTTCGGGTAAATGCCTTCGGTGACGATGAGTCGGCTCGACGCCGTGCAGCGCTGGCCGGTCGAGTAGAACGCGCTCTGCACGCTGAGCTCCACAGCCTGCGCGAGGTCGGCGTCGTCGAGCACCACCTGCGGGTTCTTGCCGCCCATTTCGAGCTGCACCTTCTTGTGGTTGGTGACGCATTGCACCGCGATGTTGCGGCCCACACCCACCGAGCCCGTGAAGCTGATCGCATGGATGCCGGGGTGGTTGACCAGCGCATCGCCGATCACGCTGCCGCGCCCCATCACGAGGTTGAACACGCCGCCCGGAATGCCCGAGCGGCTGATGATCTCGGCCAGCGCCCATGCGCAGCCCGGCACGAGGTCGGCGGGCTTGAGCACCACGCAGTTGCCGAAGGCCAATGCGGGCGCGATCTTCCAGGCGGGAATCGCGATGGGGAAGTTCCACGGCGTGATGAGCCCGACCACGCCGACCGGCTCGCGCGTGATCTCCACGCCGATGTTCGGACGCACCGACGGCAGCACCTCGCCCGACAGGCGCAGGCACTCGCCCGCGAAGAACTTGAAGATCTGCCCCGCGCGCGTGGCCTCGCCGATGCCTTCGGCCTTGGTCTTTCCCTCTTCGCGCGCCAGCAGCGTGCCCAGCTCTTCCTTGCGCGCGAGGATCTCGGTGCCGATCTTGTCGAGCGCATCGGAGCGCGCCTGGATGCTGCCCGTCGCCCAGGCGGGGAAGGCCGCGGTGGCGGCGGCCACGGCGGCGTCGACCTGGCCCTTGTCGCCCTGCGTGTACTGGCCCAGCACGTCGGCCAGGTTGCTGGGGTTGATGTTGGGGCTGTAGCTGTGGCCGGCCAGCCATTCGCCATTGATGAGGTTGTTGAATTCAGTCATCGTCGATGTCCTTGTGTGCGTGTTGCGGTGAGGAGGTTGGAAAAGTCCGACGGCTAGGTGGCGCCTTCGGACTCCACGTAGAGGGCGTACAGCGAATGGCTGGCCGCCATGTAGAGGCGATTGTTTTTGGGGCCGCCGAAGGTGAGGTTGGCACAGCGTTCGGGCAGGCGGATGAAACCGATGGGCTTGCCTTGCGCGTTGAAGATCTTGACGCCATCGAGGTCTTCGGACTTCGCCTGCGGCTGATAGACCTTCATGCCGTTGCCTGCATCGACGGGTTCGGGCGCGAGCGCGCCGTTCCAGCCCCAGCCCATCCAGAGGTTGCCGTCGCGGTCGACGCGAAAGCCGTCGAGCGCCGCAGCGCCCGTGCCATCGATGAGCTTCACCTTGTTCGACACACTGCCATCGGCCGCCACGTCATAACTCCAGAGGCTGCGGTTGGGCGTGCCCTTCCATTCGACGACGTAGAGCTTCTTCTCGTCCGGCGAGAAGGCCAGGCCGTTGGGATTCACGAGGTCGGTGATCACCGCCGAGAGCTGGCCGTCGGGCGTGAGGCGGTACACGTTGGTCGTCGCCTGCTCGGACGCGGCCTTCTCGCCTTCCCACGTGCCCGAGATGCCGAAGAGCGGATCGGTGAACCACACGGTATCGTCCGATTTCACAACCACGTCGTTCGGCGAGTTCAGGCGCTTGCCCTGGTAGCGGTCGGCCAGCACGGTCACGCGCCCGTCGGATTCGGTGCGCACCACGCGCCGCGTCACCGAGTGCTCGCAGCTGATGAGGCGGCCCTGCCGGTCGCGCGTGTTGCCGTTGCAGTAGCCGGCGTTCGCCTTATGGACCTTGAACTCGCCGGTCTTTTCCTCGTAGCGCATCAGACGGTTGTTCGGAATGTCGCTGCACACGAGATAACCCTCGCGCGGCAGGTACACCGGGCCCTCGGCCCAGCGCATGCCGGTGCCGACCTGCTCGAGCGTGCTGCTGTAGATGCGGTACTTCGCAAAGCTGGGGTCGAGAATCAGCACCGACGGATCGGGATACCGCTGCTGCGGCTTGTAGGGAAACGACTGGGCGCCCGCGGCGGCGGCCACCGCGCCGAGTGCCGAGCCGGCAGCCGCTTGCAGCAGGCGACGGCGATCCATGTGCTTGTTCATTCAGTCTCCTGGGATGTTTCAGCCGTCAGCGCACGAAGGCACCGGGCGCTCAGCGGACCATGCAGGGGCGCTTGTTGTCGAAGGTCCAGTTCGGAATGAGGAACTGCATCGCCTGCGCATCGTTGCGCGCGCCCAGGCCATGCTTCAGGTACAGCTGGTGCGCCTTCTCGACCTCGGCCATGTCGAGCTCGATGCCCAGGCCGCCGCGCGTGGGCACCTGCACGAGGCCGCCTTCGATCTGCAGCGGTGCCTTCGTGAGGCGCTGGCCGTCCTGCCAGATCCAGTGCGTGTCGATGGCCGTGACCTTGCCGGGCGCCGCAGCGGCCACGTGCGTGAACATCGCGAGCGACACGTCGAAGTGGTTGTTCGAATGCGAGCCCCAGGTCAGGCCCCAGGCCTGGCACAGCTGCGCCACGCGCACCGAGCCCTGCATCGTCCAGAAGTGCGGGTCGGCCAGCGGAATGTCGACCGACTGCAGCGAGAGGCTGTGCACCATCTCGCGCCAGTCGGTGGCGACCATGTTGGTGGCGGTGGGCAGGCCCGTGGCGCGGCGGAACTCGGCCATCACCTCGCGGCCCGAGAACACGCCCTCGGCGCCGCATGGGTCTTCGGCATAGGCCATCACGCCGTGCAGGTCGCGGCACAGGCGGATGGCGTCGGCCAGCAGCCAGCCGCCGTTGGGGTCGAGCGTGACGCGCGCCTGCGGAAAGCGCGCGTGCAGCGCGCGGATCGCCTCGACCTCTTCCTCGCCGCGCAGCACGCCGCCCTTGAGCTTGAAGTCGGTGAAACCGTAGCGCGCATGCGTGGCCTCAGCCAGCCGCACGATGGCCTCGGGCGTCATCGCCTCTTCGTGGCGCAGTCGGAACCAGTCGTTGTCGGCGCCGGGGTCGGACTCGTACGGCAGGTCGGTCTTGGTGCGGTCGCCCACGTAGAAGAGGTAGCCGAGCATCTGCACCGCATCGCGCTGCTGGCCTTCGCCGAGCAGCGCGGCCACGGGCACGCCCAGGTGCTGGCCCAGCAGGTCGAGCAGCGCGGCTTCGGCGGCCGTCACGGCATGGATGGTCACGCGCAGGTCGAAGGTCTGCAGGCCGCGCCCGCCGCTGTCGCGCGCGGCAAAGGCGCTGCGCATGCGGTTGAGCACGGCGTTGTGGTTGCCGATGGGCTGGCCCACGATGAGGTCGCGCGCGTCTTCGAGCGTCTGGCGGATCTTCTCGCCGCCCGGCACCTCGCCCACGCCGGTGTGGCCGGCGCTGTCGGTGAGGATCAGCAGGTTGCGCGTGAAGAACGGACCGTGCGCGCCGCTGAGGTTCATCAGCATGCTGTCATGGCCCGCAACGGGCACGACGCGCATGGCGGTGACGACGGGCGCGCCCGACACGATAGGGGAGGCAGCGGATTCAGGAGAGGTCATCTTCGGGCTCGGTGGCTCAGTCTGCGGTGATGTGGCGGGTGTCGATCAATGTCTTCCATCGCGCCCACTCGCGCAACTGGAAGGCGGTGAAGTCCTCGGGCGTGCTGGCGACGATTTCCAGGCCTTGGTCGAGCATGCGCTTCTTCGTCTCGGGGTCCTGCATGGCGGCGATGACCGCGTCGCTCAGCTTCTTCTTCGTGGCAGGCGGCAGGCCCTTGGGCGCGGCCATGCCCTGCCACGAATAGACCTCGGCGCCCTTCACGCCGGCCTCGGCGAGCGTGGGCACGTCGGGCAGCACGGGCGAGCGCTTGTCGCCGGTGACGGCCAGCGCGCGCAGCTTGCCGGCGCGGATGTGCGGCAGCACGGCGTTCACGTTCTGGAACGAGAAGTCGACCTGGTTGCCCAGCAGGTCGTTCACCGCCGGCGCGCCGCCCTTGTAGGGCACGTGCACGCCTTCGGTCTTCGATTGCTGCCAGAAGAGCTCGGCCGACAGGTGGTCGGACGAGCCGTTGCCCGAGCTCGCGAACGAGACCTTGCCGGGCGTCTTGCGCAACAGCGCGAGCACGTCGGCCACGCTGCGCTCGGGCCGCGCGACATTCGCCACGAGCACGTTGGGCGCCTGCACGGGCACGCTGATGTAGTCGAAGTCCTTGGTGGCGTCGTAGGGCACGCCCTTTTGCAGATGCGGCGTGACGACGAAGGCGCCCAGCGACGACACCAGCAGCGTGTAGCCGTCGGGCAGTGCGCGCTTCACGAAGCCGGTGCCGATGGTGCCGGTGGCGCCGGGCCGGTTGTCGACCACGAAGCTGCCGCCGAGTTTGCCCTGCAGCTGCTGCGCCAATGCGCGCGCCACCATGTCGGTGGAGCCACCGGCCGGGAACGGCACGATGATCGTCACGGGTTTCTGCTGCGGCCATGCATCGGCCTGCGCCGAGGCGTGCAGCGGCAGCAGAGCGGTGGCGGCGAGCGCGAGGCCCGCGGCCAGGAGTTGTTGTCTCTTCATCGATCGCGCCTCCGTCAGGTCGTGAGACGCACAGCCTGGCGCGCGAGCAGCTTCCACTCGCCGCCCTGCTTCTGCCAGACGCCGAGGATCTTCAGCGCGACCTTGCCGGGCTTGCCTGAGTCGTTGGTGTCGGCCGTGAGCGTGTGGCGCACGATGGCGGTGTTTCCGTCGACGACCTTGATGGTCTGGTCGGTGATCGCGATGGTCACGAAGTCCGACTTGCGGTCGAGCAGGTCGGCGATGAAGCTGGCCTGCGTGTCGACCTTGCCGCCCGAATGGCCGTAGCTCAGGTCGTCGGCCACCAGCGCGCGCAGCGCGGCCGGCGTCGGGTCGACCATGGCGACGCGCAGCCGCTCGGCGGCCGCGGCCACTGCCGGTTCGGCCGATGCGCCGCTGTTGCTGCCTCCGCTGGCGGCGCAGCCCGCGAACACGGCGGTCGCTGCGGCGGCGAGCAGGAATTTTCTGATGAGCATGTCGTTGTCTCCTGTTTGTTTTGTGGTGCGGTCGACTGCGATCAGTGCCTGCTTACTGCGGGCCGAGCGTGTCGATGAGCGCCTTCAGTGCGTCCATCTCGTCGGGCTTCAGGTCGGTCAGCGGCGCGCGCACGGGGCCGGCGTCGTGGCCGACAAGCTTGGCGCCCGCCTTCACGATGCTCACGGCGTAGCCGGGCACGCGGTTGCGCAGCTCCAGGTAAGGCATGAAGAAGTTCTTCAGCAGGCGGTGCTGCGTGGCCATGTCGTCGTTGGCGACCGCGTGATAGAAGTCCATCGCCGTCTTCGGAATGAAGTTGAAGACCGCCGACGAGTACACCGGCGTGCCCATCGCCTTGTAGGCCGCGGCATACACCTCGGCCGTGGGCAGGCCGCCCAGGTAGGCAAAGCGGTCGCCCATCTTCTGGAAGATCGCGACCATCGCCTCGATGTCGCCCACGCCGTCCTTGAAGCCGACGAGGTTCGGGTTGCGCTCGGCCAGGCGAGCCAGCGTGTCGGGCTTCAGGCGGCTCGAAGCGCGGTTGTAGACGATCACGCCGAACTTCACGCTCTTGCACACGGCCTCGACGTGCGCGGCCAGGCCTTCCTGGCCGGCTTCGGTGAGGTAGTGCGGCAGCAGCAGGATGCCGTGCGCGCCGGCCTTCTCTGCGGCCTGTGCGCATTGGATGGCGAAGCGCGTCGGGCCGCCGGCACCGGCAATGATCGGCACCACGCCGCGGCAGGTGTCGACCGCCGTCTGGATGATGCCGGGGTACTCGTCACCGGTCAGCGAGAAGAACTCGCCCGTGCCGCCCGCGGCGAACAGCGCGCTCGCGCCGTAGGGCGCCAGCCATTCGAGGCGCTCGATGTAGCCCTTCTTGTTGAAGTCGCCGTTGCTGTCGAAGTCGGTCAGCGGGAACGAGAGCAGGCCGGAGCCCATGATGGTCTTGAGTTCTTGCGGGTTCATCGGAAGTCGTCCAGTGAAAAAAGAGAAATGAGGAAAAGAAGAGAGAAGAAGAAGGGGCCGCTCAGTCGAGCTTGAGATTGGCCTGCTGGATCACTTGCGCCCAGCGCGCGCGTTCCTTGGCGAAGAACTGGTCCTGCTCGGGCGCGGTCATGGTCACGACCTCGGCGCCCTGCCCCGCAAGGCGCGCCCGGATGTCGGGCGTGCGGATGATGCGGACCAGTTCCTTGTTGAGCCGGGCGATCACCGCGTCAGGGGTGCCGCGCGCCGCGACCACGCCCTGCCATGTGCCCGACTCGTAGCCGGGAACGCCCTGCTCCGCGATGGTCGGCACGCTGCCGATCAGGGGCATGCGCGTCGACTTCGACACCGCGATGAGCTTGAGCTTGCCGCTCTGTACATGCGGGTACGTGGCCAACATGCCGTTCATGAGCACCTGCGTCTGGCCCGCGACGGTGTCGAGCACGGCCTGCACGCCGCCCTTGTAGGGCACGTACTCCCACTTGGCGCCGCTCTTGCGCTGCAGCTCGACGCCGGCCAGGTGCGCGGTGCTGCCGCTGGCAGTGACGGCGAAGTTGAGGTCGCTCTTCTTCGACAGCTCGACCAGCTCCTTCAGCGTGTTGGCCTGCACCGACGGGTGCACCACCAGCAGGTGCGGCGAGTAGGCCAGCATGGCCACGCTGCGCAGGTCCTTCGACGGATCGAACGGCAGCTTGGGGTACAGCGACGGGCTGATGGCCAGCGCACCGAGGTCGCACAGCATGAGCGTGTGGCCGTCGGCCGGCGCCTTGGCCAGCATGTCCGCGCCGAGGTTGCCGTTGGCGCCCGCGCGGTTCTCGATGACCACGGGCTGGCCCAGCGCTTCGGACAGCGGCTGGCCGATGGCGCGCGCAATGATGTCCGACGAGCCGCCCGGCGGGTACGGCACGATGAGACGGATGGGCTTGGAAGGCCAGGTGCCGCCCGCCCCTTGCGCGAACGCGTGCAAGGGCAGGCTGGCGGCCAGTGTGGTGGCGAGGGCGGCGCCGAGTGCGCCGCGTCGGTTGACGGTCATGGGGGCTGTCTCCTGAAGTTCGATGCAGGCATGCGGGACCGCGATGGCGCCGCATGTTATCAGTCATCGTACAACTAGAAAATCAGCTTGTCCAGACTTGGCCCCCGAAAACCCGGGGAGAACTCAGCGCGAAGGGGTGTTGTCGGACGAGGCGGCGCCGTGGCCGGCCGCCTCCGCCCTGGCTTTTTGCTGTTGCGCGGCTTCCTGCGCCATGCGCAGCCGCTCGCGGCTGTTGGTCAGGTGGATGCGCATCGCGGCGCGTGCCGACTCGGGGTCGCGGCGCGCGATGGCCGCGTAGATTTCCTCGTGCTCGCGGTTCACGCGGCTCAGGTAGCTGCCGTCCTGCACGCGGATCGCGCTGATGCGCGTGCGCGGGATGATCGTCGTGCCCAGGTGCCGCATGATGTCGGCGAAGTAGGGGTTGCCGGTCGACTGCGCGATCTCCAGGTGGAAGGCGAAGTCGGGTCCCACGGTGTCGCCGCCCACCGTGACGTTCTGCTCGAACGCGTCGAGCGCCTGGCGCATCGCGACCAGCTGCTCGTCGGTGCGCCGGCTCGCGGCCAGCCCGGCGGATTCGGTCTCCAGGCTGATGCGCAGCTCGAGCACGGCGAGCACGTCGACCGAGGTCGCGATCTCGCCGGGATCGAGGCGAAACACCCCGCCCATGCCGCCCGGACGCGGCTGCAGCACGAAGGTGCCCACGCCGTGCAGCGTCTCGACCAGCCCGCCCGCCTGCAGCTTCGACAGCGCCTCGCGCACCACGGTGCGGCTCACGCCGTAGGCCTGCATGATGGCCGACTCGGTCGGCAGCTTGTCGCCGGGGCGCAGCGACTGGCTGCGGATCTTCTCGCCCAGGTCTTCCACCAGCCCGTTCGCCAGGCCGCGCGCGCGCTGACGCGGCCGCCCCACGAAAGCGGCGTTGCCCGCCGGGTTGTCAGCGGTCGTTGTCTGAACTTCGGGATTACCCGCAGTCGTTGAGGCCATGACGACGATCATAATCCCCTCACAGTTGTACGACAACAGATAACTTATCACCTAAAAACGGTGACGACGTTGTCCACCTCCTCCGCTTCCCCTCACACATCCCGAAGACATGTCGACGCCTGAAGCCCCCTCCCCCCAGCTCGGCCGCCTGCTGCTGACCGGCGCCGCCGGCGGCCTGGGCCGCGTGCTGCGCGAACGGCTCGCGCCTTTTGCGAACGTGATCCGCCTTTCCGACATCGCCGACATCGCGCCGGCCACCGGCGCACATGAAGAAGTCGTGCCCTGCGACCTGTCCGACAAGGCCGCGGTCGACGCGCTGGTGGCCGGCTGCGACGCCATCGCCCATTTCGGCGGCGTGTCAGTCGAGCGCCCGTTCGAGGAAGTGCTCGAAGCCAACATCAAGGGCGTGTTCAACCTGTACGAGGCCGCGCGCCGCCATGGCGTGAAGCGCGTGGTGTTCGCCAGCTCGAACCACGTGATCGGTTTCTACAAGCAGGACGAGCACATCGACGCGCACGCCGCGCGCCGGCCCGACGGCTACTACGGCCTGTCGAAGTCCTTCGGCGAGGACATGGCGCAGTTCTACTTCGACCGCTGGGGCATCGAGACGGTGAGCATCCGCATCGGCTCGTCGTTCCCCGAGCCGCTCAACCGCCGGATGATGAGCACCTGGCTCAGCTACCGCGACCTCACGACGCTGATCCAGAAGTCGCTCTTCACGCCCGACGTGAAGCACACGGTGGTCTACGGCATGTCGGCCAACCGCGACCTGTGGTGGGACAACGCCGCCGCCGCGCACCTGGGCTTCGCGGCGCAAGACAGCTCCGAGGTGTTCCGCGACAAGGTCGAGGCGCAGCCGCCGGTGGCGCCCACCGATCCGAACGCCATCTACCAGGGCGGCGCCTTCACCGCGCAAGGCCCGTTCGGCGACTGAACAGGCCGCACCGCATGCAAGCCGAACTCGTTCTCGACGCGCGCAACGGCACGGGCGAAAGCCCGGTGTGGCTGGCCACGCAGCAGGCGCTGTACTGGGTCGACATTCCCGCGCGCACGCTCAACCGCTGGCACGCCGGCGAAGGCCATGCGCAGTGGCACGCCGACGAAATGATCGCCTGCATCGCACCGCGCGCCGACCGGCCCGGCGAATGGATCGCCGGCATGGAAAGCGGCCTGTTCTCGCTGCGCGAGCGCACCGACGGCACGCTCGCGGCCACGCCGCTCGCCCCGGTAGCGCACGCCGCGCCGGGCATGCGTTTCAACGACGGCCGCTGCGACCGGCAAGGCCGCTTCTGGGCCGGCACGATGCGGCTGGACATGGCCGCGGGCGCGCGCGTCGGCCGCCTGTACCGCCACGGCCCCGGCGACGACGGCGCGGCCTTGCAGTTGGACGACCTGATCGTGCCCAACGGCCTGGCCTTCAGTCCCGACGGCCGCACGATGTACCTGTCGGACTCGCACCCGAACGTGCAGGCCGTCTGGGCCTTCGACTACGACACCAACACCGGCACGCCGAGCAACCGCCGTCTCTTCGTCGACATGAATCCCCTGCCCGGCCGCCCCGACGGCGCAGCGATGGACGTCGACGGCTGCTACTGGATCTGCGGCAACGACGCCGGCCTGGTGCACCGCTTCACGCCCGACGGCCGGCTCGACCGCTCGCTCGCCGTGCCGGTGAAGAAGCCCGCCATGTGCGCCTTCGGCGGCCCGACGCTCGACACGCTGTTCGTCACCTCGATCCGCCCCGGCGGCATCGACCTGTCGGACCAGCCGCTGGCTGGCGGCGTGTTCGCGCTGCGCCCCGGCGTGGCCGGTGTGCCCGAGCCGGCCTTCGGCGGCTGACCCTTTTCTTTTTTATTGACGACAACCACCAAGAGGACGAGACAAATGAAGCTCTACAAGACACTCATCGCACTTGCTGCCGGCGCGGCGGCCGCGTTGACCACGCTGGCTGCCGGCGCCACCGAGTTCCGCTCGGCCGACATCCACCCCGACGACTACCCCACCGTGACCGCCGTGAAGTTCATGAGCGAACGGCTCAAGGCGCTGTCCGGGGGCAAGCACAGCATCAAGGTCTTCAACAACAGCGCGCTCGGCAACGAGAAGGACACGATCGAGCAGACCAAGATCGGCGCGCTGCAGATGGTGCGCGTGAACATCGCGCCCATGAACAACATCTGCCCCGAGACGCAGGTGCCGACCATGCCCTTCCTGTTCCGTTCGGTGGAGCACCTGCACAAGGTGCTCGACGGCCCGGTCGGCGAAGAAATCCTGAAGTCGTGCGAGAAGCAGGGCTTCGTGGGCCTGGCCTACTACGACAGCGGCGCGCGCTCGATGTTCACGGCCAAGAAGCCGGTGCGCAACTTCGCCGACATGAAGGGCCTGAAGGTCCGCGTGCAGCAGTCCGACCTGTGGGTGTCGATGCTCGAGGCCATGGGCGCCAACGCCACGCCGATGCCGATGGGCGAGGTCTACACGGGCCTGAAGACCGGCCTCATCGACGCCGCCGAAAACAACTACCCCACCTACGAAAGCGCGCGCGCCTTCGAGGTCGCCAAGTACTACAGCAAGACCGAGCACTCGATGGCGCCCGAGATGCTGCTGTTCTCCAAGCGCGCGTGGGACAAGCTCTCCGCCGAAGAGCAGGGCTGGCTGCGTCAGGCCGCCAAGGAATCGGTGCCCTACATGCGCAAGCAGTGGCAGGAGCGTGAAGTGAAGTCGCTGGCCACGGTGAAGGCCGGCGGCGCCGAGATCATCGACGTCGACAAGGCCCCGTTCCAGGCCGCGATGAAGCCGGTGTACGACAAGTTCATCACGGACGCGAAGCTCAAGGACCTGGTCAAGCGCGTCCAGGACACGAAGTAAACAGGGCTCGCCCCCAGGCTTCGCGCACTTCGTGACCCTGCGCCCCTGCCGGGGGCCACGAAGAGGCGGAGCCTCTCCATTTTTCGCGCTGGAAATATGTACACCAAACTTTGCCGCACGCTCGCCCGTGCCTGCATGTGGTTGGGCATCCTCGGTCTCGTCGCGGTGATCTGCGCCGTGAGCTGGCAGGTGTTCGGCCGCTACGTGCTCAACAACACTCCCACCTGGGCCGAGAGCCTCGCGCTGCTGCTGGTGCTCTACGTGACCATGCTGGGCGTGGCCGTGGGCGTGCGCGACGCGGGCCACATCGGACTTGAATCGTTCCTCGTGCTCGCACCCGACTGGCTGCGCCTGAAGATGGAATACCTCATCCACGCGCTGATCCTGCTGTTCGGCCTGGCCATGGCCTGGAACTGCGCCTCGCTCGCCGAATCGGTGTGGGACTACCGCCTGCCCACGCTGTGGATTTCCGAAGGCTGGAAGTACGTGCCCGCCGCCGTGTCGGGCGTCCTCATCGTGATGTTCTCGATCGAACACATCATCGCGCTCGCTCAAGGCCGCGAAGTCGAACCCGCCTGGGGCTGAACCTCATCATGACGACCCCTCTTCTCATTCTCTGCCTCTCGTTCACGCTGTTCCTCCTGCTCGGCGTGCCGGTGGCGTTCTCGATCGGCCTGTCGGCCCTGGCCACGCTGCTGTACGAAGGCCTGCCGCTCGCGGTGGGCTTCCAGCAGATGACCTCGGGCATGGGCATCTTCTCGTTCCTGGCCATTCCCTTCTTCATCTTCGCCGGCGAGCTGATGCTCTACGGCGGCATCGCGGACCGCATCGTCAACTTCGCGCGCAACCTCGTGGGCCACGTGCGCGGCGGCCTCGGCATGTCGAACGTGGTGGCCTGCACCCTGTTCGGCGGCGTCTCCGGCTCGCCCGTGGCGGACGTCTCGGCCATGGGCGCCGTGATGATCCCGATGATGAAGAAGGAGGGCTACCACGCCGACTACGCCGTCAACGTGACGACGCACGCGGCCCTGGTCGGCGCGCTGATGCCGACCAGCCACAACCTCATCATTTACTCGCTCGCAGCGGGCGGCAAGGTGTCGATCGCGGCGCTGATCCTGGCGGCGCTGCTGCCGGCGGCCGTGCTCACGCTGAGCAACCTCGCGGCCGCGTACCTCGTGGCCGTGAAGCGCGGCTACCCGGCCGGCAGCTTCCCGGGCTGGGCCATCGTGGCGCGCTCGTTCGCGGCGGCGCTGCCGGGCCTGTTCATCGTGGTGCTGATCCTCGGCGGCATCCTGTCGGGCATCTTCACGGCGACCGAATCGGCGGCGGTGGCGGTGCTCTATGCGCTGGCGCTCACGATCTTCGTGTACCGCACGCTGAAGTGGGAGCACTTCATCAAGGCCGCCTCGAAGGCTGTGCGCACCACGGGCGTGATCCTGCTGCTCATCGGCATCTCGAGCACCTTCGGCTACCTCATCAGCCTGTACGGCGTGGCCGAACTCACGGGCCAGATGCTGTCGCAGGTGACGACCACGCCGTGGATGATCTTCCTGCTCATCAACATCATCCTGTTCGTGCTGGGCACCTTCCTGGACATGGCCGCGACCATCCTGCTGTGCACGCCGATCTTCCTGCCCATTGCACAGCAGTACGGCATGACCTCGGTGCAGTTCGGCGTGGTGATGCTCATCAACTGCGCGCTCGGCCTGAACACGCCGCCCGTGGGCACCACGCAGTTCGTCGGCTGCGCCATCGGCGGGGTGTCGGTGGGCACGGTGATGCGCACGATCTGGCCCTTCTACGGCGCGTTGATCTTCGCGCTCGGCGTGGTCACCTTCGTGCCGGCGTTTTCCACCTGGCTGCCGAGCCTCTTCATGGTGGTGAAGTAAAGAAAAGAGAAAGGGCCTCCCGATGGCCGATGCGAACACCCGACCGCCGCTGTACATCCGCATCCACGCGGCCGACAACGTCGCCATCGTCGCGAACGACGGCGGCCTGAAGGCCGGCACGGTCTTCGACGACGGCCTGGTGCTGGTCGACACCGTGCCCCAGGGCCATAAGGTGGCACTCGTCGACCTGGCCGAAGGCGACGCCATCCGCCGCTACAACGTGGTGATCGGCTACGCGCTCAAGGCGCTGCCGCGCGGCAGCTGGGTGCACGAGCGCGTGATGCGCATGCCGGTCGCGCCGGAGCTCGACGGCCTGCCCATCGCCACGGTCAAGCCCCCTGCCCTGCCGGCGCTCGAGGGCTACACCTTCGAGGGCTACCGCAACGCCGACGGCTCGGTGGGCACGCGCAACATCCTCGCGATCACGCAGACCGTGCAGTGCGTGGCGGGCGTCACCGAATTCGCCGTGCAGCGCATCAAGGCCGAGCTGCTGCCGAAGTACCCGCATGTGGACGACGTGGTGGCGCTCGAACACAGCTACGGCTGCGGCGTGGCCATCGACGCGCCCGACGCCATCGTGCCGATCCGCACCCTGCGCAACATCAGCCTCAACCCGAACTTCGGCGGCGAGGTGATGGTCGTGAGCCTGGGCTGCGAGAAGCTGCAGCCCGAGCGGCTGCTGCCGCCCGGCACCATCCCCATCGCTGACCAGCGCGGCGCGCCCGCCGAGGAGCTCGACGTCGTCTGCCTGCAGGACGACGCGCACGTCGGCTTCATGTCGATGATCGATTCGGTGATGCGCCAGGCCGAGACGCACCTCGCGCGCCTCAACAAACGCCGGCGCGAGACCGTGCCCGCGAGCGAGCTCGTCGTGGGCGTGCAGTGCGGCGGCAGCGACGCCTTCTCGGGCGTCACCGCCAACCCGGCCGTGGGCTTTTGCACCGACCTGCTGGTGCGCGCGGGCGCCACCGTGATGTTCTCGGAAGTCACCGAGGTGCGCGACGGCATCGACCAGCTCACCTCGCGCGCGGCCACGCCCGAAGTGGCCGACGCCATGATCCGCGAGATGGCCTGGTACGACGCCTACCTCGACAAGGGCCGCGTCGACCGCAGCGCCAACACCACGCCGGGCAACAAGAAGGGCGGGCTGTCGAACATCGTCGAGAAGGCGATGGGCTCGATCGTCAAGTCGGGCTCGGCGCCGATCACCGGCGTGCTCGCGCCCGGCGAGAAGCTGACGCACAAGGGCCTGATCTACGCCGCCACACCGGCCAGCGACTTCATCTGCGGCACGCTGCAACTCGCGGCCGGCATGAACCTGCACGTGTTCACCACCGGCCGCGGCACGCCCTACGGGCTGGCCGAGGTGCCGGTGATCAAGGTCGCCACGCGCAGCGACCTCGCGCGCCGCTGGCACGACCTGATGGACGTGAACGCGGGCCGCATCGCCGACGGCGAGGCCAGCATCGAGGACATCGGCTGGGAGATGTTCCGCCTGATGCTCGACGTGGCCAGCGGCCGCAAGAAGACCTGGGCCGAGCACTGGAAGCTGCACAACGCGCTGGTGCTGTTCAACCCGGCACCGGTCACCTGATCGACTCACCCTCACGGAGCACAGCCATGGAAGACCTCAAGGACAAGACCGCCCTCGTCACCGGTGCCAGCACCGGCATCGGCGCCGCGGTGGCCATCGCGTTCGCCGCGCGCGGCATGCGCGTGGCCGTGCACTACAACAGCTCGGCCGATGCGGCGACCCGCGTGGTCGACACCATCCGCGCCGCCGGCGGCACGGCCTTCGCGCTGCAGGCCGACGTGCGAGACACGGCCGCGATCCGCGCCTGCGTGCAGGAAACCACGGCGCAGTTCGGCCGCATCGACGTGCTCGTGAACAACGCCGGCAGCCTCGTCAAGCGCATGCCCATCGCCGACTTCGACGATGCGCTGTTCGACGAGGTGATGCACATCAACGCGCGCTCCGTGCTGGCCTTCTGCCGCGAGACGGTGCCGCAGATGCGCAAGCAAGGCAGCGGCGCCATCATCAACGTGACCTCGGTGGCCGCACGCACCGGCGGCGGGCCCGGCGCCTACCTGTACGCCGGCGCCAAGGGCTTCGTGAGCACCGCAACGCACGGCCTGGCGCGGGAACTCGTGGGCGACCGCATCCGCGTGAACGCGGTGGCGCCGGGCGTGATCCAGACGCCGTTCCAGGACCGCTTCTCGACGCCCGCGATGCTCGAGACCTTCAGGACCGGCATCCCGATGGGGCGCCTGGGCACGGCCGACGAATGCGTGGGTGCCTTCCTGTACCTCGCGTCCGAACAGCTCTCGGGCTACGTGACGGGACAGGTGCTCGAGGTGAACGGCGGGCAGTACATGCCCTGACGCCCCCCCGCCTTCTCAGCACAACAGATCAACAACGGAGACAGAGACATCATGAAGAGAAGCCAGTTCGTCCGCGGCATTGCCGCCCTCTCGGCCACCGCCGCCCTCTCGCTCGGCCTGGCCGCGCCCGCCGCGGCGCAAGCCAGCGACTTCCCGAACCGCACCATCGAGCTGCTCGTGCCCTACCAGCCCGGCGGCGGCACCGATGGGCTGGCGCGCGCGTTCTCGGAAGCCAGCCGCAAGCACATCTCGCAGAGCATCGTGATCGTCAACCGTCCCGGCGCGGGCGGCGCCATCGGCTGGACCGAGGTGATCAACGCCAAGCCCGACGGCTACAAGCTCGCGGTGCTCACGGTGGAGCTGCTCACACTGCCGCACCTGGGCCTGGCCAAGTTCAACTACGACGACTTCCAGCCCATTGCGCAGCTCAACGCCGACCCGGCCGCGATCACCGTGAAGGCCGATGCGCCGTGGAACACCATCGAAGAATTCCTCGCCGCCGCGAAGAAGTCGCCCGAGGGCATCCGCGTGGGCAACTCGGGCAACGGCTCGATCTGGCACCTGGCCGCCGCCGCGCTCGAAGACAAGACCGGCACCAAGTTCGGCCACATCCCGTTCCAGGGCGCCGCGCCTGCCGTGCTGGCGCTGCTGGGCGGCCACATCGAGGCCGTGGCCGTGAGCCCCGCTGAAGTCACGACGCACGTGCAGGGCGGCAAGCTCAAGGTGCTGATGGTGATGGCCGACAAGCGCGTGAAGGGCTTCGAGAAGATCCCGACCGCCAAGGAGCGCGGCATCGACCTGTCGATCGGCACGTGGCGCGGCCTGGGCGCACCGAAGAACACGCCACCCGAAGTGATGGCCAAGCTGCGCGAGATCACCGCCAAGACCGCCGCCGAGCCGCTGATGCACGAGGTGATGGACAAGCAGAACCTGGGCTACGTCTACACCGACGGCGCGGTGTTCAAGGAAACGCTGGCCAAGGACAACGCCTACTTCAAGGCGCTGATCACCAAGCTGAACATCAAGCCGTGAACGCGACACGACAAGGAGACACAGCCATGCAACGTCGCACACTCATACAGTCCGCCCTCGCCGCCTCGCTGGCGGCGGCCCTGCCCGCCTTCGCGCAAGGCGGCACCACCTGGCCCACGGGCAAGGCCATCACCTACCTCGTGCCCTTTCCCGCGGGCGGCACCACCGACGTGCTGGGCCGGCTCATCGGGCAGAAGCTCGGCACCGTGCTGGGCACGAGCGTGATCATCGACAACAAGGGCGGCGCCGGCGGCAGCGTGGGCTCCGAGATCGGCGCGCGCGCCGCGCCCGACGGCTTCACGCTGGTAGGCGGCACGATCAGCTCGCATGCCATCAACGTGAGCCTGTACCCCAAGCTGGGCTACGACCCGCAGAAGTCGTTCGCGCCCGTGACGCTCATCGGCACCAACCCCGTGGTGCTGGTGGTGAACCAGGCCAGCCCCTACAAGACGCTGAAGGACGTGATCGCCGCGAGCAAGGCCAAGGCCGGTGGCCTCTCGTCGGCCTCGGCGGGCACGGGCACCTCGCAGCACCTGGCGCTGGAGCTGCTGGGCTACAAGTCGGGCGTGAAGTTCACGCACATCCCGTACAAGGGCAGCGGCCCAGCGATCCAGGACGTGATCGGCGGCCAGGTCGACATGATGTTCGACACCACCGTGGTGGCCGGCCCGCACATCCAGAGCGGCAAGCTGCGCGCCATCGCCGTCACCTCGGCCAAGCGACTGGCCTCGATGCCCGACGTGCCGACGGTGGCCGAGTCGGGCGTACCCGGCCTGCAGGACTTCGAGGTGGTGTCGTGGCAGGCGATCTTCGTGCCCGCGGGCACGCCGGCGCCCGTCGTCGACCGCCTGCACACCGAGATCCGCAAGATCCTCGCGACGCCCGAGATGCAGGACAAGCTCAAGGGCTTCGGCATGGAGCCCGCCGACCTCACGACCGCGCAGATCGCCGCCTTCCAGAAAACGGAAGTGGAGAAGTGGGCGCAGGTGATCAAGGCCGCAGGCATCAAGGCCGACTGACCTCCCCCTTCCCCGCATCCGACAACATCCACACCCCCACAAGCGCCCGGTGGGCGGTGTGGTGCGGGCGGCCCCTCTGTGCCGCCGAGGCGCGCAGCGTTTCGCGGATCAGGGCTCGCAGCTGTTTGAGCGAAGCGAGTTCTGCGAGACCCCGCGAAACGCGAGCACCGCAGGGCAGCCGCGAAGCGGCCGGCACAGTGGGGCCGCCCGCGCCGCGCCGCCCGCCGGGCGCGTGCCTGCAAAGGTCAAGGACCAGCAAGGAACCAAGGGAAGCTTCCTACGCCCCCAAGAAGAAGCGCTTTATAGAATGCCCGTCCGATTCCGCATTCCAGGCCTTCCACAACGTGTCCGATCGCTCCGCAGTTCTGCCCCAATACCTGTTCCCCAAGCAGGCCCTGACCAATTTCGCCGGCTGGGTCGCAGGCAAGGAACGAGGCGCGGTCACCACCTGGATCATTCGCCGCTTCGTTGCCAAGTACGGCGTCGACATGGGCGAAGCGCTCGAGTCCGACATCCATCACTACAAGAGCTTCAACCAGTTCTTCACGCGCGCCCTCAAGCCCGGCATGCGCCCCCTCGCGCAGGCCGACCTCGTGTGCCCCGTGGACGGCGCCATCAGCCAGTTCGGCGCCATCGAGGGCGACCAGATCTTCCAGGCCAAGGGCCACAACTACACGACCACCGCGCTGGTCGGCGGCGATGCCGCGCTGGCCGCCAAGTTCGCGCACGGCAGCTTTGCCACGCTGTACCTGAGCCCCAAGGACTACCACCGCATCCACATGCCCTGCGACGGGCGACTGGTGCGCATGATCCACGTGCCCGGCGACCTGTTCTCGGTCAACCCGACCACCGCGCGCGGCGTGCCCGGCCTGTTCGCGCGCAACGAGCGCGTGGTGTGCGTCTTCGAATCGGCCAACGGCCCCTTCGTGCTCGTTCTCGTGGGCGCCACCATCGTCGGCAGCATGGCCACCGTGTGGCACGGCGTGGTCAACCCGCCGCGCGTGGGCGAGCTGCGCGAGTGGCACTACAACGACCAGCAGATCGACATCAAGAAGGGCGACGAGATGGGCCGGTTCTTGCTGGGCTCCACCGTCGTCATGCTGTTCCCGGCGCCCGCGCTGGCCTTCAACCCGGACTGGTCGCCCACCCGCGCGATCCGCCTGGGCGAAGCCATGGCCAACTACGCCTGATTTGTGAAGCTTTGTCTCGAAACCCGCATGCTGCATGCCTGTACAGCTATAAAACCAGTAGCATCCTGATCCTTCGCGCTATAGTCGTCGGCCAGCCAGACGGTCCATGACGACCAATCACAAACAAGAGTGCGCCGCCCCGGCCTGCCCCCGGCCGACGGTCCGCCCAGCTTCGAGGAGATGATGTCGATGAGTACCAAGGAAAACGCAGCCATCAGCCAGTTGCTCGCCCTGCTCGAAGCCCGCTATGCGCTGCGTGTGCTGTGGGCCCTGCGCGACGGCCACGCCCAGACCTTCCGGCTGCTGCAGGACAGCGTCGGCGGCATCACTCCCAACACCCTCAACACCCGCATCAAGGAGCTGCGCGAAGCCGGCGTCGTGAGCCACGGCAGCGACGGCTACTGCCTCACGCTGAGCGGACAAGACCTGCTCAAGCGCCTGTCCGACCTGCAGGCCTTCGCCGCCAAGTGGCAATTGGGGCAGAGCAAGAAGGCCGCGGGGCCGGCCGCCGCGCAGCCTGCATCGGCCGAGGCATCCTCGCCCGTGGCGCCTGCTGCGCCAGCGCCGTCCGCCCCCGACGCAGCACCTCCCGCAACCACGCCGCCCGGCTCCGACAGCCAGGGCTGAAGCGGGGTCCTCGCGGGCCTCGGTAAACTCCGCGCCTCCGATTCCTCTCCCATTTCATCGACGCAAGGAGCGTTTCCCATGCCCACCACCCCCTCCGGCCTGCAATACGAAGACACCGAAGTCGGCACCGGCGCCGAAGCCAAGGCCGGCCACCACGTGCACGTGCACTACACGGGCTGGCTCTACAACGACGGCGTGCAAGGCGCCAAGTTCGACTCCAGCCGCGACCGCAACGACCCCTTCGCGTTCTCGCTGGGCGCCGGCCAAGTCATCAAGGGCTGGGACGAAGGCGTCGCCGGCATGAAGATCGGTGGCAAGCGCACGCTGATCATCCCCGCCTCGCTGGGCTACGGTGCCCGCGGCGCCGGCGGCGTGATCCCCCCGAACGCCACCCTGAAGTTCGACGTCGAGCTCCTCGACGCGCATTAAGGGCTCGCCCCCAGGCTGCGCGGCACTTCGTGTCCGCTTCGCCAACCCCCTACCGGGGGCGACACCTGCGGCCCGGCGAAGCCGGTTCCGCGGTGTCTCTCGCGAAAGCCACTTCGCACCCCTCTTGCGGCCGCTTTGGCCGCATTTTTACGCTTGAAAAGCCCTAGAGCAGCCCCAAGTGGCTGGCTGTGTTTGTTTTCCGGCGCACGCCGGTTCTTTGAAAAATGTCTGACCCGCAACAATCCGCACAGAATTCTCAAATGCTGCAAGGCGAGCCCAGTCCCGAAGAACTGGAGGCCGCGCAAGCCGCCAACGAAGCCGAGGCGCTCGACGCCCTGGCCGTGGCGCAAGGCGAACTGGCTGCCCTTCAGACCAAGAATGCCGAGCTGGCCGACCAGTACCTGCGCGCCCAGGCCGACGTGCAGAACGCCCGCCGCCGCGCCGACGACGAGATCACCAAGGCCCGCAAGTTCGCGGTCGAAGCCTTTGCCGAGAGCCTGCTGCCGGTGACCGACAGCCTCGAAGCCGGCCTGGCCGTCAAGGACGCCACGCCCGAGCAGATCCGCGAAGGCGCCGAAGCCACGCTGCGCCAACTCAAGAGCGCGCTCGAACGCAACAAGGTGATCGAAGTGGCCCCCGCTGCCGGCGACAAGTTCGACCCGCACCTGCACCAGGCCATCTCGATGGTGCCCGCCGACCAGGACGCCAACACCGTGGTGGGCCTGCTGCAAAAGGGCTACACGATCAACGAGCGCGTGCTGCGCCCGGCGCTGGTCACCGTGGCCGCCCCGAAGTAAATCGGCACTGCCCCACAAGATTCCCACAGGAAATCCCCGCGTCGTCCCTTGAATCGCACCGGGTTATCCACAAGTTCATAACAACATATTTTTCCGAATTTCAGGAGTAAGAACATGGCAAAGATCATCGGCATCGACCTCGGCACCACCAACTCGTGCGTGTCGATCATGGAAGGCAACACCACGCGTGTGATCGAGAACTCGGAAGGTGCGCGCACCACGCCGTCGATCGTCGCGTACCAGGAAGACGGTGAAGTCTTGGTCGGTGCCTCGGCCAAGCGCCAGGCCGTCACCAACCCCAAGAACACGCTGTACGCGATCAAGCGCCTGATCGGCCGCAAGTTCGAGGAAAAGGAAGTCCAGAAGGACATCGACCTGATGCCCTACACCATCGCCAAGGCCGACAACGGCGACGCATGGGTGGAAGTGCGCGGCAAGAAGATGGCCCCGCAGCAGGTCAGCGCCGACATCCTGCGCAAGATGAAGAAGACCGCCGAAGACTACCTCGGCGAAGCCGTGACCGAAGCCGTGATCACGGTGCCGGCCTACTTCAACGACGCACAGCGCCAGGCCACCAAGGACGCCGGCCGCATCGCGGGCCTGGACGTCAAGCGCATCATCAACGAGCCCACCGCTGCTGCCCTGGCCTTCGGCCTGGACAAGCAGGACAAGGCCGACCGCAAGATCGCCGTGTATGACCTGGGCGGCGGTACCTTCGACGTGTCGATCATCGAGATCGCGGACGTCGACGGCGAGAAGCAGTTCGAAGTGCTGTCGACCAACGGCGACACCTTCCTGGGCGGCGAAGACTTCGACCAGCGCATCATCGACTACATCATCGGCGAGTTCAAAAAGGAACAAGGCGTCGACCTGAGCAAGGACGTGCTAGCCCTGCAGCGCCTGAAGGAAGCCGCTGAAAAGGCCAAGATCGAGCTGTCGAACAGCGCGCAGACCGACATCAACCTGCCGTACATCACGGCCGATGCCACCGGTCCGAAGCACCTGAACATCAAGCTCACCCGCGCCAAGCTGGAAAGCCTGGTCGATGAGCTGGTCGAGCGCACCATCGCGCCTTGCCGCCTGGCCATCAAGGACGCCGGCATCAGCGTGAACGACATCAACGACGTGATCCTGGTCGGCGGCATGACCCGCATGCCCAAGGTGCAGGAAAAGGTGAAGGCCTTCTTCGGCAAGGAACCGCGCAAGGACGTGAACCCCGACGAAGCCGTGGCTGTCGGCGCCGCCATTCAAGGCCAGGTGCTCTCGGGCGACCGCAAGGACGTGCTGCTGCTGGACGTGACCCCGCTGTCGCTGGGCATCGAGACCATGGGCGGCGTGATGACCAAGATGATCACGAAGAACACCACGATCCCGACGAAGTTCGCACAGACCTTCTCGACCGCCGAGGACAACCAGCCGGCCGTGACCATCAAGGTGTTCCAGGGCGAGCGCGAGATCGCCTCGGGCAACAAGCTGCTGGGCGAGTTCAACCTGGAAGGCATTCCGCCGGCATCGCGCGGCACGCCGCAGATCGAGGTGAGCTTCGACATCGACGCCAACGGCATCCTGCACGTCGGCGCCAAGGACAAGGGCACCGGCAAGGAAAACAAGATCACCATCAAGGCGAACTCGGGCCTGAGCGAAGACGAGATCCAGAAGATGGTCAAGGACGCCGAGCTCAACGCCGACGAAGACAAGAAGAAGCTCGAGATCGTGCAGGCGCGCAACCAGGGCGAAGCCATGGTGCACAGCGTGAAGAAGTCGCTCGGCGAGCATGGCGCCAGCCTCGAAGCTGCCGAGAAGGACGCGATCGAAGCCGCGATCAAGGACCTGGAAGAAGCCCTCAAGGGTGAAGACAAGACCGTGATCGAGGAAAAGACCAACACGCTGATGACCGCGAGCCAGAAGCTCGGCGAGAAGATGTATGCCGAATCGCAGGCTGCGGCCAACGCCTCGGCCGCCAGCGGCCCGGCAGGCGCGGAAGCTGCGGCGCATGCCCAGGCTGACGACAACGTGGTCGACGCCGAAGTCAAGGAAGTGAAGAAGGGCTGATCCCCTGCCCTTCTAACAAGGCTGGAACACCTGAACAGGTGCTCCAGCCTTTCTCGCTTCCAGTTCCCCGACGAGTTCCCGCCGCCCGACCGAATCTGCTGCCATGGCCACCAAACGCGACTACTACGAAACCCTCGGCGTTCCCAAGAACGCGAGCGAGGAAGAAATCAAGAAGGCTTATCGCAAGCTTGCGATGAAGCACCACCCCGACCGCAACCACGGCGACACCAGCAAGGACGCCGAGGCCAAGTTCAAGGAGGTGAAGGAAGCGTACGAAATGCTGTCGGACGGCCAGAAGCGCGCGGCCTACGACCAGTACGGCCATGCCGGCGTCGATCCCAACATGCGCGGCGGCCCCGGCGCGGAAGGCTTCGGCGGCTTCGCGGAGGCCTTCGGCGACATCTTCGGCGACGTGTTCGGCGGCGGCCGCGGCCGCACCAGCGGCGGACGCCAGGTGTTCCGCGGCAGCGACCTGAGCTACGCGATGGAAGTCACGCTCGAGGAAGCCGCCGACGGCAAGGACGCACAGATCCGCATCCCGAGCTGGGACGACTGCGGCACCTGCCACGGCTCCGGCGCCAAGCCCGGCACCAAGCCCATCACCTGCACCACCTGCCACGGCGCGGGCGCCGTGCAGATGCGCCAAGGCTTCTTCAGCGTGCAGCAGACCTGCCCGACCTGCCACGGCAGCGGCAAGATCGTTCCCGAGCCCTGCACCGTGTGCCACGGCCAGGGCAAGATCAAGAACAACAAGACGCTCGAGGTGAAGATTCCGGCCGGCATCGACGACGGCATGCGCATCCGCAGCACCGGCAACGGCGAGCCCGGCACCAACGGCGGGCCACCCGGCGACCTGTACATCGAGATCCGCCTCAAGAAGCACGACCTGTTCGAGCGCGACGGCGACGACCTGCACTGCGTGGTGCCCGTGAGCGTCACCACCGCGGCGCTCGGCGGCGAGATCAACGTGCCCACGCTCAAGGGCGCGGCCGCCATCGACATTCCCGACGGCACCCAGAGCGGCAAGCAGTTCCGCCTGCGCGGCAAGGGCATCAAGGGCGTGCGTTCGAGCTACCCGGGCGACCTGTACTGCCACGTGCGCGTGGAAACGCCCGTGAAGCTCACCGAGCACCAGCGCAAGCTGCTCAAGGAGCTCGACGAATCGCTCAAGAAGGGTGGCGAGAAACACAGCCCGACCGACAAGGGCTGGTTCGACAAGGCCAAGGAATTCTTCAGCTGATGATGATGCTGACGCGCTGACGGCCTTCGTCAGCGCCGGGCCGGCGCCCTGTCGGCCCGAAGCGTGCCCTCTTTCGGCCGCTGCCGCCCTGTGGCGGCGCGCCAGGCACGCGAACGGTGCTCCCCGCACCGTTGCGGAACGCCGCCGACCGGCGCCCGCGTTGTCTTCCCACGTTGCCATGCGCCAGCCACTCGCCACAGGAGTGGCGCGGGGATTGCTTTAATGTTTTTTTGGATATGCAATAAACCAAACGACAGGTCGCGCGTTATTGCTGAAAGGCATCGGCTTTATTGAACCCGGGTTCAATTAGGAAAGGTGTTCGCCACAGAATTTCAATGAGGACGATAGCCATTCGGCATAGTCATTTCATCCGGGGACAATTACGCGAGCGCGAGCTTTTCAATTTAACAGAAACACGAATAGAAGTTCCTTGTTTTCCGAGGAACTTTACTCGGCAGAGGGGTTCAGAATAAATAAAACATTTGCCCGGTTCATTCTTTGCTTTATGCTGATTGAACCGATTGTGTAGATAGTGTGTAAGGGAGTTTTCCACGGCATACGGCCATGGGCGGGGCCCCTCTTCCAAGAGGAGCGACGCAGTCTCTGGCTGTAGGCATCGGGGTCAAAAGCCCCGCCGACCTGAAGGAGGCGCGACCATGGACGTGATCAGCAACTTTGCAGCCCGCTACGAACGCACCCGCGAGGAAGTTCTCTCGCTGCAGGAATATCTGGATATCTGCAAACGCGATCCGACGGCATATGCAACGGCCTCCGAACGAATGCTCCAGGCCATTGGCGAGCCGGAACTGGTAGATACCCGCAATGACCCCCGTCTTTCGCGGATCTTCGCGAACAAGGTCATCAAGATCTATCCGGCGTTCAAGGAGTTCTATGGCATGGAAGATGCCATCGAGCAGGTGGTGTCCTATTTCCGCCACGCCGCGCAGGGACTCGAAGAAAAGAAGCAAATCCTTTACCTGCTGGGGCCCGTCGGCGGCGGCAAGAGCTCGATCGCGGAGCGCCTGAAGCAGCTCATGGAGCACGTGCCCTTCTATGCGATCCACGGCTCCCCGGTGAACGAATCGCCCCTCGGGCTGTTCGACACCCTCGAAGACGGCGAGATCCTCGAAAAAGAGTACGGCATCCCCGTGCGCTACCTGAACCGCATCCTGTCGCCCTGGGCCGTCAAGCGCCTCGAGGAGTACGGCGGCGACATCCGCCAGTTCAAGGTGGTCAAGCGCTACCCCTCAGTGCTGCGCCAGATCGCGGTCGCCAAGACCGAACCCGGCGACGAGAACAACCAGGACATCTCTTCGCTGGTCGGCAAGGTCGACATCCGCAAGCTCGAGACCTACGCCCAGGACGACCCCGACGCGTACGCCTACTCCGGCGGCCTGTGCCTGGCGAACCAGGGCCTGCTCGAGTTCGTGGAAATGTTCAAGGCACCCATCAAGGTGCTGCACCCGCTGCTCACGGCCACGCAGGAAAGCAACTTCAAGGGCACCGAGGGCTTCGGCGCCATTCCCTTCGACGGCATCGTGCTGGCCCACAGCAACGAGAGCGAGTGGAAGGCGTTCCGCAACAACAAGAACAACGAGGCTTTCCTCGACCGGATCTACATCGTGAAGGTGCCGTACTGCCTGCGCGCCTCCGAAGAGATCAAGATCTACGAGAAGCTGGTGCGCAACTCCTCGCTGGCCAAGGCGCCGTGCGCGCCCGGCACCTTGCGCATGATGGCGCAGCTGTCGGTGCTCACGCGCCTGAAGGAGCCCGAGAACTCCAGCACCTTCAGCAAGATGCAGGTGTACGACGGCGAGAACCTCAAGGACACCGATCCCAAGGCCAAGTCGATCCAGGAGTACCGCGACTACGCGGGCGTCGACGAAGGCATGAGCGGCGTCTCCACGCGCTTCGCCTTCAAGATCATCTCCAAGGTCTTCAACTTCGACAGCACCGAGGTGGCCGCCAACCCGGTGCACCTGATGTATGTGCTCGAACAGCAGATCGAGCGCGAGCAGTTTCCGCCGGAAACCGAGCAGAAGTACATCAGCTACATCAAGGAGCTGCTGGCGCCGCGCTATGCCGAGTTCATCGGCAAGGAGATCCAGACTGCCTACCTGGAGAGCTACAGCGAGTACGGCCAGAACATCTTCGACCGCTACGTGACCTACGCCGACTACTGGATCCAGGACCAGGAGTTCCGCGACGTGGACACCGGCGAAGTGTTCGACCGGGCTTCGCTCAACGGCGAACTCGAGAAGATCGAGCGACCCGCCGGCATCGGCAACCCGAAGGACTTCCGCAACGAGATCGTCAACTTCGTGCTGCGCGCACGGGCCGGCAACGCGGGGCGCAACCCGGCGTGGACCAGCTACGAGAAGCTGCGCGCGGTGATCGAAAAGAAGATGTTCTCCAACACCGAAGAGCTGCTGCCGGTGATCAGTTTCAACACCAAGAGCAGCGCCGACGAGCAGAAGAAGCACGAAGACTTCGTGACCCGCATGGTCGAGAAGGGCTACACCGCCAAGCAGGTCCGGCTTCTGTGCGAGTGGTACCTGCGGGTGCGCAAGAGTTCATAGCGGACAGCGGGAACAACGGACGCGTGCGAAGGACCTAACCAGCGCACCGTCCACCGTTTTGCAAGGAGCTTTGAAAACATCGTGGCCATCCTGCAGCAGATCATCGATCGTCGGCTCTCGGGCAAGAACAAGTCCATCGGCAACCGCGAGCGCTTCCTTCGGCGCTACAAGGGCCAGATCCAGGAGGCGGTGCGGCGCGCGGTCAGCGGGCGCAACATCCGCGAGCTGGAGCAAGGCGAAGACGTGACCCTGCCGCGCCACGATGTCTCCGAGCCGGTGTTCGGCCATGCGCGCGGCGGCGACCGCGAGTACGTGCACCCCGGCAACCAGGAATACCTCAAGGGCGACCGCATCGCGCGCCCCGAGGGCCAGGGCGGCGGCGGCTCGGGCAGCGGCGAGGCCAGCGACAGCGGCGAAGGCGAGGACGACTTCGTCTTCCGCCTCACGCGCGAGGAGTTCATGCGCGTCTTCTTCGACGACCTTGCGCTGCCCCACCTCGTGCGCACCCAGATCGCCGAAGTGCCCGAGTGGAAGAGCCACCGCGCCGGCTTCACCAGCGACGGCTCGCCCAACAACCTGCACGTGGTGCGCTCCATGCGCGGCGCGCTGGCGCGGCGCATTGCATTGGGCGGCGAACCGCGCAAGGAGCTCAAGCGCCTGGAGGCGCACCTCCTGGTCCTGAAAGCGCATCCGCAGGCCGAGACCGCGCTGATCCAGAAGGAAATCCGCGAGACCGAGGATCTCATCGCCGAGCTGCGCCGCACCATGCGGCACGTGCCCTACATCGACCCGATCGACCTGCGCTACCGCAACCGCGTGAAGACGCCCGTGCCCAGCGCCAAGGCCGTGATGTTCTGCCTCATGGACGTGTCGGGCTCGATGGACGAGGCGCGCAAGGACATGGCCAAGCGCTTCTTCATGCTGCTGTACCTGTTTCTCACACGGCACTACGAGCGCATCGACCTCGTGTTCCTGCGCCACCACACGCAGGCGCAGGAAGTGACCGAAGAAGAGTTCTTCCACGCCACCGAGACCGGCGGCACCGTGGTGTCGAGCGCACTGGTGCTCATGGACGAGATCATCAAGGCCCGCTACGCCAGCGGCGAATGGAACGTGTACGGCGCCCAGGCCAGCGACGGCGACAACTGGCACCAGGACAGCGGCCGCTGCCGCGAACTGCTGGTCGACAACATCCTGCCCGTGGTGCGCTACTACGCCTACGTGCAGGTGGCCGAGACCGAGCAGAACCTGTGGCAGGAATACCAGCAGCTCGAAGGCGTGGCGCCCAACTTCGCCATGCGCAAGGTATCGGACGCGCAGGACATCTACCCGGTGTTCCGCGACCTGTTCAAGAAGGAAGGGGTGCCCACATGATCACCACCGAACGCCCTCCCGGGGCCCCCGTCCTGCCGCGCAGCACCGACCTGCCCACCTCCCGCCTCGAGCGCCTGCCCAGCCCGTCCGACTGGACCTTCGAACTCATCGAGATGTACCACACCGAGATCGCCAAGACGGCGAGGAGCTTCGGCCTGGACACCTACCCGAACCAGCTCGAGGTGATCACGGCCGAGCAGATGATGGACGCCTACGCCAGCGTGGGCATGCCCATGATCTACAGACACTGGTCGTACGGCAAGCAGTTCATCTCCACCGAGAAGAACTACAAGCGCGGCCACATGGGGCTGGCCTACGAGATCGTCATCAACTCCGATCCGTGCATTGCCTACCTCATGGAAGAAAACACCATGGCCATGCAGGCCCTGGTGATCGCGCACGCGGCCTACGGCCACAACAGCTTCTTCAAGGGCAACTACCTGTTCCGCATGTGGACCGACGCGTCGTCGATCATCGACTACCTCGTCTACGCGCGGCACTACATCGCCGAGTGCGAGGAACGCCACGGCCTCGACGCGGTGGAAGACCTGCTCGACTCCTGCCACGCGCTCATGAACTACGGCGTCGACCGCTACCGCCGTCCGCAGAAGCGTTCGCTGGCGCAAGAGAGCGCGCAGCGCACCGACCGCGAGCGCCACATGCAGCAGCAGGTGAACGACCTGTGGCGCACGCTGCCGCGCAAGAGCGAACAGGCGGCCGAGTCCGAAGCCGCGCGCCGCTTTCCGCCCGAGCCGCAGGAGAACCTGCTCTACTTCATCGAGAAGAACGCCGCCCTGCTCGAGCCGTGGCAGCGCGAGGTGGTGCGCATCGTGCGCAAGATCGCGCAGTACTTCTACCCACAGCGCCAGACCCAGGTCATGAACGAAGGCTGGGCCACCTTCTGGCACTACACGCTGCTCAACACCATGTACGACCGCGGCCAGCTGGACGACGGCTTCATGATGGAATGGCTCAGCTCGCACACCAGCGTGGTGTTCCAGCCGCCCGTGGGCCACCGCGCCTACAGCGGCATCAACCCCTATGCGCTGGGCTTCAAGATGTTCACCGACCTGCGCCGCGTCTGCGAAAAGCCGACCGACGAAGACCGCCGCTGGTTCCCCGACTTCGCGGGCACCGACTGGGTCAAGACGCTCGACTACGCGATGCGCAACTTCAAGGACGAGAGCTTTGTCGGCCAGTTCCTCAGCCCGAAGACGATGCGCGATTTCCGCCTGTTCTCGATCCGCGACTACCAGAGCGAATCGGAGCTCGAGGTGTCGGCCATCCATGACGACAGCGGCTACCAGGCGCTGCGCGAGTCGCTGTCACGCCAGTACGACATCGGCAACCGCGAGCCCGACATCCAGGTCTGGAGCGTGGCCACGCGCGGCGACCGCTCGCTCACGCTGCGCCATACGCAGC
This sequence comes from Variovorax sp. GW823-FHT04F07, assembly GCF_058795995.1. NCBI lineage: Bacteria > Pseudomonadati > Pseudomonadota > Betaproteobacteria > Burkholderiales > Comamonadaceae > Variovorax > Variovorax sp. GW823-FHT04F07. The sequence goes on from NZ_JBXAIG010000002.1 coordinate 174,934, forward strand.
GCAACAACCTGCCGCTGAACGACAACGCCGAAGAAGTGCTGAAGCACGTCGCAAGGCTCTGGGGCTTCGACGTGCACCTGGAAAGCGTCGACAGCGCAGGCCGGGTCAGCCGCAGCTGGAAGGCCGCGGCGCCGAAGCAAACCTACTGAGAAACCTGCTGCTCAGAGCGGCTGTTGATCAGCCGTCCACCCGAAGCGTGCCCCCGTGCGCAGGGCACTGGGTGCTTCCCGCAGCGAAATCAAGGAGGAGCCGAAGGCGGGGGACATTCGCGGAGGGAAGTACCCGGTGCCTTGCGCACGCCCCCGAAAGGCAACCTCAGGGAACCAGCGCGGCGATGGCCAGCGTGTACCCCTTCACCCCCAGCCCCACGATGATCCCGCGCGCCGCAGGCGAGATGTACGAGTGGTGGCGAAACTCCTCGCGCGCATGCACGTTCGAGATGTGCAGCTCGATCAGCGGCACGCTCGCCCCCTTGATCGCGTCGTGCAGTGCAATGGATGTGTGGGTGTAGGCCCCCGGGTTCATCACCACGCCCAACATGTTCCCGGCGGCCACTTCGCGGCCCGCCTCCTGAACCCAGTCGATCAGCACGCCTTCGTGGTTCGACTGGCGGCACTCGATCTCCACACCGAGTTTCGCGCCCGTGTCCTTGCACAGGCGTTCGACGTCGGCGAGCGTGTCGCGGCCGTACTGTTCGGGCTCGCGCGTGCCGAGCAGGTTGAGGTTGGGGCCGTTGAGGACGAGGATTTTCTTCATGATGGATCGGTGAAGGAAGCAACCGGATACCGGCAGATGGCCAAGATTATGGTCGCGCCGCCGACCGCACCCGCCGTGCAGGTGACACCGCCGCGGTCGACCCCACGTAGTGGTTGTACGAGCCGATGTCCGCCACGCAGCGCGCCATCAGGTCGACGAACGCGCGCAACTTCTGCCCCATGTAGCGCTGCCGCTGGTAGGCGCAGTACAGCCGCCGCGCCTCCGGCGGCCACTGCGGCAGCACCGGCACCAGCACGCCCTGCGCCACCTCGGGGCCCGCGAAGAACACCGGCAGCGGCGCGATGCCCAGGCCGTCGATGCAGAAAGTCTTCATCACCCAGTGGTCGTTGGTCTCGAAGGCCGGCTCCGTGCGCACCACATGGCGCCCCGAGGCCTGCTGCGACACCAGCCGCAGCGGCGACGGCGGGCCCGACGGCTCGCGCATCGCGATCATCCGGTGCTGCGCCAGCGCCTCGGGCGTCAGCGGTGTGCCCTGCCGCGCCAGATACTGCGGGCTGGCGTACAGGCCGTAGGCCAGCCGGCCCAGCAGCTTGGCGACCAGGTCCGGCAGGTCGGGCGGCGCCGAGCCGACGTAGCAATCGACCTCGCCGATCTGCGGGGCCTGCGCGCCGTTCGCCACGTCGAGCTGGCAACGCACGTTCGGGTGCGATTCGAGAAAGATCCGCACCACATGGCAGACGAAGGAGGTGCTGAACTGCGTGTCCGACAGCAACGTGAGCCGGCCCGACACCCCGCCCGTGAGCTCCTGCACCTCGGTGCGCGCCGTTTCCAGCCGGCCGCTCACCTCGCCGAGCAGCCCCTCGCAGCGTGCGAAGAACGCACGCCCGGCCTCCGTGGGCGCGATGCGGCGCGAGCTGCGCAGCAGCAGCTGGGCGCCCAGCAGTTCCTCCAGCCGCGTGAGCTGCCGGCTCAGCGTGGCCTTCGACACGCCCGACAGGCTCTCGGCCTTGGTGAGGCTGCCGCTCTTCATCACGAGGACGAAGGCCTCGACCAGCGCGAGGTCGATGCGCCCTGCGCTCATGAAAGCCACCGCCGTGGGAGTCGTCGTTGCAGGAATGAAAAGGAGCGTCTTGGCATGGGGCTTTCATCGGTGCGACGGACACGCTACGGTAGGCGGCACCGCCGACAAGGGCATGGCCGATGCTATGCCGATTTGTGGCGCCCTTTCCCGCCGCCCCACGATCAAGACCCATGAACCCTTCCGCCACCTGGCACCCCGTCACGCCCTCCGCCGAGGTGCGCGCCGGCGCCAACATCGTCGCCGGCTTTGCGCAAGGCCAGGAGCTCGCGCTGTGGCGCGCGGCCGATGGCTCGCCGCAGGCCTGGGAGAACCGCTGCCCGCACCGCAGCGTGCGCTTCACGCTCGGCCAGGTGACCGGCGGCGACCGCCTGGCCTGCGCGTACCACGGCTGGCAGTACGAGGCCGGCAGCGGCGCCTGCGTGCGCATCCCGGCGCACCCGGCCATGCAAGCGCCGCGCAACGTCTGCGCCAAGACGTTCGCCACGGCGGATGCCGCGGGGATGCTGTGGGTGCGCCTCGCGGCCGACGGCGCAGATGCGCCGCCCGAACTGGCCGGCGCCGTGCCCGCCGGCTGGCACCTCGCCCGCACGCTGACGCTGCGCGTGGCCGCGTCCGAGGTGCGCGCTGCGCTGGCGTCGCATGGCTTCGCGTCGACAGGAACGCCCGATGCATGGCAAGGCACGCTGGGCGAATCGCCCGTCGCCGCGCTGCTGCTCGACGCCCAGCCGCAGCTGAGCTTCCTGCACCTGTGGACCGACGCAGCCCCCGGCTCCGACGCGATGGCCCGGGTGCACCGCGCGGCGCGACAGCTGCGCAGCGACATCGAAGCCGCCGCCTCGCACTGAACAAGAAGAAAGAAGCAACATGCCCTTCGTCACCGACGATCCCAACATGCTCGACGACTGGCTCGTCGTCGGCCCCGCCAGCGGCTTGCCGCGCACGGCGCGGCTGCTCGGCGAAACCCTGCAGCTGCACACCGACGCCGACGGCACGCCGCACGCCCGGCTCGGCACCGACGCGCTGACCGTGCAGTCGCGCTACGGCTTCCTCTGGGTCTGCCCCAGCGGCCGCCCCGCGCGCCCGCTGTTCGCCTTCCCCGAGCACGAAGAGCCTGGCCGCCGCATCGTCGATTGCGGCGGGCTCGGCGTGGCCGTGTCGGGCCTGCGCGTGATCGAGAACTTCCTGGACATGGCGCACTTCCCCTTCGTGCACCCCGACTACCTCGGCAAGGTGCCGCACACCGAAGTGGCCAAGTACAACGTCGAGGTCGACGCCGCCACCGACGAGATCTGGGCCACCGACTGCCGCTTCTGGCAGCCGCGCGCCTCGGCCGCCCACGACACGGGCAGCGAGGTGTTCTACAAGTACCGCGTGATGCAGCCCTTCTCGGCCATGCTCTACAAGTCGAGCCACCGGCCCGACAGGCTCGACGCCATCGGCCTCTTCTTGCAGCCGGTGGACGACGAGCACGTCATCGCCCACACGCTGCTGGCCTACTTCGACGACGTGTCGAGCGACGCCGAGCTCATCGCCTTCCAGCACACGATCTTCGGGCAGGACAAGCCAATTTTGGAGAACCACGCCTTCAAGCGCATGCCGCTCGAAGGCCGCGCCGAGACACCCACGCGCGGCGACACCACCTCCGTCACCTACCGCCGCTGGCTGCGCGAGCGCGGCATGCGCTTCGGCACCGCGAGGGCCGCCGCATGACCGTCCGGCTCTACGACTACCCGCTCTCGGGCAACTGCTTCAAGGTGCGGCAGATGCTGCTGTGGCTCGGTGTGGACCACGCGAGCGTGCCGGTCGATTTCCATCCGGGGCGCGAGCACAAGTCCGCCACGTTCCTTGCCACCATCAACCCGCTCGGCCAGCTCCCGGTGATCGACGACGAAGGCTTCGTGCTGCGCGACGCGCAGGCCATCCTGGTCTACCTCGCGAGCCGCTACGACGACGCACGGCGGCGCTGGTACCCCGCCGACCCGAAGCTGCGCGGCCAGGTCGCGATGTGGCTCGCCATGGCCGACGAGATCACGCGCACCGCCTCGGCCGCCCGGCTGCACGACGCGCTGGGCTACACGCACCTGGACATCGAGGCCTGCCGGCGCGGTGCGCGCGCGGCCTTCCGTGTGCTCGACGACCACCTGGCCGAGCAGCACGCCGCCACCGGCCTGCGCTGGCTCGTGGCCGCGCCCGAGCCGACCATTGCCGACCTCGCCTGCTTTCCGTACGTGGCGCTGGCGGGCGAAGGCGGCATCTCGCTCGACGAGTTTCCCGCGCTGCGCCGCTGGGTCTGGGACTTTCGTCACCTGCCGGGCTTTGTGGGCATGTCGGGTATCTTCCCGGCTGGCCCCGCCTGAAGGCTCGCCTGAGTATCCTTGTCCCCTTCCGCTCTCTGAAGAACCGAATCCCATGAAAACCAAAGCCGCCGTCGCCTGGCAAGCAGGCCAACCCCTGACCATCGAAACCGTGGACCTCCAAGGCCCGAAGTTCGGTGAAGTGCTGGTCGAGATCAAGGCCACCGGCATCTGCCACACCGACTACTACACGCTCTCGGGCGCCGACCCCGAAGGCATCTTCCCCGCCATCCTGGGCCACGAAGGCGCGGGCATCGTGGTCGACGTCGGCCCCGGCGTCACCACGCTGAAAAAGGGCGACCACGTCATTCCGCTGTACACACCCGAATGCCGCCAGTGCAAGTTCTGCCTGAGCCGCAAGACCAACCTGTGCCAGCTGATCCGCGGCACGCAGGGCAAGGGCCTCATGCCCGACGCCACCAGCCGCTTCAGCCTCGACGGCAAGCCCATCTTCCACTACATGGGCACGAGCACCTTCAGCAACTACACGGTCGCGCCCGAGATCTCGCTGGCCAAGATCCGCGAAGACGCGCCCTTCGACAAGGTCTGCTACATCGGCTGCGGCGTCACCACCGGCATCGGCGCGGTGATCTTCACGGCCAAGGTCGAAGCCGGCGCGAACGTCGTGGTGTTCGGCCTGGGCGGCATCGGCCTGAACGTGATCCAGGGCGCCAAGATGGTGGGCGCCGACAAGATCATCGGCGTCGACCTGAACCCCGAGCGCGAGGCCATGGCCCGCCAGTTCGGCATGACGCACTTCATCAACCCCAAGACCACCGAGAACGTGGTCGACGCCATCGTGCAGCTGACCGACGGCGGCGCCGACTACAGCTTCGAGTGCATCGGCAACACGCAGGTGATGCGCCAGGCGCTCGAGTGCACGCACAAGGGCTGGGGCCGCAGCATCATCATCGGCGTGGCCGAGGCCGGTGCCGAGATCAGCACGCGCCCGTTCCAGCTGGTCACCGGCCGCAAGTGGGAAGGCTCGGCCTTCGGCGGCGCACGCGGTCGCACCGACGTGCCGAAGATCGTCGACTGGTACATGGAAGGCAAGATCAACATCGACGACCTGATCACGCACACCATGCCGCTGGAAGACATCAACAAGGGCTTCGACCTGATGAAGCGCGGCGAGTCGATCCGCGGCGTGGTGCTTTACTAACCCCCAGTCTTCGCGCACTTCGTGTCGCTTCGCCAACCCCCTTGCAGGGGGCAACACCAGCGGCCCGGCAAAGCCGGTTCCGCGGTGTTCCTGGAAAAGACATCGGCTCCCCCTTTGGAGGTGATCTCGTGATGGAAAGAATGGAACCCCTGCGCAAGATAGAAGCGGGCGTCCTCGAAGTCGCCTATTACGAAGCCGGCCCCGCCGACGGCCCGCCCGTGCTGCTGATGCACGGCTTTCCGTACGACATTCACACTTACGCCGAGGTCGCGCCGATGCTGGCCGCCCAAGGCTGCCGCGTGATCGTGCCGTACATGCGCGGTTACGGCGCCACGCGCTTCCTGAGCGAGGCCACGCCGCGCTCAGGCGAACAGGCGGCCTTCGGCGTCGACCTGCTCGCGCTGCTCGACGCCTTGAAGATCGAGCGCGCCGTGCTCGCCGGCTACGACTGGGGCGGCCGCGCCGCCTGCGTGGTGGCGGCGCTGTGGCCTGAGCGCTGCGCGGGGCTGGTCTCGCTCAACAGCTACAACATCCAGAACATCGCCAAGGCGATGGAACCCGACACGCCCGCCAACGAGCACAGCCTCTGGTACCAGTACTACTTCCACAGCGAACGCGGGCGCGCCGGTCTCGCGAAGGACCGCAAGGCCCTCACCAGATTGCTGTGGCAGTTGTGGTCGCCGACATGGCAATTTGACGACGCCACCTTCGCGCGCAGTGCCGCCGCCTTCGAGCACCCCGACTTCGTGGACGTGGTGATCCATTCGTACCGCCACCGCTTCGGCCTCGTGCCCGGCGACCCGGCCTATGCCGACATCGAACGCCGCCTTGCCGCGCAGCCGACGATCACCGTGCCCGCCATCACCTTCGACGGCATCGACGACGGCGTGCGACCACCCGCCGATGCCTCGGCCCACGCGCACCGCTTCAGCGGGCCGCGTTCGCACCGCCTCGTGCCCGGCGCGGGCCACAACCTGCCGCAGGAAGCGCCGCGCACCTTTGCCGACGCCGCGCTCGAACTCGTGCCCGCGCTGCGCAGCCAGACGACCTCCTCTTCATGACCGACACCACCCCGACACTTCTTTCCGAACACCACGCCTTCGGCAGCGTGCAGCGCTTCGTCGAGCACCGCTCGCACGAAATCGGCCTGCCGATGCGCTTCTCGGTCTACCTGCCGCCGCAGGCCGCGCACACGCGCGTGCCCGCCCTGCTCTACCTTGCCGGCCTGACCTGCAACGAGGAGACCTTCGCGGTGAAGGCCGGCGCGCAGCGCATGGCCGCGAGCCTGGGCGTTGCGCTCATCGCACCCGACACCAGCCCGCGCGGCGCCGGGCCCGAAGGCCTGCCGGGCGCGAAAGACAGCTGGGACTTCGGCATCGGCGCCGGCTTCTACCTCGACGCCACCGCCGAGCCCTGGGCCACGCACTGGCGCATGGAAAGCTGGATCGTGCACGAGCTGCTGCCGCTGGTGGCCCGCCACTTTCCGGTCGACGGCGAGCGCATCGGCATCTTCGGCCACTCGATGGGCGGCCACGGCGCGCTCACGCTGGCGCTGCGGTACCCGGGGCGCTTCAAGTCGCTCTCCGCCTTCGCGCCGATCTGCGCGCCCACCCAGTGCCCGTGGGGCCAGAAGGCCTTCGCCGGCTACCTAGGCGAACCGGGCGACGACCGCGCGCAATGGCTCGCGCACGACGCCAGCGCGCTGATGCAATCGCAGACCGTGGCGCCCTATCCGCAGGGCATCCTCATCGACCAGGGCCTGGCCGACAAATTCCTCGCCGAGCAGCTGCACCCCGAAGCCTTCGAGGCCGCCTGCTTCGCCGCCGGCCAGCCGCTCACGCTGCGCCGCCACGCGGGCTACGACCACGGCTACTACTTCATCCAGAGCTTCATGGCGGACCACATCGCGCACCATGCGCAGACGCTGAACGGCTGAGCACAAAGGGGTGCGGTCCGCACCCGGCGTGGCTATCATGGTCCGCATGTCCGCCGCCCAGATTCCCGCCTTCCAGCTGCGCTCGCGCGATGGCGGCGCCGAAGAGAACATGGTGCTCGCGGGCATCTGGCGCCGCGCCTGGGTGTCGGCCAACCGCAGCGCCGTCCACGTCGAGCCCATCGGCCACTGGCTGCGGCGCGTGCAGACCGAATTCATCCCGCCCGCCGACGTGGTGCTGGCCGAGCGCGACGGCCAGGTGCTGGCCTTCATGGTGCTGCTCACGGCGCGCGAGTACGTGGCCCAGCTGTTCGTCGAGCCGCACCTGCGCAGCCAGGGCCTGGGCAAGGCGCTGCTCGACGAGGCCTGCGTGCGCATGCCGCACGGCTGGCGGCTGCACGTGGCCGTCACCAACACCGAGGCGCAGCGGTTCTACGAACGCTACGGCCTCGTGCGCGGCGTGGTCGACCGGCATCCTGGCAGCGGGCGCGAACGCATCGCCTACCATTGGTCGCCCACCCGCGCGCCCTGGCGCACGGGCTGACACCCTTCGCACTTCCTTCCTGCCCCATGCGCATCCGCATCGACCACATCGCCCTCTGGACCACCGACCTCGAACGCTGCAAGCGCTTCTACGTCGACTACTTCGGCGCCACCGCCGGCGCCGGCTACGTCAACCCGGCCAAGGGCTTCGCCTCGTGCTTCCTGAGCCTGGGCGACGGCGCGCGCATCGAGGCCATGACCACGAGCACCCTCTCGCCCGTGGTCGCCGAGGCCGGCGCGCAGCGCATGGGCTGGACGCACCTGGCGATCTCGGTCGGCTCCGACGCCGAGGTCGATGCGCTCACGCAGCGGCTGAAGGCCGACGGCTATCCGCTGCTCGACGGCCCGCGCCGCACCGGCGACAGCTACTACGAGAGCGTGGTGCTCGACCCGGACGGCAACCGCATCGAGATCACTGCATGAGCGCTTTCGTCCAGAGCCTGCACGAGACCTTCGAGCGCCTCGGCCGCATCGAGACCCGCCGCATGTTCGGCGGCCACGGCGTGTGGCACGAGGGCCGCATGATCGCGCTCATCGCCAAGGACACGCTGTACCTCAAGTCCGATGCCGGCAGCGCCGCGCACTTCGACGCACTCAACCTGCCGCCCTTCACCTACGTGCGCGAAGGCAAGGAGATGCCGATGTCGTACCGCCTGGCGCCGGCCGACCTGTTCGAAGACCGCGAGGAAGCCGCGCGCTGGGGCCGACTGGCCTACGAGGCCGCGCTGCGTTCGGGCCAGCCGCCGAAGCCGAAAAAACCCAAACCCAAGACAACCCCCAAGGCCGCGAAAGCGAAGACCCGGTGAACGCCCCCCACACCAACAGCCACCGGCTCCCGCCCCTTCCCGAACGTGAACAGATCGCGCTGCTCGATCCGTTCGACAGCCTCGACCTGAAAGACATCGTGGTCGTCAGCTCGCTGGCCGAGGCCGAGCGCGCCGCAGACGAATTGCTCGACGCCGGCGTGGCCGGCTTCGACACCGAGTCGCGCCCCACCTTCGCAAAGAACGAAGTGTCGACCGGCCCGCACGTGGTGCAGTTCGCCACGCGCGACACGGCCTGGCTGTTCCAGCTGCACCGCGACGAATGCAACCCCGTGGTCGCGGGCCTGCTCGCGTCCACCGAACTGCGCAAGGTCGGCTTCGGCCTCTCGAGCGACCTGTCGCTGATCCGCCTGCGGCTGGCGATTGCGCCGCAGGCCGTGTTCGACATCGACGACGAATTCCGCCGGCGCGGCTACCGCCGCTCGGTGGGCGTGAAGACGGCGGTGGCGCTGATGTTCAACCGCCGCTTCGCCAAGTCGCGCAAGGCGACCACCTCGAACTGGGCGCACAAGCAGCTCACCGAGTCGCAGATCCGCTACGCGGCCAACGACGCCTATGCGTCGCTGCGCGTGTTCGACGCGCTCTTTCCGAACGGCTGACTGAAGCCTTCCGTCAGTCGCGCCCCGCTTCGAGGATCGCCTGCGCCAGCCGCTGCGGGTTCGAGAAGAACATCTCGTGGCTGCCCGGGCACTCCACGAGCCGGAACAACCCCAGCCGCTCCGACAGCCGCGGATGCCACGGCAGGCTGTGCGGCAGCGCCGTGTCCTGCTGGCAGTTGACGTACGACTTGCCCAGCGCCAGCGCCGCCAGCGGCTGCTTCAGCTGGATCTTGTCGGTGAAGGTGCGGTACGGGTGCGGGTTGAGCTTGTCGTAGGCGGACTGCGCCAGCGGCAGGTCGGCGTCGTTGATGAAGGCCTCGCGCCAGATCTCGAAGGGCAACGTCACGGCGTTGTTGTTGGCGGCCGCCACCACGTCGAACATGGTCACGTAATGCGGCGGCACCATGTCGTTGAGCGCCTCGCCATCGAGCGGCACGAAGGCGTTGATGTAGACCAGCCGCTGCAGCCGCGCCGCGATGCGGTCGGCCACGCCCGAGATCACCATGCCGCCGTAGCTGTGGCCCACGAGCCGCACCTGCGTGAGGTCCTTGCCCTCGATGAAGCGGACCACCGAGGCGATGGCGTCGGCCAGGCCGGTGCTCGCGCGGTCGTCGCCGGGGTTGTTGCCTGCCACGGTGGGGCAATGCACGGTGTGGCCGGCCGCGCGCAGGCCGTCGGCCACGGCCTCCATTTCGGCGCCGGTGTGCCAGGCGCCGTGAACCAGAACATAGGTGTCGGACATGGGTGTCTCCTTCGTTGGATGCGTCATTGGGGAATGGACCGAGGGCGACTGTAGAAAAAGCGGTACGTCGCGGATGGCCGTTGCCTGCCAGGGCGATGGCCGATTCGCGCCACCGGTCTTTTTGTCTTTCGGGTTGCCTCTGTTCAATAATTCAAAGATACTTGAATAATGGAAGAAAACGATGTGGTCCGCGCCTTGGGCGCACTCGCGCAACCCGTGCGCCTTCGGGTGTTCCGTGCCTTGGTGGTGGCCGGGCCCGACGGGCTGACGCCGGGTGCGCTGACCGAAGCGCTGGCGGTGTCGGCGACGGGGCTGTCCTTTCACCTCAAGGAGCTGGTGAACGCGAGCCTCGTCTCGCAGGAGCGCCAGGGGCGCAACCTCATCTACCGCGCGTCGTTCGAGCGGATGAACGGCCTGCTCGGCTACCTCACCGAGAACTGCTGCCAGGGGGAAGCCTGCCTTCCCGCGACCACCTGCGACTGCTGACCATGAAAGCTTGTGCTGTTGCACGCAGCGTGCGTGCGCTCTGGCGTGCTCCCGCCGACGGGGCACCTTGCTCCGCGAATGTCCTCCGGGCTTCGCCCTCCCCCTTGATTTCGCTGCGCAAGGCACCCCATCGACGTGAGCGTTGTTCGCGGCGGTCGTTGATCGGCGAGCACCAGCAGCGCCTCCATGTGCGCAGGGCACTGGGTGCTTCCCGCAGCGAAATCAAGGAGGAGGCCGCAGGCCGGGGGACATTCGCGGAGGGAAGTACCCGGTGGCCTGCGCACACGCCCTGAACAGAAGAACATGACCACCGCCCTCCTCATCTTCGCCGGCACATTGCTGCTCGTCATCTGGCAACCACGCGACCTCGGCATCGGCTGGAGCGCCTCGCTGGGCGCCATCATCGCCCTGCTCTTCGGCGTGGTGCAGCTCACCGACATCCCCGTCGTCTGGGCCATCGTCTGGAACGCCACCGCGACCTTCATCGCGGTGATCCTCATCAGCCTGCTGCTCGACGAAGCCGGCTTCTTCGAGTGGGCCGCGCTGCACGTGGCCCGTTGGGGGCGCGGTAACGGCCGGCGGCTGTTCGCCTTCATCGTGCTGCTGGGCGCCGCGGTCTCGGCCCTCTTTGCCAACGACGGCGCGGCGCTGATCCTCACGCCCATCGTGATGGCCATGCTCGTGGCGCTCGGCTTCACGCCGGCGACCACCCTGGCCTTCGTCATGGCGGCGGGCTTCATCGCCGACACGGCCAGCCTGCCGCTGATCGTGTCGAACCTCGTGAACATCGTGTCGGCCGACTTCTTCGGCATCGGCTTCAACGCGTACGCCTCGGTGATGGTGCCGGTCAACGTCGCGGCCGTGCTCGCGAGCCTGGGCGTGCTGCTGTGGTGCTTCCGGCGCGACATTCCCGCCCACTACGACATGGCTCGCCTCAAGCAACCCGCCGATGCGATTCGCGACCGCGACACCTTCCGCGCCGGCTGGGTCGTGCTCGCGCTGCTGCTCGTAGGCTTCTTCGGCCTGGAGCCGCTGGGCGTGCCGGTGAGCGCCGTGGCCGCCTTCGGCGCGGTGATCCTGCTCGCGGTGGCGGCACGCGGCCCGGTGATCGGCACGCGCCAGGTGCTGCGCGGCGCGCCCTGGCAGATCGTCGTCTTCTCGCTGGGCATGTACCTCGTGGTCTACGGGCTGCGCAACGCCGGACTCACCGGCCAGATTGCCACGCTGCTGAACCTGTTCGCGCAAGGCGGCGTCTGGGGCGCGGCCATGGGCACCGGCTTTCTCGCGGCGGTGCTCTCCTCGGTCATGAACAACATGCCGACCGTGCTGGTCGGCGCGCTGTCGATCGAGGCCTCGGGCGCCGTGGGCCTCGTGAAGGAGGCCATGGTCTATGCCAACGTGATCGGCTGCGACCTCGGCCCGAAGATCACGCCCATCGGCAGCCTCGCCACGCTGCTGTGGCTGCACGTGCTCGCGAAGAAGGGCATGACCATCACCTGGGGCCACTACTTCCGCATCGGCATCGTGCTGACCCTGCCCGTGCTGGCCGCGACGCTCGCCGCGCTGGCGCTGCGCCTCAGCCTGGGCTGATCCATTTTTTCTTCTCTCAACGAGCCTGCCATGAGCGACATCACCATCTATCACAACCCCGCCTGCGGCACCTCGCGCAACGTGCTCGCGCTGATCCGCAACACGGGCGACGAACCCACCGTCATCGAGTACCTGAAGACCCCACCCGACCGCGCCACGCTCACGCAGCTGATCGCGGCGATGGGCGTGCCCGTGCGCGAGGTGCTGCGCCAGAAGGGCACGCCGTACGACGAGCTGGGCCTGGGCGATCCGAAGTGGAGCGACGAACAGCTCATCGACTTCATGCTGCAGCACCCGATCCTCATCAATCGCCCCATCGTCGTCACGCCGCTGGGCACGCGCCTGTGCCGGCCTTCCGAGGCCGTGCTCGACATCCTGCCGAAGCCGCAGCAAGGCGCGTTCGCCAAGGAAGACGGCGAAGCCGTGATCGACGCGAAAGGCCAGCGTGTCGCCAAGCCCTGATCTCCCGCAGCTCGACGCCGACGCGTTCCGTGTTCCCCGCCTGCAGGAGCTGCTTCCCACCGCACGCGCCACGCACGCACCGCGCATCCTGCTGCTGTACGGATCGCTGCGCGAGCGCTCCTACAGCCGCCTGCTGACCGAAGAGGCCGCGCGCCTGCTGCGCGCGATGGGCGCCGAGCCCCGCATCTACGACCCGCGCGGCCTGCCGCTGCCCGACGGCGAACCCGAAGACCACCCGAAGGTGCAGGAGCTGCGCGATCTTGCGCAGTGGGCCGAGGGCATGGTGTGGACCTCGCCCGAACGCCACGGCGCGATGACCGGGATCATGAAGGCGCAGATCGACTGGATTCCGCTGGCCGTCGGCTCGGTGCGGCCCACGCAGGGCAAGACGCTCGCGGTGATGGAAGTGTCGGGCGGCTCGCAGTCCTTCAACGCCGTGAACCAGCTGCGCGTGCTGGGCCGTTGGATGCGCATGATCACCATCCCCAACCAGTCGTCGGTGGCCAAGGCCTTCCTCGAGTTCGACGACGCGGGCCGCATGAAGCCCTCGCCCTACTACGAGCGCGTGGTCGACGTGATGGAAGAGCTGGTGAAGTTCACGCTGCTCACGCGCGACTGCGCGGACCACCTGGTCGATCGCTACAGCGAGCGGCGCGAGAGTGCCGAAGCGCTGTCGAAGCGAGTGAATCTCCGCAGCATCTAGACACAAGCCAGGCAGGCTTCTTGCAACGGGGACGCCCGTTGCCCGGGCAACTCCCATGGCGGCGCGCGGCGCACCCACGTAGATTCCAGCGTAGAAAAAAGCGTCCGTTTCCGTCGCTTTCCCCACTTTGGCCCCGCAGGAGTGTCCATGGACGCATGGTCGAGTCAGCAACTGTCCCCGCTGTACAGGCGCGAGGTCTTCCGCTCGCGCGAGGCCGAAGAGACGCACGCGCGCGTGGCCCATGAGCTGAAGCCGCACCGCAGCGTGTGGCGCTCGGGCGATGTCGATGCGATCTTCTGCCGCGCCGAGATGAGCGCACTGTCGCTGTGCATCCTGCGCTACGGCTGCGACGTCGACATCGAGCCCGACGCGCTCGGCAACTTCGTGCTGGTGCAGATGCCGCTGCGCGGCCGCGCCGACATCCACACCGGCGGACAGACGCTGCAGATCCACCCCGGCCAGGGCGCCATCATTTCGGCCCACAAGCCGGTGCGCCTGCGCTGGCATGCCGACTGCGAACAGCTGATGCTGAAGATCGAGCTCAGCCGCCTGCAGGAGGTCGCGCGCCATGCCTTCGCGCTGCGCGGCAGTGACACCGTGGGCGAGATCGATTTCGACATGCCCCTGCGCCTGGACGACGCGGCGGGCACGCAGTGGTGCCGCATGGTGGCAAGCCTGGCTTCGCTGCTGCCGCCCACGGAGTTCGAGCGTCACGACCCGCGCTGGCTCGCGCACTGCGAAGACAACCTCATGCTCTACCTGCTGTGCCACCGGCCGAACTCGGTGCTGCAGCGGCATGCCGACGCGCAGCGCGGCACCGAGGAAACCAGCCTGCGGCAACTGCGCCGGGCCGAAGAATTCATGCGCGAGCGGCTCGACTCGCTGCTCTCGCTCGAAGACGTGGCACAGGCCGCGGGCGTCACGCGCCGCGGGCTCGCCCTGCTCTTCAAGCGCCACCGCGACCTGTCGCCCGGCGAGGTGCTGCGCAACATGCGGCTCGATGCCGCGCACGCACTGCTGACACGGCACGACGGCGCCAGCGTCACCGAGGTGGCGCTGAACTGCGGCTTCTCGCACCTGAGCCGCTTTGCCGCCTGCTACCGCGAGCGCTTCGGTCAGCTGCCGCGCGACACCTCGCGCGACCCCGCGCGGCTCCCGGCCGCGCGGCACTGAAGCCCAATCAGGACTTCATCGCGCACTGCACAGCGGTGCGATCCTGGTAGCGCTCCAGCACGGTGCCGATCACCTTGTTGGCGATGCGCCCGCTGCCGTCCTTGGCGACCACGCGCAGGTAGTAGTTCTGGATCGGGAAGTTGTTGGGGCCGTAGCGGAAATCGCCGCGCACCGACTTGTAATTGGCGGCCTTGATCGCCTTGAGCAGCGCAGGCTTGTCGGCCACCTTGCCGCCGACGTCGCGCACCGCCGCATCCATCGCCATGAGCACGTCGTAGGCCTGGCCGGCATAGAACGACGGGTTGCGCCCGTTGTTCTGCTGGCGGAACGCGGCCACGAAGCGCTGGTTGGCCGGGTTGTCGAGGTCGAACGACCAGTGCGCGGTGTTGAAGAGGCCCAGCATCGGCTCGCCGACGGCGGGGATCATGTCCTCGTCGGCCGAGAAGGCGGTGGAGATCAGCGCCACGTCTTTCGACAGCCCCGCGCCGACGAACTGCTTGATGAAGCTCACGCCCATCGCGCCGGGCAAGAAGAAGTACAGCGCATCGGGCTTCGAGGCGCGGATCTGCGCCAGCTCGGCCGAGTAGTCCAGCTGCCCGAGCTTGGTGTACAGCTCGTCGCCCACGGCGCCCTTGAAGGTGTGCTTGAAGCCGTTGATGGCGTCCTTGCCGCCCGGGTAGCTGGGCGCGATCATCGCGACCTTCTTGAAACCCTTGTCGCTCGCGAACTTGCCGGCCGACTCGTAGTACGCGTCGTTCGGGTACGAGGCGCCGAAGAAGTACGGGTTGCAGCGCGCGCCCGAATAGTCGCTCGGGCCGGTGTTGCTCGACAGGTAGGGCACCTTGGCGGCGAAGAGCGGCGGGCCGACGGCCAGCGCGACCGACGAGCCGACGGGCCCGGTGAACAGGTCGATCTTGTCGCGCAGCAGCATGCGCTCGACCACCTGGCGCGCCATCTCGGGGTTGCCGGCCGTGTCGGCCTCGACGAACTCCACCGGCACCCCGCCGAGCTTGCCACCCAGCTGCTTCATGGCCACGGCGAAGCCGGCCTTGGCTTCGGCGCCGCCGACGGCAAACGGGCCGGACAGGTCCATCGCCAGGCCGACTTTCACGGTCTGCGCCTGCGCGGGTAAAGCCAGCGCGCCCACCAGGACGGTGAGCGCGCACAAGACGGATCGGGGCGTGGCCTGCGACATGAAAGGTCTCCTCGGGGTGAGTTCGTTGAACGTGGGGGGCAGCAAATGCAGGGCGCAGTCTCTGTGCGGCGGCGGCGCCCCGCTATCCGTTTCGTGCGGCGCAAACCGCTGCACGAAATGGACAGACAACGCCCCGGCGCGCTCCCCAGAATCGCCGCCGACCCCACCACTTCAAGAGACGAACCGATGAGCGACACCATCGACATCCCGGCCGGCGACGGCACCCAGACCTTTCGCGGCTACCTGGCCCTGCCGGCCTCGGGGCGCGGCCCCGGCATCGTGCTGTGCCAGGAGATCTTCGGCGTCAACGCCTACGTGCGCGAGGTGGCCGACCTCTATGCGCAGGAAGGCTACGTGGTGCTCGCGCCCGACCTGTTCTGGCGCATGGAGCCCGGCGTCGATCTGGGCTACTCGCCCGAAGACTGGCAGCGCGCCTTCGGCTTCTTCCAGAAGTTCGACATCGAAGCCGGCGTGGCCGACGTCACGGCGAGCGTGAAGGCGCTGCGCGCGCACCCGGCCTGCACCGGCAAGGTCGGCGCGCTGGGCTTCTGCCTCGGCGGCAAGCTGGCCTATCTGGCCGCCGCGCATTCGGGCGTGGACGCGGCCGTGGGCTACTACGGCGTGGGCATCGAAGGTGCGCTCGACCTCGTGCCGCAAATCAAATGCCCGATCGCCCTGCACTTCGCCGAGCTCGACCAGTTCTGCCCACCCGAGGCCCGCGCCCAAGTGCTCGAAGCCTTTGCCGGCAAGCCCGATGCGCAGATGTACGTGTACCCCGGCGTCGACCATGCGTTTGCACGCACCGGCGGTGACCATTTCGACAAGCCCTCCACGCTCATGGCGCACCAGCGTTCGATGGCGCTGTTCAAGGACGCGATCGGCCCGGTGTACGACCTCTCGGCGCTGTGGGACAAGCACTGCGAGTACGAGTTCGCCACGCGCGACGTGGTCGCCACCATGGCCACGATGGTGAGCGAGCCCTACGTGAACCACATCCCGACCATGACCGGCGGCGTGGGCGCCAAGGAGCTGTCGCGCTTCTACAAGCACCACTTCATTCCGAGCACGCCGCCCGACACGCGGCTCACGCCCATCTCGCGCACCGTGGGCGCCACGCAGATCGTGGACGAGATGCTGTTCAGCTTCACCCACACGGTCGAGATCGACTGGCTGCTGCCGGGCATCGCACCCACCGGGAAGCCGGTGGAGATTCCGCTCGTGGCCATCGTGAAGTTCCGCGGCGACAAGCTCTACCACGAGCACATCTACTGGGACCAGGCCAGCGTGCTGGTGCAGATCGGCCTGCTCGATCCGAAGGGCCTGCCCGTGGCCGGCGCCGAGACCGGGCGCAAGCTGGTCGACGAGACGCAGCCGTCGAACACGCTGATGCCGCGCTGGGAAAAATCGACCGACCTCACCATCGCCGACCCGGCGCTGCCCTTGGGATGAACGGCGCTTCCGACATGCTGGCGCTGGTCGTGGACTCGGTCACGCCGCTCACGCCGGCCATCAAGGCCTTCGTGCTGCGCTCGGCGAATGGCGAGCCGCTGCCGCCGTTCGCACCCGGCGCGCACCTGGGCGTGCAGGTGGTGCAGGCCAACGGCCACCCGGGTCAGCGCGCCTACTCGCTCGCCAAGCCGCACGACGGCTCGGACCGCTGCGAGATCGCGGTGCTGTGCGAGCCCCAGGGCGCGGGCGGCTCGGCCTGGATGCACGCGCTGCAACCCGGCACCGCGCTGGCCGCGCACGCGCCGCGCAACGACTTCGCCTTGCACGCGGGCATCGCGCCGCCGCTGCTCATCGCGGGCGGCATCGGCATCACGCCGCTGCTGTGCATGGCGCGCTCGCTCGCGGCTGAAGCCCGCCCCTTCGACTTCGTCTATGCCACGCGCAGCGAGGACGCCACGGCCTACCTGCACGAGGTGCGCGCGCTCGGTGGCACGGTGGTGCACGACGGCGGCGACCCCGCACGCGGCCTCGACCTGCGCGCGCTGCTGGCCGCGCCCGTGCCCGGTCGCCACCTGCATGTGTGCGGCCCGCGCGGCATGGTGCAGGCCGTGATCGACACCGCCCGCGCGCTCGGCTGGCCCGACGACCACGTGCACTTCGAACTCTTCGCCGGCGCCATCGAGCAGGCAGGCGACGCGCCCTTCGAGGTGCGCACGCTGCGCTCGGGCAAGACGCTGACCGTGGCGCCCGACCAGAGCCTGCTCGACGTGCTCATCGCCGCCGGCCTGGACCCGCTG
Organism: Variovorax sp. GW823-FHT04F07; assembly: GCF_058795995.1. Taxonomy (NCBI): domain Bacteria; kingdom Pseudomonadati; phylum Pseudomonadota; class Betaproteobacteria; order Burkholderiales; family Comamonadaceae; genus Variovorax; species Variovorax sp. GW823-FHT04F07. Next base: position 192,744 of record NZ_JBXAIG010000002.1, read on the forward strand.
TACGACTGCCGCCAGGGCGACTGCGGCGTGTGCGTGGTGGACGTGGTCGAGGGCGTGCCCGACCACCGCGACCACAACCTCAGTCCGCGCGAGAAGGCGGACGGCAAGACCTTGTGCACCTGCGTGTCGCGCGCCAAGACGCCGCACCTGGTGCTCGACATCTGATGACGTTTCAGGAGACCCACCCGATGAATTCCGTGATCCCCATCATCCCCATCGCGGCGACAAGCCCGATCGACATCCAGTCGCTCGTGCAGCCCGACCGCGTGCACAAGCGCGTCTACACCGACCCCGCCATCTTCGAGCTGGAGATGGACCGCGTGTTCGGCCAGGCCTGGATCTACATCGGCCACGAAAGCCAGGTGCCCAAGCCCGGCGACTACTTCACCACCCGCCTGGGCCGCGAGCCCGTGGTGATGGTGCGGCACACCGACGGCCAGGTGCACGTGATGTTCAACCGCTGCCCGCACAAGGGCGCCAAGCTCGTGCCCGACGGCAGCGGCAGCGCCGGCAAGTTCCTGCGCTGCCTGTACCACGGCTGGACCTTCAAGTGCGACGGCAGCCTGCTGTCGGTGCCGCTGCGCAGCGGCTACGAATGCACCGCGCTCGACCTGAAGGACCCGCAGTACGGCGTGCGCAAGGTGGCGCGCGTGGCCACGCACCGCGGCTTCGTTTTCGCCAGCCTGTCGGAAGACGGGCCCGAGCTGAAAGAGTTTCTGGGCGGCGTGGCCACGTCGCTCGACAACTTCTGCGACCGCGCGCCCGAGGGCGAAGTGGAAGTAGCGGGCGGCGTGCAGCGCGTGATCCAGCGCAACAACTGGAAGATCTTCTTCGAGAACCTGCACGACACCATCCACGCCGTGGCCACGCACGAGTCGTCGTGGCGCGCGGCCAAGGAAGAGCACGAGGCCATGCCGGCCGGCACGCCCAAGCCCTTCGAGGTGGTGATCGTCGACGGCAACGGCGAGCCGCTGGAGTTCTGGGAGAAGCTGGAGCTCAAGGGCTACGACCACGGCCACGGCTTCATGGAAGGCATCTTCGTGCCGCCCACCGACCCGGTGAGCCTGGCCTACGTGGCCTCGCTCGAAGCCGCGAAGGGTGCCGAAGAGGCCGATGCGATCCTGCGCGTGAACCGGCACAACACCATCGTGTACCCGAGCTGCTCGCCGCACACCTCGTTCCAGCAGATCCGCGTGATCCGGCCGCTGTCGGTGGACCGCACCCTGGTCGAGATCTTCAGCTTCCGGCTCAAGGGTGCGCCCGAGGCCACCTTCCAGCGCACGCTCAAGTACACCAACATCGTCAACTCGCCCTCGTCGAACGTGATGCCCGACGACCTGGAGGCCTACAACCGCGTGCAGGAAGGCCTGGGCTCCGACGGCGGCGACTGGGTCAGCATGCACCGCGCCGCCGGGCGCGACCAGCCGCTGCCGGGCGGGCGCGCGTCCAACGGCAACAGCGAGATGCCCTCGCGCAACATGTTCGCGGCGTGGGCCGGGTACATGGGCGTCGACACGGGTGTCAAGACGAACGAACAGACCGGGAGCGCCGAATGAACTTCCGCGACTGGAACGAACAGCAGGACCTCACGCAGTTCCTGCACCACGAGGCGCGCCTGCTCGACGAGCACCGCTGGGACGAATGGCAGAAGCTCTTCACGCCCGACGGCCTGTACTGGGTGCCGCTGGTGCACGGCCAGGCCGACCACCTGAACCACGCCTCGCTGTTCTGCGAAGACGCCCTGCTGCGCTCGATGCGCGCGCGGCGGCTCGAGCAGGCCCGCGCCTACTCGCAGCAGCCGCCCACGCGCACCGTGCACGTGCTGGGCAACATCGCGCTCGAAGCACGCGACGACGCGGGCTGCACCGTGCGCTCGACCTTCCTGCTGCTGGAGTGGCGCAAGACCGAGCAGCGCACCTTCGGCGGCAGCGTGCTGCACACGCTGCGCCGCGCCGACGACGGCTGGCGCATCCAGACCAAGCGCGTCGACCTCGTCAACTGCGACGCGCCGCACGAAGCCCTGCAGGTGTTCCTGTGAAGGCCGCGCTGCTGGCGATGCATTACCAGAACGACGTGCTGCACGTCGACGGCAAGGTGCGCGTGGGCGTGGCCGCCGACGACCCGGCGCGCCCGCGCCTCATCGCCTCGGCCGCACGGCTCATCGCCGGTGCGCGCGCGAACGGCGTGCCGGTGATCTTCGTGCGCATCGCCTTCGCGCCCGACTACGCGGACTGCCTGCGCAACTGCACGCTGTTCCGCCGCGTGGCCGAGAGCGGCGCGGTGCAGGAAGGCAGCTGGGGCGCGGGCTTCTACGACGAGCTCGCGCCGCGGCCGGGCGAGGCCGTCGTCACCCACAAGCGCAACAACCCCTTCTGGGCCAGCGGGCTCGAAGAGGCGGTGCGCGCCACCGGCGCCAGCCGCCTGTACCTGGCCGGGATCGCCACGAACCACGTGGTCGAGCACGGCGCGCGCCATGCGAGCGACCTGGGCTACGACGTGGCGGTGGTCGCCGACGCCTGCAGCACCGCGCAGGCGCACCTGCAGGCCGCGAGCCTGGAAACCCTGGCGATGCTCGCGGACGTGGTGCGCGTGGACGACGCCGTCGCGCAGATGGGAGGCCGGCCATGACGACGCTGCAAGGCCAGGTCGCGATCGTGACCGGCGCCGCCGCGCTGCTGGGCGGCGCCATCGTGCGCGCCTTCGTGCAGGCCGGCGCGCGCGTGGTGGCGGTCGACATCGACACGGCGCGCGGCGCCGCGCTCGCGGCCGATGTGGGCGCGGGCTGCCGCTTCGTCGCCTGCGACATCGCCTCGGACGACGCGCTCGATGCGCTTGTGGCCGGCACGCTGCGCTCCGAAGGCCGCATCGACTTTCTCATCAACAACGCCGTGGTCTACGGCGATGCAGGCTTGGATGCCGCGCGCGCCGACTGGCTGGGCGCGCTGAACGTCAACCTGGTTTCCGGCGCGATGCTGGTGCAGAAGACCGCCGACGCACTGGCCGCACACGGCGGCGCCATCGTGAACATGGGCAGCGTCGGCGGCAAGTTCGGCGCGGCGGGCCGCGCGCTGTACCCGGCGGCCAAGGCCGCCATCCTGCAGCTCACGCGCAACCAGGCCGCCACGCTGGCGCCGCGGGGCGTGCGGGTGAACTCGGTGTCGCCGGGCTGGACCTGGTCGGACGCGCTGTCGCGCATGGCGGACGGCGACCGCGCACGCGCCGACCGCGTCGGCGCGCCGATGCACCCGCTGGGCCGCGTGGGCGACGGCGACGACGTGGCGCAGGTGGTGCTGTTCCTGTGCTCGGACGCGGCGCGCTTCGTCACGGGTGCGGACATCCCGGTCGACGGCGGCTTCTCGATGCTGGGGCCGGACCAGGGGCGGTCGGCGCGCGACTGGTTCGAGGCGTAGCCGCCGCTCAGCCGCGCGACTGCCGCAGCGCGCCTGGCGTGCCGCCCAGGTGGCGGCGGCACAAGCGCACGAAATGCGAGGCGTCGGCCAGCCCGACGCGCAGGCCGATCTGCGCCACGCTCAGGCGGTCGAAGCGCGCATCGGCCAGCATGCGCTGCGCCACCTGCATGCGGCAGGCGGCCAGCGCATTGGCGAAGGTGGTGGCGCCTTGCCCTGCCCCGGCGCCTTCGGCCAGGCAACGGTGCAGGCTGCGCTCAGAGATGCCCAGCCCCTGCGCCACGGCCGCGGCCGTGAGGCCCGGCTCGGCATGGCGCTCGCGCGTGGCATCGAGCACGCGCTGGCGCAGGGCGGCGCGGCCGCACGGGTCGGGCATGGCCCCGCCGCCGCCCGGGCCGAGCGCCAGCGCCAGCAGTCCGCCGAGCTGGTCGGCCAGCAACGCCGCCGGCAGCGGCGGCCGCAGGGCCACCTCGGGCGACAGCGCCTGTGCGAAACCGCTGAGCGCCGCGCCCCAGCCGCTGTGACCGTCGATGCGGCGCGCCACGTGGTCGCCGGCGTCGGGCAGCCACGACTCGACCCACGCGGTCGGCAGCTCGATCGACACCGTGTCGGCTGACTGCTGCAGGTGGAAGGCGTAGCAACGCCGCGAATCGACCAGCACCGCGTCGCCGGGCAGCAGGCGCGCTGAGCGCTCTTCCTGCACCGCGACCCAGGGCGAGTCGGCCTTGCACAGCAGGTAGTAGAAGTTGTGGCGGCTGTGGGCGATGGCGCGGCGCGTGCGGTACACGTCCTGCGCGCTGCCGCGCACCCGGTTCACGTGCAGCGGCCCGAGCGGCGCGGATTCGAGCGAGGCGCCGAAGCCACCGGCCAGCGGGCTGGTCACGTCCATCTCGAGAAAGCCTTCGCAGACCGCGCCGATCCAGTAGTCCAGCCGCTGCGGCGGCGGCACGGTGTCGGTCGACCAGGTGTGGATCGCAGCAGGGGCTGCGGGCATGGCGGCGGAAGTCATCCCGCCAACATAGCCAGCCCGGGCCCGTTTGCCAAGCGGGTATAGACGCCCTCCGACGCCGCGGCGCGCGGGTGCCCGGCACAATGGCCCGCTTCATCCACCGCACACGCACGAAGGGCCCGGCACACATGAGCAAGCAAAGCGATTTCGGATTGATCGGCCTGGCCGTGATGGGACAGAACCTGGTGCTGAACGTGGAAAGCCGCGGCTTCCAGGTCAGCGTCTACAACCGCACCGAGGCCACCACCGAGGCCTTCATTGCCGCCCACCCCGGCAAGCAGCTGGTGGGCGCAAAGACGCTCGAGGAGTTCGTCCAGAGCCTGGCCAAGCCCCGCAAGATCCAGATCATGGTGAAGGCCGGCGCACCGGTCGACCAGGTGATCGAACAGCTCATTCCGCTGCTCGACAAGGACGACATCGTCATCGACGGCGGCAACAGCCTCTACACCGACACCGAACGCCGCGACGCCTACCTGGCGAGCAAGGGCCTTCGCTTCATCGGCGCGGGCGTGTCGGGCGGCGAGGAAGGTGCGCGCAAGGGGCCGTCGATCATGCCGGGCGGACCGCTCTCGACCTGGGAGGTGATGAAGCCGATCTTCGAGAGCATCGCGGCCAAGGTGGACGGCGAGCCCTGCGTCGTTCACATCGGCCCGGGCGGCGCGGGGCACTACGTGAAGATGGTGCACAACGGCATCGAGTACGGCGACATGCAGCTGATCTGCGAGGCCTACAGCCTGTTCAAGGCCGCCGGCTTCACGACCGACGAGATGGCCGCGATCTTCAACGAATGGAACGAGGGCGAGCTGCAGAGCTACCTGATCCAGATCACCGCCAAGGCGCTCGAGCAGAAAGACCCGGAAACCGGCCAGCCGGTGGTCGACCTCATCCTGGACAAGGCCGGCCAGAAAGGCACGGGCCAGTGGACGCTGCTGAACGCGGCCGAGAACGCGGTGGTCATCAGCACCATCAACGCCGCCGTCGAGGCGCGCGTGCTGTCGTCGCAGAAGAAGCAGCGCGTGGCGGCCAGCCGGTTGCTGCAGGGGCCGAAGATCGCACTGTCGCTGGAGAAAAAGGCGCTGGTGGCCAAGGTGCACGACGCGCTCTACGCCTCGAAGGTCATCAGCTACACGCAGGGCTTCGACCTGATCCAGACCATGGGCGAGAAGAAAGGCTGGCAGCTCGACCTGGGCGGCATCGCCTCGATCTGGCGCGGCGGCTGCATCATCCGCGCGCGCTTTTTGAACCGCATCACCGACGCCTTCCGCCGCGACCCGGCGCTGGGCAACCTGATGCTCGACCCATTCTTTCAAGACCTGCTGAACCGCACGCAGCAGAACTGGCGCGAGGTGGTGGCGCTGGCGGTGAGCAACGGCATCCCGGTGCCGGCCTTCAGCGCCTCGCTGGCCTACTACGACAGCTACCGCACGGCACGCCTGAGCGCGAACCTGCTGCAAGCGCAGCGCGACTTCTTCGGGGCGCACACGTACGAGCGTGTCGACAAGCCGGAGGGCCAGTTCTTCCACACCGACTGGCCGGAAGTCATCGAATAAATAAATTGGGCTCGCCCCCAGGCTTCGCGCACTTCGTGTCGCTTCGCCAACCCCCTACCGGGGGCAACACCAGCGGCCCGGCAAAGCCGGTTCCGCGGTGTTTCTGGTGAATGCCCGCTCGCCGCCTCTTCAGGTGATGCGACTCAGCCGGCGTCGGCCAGCCAGTCGCGCACCACGCCGACCGACTGCGCCAGCGGCGCCGTCGCATCCACCGCCAGCACGCCGGCTTCGCCCACCGGCGATTCGAGCGTGGCGAACTGGTTGGCCACGAGGCTGGCCGGGAACATGTGCAAGCCAGCGCCCGCGCGCGCGGCCACGCGGCGCTCGGCCTCGGCGCGGTCGATCTGCATGAACACGAAACGCAGGCCCGGCGCGGCGGCGCGCAACTGGTCGCGGTAGCTGCGCTTGAGCGCGGAGCAGGTCATGACAGCGCCCTGCGGCGCATCGGCCAGGGCGCGGCCCAGCGTGGCCAGCCAGCCGGCGCGGTCGGCATCGGTGAGCGCGACGCCGCGGCTCATCTTGTCGACGTTGGCGGGCGGGTGGTGGTCGTCGCCCTCGATCAGCGGCAGCCCGAGCGCGGTGGCCAGCGCCGCGCCCATGCTGGACTTGCCGCAGCCCGAAACCCCCATCACCACGAGCCAGACCCTGTTCATGCGCACCCTTGACCTTTGTTGAAGCTGACAGGCGCGTGCCGGAGCCGGCACGCGCGATCACGAATCTACCGCGTCGGCGGCCGCGCGGGCGCAAAGCCGGTGCCGGCCACGTGTCAGGCCAGATGCCAGCGCCGGCTGTGCGGCCCCTGCTTCGCGAACACGTGCGCGAGGTGCTTCTTGACGGTGTTGACACTGATGCCGAGCCGCTCGGCGATCTGCTTGTTGGTCATGTCCCGGTGCATGAGCGACAGCACCTCGTCTTCCCGTGCGGTCAGCCGGAGGGCCGGCGTGGCACCGCCGGACGCCGGCCGCCCGCCGCTGGCCTTCGCGCGCAGCACGCACAGGTACAGCGCCTGCACCACCGGCCCCGGAAAGCCCAGGGTACCCGCCAGCACGGCGTCCAGCGATTGGGCGAACTGCTCGGCGCTCGCGGCCCACTCGACGCTGCCGCGCGCCTGGCTGCGGATCGCGGCATCCAGGCCCTGCGGGGACGGCGCCTCCCAGCCGAGGAGCCAGTCGGTGGCGGGAAAGCGGCGGCGCAGACCGTCCAGGCTGGCGACGCTCTCCGGCGCCATCAGCGCGATGTCCACCAGCAGCAGGCGCGGCGCCTGCGGCCGGCAGTGGGCTTCCAGCTCGAAGAGGCTGTTCACCTGCACGCACGCGACCTCGTACATGCGCCCTGCCCGCTGCCGCGAGGCCAGCAGGCCCTGCCCGAACCGCAGTGACGCGCGGCCGGTGCCGGTGGCGACAAGCACCGGCACGCGGAGGTCGGCCGCAGGGCAAGGGAGGTCGGGGAACGCCGGTTGAAAACAGTCCGATGCCAACAGCGCGGGTGGCACGGAGGGCGCGAACGGCGACAGGGGACGCAAGCCCTGCATGAACGGCAGCGGGTCTGCGTTCCACGCAGGTTCCAGCCCAGCAGACGGCAGTGGGACTTGTTCCATGGTTTCCCTCCGAGGTGCCTATTGGGAGGCAGCCGGAGCTTAATGATAAAGACCACAAATTCCTGCAGACAGGTCTGCCGACCTCGCAAGGTATCAAAGGGTAAGGGCGCGCGATCGGCGCGGCGCATCACCCAGTGGGTGACAACTTTTATCCTATGGACAGGGCGCAGCCCGGCGGTTCAGCATCCCTTTCTGCTGATATGTGAACGTGGTTGATCGCCAGTGCATGCAGGTCAATCGGGAGCACTGATTCCAGTCGGCGCATCTTTTCAACCAAGGAGTTCCCATGGCTGCGCTCAACCTGACGGCCGGCTCGACCGTCACCCTGGATGAATCCGCCAATTTGCAGAACCTTGCCGCTACTCCCGCTGCCGCCGGCGACAGTAACGACAATGACATCTCCGCAAGTTCGCTGCCCACCGCCTTCAGCACCCGCCTGGCGGCCCAAGGCGTCGGCACCGCCATCAACGCCGCGTTGAGTGGCTACAACGGGACCAACACCGGCACCAACGCCTTCACGTTCAGCGTGACGGGCACGGTCACCGACATGTCCTTCACGGACGCGAACGGCGCGCCGCTCAATGGCCTGGACAGCGGCCTCAATACGGCCGACGGCGAAGACATCTTCCTGTACACCGACACGACCAACAACAACGTCGTCTACGGAAAGACCGCCCTCAATGCCGTCGTGTTCGCCGCCTACCTGGAAGAGACGGGCAGCCCGGTGAACGGCGCCAAGATCTGGACCGTCCAGTACGAAGCGATGTCGAACCCCGACGCGGCCAACGCCGACGATCCGATCGACCTGACGGACAAGGTCTTCGTCAGCGTCAGCCAGGACACGGAGTTCAACCTCGCGGACGCGCCCTCCGGCCAGAACCTGTTCCTGATGTTCACGACCGGCAGTCCGACCATCGTCGATGGCCGCATCTCCAACGTGTCGATCATCGCGACGGGCAAGGACCCGGCCAACCAGTCCGGCGCCAACCCCAACAGCACCGCCGACGACATCAACATCTCGACCGGCGACACGATCAACACCAGCAAGGCGGGCGGACCGACCACGTTCGGCACCAACAGCCAGATGATCACCGAGCAGGAAGGCATCCGCTTCACGTTCGTGACGGGTGCCCGGGCGGACGTCACCATTCCGAACCTGGACCAGAACGAGGCCGACCTGGAGTCGAACATCGACTTCACCGGCATGTTCGGCGCGAGGACCGCCGACTTCGACGTGGTGCAGCTGCAAAGCGGCAAGAGTGCCCAGGTCAAGATCTCGGCCTTCAGCACGGCGGCGGAGTCCGGCAACAGCTTCATCGACGGCTATGCGGGCGACGCGACGGTGGCGATCACGAGCGTGCGCGTGCTCAATTCCGTCACCGGGGCCGTGCTCGAAACCTTCTCGGCCGGTGCCGAAGGCGGACTGAGTTCGAGCCTCGCCATCAGCATCACCGGCGGCGTCGCGACCATCACCGGCGTGGTGGCCGGCCAATCGATCGAATACACGACGTCGGCGGACCACAACCGCGTGCTCATCGAGAACGGGGCGGCCCTCAATGCCTCGGGCAACACGCACGCGGACTTCGACATCGGGGGCTTCCGGCTGCTGAGGTCGTCCACCGCCACGGCGCAGATCGGCTCGCAGATGATCTTCGAGGACGACGGGCCGAGCATCGCGGTGGCCGACACGGCGCCCCCTGACGCATTGACGGTGGACGAGAGCGCCCTGGCCACCAACGCGTCGGCGAGCTTCGCCGACAACTTCACCAGCACGCCGAGCTACGGCGCGGACGGCGCAGGCACGGTCAGCAGCACCTACGCGCTGAGCCTGAAGACCAGCGGCGCGGACTCCGGGCTGGACGACGTGGCCACCGGCAACAGCGTGTTCCTGTTCCTCAATGCCTCGGGCGTCGTCGAGGGACGCCAGGGCACGGACGCCGCGGCGGCCGCCACGGGCGACATCGTCTTCACGGTGAGCGTCAACGCCGCCGGCACGGTCACGCTCGACCAGGTGCGTGCGATCGTGCATCCGAACACCGCCAACCCGGACGATTCGAAGACGCTCGCCGCAGCCGACCTGATCGTGCTGACCCGCACCGACACCATCACCGACAGGGATGGCGACCCGAACACCGGCTCGGACTTCCTCAACATCGGCCAGGCCCTGAACTTCAAGGACGACGGCCCGAGCATCGCGGTCGCCGACACTGCGCCGCCCGACGCATTGACGGTGGACGAAACCGCCCTGGCCACCAACGCGTCGGCCAGCTTTGCCGACAACTTCTCCAGCACGCCGACCTATGGCGCGGACGGCGCAGGCACGACCAGCAGCGCCTACGCGCTCAGCGTCAAGAGCGCGGGCATCGCCTCGGGCCTGGTCGACACCCTGACGAACCAGAGCGTGGTGCTGACCGTCAACGCCGGCGTGGTCGAGGGGCGCACCGCCATCAGCGGTGCACTGGTCTTCACCGTCAGCGTGAACGCCGTGGGCCTCGTCACGCTCGACCAGCAGCGCGCCATCGTTCACCCGGACGCCACCAACCCGGACGACTCGAAGACGCTGGCCGCGGCCGACCTGGTCGTGCTGACCCGCACCGACACCATCACCGACAAGGATGGCGACCAGAACACCGGCTCGGACTTCCTGAACATCGGCCAGGCCCTGAATTTCGAGGACGACGGCCCGAGCATCGTGGTCACCGACACAGCGCCGCCCGACACGTTGACGGTGGACGAGAGCGCCCTGGCCACCAACGCATCGGCCAGCTTCGCCGACAACTTCTCCAGCACGCCGACCTACGGCGCGGACGGTGCGGGCACGGTCACCAGCGCTTATGCGCTGAGCGTCAAGAGCGCAGGGATCGCCTCGGGCCTGGTCGACACCCTGACGAACCAGAGCGTGGTGCTGACCGTCAATGCCGGCGTGGTCGAGGGGCGTACCGCCATCAGCGGTGCGCTGGTCTTCACCGTCAGCGTGGACGCTGCGGGCCTCGTCACGCTCGACCAGCAGCGCGCCGTCGTGCATCCGGACGCCACCAACCCGGACGACTCGAAGACGCTCGCCGCAGCCGACCTGATCGTGCTGACCCGCACCGACACCGTCACCGACAAGGACGGCGACCAGAACACGGGCTCGGACTTCCTGAACATCGGCCAGGCCTTGAACTTCGAGGATGACGGGCCGAGCATCACGGTGGCCGACACGGCGGCCGCCGATCCACTGACGGTGGACGAGACCATCCTGGCCACCAACGCGTCGGCCAGCTTCGCCGACAACTTCACCAGCACGCCGACCTACGGCGCGGACGGTGCCGGCACGGTCACCAGCGCCTACGCGCTCAGCGTCAAGAGCGCGGGCGTTGCCTCGGGCCTGGTCGACACGCTCAGCAACCAGAGCGTGGTGTTGACCCTCACCGCCGGCGGCGTGGTCGAAGGGCGCACGGCCGGTAGCGGATTGGTGGTCTTCACCGTCAGCGTGAACGCCGCGGGCCTCGTCACGCTCGACCAGCAGCGCGCGGTCGTGCACCCGGATGCCACCAATCCGGACGACTCGAAGACGCTCGCCGCGGCCGACCTGGTCGTGCTGACCCGCACCGACACCATCACCGACAAGGACGGCGACCAGAACACGGGCTCGGATTTCCTGAACATCGGCCAGGCCCTGAACTTCGAGGACGACGGCCCGACCATCGTGGCCCGCACCGACCTCATCTACGCGAACACCAGCAACCCGTCGCCCGGCGGCACCGGCACCTTCGACTACGAGATCGGTGCCGACGCGCGGTCGAGCTACAGCGTCTCCAACTCCGACTTTTCAGCGATCACGCTGACCGGCACGGTGGGCAATGCGGCGATCACCAGCCCGACGGTGACCTGGACCTCCGAGACGGCGACGAGCGCCTCCTTCGCCGTGAGTTTCAGCTACAAGCCGGACCCGGGCTCGGCCACCACCACCAACGCGACCGGCACGCTGAGCTTCGACAAGGTGAACGGCACCTACTCGCTCGCGCTGAATGCGCCCATCGCGGGCTTCAACACCGTCTCGACCGGCCAGGCGCTGGGCTTCACCGGCTACACGGTGGGCACATCGACGGTCGACCAGACGCAGCCCGATGTGTCGGTGGCCCAGCTGAGCAGCAACTTCTTCGTGCAGTTCACCGGCTACAGCGAGCCGGGCGGCGGCACCGGTGCCAACAACATCCAAGCAATCGCTCCGGCAGCCCCGTTGGGCACGGCCAATGGAACCGCCTTCGCGAACGGCGAGCTGTTCAAGCAGGCCGGGACGTGGGTGAGCGTGTCCAACCTGGCCAACGGCGTGGCGGGCGACACCATCCAGCAGGGCGAGGTGCTGGACCTCGACTTCTTCGCCGCGAACCCGTTCGGCTTCACGACCGCGACGCCGACCACGCAGGCCGCCGGCATGTTCCTCAAGTTCGACGGCATCGGCAGCGAGGACCTGGTGCTCGTGCTCAAGCTGGTGGACCCGGACGACGGCAGCCGCACGACGAAGGCCATCATCATCGACAACGCCGACATCATCAAATCCGGTGGCACCATCCCGGCCCCGTACAGCATCTCGCTGGACAACAACGACGGCGCGGTCATCATCGAGTCGAACGACTTCAACACCGGCACCGAGAACTACGTCATCGAAGGCGCGCAGCTGCTGGTATCGACCGAAGGCGTGACGGGCACGGCCATCAACCTCAATGCGCTGACCGGGGCCGGCGGCAACAGCACCACGCTGCAGGAATTCTCGGGAACACCTGGCACGGCCAACCCCGAAGCGGCCACGTCCGACAACGACGTCATCAAGATCTCGGACATCGGGTTCGTCACCCTCAACAGCGGCCAGCTCGACGCCAACCTGCAGTTCTCGCTGGCGGTCAAGGACGCCGACGGCGACGCCACCGCGACGCAGGTGCTGGACGTCGGCATCGTCGGCGGCACCGCCTTCACCGGTGGCGCGGACAACGAAGCGATCCAGGGCAGCGCGGGCAACGACACGCTCAACGGCGGCGGCGGCAACGACACGCTGACCGGCGGACTGGGCAAGGACACGCTCATCGGGGGCGATGGCAACGATATCTACGACTTCAATGCCGTGGCCGAGAGTGCGGCCGGTGCGAACAGGGACGTGGTCACCGGATTCATGAGCGGTGCGGACACGCTCGACCTGTCGGGCATCGACGCCATTTCGGGCAACGCGAACGCGGACGACGCCTTCAGCTACCTCGGCGATGCGGCGTTCACCAACATAGCCGGACAGCTGAGGTTCGACGTCGCCACCCAGACGCTGCAGGCCGATATCGACGGCAACGGCACCGCCGACTTCGAAGTGCAACTGGTGGGTGTCGTGGCGCCGCCACCGCTGGACGACTTCTTCATGTAGGCCCGGGCATTGCGTGGAAGCGAGGGTGGCCCTACCGACCGCCCTCGTCAGCCGCAGCGGTCCGGGCCGGGGCGCGTCAGCGTTGCTCGCACTCAGAACAGGCTGCCCTGCCCTTGCGCGCCGGGCGGGCGGAACGCGCCGGTGTCCAGCGCGATCCGCTCGCGGTTGAAGCCCAGCCGGTGCGTCGCCTTCTGGAAGCGCTGGTGGATCAGGTCGGCCCACAGGCCGCTGCCCTTCATGCGCGTGGCGAAGTCGGCGTCGTAGTCCTTGCCGCCGCGCATCTCGTGGATGCGCGCCATGACGCGCTCGGCGCGCTGCGGGTAGTGCAACTCGAGCCATTCCTTGAAGAGCGGCGCCACCTCCCACGGCAGGCGCACCACGGTGTAGAAGGCGCTGCGCGCGCCGGCCTCCCAGGCGGCTTCGAGCACCTGCTCCATGTCTTCGGTGATGAACGGAATCTGCGGCGCCACGCTCACGCCCACCGGCACGCCGGCCTCGGCCAGGGTGCGGATGGTGCGCAGCCGCCGGTGCGGCGCGGCGGCGCGCGGCTCGAGCTTGCGCGCCAGCTCTCCGTCGAGCGTGGTGATCGTGACGTACACGGCCGCGAGCCGGTCGGCGGCCATGGGTGCGATCAGGTCGAGGTCGCGCTCGACCGCGCTCGACTTGGTGACCAGCGCGAACGGATGCCGCACCTCGCTCAGCAGCTCGATCACGCCGCGCGTGAGCCGCAGCTCGCGCTCGATGGGCTGGTAGCAGTCGGTGGCGGTGCCGATGGCAAGGTTGCTGGGGCGGTAGCCCTTGCGCCCAAGTTCGGCGCGCAGCACCTCGACGAGGTTGCGCTTGGCGATGAGCTTGGTCTCGAAGTCGAGGCCGGGCGAGAGGTTGAGGTAGCTGTGCGTGGGCCGCGCAAAGCAGTAGATGCAGCCGTGCTCGCAGCCGCGGTACGGGTTGAGCGAGCGGTCGAAGGGGATGTCGGGCGACTCGTTGCTGCTGAGCACCGACTTCACGTCCTCGAAGCGCACCTCGGTGGCCAGCGGCAGCAGCCCGGCGGCTTCGGCTTCGCCGTCTTCCAGCGTGCCCCAGCCGTCATCGAAGGCGTCGCGTTCGTCTTTGGAGAACCGGTGCGCGAGCCGCGTGGCCGCGCCTCGGCCCTTGATGATGTGGATGGGAACCTGGGCGGCGGGCATGGCGAGTCCTTGGAAGGAAACAGGAAACAAGTCGAATAACTGTTTATTCATACAGTATTTCACTTTTGCGGCCACCATGCAGCGGTTTTTTGTTTCTGTCTTGACAGAAATTCAGGAATTCCTAAACTCGGCGCCATGGAACTCACCGACATTCAACGCAAGTTCGTCCTGCACTGGGGCGAGATGGGCTCCATGTGGGGCGTGAACCGCACGGTCTCGCAGATCCACGCCCTGCTCTTCGCGCACGGCAAGCCGATGCACGCCGAAGAGCTGTCGGAAACGCTGGGCGTGGCCCGCTCCAACGTCAGCAACAGCCTGAAGGAACTGCAGGCCTGGAACCTCGTGCGCGTCACCCACACGCTGGGCGACCGGCGCGACTACTTCGAGACCAGCGTCGACGTGTGGGAGCTGTTCCGCACCGTGGTGCGCGAGCGCAAGGAGCGCGAGTTCGACCCCACCATCCGCGTGCTGCGCGAGATCGTCGCCAGCCCCGATTTCCAGAAGGAGCCGCCCGATGCGCAGGACCGCATCCGCTCCACCATGGACCTCATGACCAAGCTCGCCACCTGGGCCGACGAGATGCTGCGGCTGTCGCCCGGCACGCTCGACAAGGTGCTCACGCTCGGCGCCAGCGTGCAGAAGTTCGTGCGCGGCGACAGCCCACCGCCCCCCGCCCCTCCTGGCGCCGGCAAGGGCGACGACCCCGACGCGCACCACGCCAGCCTGCCCATGATCTGAGAAAGGCCGCGTCCTTTTTTTGCCTTCTTATTTCTGTTTTGACTGAAATATCGAGAACCAAAAGCACCATGACCCGCTTCGCCCCCGCCACCTACCCGCTCACCGTCTACTTCGACGCCACCTGCCCACTGTGCACGGCCGAGATGGGCGCCATGCAGGCGCGCGACAGCGCGAAGCGGCTGCGCCTGGTCGACTGCTCGCCCATCGGTTTCGCGGACGGCCCGGCGCCGCGCGAGGCGCTGATGCGCTCGCTGCACGCGGTCGATGCCGCAGGCCGGCTGCGCGTGGGCGTGGATGCGATCCGCGCCTGCCGCGCGGCGGTGGGCCTGCCGGCCGGCGGCGCCGTGCTCGACCTGCCGGTGGTCGGCCGGCTGGCCGATCGCGCCTACGCGGTGCTGGCGCGCAACCGCTACCGGCTGCCGCGCTGGCTGGTCCTGCGGCTCGCGGGGCACGGTGCGATCGCGCCAGCGACATGCGCCGACGACCACTGCAAGCTCTAGAAAAAAACCCACGCTGTCACACCCCACCCGCCCACGTCCGAAGGAGTTTTCGATGCCCGACGTCTTCCAGCCCGACTTCCGCCTGCCCGGCACCGCGCGGCCTGCGCCGCCTGCCGTCGAAGGCCACGTGAGCCGCGAGGACACGCAGGACTATTTCACCGAGGTCGCCGACGACTACCGCGCCTGGAGCCCGAGCTACAACATGCACTTCGGCTTCTGGCGCCTGGGCCTGAACCCGCTGCGGCGCGAGGGCATGCTGATCGAGATGAACCGCACCGTCGGCCGCGCACTGCGGCTCGACACGGCCACCCCCGGCCCGCGCTGCGTGCTCGACCTGGGCTGCGGCGCCGGCGCCACCTCGCGCACGCTGGTCGGCGACGACCCGGCGCTGCACGCGGTCACGGTGACCAACGTGCCGGTGCAGAACGGCATCGCCGCGCGGCTCGATGCCCGCGCCGGCGTGGCCGACCGCGTCGCGCACGTCGAGGCCGACTACACCCGCACCGGCCTGCCTGCCGCCCAGGCCGACGGTGCCTGGGCGCTCGAAAGCGCCTGTTATGCCGAGGGCACCGCCAAGGCCGACTTCGTGCGCGAGGCCGCGCGGCTGCTCAAGCCCGGTGCGCGGCTGGTGGTGGTCGACGGCTTCCTGCTGCGCCGCCGGTCGGGCCGCCTCGCGGGCTGGCTGCACCGCCTGTGGGCCGACAGCTGGGCCGTGCCCACGCTGGCCCAGCGCGACGACTTCACGGCCGCGCTTCGCGCGCACGGCTTCGAGGACATCGAGTTCACCTCGCTGCGCTGGCGCGTGGCACCGAGCGCCTTGCACATCCCCGTGCTGGCCACCCGCTTCACGCTGGCCGAACTGTGGAAGGCCCGCGGCAGGCTCAGCCCCTGGCGCCGCAAGCACATCGTGGCCAGCTACTGCGCACTCGCACTGGGCATGTTCTGGCGCGACTTCGACTACGCCATGGTGACGGCCCGGCGCAGCGCCAGCTGAGCCCACACAAGAAGAGGAGAAGAGGTTTTCATGCACACAGATCCCGAAGAGAGCAGGCTTGCAGACCTGCCCCCAAACGCCGAATTGCCGCCCCCAAAGCCCGTGCGCGGCATGCCCTTCGGCTGGTTCTGGCCCATGTTCGCCGGCGCGGCGCTGGCGCTCGTGCTGCGCCTCGTTTTCAGCGGCGGCCCTGGCGAGCCCTTCTCGGCCATGCTGGGCTCCTTCGTCTACTTCGCGCCCGCGGCGTGCGGCGCGGTCACGGTGTATATGGCCGAGCGCATCGAACGGCGCAGCTGGGGCTACTACCTCTGGGCGCCGTGGGTGGCCACCGCGCTGTTCGTCGGCGGCACGCTGATGGTGTTCATCGAGGGCATCATCTGCGCCGCCTTCATCGTGCCGCTGTTCGCGGTGATGGGCAGCGTCGGCGGGCTGGCCATGGGCATCGTGTGCCGCATCACCAACTGGCCGAAGCCCGCGCTGTACAGCGTCGCCCTGGTGCCGCTGTTGCTCGGCGGCATCGAGCCGCAATGGCCCAACCCCGACCAGTTCTCGAACACCTCGCGCACGCTCTTCATTGCAGCGCCGGCCGGGCGCGTGTGGCACGAGCTCAACGCCGCGCGCGACATCCGCCCCAGCGAAGTCGGCGACGCGTGGGCCTACCGCGTCGGCGTGCCGATGCCGGTGTCGGGCGTGACCGTCGACACGCCCGAGGGCCGCGTGCGCCAGGTGCAGTGGCAGAAGAACGTGCACTTCGAAGAGGTCGTCACCGAGTGGCAGCCCGATCGCCTGCTGAAGTGGCGTTTCCGTTTCACGCCCGACTCCTTCCCCGCCGGCGCGCTCGACGACCATGTGATGATCGGCGGCCAGTACTTCGACCTGCGCGACGCCACCTACACCCTGACCCCGCGCGACGGTGGCACCGAGCTGCGCGTCGCGGTGTCGTGGCGGCTGAGCACGCGCTTCAACTGGTATGCGGACCCGGTCATGCAGTTCCTGCTTGGCGACGCCTCGGAGAACATCCTGCGCTTCTACAAGGCGCGCAGCGAAGCCACCCAGGCGGTGGCGGGATGAGCGCGCCACCCGTCTTCCAGCAGGCGCTCGGCCCTGCGTGGGACCGGCTCGGCGACGTGATCCGCCGCCACTACACGATGGCGCCGTTCTCCGACGACTACGTCTGCGTGCGCGGCACGATGCGCGAGGTCTGGCACGCCCCGTGGGCCGCGCTGCTGATGCCCTTCGGCCGGCTGTTCGGCGCGCTGGTTCCGCACCAGGGTACCCAGGTGCCGATCGAGGTGCACTACCGCTGCCACCCCGACAACGCCCACCTCTACTGGGACCGCGTCTTCCACTTTCCGAACAGGCCACCTTTTCATTTCCGCTCGCACATGGAACACGACGCGGCGCAAGGCAGCGAGGTGATCGAATACGTGCGCTTCGGCATCGGCATGCGCCTGGCGGTGAGCGCGGAAGACGGCGCGCTCGTGTTCCGCGACCGGGGCTACATCTGGCGCCTCGCGGGGCTGCGCATTCCGCTGCCGCTGGGCCTCTTTCTCGGCACTGCCTACGTCGAGGAGCGGCCCGATCCGTCCGCCCCCGACCACTTCACGATGAAGATGCGGCTGCGCCACCGCTGGTTCGGCGATGTGTTTCGCTACAGCGGACGCTTCCGCCTCGGTTCACAATGAGCCCACCATGCCGCGCCGCCCCGAAAACCTCTACGCCCAGTACCACGCCCACATCTACTTCGCCCCCGCCACGCTGGCGCAGGCGCGCGAACTCAGCGAGCGCGCCGGCCGCGAGCTGATGGTGGTGGTGGGCCGGGTGCACGAACGCCTGGTCGGCCCGCACCCGCACTGGAGCTGCCAGCTGGCCTTCGACGCCGCCGAGTTCGACGAAGTCATCGGCTGGCTCGACGCCAACCGCAACGGCCTGGACATCTTCGTGCACGGCGTGACCGGCGACGACTTCGCGGACCACACAGCCCATGCGATGTGGCTGGGCGAAGAGAGCGCGCTCGATCTGCGGATGTTCAGGCGCTAGGCCTTCGCCAGCAGCGCGCAGACCTCCTCATCCGTCGTCTGCGAGAAGTCTTCATACCAGGCGCCGACCGCGCGAAACACCGTGGGGCAGCGCACGCACAGCACGTCGTCGGCCTCGCGCTGCAAGGCCTCGCAGGCCTCGGGCGACGCCACGGGCACGGCGGCGATCACGCTGCCGGCGTTCTGCCGCCGCAGCCCGCGCACCGCGGCGCGCATGGTGGCGCCAGTGGCAAGCCCGTCGTCGATCACGAGCACCGTGCGGCCTTGCACGTCGCACTCTGGGCGATCGCCGCGATAGACCTGCGTGCGGCGCGCCAACTCGGCGAGTTCAGCACGGACCACCGCATCGATCTCCGAAGGCCGCAGGTCCAGCGTGCGCACCAGGTGTTCGTCGATCTCGGGCACGCCATCGCCCGCGAGCGCGCCGAAGGCGTACTCGGGTTGTTCGGGCAGGCCCAGCTTGCGTACCACCAGCACGTCGAGCGGCAAGCGCAGCGCGCGGGCCACCTCGAAGGCCACCGGCACGCCGCCGCGCGGCAGCGCCAGCACCACGGCATCCGGAAAACCGCCGCGCCGCTGCAGCAAGGCAGCGAGTTGGCGGCCGGCGTGTGTGCGATCACGAAACTTCACGGCGTGTGCTCCCGACCTGGGATGTTCACACGCCGTTCGCGTCGAGGCGAGCCCCGGCGCAAAGACCCGGATCGCGGCGTGCGTTATGCAGCCTCTTGCGTTTCCACCTCGGCGTCCGATGTGCCGCCGTGGACCTTGAAGAACTGCGCCCCTTCGACCTTCTGCCCGATGGCCTGCTCATACGCCGCGCGCACGTCGTCGGGCTGCCCGGCCTGCCCGAAGAAGTCCTTCAGGTACGGCCCCAGCAGCGGATGCGCCGCCAGCTCCTCGCGCGGCAGGCCGTGCAGCATCTCGTCGCGGCAGGCCGAGGGCAGGTACACGTCGCGGTTCCTTTCGGGGTCGCGGATCAGGCCCTTGGGCTCGTGCGACGGGTCGGACTGCATCGACTCGAGTTCTTCGAAAAAGCGCCGGCGCATCATCACGATGCCCTTGTCACTCTGGCCCAGCTTCTCGCGCGTGCGGTCGGTGACGGTGCCCTGCCCGACCCAGACCACGAAGTCCTGGTTGGCGACGTGGCTGGTGATCCAGCGGCCCGTGGCCGGGTCCTTGATGGGGCCGTACCACGAGGGAATGCGTTCCTGCACATAGGGCTCCTGCTCGGTCGGCACGCGGCTGAGCACCCACAGCACGCTCAGCGTGTGGTGGTCGTCGATGGGCACGCGCCATTCGAAGTGGTGGCCCAGGAAGAAGCCGTTGGGCCACAGCGTGACGCGGCCGGTGGTCCACATGACGTTGTCTTCGCGCTCGCCGCCGCGCAGGCGCTTGTAGACGAAGCCGTGCTCGAACTCCTCGAAGGCGAGCTTGAGGTGCGTGGGCACGTAGGGGCCTTCGTCGCCCTGCAGGCGCGTGGTCCAGTTGTTGTGCGTCCACTCGAAATGCACGGGGTCGATGGAGTTCTCCTGGCACTGGAACCAGTTGCAGGGAATCTCGGCGAACACGGCCTGCGCGAAACCGTTCCTGCAGTTGAAGAGTTCCCAGTCGGGCAGCAGCGGCGCGGGCTGCGGGCCCATGTAGGCCCACAGCAGGCCGGCCTTTTCCTGCACGGGGTAGGCCTTGATCTTCGTGTTCCTGCGCATGCGCGCGTCGGGGTCCAGCGTTTCTTCAAAAGGCTGGTGGATGCACTGGCCGCTGGTGTCGTACTGCCAGCCGTGGTAGCTGCAGCGCAGGCCGCACTTCTCGACGTAGCCGTACGACATGTCGGCATTGCGGTGCGGGCAGCGGCGGTCGACGAGGCCGTAGTTGCCGCTCAGGTCCTTGTAGAGCACCAAGTCTTCACCGAGGATGCGCAGCGGCTTCACGGCCTTGTCGTCGAACTCGCTGGCACCGGCGATCGGGTGCCAGTAGCGGCGCAGGTAATCGCCCATGGGCTTGCCCGGACCGACTTCGGTCAGCAGGCGGTTCTTTTCTTCGCTCAACATGCATCGTCTCCTTGTCTGCAGGTGTGTGTCGTCAGTCAGCGCGGATGCCGAACTCGCGCACCAGCTTGCCGAAGCGCTGGTCGTCGTCGGCGATCTGGCGGGCCAGCACGGCCGGCTCGCCGCCCACGGGCTCGATGCCGAGCGCGGCCATGCGGGCCTGCACGTCGGGCATCTTCAAAATTTCGTTGACGTGGCGGTTGAGCGTCTGCACGACCTCGGCCGGCAGAGCCTTCGGGCCGAGCAGGCCCATCCAGGCGCTCACGTCCATGTCGCGGTAGCCCAGTTCCAGGAAGGTGGGCACGCTGGGCATGAGCTTCGTGCGCTGGCGCTCGGCCACGGCCAGCGGCACCAGCTTGCCGGCGGCGATGTGGGCCGCCACCGCGCCGGGCGTGATCCAGCCCACGCTCACGTGGCCGCCCAGCGTGTCGTTGACCACCGGTGCCACGCCGCGGTACGGCGCGTGTGCAATGGCCACGCCGGCGTCCTTGTTGAAGAGCTCGCCCGCGATGTGCATCGGCGAGCCCGCGCCCGGCGTGCCGTAGGTGAAGGCCTTGCCGGCCTTGGCGCCGGCCACCAGCTGCGCCACGGTCTTGATGCCGCTCGTGGGCGCGGTGACCATCAGCACCGGGATGTTGCCGGTCTTGACGATGGGGGTGAAGTCTTTCACCACATCGTGCGCCACGCCGGGGCCGGCCTTGAGCACGTGCTGCGCGATGGGGAAGGTGCTGGGCGTGAAGAGCAGCGTGTAGCCGTCGGCCGGCGCCTTCGCGACCCAGGCGTTGCCGATCATGCCGCTCGCGCCGGGGCGGTTGTCGACCAGCACCGGCTGGCCCAGGCGCTGCGCGAGCTTCTCGGCGTAGGTGCGCGCGATGGCGTCGGTGTCGCCGCCGGCCGGGTAGGCGACGACGAGGGTGATCGGCTTCGCGGGCCACGATTGCGCCAGCGCCGCTGTCGCGGCGCACAGCAAAAGAATGGCTCCTGCAGCGGCACGGACCATGTTTCGTTGGTGGAACATCTTGCGTTTTCCTTCTCGGTGGGACGACGTGGGGGTGTCGTCGAACTGTAGGAATGGCGCCGCGCGGCCAGAAGATATAGTTTCACTGAGTGAACCTTTTTTCTTCGGAGGCGACATGTCGGACACCCGCGGCGCGCACAGCGTGAAGTCGATCGACGCCCTGCGCCGTGGGCTCGACGTGATGCTGGCCATCCAGCGCTCGTCGGCCGTCACGCTGCAGGAGCTGCACCGGCAGACCGGCCTGTCGAAGGCCACGCTGCTGCGCATCCTGAAGACGCTGCAGCAGGCCGGATGGGTGGAGCGCAACGAGCTGGAGAAGCGCTACGTGCCCACCTCGGCCACTGGCCAATCGGGCGCTGCGGCCGCGTGGCGCACGCGGCTCACGGCGCTGGCCGCATCGCCGCGCGCCACGCTGCAGCGGTTGGTGCCGTGGCCGATCGACCTGGGCGTGCGCGACGGCACGGCGATGCTGATCCTCGACACCGACCGGCCGCGCAACGGCCTCGCGGTGAACTACCGCGCGCTGGGCTTTCGTCCGCCGATGCTGCTGTCGTCGCTCGGGCGTTGCTACCTCGCGTTCTGCCCCGAGGGTGAGCGGCGAGAAATCGTTGCCGCACTGGCGCGTTCACCCAACGACTTCGACCGCGGCGCGCGGCGCCCCGACAGCATCCGCCGCATGGTGGCGCACGCACGCGACCAGGGCTACGCGGCGCGCGACCCCACATCCACCAGCCTCGACTCTCCCGACCGCTTCGGCGCGGTGTCGGTGCCGGTGCGGCTGGGCGAGCAGGTGGTGGGTTGCCTCAGCTGCGCGTGGCTGCCGGCGGTGAAGAGCGAGCGCGAGATCGTGTCGGCGCACCTGGGCGACCTGCAGCAGGCCGCGCAGAGCATCGAGCGCCGGCTGCGGCAGGACGGCCTCGGCCTGCCGCCCGCGAGCGCGTGAAGCAGCAGCGTCAGAACTCCGCGTCGAGCTCGTCGATCTCGTCGGGCTCCTGTAGCGCGGCCGCCACCCATTCCTTCATGGCGGGCAGCTCCATCACGCGCTTGCAGTACGCGGCGCACACGCTGTCGAGCGCCACGTCGTAGCTCAGGAAGCGCGTGACCACGGGCGCATACATCGCGTCGGCCATGCCGGGCTGCTTGCCGAAGAGGAACGGCCCGCCGTAGGCCTTGAGGCACTCGCGCCAGATGGTGACGATGCGGTCGATGTCGCCCTGCGCGCGCGACCACACCTTGAAGTTCTTGAAGCGGGCCTTGATGTTCATCGGCAGCGCGCCGCGCATCGAGGCAAAGCCCGAGTGCATCTCGCCGCAGATGGCGCGGCAGTGCGCACGCGCCGCGGCGTCGGCGGGCAGCAGGCCGGCCTTGGGCTTGATCTCGTTCAGGTACTCGCCGATGGCCAGCGTGTCCCACACCTTGATGCCGCCATGCTGCAGCGAAGGCACCAGCATCGACGACGACAGCAGCAGCATCTCGGCCTTCATGGCCGGGTCGTCGGGCGGAATGACCTTCTCGCTGAAGTCCAGCCCCGCGAGCCTGCACATCAGCCAGCCGCGCAGCGCCCAGGCGCCGTAGTTCTTGCTGCTGATCGTGAGAACGGGTTTGGCCATCGCGACACTCCTTGGACGATGCGTGCTGTGTGCAAGCGCCGTGCCACGAGCTACCGTGCTTGCTGGCCCGCAACTTGCCTGCAGCCCCTGCATGCTGTACCGCGCTTACCAGAACCAGGCCGACCTGCTCTCGCCATGGCGGCTCACCGCGCAGTACCTGGGCCGCGCCCTCTGGCAGGACGGCACCGAGCGCACCGCGCTGCGGCGCATGGCCGCACGCTGCGAGGTCTTCTCGCGCATGCGGCTCACCCACACGCGGCCGGCCTACGGCATCGACAGCGTGGTGGTGGACGGCACCGACGTGCCCGTGCACGAAGAGGTCGCGCTGGTCTCGCCTTTCGGGACGCTGTTGCACTTTCGCAAGGCACACACCGAAGCGGTGCACCCGCGCGTGCTGTTGGTCGCACCACTGTCGGGCCATTTCGCCACGCTGCTGCGCGAAACCGTGCGCACCCTGCTGCGCGACCACGACGTGTACCTGACCGACTGGCACAACGCGCGCGACGTGCCGCTGTGGCAGGGCCGCTTCGGGCTGGACGACTACACGCTGCAGCTGATGCGCTTCGTCGAGGCCGTGGGCCCGGGCACGCACATGGTCGCCGTGTGCCAGCCCTGCGTGGCCGCGCTGGCCGCGACCGCGCTCATGGCGGAAGACGACCACCCGGCCACGCCGCGCAGCCTCACGCTGATGGCGGGGCCGGTCGATTGCCGCATCAACCCGACCGCGGTGAACAAGCTCGCGACCGACCGGCCCATCGACTGGTTCCGCCGCAACCTCATCAGCCATGTGCCGTGGCCGCATGCGGGCGCGATGCGGCGCGTGTACCCCGGCTTCCTGCAGCTCACTGCCTTCATGAGCATGAACCCCGAGCGCCACAAGAAGCAGTTCGAGGACATGGAGCGCCTGCTGGTCGAAGGCGAGCTCGACAAGGCCCGCACCATCGCCGAGTTCTACGACGAGTACCTGGCGGTGAACGACCTGCCGGCCGAGTTCTACCTGGAGACCGTCGAGCGCGTGTTCCAGACCTACGACCTGCCGCGCGGCGTACTCACCGTGGCCGGGCGCACGGTGAACCCCGCGGCGATCCGGCGCACTGCGTTGCTCACGGTGGAAGGCGAGCGCGACGACATCTGCGCGGTCGGCCAGACCGTGGCCGCGCAAGACCTGTGCAGCAGCATCCGCCCTTACCTCAAGACGCACCACCTGCAGGCCGGCGTGGGGCACTACGGCGTGTTCAGCGGCAGCAAATGGAACACGCAGATCTACCCGCGCGTGCGCGAGACGATCCACGCGGCCGACGAACTGCACTGAGCGCAACCCGCGTTCAATCTGGCAGAGACCGCGGGGGCTTTGGTTGCCCGAACACCCCCGGCTTCCTACAATCGACCCTATGAACGTCATGGTTTTCATCCCCGGTTTCGATCGCGCGGCGGCCTCTGCGGCCCCGGGCGACGCGCGCGTGCGCGCACCCGCGGCGATGACGGCGAGGTCGCAGCAGACCCTCGCACATCCCTGAGCCCGGCGGTCAGCCTCCTTTTTTCTTCAGCGCACATCGACCGTCGGGCACCCGCCCCGCGCGGTCGCGCGTCCTGGCTTTGATCCGCCCGGGCGACGCACCACTTCCCCCAGCGTCCGACCTTCTTCCCGCCTCCGGCCCCGTGCCGCGCGGAAGAACCTCGCCCGCTTCGCCGTCGTGTTTCGTCGTGAGGATTTCCCCGTGGTGGCTCTTGCCTGCTCCCCTTCCGTCTCTTTTTCGCCTTCGCCTGCCCTGCCGCCCTGGCCCGCCTGGCTGTCGTTCGACGCGCTGCGCCGCCGCTGGCTGCGGCCGGCCGAGCTGCGCATCGACGTCGATCCGAAGAAGGGCCGCCCGAGCGAGCCGCTGACGCCGGTGTACGAGCGCATGCGCGCCATGGGCGAGCGCGTGCAGGACCTGCCCGCGCTGCGCCTGGACGACCCCGACCTGCGCGCGCGCTTTCGCGAGGCCGACGGCGAGATCTACGTGTACATCGAGGACGTGCGCCACCAACGGCTGGTCGGCTACACGGTGTTCAACCGCCTGATCGAACTCGACCGCCGCGCCGACCGCCACATCCGCGCGCCGCATTCGCAGTACGACCCCGCCTACCAGCGGCGCGGGCTGGCCACGGCCGTGTACCGCTGGGCACTGGGCAGCGGCATGTGCCTGATGAGCGGCGCGCGCCAGTCGCCGGGCGCGCATGCGCTGTGGCTGCGCCTGGGGCGCGACTACACGACGGGCTTCGTCGACCTGCGCGAGAAGCGCTTGAGTTATCTCGGCGACGAAGTGGACGGCGACACGCTGTCGCAGCTGCACACGCGCATGTTCATGCTCGGCGAAGGCTGGACGCTGGAGCGTTTCAGCAGCGAAACGCGCATGGCGATGCTGGAGACTGCCTAGGCCTGCGGCAACCGCTCGCGCAGGAACCCGATGAGCTCCTGCGCCGCCACGTTGCGCATCGGCCCCGGCAGGTAGGCCAGCACCACGCGCCGCTCGATGCGCGGCGCCGACAGCGGCACCACGGCCAGCTCGGGGTCGCGCAGCGACGAGGTGTACAGCCGCGGCATCAGCCCCAGCGCCTGCCCGCTGCGCACCAGCGCGTAGAGCGTTTCGGAATAGCTCACGCGGTACGGCTGCGCGCCCTGCGCGAACTGCGCGCGCGCCGGATCGCCCAGCGCCGGCATGCTGCCGCTTTCGAACAGCACGAGGCGCTCGCTGCCAATGGCCTCCCAGCGCGCCTCGCCGGCCGCCGCCAGCGCATGGTCGCTGCGCACCACGAGCACCAGCGGGTCGCGGAACAGGTCGATGCATTCCAGGCCACCCGGCGGCTCGGTGATCGCGGCCACGGCCATGTCGAGCTGGCCGCTGCGCAGCTCGGCCAGCAGCACCGTGGAGGGTGCATCGCGCCAGGCCAGTTCCACCTCGCCGCGCTGCTGCAGGAAGCCGGCCGCCGCCGCCGCGACGCGCGCGCTGGCCGAGGGGATCACGCCCACGCGCACGTAGGCCCGGCCGCGCTGCACCGTGCTCTCGATGTCGCGCAGCGCCACCTCGAAGGTGTGGACCAGGAAATCGGTGCGCGCCAGCACCTCGGCGCCGACGGGCGTGAGTTCGAGCCGGTGGGTGGAGCGGGTCAGCAGCTCGGCGCCGAGCAGCTTTTCCATCTGCTTGATCGCGTTGCTCAGCGCGGGCTGCGTGATGGCGAGACGTCGCGCCGCGCGGCCGAAGTGCCCTTCCTCGACCAGCACCGAGAAACACTGCAGCTGGCGCAGCGTGAGCGCACGCAGGGGCAAAGCGGCCATGGGCGTCCTGGTTATCGATTCAATGAATCAAATTATAGAAATTCGAAATTTTCCTTATGAGCACGCACTGCCTAGACTGCGCCGCATGACCCTTGCCGCGCCTGCGCCCGCCGCCGCTCCTTTCACGCTCGAAGCGATGCTGCGCGCCATTCCCAAGGTGGAACTGCACTGCCACCTCTTCGGCACCGTGCGCCACGACACCTTCCGCCAGCTCAACCAGCGCGCCGGCGCGCCGCTGGCCGAGGCGGAAATCGACGGCTTCTACACGCGCGGCGAAAAGCCCGTGGGCGTGCTGCGTGTGCTGCGCGCGCTCGACGCCCAGCTGGTGCGCAGCGCCGACGACCTGTACCAGCTCACCCTCGAATACCTGCAGGACGCGGCCTCGCACCAGGTGCGCTACGCCGAGTTCTTCTGGAACCCGACCGGCACGGTGCACGGCTCGGGCATTGCCTACCCGCTGGCGCAGGGCGCCATCGTCCGCGCGATCCACGATGCGCAGCAGGCGTTCGGCATCACCGGCCGGCTCATTGCCGCCATCGACCGCGAGGCCAGCGCCGAGGCTGCGGTGGAGATGGTCGAGTGGGTCCAGGCCCACCGCTGCGACGAGGTGATCGGCATCGGCATCGACTACCGCGAGAACGACCGCCCGCCCGAGCTCTTCGCCCGCGCGTACGCCGATGCGAAGAAGGCCGGCCTGAAGACCACCGCGCACGCCGGCGAGTTCGGCATGCCCTGGACCAACGTGCGCACTGCGGTCGAGTTGCTGCAGGTCGACCGCATCGACCACGGCTACACGGTGGTCGACCAGCCCGACTTCGCGCGCCAGTGCGCCGAGCGCGGCGTGATCTTCACCGTGGTGCCGACCAACTCCTACTACCTGCGCACGCTGCCGCCCGAGCGCTGGGCGCTGGACCACCCGATCCGCCGCATGCCCGGCCTGGGCCTGCGCATCCACCCGAACACCGACGATCCGACGCTGCACCAGGTCACGCCCACGGGCGCCTGGCTGATGATGGTGCGCGACTTCGGCTTCGGCCTGGACGACCTGCGCGGCTTCATGCACAACGGCCTGGACGGCGCCTGGATCGACGACACGCAGCGCCGCCAGTGGCGCGCCGAATGGAGCGCCGCCTTCGACGCGCTGCGCGCCCGCCTCGCCTCTGAACCCACGCCTTCCGCCACACCCTTCCCCGGATGAACCCCGCCATGACCACGAACCGCCGCCTGATCCTCGCTGCCGCCGCCCTCTGTGCCGCCCTGCCCACGGGCGCCCTCGCCCAGCCCGCCTGGCCCGCCGCCAAGCCCCTCACGCTGATCGTGCCCTTCACGGCCGGCGGCAGCGTGGACGTCAACGCCCGCCTCGTGGCGCAGCGCCTGGGCGAGCGGCTCAAGCAGTCGGTCGTGATCGAGAACGTGAGCGGCGCGGGCGGCGCCATCGGCGTGGCCAAGGCCGTGAGCGCCGCACCCGACGGCTACACGCTGGTGGTCGGCCCCGACAGCGCCATCGCCATCGGCCGGCTGGTCAACCCCTCGGCCTTCCGCTTCGATCCGCTCAAGGACCTTGCGCCCGTCGGCCTGCTCAACACCGCGCCGATGGTGCTGGTGGCGCGCCCCGGCCTGGACGTGCACAGCTACGCCGACTTCGTGAAGCTCGCCAAGGCCAAGCCGGGCCACTACAACTACGCCACCTCGGGCGTGGGCACCGTGCTGCAGCTGGCGATGGAACTGCTCAAGGAACGCAGCGGCATCTTCGTGACCCACGTGCCCTACCGCGGCGGTGCGCAGATCGCCACCGACGTGATCGGCGACCAGGTCGACCTCGCGATGCTGGTGAGCACCAGCGCCATCCCGCACGTGAACGGCAAGCGCCTGAAGGCCCTGGGCATCACCGGCAGCCAGCGCCTGCCGGCGCTCGCGCAGGTGCCCACCTTCAACGAGATGCCCGGCCTCAAGGGCTACGACATGGTGAGCTGGACCGGCATCTTCGCGCCCGCGAAGACGCCGCCGGCCGTGGTGGCGCGGCTCAACCAGGAACTGAATGCGGTGCTGCAGGAGGAAGGCGTGCGCGCCAAGCTGGCGGAGCAAGGCGCATTGCCGGGCAGCGGAACGCCGGAGGCGTTCGGGAAATTCGTGCAGGCCGAGTACGCACGCAACAAGAAGATCGTCGAAACCGCCAACATCAAAGAGTAGGCGGTCCGTCCATCGGCCGGCCGGGCTCAGCCGGCCTTTTCGTTGCTCTCGTCTTCCGGCCAGTCGCGGATGTACGCCTTGAGCATCTTGTTCTCGAAGTTCTGCGCGTCGACCACGGCCTTGGCCACGTCGTAGAAGCTGATCACGCCCATGAGCATGCGCTTGTCCATCACGGGCATGTAGCGCGCGTGGCGCTCCAGCATGATGCGGCGGATTTCGTCGAGGTCGGTTTCGAGCGTGCAGGTGACGGGCGCGTCGTCCATGGCCTTGCGCACCAGCGTGGTCCCGACCTGGCCGCCGTTGTTGACGACCGCCACGATCACTTCACGGAAGGTGAGCATGCCGACCAGGTCGCCGTGCTCCATGACCACCAGCGAACCGATGTCCTTGTCCGCCATGGTCTTGGCGGCTTCCGCCAGCGGGTCGTCCGGCGTGGTGGTGAAGAGCGTGTTGCCCTTGACGCGAAGAATGTCGCTGACTTTCATGGTGGTGCTCCTCTCGGGGATTCGTCGTTCTCGGCGTCGTGCCGATTTGAATATAGCCCACAATCGACGCCGACCCGAACGCCCCTGTCGCCTGTGCAAGCATTGCCGGCGTCACGGGGCATTGCGAAGAGACAACAGAAAGGCCTTCATGCCCGGTTATTCCGACCCCGGTTTCGACACCCTCGCGCTGCACGCCGGCGCCGCCCCCGACCCCACCACCGGCGCGCGGGCCGTTCCCATCCACCTGACGACCTCCTTCGTCTTCGAATCCAGCGACCACGCAGCCGCGCTGTTCAACCTGGAACGCGCCGGCCACGTCTACTCGCGCATCAGCAACCCGACCAACGCGGTGCTGGAGCAACGCGTGTCGGCGCTCGAAGGCGGCATCGGCGCCATCGCCACGGCCAGCGGCCAGGCGGCGCTGCACCTGTCGGTCGCCACGCTGATGGGCGCGGGCTCGCACATCGTGGCCAGCACGGCGCTGTACGGCGGCTCGCAGAACCTGCTGCACTACACGATGCGCCGCTTCGGCATCGAGACCACCTTCGTGAAGCCCGGTGACCTCGATGGCTGGCGCGCCGCGGTGCGCCCCGAAACCAAGCTCTTCTTCGGCGAAACGGTGGGCAACCCGGGCCTCGATGTGCTCGACATTCCCGCCGTGAGCGATATCGCCCACGAAGCCGGCGTGCCGCTGCTGGTCGACTCCACGCTCACCTCGCCCTACCTCATCAAGCCCTTCGACTGGGGCGCCGACCTGGTCTACCACTCGGCCACCAAGTTCCTGTCGGGCCACGGCACCGTCATTGGCGGCGTGGTGGTCGACGGCGGCAGCTTCGACTGGGAGAAGTC
Organism: Variovorax sp. GW823-FHT04F07; assembly: GCF_058795995.1. Taxonomy (NCBI): domain Bacteria; kingdom Pseudomonadati; phylum Pseudomonadota; class Betaproteobacteria; order Burkholderiales; family Comamonadaceae; genus Variovorax; species Variovorax sp. GW823-FHT04F07. The sequence continues at coordinate 222,670 of NZ_JBXAIG010000002.1, forward strand.
GGGCAAGTTCGCCGAGCTCACGCAGGCCTACGACGGCTTCCACAACATGGTGTTCAGCGAGGAAAGCACCGTGGGCGCCTTCCTGCTGCGCGCGCGCCGCGAAGGCCTGCGCGACTTCGGCGCCTCGATGAGCCCGCACACGGCGTGGCTGATCCTGCAGGGCATCGAGACGCTGCCGCTGCGCATGGAGCGCCACATCGACAACACGCAGAAGGTGGTCGAGTTCCTGGCCAGCCATCCGTTCGTGTCGCGCGTGGGACATCCGCTGATCGAGTCGCACCCGAGCCATGCGCTCGCGCAGAAGCTGCTGCGCCACGGCGCGCGCGGTGCCGGCGCGGTGTTCAGTTTCGACATCAAGGGCAGCCGCGCGCAGGGCAAAGCCTTCATCGAGGCGCTCAAGCTGTTCAGCCACCTGGCCAACGTGGGCGACTGCCGCAGCCTGGTGATCCACCCGGCCAGCACCACGCACTTCCGCATGACCGACGAGGCGCTGGCGGGTGCGGGCATTTCGCAGGGCACCATTCGCCTGTCGATCGGCCTCGAGGACCCGGCCGACCTGATCGACGACCTCAAGCGCGCGCTGAAGGCCGCGGAAAAGGCGGGTGCCTGAGATGAACTACACCGTCAACGGCCACGACACCTACTGCTACACCGCCGGCAAGCCCTTCGATGCGGCCAAGCCCACGGTGGTGTTCATCCACGGCGTGCTCAACGACCACAGCGTGTGGATCTTGCAAAGCCGCTGGTTCGCCAACCACGGCTGGAACGTGCTGGCGGTCGACCTGCCGGGCCACTGCAAGAGCGCCGGCGCGCCACCGGCCAGCGTGGAAGAGGCGGCGCAGTTCGTCATCGCGCTGCTCGATGCGGCGGGCGTGCAGAAGGCCGCGCTGGTCGGCCACAGCTTCGGCTCGCTGATCGCGCTCGAAACCGCGGCACGTGCCCCGGAGCGCATCACGCAGCTCGCGATGGTCGGCACGGCCTACCCGATGGTGGTGTCGCCCGCGCTGCTCGAAAGCTCGGTGAGCGATCCGCAGCGCGCCATCGCGATGGTCAACACCTTCTCGCACTCGCTGCTGGCGCCGCCGCCTTCGTCGCTCGGCCCGGGCACCTGGCTGTACGGCAGCTCGCGCGCGCTGATGCGCCGCGTGCTCGCGAGCAACCGCGAGGCCAACGTGTTCCACATCGGCTTCAAGGCCTGCAACGACTACGCCAACGGCGAGGCGGCGATGGAGAAGGTGCAGTGCCCCGTGCTGTTCCTCCTGGGCGACGCCGACCAGATGACGCCGCCGCGCGCCACCAAGGCGCTGGTGAGCAAGGCACGCAATGCCAAGGTGGTGACGGTGCATGCCGGCCACGCGCTGATGAGCGAGGCGCCGGACGAGGTGCTGTTCGCGCTGCGCGACTTCGTCGCGGGCTGAAAACTGCGAAGAACGCGGGGCGGCTCAGCTGCCCAGCGCGTTGATGTCCGCCGGATCGAGCAGCACCTTGCGTGCACCCCGGCGCGCCACCGCGAGCATCGCGCGGCCCACCTTCTCGGTGGTGGTCACGCGGTCGGGCCACCAGCGGTGGGCCAGCCCGAGCACGGGCTTGAGCACCACGATCGCGGCGTCGTACAGCGGCGTCTTCGAGCGCACGCCGTGCAGCGGCTGGATCATGCCGGGCCGGAACATGTAGGACGCGCGAAACGGCAGACGCATCAGCGCGTTCTCGGTCGCGCCCTTCACACGCGCCCACATGCGTTCGCCGCGCTCGCTGCTGTCGGTGCCCGCGCCCGTCACGTAGGTGAAGGTCATGCCCGGGTTGAGCCGCGCCAGCACGGTGGCGGCTGCGATCGTCAGGTCGTAGGTGATGCGCTTGTACTCGGGCTCCTTCATGCCGACCGACGACACGCCCAGGCAGAAGAAGCAGGCATCGAAGCCCGTCAGCTGCGACTCGATGGCGCGGTAGTCGTACATGTCTTTGTGCACCAGGTCCTGCAGCTTGGGATGCTGCTGCCCGGTGGCGCTGCGTCCCACGGCGACCACGCGTTCCACGTCGGGCGCCAACAGGCACTCGCGCAGCACGCCCTGCCCCACCATGCCGGTGGCGCCAAAGATCAGGATGTTCATGGGAAGGAAGCTCCGAAGCGGTCAGACCGCGAAGGCCGCGGGCTTTTTCTCGAGCACGGCCAGCAGCAGGTCGACGTCGAGGCTGGAAGGCTGCGGCGGCTGCAGCGCACCGAGCAGGCGCGACAGCGTTTCGATGTGCGGCAGCAGCGGACCGAGAAAGCGCGTGCCGTCGGCGCCCGCCACCAGCAAGGTCGGGAAGGTCTCGACGTCGAAGGCGTCGGCGATCTCGGCGTGATCTTCGATGTCGACCCAGGCGAAGCGGAACTGCGGGTGCGCCTGCGCCAGCTCGGCCAGCAGCGGCCGGTAGTCGCGGCAGGTGCCGCACCATTCGGCGCACAGGCACACGACCCACATCGCGTTGGCATCGGCGGAAGAATCGACGGGGACGACGGGAACAGCGCTCAAGGTGGATACGGCGAAGGTGGGATGGCGAACCCGGGTGGTGCGGCCGCGGGGTCGTGGCTATTATCAACAAAGCCCCTGCGGGGCGCAGGAGACCCACGATGAACACCTCCACCCCTGCCGCACCGGACGCGCCGGCCCCGGTCGATCCGCGCCGCTTCACCAGCTTTGCCGAGTTCTATCCCTTCTATCTGACCGAGCACGCCAACGTCACCTGCCGGCGGCTGCATTTCGCGGGCTCGACGATCTCGCTGCTGTGCCTCGCGGCCCTGGTGGTCACGCTCAATCCGTGGTGGCTGCTGGCCGGGCTGGTGGCGGGCTACGGCTTCGCCTGGGTCGGGCACTTCGGCTTCGAGAAGAACAAGCCGGCCTCGTTCAAGCGCCCGCTGTATTCCTTCATGGGCGACTGGACGATGTACCGGGACATCTGGGCCGGCCGCGTCAAGATCTGACGGCCCGAACGCCAGGACGCTCCTAGATCAATAGCACGTCGCCCAGCCGCAGCGTGCGCAGCGGGCCCTTCTGCCACAGGTCTTCCAGCGGCTCGGCGCGCGGCATCAGCAGCTCGCGCAGCAGCGGCTCGATGGGTGTCGACGGGTCGGCCAGCAGCACGTAGCGCGGGTCCTGGTTGGCGGGCTCCTCGGCCAGCGGCGCGATCCAGTCGAGCCGCACCAGCGTCTCGAGCACCGGCGCCAGCTGCAGCCCGTCGACGCGCATGCGCGTCAGCAGTTCGCTCGCGCCCATGCCCTTGACCGGCGTGGCCTGCGCGCGTGCCAGGTGCTGCAGCACTTCCATCGCGAGCTGCATCGGCCAGCCCGCCGCGCCGCCCCGACGCGCCACGCCCGTCAGCAGGCTCGGCAGGTAGGCCGCGATGACGGCGCCCAGCAGCACGATCACCCAGGCCACGTAGATCCACACCAGCAGGATCGGGAAGGTGGCGAAGGCGCCGTACAGCACCGAGTAGGTCGGCACCAGGCTCAGGTAGTAGCCCAGCACGCGCTTGGCGATCTCGATGGCCGCCGCCACGAAGAGGCCGCCGGCCCAGGCATGCGACCAGCGCACCGTGGTGTTCGGCACGTAGTGGTACAGCCCGGCCATGCCGGCCGCGAGCAGCAGGAATTCCAGGGTGTCGAAAGCCAGCTTGACGATGCCTCCGCCCACCACGTCGCGCGAGGCGGCGAACACGTACGAGGTGGTCGACAGGCTCACCGCAAGGATCAGCGGCCCCAGCGTGATGGTGGCCCAGTAGATCAGCACCCGCTGCGCGAGCGGCCGCGGCGTGCGCACGCGCCAGATGTTGTTGAGCGTCTTGTCGATCGTGAGGATCAGCGCGATGGCGGTGATCAGCAGCACCACCAGGCCCGCGATGCCCAGCCCGCTGGCCTTGCTCGCGAACTGGTTCAGGTAGCCCAGCACCTGGCGCGCGATGTTGTCGGGAATCAGGCTCTCGATCAGCCAGCGCTGCAGGCGGCCCTGCATGGTGGCGAACATCGGGAACACGGTGAACAGGGCCAGCGCCACCGTGAAGAACGGCACCATGGCGATGGTGGTGGTGAAGGTCAGGCTGCTGGCCGTGAGGCCGAGGCGGTCTTCGCGGAAACGCTCGCCCAGCACTGCGGCGGTGTTGCGCCAAGGAAAGCGCGAAAGATCCCTCCAAAGCTGCCTGCGATTCATGGCCGGTATCATGCCATCCGCTCTTTCCCGAGACGCGCCACACCCAGTGCGTCTCCCCCTCTCTCTTTCGCCGCCACTGTGTCCGACACCCCACTCCCGCCCTCTTCCGTCCGCGCCACCCGATGGGCCGCCGTGGGCAGCCTCGTCGGCCTGATCGTGCTGGGCCTGGCCTGGGAGCTGTGGCTGGCGCCGCTGCGCCCGGGCGGCTCGCTGCTGGCGCTGAAGGTGCTGCCGCTGGTCATTCCGCTCGCGGGGCTCTACAAGAACCGCATGTACACCTACCGCTGGGTCAGCCTGATGATCTGGCTCTACTTCACCGAAGGCGTGGTGCGCGCCTGGAGCGACACCAACGGCGTGGGACAAATCCTTGCGCTCGTCGAGGTGCTGCTGTGCCTCGTGCTCTTCGCGGCCTGCGCGTGGCATGTGCGCCTTCGCCTGCGCCACGCCAAGGCCGCCGCTGCTGCCCGTCCCCTGGAGGCTTCCGCCCAATGACCACCTCTTCTTCCCTCATCGACCAACTGCGCGCCATCGTCGGCGCCACGCACGTGCTGACCGAGGGCGACCTCGCGGCCTACGAGCAGGACTGGCGCAAGCGCGCGCGCGGCAAGTCGCTCGCCGTGGTGCGCCCGGCCAATGCGCAGCAGGTGGCCGACGTGGTCAAGGCCTGCGCCGCGGCCGGCACGGCCGTCATTCCGCAGGGCGGCAACACCGGCCTGGCGGTCGGCTCCATTCCCGACGACAGCGGCACGCAGGTGGTGCTGAGCCTGCAGCGCCTGAACGCCATCCGCAACATCGACGCCGCCAACCTCACGATGACCGTCGAGGCCGGCTGCATCCTGCAGACCCTGCAGGAAACGGCCGAGAAAGCCGGCTACCTGTTCCCCCTGAGCCTGGCGGCCGAGGGCAGCTGCACCATCGGCGGCAACCTCGCGACCAACGCGGGCGGCACGCAGGTCGTGCGCTACGGCAACACGCGCGACCTGTGCCTGGGCCTGGAAGTGGTCACGCCGCAGGGCGAGATCTGGGAAGGCACGAGCGGCCTGCGCAAGGACAACACGGGCTACGACCTGCGCGACCTGATCGTCGGCAGCGAAGGCACGCTGGGCGTCATCACCGCCGCTACCATGAAGCTGTACCCGCTGCCCGCCGCGCAGCTCACGGCCTGGGCGGCCGTGCCCTCGCTCGACCATGCGGTCACGCTGCTGGGCCTGGCGCACAAGCACCTGGGCTCGGGCCTCACGGGCTTCGAGGTGATGGGCAAGTTCGCGCTGAGCCTGGTCGACAAGCACATGCCGCAGCTGCGCGTGCCCTTCATCGGCGATGAGGCCGTGCCCTACTGCGTGCTGCTCGAGAACTCCGACAGCGAGTCCGAGGACCACGCCCGCGCGCGCTTCGAGGCGCTGCTCGAAACCGCCTTCGAAGACGGCTGCGTGAGCGATGCGGTAGTGGCGGAAAACCTCACGCAGGCGCACCAGCTCTGGCACATCCGCGAGAGCATTCCGCTCGCGCAGGCCGAAGAGGGGCTGAACATCAAGCACGACATCTCGATCCCCGTGTCGCGCATCCCGGCCTTCGTGGAAGCCACCGACGCCCTGCTGAAACGCGAGATCGCCGGCGTGCGGCTGGTGAACTTCGGCCACCTGGGCGACGGCAACCTGCATTACAACGTGCAGGCGCCCGAGAACATCGACACCAAGGCCTTCCTGAAGAACGAGGAAGAACGCATCAACACGCTGGTCTACGACGCGGTCGAGCAGTTCGGCGGCTCGTTCTCGGCCGAGCATGGCGTGGGCTCGCTCAAGGTCGACAAGCTCGAGAAGCACAAGTCGCCGGTGGCGCTGGAGATGATGCGGGCGATCAAGCGCGGGCTCGATCCGAAGAACATCCTGAACCCTGGCCGCGTGATCCGCGTCTAGCCCGGAAAGTCTTCGCCGCGCAGCTCGATCGGCTGCCCGTGCGGCGTGCGCTCCGCCGCATGGTCCCAGGCGTGGCGGTAGCGGGCCAGCTCGTCGCCGGAACTCGCGCCCTTGCGGGCCACGAGGCCTTCGAGCGCGGCGAGCCAGTGACGGTAGTAGGTGTCGCCCGTGTCCGGGTCGCCCGCGGCCTGCGCGGCGGTGATCTGGGCGGCCAGCGCCTCGGCCCATTCGACCCAGCTGAACAGCCCGCGCTCGTGCAACGCCAGCGTCATCGCGAAGGCCTGCGCCTCCCACGGTTCCCTGAACACCGGCCCGTCGGCGTCGCGCGGCATGCCCGGGGCGAGTGCGAGCGGCGGCATGTCGTTCGCCTTCATGCCGCGGGCTCCAGGTAGCTTTCCCACGCATCGACCGATACCGCGAGGTTCTGGCGCGGCGCGGCGTCGCCCCACAGCTCGGCTTCGTCGAAGACCACGGTGTAGAGCCATTGCGGCTGCTCGCCGAGGCCCTGCGCATTCGCATCGGCGAACACGTGCGCGCCGTGGATGTGTTCGATCGTGCCGCGCTTGCCCTGCACGTAGCCCGGCAGGCGCGTGTGGTGGTCGACCCGCCCGAGGTGCATGCGCACGGCCTGCCCGACCGCAAAGCGCGCGGGCGCCGATGCGGGGCGCTCGGTGCCCGAGCCCTTGGCGAGCACGGCGGGCACGTTCGCGGCCTGCAGCACGCGGGCGACCGGCGCGGCCGGATGGTGCATCTGCCCGGATTCGATCTCGTCCGCGAAGACCTGGCCGCGCTGCAGCATCAGCTGCTCCAGCGCGCCGAGCCAGATCTGGTAGTAGCTCAGGTCGCGGTAATCGGGCAGCGTCTCGCGCGCGGCGCGGCTGGTGTCGATGTTCCAGGAGCCGGTGGCGCCCATGGCCAGCGTGAGCGCCAGCGCGCGCGGCTCCCAGGCGCCGTGGAACAGCTCGCCCTCGGGCTCGGGCGTGACGGGGCCGAAGCCGGGTTGTCCGCCGAGGTCGGCGTGGGTCGTGTAGGTCATGTCGCGCTCCTTGCCGACGGCGCCTCGACCACGCGCGTGCCGATCATCGAATCGCGCGAGACCAGCGCGGCGAGTTCGTCTTCGCTCCAGCCCTCGGTGCCCGCCGGGCGCTGTGGGATCACGAGGTAGCGCACCTCGGCGGTCGAGTCCCAGACGCGGATGCGCGTGGTCTCGGGCAAGGTGGTGCCGAAGTCGGCCAGCACGCCGCGCGGGTCTTTCACGGCGCGCGAGCGGTAGGGTGCGCTCTTGTACCAGGTGGGCGGCAGCCCGAGCACGGGCCAGGGGTAGCAGCTGCACAGCGTGCAGACGACCATGTGGTGCTGGTCGTCGGTGTTGGCCACCGCGACCATGTGTTCGCCCTGGCGGCCGGTGTAGCCCAGCGAGGCGATGGCCGCCGTGGCGTCGGCCATCAGCCAGTCATGGAACTTGCGGTCGACCCAGGCCCGCGCCACCACCCGTGCGCCGTTGCGCGGGCCGATGCGGGTCTGGTAGGTGTCGATCAGCGCGTCGAGCGCGGCGGGGTCGATGTAGCCTTTTTGCGTGAGCACGCTTTCGAGGGCGCGCACGCGCAGGTCCATCTCGCCGAGTTCGCTGTGGTCGTGGGAATGGTCGTGGGAGTGGTCATGGCCGGTCATCGGCCGATGCTAGCGCCGCCCCGTAAAATTCCCAACATGACCCTCCCAGCCCGCCCCGTCCGCTCCCAGTACGAAGATTTCATGCGCCACGTCGACACGCACGGCGTGTTCAAGAGCGACCGCACGGGCACGGGCACCAAGAGCGTGTTCGGCCATCAGATGCGCTTCGACTTGAACGAGGGCTTTCCGCTGGTGACCACGAAGAAGGTGCACCTCAAGTCCATCATCCAGGAACTGCTGTGGTTCCTGACCGGCTCGAGCAACAACAACTGGCTCAAGGAGCGCGGCGTCACCATCTGGGACGAATGGGCGCGCGAAGACGGCGACCTGGGCCCGGTGTACGGCGTGCAGTGGCGCAGCTGGCCCACGCCCGATGGCGGCCACATCGACCAGATTTCCGACGTCATCAAGACGCTGAAGACCAACCCCGACTCGCGCCGCATCATCGTGAGCGCCTGGAACGTGGCCGAGCTGTCGAAGATGGCGCTCATGCCCTGCCACGCCTTCTTCCAGTTCTACGTGGCGCCACCGCAGGCCGAGGGCGAGCGCGGCAAGCTCAGCTGCCAGCTCTACCAGCGCAGCGCCGACATCTTCCTGGGCGTGCCCTTCAACATCGCCAGCTACGCGCTCCTCACGCACATGGTGGCGCAGCAGTGCGACCTCGACGTGGGCGATTTCATCTGGACCGGCGGCGACTGCCACATCTACAGCAACCACGCCGAGCAGGTGAAGCTGCAGCTCAGCCGCACGCCCTTCCCCTACCCCACGCTGAACATCAAGCGCAAGCCCGACTCGATCTTCGACTACCAGTACGAAGACTTCGAGGTGCTGGACTACAAGCACGGCGATCCGATCAAGGCGCCGGTGGCGGTGTGAGTGCCATGAACGTCGCCACGCCCCGCATCAACCTGATCTTCGCGCGCGCCGCCAACGGCGTGATCGGCGTGAACAACACCATTCCCTGGCACCTGCCCGAGGACATGGCGCACTTCAAGCAGCAGACCGCGGGCGCGCCCGTGGTGATGGGCCGCAAGACCTGGGACTCGCTGCCCCCGCGCTTTCGTCCGCTGCCGGGCCGCCGGAACATCGTGGTCACGCGACAGACCGACTGGCAAGCCGAAGGCGCGCAAGCGGTCGGCAGCCTGCCCGATGCGCTGTCGCTGTGCACGCCGTCGGACTCGCCCGAAGTCTGGGTGATCGGCGGCGCACAGATCTATGCCGAAGCCGAGCCGCTGGCCCAGCGCGCCGTGGTCACCGAGATCGCGCGCGACTACGAAGGCGACGCGCACGCCCCCGTGCTCGACGCCGCCGTGTGGCGCGAGACGCAGCGCGAGTCGCACGTCTCGGCCAAGGACGGCCTGCCCTTCAGCTTCGTGACCTACGAACGCGTCACTGCATGACGATCAAGTACCGCGCGCCCGGTACCTCGCCACAACTGTCGCGTCGCACCGTGCTGGCCGGTGCCGCCCTGCTCGCCGGCCTCGCGCCGCTGCAGGCCCTGCAGGCTGCCGGGCCGCTGGAGTCGGACGAAGAGGCGCTGTTCATGCCCGGCACCGCGCGCCCCACGGCCGATGGCCGGCTCGAGGTCGACGTGCATGCCTGGGTGTTCGAGCGCGAGCACCGCTGGGGCCTGGACGCCGCGCTCGCGCGCTACCTCGGCATGAACCTGAAGAAGCTCACGCCGGCCGCGCGGCTGCGCTTCAGCCAGCGCACGGCGCTGTTCCATGCCGAGTCGGAAGAAGACAAGGTGATCGACGTCGTCTTCGACGGCTCGGCCACGCGCCTCACGATGCCGTCCACGGGCGCCGACGGCCGCAGCAACCTGCGCGCGGTCATCGAGGCCTCGCACATCCCGGCGTCGCAGGAGTGGCTGCCCTTCCATGGCGTGACCGGCCCGGGCGAGCTGCTGCCGCGCTTTCGCGGCCGTGCGCAGATCGTGCCGGCGCAGGGCGTGTCGGTCATCTCGGACATCGACGACACCATCAAGCGCACGCAGGTGCGCGACCGGCGCGAGATGCTGCTGAACACCTTCGCGCGCCGCTTCGAGGCCGCGCCGGGCATGGCGGCGCACTACCGCGCGCTGGCGCAGGCGCCCGGCACGCGCTTTCACTACCTCTCGGGCAGCCCGATCCAGCTGTACCCCGCGCTCACCGACTTCATTCGCGACGCCGACTTTCCCGCCGGCAGCATGCACCTGCGCGAAAGCACGACGTGGCGCACGCTGATCCCCAGCGCCGAAGACTCGCGCGCGCACAAGCTCGGCGTGATCGAGCGGCTGCTGGCCGAATTTCCGCAGCGCCGCTTCCTGCTCGTGGGCGATTCGGGCGAGGCCGATCCCGAGATCTACGCGCAGGTGTTCCGTGCGCATCCGCAGCGCATCGACGGCATCGTGATCCGCGACGTGACCGACGAGAACCGGCTGTCCGACCGCTACCGCGCCACCTTCGAAGGCATCGCGCCCGTGGTCTGGCACCTGCTGCGGCCCGACACCACCGCCTGGCCCATTCAACCGGCCAATCGATAGCGGCGGCTCACGCCGTGCGCGCGCCCAACCAGCGCCGGTAGCGCTTCGTCAGCCGCTTCGTGCGCAGCTGGTCGAGCACCAGGGTCAGGAACGGCGAATGCGCGGGCGCTGCGTTGCGCCCCGGGCGCAGCGTGCGCAGCCGGCGCTTCACCAGCGCCATGCGCGCCAGCGCGGCCATGACCTGGTCCTTCCAGTCGACCTGCGGGCTCTGCGCCGCCGCGTCTTCGCCCGCGCGCCAGCGTGCGGGCAGGTCGGGCGCCACGGCCAGCGCGGTGGCCATGCCCACCACGGCGACGCCTTCTCCCAGCACCCGTTCGGCGACGGCGCGGCGCACGATGCCGCCCGTGGTCATGACCGGCATGCGCGCCTCGGCGGCCAGCTCCCGGGCGAACTCCAGGAAGTAGGCCTCGCGCGCCAGCGTGCGGCCGTCGGCGGTGCGGCCCTGCATCGCCGGGCTCTCGTAGCTGCCGCCCGACAGTTCGACCAGGTCCACGGCCTCGTCGTTGAGCCAGCGGATGACCTGCTTCGCATCGTTCTCCGAGAAGCCGCCGCGCTGGAAGTCGGCGGAGTTGAGCTTGACGGCCACGGCGAAGCCGCGCGCCACGCGGGCCCGCACGGCACGCACCACGTCGAGCAGAAAGCGCGCGCGGTTCTCCAGGCTGCCGCCCCAGGCATCGGTGCGCTGGTTGGTCAGCGGCGACAAAAACTGCGAGAGCAGGTAGCCGTGCGCCGCATGGACCTGCACGCCGGTGAAGCCCACGCGCTCGGCGGCCTGCGCCGTGGCGGCGAAGCGGTCGACGGTCTCGGCGATCTCCGCCTCGCTCATCGCCTTGGGTTGCACGAAAAGCTTGCTGTGCTTGCCCAGGTCGAGCGCCACCGACGACGGCGCCCACGCCGTGCCGCCCATGCTGATCTGCACCTGCCGGCCCGGATGGTTGATCTGCATCCACACCTGCGCGCCGCCGCTGCGCGCGGCCGCGGCCCATTCGGTGAAGCGCTCGAGCGGCGTATCGGCTTCGAGCACGACGCCGCCCGGGCCGGTGAGCGCACGGCCGTCGATCATCACGTTGCCCGTGAGGATCAGGCCCGCCCCGCCCTGCGCCCAGACGCGGTAGAGGTCGTGCAGCGCCGCGCCCGGCAACTGCCCGGCATCGGCCATGTTTTCCTCCATGGCGGCCTTGGCCAGGCGGTTGGGCAGGACGCTCCCGTTGGGCAGGGTCAGCGGCAGGAAAAGCGGCGAGGAGTTCACGATGAGGACCGGGTGGTGAAGTGGAAAAACCCGATGCTAAGATTCAAGCCAACTTGAAGGTCAAGCGATATGAAGATCGGTGAATTGGCAGACAAGACCGGCATGGCGCCCTCGGCCATCCGCTTCTACGAACAAAGCGGCCTGCTGCCCGCGCCCGAGCGCGGCGCCAATGGGTACCGCGTCTACACCGAGGCCGCGCTCAAGCGGCTGCAGCTGATCCAGATCGCGCAGAACCTCGGCTTCTCGCTGGACAGCCTGCGCAGCGCCTTCGCGGGCTGCGAGGTCTTTTCGGGGGACGACCTGCTCGAGCGGCTCGACGGCCGCGTGCGCGAAATCGACCAGCTCATGGCCGGCCTGCGCGCGCAGCGGCGCGACCTGACCGACCTGCGCACCACCTTGCGACAGACCTGGGCCGCCGGCGAATGCATGGACCCCGCCACGCTGGCCGAAAGCATGGCGACGACCAGAAACAAAGTGGCACGTCCTTCGCGCCCGCAGAAAGAACTGGAAACTTCGGTACACGCCTCGAAAGGCATGCGCGGCGCAGGGTTTAGACAGCGCTAATTGTTTGTGCGCACAATGTCCGAACCGCCCTCCCCTCAACACAAGGAGACGACCCATGTCCATGGAATTTCTTCGGACCCTCGCCGAGCAGAAATTGCCATACGTCCTCCACACGCCCGCAGACATCGACAGGCTGCGCGTGCTGCGTGCCGCTGATCTCGTGACTGCCTTCATTCCGCCGTCGGAGCACGCGCCCGACGAGCGCGCGATCCGTCAGCTGGCCCAGGTGGAGTCGATCACCGCGAAGGGCCGCCTGGCCCTGAACAAGGCGACCTCTTCGTTCATCGAACTCTGAGGTGCGCCCGCACGCTCAGGTCACGCTCAGACCACGCCCTGCGCCAGCATCGCATCGGCCACGCGCACGAAGCCGGCGATGTTCGCGCCGTCCACGTAGCTCACGCTGCCGTCGGCGCGTGAACCGTAGTGCAGGCACGACTCGTGGATGCCCTGCATGATCTGCAGCAGGCGCGCATCGACCTCGTCGCGCGTCCATGACAACCGGGCCGCGTTCTGGCTCATCTCCAGGCCCGACGTGGCCACGCCGCCCGCGTTGCTGGCCTTGCCCGGCGCGTACAGCACGCCGTGGCCTTCGAGCACTTTCACGGCCTCCATGGTCGAGGGCATGTTGGCGCCTTCGGCCACGCACACCACGCCGTTCTTCACCAGCGTGCGCGCGTCTTCCTCATTGAGCTCGTTCTGCGTGGCGCTGGGCAGCGCCACGTCGACTGGCACGTGCCACGGCGTGGCGCCGGCCACGAAGCGGGTGCCGGTGCGCTCGGCGTAGTCGCTCACGCGGCCGTAGAGGTGGTTCTTCACGTCCATCAGCACGGCCAGCTTCTCGGGCGTGAAGCCTTCTTCGTCGACCACGGTGCCGCTCGAATCGGACACCGTGACCACCTTGGCGCCCAGCGCCATGGCCTTCTCGATGGTGTACTGCGCCACGTTGCCCGCGCCCGAGACGCTCACGCGCAGGCCGTCGAAGCTGCGGCCCTTGCGCTTGAGCATTTCCTGCGCGAAGTAGACGTTGCCGTAGCCGGTGGCCTCGGGGCGGATGAGCGAGCCGCCGAAGCTCAGGCCCTTGCCGGTGAACACGCAGTCGGCGCGGTTGGTGAGCTTCTTGACCATGCCGGCCATGAAGCCGACCTCGCGCCCGCCCACGCCCACGTCGCCGGCCGGCACGTCGGTGTCGGAGCCCACGTGGCGGAACAGCTCGGTCACGAGGGCCTGGCAGAAGCGCATCACCTCGCCCTGGCTCTTGCCCTTGGGGTCGAAGTCGGCGCCGCCCTTGCCGCCGCCCATGGGCAGCGTGGTCAGCGCGTTCTTGAAGGTCTGCTCGAAGGCCAGGAACTTGAGGATCGACAGGTTCACCGAGGGATGGAAACGCATGCCGCCCTTGTAGGGGCCGATGGCCAGGCTGTGCTGGATGCGGAAACCGCGGTTGACCTGCACCTCGCCGTGGTCGTCCACCCAGGACACGCGGAACATGATCACGCGCTCGGGCTCGACCAGCCGCTCCAGCAGGCTGTGGCTCGTGTACTTGGGGTGCTTCTCGATGTAGGGCCACAGGCTCTCCATCACTTCGGTCACGGCCTGCAGGTACTCGGGCTGTCCGGGGTTGCGTTGTGCGACGTGTGCGAGGAACCCCCCGACGGATGCGTGCTTCATTCCAATCAATCCTCTGTTTTCCAAAACGGTGCATAACCTTATGCGAATCCTGCATTTTGCCGGATCGGAGAACCAGATTGAGGCGCAAAGCCCTAACAAGGTGCGTTGTTTGAGGCGCGTAGCGTGGTGAGGCCCCAACTTGGAACATCGCCCGGGCGCACAGGCGGCCGCAAAAGCGGTCAGAATCCCGCCCCGCGCGCCCTCCCGCACGGCCCGTCTCGGAATTCAAAGATGCAGATCAGCTACCGCTTCCAGTTCTCGCAGGCGCATGTGCTCACCGGCTTCCTGCGCAACCTGCAGCAGGTCTGGTGGGTCCGGTTCAAGTGGCCGTTGGCGCTGCTGTTCGCCCTGGCCCTGGCCGTGTGCGTCCACGAAGGGTTTCCCGTCCTGGCGGTCGTTTTCGCGGTCGGCATCGCGCTGCTGCTGAGCGCGCCGGCCATCGCCCGGCTGGCCCTCCATCGCTTCAGGCAGAGCCCCTTCTACAACGACGAGATCGACTTCTCGCTGTCGGAGAGCGGCTCCCACGCACGGGGCCGCCACAGCGAGGTGCGCCACGGCTGGGAGGCCTACACCAAGGCCCGCCGCTTCAAGGACGGCCTGCTGCTGTGCCACGGCCCGGACACCTTCCACTGGCTGCCCGATGCGGCCGCGGCCGATCCGGCGGCCATTGCAGCGGCGCAGCAGCTCGCTCGCGCGCGCATCCGGGACTACCGCGAGCTCTGACCGGGAACCGTGGACGATGAAGGCCAGGCGCCCCGGATCCAGGGCGCGCTCGCCTGCTACTTGCGCGCCTTCTCGATCTCGGCCATCAGTTCCTTGACGGTGGCCTCGCCGACCGAGGCCGTGTACTTGTCGATCACCGGCTTCACCTTGGCGCGCAGCTTCGCCATCTCTTCGGGCGGCAGTTCGGAGACCGTCATGCCGGCCTTCTTGAGCGCATCGAGTGCGCTGTCGGCGGCGCCGCGCGAGGCCTGGCGCTGGAACACGGTCGCCTCGGCGGCGGCCTCGTTGACGATCTTCTTTTCGTCGGCGCTCATGCCGTCCCAGGTCTTGCGGCTGATCAGCAGCGCCTGCGGGTTGTAGATGTGGCGGGTCTGGGTGATGTACTTCTGCACTTCCGCGAACTTGGACGACAGGATGGTCGTGTTCGGGTTCTCCTGGCCGTCGACCGCCTTCTGGTCGAGCGCGGGGTACAGCTCGGGGAACGGCAGCGGCGTGGCGTTGGCGCCCAGTGCGCTGAACATGTCGATGTAGATCGGCGACTGGATCACGCGGATCTTCAACCCCGCGATGTCGTCGGCCTTGACGATCGGACGCTTGCTGTTCGTCAGGTTGCGAAAGCCCAGGTCCCAGTAGCCCAGGCCGTGCAGCGCCTTGTCCTCCAGCTTGGCCATCAGCTTCTGGCCGAAGGGGCCGTCGGTGACGACGTCGGCTTCCTTGCCGCTGTTGAAGAGGAACGGGAAGTCGTAGGCCGCGAACTCCTTCACCTGCGCCGACAGGATGCCGGCGTTGAGCACGGTCATCTCCACGGTGCCACCCTGCAGCGCCGACACCGTCTGCAGGTCGCCGCCCAGCGTGCCGCCGGGGAACAGCTTCACGGTGATCTTGCCGCCCGACTTCGCGGCCACGAGGTCGGCGAACTTCTGCGCGCCCTGCGCCTGCGGATGGCCGGCCTGGTTCTGGAACGCGAACTTGATGGTGCGCTCCTTGAGCTGCGCGAACGCACCAGGGGCGGCGAACGCAAGGGCCGCCGCCATGGCGGCCAGCAGCAGGGTGCGCTTCGAATGCTTCGTCTTCATGGTGATGTCTCCTTCTCTTTGTTGGGGATGGTGCAAACGGCTGGGCCTACGCCCTCTTCTTGAACAACGCCGAGGCCCCGCTGGCGCGCGCCACCTCTTCGGCGGCCTGGCACAGCGCCGGCCCCAGCGCTTCCATGCGCTGCGGCGTGAGCCGCACCGACGGGCCCGCGATGGTGACGACCCCGATCGCCGTGCCGTCGGCGCCGAACACGGGTGCGGCCATGGCGGTCATCGCGGGGGCGAACACCTCGTTGATCATGCTGAAGCCGCGCTGGCGCGCCGCCTTCACGAAAGCCATCACGGCCTTGAGCGACGTGGGGGCCTTGGGGCCGTAGTCCTCGGGCTTGCCCAGCCCCTTCTTGGCGACGAGCGCCATCGCGTCGTCCTCGCCCATGGTCGACAACCACGCATGCCCGGCTGCGCTGCACGAGAGCGCGACCGACAAGCCCATGTCGGGGTCGTAGCGCAGGCCATGCGTGGCGCCTTGGGCCTTCGCGACAAAGGTCAGGTCTTCGCCGTCGACCACCGCCAGGCGCACGAGCTCGCCCGAGGTCGAAGCCAGTTGGTCGAGCAGCGGCTGCGCGATGTCGACGATGCCCGAGCGGCTGAGGAACGACAGGCTGATCGAGACCAGCTTGATGGTCAGCACGTAGTGGCCGTCGCGCGCCTCCTGCCGCACGTAGCCGCAGCGGATGAGCTCCGCGAGCAATCGGTGCGATGCACTCAATGGAATCTGCAATTCGCTGGCCAACGCCGACAGCGCGCACCCCTCGGGATGCTCCGCCAGATGTTCCAGCACCTTGAAGCTGCGTTCCAGTATTCCGCTCATTTCGTCCTCCAGATGTCGTCTCGTCAACGCGGGCGATGCGGCCCGCCACTCAGGGTCCGCCAGCGTATCAGAACTCGGGGAAGGGATTTCCATTATGGAAATTCTTTCCAACAAAAATACGATCGCCTCCGTCCGGCATTTTTTCCTTCCCCCTTTCTTCCTTCCTGCCTGAGGACCCTTCGTGAAACTTCTTCGTATGCTTGCCGTGGCCGGCCTGTGCGCCGGCCTCACCGCCCCGTCGTGGGCGCAGCAGGAGCGCGTGATCCGCTTCGGCCACCTGAACAACGCCGACCATCCCGTGAGCTTCGGCGTCAAGCGCTTTGCCGAGCTGCTCTCGGCCAAGAGCGGCGGCAAGATGAAGGTCCAGGAGTTCCCCGCCTCGCAGTTGGGCAACGAGATGCAGCAGCAGTCGGCCCTGCAGGGCGGCGTGCAGCAGATGTCGGCACCGGCCACCACGTCCCTCGCAGGCATCGTCAAGGAGTTCGGCCTCGTCGACTTCCCCTTCTCGGTGAACAACTTCGCCCAGGCCGATGCGCTGCTCGACGGCCCGTTGGGCCAGGCCCTGATCGCCAAGCTCCCCGAGAAGGGCCTCGTCGCCCTGGGCTACTGGGACCTGGGCTTTCGCAACGTCACCAACAGCAAGCGCCCCATCGCCAAGCCTGAAGACCTCGAAGGTCTGAAGATCCGCGTGATCCCCAACCCCGTGTTCCTCGAAACCTTCAAGGCCTTCAAGGCCAACCCCGTGCCGATGCCTTTCGCCGAGCTGTACGGCGCCCTCGAAGCCAAGGCAGTCGATGGCCAGGAGAACCCCTATGCGGTGATCCTGTCGAACAAGTTCTACGAAGTGCAGAAGTTCGTCAGCGCCACCAACCACGTGTACGCCGCCAACATCGTGCTGGTGAGCAAGAAGTTCTGGGACTCGCTCACGCCGGCCGAGCAGAAGATGATGAACGACGCGGCCAACGAGGCGCGCGGCTACCAGCGCCAGGTCAGCCGCGCCGCCGCGCAGAAGGCCGTGGGCGACCTGCAGGCCAAGGGCGCGCAGTTCAACGAACTCGGCGCCGCCGAACAAAAGCGCATGCGCGACATCGCCAAGCCCGTCGTCGACAAGTTCGCAGCCCAGTACGACCCCGCCATCGTCAAGCTCTACAACGACGAGCTCGTGCGCATCCGCAAGTAGGCCAGCCCGTCCCTCACCGAAGCTCCCCATGAAGATCCTCGTTCTCCACGGCCCCAACCTCAACCTGTTCGGTCGCCGCGAACCGCACATCTACGGCAAGACCACGCTCGCCGAAATCAACGCGCAGCTGCAGGCCCTCGCCGTCGAACTCGGCGTGACGCTGGACACCATCCAGTCGAACCACGAAGGCGACCTGATCGACTTCCTGCACACCCACATCGACGATGCGCAGGGCGCGCTGGTGAACCCCGCCGGCCTCACGCAGCACGGCGTGCCGTTGCACGATGCGATCAAGGCCATGCCGTTCCCGACCATCGAGGTCCACATGTCCAACATCGCCGCGCGCGAGGCATGGCGCGCGCATTCGATCATCTCGCCGGCGGTGAAGGGCACGGTCCAGGGCCTGGGCCCGCTGTCGTACCTGGCCGCGTTGCGCGCGCTGGTCGACATGCAGCGCCAGGCGCAAGCGCAAGCACAGGTCTCCGCATGACCCGCTGGCTCGACCGGTGCTGCACCGGCATCGAGGCGCTGATCGCGGCCGCGCTCGCGGTCATGGTCGTGCTCGTGTTCGGCAACGTGGTGCTGCGCTACGGCTTCAACTCGGGCATCACGGTGTCCGAGGAAATCTCGCGCTGGCTCTTCATCTGGATGACCTTCCTGGGCGCCGTGGTGGCGCTGAAGGAGCACGGCCACCTGGGTGTGGACATGGTGGTGCAGAAGCTGCCCCCCATCGGCAAGAAGATCTGCCTGGCCGTCGGCCATGCAGTCATGCTCTACATCGTCTGGCTGCTGCTGCAAGGCAGCATCGCGCAGGCGCGCATCAACTGGGACGTGACGGCGCCCGTCACCGGCGCGTCGATGGCCATCGTCTACGCGGCGGGCATCGTGTTCTCGGTGCTGGCCGGGCTCATCCTGGCGCTCGACCTGCTGCGTCTGCTCACGGGGCGCATCGCCGACCATGAACTGGTGATGGTGCAGGAATCGGAAGAAGCGGTGCAGCTGCAGCAGATCCTGGGTTCGCAAGACGCCAAGGAACCGGGGGCACGGCCATGACCATCGCTGTTTTTGTCGGCTCGCTGTTGCTTGCCATGGCGATGGGCATTCCCATCGCCTTCTCGCTGCTGGCCAGCGGTGTCGCGCTGATGTGGCACCTCGACCTGTTCGACGCGCAGATCCTCACGCAGAACGTGATCGGCGGCGCTGACAGCTTTCCGCTGCTGGCCGTGCCCTTCTTCATGCTCGCGGGCGAGATCATGAACGTGGGCGGGCTGTCCAAGCGCATCGTCGACTTCGCGCTCGCGCTGGTCGGCCACGTGAAGGGCGGCCTGGGCTACGTGACCATCATGGCGGGCTGCCTGCTGTCGGCGCTCTCGGGCTCGGCCGTGGCCGACGCCGCCGCGCTCACCGCGCTGCTGCTGCCGATGATGGTGCGCGCGGGCCACGACAAGCCGCGCGCGGCCGGCCTCATTGCGGCCACCGGCGTGATCGGCCCCGTGATCCCGCCGAGCATCGGCCTCGTGATCTTCGGCGTGGCGGCCAACGTGTCGATCTCCAAGCTGTTTCTCGCGGCCATCGTGCCGGGGCTGCTGATCGGCGGCGCGCTGTGGATCACTTGGGCCTGGCTGGTGCGGCGCGAAAAGATCGTGCCGCCGCCGCGCAAGTCGTCGGCCGAGATTGCCGCCGCCTTCCGCAACGCGCTGTGGGCGCTGATGCTGCCGGTGATCATCCTCGTGGGCCTGCGCATGGGCGTGTTCACGCCCACCGAGGCCGCGGTGGTGGCCGCCGTGTACGCGCTGTTCGTGTCGACGGTGGTGTACCGCGAGATCACCTGGAAGGACCTGTACGCCATCTTCGTGAGTGCAGCCAAGACCAGCGCCATCGTGATGTTCCTGATCGCCGCGGCGATGGTGAGCGCCTGGCTCATCACGGTG
Organism: Variovorax sp. GW823-FHT04F07; assembly: GCF_058795995.1. Lineage (NCBI taxonomy): Bacteria > Pseudomonadati > Pseudomonadota > Betaproteobacteria > Burkholderiales > Comamonadaceae > Variovorax > Variovorax sp. GW823-FHT04F07. The sequence goes on from NZ_JBXAIG010000002.1 coordinate 242,182, forward strand.
GCCGACCTGCCCTCCAAGATCGTGGGCATGCTGCAGCCGTTCATGGGCAACCAGATGCTGCTCATGATCGCGATCATGGTGCTCGTGATGGTGGTGGGTACGGCGATGGACATGACGCCCACCATCCTCATCCTCACGCCGGTGCTCATGCCCGTGGTGAAGGCGGCCGGCATCGACCCCGTGTACTTCGGCGTGCTGTTCATCATCAACAACTCGATCGGTCTCGTCACGCCGCCGGTGGGCACGGTGCTCAACGTGGTGGCCGGCGTCGGCAGGATCTCGATGGACGACGTCACGCGCGGCGTGGTGCCGTTCATGCTGGCCGAGTTCGCGATCCTGTTCGTGATGGTGGCGTTTCCGCAGCTGGTGATCGTGCCGGCGCGGTGGTTCGGGGGCTGAGCCGATGCGCGCCGTTTTCCTCACCGCGCTCGCCCTGCTCACCGCCCTGCCCGCCGCTGCACAAGACCCCGAACGCGAAGTGCTGCCCGAGCAGCGCCAGCGGCTGGCCTTCATCGCGCCCTCCGGCCTCGCGCCGCTGGGCAGCGGCAAGATGGTCTTCAGCGCCTTCCATGTCACGACGGGCCAGGAGCTGTGGGTCACCGACGGCAGCAACGCCGGCACCACCCTGTTGAAAGACATCCGGCCGGGCTTCCGGGGGTCGTTCCCTGCCGGTCAGGTCGCGTTCAAGGGCCACGTCTACACCACGGCCACCGACGGCGCGAGCGGGCTCGAGCTCTGGCGCACCGACGGCACCGCCGCCGGCACGACGCAGGTGATCGACCTGCGCCCCGGCGAGGAAGGCGCGATGCCCAATGAGCTGACCGTGTTCCGCGACGCGCTCTACTTCGTGGCCGACGACGGCCAGACCGGCTTCCAGGTGTGGAAGACCACGGGCGATGCGAAGAGCACCACGCGCGTGTCCGCCGTCGATGCCGGGCCGCGCGCCCTCACCCGCCAGCTCACCGTGGCCGGCCCGCGCCTGTTCTTCACCGCGACCACGCGCGCGCAGGGCCACGAACTCTGGGTGACCGACGGCTCGCCCGAGCACACGCGCCTCGTGAAGGACATCCGGCCGGGCCTCGAGGACGCGGGCATCCAGAACCTCACGGCCGTGGGCAACGACCTCTACTTCACCGCGCACGACGGCGAACACGGCGCCGAGCTGTGGAAGAGCGACGGCACTGCACACGGCACGCAGCTGGTGAAAGACCTGCGCCCGGGCGCCGCGCCCTCGCGGCCGACGCACCTGGCAGCGCTGGGCCGCACGCTGTACTTCTCGGCCGACGACGGCGTGCACGGCATCGAGCTGTGGAAGACCGACGGCACCGCGAAGGGCACGACGCTGGTGAGGGACATCCGCCCCGGCCCGGGCGGCGCCATGTCGAGCGCGATCGCCGTGATGGGCGGCAAGCTCTACTTCGCGGCGACCGACGGCGTGTCGGGTGCGGAACTGTGGCGCAGCGACGGCACGGCGGCGGGCACGGTGCGCGTGAAAGACATCGCGCCAGGCGCGGAGAACGGCTCACCGGCACGCTTCGCCGTCATCGGGGCGCGCCTGTGGTTCGCGGCGAACGGCGGCGGTGGCCGGGGCGTCGAGCCGTGGATCAGCGACGGCACGCCGGCCGGCACGCGTGCGGTGGCCGACCTGGCCGCCGGCGAACGCCACGCGATGCCGCTGGGCTTTCGTGCGATCGGTGACGCGGTGCTCTTCGTGGCTGACGACGGCCATGGCAACGACCGGCTGTGGGCACACCGCAAGGACGGCCGGGTGACGCTGATCGGCGATCCGCTCAAGGCGAGGCTGCGCTGACACCGAAGGCCTGCGTGGCCGCATAGTCGCGCAAGGCCTGCTGCATGGCCGCGGCGATGGCCGGATGCGTCGGGTCGTGGCCCGCGCCCTGCGCCCACTGCAGCGGCGCGCCCAGCACCTGCGCCAATGCCTGCGCACCCTCGGGCGGACACAGCGCGTCCTGCGTGCCGTGCACGATCAGCGTGGGCACTGCAGGCATTGCGGCGCAGCGCTGCAGCAGCGTAGGCGCATCGAGCCAGCAGCCATGCCGCAGGTAATGGCTCTGCACGCGGTAGCGCGCCACGAGCCGCGGCAGCATCGCCTCGTCGATCGGCGGCGCGGCGCCACCGGTGGAGAGGCGCTGTTCCCAGTCGAACCAGCAGCGTGTCAGCGCGCACTGCCGCGCCCAGGTGCCGTGCGCGAAGACCTCGGCTATCGGCACCGTCACCGGGCATTGCCTGTCGTTGGCCTCATTCCACAGCGCGCGCCATGCAGGGCCGTCGTACTGCAGGGCCCCGGCGAAGAGCACGTGGATGTCGCTCTCGCGCGCGAGGAACACGTTGCGCAACAGCAGGCCCGCCACGGCCTCCGGTGCGTCGAGCGCATGCATCAGCGCCAGCGTGGCGCCCCACGAGCCGCCCACCACCAGCCATCGATCGATGCGCAGGTGCGCGCGCAGCAGACGCAGATCGGCCAGCAGATCGGCGAGCGTGTTGTGCGTGATCGATCCGGTGGGTGTGCTCAGGCCCGAGCCGCGCTGGTCGGGGCAGACGATGCGGTAGTGCGCCGGGTCGAAGTCCCGGCGCAACAGCGGCGAGCAGCCCGAGCCCGGTCCGCCGTGCAACACCACCACGGGCAGGCCTGCCGGATTGCCGTGCTCCTCGACGTGCATCACATGCCCGCCGTCCAGAGGCAGGCGATGGGTGATCGTCATCGGCGCGTGTTCTCAGCTCAGCGCGTTCGCGTCGGTGCGAAAGACGAGTTCGCCCGCACGCCGCGCGCCCGGCACGAAGCGGATCGGCGTGCCGACGTCGCGCGGATCACCCGCCGCCTTGACCATCGCCTCCACCTCTTCATGCCGCGGACTCTTCGGGCACACCGGGTCCGTGGCCGCCGCGTCGCCCGTCAGCAGGAAGGCCTGGCAGCGACAGCCGCCATGGTCCTTCTCCTTCTCGTCGCAGCTCTGGCAGGTGCTGCTCATCCAGCCCGTGCCGCGGTAGGCGCCGAAGGCCGGGCTCTCCTGCCAGATGCTGCGGATGCTGTGCTCGCGCACATTGGGAAAGTCGAGCCCGGGCAGCATGCGCGCGCTGTGGCACGGCAGCGCCACGCCGTCGGGCGCGACCACGAGGAACACGCTGCCCCACCCCGCCATGCAGGGCTTGGGCTTGCCTTCTGCGTAGTCGGGCACCACCCAGAGGATCTTCATGCGGCCGTCCAGGCGCGGACGATGGGTTTGCACCACCGCCTCGGCCGTGGCCAGCATCTCGCGCGAGGGCATCAGCATCTCGCGGTTGCGCCAGGCCCAGCCGTAGTACTGCACGTTCGCGAGTTCGAGAAAGTCGGCTTCCATCGCCTCGGCCATCTCGATGATCCGGCCCACGTGCGGCAGGTTGTAGCGGTGCATCACGCAGTTCAGCACCATCGGGTAGCCGAGGTCCTTGATGGTGCGGGCCACGCGCTGCTTGAGGTCGAAGGTCTTCGTGGAGCTGAGGAAGTCGTTGAGCTCGCGGCTCGAGTCCTGGAACGACAGCTGGATGTGGTCCAGCCCCGCACGCTTGAGCGTCTCTGCGCGCTGCGGCGTGAGGCCCACGCCCGAGGTGATCAGGTTGGTATAGAAGCCGAGCTCGTGCGCCGCCGCGACCAGCTCGGGCAGGTCGTCGCGCAGCAGCGGCTCGCCGCCCGAGAAGCCCAGCTGCACCGCGCCCATCGCACGCGCCTCGCGAAACACGCGAATCCATTCGGCCGTGTCCAGCTCCTCGCGGTAGCGCGTGTAGTCGACCGGGTTGGAGCAGAAGGCGCAGTGCAGCGGGCAGCGGTACGTCAGCTCGGCCAGCAGCCACAGCGGCGGCTTGGCCACGGCGCGGGGTTGCACCTCAGCGGATCCAGTGGCGTCCACGGGCCTGCTCCAGGAATTCGAGCACGTCGGCATGCAGGTCGCTCTCGCCGAAGGTGCGCTCCAGGTCCGCCACGAGTGCGGCCACCGAGGTCTTGCCGTCGCAGCGCTGGAGGATCTCGGCCGCCGGCCCGTTCAGCTTGATCATGCCCTCGGGGAACAGCAGCACGTGGCACTGCTGCGCCTCTTCCCACTGCATGCGGTAGATCGAGGTGAGCGCCGGCTGGGCATCGTCGGTCCATGCGGTCATGGCTGCTGGTCTTTCGGAAGGTCGTCGGGATAAGCCTTCTCGATCGCGTCGAGCATGGCCCAGAGGATGTCGAGCTTGAAGCCCAGGATGTGCAGCGCGCGCTGCTGCCGCTCGCGCGTGGTGCACCACTGCATCGCCACCTCGAGGCCGTGCTCGACGTCGCGGTCGGCCAGCGGAATGCGGCTGCGAAAGTAGTCCAGGCCCGAGGTGTCGATCCACGGGTAGTGCGTGGGCCAGCCCGCGAGCCGGTCCTTGTGGATGCGCGGCGCGAACATCTCGGTGAGCGACGAAATCACCGCCTCCTGCCACGGCGCCGTGCGCGCGAAGTTGACGTAGGCATCGACCGCGAAGCGCACGCCGGGCACGACGAGCGCGTGCGACTCGAGCACCTCGCGCGCCAGGCCGGTGGCGATGCCCAGGCGGGTCCAAATCTCGATGCCGCCCGCGTTGGCGCCTTCATGGTCGCCGTGCCCGTCGTGGTCGAGCATGCGCACCACCCAGCGCCGGCGCGTGGCGCGGTCGTCGCAGTTGGACAGAACGGCGGCGTCCTTCACCGGGATGCGGCACTGGTAGTAGAAGCGGTTCGCCACCCAGCCGCGCACCTGGAAGGGCTGCAGCTCGCCCGCGTTGAGCCGGCGATTGAACGGGTGGTGGCTGTGGTAGCGCGACTCCATGGCGCGCAACCTCGCTTCGAACTCCTGCGGGGACCATGGGCCTTGTGTCTCTTGGGTCACGTGTTCAGATCTCCAGGGCCATGCCGTCGAACGCGACCTCGATGCCGCGGCGCACGAGTTGCGCGCGCTGTGGCCCGTCTTCGTCCAGGATGGGGTTGCTGTTGTTGATGTGGATGAGCACCTTGCGCCGCGCTGCGCAGGCGTCGAGCGCCTGCAGCATGCCGGGGCCGTGCGGCCCGTCGCATTGCGGCAGGTGGCCCATGTCGGCCGCGTGCTTCTTGCCGAGCCCGGCCGCGACCATTTCGTCCTCGGTCCAGAAGGTGCCGTCGACGAGCACGCAGTCGCAGGCGTCGAGGCTGCGGCGTTCGGCCTCGCCGACCTGCGCCAGGCCCGGCGCGTAGAGCACTCGCTTGCCGGTGGTGGGGTCTTCGATGAGCACCGCGGCGTTCTCGCTGCGCGCCTCGGTCTGGCGGCGCGGCGAATACGGCGGCGCCTTGCCGGGCACCGGCACGGCCTGCAGCCGCAGCCCGGCGATGTCGTGCCAGGCACCGCCGCCGGGCTCGAGCGACAACGGGTGCCAGGTCACGCCGCAGTAGCTGTCGAGGGTGCGCAGCAGCGGCAGGCTGCCGGTGAGGTCGTCATGGGCCTCGGGCGTGCAGTACAGCTGCAGCCGCTGCCCTTCGCGCAGGCTCAGCAGGCCTGCGACGTGGTCGATTTGAGAATCCATCAGCACCACCGCCTCGATCGGCGAATGGCGCAGGCCGTGGCGCGGCCACAGGGCCGGCGAGGCGCGCAGTTGCGCGCCGAGGTCGGGAGAGGCATTCAGCAGAATCCAGCGTTCGCCATCGGCCGACACGGCGATCGAACTCTGCGTGCGGGGCGTGGCCCGCACCTGCCCGCTTCGCTGGCCGGCGCACAGGCGGCAATTGCAATTCCATTGAGGGAAGCCACCGCCCGCTCCCGAACCCAGCACCAGAATCTTCATGGGGGCCCAACAAAAAAACACGGCACCGGCGCAAGGCCGGTGCCGTGGGTCTGCGCTCTCAGCGAGCGGAGATGTACATCGTGATTTCGAAACCGAAACGCATTTCTTCGAACTCAGGCTTGCACCATTTCATCGCATTGCTCCTTCAGGGTTGGGGTTAAGGACATATCAATAGACGACGATCTTTCCCGTCGGGCGCGGGCTATGGCAGTCGTTGTAAAAGTATTCGCCCGGCGTGTCAAAGGTGTGGGTCTGCGACTGGCCCGGGGTCAGCCTGAAATTGAACCGCCCTTCGAAGAACTGCGTGGCGCAGTGGGTGTTGGCGTTGGTACTCGGGTTGGTGAAGGTCACGGCGGTGTTGACAGGCACGCGCATGAAGGTCGGCGTCATGGCGTTGACGGCCGTCGATTCGGTCGCGCCCGGCTCGTTCGCCGCCGTCTGCACGCGCGCCAGGAACACGGTGTTCGGCGTCGGCAGTGCCGCGCCCTCCACCGCCTGGCCCGACACGGGCCGGCGCACCACGGGCGGCGTCGGCGTGGCGGCCGCGGTCACCGCGCCGCCGACCTTGAAGGCCCACAGCCGGTCGCCGCGTGGGGCCGAGTCGCCGTACGGAATGCTGGTGCCGCCCGAGAACACCGCGATGTACTGCTCGCCGTCGATCTCGTAGGAGACCGGGCTCGCGCTGATCGCCGCGCCGGTCTGGAAGCGCCACAGCTCGGTGCCGTCCTGCGCATCGAGCGCCAGCAGGTTGCCGTCGGGCTGCCCGATGAACAGCAGGTCGGAGGCTGTGCTCAGGATGCCGTTGCCGTGCGCCACCGAGTACGGCAGCGGCTTCTTCCACTTGACGAGGTTGGTGCTCGGGTCCACCGCCACGACCGCGCCGGTCATGTAGGTGCCCGGCGGACGCAGGCCGTTGCTCGACTCGCTGAGCGAATGCGCTGCCGACACGTAGCCCATGCCCGTGTAGACCAGGCCCGTGCGCTGGCTGAAGGACTGGTGGTTCCAGTTGGCACCACCGCCGTGGCCCGGGATGGAAAGAATCGGCACGTCCCAGTGCGCGTCGTACAGGCAGCCCTTGGTGTAGTTGGGCACCGCGCGGTTGGGGTCGCCCGGAATGGCCGTGCCCAGCGGCTGGTCGACGATGCAGGTCTCGGTCCAGGCGCCCTGGCGCGGCAGGGGCTGCGTGGGCCAGCTGGCCTGGCGGGCGTCCTGCTTCACGGGCACTTCGTCGATGCCCAGCGGCGCGCTGCCGTCCTTGCGATCGAGGATGTAGTACATGCCCGTCTTGCTGCCGTAGATGACGACCTTGCGGTCCTTGCCGTCGATCTTCACGTCGGCGAGCACCGGCGACATCACGTTGTCCATGTCCCAGATGTCGTGGTGCACCGACTGGAAGTGCCACTTGTACTCGCCGCTCTTCAGGTCGAGCGCGACGATGGAATTGGCGAACAGGTTCTGGCCCGGGCGCGAGGAGCCGTCTTGCGACGAGCCGCCGCGCACGTTGCCGAAGGTCCAGTACACCAGGCCCAGCTCGGGATCGACCGCGGGATGGATCCACGGCGTGGCGCCGGTGCGTGCCGTGTCGGGCGCGCCGCCCCAGGTGTCGTAGCCGAGTTCGCCCGCGCGGGGCACGCCCCAGAAGGTGGTCAGCACCTTGCCGGTGAGCGCGTCGGCAGAGAACGCGGCGCCGCGGTTGCCATCGTTGGTGCCCAGGTACAGGCGCTTGTCGTGGTAGACCAGCGCGACCTTCTGCAGCGCGCCCTTGTAGTCGGGGTCGGTGCTGCTGGTCGGGTACTGCTTGATCCACTCGACGGCGCCGGTGTCGGTGCGCAGCGCCACGAGGCGGTTGCCGGTGGCCACGGTGAACACCAGGCCCAGGTCCTTGGCGACGGCCACGCCGCGGCGGGTGATGCTGCCGTAGGGCGTGGTCCACTTCCACTTCGTCACGCCGGTCTTGCCGTCCACCGCGACCACGTTGCCCAGTGCGGACTCGATGTAGAGCACGCCGTCGACGACGACGGTGGTGCTTTGGTTGTTGCCGGTGGTCATGCCGCCTTCGATCTGGTTGACCCAGGCGCCGCCCAGTTGCGTGACCAGGCCCTTGTTGATCTTGCGCAGGCTCGAATAGTTCTGGTTGCCCAGGTTGCCGCCGACCTTCGGAAAGTCCTTGTCGCCGGCGGTGCAGCAGTCCGACAGGTCGGCCGCGGGTGCGGCGGCAGCCGGCGGCGATGCGGGCGGCGGTGTGCCGGCAGACGGCGGCGGCGCAGGGGCCGGCACGACGGGCAGCACGGGCGTGCCGCCACCGCCGCTGGAGCCGCCGCAGGCGGTGATCAGCAACGGCGATGCAAGCACGCCGCACGAGATCAACAGCGTGACCAATGATTTTTTCTTCATGGATGTCTCTACTCGGTGAACGTTGGAACAGGGATGTTCGAAACGACCGGTGGCGCGCACACGGCGCCGCACCGGCCCCGGGAGGTCGTGGTTACTCAGTGGTGCAGAAAGGCGTCAGGCCCATCGCCGACTTCACGCCTTGCACGACGAGCTTCTGGAACTCGATGGCGCCCACGCCCGACAGGTCGGCGGTGAACGAGTGCGCGTTGTGCCCGAGGGTCGTGAGCCATGCGCGGCCGCCGTCGTAGTACTGGCACCAGGCGACCGGATGGAAGTCGGCGTGGCCGGGATGCGGCGCGGAGGTGAGCGGCTTCAGCGTCGAGGTGTCGACCTTGGCCAGGAACTTCACCTTCGTCGGGAAGGGCATCAGGTTGTACCACTCGTCCTGGAAGGAGAAGCGCTTGGGCACGTCCTTCGTCGAAGGGTCGTCCGAGACGATCTCGACATCGCCCGCGCGGTTCGGTCCGTGGTTGTAGAAGTTCGCGTTGCCCAGCAGGCCTTCGTAGTAGGGCCAGTTGTATTCGGCGCCGAAGGCGTTGTGCAGGCCGACGAAGCCGCCGCCGCGGCGCATGTAGTTGCGCAGTGCGGTGCGCGCGGCGTCCTGGCTGGTGCTCACGGCGCCGTTCCACAAGGTGTCGCGGTTCGAGCTCGCGAAGATGATCGCCTTGTAGTTGTTGATGCGGCTGCCCAGCACGGCCACGTCCTCGGTCCAGTCGACCGTGATGCCCTCGGCGGACAACATGCGCACAAGGCCTGCCTGCATCACGTTGTCGGTGTTCATCGCCGGGTTCAGGCCGGCCGCCATCGGCGTGCCCAGCACGGCATGGCGCGGGCCGGCGGTGCGCGAGTAGATCAGCACGCGGTCGGGCGTGGTGGCGAACGCGCCCCAGTCGTTGTAGCACTTGGGGTTGGTGCCGCGGCAGACGTTGTAGTACTCGTCGAAGCTGTCGTCGACCTCGGCCACCGGCTCGGTGGGCGTTGCCGGCACTTCGTCGGTCGGCGCGGGCGGCGGCGCCGATGCAGCAGGCGCAGGCGCCACGGGCAGGATCGGCAAGGCCGCGCCGCCGCCGCCGTCGCCTCCACCGCAGGCAGTCAATGCCAGCGCGAGCGCGGCGGCCGATGCAAGTCCGAAGGGAATGGATCTGGGATGTGTCAACGGAGTCTCCTCTTGGTGGTCAATGGCGGAATCGGACGGGCGCACGCGCCCAGCACGTGTCGCTGCGCCGCGGGTGGCGGCAGGCGCAGACGTGGGAGTGACGGAAATTGCCGGCGGGAACGAGGAAAGAATTCGTCGTCAGCCGTGGGGGCGCGCTACTTGCGGATGCGTGCGAGCTCGTCGTTGTAGAGCTTGACGATGGCGGGGTCGTACTGGGCGGCGAACTTGTCGACGACAGGCTTGGCGATGTCGCGCATGCGCTTCTGTTCAGCTGGTGAGAGTTCGTTGAACTGCGCGCCCTTGGCCTGCAGGTCGCCCACGGCCTTCTGCGCGGCGGCGCGACTCACTTGCCGCTGATAGCCGCGAGCCTCGTTGGCCGCGTCGTTCATCATCTTCTGCTCGGCCGGCGTGAGCGAGTCCCAGAACTTCTTGCTCACCAGCACGATGTTGGCGGCGTAGACATGGTTCGTCGCGCTCACGAACTTCTGCACTTCGTAGAACTTGTTCGACAGGATCACCGCATACGGGTTCTCCTGGCCATCGACTGCCTTGGCTTCGAGGGCGCCGTACAGCTCGGCGAAAGGCATCGGCACGGGGTTGGCCTTGAAGGCCTTGAAGGTCTCGAGGAACACGGGGTTGGGGATCACGCGGATCTTCAAGCCCTCGAGGTCTTCAGGCTTGGCGATGGGGCGCTTGCTGTTGGTGACGTTGCGAAACCCGAGATCCCAGTAACCCAGGGCGACGAGGCCCTTCTCGGGGAGCTTGGCGATGAGGGCCTGGCCCAACGGGCCGTCGAGCAGTGCATCGGCCTGCGCGAAGTTGTTCACCGAGAAGGGGAAGTCGACGAGGCCGAACTCCTTGACGATGCCTGCGAGCGACGTGGTGGCCGGCGCCGACATCTGCTGCACGCCGCCTTGCAACGCCGACTGCTGCTGCATCTCGTTGCCCAACTGGGAGGCAGGGAACTCCTGGACCTTCATCTTGCCGCCGCTCTTGGCCGAGAGCAGCTCGGCGAAGCGCTTGACGCCGAAGCTCACGGGATGGTCGGCGTTGTTCAGGTGGCCGAAGCGGATCACGCGCTCCTGCTGCGCTTGCGCAACAGCAGGAACGACCAGGGCGAGGGCAAGGCCGGCGGTGGCCAGCGAGCGGTAAAGCGTTCTCAAAGTTGTTCTCCAGCGTGCGATTGAGCGGTCCATGCCGGGGCGCTTCACACGCGCTCCGACTCCTGGCGGCGCGATCTTATCGATTTAGTGGAAAATCTTTCTACTAGTGAAAACACTTGGCAAAATGCTAGAGTCGTCTCATGACAGCCATACTCGAACGCAGCTTCAAGGTGCTCGAACACCTCTCCGGCCACCCCGAGGGCCGTGCGCTTTCCGCGCTTTCTGCCGAGCTGGAAATGCCGTTGAGCGCCACCCACCGCCTGCTGAGCGAACTGGTGCGCTACGGCTATGTGCGGCAGGACCAGAGCCATGGCGACTACATGCTGACCATCAAGCTGGTGTCGCTGGGCCTGAGCTTCTTGAGCAACAGCGGCATCGTCGACGTGGCGCAGCCGCTGCTCGACCGGCTCGCGGTCGCATCGGGCGAACTGGTGCGGCTGGCGGTGGTCGACGGCGACGAGCTCACCTTCGTCGCGAAGGCGCAAGGCGCCACGCGCGGGCTGCGCTACGACCCGGACATGGGCCTGTCGGTGAACCTCTCATGCAGCTCCGCGGGCCACGCCTGGCTCTCGACCATGACGGACGAACAGGCGCTGCAACTCGTCGCGAAGCAGGGCTTCGGCCAGCCGGAAGACTTCGGCCCGAAAGCACCGACCACCGTGAAGGCGCTGCTGGTGTTCCTGCGCGCCACGCGCAAGCGCGGCTTCTCGATGATCAACGAGGTGTTCGCCCCCGCGATGACCGCCATGGCCGCGCCGGTGCGCGGTGCGCATGGCGGCGTGATCGGCGTCATCACCATCGCGGGGCCGCTGGTGCGGCTCACGGAAGAACGCATGCTCGCGCTGGGCCCGCAGTTGCTGGCCGCGGCGGACGACGTGGCGCGCGCCAGCGGCGCGTCCGCGCTGTTCAAGCGCCGGGCCTGAAGGCCCCGCCAGGTCCTTAGTCGACCTTCACCTGGAACAGCACGAAGCCCGTGCCGCCCGGCTCGACCGTGCCCGTGAAGCGCCAGTCGATCGCGCCCGTGCCCCCTGCGGGTTGAACGGTGGTGCAGGCCACCGCGCCCGCAGGCGGCGCGTTCGCCGGCGTGGTCTTGACGCAGCCCGTGAGCGACGCCGGCGTGGTGCCCGTCGTCGCACTCACGAAGGTCGTGTAGCCCGGCGTCATGTCGTTCACGACCATGCTGCGGATCGGTGCGTCGCCGTTGTTCGTGTAGGTGATGCGGTACTCCAGCGTCTCGCCCGACTTGGCCTGGTTGTTGACGCCGAAGGTGCCGCTTTGCGTGATGTTGCGCACTTCCTTCTTCAGCTCCAGCGCCACGCCCGACACCGTCGTGAGGTCGTCCAGCGTGAAGCTGCCGCTGAGCGAGGGGCTGGCGTTGGTGTAGGTGAAGTCGGCGCGGATCGTCGCCTTGTTGTTCGAGCCCAGCGGCGCCGTGGCGGGAATGAACTCCTGCACGATCACGCAGACCTTGCCCGCGAAGGCCACGGGCGTGGCCGCCGCGCTCGGCGGGTACAGCTGCGCCGCGCCGGCCTGCAGGCTGCCGGTGCAACCCACATCGGCGAAGACCTTCGTCGTCCAGCCGGTGATGGCGGGCGTGGCCGTCTCGCTCGCCACGCTGAAGCGCACCTGCCCTGCCGTGCCGGCCGTGAAGGTGTGGGCGTAGGTCACGGTGCTGCCCGGCAGGCCGGTCTTGGCGCCGTCGGTCGCGAAGGCGCTGTTGTCGACGTCGCCGAAGTTCAGGTTGGCGTGGCCCGTACCGTTCCAGCTGAAGGCGATGCGGTCGGGCGTGCCGGTGCGCGTGTAGGTGTAGGTGCCACCGGCCGCGGCCACGGCCGAGCCCGAGGGCAGCGCGACGTTGCCCACCGAGGCGCCCGTGGACACGCGCGTGCCCGGGTTGGACTCTTCCACGCACATCGCCGAGCCCGTGGCCGCGCCGGCCGGCACGCTCAGGCTGTAGGCACCCGACGCGTCCGTGAGCGCGCTCGCGTACACGGTGGCGCCGCAGTTGGTCAGCCGCACGCTCACGCCCGACAGCGGGCCCTCGCCGCCGTTGACGATGCCGTCGTTGGCCGTGCCGCTGCCCACGCCGTTGTCCAGGAACACGCGGCCGCTCACGATGGCCGCGAGCGTGTTGGTGAAGGTACAGACCACCGCCGTGCCGTTCGTCAGCCCGGCCGCGGGCAGCGTGACGGTGCCCGCCACCAGATCGACGGCCGCCGTCGCCCCGCCCGCCAGGCCCGTGCAGGTCGCGCCCGAGAACGCGAAGCCGCCGGGCATCGAGGCCGCGACTTCGGTCAGCACCGTCTGCGTGTTGGCCGTGGTGAGTGTCTTGATGGTGCCCACCACCGTCGAGCCCGACACCGAGACGTTGATGCTGTCCGAGCCGAAGCCGTTGGTACCGCTGAACGCGAAGGTGCCCGTGCCGCCTAGCGCCTGCTTGCGGATCTGCACCGTCGGCAGGCGGTTGTTGCTGTAGGTACAGACGATGGCCTTGCCGGCGTCGCCCGCGCCGATCACCAGCGTGTTGCTGGCCTGGCCGTTGGTGCCGCTCAAGGCATTGGCTGTTGCGCCGCCGTCGGCGGTACACGACAGCACGGTCGTGTAGTTGGCCAGCGTGCCGGTGGGCATCGTTTCCGCGGGGAAGGTGATGATGTTGCCCACGGCCGCCACCACCGCCGCGCCGCTGTTGCCGGCCGTGGGTGCGGTCGCGGTGAACGCGGCCGTGTTGTTGGTCGCGCCCGTGGTCGCGCCGATGCTAGCGACATTGCCCGCTTCGCTGTTCGCGCCCCAGGCCTTGCGCACCTGCAGGGTGACGGTCTTCTTCGCGTTGGTGTAGGTACAGACGATGGCCTTGCCGGCGTCAGCCGCGGCAATCGCCAGCGTGTTGCTCGCCTGGCCGTTGGTGCCGCTCAGCGCGTTGGTGGTGGCGCCGCCGTCGGCGGTACAGGCGAGCACCGTGCTGTAGTTCGCGAGCGAGCCGGTGGTCATCGTCTCGGCCGGCAGCGTGAGCGTGCCGCCGACGACCATCGACACCGCCGCGCCGCTGTTGCTGGCGGTGGGCGCCGTCGCGGTGAATGCCGACGTGTTGCTGCTGCCGCCCGAGGTGGCGCCGATGCTGGCCACGTCGCCGTTCGTGCTGTCCGCGCTCCAGGCCTTGCGCAGCTGCACGGTGACGGTCTTGGGCGTGTTGGTGTAGGTACAGACGATGGCCTTGCCCGCGTCGCCCGCGCCGACCAGCAGCGTATTGCTGTTCTGCCCGTTGGTGCCGCTGAGCGCGTTGGCCGTGGCGCCGCCGCCGGCCGTACAGGCCAGCACCGTGGTGTAGTTGGCCAGCGTGCCCGGCGCCATCGTCTCGGCCGGCAGCGTGATCGTGTTGCCGGCCTGCACGGTCACGGCCGTGCCGCTGTTGGCGCCCGTGGGCGCCGTCGCAGTGAAGGCCGTGGTGTTGCTCGATCCGCCCGCGCTCGCGCCGATGCTCGCCACGTTGCCGGCGATGCTGTTCGCACCCCAGGCCTTGGCGATCTGCAGCGTGGCCGTCTTCGGTGTGTTGGTATAGGTACAGACGATGGCCTTGCCCGCGTCGCCCGCGCCGACCACCAGCGTGTTGCTGGCCTGGCCGTTGGTGCCGCTCAGCGTGTTGGCCGTGGCGCCGGCATCGGCGGTACACGACAGCACGGTGGTGTAGTTCGCCAGCGTACCCGTGGTCATCGTCTCGGCCGGGAAGGTGAGCGTGTCGCCCGCGGCCACCGACACCGCGGTGCCGCTGGTGCCCGCCGTCGGCGCCGTCGCCGTGAACGCGGCGGTGTTGCTCGCGCCGCCCGTGGTCGCGCCGATGCTCGCCACGTTGCCCGTGGTGCTGCCGGCGCTCCAGGCCTTGGTCAGTTGCAGCGTCGCGGTCCTGCGCGTGTTGGTGTAGGCGCAGTTCACGGCGCTGTCCGACGGCATGGTGAAGCTGCGGCTCAGGCCGCCGCCGCTCACCGTCACCGCGCTGCCGTCCGACACCTTGGTACAGGCCAGCGTGGTGGTGTAGTTGGCGGCGTTGCCGGTGGTGAAGGCTTCGGCCAGCGTCACCGTGGCGCCGCTGGCCGCGGTGGCCGTGGCGTTGGTGGTGGTGGCCGGCGCGGTCGACGTGCCGGCGGTCGCGCCTGTCACTTCGGCGGCGCTGCCGCTGACCGTCAGGTTGACCTTGTCGCCGGCGATGGCGCCGCTCCAGCTCTTGGACAAGGTCACCGCCGCCGTCTTGCGCGTGTTGGCGTAGGTACAGACGATGGCCGTGTCGGCCGCGCCCACCGTCAGCGTGTTGCCCGACAGCCCGCTGGTGCCGGTGCAGCTCAGCGCGCTGGTGTAGTTGGCGGCGCTGCCGGTGGTGAAGCTCTCGGCCAGCGTGATGACGCTGCCCACGGGCACGGCCTGCGCGGTGCCGGTGTCGGTCTCGGCGGCCGTGTTGGCCACCGAGGCCAGCGTGGTGAGGCCCGTGCCGGTGACGTTCACGGCGTCGTTGACGATCGCGCCCGACCAGGTCTTGGCCAGCGTGACGGTCGCCGTCTTCGCGGTGTTGGTGATCTCGCAGACGATCGGCAGGCCCGCATCGGCGTTGCCCAGGGTCAGCAGGTTGCCGCTGAGCGAACCGCCGCCGGTGCAGCTCCAGGCGCTGGCGGTGTACGAGCCGGCGTTGGTGCCGAACGGCGTCTCCGACAGGGTCACGGTGTCGCCCACCGCCACGCGCTGCGCGCCGCCGGTGTCGGTCTCGTTGGGCGTGTTGGCCGTGGCCTGCAGGTTGAAGGCGTAGCCGATGTTGTGGTTCGGGTGCACCGTGCCCGAGGCGGTCAGCGTGAAGGCGTCGTTGACCAGCGCGTTGACCCACTTCTTGCGCAGCTGCACCGTCGGCGCCTTGGCGTTGGTGACGGTACAGACGATGTTCGAGCCCGCCACCGTCGCCGCGGCATTCAGCGTGAACTGGTTCGTGTTCTGCGCGGTCCCGCGCGTCACCGTGCCGCCGCTGCCCATGCCCGTGCAGCTGACGTCGGTGATCACGTAGTCGGGCACGCCCGTGGCCGGCGTGTAGGTTTCGGTGAAGGTGGTCGCCGTGCCCGTCGCGGTCAGCGTCTGCAGCGGCCCGTTGACGGCCGTGCCGGCCACGGTGGTGGTGATGGTGTGCGCCGCCACGCCGTTGGTGCCCGTGAAGTCGAAGCCGGCCACGCCGCCGAGCGAACGCTTGGCGAGGGTCAGGGTCGCGGGCTTGCCGGTGTTGGTGTAGGTACAGACGATGGCCTTGCCCGCGTCGGTCGCGCCGATCAGCAGCGTGTTGCTGTTCTGCCCGTTGGTGCCACTCAGCGCGTTGGCCGTGGCGCCGCCCCCTGCCGTACACGACAGCACCGTGTTGTAGCTCGCGAGCGAACCCGTGGGCATCGTCTCGGCCGGCAGCGTGATGGTGTTGCCCGCCACCACGTTCACCGTGCTGCTGTTGCCCGCCGTGGGCGCGGTCGCCGTGAACGCCGTGGTGTTGCTCGCGCCGCCCGTGCTCGCGCCGATGCTCGCCACGTTGCCGCTGATGGCGCCGGCGCCCCAGGACTTGGTGATCTGCAGCGTCGCCGTCTTCGGCGTGTTGGTGTAGGTACAGAGAATCGCCTTGCCCGCATCGGCCGGGCCGATCAGCAAGGTGTTGGTGACCTGCCCGTTGGTGCCGCTGAGCGCATTGGCCGTGGCGCCGCCGCCGGCCGTACAGGCCAGCACGGTGTTGTAGTTCGCCAGCGTCCCCGTCGGCATCGTTTCCGCGGGGAAGGTGATGGTGTTGCCGGCGACCACGGTCACGGCCGCGCCGCTGTTGACGCCCGTGGGCGCCGTCGCCGTGAAGGCGGCGGTGTTGTTCGCGCCGCCCGTGCTCGCGCCCAGGCTCGCCACGTTGCCGGCGATGCTGTTCGCGCCCCAGGCCTTGGCGATCTGCAGCGTGGCCGTCTTCGGCGTGTTGGTGTAGGTACAGACGATGGCCTTGCCCGCATCGCCCGCGCCGACCAGCAGCGTGTTGCTGTTCTGTCCGTTGGTGCCGCTGAGCGCATTGGCCGTGGCACCGCCGCCGGCGGTACACGCCAACACCGTGTTGTAGTTCGCCAGCGTGCCCGGCGACATCGTCTCGGCCGGCAGCGTGATCGTGTTGCCCGTGGCCACGGTCACGGCGGTGCCGCTGTTCGCGCCCGTGGGGGCCGTGGCCGTGAAGGCCGTGGTGTTGTTGGTGCCGCCCGTGGAGGCCGGAATGCTCGCCACGTTGCCCGTGAAGCTGTTGGCGCCCCACGACTTGACCAACTGCAGCGTGGAGGTCTTCGGCGTGTTGGTGTAGGTACAGACGATGGCCTTGCCCGCGTCGCCCGCGCCGATCTGCAGCGTGTTGGTCGCCTGGCCGTTGGTGCCGCTCAGGCTGTTGGCCGTCGCGCCGCCACCGGCGGTACACGACAGCACGGTCGTGTAGTTCGGCAGCACGCCGCCGTTCATGGTTTCCGCGGGGAAGGTGATCGTGTTGCCGGCCGCGACGGTCACGGTCGCGCTGGTGTTGGCCGTCGGCGCCGTCGACGAGAACGCCGCGGTGTTGGCCGCGCCGCCCGTGGTGGCGCCGATGTTCGCCACGTTGCCCGTCACGCTGATGGGGTTCCACGACTTGGCCAGCTGCAGGGTCGCGGTCTTGCGCGTGTTGGTGTAGGTACAGACGATGTCCTTGCCGATGTCGCCGAGGGCGATCGTCAGCGTGTTCGACACCTGTCCGTTGGTGCCGCTCAACGTGCTGGCCATCGTGCCGCTGTTCACGGTGCATGACAGCACGGTGTTGTAGTTCGCCAGCGTGCCGGTGGTCAGTGTTTCAGCGGGCAGCGTGATGACGTTGCCGATGTTCACGCCCACGACGGAGCTGGAGGCGGCAGTGGAGGCCGTCGAGGTGAAGGCCGAGGTGTTGCTGGCACCGAAGAAGTTGGTACCGCCCGTGGAGGCGCCAATGCTCGCCACGTCGCCGGTGTTGCTGCCGGCCGACCAGGCCTTCGCGAGCTGCAGCCTGACCACGTTGAACTGGATGACGACGAGGCCGTTGCCGCCGGTGGAGCCGGTCAGCGAAGCGCGCGCGCCGCCCACGCCGACGCCGCCCTGGTAGAGCGTGTTGCCCTGGTTGGCCGGGTTGGAAGCCGCCGAGTAGCTGCCGTCCGCTCCCGCGGTGATCACGCCGCCGGTCACGCCCGTGCCGATGAAGCCCGAACCGCCGCCGCCCGGTCCGTTGTAGGAACAGCCGACCGAGACGGGATTGGGCGTGTTGCTGCACTGGGCCATGCCGCCGCCGCCGCCGAACCAGCCGCCACCACCGCCGCCGCCGCCCTCGTACTGGAGGGGGGTGCCACCGACCGCCGAGCACCCGGTGCCGCCCTGCAAGGCGCTGCCGTCAGTGCCAGCCGGACAGGTGGCCGCGACGGTCCCCGCACTCGGGGTGCCGCGCGCACCGCCGGCGGCCTGGGTACCGCCCCGTCCGCCCGTGCCGGTGGACGAGCCGCCGTTGGTGCCACCGCCGCCGCCCGGCACCGGGCTGCCGACGTCGGTCCAGAAGGCGCTGCCGCCGCCGCCGCCCGCGATCAGTCGCGCGGCGGCCGCCGAAAACTCCGTGCCGCCGTTCCACAGCGCACTCATGCCGCCGCCCGACGAACCGGCAACGCCCGCGTTCGCGCCATTGCCGCCGCCGCCCCCGCGGCCGTAAGTCGCGCCGGTGCCCCCGTTCTGCCCGCCCTGCCCCACCGTCACCGCCATGGCGGTGCCGGGCGTGACCGACACGGTGCCGTCGGCGAAGCCGCCGGCGCCCCCGTTGGCCGAGTTGCCGCCGGCCGCCGTGGAGCCGCCGCCGCCGGCGCCCCACATCGTGACGCGCACCGACGACACGCCCGCAGGCACCGTGAAGGTCTGCGCCGAGCCCGAATGGGTGAAGGTCACGCAGCTGTTGTAGCCCGACTGCGGCGTGCACGTAGCGGTTGCAGCCTGCGCACCCGGCATGGCAAACAGCCACAAGGCCGTCGCGGCAAGCACGCCCTTCAACACCCCGCCGAGCCGCGCCATCCCGCCCGCTTCGTTTCTCGTTCTGCTTTGCATCATGGTCTCGTTCAGCGGGTTTCTTGCGCGGCCGCGGCGATCACGACCCAGCGGCTCTTGGCGCTGCTGTCATCGCCTGCGACAGGCTGCGTGTCTTCTTTGGTGTCGGTGCGCAGGCGCAGCACGTCGACGCCGCGCCCGATCAGGTAGCTGCGCACGGCGTTGGTCCGCTGCGCGACCAGCTGCATGCGGTCGTCGGCGCTGCCTTGCTGCGCGTCCGAGTGGCTGATGTGGATCACCACCTGCGCCTCGGTCGCCTTGATCTGCGCGGCCAGCGTGTTCAGCGTGTCGTGCGCCTGCGGCTTGATGAAGGACTTGGCGGGCTCGAACAGCGCCTCGGCCTGCAGCACTGTGCGCATCGGCAGCGGTGCCACTTCCGGCGCATCCGCAGCCACCTTCTCGGCCTTCTCCGCTTTCTGTGCCTTGGCCACGTTCGCATCGGCGCCCGTCGAAGCAAACCCCAGGTGCGTCTCGTCGAACTTGAAGCGCAGCCGCACATAGGCGCCCTTGCTCGTGTACTCGTTGGCCGTCAGGTCGCGGTCGTTCAGGCCCACGAAGTTGTAGCCCGCCGACACCCACATGTTCTTCTGCACCTGGTAGCCCACCTCGACGCCGAAGGTCTTCTGCAGCGCGCCGCCCTTGCCGTACAGCAGGCCGGCCTGCACGCCGAAGTCCCAGTCCTGGTTGATGTCCTGCGTGTAGCGCGCCTGCACCAGGTGCGCCCAGTACTTGCTGGCCAGCGTGCCGTCGTCGGCGCGGCTGAGCTTGAAGGCATAGCGCGCCATCACCGCCTTGCCCGGCTCGGGGTTGTAGTTGACGTGCGCCGAGACGATGTCCGCGCTGGTCTTGCCCGGCAGGCTGGCACCGTTGTCGGCGCCGAAGACGCTGCTGCCCTGCAGCGCGCCGGCCGCATTGCCCGCGCCCACCACGCGCTCGGAGCGGCGCTCATAGCGCGCCAGCGCGTTCCAGGTGTCGTCGTCCACCGGCCGGTAGGCGATGCCGATCTGATGGCGCTGCAGGTGGCGCTCGTTGCCCGCGTTGGCGCCCTGGCCTTCGCTGTCGCTCACGATGCTGCGCGCCAGCAAGCTCCAGGACGGATCGAGCTTGAAGCCGAAGCCGGCACTGAACAGGCGCGTGTTCGCGTCGTCGCCGCGGCGCGCTTCGTACACGCCGCTGGCCTTGATCCGGTCGGTGATGTATTCGATGCCGCTGGTGATCGCGGTCGACTCGCCCAGCCCGCCCGCGTAGCCCGTGCCGGTGTTCTTGCTGTTGCTGTAGCCGCTCATGTCGCGCGTGTGCTCGATGCCCCCGGTCACGCGGATCTGCTCGTTGACCTTGAAGGTGTTGCGCACCCCGATGGCCGCCTGCACGCCGCGCCCTTCGGCGCCGTCGGCGATGCGGTACTCGTTGTACACGCGACCGCCTTCCATGTAGTTGCTCTCGATGCCGACGATGCCGGTGTTGTTGCGCTGCGTGCTGTCCAGCTCGTAGGGGCCGTTGAGCGTGGAGATCAGCTCGTAGCGGCCGTACACGCGCGTCTTGTCGGTGATGGCGTAGTTGCCGCCCACGGCCAGCACGTGGCGCTTGCCGTCCTTGAGGTCCTGCTCGCCTTCCACGAACACCTGCGCACCGGCCACGCCGGGCACCTCGGTCGACAGGCGCCCGCGCACGGTCGTCTGGCTCTGCGTGTCCACGCCGGCGGCGGCGGCGGCCGCGCCCAGCGTGGTCACGCTGTTGGCGCCGATGCTGCTGCCCATCTGGCCGTTGTAGGTGGAGATCTGGCCGTAGTCGAAGCCCGAGCTGGAGCCCAGCGCGTTGTTGCTCTGGCCGTGGCGCAGGCCCACCTCGGCGACGGTCTTGTCGCTGAGCTTCTTCTGCACGCTCACCGTGGCGCCCTTGCGCTCGTCGACCTGGGCCGCGTCCTTGCTGTAGAGCACCTCGCCGCGCACGGCCAGGGTCGGGTCGACGCGGTACTCGGCGCGCGCCGAGGCTTCGGTGTGGCCGGCCGAGAAGCTCGCGCCGGGGTTGTCGAAGCCCTTGCTGGTCTTGGCCGCCAGGGCCACCACGGCCAGCTTCTCGTCCTGGTAGCGCGCTTCCACGCGCGCGCCGTGACCGTTGCCCTTGTCGTCGGAGTCGGTCTTGACCAGCTCGGCCGCCACGCTGGTGTTCTGGCCGATGCGCGCCACGCCCGTGAGCGCCTGCAGGTTGCGCTTGTTCTGCGGGTTCTGGTCGGTGGAAGCCACCACGCCCAGCTGCAGGTTCTCGCTGACCTTGACCTGCACGTCGGTGCCGGCCACGGTGAACTTGGGGCCGCCGCTGTCCACTTCGTAGGTCACGCGGATCGACTGCGGGTTCAGGTTCGCGTCGATGGAGGCGATGGCGTGCGTGAACAGGATGCGGCGCGTGAGCGGCTCCACCGTGTAGTCCACGAAGCGCGCCACGGCCGTGCGCTGCAGCACGATGTTGGGCTGGTTGCGGTCGCGCACCACGATCTCGATCTGTTCGCTGTTGTCCACGAACTCGCCGTTGCTGGCGCTCAGGTAGTACGGGCCCGAGGTGCCCAGCGCGCGGAACTCCTCCACCTGCTGGGTCTGCGCGGTGCGCGAGACATAGCTGGTGGCGCGCACGTTCTCGTCCTCGTACACGTGCTTCAGGCCCGTGAGCGAACGGTTGCTCTGGCTCAGGTTGCGCACCTCGGTGCTGCTGGCGGTGGTGAAGTCGCCGTACAGCAGGTAGGAGCGGTTCTTGTCGATGCGCACGTAGAGCTTTTGCGTGCTCTGGGCGTCGAAGCCCTTGACCGCGGAGTCGCCGTAGATCGGATAGAACTCGTCCGGACGGATGTCGCGGAACAGGCGGTCCTTGCGGGTCTTGTCGGAATCGTAGGCGGCGGTGAGCAGGTACTCGCCCTTGACGGTGCCCTTGAAGAAGAAGGCGGCGCGACCGCTGGCGCGGCTGTTGGTGCCTTCGTCCTTCAGGCCCGAGAGTTCCGCTTCGAAGGCGGCGCCGGCGGGCATGGCGCCCAGGGGCAGCTTGCCGCGCTTGGTGAAGTCGAGCACGCCCTCGACGATGCCCACGCCGATCATGGGGCGCATCTCGGGCAGCAGCGCCAGGCGCACTTCCTTGACGAAGGTGCCGGCGCTCACGCGCAGGCGCGCATCGCCCGGTTCGCCCGGGGGCATCAACTGGAACTCGGCGGCGCCGCCGTCCATGAAGACCTGGGTGCCCGGTTCGGTGGGGTTCAGGTCTTCGGCCAGCCAGCGGCCG
Source organism: Variovorax sp. GW823-FHT04F07 (assembly GCF_058795995.1). Classification (NCBI taxonomy): domain Bacteria; kingdom Pseudomonadati; phylum Pseudomonadota; class Betaproteobacteria; order Burkholderiales; family Comamonadaceae; genus Variovorax; species Variovorax sp. GW823-FHT04F07. Next base: position 264,079 of record NZ_JBXAIG010000002.1, read on the forward strand.
CGGTCGGTCTCCAGCGTGAGCTGCGTGCGGGCGGTCACGGGCACGCCGGCCGCGTCGATCAGGCGCACCTTGACGACGACGGGCGTGCGCAAGTCGGCGCGCGCCACCTCGGGCAGGTCGACCTCGATGGCGCCGAGCTTGTCGGGGGCGACGACGGTGATCTCGTCGGCGCTGCCGCGCACGTTGCCGAAGCCGTCCACGGCCTCGAGCTTGAGGGTGTTGGTGCCGGGGCGCAGGGCCACGCCGATGTATTCCCAGGCGGCGATGTTCTTGGACGCCAATTGCGTCTTCTTGCCGACGCGGCGCTCTTCCAGCGCGGCGCCGTTCACGCTCAGGCGCAACGAGGTGCCGGCGGTGCCCTTGACGCGCACGTTGATCGACTGGCCGGCGACGGTGTCGCGGTCCTTCAGGCCGATGAAGCCCAGCGTGTTGTTCTCCAGCTGGGGCAGCAGGGTCTCGAGTTCGATGGGACTCGGAACTGCCTGGGGCAGCAGCGGGTTGGCGCGCGGCTCGAGCATCGCGCCGCCGGTGCCGATGGGACGCATGGCCTGCGCGCCGACGCCGGTGGCCGAACCGCTGGTGGTCGACGACGGCAGGCCCGAGGTGGGCACGCCGTTCAGCGGCGAGAACAGGCTGCCGGTGGGGATCGCGGGTTGCACGCCCAGCGTGCCGCCCATGTTGCCGCCACCGCCGCTGACGAAGCTGCTGGCGTTGGCCGGCGCCACGGGCAGCGCGATCAGCGGCGCCGAGGTGGGCTGCACGGCGCCGGTGCTGCCGCTGGCCAGGGCTTGGCCGGTGGCCGGCAGGCCGCGCACGTCGCCCACGGGCACGACCTTGCCTTCGGGGTCCAGGCGCAGGCGCACCTGCGCTTCGGCCTCGGTGTCGGGACGCGCGGCAATGGCGGCGCGGCGCGCGGCCACGTCGGCGATGACGCTCTTCTCGTCGCAGTTCGTGATGATGAAGTTGGCCTTGTGGAACTCGCCCTTCTTCAGGTCGACGAAGCGGCTCTCGGGGGTGCCCGAGTTGCGGTTGTCGAGCACTTCGAGCTTGGCGCCCAGCGGCAGCGTGGTCTGGTCCAGGCGCAGCACGTGGGTGACGGGCTTGAGGCCGTACAGGCTCCACTTGCCTTCGATGTCGGTGACGACGTGGGTGCCGTCTTCCATGTACAGGCGCACGCCGGGCACACCGATCTCGTCGGCGCCCTCTTGGCGGCCGTCACGTTGGCCGTCGCGCTTGCAATCGAGGTAGACCTTACCGAAGGCGAAGGCGTCGTCGGAGAACACGCCGCCCGTCACGCGCACGGTCCAGTTGGCCAGGTTCGACTGGATGGGGCCCGAGGTGGCGCGTGCGCGGTTGATGGCGTCGCCGTTGGTGGGCGCGCCCACGCCGATGCGCACGCGGTAGCGCACCATGGCCGACTGGTCGGGGGCCACCACCAGCGTGGGGTAGTGGAAGATCAGGCCCGGGCCGGCGCCGCCGGCGGGGTTGGGCACCACTTGCCCGTTCAGGCGCACGCTGTTGGCCACATACGCGAAGCCCGGGGGCAGCGTGTCGTTGAAGGTCAGGCCGGTGACGGGGAAGCCGGTCTTGTTGGTGACGGTGAGCGCGTAGTCGATGAAGTCGCCGAACTCGACCTGGCGCTTGCTGCCGTCCTTGCGCAGCACCAGGCCCAGGATGTTGCCCGGGTCGAGCGGGATGTGGTTGTGCACGGCGTCGCACGGCGTGCCATCGGGCTTGGCACCGGCCTGCACCTGGAAGTAATAGCTGGTCGGGTCCGCGTCCTTCGGGGGCACGGCGCTGGGCACGACGGCGCCGCAGCTGGTGAACGAGCCACCGGTGACGGGGATCAGCTGCGAGGGGTAGACGTAGCCGCTGCCTGCGGGCGGCGTGACCGACAGCGCGTAAGTGCACAGGCCCGTCACCGGCGGCGTCTGCAGGTAGAACTGGTAGGCGCCGTCGGCACCCGTGGTCATCGAGATGCTGCCGTTGGGGTTGAGCGTGTAGGTGCCCGAATCGGCGCCGTAGATCTCGGCCGCGGTGATGGGGCCAGCCGTGCCGCTGCTGCACGACTGGCGCGTGTAGGTGACCAGCGCGCCGGCCACAGGTTGACGGGTCAACGCGTTGTAGACCGTGCCTTGCGGATCGACCAGCAGCGCCTGCGCCGAGGTGGCGGTGGCCGCCAGCAGCATGGTGGGCGTGACGTTGACGGTGTTCTGCTCGAAGGCGGCGGCCCAGGCCTTGTTGGTGAGCGACACGCGCCCGCCGATGGCCGATGCCTTCTCGGTGATGCGCACGCTCAGGCGGATCTGCTCGCTCTGGCCCGGGGCCAATGCACGGCTTCCATCCGTCAGGCTCAGCGCCACTTCGGTGGGCAGCTGGAACGGGTCGGCGCTGTCCTGCGTGGTGCGGTTGCAGGTGGCGCGGCCGGTGAAGCCGGTGGCGGCGTTGAGGTTGCCGTTGGCGGCCTTGGGCGGGCCCAGCAGTTCCCACGAAGCGACCTGCCCGCTCGACTTGTCCATGTCGAAGGTGCAGTTCAGGTTGTCGATCACGCGCACGTTGGGCGCGGCGACGGCGCCGGTGTTGGTGACCTTGAAGGTGTAGTCCAGCTCGTAGACGCCGGGCGACACGCGCCGTGCGATGGAGGCCTGCTTGGTCAGCGTGAGCGTGGGCAGTTGCGTGGAGACGGGCGTGGGCGAGGTGTCGTTGTTCGGGTTGCCGTCGCCGTCGGCGTCGGGGTTGTCGCCGTTGACGGAGTCGTCCAGGGCCACCGCCGGGCCGCCGGCATTGAGGGCGCCCGAGGCCTTGACGGTGTTCAGCAAGGTGCCGGTGCGGCCGGTGAAGTTGATGCGCGCATCGAACTGCACCGTCAGTTGTGCGCCCACAGGCAGCACGGCGCCGTCGGCCAGCAGGTTCGAGGCGGCGGCGGTGCCCTTGAAGGCGGGGTTGGGGGCGGCGACGGTGCCGCCGCTGGGTGCGGGCGCGATCACGATCGAGCCGGGCACGATGGTGTACTGGTTCGCGCCGGGCACGGCGGCTGCCGTGTAGGTGCCGAACTGCGTGGCGCCCGCGCCTTCCATCACGTCGGCGGCCTGCACGCCGTACAGCCATGACGTGCCGTAGTTGCGCACGTTGACGCTGAAGCGCACGGTGGCCGTGCCGTCGGTCTTGCCGTCGGCGCTGCGGTTCACGCGCGGGGTGGATGCGGCCTTGGCCACGCCGATGCGCGCCTGGGTGGAGCTGATGACGATGGTGTTCGAGGGCACGGTGGCCGGGCCGGTGCCGTCGTTGTACTGGCTGTGCGCGGTGTTGCGGATCTCGCCCACCTGGTCGGCGTTGACCTTGACGGCGAACTGCATCGCGATGGACACGTTGCGCGCCACCGGCGTGGAGATGCCGATGGCCACTTCGACGGCCGAGGCGTCTTCGGCGGTGCGGTAGCTGAACGCAGGATCGTTGGCCAGGCGGTACAGCTTGACGGCGTTGGCGGCGGTGGTGCGCAGCGTGCCGGGCACGTACTGGGTGCCGACGGGCACGGGGTCGCGCACGAGGACCAATGCGGAAGGCGCGCCGTTCACGAGCAGCGGCGTGTTGGTGGGCGCGATGACGTTGGACGGCTGCGCGTCCTGCGCGCCGATGTTGGTGCCCGAGACCGAGAAGTCGATGCGCGTCTGGCCGGGGATGACGTTGCCGGGGTAGCTGGCCGACTTGACCAGCTGCAGCGCGGCGGCGTTGCCGACGGTGACGGTGTCGCGGTTGATCGCGGTGAGGCCTTGCAGTGCGGTGGTGGCAGTCAGGCCCACGCAGGCCACGCCCGTCGCGGCGGTGGGGATCGTGCCCTGCACCAGCAGCGCGGCGGTCTCGCCGGGCTTCAAAGCAATGGCACCCGCGGCGTTGAGCTGCACCACCGGATCGGCCGCATCGACCACGCCGTTGTTGTTGCTGTCGCGCACCACGCGAAGCGCCGAGAGGTCGAGCGTGTCGGCCGCGCAGCCGCCGGCGTTGTTGGCCAGCGCCAGCATGTAGTTGGAGGCGACGTTGCCGGTGTTGGTGAGCAGGTGGCTCAGCGTGACGATGCTCGCGGGCGGGCGCGACAGCGACTGGTCCTGCGTGAGCACCAGCGCTTCCACGGGCAGCACCGTGGCGATCACTTCGTTGGACGAGATGGTCTCGGTCTGCGCCAGGCCGTTGGGCACGTAGGTGCCCGTGGCGATGCTGCGGATCACGATGCCGGCCGGGGCCGGTGCGGCGTTCGCTTCCTGCACGGCACCACCCAGCAGCAGCGCCGCGCCAGCGGCGAGCGCGGCAGCCCATCCGCGCCACGATGGCCGGTGTGTGCTCCTGGGATTGAAAGTGAACAGCATGCCGCGAACCCTTGATCGATCACCGCGTGGGGATCAGAAGAAACGAAAGAACTTTTTCGTTTGCGCCCTCGCCTCGGAAACGAGAGAAGGCGCAAAGGAAAACGCACAGGCCTGTGTGCCCTGTGCGAGGGAGCCGACGGGCTTGCGCCCGTCGGTTTCGCTTCACTCAGGTGAAGCTCAGTTGTTGACCTTCACGGAGAACAGCAGCGTGGCGGTGCCGCCAGGTGCCACGGTGTTGCTTGCGCTGCCGCAAGCCACGGTGGTGGCGGTGCTGCTGTAGGCCAGGGCCGTGCCGGTCACGCCGGTGGACGTGCACTGGTTGGCGGCCGGAGGCTGCGTCGCACCGGTGAAGGAGGTGTAAGCCGGCACCGCGTCGTTGATCGACATGTTGGTGACCGGTGCCGCGCCTTCGTTGGTGGCAACGACGCGGTACACGATGCACTCACCGGGCTTGGCGACCAGCGGAGCCGACGAGGACGGGACCTCGGTGCCATCGCAGTTCGTGTCCAGTGCCTGCGTCTTCACGAGGCGCATCTGGCCCGTGATGACCGTGGTCACGTCGGTGGCCGAGGGCGTGCCGCACGAGGTGGCGCCTGCCGGGAAGGTCACCGTGACGGTGGCCGTGTCCACGGCACCTGCCGAAGCGCCGCCCGGTGCGAACACCTTGACGAGCAGCTTCTGCGTGCCGCTGGCTGCCAGCGGGCCCGCGATCGGACCGGTCACCAGCGTGTCGCCGCTGCCGATCTGGCCGTCGCCGTCCACGTCGATGTACAGCGCGGTGGTCCAGCCAGCCGTCACGTCTGCCGCCGGCAGCGTGGCCGACACCGTGTACGGGCCTGCGCAGCTTTGCGTGCCGGTGTTGGTCAGCGTGTGGGCGTACACGACCGAGCCGCCGGGGGCGATCTGGCCGTTGTTGTTCGGCGTCAGCGTCGCACCGTAGGTCACGGCCTGGGTCACGGTCACGGCATCGGTCTTCGTGTCGATCGCCACGGCGCCCGTCGAAGTCACGATGGTGGAACGCACCTGGAAGTACACCAGCTGGCCGGTGACGGGCGTCTGCGAAGCAGGCGGCGTCACGCAGGCATCGACCGGCGTCTGCGCGTTGGCTGCAACGTCCACCGTGGTGATCGCCGCGCCCGTGCAGGTGCCACCCGCCGCCACGAACTTGACGGTCCAGCCTGCGGGCAGGCTGCCCGGGAAGCTGTTGGTCTGGCTCGCCGCCAGGCTGTAGGTGTTGGCCACCGTGTCGTTGTTCTTGACGAACAGCGTGAAGATCGCGCCGGTGCCGGCAGCGGTCGTCTTCGTGGTGGTCGGCTGCGGGCTCGGGCCCGTGCCCACATCGCCGTTGCCGGTGTTGCCTGCGGTGCCGTTACCGGTGGCCGTGTTGGTCAGGTCGACCAGCACGCCGATCATGGCGTTCAGGGTGTCGCGGGTGGATTCCGTCTTCGTGCTGTCGCCCGTCGAGGTACCCGTCACGATCGCGCTGAACGGACCGGTGGGCAGCGTGCCGGGAGACGGCAGCGTGGCGGCGAGCACGAACTGCACGCTGCCGTTGGCCGCGACCGGACCGGTGTCGGGAATGCCGTCGCTGTTGTTGTCGATCAACGGCGTGACGCCGTCGGCGGCAAAGAACTTGAAGGTCGTTCCGGCCGGGAAGGTGCCCAGGGCGGCCGTGAGGTTCACGACGTCCGTGGCATTGCCCGTGTTGAACACCGTCTGCGTGAACTTCACCGTGGCGCCCATGGCCGCGCTGGCGACAGTCGTCGTGTCGGCTGCGGTCGTGTTGGGGTTGCCCACCGCCGTGTCCAGCGAGGTGGTCGGGCTGCCGGAAGCAGAACCGAGCACGATGCCGAAGGTGCCGATGACGTTGTAGCTCGCGGGGTTGGTCGGCGAGCCCGTCGTGCCCGGGTTGTCCGACGTGACCGTCGTCGGCACAGTCACGGGGTTGTACTTGGCCGTGTTGGTCGTGGTCGACGTGCCGATGGCCGCCGTGTTGTTGACCATCACGACGAAGCTCACCGTCTGCGTGACGTTCGGCGGCAGCGAGGCCACCACGAAGGCCAGCGTGTTGCCGGTCGCGGTGAAGTCGATGGCGTTACCAGCCACATCACCCTGCGGTGCGTCCGTGAGCGCCGTGCCCGGTGCATTGCTCCAGACGGCCGAACCTGGCACGTACGTGAAGCCTGCGGGCAACGTGTCGGTCATGACGAACCGGCCAGCCGCACCACCCGTGTTGTTGAACTTCAACGTGTAGGTGGTGTAGACGCAGCCTGCTGCGGGTGCGCCAGCTGCCGTGGTGGTAGCCGCGCAACCTGCGACCGAGCGCGGACCGCTCACCGATGCCGCGGGCCAGGTGCCGCCATTGGTCGACCAGGCGACCGACGGAACGCTCAGGCTCTTGGTGGCGTTGAAGGCCGCCTGATCCGTGAGGTTCACGTTGTCGACGTCGGCCGCTTGCGTGTTACCCGCCGCGTACAGCGCCGGCGTGCCTGCGGTGGCCGTGATGGTCGCTGCGACCGGCGAGGTGAACGTGCCCGACGAAGCGGTGCTCGGGATCGAGTACGCCACGACGAACGGGAACGTGCCGTTGCCACCCGCCACGGTCTGGGCCGGGACGTTACAGACCGCACCCGGAACGACCGAGCACAGCGCGGTCGTGCTGTCGGGCACGCCGTCGGCGTTCGCGTCGGCGAACACTTCGACCTTGGTGAAGCCGTTCGGGCTGGCCGGTGCGGCCACGCTCAGCGTGAACGTGTCGGTGCCGTTACCCGTGTTGGTCAGCACGTGCGGCGCATACACGGTCGTGCCTGCGGCGCCGGTCTTCGTGTTGACCACGTTGGTCGTCACGGTGGTGTAGGTGTCCAGGTTGAACGAGCCGACCTGCTGCACCGTCGTCTGCACGAGGTTGGAGGTGGCCAGCTGGCTGGCGCCGTTCGGGTCCAGGTAGGTGGCCGAAGCCTGGTTACCGATGATGGTGTTGGCGGGTGGAGCCGCAGCGAGTGCGCCGGAACTTCCAAAAAGGAAGCTCAGCGTCAGGGCTGCTGCGCCCGCCCAGAGCGCGCGCGGCGCGGGGCCGGTGCGACGGGCAGACAAGGTAGGGATCACTTGGGTTTCTCCTCGGGGGTTGGGGTCAAAAAAGGTCAAAAAAAGGACGAACTCACCCCGGCCGGGGATTTCCGCGAACGGAAACCGGCAATGGAAAAACCAGCGGGGTTTTGAAAAAGAGAGAACCGGCCGTCAGCGCGGCTCAGCGCCGCCGGCGGTCGTCGTCAGCGCGGGAAGCTCAGGGCGTGCTGCGCGCAACCTTCTGCGCGTCGGCACCAGCGGCCACCGGCGCGGGCGGCACCACCGTCTCGACCTTGGCGCGCGCGGTCACCGCGGCCGAGCCGTTGGCGGGCAGCTGGCCCAGCGTCCAACGCAGCGAGCGGTACTCGTTGTAGGGCACCGGCTCCGACTTGCCGTTGACGACGCGCGCCAGCGGCTCGGCGGCAAAGGCGCCGTCCTTGGTCGCGGCCTTGACCAGCGTCGCGCCGGGCTTGGCGGTCTTGGGCAGGTACTCCAGGCCTTCGGGGATCGGCAGGTTGGCCACCAGGCCGGTGACGGCCTTGCCCGTGTGGTTGGTGTAGGTGGCCGTGTACTCGAGCACGTCGCCCGGCTTGACCGAATCGGCCGCCAGCAGCTGCTCCTTGCCTTGCGCGTCCTTGACCACCTTGGCCTGCGTCAGCACGACCGCGACGGTCTTCTTCTGCGCGGCCTCGGTGGGCGCGGGCGCGGCCTTCGTGCCCTGCGCGGCGGCCATGCCGCCCAGCCCCAGGGTCATGGCCACGCCGAGCCCCAGGCCGAGGCGAACGGTCAGCCGGACCACCGGCGACATGAATGAATTCACTTGAGACGAACTTCCGATAGACATAGACAACTCCTAAAAAACAACTTCAAAGCCAGACCGAGGCAACACGAAGATCAAACCGACTTGACCTGTGGCCTCGCGAATTGGCGTCGAAGCCATTTCCCAGCCACTTGCAGCACACCACTGACACACCGGCATCGGCGGCGACCGCCTCCGATGCCCACGCTCGGCCTCACGCAAGCACGCCCTTTTCGAGCCGCCTCCATGAGCCATTTACCACGTTCATATTATTTTCTGAATGTTTACAAAAACAATCGAACGTCCGCGATCCGCCACTTGCAATGGCCGAGGGTTCCGTGAAAATGTCACGAGAGGCCCTCCAAAGTTAACAACTGTGAATACAGATGTAATCTGGACGCTCGCTTAGATTGTGAATAAACCTGCAATTGGAGTGTGATCAATTTCACAAGCGGATCGCCTCCAAGTTGTTGATGTGTTTGAATAATTTCACCTCCACATCAACCCGCCTCCTCACGATCACCCAGTGTTTCAAGGGAGAAACGAGGCCCTTCGAGCGGCCTCGGACTGGCCCCCTGGGGCCACTTCGAAACTAAATTTACAAATTCACAGACTGTGTAATCAGGCACCGTGAATTTCAGGGACTGCATGCGCGACCTGTCCCCCAATGGTTTCAATCACGGGCTGCGCAAAATACGTCTTGGTGGATTTTTCAAAATCCAATTCCATTCAAACAGGCACGGCTGCGCCATTGGCTTGAATTCAATTCAAGCCAATCCCAGCCGGCTCACTTCGCCGGAATTCATTCGTTGGTCTGCCGACGCCCGACCTCAATTCGGAGGCGAATGGGCGAGCGTCTTTTTTCAAGGTGACCTTGCATCACCCCTTCGGATGCCGCGGGCGCTGCCCGCGAAAACTCACTTGCCGTGCCGGTTGTGTGCGCGCTCCAGCGTGTAGCCCACGCCGTAGAGCGAGCGCACGCGGAATTCGCCCGCCACGATCGATGCCAGCTTCTTGCGCACGCGCGACACCAGCGCATCGAGCGACCGGCTGGCGCCCAGCTCCCCGTTGCATCGGGGCCCCTGGGGCAGTTGCTGCCGCGACACGGGCGTGTCGAGGTGGCGCACCAGCACCCGGGCGATCTCGAATTCGCTCGGCGTCATGATGGCTTCGCGGCTCGCGTACTCGACCGCGAGGCGGCTGCGCACGAGCTGGAAACCGTAGAGGCCGTGCGGCTTCGCGTTCCTGCGCAGCGATTTCCTGCCGCACAGCGTCGACACGCGCGCCACGACCTCTTCCGCGTTCCAGGGGCTCACCAGGAAATCATCGACGTCGAACACCGACACGCGGGGCGTTTCCAGCACGCCGCGCGACCGGGTCAGCACGACCACCGGCGCCGTGGCCGCACGGCTGGCGCCGATGCCGAACAGGATTTCCGGCAGCGCGCCCTCCATCGTCTCGCCCATCAGCAGGAAGAGCCCGACGCCGGGCATCGAGGCGGCCTCCAGCAGGTCTTCCTCATTGACCACGCACAAGGGGCTGAAGCCGGCGTCCTTCAACCGGCCTCGCAGCCAGTCGATCTCTTCGCCGGAGTCCGTCAGCACCACCACACGACCGTTTTTCTGTTCCACCCTGTCCACCATCGCTTCCCTTTTCATCGCTCCCCGCATGCCTCTCACAATGGAGTGGAATGTATTAACGTTTATGAACAGTCGATAGGGAAAAGTGCCGATATTGACCAACGGAAACAGGTAGCCCTGTTCTTTTGTCATCGTGTGCAAACAAACTCACACTAATGGGGCGTCACCCCCTCGACACGGGCGGATGGAATCCCGGATCAGCCTTCCATTCCGCGAAGGCCGATCGCTCATCAACCCCTCTGGGAAGTGGCCTCGGACGCAGGGGCCGCCTTGCGCGCGGACAGCCTTTCGAGCAGCCCGACGAGCCAGCACATCGGACAGCCGCGCAGCAGCAGCAAGGCGCCGACGAGGGCCGGCGGCGCGATCCAGGGATGGGCGGACGACAGCAGCACAGCCAGCGCGATGAGCGCCAGGGCGCCCGCACCGCGAAGCAGATGCCAGGTGATGGAAACAGAACACATGGTGCAGGGCTCCTTGGGAATGGACACCTGCAAGAGAGGCGGCGAACCGCCGAAACGGTTCGCGGGCCCCCTCCTCACCCCCCAGTCGGCTCGAGCACGAACGCGAAGTCCAGCGTGTGGAACGGCCCGTCCTGCACGCTGCCGTCGGGCGCGCGACCCGGGCCATGCGCCATGAAGTCGCCGATGAGCGAGCTGCGCACGCCGAACACCGCGTCGCTGTCGAGGTAGGGATCGCCCTCGCGGAAGACGTGCGTGATCAGCGTCTCGTAGCCCGGCGCCTGCACCATGAAGTGCACATGCGCGGGCCGCCACGGATGGCGCCGGGTGGCGCGCAGCATGGCGCCCACGGGTCCGTCGGTGGGAATCGGATAGGCCACCGGCGCCACGCCGCGAAACCACAGCCGGCCTTGCGCGTCGGTGCGCAGCACCGCCCGCCCCTGCATGCGGTCGCCGGGCCGCTGCACGTCGTAGAAGCCTTCGGCGTCGGCCTCCCACACGTCGACCATCGCATCGGCCACGGGCTCGCCGTCGCGCCCGCGCACGGTGGCCTGCACGAACAGCGGCTCGCCCACCGCGCCGGCCGCGATGTCGCTGCCCAGCGGCAGCTGCGGCGCGCCGGCCACGTGGAAGGGGCCGAACACGGTGGCCTCGGTGGCCTGCGGGCTCTTGGCGTGGTTCATCGCCACCGTGAGCATCGACAGGCCCAGCGTGTCCGACAGCAGGATGAACTCCTGGCGCTGCGCATCGCACTTCTGGCCCGTGGCGGTGAGGAAGTCGATGCCCGCGGCCCACTCGGCCTCGGTGAGCCGCACCTCGCGCGCGAAGTCGTGCAGGTGGCGCACCAGCGCCGACAGCACCTCCTTCAGCCGCGCGTCCTCGCAGCCGGCCATGCGCTCGAGCACGGCGGCGGTGATGGTGTGTTCATCGATGTTGCGCATGGGCGTCGGGCTCCGGGTGGGAAGAAGGCGCGTGCGGCGTCGCCAGGCGCCGCTGCGTCGGGAACAGGGACCAGGCCCAGCGCTGCTGCGCCCAGCCCCACAGCCCCTGCTTGAAGAAGATCGTGGCCACGATGGCCAGCAGCCCGAGGCCAAGCAGGTACCAGGTGCCGTAGTCGCTCAGGAACTTGTTCAGCGCCCAGAACACGAGCGCGCCCACCAGCGGCCCCTCGATGCGGCCGATGCCGCCGATCACCACCATGAAGATCGCGAAGGCGGTCCAGTTCGGCGCGAAGGCCGCGTCGGGGCTGATGCGCAGGTTGCCCACGAAGTACAGCGCGCCCGCCAGCCCGGCGCCGAAGGCCGCCACCACGTACACCGCGAGCTTCATGCGCGCCACCGGGATGCCCTGCGACTCGGCGGCCATCTCGTTGTCGCGGATCGCCAGCAGCGCCAGCCCGAAGCGGCTGCGCAGGAACAGGTAGACCAGCGACACCGCCGCCACCACGCAGCCCAGCGCCATCCAGTAGGTGACGCTCTCGCGCGTGGCGCGCTCGATGCCGCGCAGCGCCGTGAGCGTGGTGCCCGAGCCGCCGCCCACCGCCGACACGTTGGCGAAGCTGAGCCGGAACACCTCGGCGATCACCCAGGTGCCGATGGCGAAGTAGCCGCCCGACAGCCGGAACGCCACGAAGGACACCGGCACCGCGATCAGCGCCGCGGCCAGTGCCCCCAGCGGAATCGCCACGAACGGATTCACGCCCGCGAAGTTGCCCAGCATCAGCATCACGTAGCCGCCGAAGCCGAAGAAGGCCTGCTGCCCGATGCTGACCATGCCGCCGTAGCCGGCCAGCAGGTTCCACATCATCGCGAAGATGAAGTAGCAGGCGATCTCGACGAACTCGCGCATCCAGCTGGGCTCGCCCCAGAAAGGCAGCGTGGCGGCCACCGCCACCAGCGCGGCGGCGGTCCAGCCCGCGCGGCGGCTGCTGCCGGTGTCGATGGTGACGACGACGGAGGCCATGGCGTTCAGTCCAGCTGCAGCTGCACGCGCGCGGCCACCTGGCCCCAGCGCTGGTGTTCGGCGCGCAGGCGGCGCGCCGCTTCTTCGGGCGTGTTGGCCACCACCTCGAGGTCCATGGTGGCCAGGCGCTCGCGCAGCTCGGGCGCGGCCAGCGCCTTCGCCACCTCGGCCTGCAGGCGCGCCACCACGGCCGGCGGCGTGGCGCGCGGCATCGCCATCATCTCGGCGAAGCTGGCGTCGTAGCCCTTCACGCCCGCCTGCGCCACGGTCGGCACCGTGGGCTGGCTGCCCAGGCGCTTGCTGCCGGACACGGCGATGGCCACCAGCTTGCCGTCGCGGATGATCGGGCCGACCGTCGGCGAGGCCAGGAAGCCGCAAGGCACCATGCCGCCCATCACGTCCTGCATGGCCGGGCTCGGGCCGCGGTAGGGCACGTGCTGCATCTGCACGCCGGCGTCGGCCAGCAGCATCTCCATGGCCATGTGGCCGGGCACGCCGGGGCCGCCCGAGGCATAGCTCATGGGCTTGGCCCTGGCCGCGGCCAGCAGCTCGGGCAGGGTCTTGATGCCGGCGCCGGGAAAGCACACCAGCTCCTGGCTGAACGCCGCGAGCTGGGTCACGGGCACCAGGTCTTCCATCGGGCGGATGGCGAGCTTGCGGTACAGGTGCGGGTTGATGGTCAGCATGGTGTCGGGGCCGACCAGCACCGTGTGGCCGTCGGTGGCGCGCGCCACCTCCTGCATGCCGATGTTGCCGCCCGCGCCCGGCTTGTTGTCGACCACCACGGGCTGGCCCAGCGCCTTCTGCAGGGCCGGCTGCATCAGCCGCGAGACGATGTCACCGGGCGCACCGGCCGGGAAGGCCACCACCAGCCGCACGGGCTTGGTGGGCCAGGTGTCGGCGGCGTGGCTGGGTGCGGCGATGGTGGCGAGCACCGCGGCTGCTGTCAGGCAGGCCGCGAGAGGTCGACGGAAAGCGTTCATGGGATGTCTCCTTTTTTTGAAATGGGGTGCGCTCGCCTACCAGGCGCCGATGAGGATGCCGGCCGCCAGCTCGCGTGCGTTCCAGCGCGCGATGTCCTCGGGCGCCACCGTGGGAAAGCGCCGCCGCTGGCGCAGCCAGTCGAACAGCAGGCCCAGCATCTGCTCGCGCACCGCGGCGAAGGCCGGGTCGCGGCCCAGGTCGACCAGCTCGTCCGGGTCGGCCTGCATGTCGAACAGCTGCGGCGGCAGGTCTTCGAAGTGCACGAACTTCCAGCGGCGCGTGCGCAGCATCGTCATGTGGCAGCGCTCGACGGGCTGGGCCAGCGGCAGGCGCACCTCGTCGCGGAAGGCGAAGCTGTTCTCGCACACCACCAGGTCCTTGCCGGCGGCGCCGGCGTGGCCGTGCAGCAGCGGGCGCAGCGACTGCCCTTCGAGCCATTCGGCCGGCTGCGGCAGGCCCAGCGCGTCGAGCATGGTCGGCACGAGGTCGATGCACTCGACCAGCGCGTCGCTCACCGTGCCGCGGCGCGCATCGGCCTCGGCGCGCGGATCGACCACGATCAGCGGCACCTTCACGATCGGATCGTGGAACAGCTCCTTCTCGCCCAGCCAGTGGTCGCCCAGGTAGTCGCCGTGGTCGCTGGTGAAGACCACCAGCGTGTCGCGGTCCAGCCCCTGTTCGGCCATGAAGGCGAAGAGCCGGCCGAGCTGGTCGTCGACCTGCTTCACGAGCCCCATGTAGGTCGGCACCACGGCGCGGCGCACCTCGTCGCGGCTGAAGTTGCGGCTCACGGTCTCGCGCCGGAAGCCGTCGACCACCGGATGGGCGTCGACGCGCTCGGCCTCGCTGCGCACCACGGGCAACATGTCGTCGGGCCCGTACATCGCGTGGTACGGCGCGGGCGCCACGTAGGGCCAGTGCGGCTTGATGTACGACAGGTGCAGCACCCAGGGCGCGTCGCCGGCCTCGCGCATGAAGTCGATGGCGCGCTCGGTCGTGTAGGGCGTCTCGCTGTGCGCGCCGGCGATGTGCGCGGGCCGGTCGGCCCAGCGCATCTGCCAGCCGCTCAGGATCTCGCCGTCGGGGCCGCGGCCCGAGTTGGCGAAGTCGTGCCAGGGGTTGTCGGAGTCGTAGCCCTGCGCGCGCAGCCAGTCGCAGTAGGCATTGCCCGTGACCTTGAAGCCCGGCGGCCAGATGCCGTCGTCGCGCGCATAGGGCTCGAAGCCGCCTTCCATCGCGAGCCGGCCCGCGCCCTGCGTCGGGTCGATGCCCAGGCGGCGGGCGCCCTCGGTGTCGGCCTCGACATGCGTCTTGCCGACCAGCGCGCAGCGCACGCCGTGCGGGCGCAGGTGGTCGCCCAGCGTCTTCTGCCCCACCGACAGCGGCACGAAGTTCCACATCGTCCCGTGGCTGCTGACATAGCGGCCGGTGTAGGTCGACATGCGCGAGGCGCCGCAGACCGCGCCCTGCGCATAGGCATGGCTGAAGCGCACGCCGCGCGCGGCCAGCGCATCGATGTGCGGGGTCTGCAGGCGCGGATGGCCGTAGCACGAGAGGTGGTCGGCGCGCAGCTGGTCGCACATGATGAACAGCACGTGCCTGAGCGGCGCGGGGGAGGTCTTGTCGGTCATGTCAGCAGGTCAGCGTGTCTTGGGGAACAGTCCCTGCGGCCGCAGCACCAGCACCGCGAGGAACACGAGATGGCCGAACCAGATGCCCCAGCCCGGATCGATGCGAAAGCCGATCTGCTGCGCGATGCCCAGGATCATGGCGCCGGCCAGCGTGCCCCAGAACGAGCCCATGCCGCCGATGATCACGGCCTCGAAGGCGAAGAGCAGCAGCAGCGGGCCGTCCGACGGCGACACCGTGGTGCGCATGCCCTGCAGCGCGCCGGCGATGGCGATCAGCACGAAGGCGATGCCCGTGGCCAGCGCATACACCTGCTTGGCCTTGAGGCCCATCAGCTCGGCGATCTCGCGGTCGTCGGAGACCGCGCGGAAGGTGCGCCCCAGCGGCGTGCGCGTGAACATCCACTGCATCGCGCCCGTGGCCGCCACCGCGACCGCCAGGATCACCAGCGGCAGCGCCCCCAGCGCCAGCGTGTCGCCCAGCGGCACCGAGGCGGTGGCCAGCGCGCCGACCTCGATGGCGCGCGGGTCGGCCGAGAACAGCTCCAGCAGCAGGTTCTGGATCACGATCGACAGGCCGAAGGTCACGACCAGCGAAGGCAGCGGGTCCTTGCCCAGCGTGCCGTTGAGCACGTGGCGCTGCAGCAGGTAGCCGAAGCCGAAGGCCAACGGCAACACCGCGAGCACCACCCCCCATGGCACAGATGCGCCGGTCATCGAGACACCCGCGATCACCGCGAAGGCGCCCAGGATGATGAAGTCGCCCTGCGCCGTGTTGGTCAGCCGCATGACGCCGAACATCAGCGACTGGCCGAGCGCGAACAGCGTGTAGAGGCCGCCGAGCAGCACGCCCTGGAGCAGGGTTTCAAGCATGGTGCTCCTCGATGCCGAAGTAAGCCTGCGATATCTGCTCGGGCGTGAGTTCGTCCGAGCGCCCCGTGAGCGACACGCGCCCGTCCTGGAAGCAGTACACGCGCTGCGACACCTGCCGCGCCATGCGCACGTCCTGCTCCACGATCACGACCGTCATGCCCTCCCCCGTGATGGCCGGCATGGCCGCGTAGATTTCGCGGATGACGACCGGCGCCAGGCCGAGCGAGAGCTCGTCGCACAGCAGCAGCTCGGGGTTGCTCATGAGCGCGCGGCCCAGCGCCACCATCTGCTGCTGCCCGCCCGAGAGCGAAGTGGCGGGCTGGCGCCGTTTCTCGGCCAGGATCGGGAACAGGCCGTACAGGCGCTGCAGGTTCCACGGCCCCGCGCGGCGCGGCGTGGCACCCATCAGCAGGTTCTCTTCCACGCTCAGGCTCGGGAACAGGCGCCGGCCTTCCGGCACCATCGCCAGGCCGCGCCGCACGATCTCGCCGGGCGGCAGGCCGCCGATGGGTTCGCCCTTGAAGCGGATCGCGTCGGACGGCGCGCGCAGCAGCCCCGTGAGGCTTTTCAGAAAGGTCGACTTGCCCGCGCCGTTGGCGCCGATGACCGCCACCAGCTCGCCCGCCGACAGCGTGAAGTCGATGCCGAACAGCGCCTGCGCATCGCCGTAGAAGGCCTGCAGGCCGTGGGTGTCGAGCAGCGCGCTCATGCCTCGATCCCCATGTACACGCGCCGCACCTCGGGGTCGTTCATCACCGCGCGCGGTGCGCCTTCCGCGAGTTGCTGACCGAAGTTGATGACGAACAGCCGGTCGGCCAGCGACAGCAGCGCATGCACGACGTGCTCGATCCAGATCATGGTCACGCCGCGCGCCTTGATGCGCTTCAGCTCCGCCACCAGCACCGCCGCCTCGGGCTCGGTGAGCCCGCCCGCGATCTCGTCGAGCAGCAGCAGGCGCGGCTTGGTCGCCAGCGCGCGGGCCAGCTCCAGCCGCTTGCGGTCGAGCAGCGTGAGCCCGCCGGCCGGCTTGTTGGCGTGCGGCGCCAGGCCGGTCTGGGCCAGCACCTCGTGCGCCGTCTCCCAGGCTTCGCGCTCGGCCTGCTGGCCGCCGAAGCAGGCGGCGGTGACGAGGTTCTCGAACACGCTCATGTGGCCGAAGGGCTGCGGCACCTGGTAGCTGCGGCCGATGCCGGCGCGGCAGCGCTGGTGCGGGCGCAGCCGCGTCACGTCGCGGCCCGCGTACTCCACGCGGCCGGCGTCGACGCGCGCGTCGCCCGAGATCAGGTTGAACAGCGTGGTCTTGCCCGCGCCGTTGGGCCCGAGGATGCCCAGCGTCTCGCCCTCGGCCACCGCCAGCGTGATGCCGTCGGTGACCTTGAGCGCCCCGTAGGACTTGCTCACGCCGTGCAAGGCCAGCAGCGTCATGGCAGCCGTCACTCAGAGCAGGCGCAGCGCGCCGCCGGTCGGGATCGCCTTCGCGGCCTCGTTGTTCACCAGCGTCAGCTCCACCTTGCGCTGCTTGCCCTTGCCCCACTGGCCGAGCACCAGCGGTGTCTTGCTGACGTTCTTGAACGGGCCCTGCCCGCCCCACTTCACGGGGCCGACCACGGAGTTGATCGAGGTCGCGGCCACGGCGTCGCGCACGTCGCCGGCCTTGAGCGACTTCGATCGCGACAGCGCGTTCGCCGCCACCTCGAACAGCGCATGCGCGAAGCCGATGGGCTGCGTCCACTGCTTCTTCGTGCCGGCCTCGTAGGCCTCGGCCAGCGCCCTGGCGCTTTGCTGCGTGAGGCTGGAGCTGAAGGGGTGCGACGGGCTCCACCACACCTCGGTCGAGAGACCCTCGCCCAGCTCGCCCAGCGCCTCGATGGCCCCGGGGAACAGCAGCGCCTTGCCGAGCGTGATCACCTTGGGCTTGAAGCCCTGCTGGCGCGCCTGCGTGAGGAAGGTCTTGGCGTCGGGCGGGATCACCACGCCGGTGACGATCTCGACGTTGTCGCGCTTGAAGGCCGCGATCTGCGCGCTGAAATCCTGCGTGCCGTTCTGGAAGCGGCCGGGGTCGGTGAGCGTGAAGCCCATCTGCGCGAGCGGCTTGGGAAAGCCCAGCTCCTTGTCGCCCCAGGCATTGCCGTCGCCGTCGTTGGGGAACAGGCCGCCGACCTTCTTGTTGGTGGCCACGGTCTTCCAGCCGTTGGTGAAGGTGGCGATGACGTCTTCGAGCCCCCAGAACAGGTGGTAGGTCCAGTTGAAGCCCTTGGCCGGGTCGCCCTTGCGGCCGAAGAACCAGGGCTGCCACGGCACCACGCTGGAGATGCAGGGCACCTCGTTGAGCTCGCAGGCATCGCTCACCGGGTTGGCGGTCTCGGGCGTGCCGGCCGTGAGCACCAGCGCGACCTTGTCCTTCAGGATCAGGTCGTTGGCCACCTCGCCCGCGCGGTTGGGGTTCGACTGGCTGTCCTTGAGCACGATCTGCACGGCGTACTTCTTGCCGCCCACGCTGATGCCGTCCTTGAAGGCGGCCTTCATCTGCTCGATCACCCACTTGTCGGCCTCGCCGAAGGGCGCGAGCGGCCCGGTCTGCGGCGACACGTAGCCGATCTTGAGCGTGTCGGCGGCGAACGCCAGCGGCGCGGCGCCCGTGGCGGCGAGCGCGGCGGCGGCCTGCGTGAACTGTCTGCGGTTGAATGTCATGGCTGTCTCCTTCGTTGTTCGTGTGTGTCTTCGATGCCCGCGCCGTGGCCTAGCCCGGCGGCTCGCCGTCGAAGGCGCGTTGCAGCAGCGCGCGGATCGCGTCGCGCTCGGCCGGGCTGAAGGGCCGCGGGTTCCAGTACGGGTTGGCAACGGCGATGTCGGCCGCGCGGTCGAGGTCGGCGGCGCGCATGCCGATGTCCTTCAGCGCCACCGGCGCGCCGTTGTCGCGCGCCAGCGCAAACACCGCCGCCGGCGCCGACACGCCGCCGAGCGCGCGCGCGATGCGCGCCATGGCACGCGGCGCGGCCTGCGCGTTGAACGCGAGCGCATGCGGCAGCACCACCGTGTGCACCTCGGCGTGCGGCAGGTTGAAGCTGCCGCCCAGCGTGTGGCACAGCTTGTGGTGCAGGGCCATGCCCACCGCGCCGAGCACGCCGCCGCAGAGCCAGGCGCCGTACAGCGCATCGGAGCGCGCGGCCAGGTCGTCGGGCTGCACGCGGATGGCGGGCAGTGCTCGGGCGAGCGCGGCGATGCCTTCTTCGGCCATCAGGTCCATCACCGGGTTGCTGTCCTGCGCGTACAGGCCTTCGGCCGCGTGCGCGATCGCGTTGATGCCGCTGGTCACGCTCAGGCCCACCGGCAGCGTGCGCGACAGCTCGGGGTCGTAGATCACGGTGCGCGGCAGCACGCGCGGGTCCTTGCCGGTCTTCTTCAGGCCGTTCTCGGTGAGGCCGTAGATCGGCGTCATCTCGCTGCCCGCGTAGGTGGTGGGGATGGCGACGATCGGCAACCCGGATTCCAGCGCGATGGCCTTGCCCAGCCCCGTGGTGGAGCCGCCGCCCAGCGCCACGGCACAGTCGGCACCGAGCCGGCGCGCCAGGTCGCGGGCCTCGCGCGCCGTTTCCACGGGCACGTGCATCACGGCGCGGTCGAACAGGCCGGCCGCCTGCGCGCCCAGCGACGCCGCCACGCGCTCGGCCTGCGGGCGCTGTTCGGGCGTGCACAGCACCAGTGCTTTTTTCGCGCCCAGCGCATCGATCTCGCGCGCCAGGTGGCGCAGCGAACCGGCGCCGAACACCACGCGCTGCGGATGGGTGGTGTGGATGAAGTCGTGCATGGCGCGCTCCTTTCTGTCTGGCTATTCGAGGCTCAGGCGGCGCTCGCGCACCAGCCGGGCCCACTTGTCCTGCTCGGTGCGCAGCACGGCGGCGAACTGCTCGGGCGTGTTGGCGATGCCGGTCAGGCCCTGTTCGCGCAGCCGCTGCTGGAACGCGGGCTCCGTCACGATCTTTCGCACCTCGGCCTGCAGCCGGTCGACCACCGCGCGGGGCGTGCCGGCCGGGGCCAGCAGGCCGACCCAGGAGTTCACCTCGAAGCCGGGGTAGCCGCTCTCGGCCACGGTCGGCACCTCGGCATAGGCGGCGACGCGCTGCGCGCCGGTCTGGGCCAGGGCACGCAACCGGCCCGCGTTGACATGCGGCTGGGCCAGCACGGCCGAGAGGAACATCATCTCGACCTGCCCGCCCAGCAGGTCCTGCTGGGCCGGACCGCCGCCGCGATAAGGGATGTGCGTGACGAAGGTGCCGCTCACGGCCTTGAAGTACTCGGCCGTGAGGTGGTTGCTCGAGCCCGGCCCGACGCTGGCGTAGTTCAGGCGCCCCGGCTGCGCCTTGAGCAGGCCGACGAAGCGCACGAAGTCCTTGGCCTCGACCTTCGGGTTGACCACCAGCACCAGCGGGTTGCTCGCCACCTGCGTCACGGGCTGCAGGTCTTTGGCGATGTCGAAGCTCAACTTCGGATAGACCAGCGGGTAGGTCGCGTAGCTGTCGAACACCATCAGCAGCGTGTGGCCGTCGGGCGCCGCGCGGGCCACCTCGGCGCCTGCCAGCGTCCCGCCGGCGCCGCTGCGGTTGTCCACGATCACGGTCTGGCCGAGCGCGGCCTGCAGGCGCGGCTGCAACTGGCGCGCGACGGTGTCGACGATGCCGCCCGGCGGAAAGCCGACGACCAGCCGCACCGGCTTGGTCGGCCAGGCCGGCGCCTGGGCCTGCGCGGCCATGCCCCACAGCAGCGTGCAGGCGACCAGGGCCCGGGAAAGGATCGAGAAAGACATTGTGTGCGTCCGTCGGGTTGGGAAGAAAAAGGAAGACGTCAGCGCACGAAGTGCGGCGGAATCTGCGCGTCGACGTTGACCCACACACTCTTGACCTGCGTGTACTCGCGCATCGCATCGAAGCCCATCTCGCGGCCGTAGCCGCTCTGGCCCACGCCGCCGAAGGGCGAGCCGGGGTTCACGCGCTTGTAGCTGTTGATCCAGACCATGCCGGCGTGCAGGTCGCGTGCCACCTTGTGGGCGCGCTGCAGGTTGCTGGTCCACAGGCCGCTGCCCAGGCCGTAGTCGGTGCCGTTGGCGATCTGCATCGCCTCTTCGTCGCTCTTGAAGGTGAGCACGGTGACGAAGGGGCCGAAGACTTCTTCCTGCGCCACGCGGTCCTGGTACGAACGGGCGCGCACCACGGTCGGCTGCACATAGCAGCCCTGCGCCAGGTCGCCGCCGGGCGCGCCGCCGCCCGCCAGCACCTCGCCGCCCTGCGCCTGCGCCACCTCGACATAGCTCAGCACGCGGTCGCGGTGCTGGGCGCTGGTGAGCGGGCCCATCTCGGTGGCCTCGTCGAGCGGGTTGCCCAGGCGGATGGATTGGGCCAGCGGAATGAACTGCTCGAGGAAGGCGTCGGCGATCTTCTCGTGCAGCATCAGCCGCGAGCCCGCGATGCAGGCCTGGCCCTGGTTGTGGAAGATGGCCCAGGCGCTGCCGTTCACGGCAGCCTGCAGGTTGGCATCCTCGAACACGATGTTGGGGCCCTTGCCGCCGAGCTCGAGCTGCACCTTCTTCAGGTTGCCCGCGCTGGCCTGCACGATGCGCCGGCCGGTGGCGGTGCTGCCGGTGAAGGCGATCTTGGCGATCTCGGGGTGCTCGGCGATGTACTGGCCCGCCACGCTGCCCAGGCCCGGCAGCATGTTGACCACGCCGGGCGGCACGCCGGCCTCGGCCATCAGCTCGGCGATGCGCAGCGAGGTGAGCGGCGTGATCTCGGCCGGCTTCATCACGATGCAGTTGCCGGCCGCCAGCGCGGGCGCCATCTTCCAGCTCGTGAACATGAGCGGGAAGTTCCACGGCACCACCTGGCCGACGATGCCCACGGGCTCGCGCAGCGTGTAGTTGAGAAAGCCCTCTTCCACCGGAATGGTCTCGCCCTGGAACTTGTCGGCCATGCCGCCGAAGTAGCGGAAACACGCGGCGGTGCGCGGCACGTCGAGCCGGCGCGAGTCGCGGATCGGGTGGCCGGTGTCCAGCGATTCGAGCCGCGCGAGTTCTTCGCCGTTGGCCTCGATGAGGTCGGCCAGCTTCAGCAGGATGCGCCCCCGGTCGGCGGCGGCCATGCGGCTCCACTTCGGGAACGCGCGCTTCGCGGCGGCCACGGCCTTGTCGACGTCGGCCTTGCCGGCCAGCGCGACCTGGGCGATGGGCGTGTTGTCGTGCGGGTTCAGCGTGGCGAGCGTCTCGCCGGATTCGGCGTCGACGAAACGGCCGTCGATGAAAAGCTGGTGGCGGATGGAAAGAGCAGGCATGGGTTCTCCTCGCCCTCCCCGCGCGGGGAGGGCTGGATGGATGAATGGCGGGAAGAAAGAAGCGGCGGCGCGCCGGCCGGTCAGAACTCGACCGGGATCTCGGGCGACTCGCCCTTCTGGATCTCGTAGACCAGGCTGGGCGAGCCGTTCTCCCACACCAGCAGCATCGAGCGCTTGGGGCTGAAGCCCTGGTGGCGGCAGTAGGCGGGCATGGCGGCCATGTCGCCGGCCTTCATGATCACGCGGGCCATGGGCTTGCCGGTGTTCTTGTCGCCGCAGTCCCAGTGGATCTCGTCGGTCATCTGGAAGAACCACTCGACGCGGTCGTTGCCGTGGATGATCGGCAGGATGTGCTCCTCGGTCGTCGGGCACATGTAGCTGTGCTTCACCACCGAGGTGAAGCTCGGGTTCCACGTGACCTGCGAGCGGCTCAGAAAGCCGAAGAGGTTGAAGGCGTGCACCTCGTTCTCGAAGCCCGGCTCGGGGTGCAGCTCGGGCTGGCCCTGCGGCACGTCGGCGAAGGCGCGGTTGACCGGCGCGCCGCGCGCGTCGCTGCGCAGGTCGAGGTCGCCCTTCAGGCCCACGCAGCGCTTGGCCAGCTCGCGCGCCCGGGTGATCTTGGCCGTGTTGTTGCCGCTCTTGCGGCCGTAGGGCGAGCCGGTTTCCTGCGGCGCGGCGAAGGGGTCGAAGGCCTCGTTGGTCCAGTCGTCGAGCATGGCCTCGAAGGTGGCGCGGATCTGCGCCGTGGGAAAGTTCTCGAGCAGGTCGATGCCCGCGTCCTTCATGGTGCCGTTGAAGCTGCCGGCGTACAGGTCGACCGAGTCGTAGTGGTTGATGGTGCCGAACACGTTGTCGAAGTTGACCCAGCCGTAGAAGAAGCCCCAGGCCACGTCGCGCATCAGCGCACGCAGGTAGTTGCCAGCGTCCATGGTGTGGCTCATGGGTCGGCCGTCACGGGTCTTCCAAGTGATGTGGGCAAAGTACTCGTCGCGACGGAAGCCGAAGCTGCCGAGCGAAAAATCCTTGTAGCCGAGCGTGGCATCGGGCTGCGATGCGATGACCTTGGCGAGTTCTGCGGGTGCGTTCATGGTGTGGCTCCTGGATGGCGGGTTCAGTGCGTCTGGCAGATGTCGGCCCACTTCTCGACCGACAGATCGCCCTTGCAGGTCTGCAGAACGATCACGCCCGGGTCGCCAGCGACCCTGAACTGATAGGCGGTGTTCTTCGGCAGCAGGCCCTGGTGGCCGCGCGAGAGCTTCATCCAGCCCATCTTCTTGCCCTGCGGCTCGCCCTTCACGCGCACGGCGCCGTTCTTCTCGGTGTCGGCCACGGTCTGGGCCGCATCGAGCTGCACGAGGTGCACTTCGACCTCGCCGTCCATCACCAGCGCGAACTCGTCGTGGGCGCAGGTGAACCAGGGCGAGGTGCCTTCGGCGCGCAGCGTTTCCAGCACGTAGATCTGGTTCTGGCCGAACACGACCTTCTCGTAGGGCTGGCTGATGCTGGCGATCTCGAAGCAGTTGGAGAACGCGTAGTGGCGCACGTCGTCGTCGATGGGCTCGACGTGGCCTTTCTCGAAGTGCTTGAGGGACCCGAAGCGGGTCTGGTATGCGACGGTCATGGGTTGTCTCCTGAGGTGCCGGACGGTGCAGCGTGGTGGCTGCGATGTCTGCACTGTAGGAAACGGGGGGCGCGAGCGGTAGGCCCGAAACGCGGGCCGCATTGTTCGGCAAATCCGTTCAATGCACAGGGTTTACCCCGGAACGGACCGCGCTCGCGTCAGGCGTCCCAGATCAGGCCCGGCGGCAGCAGGCCGCGCTCGATCATGGCGGCGTCCCACGGCGGCACCTTCGAGAACGCCTGGGTCAGGTGCTCGATGAACAGGCGCAGCTTGAAGGCATTGCGCGAGGTGCCCGCGTACACCGCGCTGAGCGAGAACGACGACAGCTGGTGCGCCGGCAGCACCACCTCCAGGTCGCCGCGCAGGATCGCCTCGCCGGCCACCAGCGTCGGCAGACAGACGATGCCGGCGTGCTCCATGGCGTACTCGCGCAGCAGGTGGACGCTGTTGGTGAGCAGCGCGGCGCTCATGTACAGCGTGACCTGCTCGCCCGCGTGATGGAAGGTCCAGCGGTCGCGCGTGGGGTAGCCCGAGTACAGGCCGAGCGTGTGCTTGTGCAGCTCACGCGGGCTCGCGGGCCGGCCGTGCGCACGCAGGTACTCGGGCGTGGCGCAGAACACGCGGCGCACCGGGAACAGCGGGCGCGACACCAGCTCGGTCGATGCCGCCGGAAAGATCTGCAGCGCGCAATCGACGCCCGCCTTCACCGGGTCGACCACCGCGTCGCTCACGATGAGCTCCAGGTGGATGTCCGGAAAGCTCACCTGGAAGGCGCGCAGCAGCGTGGCGAAATGCCCCAGCACGAAACCGGTGAGCGCATGCACGCGCAGCGTGCCGGTGGGTCCGTCCTTGGCGTCGCGCATCTGGTCCATGATGTCGTTGGCCCGTCCGACCAGCTCGACGCAGTCGCGCAGGAAGGCCTGCCCCACGTCGCTGAGCCGGACCACGCGCGTGCTGCGGTGGAACAGCGGCGCGCCGACGTGGTCCTCGAGCTGCTTCACGCGGCTGGTCACCACCGATTTCGACACCCGCAGCTGGCGCGCGGCCTCGGCAAAGCTCTGGGTCTGTGCGACCCGCACGAAGGTCTCTATGTTCTCGAGGCGGTCCATGGGGAATGCAATGTAGCGGTTGCGCGGCGGCGGCCGGTCGGCCGCACGGGTGTGAAGTACTGCGCAATCCCGCTCGGAGATTGACCGCGCCCTTCTCAATTCGCCCACAAATGTGAGCATTTCCCTGTGAGATTGTTAATACGGCAACTATTGTCCTGCCCCGAAGCACCCCGGGTGCACAAGAAATCGAAGCAGGGAGTTCCCATGACCAAATCCACGATCACCGTGATGCTCGCGCTGGCGGCATCCGTTCTCATGAGCGCCTGCGCGCACCACCACGCGCCACCGCCGCGCGCGGAGCCCGCGCCGGCGCACAAGGGCGGCAACTTCTGCCCGCCGGGCCAGGCCAAGAAGGGCAACTGCTGATCGCCCGCCATGCTGAACCCGTTCCTGCGTGACATGACGCCCGACGAACTGCCGACCGGCACCGCGCGGCCGGCCTACATCGCCCTGCTGCCCGTGCTGGCCTATGTGCTCGTCGCCATCGCGTTCCTGAGCATGTCGGTGGTCGTGCCGAGCCTGCTCGTGGCCTGCCTGTTCGCGACCGCGGCGGCCATGTCGCTGGGCGCGGGCGTGGTGCTCGGCATGAGCATCTGGATCTTTCCGCAGCTGTCGAGCTGAGGGCCGCACGCGATGAGTACTTCGAACGCTTCGGTCTTCCGCGTCCACAGCTGGCGCACGACCCTGCTGGCAGCCTCCGTGGTGCTGCTCATCGTGATGGCGCTGCTCATGAAGTGGCTGGTCGAGCTGCAGGTGGAAACCGCGCAGGAACGCCAGCTGCGCGAAGCCGTCGCCCGCGAGGCCGACGCCCGCTGCTTCGTGCTGCCCACGCGCCAGGAGGTCGACACCTGCCGGGCCGTCAACGCGGCGGGCCTCACGCCCTGACCGGCGCGCCGCTCACCCGAAGGTGAACGCGTAGGCCTGCGCGCCGGCGTCGAGAAACTCGATCTCGAACAGCCGTTCCCTGCCGCTGCCCGCCGACTGTCGCACCAGCTGGTACAGCTTCTGCGCATCGACCACGCCGTGGCCCTGGGCATCGGTGTCGGCGCCGTGGTCCGCCAGCGGCGGCTGGCCGTCGACCCGCACCGTGAAACGCACCGGCTTGCCGTCGGCCATCGGCCCGAGCACGAGGTGCAGGTCGCGCGCCTTGAAGCGGTAGGCGATGCGGCCATTGGCCTGGTTCAGCACGGCACGCTCGCCCTCCACCGTCCAGTCGCCGCCCAATGACCACTGGTTGGTGCGCAGTGAAGAAACCACGGGCTCGTAGGCCTTCGCACGGTCGCGCGCGATGCCGCCGGGCGACGCAAAGCCGTGCGCACGCGCATGGCCCAGGTAGGTTTCGCCGGACTGAGCCGGCTCGGCGCCGGGCGCGGCCTGGGTGCCCTGCCCCTGCGGCGCCACCAGCCCGGCATTGATGCTGTTCGCCTGCCCGGCCTCGGCCAGCAGCTGCTGGATCACCTGCTCGGCCTTGTCGTAGCGGTTCTCGCCGAACTGGTGATGACGGATGCGCCCCTGTGCATCGACGAAATAGAACGCCGGCCAGGCCTGGTTGTCGAAGCCGCGCCAGATCGAAAAATCGTTGTCCAGCGCCACCGGGAACCCGATGCCCAGGTCTTTCACGGCCTTGCGCACGTTGGCCGGGTTCTTCTCGAACGCGAACTCCGGCGCATGCACACCCAGGACGACCAGGCCCGCGTCCCTGTACTTGTCGGCCCACGCGCGCACGTAGGGCAGCGTGCGCAGGCAGTTGATGCACGAGTAGGTCCAGAAGTCGACCAGCACCACCTTGCCGCGCAAGGCCTCGGGCGTGAGCGGCGCCGAGTTGATCCACTCGGTCGCGCCCGCCAGCGAAGGCAGGCGGCCTTCGACACGGAGGTCGCGCGCGGGCACCGACGCCGGGCGGGTGTCCGCGACGCGCACGAAGCCGGCGTCTGCGCGCTGTGCCTGCGGCGCGTCTTTGCGCAGCGTGTCCACCAGCGCCTGCTCCAGCGTCGACGTGGTGCCCAGCGACAGGCGCGCGAGCCAGCCGGTGTCCAGCCCCAGCGCAATGGCGCCCACGCCCGTCAGCACCGCAGCACCGGCGAGGCGCCGCACGCCGTCGCCGGTCGGCAGCGTGCGCTTCAGCGCCGACAGCAGCCGGCCGCCGGACAGCAGCGCCACCGCGAGCGAGGTGCACGCGCCAGCCGCATAGGCGAGCAGCAGCAGCGAGGTGCCGACGCTGGCGCCATTGAGCGCCGCGCCCGTCAGGATCAGCCCGAGGATCGGCCCCGCGCACGGCGCCCAGAGCAGGCCTGTGCCCACGCCCAGCCACAGCGGCGAGAACACGGAGGCCTGCCGCTCATCGGAAATGCGCAGGCCCAGCGCCACCAGCGGCCGGCTCAGGCGCTCGGCCACGCGCGGGAACAGCAGCGTCGCACCGAACAGCGCGAGCAAGGCCATGGCCGCGTAGCGCCCGTATTCGTTGAGCGTGACGATCCAGCCGCCGCCCACCGCGGCCAGCGTGGCGACCACGGCGAAGGCCAGCGCCATGCCCACGAGCATCGGCAGGCCGTGCGAGCGGAAGGGCCGGTCGGCGCGCGCGAACACGAAGGGCAGCACCGGCAGGATGCAGGGGCTCAGGATCGTGAGCACCCCGCCCAGGTAGGCGATGAAGAGGATGAGCATGGGGATGTGAAAGATGGGGGGACGGGTTCAGCGAGCGGGCGCGGTGACCAACGCCAGCCGCGCCTCCAGCCCGCCTTCGGGTCGGTTGTGCAGCGTGAGCTCGGCGCCCATCGCCATGGCCAGCTGGTGTGCGATGGCCAGGCCCAGGCCGGTGCCGCCGGTGCTGCGGTTGCGCGAGCTTTCGACGCGGTAGAAAGGCTTGAGCACCGCGTCGAGCTCGTCGGGGGGAATGCCCGGGCCGTTGTCGAGCACGCTCACCACGAGGCGGCCACCCTCGCTTTCGGCCTGCACGCGCAGCGTCACGTCGGAGCCGAACTTCAGCGCGTTGTCGATCAGGTTCATCAGGATGCGGCGCAGCGCATTGGGGCGGCTCACGATCGGCGCACCGGCCCGGCCGTCGAGCCGCACCTGCTGGCCCACGTCTTCGTAGTCGGCCACCATGCTTTCGAACAGCGCATCGGCGTCGATGCGCAGCGGCGGCTCGGTGGCGCCGTGCAGCGTGCGCGCATAGGTCACGCCCTCGCGCACCAGCGCGTTCATGGCGTCCAGGTCCTGGCGGAATTTCTCGCGGTCGTGCGTGTCGTCCATCAGGTCGGTGCGCAGGCGCATCCGCGTGATGGGCGTCTGCAGGTCGTGCGAGATGGCCGCCAGGATCTCGACGCGCTCCGCCATGTAGCCCGCGATGCGCTGCTGCATGGCGTTGAAGGCGCGCGCCGCATGCGCCACTTCGGTCGGGCCCTCTTCCACCAGCGTGCGGCCCTTCAGGTCGGGCCCGAGCTGGTCGGCCGCCGCGGACAGCTGCGCGAGCGGCCGCGTCACCAGCCGCACCGCGACCCAGGCGCACACGGCCAGCACCAGCAGCTGGCCCGCCAGCAGCCACATCACCCAGCCCGACACCGGCATGCCCACGCGCATGGCGTGCACGACCACGGACGACCCGTCGCCCAGCCGCACCTCGATCTGCAGGCCCTCGGGCGGCCAGGCCACCTCGCCGACCTTGACGACCGGGAACGGGCGCATCGCGTCGACGATGGCCGCGGCAAACTGCTGCGAAGCCTCCGAGCGGGGCGTGCCACCCTGCGCGTTGCCGCCCAGCACGAAGCGGTAGTTGCGCCGTTCCAGCCGGTCGAGCCAGCCGGCGCGCTCCGCCGCGGGGAGCCGGTCGAGGATGGCGACCGAGCTCGCGATGTCGCGCTCGATGCCGATCATCATCAGCTCGCGAAGCGCCATGTTCCGCTCGTAGCGGATCGCCGCGAAGGTGAGCAGCTGCGCGATCGCCAGGCCCACCACGATGATCAGCGTCACGCGGGAGAACAGCGAGCCGGGCAGCAGCCGGCGCCAGCGCGGCGCCGTGCCGGTCGGATTCGCAACGGGATTCGCGGAAGTGGACATGGACAGCTTCTTCGTCAGGCGGCGTGGCGATGCGTCATCGGCGCAGCGGGCTCACACCAGGTGGATGGCAACGTCGATGTTGCCTCGGGTCGCCTTGGAATAGGGGCAGGTCTGGTGCGCGGCCTCGGTGAGGGCCTGCGCCACCTCGCGGTCCAGGCCCGGCAGGCTCACGTTCAGGCGCGCCTGCAAAAAGTATTCGCCGCCCGCGGTGCCCAGGTCGACCTCGGCATCGACGGCCAGGTCGGGCGGCAGCGCGAGCTTCATCTTGCCGGCCGCCTTGCCCATCGCGCCGATGAAGCAGGCCGACCAGCCGGCCGCGAACAGCTGCTCGGGGTTGGTGCCGGTGCCGGCGCTGCCGGGCGACGAGAGCTTGATGTCCAGGCGGCCGTCGGAGCTGCGCGCCTCGCCGTCGCGGCCTCCCGAGGAGGTGTGGGTCTTGCCGGTGTAGAGGACTTTGTCGATGCGGGTCATGAAGGTTCCTTGAATGCAGGGTGGTTGGAAAACGCACGGATTGTTGGGCCGCCCACCCCTTGCCGGATCGCCTTCTGTATGCCTGTGTATCTGGCCCGCACATCCACACACTACGTTTCCACGGCCACCCCCGGCGCGCCGCCGGAACGCTACATTGCGGCTGCGGCGCCGTGCCGCCCCTGCCCACCCTGCCATGACGCCCAAGACCTCCGACCACATCCTCATCGTCGACGACGACCGGGACATCCGCGAACTGCTCACCACCTACCTGGTGAAGAACGGCCTGCGCGTGGTCGCGGTGCCCACGGGGCGCCACATGCGCGCCGCGCTCGAGGCGTCGGGGCCCTTCGACCTGATCATCCTGGACCTGATGCTGCCCGGCGAAGACGGACTCACGCTGTGCCGCGACCTGCGCACCGGCAAGTACAAGGCCACGCCCATCCTCATGCTGACCGCGCGCAGCGAGGAAGCCGACCGCATCCTGGGCCTGGAGATGGGCGCCGACGACTACCTGGCCAAGCCCTTTTCCGCGCGCGAACTGCTGGCGCGCATCCGCGCCGTGATGCGGCGCACGCGCATGCTGCCGCCCAACATGGGCACCGTCGAACCCTCGCAGAAGCTGGGGTTCGGCGAATGGCAGGTCGACACGGTGGCGCGCCACCTGATCGACGACGCCGGCGTGATGGTGGCGCTCAGCGGCGCCGAGTACCGGCTGCTGCGCGTGTTCCTGGACCACCCGCAGAAGGTGCTCAGCCGCGACCAGCTGCTGAGCCTGACGCAGGGGCGCGAGGCCGAGCTCTTCGAGCGCTCCATCGACCTGCTCGTGAGCCGGCTGCGCCAGCGCCTGCGCGACGACGCGCGCGAGCCGCGCTACATCAAGACCGTGCGCAGCGAAGGCTACGTGCTCGCTTCGGCGGTCGAAGCGAGAGACTGACCGACGCCACGCTCTGGCACTGGGTCGGGTGGCGCACCTCGTGCGCCAGCCCGCCCGCGAAGAACAGCAGCGCGAACCAGAGCTTCTTGAATCCGCGAGGGCACGTCATGGGGATTTCCTTCGGGCGATGAGTGGATGACGGGCGGATTGTTGGCCGCCTTCTCACCGTGCAACGGGCATTGCGTATGCCTGTGTATCCCGGCCCGACATCGACACACCACGTTTCGTCGAGGTGCCTTCGCGCGCCTGCGATTGAAATTTAGTGTGGCCGGAAGCGGCGCGGATACAGAGGCATACACAAGCCGATCAACAGGTGGGTTTCCCCCCGAACAATCGCGCCGTCCCCCCTCGAATCCCAGGAGATTTCCATGACCGCCTCCCCCTCGCTGCCACGCCGCGCGTTCCTCGGCAAGGCCGCACTCGGCCTCGCCGCCACGCAGCTCACGTCGATCGTTCCCGCCTTCGCCCAATCCGTCAGCACAGGCGGCGCCCGTCGCCTCGAACCCCTCAGGAGCATCGACGCCGGCAGCCTGCGCATCGGCTACCACGAAGCAGGCCCGGCCGACGGCGCGCCGGTGATCCTTCTGCACGGCTGGCCCTACGACATCCACATGTTCGTCGACGTCGCGCCGCAGCTGGCCGCCGCGGGCTTTCGCGTGATCGTGCCGTACCTGCGCGGCTACGGCACCACCCGCTTCCTGTCGACCGACACGCCGCGCAACGGGCAGCAGTCGGCGGTGGCCGTCGACATCATTGCGCTGATGGACGCGCTGAAGATCCCCGTCGCCACCGTGGCCGGCTGCGACTGGGGCGCGCGCACCGCGTGCATCATGGCCGCGCTGTGGCCCGAGCGCGTGAAGGCGCTGGTGTCGGTCAGCGGCTACCTCATCGGCAGCCAGGAGGCCGGCAAGGCGCCGCTGCCGCCGCAGGCCGAGCTGCAGTGGTGGTACCAGTACTACTTCGCGACCGAGCGCGGCCGCGCGGGCTACGAGAAGAACCGCCACGACTTCGCCAGACTCATCTGGCAGCTCGCCTCGCCGAAGTGGAACTTCGACGCCGCCACCTTCGAGCGCAGCGCCGTGGCCTTCGAGAACCCCGACCACGTGGCGATCACGGTGCACAACTACCGCTGGCGCCTCGGACTGGCCGAGGGCGAAGCGAAGTACCAGGCGCTGGAGAACCGGCTCGCCCAGGCGCCGGTGATCGGCGTGCCGACCATCACGCTCGAAGGCGACGCCAACGGCGCACCGCACCCGGAACCCAGCGCTTATGCGAAGAAGTTCTCGGGCCGCTACGAGCACCGGCTGGTCAGCGGCGGCATCGGCCACAACCTGCCGCAGGAGGCGCCCGAGGCGTTCGCGAAGGCGGTGATCGACGTGGCGCGCGGA
The DNA here is from genome assembly GCF_058795995.1 of Variovorax sp. GW823-FHT04F07. Classification (NCBI taxonomy): domain Bacteria; kingdom Pseudomonadati; phylum Pseudomonadota; class Betaproteobacteria; order Burkholderiales; family Comamonadaceae; genus Variovorax; species Variovorax sp. GW823-FHT04F07. The sequence goes on from NZ_JBXAIG010000002.1 coordinate 295,750, forward strand.
TAAGCCGCGCGAACCCTCAGTCGGCGACGAGCGCCTGCGCCAGCGGCTCGGCGTCGAAGCGCTCGAACCCGCAGTAGCACAGGAAGTGGCGGTTGGCCGCGCGGCCGAACAAGGTCATGCCGAGCTGGGTGGCCAGCTCGTGCCCCATCGCGGTGACGCCGTTGCGCGAGACGACGATCGGCACGCCCATGTGGGCCGACTTCATCACCATCTCGCTCGTCAGGCGGCCCGTGGTGTAGAAGACCTTGTCGCCGCCGTCGATGCCGTGCACCGCCATCCAGCCGGCGATGGTGTCGATGGCGTTGTGCCGGCCGACGTCTTCCGCGAACACCAGCATCTCGGTGCCGCAAAACAGCGCGCACCCGTGCACCGACCCGGCATGCCGGTGCACGCTGTTGCGCGATTTCATCTGTTCGAGGATGCGCGCCAGCGTGCCCTGCGCGATGCGCGCCGACTGCGCCGCCGGCAGCCGCACGGCGCCGATCTGCGCCATGGCGTCGCCGAAGACGGTGCCTTGTCCGCAGCCCGTGGTCACGACCCGGTGCGCGGTTTTTTCGGCGAGGTTCGCGATGCCGCGGTGGGTCTTCACGGCGGCCGCCTCCACGCTCCAGTCGACATCGATGCTCTCGACCTCGTCGGCGCGCCGCACCAGGTCCTGGTTGAGCAGATAGCCCAGCACCAGCAGCTCGGGCGCGGCGCCCAGGGTCATCAGCGTCACGAGTTCGCGCTTGTCGACGAAGACGGTTAACGGCCGCTCCGCCGGGATGTCGATGTCGCGGCGCTCGCCGTGCTGGTCGACGATCTCGATGCGGCGCAGCAGCGGGCCGCGCGCCGGGTTCAGGCGCGGCGCGCCGGCGCGCCGGGGCAGCGGGACCGCATCGAAAGCCAGCGGTGTCTCGTCTTCTGCGTCGTCTTCACGTGGGGCCATGCGGAATCCTACGCCACCGCTGCGAGCGGAGCGCGAAGGGGTACTGCTCGCAGACGGGCGCGCCATCGGCTATGGTTCGTTCATGCCTTCTTCGGACACTCCCGCGACCGCGCCCACGGGCCGCCCGACGCTCGACGTCGCGGTGGTCATGCGCCGCGAGCGCCTGCACGGCCCCTCGAGCCACTGGCAGCCCTGGCGCTGGACGCTCGACAGCGTGCTGCCCGACGAGCCCGGCTTCGGCACCGAGCCGCGCCTACTGCGCGACGACGACGGCGAGCAGCACTGGCTGCACCCCGGCTTCAAGGTCGAGCTGTACCGCGACGAGGCCGAGGGCTACCACCTCAACGCGATCACGCCGACGCCGTGCTGGTTCGTGCTGTGGCGCATGGATGAAGAGCCCACGCTCGCGCCGCTGCCCATTCCGCGCCCGGTCGTGGTCACGCTCAGCTACTACGAGGCCGGCCGCTGGCTCGATGCGCAGGAAACCGTGGAACAGGTGCCGGCGCCCGCGGAGGTGGTCGACTGGGTGCGCGCCTTCGTCGACGAACACTACGTGGTGGAGCCCAAGCGCCGCCGCCGGCCCGAGAGCTTCCGCTCGCTGGTCGACCGCTTCGGCAACGCCGCGAGCGTGACGACCGAGAAAAAGCGCGGACGGGGTGCGGGCGATGTCTGAAGGTTTCCTGGGACGCTGGTCGCGCCGCAAGCAGGAAGTGCGCGCGGCCGAGGCCGCCGTGGAAGAAAAGACCCTGCCGGCCGTGGAACCCGTTGCGGTGCCGGCGCCAGTGCCACCCCCCGCCGCGCTCGCCGAGCCCCCCGCCGCCGAAGGCGAGCAGGACACCGCGCCGCCGCTGACGCTCGCGGACGTGGACGCGCTCGACATCGGCTCCGACTTCAAGCCCTTCCTCACAAAGGAGGTCGCGCCCGAGGTCAAGAACGCGGCCTTCCGCAAGCTTTTTGCCGATCCGCATTTCAATGTGATGGACGGCCTGGACACCTACGTCGACGACTACTCCCAGTCCACCCCCGTGCCCGAGAGCGTGCTGCGCCAGATGGCCAGCGCCAAGTTCCTCAAGCTCTTCGACGAAGCCCCCGAAGACATTCCCCCGGAAACCCCCGACGACGCCGAAACGGCGGACGTGGCACAGTCCCAGGGTTCCGAAACGCTTCCCAGCCCGCCGGTTGCCGCGATGCAACCCGCCAGCCAAGAAACCGATGACCACCACGCTGATTTGCGACTGCAACCAGACGATGCCGCTCGAGCCGAAGACGCTCGGCGCGGCACTGGCTGAAACCCTCCCGCTGCATTCGTCGCTGTGCCGCCGCGAGGCGACCTCCTTCCAGCGCGCCATCCAGTCCGGCGACGACGTCGTGGTGGCCTGCACCCAGGAAAAACGGCTGTTCGGCGAACTCGCCACGCAGACGCCCAACGCCACCTCGCCGATCCGCTTCATCAACATCCGCGAGACGGGTGGCTGGAGCCGCGACGCCAAGAGCGCGATGCCGAAGATCGCCGCGCTGCTGGCCGCCGCCAGCCTGCCCGAGCCCGACCCTGTCTCGACCGTGAGCTACACCAGCCAGGGCCGGCTGCTGATCATCGGCGCGCTCGACGCGGCCGAGCGCGCCGCGGCGCTGGTCGGTGACACGCTCGACGTCACCCTGCTCGCGCAGGGCCCCGGTGCAGACGGTGGCGCACAGGCGCGCCGCTGGCCGGTGATCGCCGGGCGCATCGATTCGCTCACCGGCTGGCTCGGCGCCTTCACGCTGCGCTGGACGCGCGACAACGCGATCGACCTCGACCTGTGCACCCGCTGCAACGCCTGCGTGGTCGCCTGCCCCGAGCAGGCCATCGGGCTGGACTACCAGATCGACAACGCGCGCTGCACCTCGCACCGCGACTGCGAGCGCGCCTGCAGCGTGGCCGGCGCCATCAATTTCAGCCGCGAGCCGCAGGCGCTCGACGCGGCCTTCGACCTCGTGCTCGACCTTGGCGCCGCGCCGCAGATCGACTGGCACGCGCCGCCGCAGGGCTACTTCCACCTGCCCGGCGGCGTCGCGCAGGCCGAGGGCCTGCAGACGCTGCTGCGCCTGCGCGAGCTGGTGGGCGAATTCGAGAAGCCCAAATTCTTCGACTACAAGCAGAAGCTGTGCGCCCACAGCCGCAACGAGGTGGTCGGCTGCAACGCCTGCGTCGAGGTGTGCTCGGCCCACGCCGTGAGCAGCGACCCGCAGCGCCAGCGCATCGTGGTCAACCCGAACCTGTGCGTCGGCTGCGGCGCCTGCACCACGGTGTGCCCGACGGGTGCGCTGGGCTACACCTACCCGCGCGCGCCCGACCAGGGGCTCAAGCTGCGCAAGCTGCTCAGCACCTATGCCTCGGCGGGCGGGCGCGATGCGGCGCTGCTGCTGCACAGCCAGGAAGGCGGCCAGGCGCTGCTCGAACAGCTCGGGCGGCAGGCGCAACTCGGCAAGGCCCAGGGCGTGCCGGCGCGCGTGATGCCGGTCGACCTCTTTCATGCGGCCAGCACCGGCATCGACCTGTGGCTGAGCGCCGTCGCCTTCGGCGCCTCGCAGGTCGCGGTGCTGTGCACCGGCGAAGAGGCGCCGCAGTACCTCGCGGCGCTCAAGCAGCAGCGGGACGTCGCGCAGGCGCTGCTGCTCGGCCTGGGCTACACCGGCACGCACTTCCACGTGATCGAGGCCGACTCGCCCGCCGCGCTGGACGCCGCGCTGGCCGGCCTGCGCACGACCACGCAGCGCGTGCCGGCCACGGCGGCGCGCTTCGCCGTCGGCGCCGACAAGCGCGACCGGCTCGAGATGGCGCTGGACCATCTGATGGGTGCGGCCCCGGCTCTGCAGGCGCCCGCCGAGGCCCCGCTGGCGTTCGCGCTGCCGGCCGGCTCGCCGCTGGGCGCCGTCGCGGTCGACAAGGACAAGTGCACGCTGTGCCTGGCCTGCGTCAGCGCCTGCCCGTCGGGCGCGCTGCTGGACAGCCAGAGCGCGCCGCAGCTGCGCTTCATCGAGAAGAACTGCGTGCAATGCGGCCTGTGCGAAACCACCTGCCCCGAGGACGCCGTCTCGCTCGTGCCGCGCCTGCTGGCCGCGCCCAAGCGCAAGCAGCAGGTGCTGCTGAACGAGGCCAAGCCCTGGGCCTGCATCCGCTGCAGCAAGCCCTTCGGCACGCAAAAGGCCATCGAGGCCATGCTCGGCAAGCTGGCCGGGCACGCCATGTTCCAGGGCGAGGCGCTGGAGCGCCTCAAGATGTGCAGCGACTGCCGCGTCATCGACCTGTACAGCGCCACCAACGAAGTGAAGATCGCCCCGCTATGAGCCAGACCTTTCCCGCCACGTCCGCGCTCGACGAGGAGGTGGCCCGGGCCGAGCTCTACGGCCTGCTCGCGCGGCTGTGGTACGCCGCGCCCGATGCCGAACTGCTGGAAGCCTTCCAGGTCGCGCCCACCGAGGCGCCGGCCGCGGGCGCCTTCCTGGAAGAACCGTGGCGCCAGCTGGTCGGCATCGCGCGCGACACCAGCGCCGCCGCCGCGCACGAGGAATACGACGCGCTCTTCGGCGGCATCGGCAAGCCCGAGGTCTTCCTGTTCGGTTCGCACTACCTGAGCGGCTTTCTCAACGACAAGCCGCTCGTGCAGCTGCGCCACGACCTCGACAAGCTGGGCCTGGCGCGCACCGAGACCACCTACGAAACCGAGGACCACATCGCCTGCCTGTTCGAGGTCATGCGCTACCTGATCGCCGGCGAGGACGTGGCGGTGGCCAACCTCACGCAGCAGCAGGCGATGTTCTCCAGACACGTCCAGCCGTGGCTGCCCGCCTTGTGCGATGCTGTGTTGCAGCATCCGAAGGCGCGGTTCTATGCGGCGCTCGCCGCCTTCACGCGCGCGTTCGGCGACGTCGAGGCGCAGGCCTTCGACATGCTGGACTGAGAAGGTGTGAACGAATGCGAGGGGTATTCAGGTTGCTCACACCTTGTTGCTGGTCTAGTATCCACAAGGCCGACCGGGTTTCCCCTCTCTCGTCGCGCCCAGCCACTCCTGGAGTCAATATGCAGGACAGCCAAAACACCGGCATCAAGCCGGCCTCCCGCCGCGGATTCTTCATCGGTGCCGCCACCGCCGGCGCCGCTGCGGTGGCCGTCACCGCGCTGCCGAAGGTGGCGACCGAAACGCCCGTCGCCGCCACGCCTTCCCTGCCGCCCCCGCCCGAAAACGGCGGCGGCTATTCCCTGAGCGAACACGTCAAGCGTTACTACGCCACCACGTCAGCCTGAGGAGACCCCGTGCTTCTGACCAGAAAATCCCCAGGCACCGCGAGCCCGCGGACCTCCGATGCGTCGCCCTTCGTTCACAGTTTGCGGCGCGGCCTCGCGAACGCCCTGCCGACCATGGACCGGCGCGCCTTCCTGCGGCGCTCCGGCCTGGGCGTCGGCGTGGGCCTGGCGGCCAGCCAGCTCACGCTGATCCAGAAGGCCAAGGCCGCCGACGGCCGGCCCACGGCCATCGGCGCCGGCAAGATCGAGGTGAAGCGCACCGTGTGCTCGCACTGCTCGGTCGGCTGCGCGTCCGACGCGGTGGTCGAAAACGGCGTGTGGGTGCGCCAGGAGCCGGTGTTCGACTCGCCCATCAACCTGGGCGCCCACTGCGCCAAGGGCGCGGCGCTGCGCGAGCACGGCCACGGCGAGTACCGCCTGCGCTATCCGATGAAGCTCGTGAACGGCAAGTACGAGCGCATCAGCTGGGACACCGCGCTCGACGAGATCACCGCCAAGCTGAAGGAACTCACCAAGGCCAGCGGCCCCGACGCGATCTACTGGATCGGCTCGAGCAAGCACAGCAACGAGCAGGCCTACCTGCTGCGCAAGTTCGTGAGCTTCTTCGGCAGCAACAACTGCGACCACCAGGCGCGCATCTGCCACTCGACCACGGTCGCGGGCGTGGCGAACACATGGGGCTACGGCGCCATGACCAATTCGTACAACGACATGCGCAACGCGAAGATCGCGATGTACATCGGCTCGAACGCGGCCGAGGCGCACCCCGTGAGCATGCTGCACATGCTGCATGCCAAGGAAAACGGCTGCAAGATGATCGTGGTCGACCCGCGCTTCACGCGCACGGCGGCCAAGGCCCACGAGTACGTGCGCATCCGCTCGGGCTCGGACATCGCGTTCCTGTTCGGCATCCTGCACCACATCTTCAAGAACGGCTGGGAAGACAAGCGCTACCTCAACGACCGCGTCTACGGCATGGAAGAAGTGCGCGCGGAAGTCATGAGCAAGTGGACGCCCGACAAGGTCGAGGAAGCCTGCGGCGTGAACGAGGCGCAGGTGCTGAAGGTCGCGACCATGCTGCACGAGCACCGCCCCGGCACCGTGGTGTGGTGCATGGGCCAGACGCAGCACAGCATCGGCAACGCCATCGTGCGGGCCTCGTGCATCCTGCAGCTGGCGCTGGGCAACGTGGGCACCTCGGGCGGCGGCACCAACATCTTCCGCGGCCACGACAACGTGCAGGGCGCGACCGACGTCGGCCCCAACCCCGATTCGCTGCCGGGCTACTACGGCCTGGTCGAAGGCTCGTGGAAGCACTTCGCCGCCACCTGGGGCGTGGACTTCGAATGGATCAAGGGCCGCTTCGCCTCGCCCGCGATGATGAGCAAGCCCGGCATCACGGTGTCGCGCTGGATCGACGGCGTGCTCGAGAAGAACGAGCTCATCGACCAGGACTCGAACCTGCGCGGCGTCTTCTACTGGGGCCATGCGCCCAACTCGCAGACGCGCGGCCTCGAGATGAAGCGGGCCATGGACAAGCTCGACCTGCTGGTCGTGGTCGACCCGTACCCCTCGGCCACGGCCGCCATGGCCGCGATGCCGGGCCGGCCCGAGGACGCCAACGCGAACCGCGCGGTGTACCTGCTGCCCGCGTGCACGCAGTTCGAGACCAGCGGCTCGGTGACGGCGTCGAACCGCTCGATCCAGTGGCGCGAGAAGGTCATCGAGCCGCTGTGGGAAAGCCGCACCGACCACATGATCATGCAGCAGTTCGCCGACCGCCTGGGCTTCGGCAAGGAGCTCAGCAAGAACTACAAGATGCAGAAGGTCAAGGGCATGGACGAGCCCGTGCCCGACGACATCCTGCGCGAGATCAACAAGTGCTGCTGGGCCGTCGGCTACTCGGGCCAGAGCCCCGAGCGGCTGCAGGCGCACATGCGCAACATGGCCGCCTTCGACGTGCGCACGCTGCGGGCCAAGGGGGCGGTCAAGGACAAGGTCAACGGCTACGACATCTCGGGCGACTACTTCGGCCTGCCCTGGCCCTGCTACGGCACGCCCGAGCTCAAGCACCCCGGCTCGCCGAACCTGTACGACCCGTCCAAGCACGTGATGGACGGCGGCGGCAACTTCCGCGCGAACTTCGGCGTGGAGCGCAACGGCAAGAACCTGCTGGCCGAGGACGGCTCCCACTCGCTGGGCGCCGACATCACCACCGGCTACCCCGAGCTCGACCACCTGCTGCTCAAGAAGCTGGGCTGGTGGGACGAACTCACCGAGGCCGAGAAGCCCAAGGCCGAAGGCAAGAACTGGAAGACCGACAGCTCGGGCGGCATGATCCGCGTGTTCATGAAGAACCACGGCTGCCACCCCTTCGGCAACGCGAAGGCGCGCGCGGTGGTGTGGAACTTTCCCGACGCGATCCCGCAGCACCGCGAGCCGATCTACGGCACGCGCCCCGACCTCGTCGCCAAGTACCCGACGCACGACGACAAGATGGCCTTCTGGCGCATGCCCACGCTCTACAAGACGGTGCAGCAGAAGAACATCGCCGACAAGATCGCCGAGAAGTTCCCCTACATCATGACCTCGGGTCGGCTCGTGGAGTACGAGGGCGGCGGCGAGGAAACCCGCTCCAACCCCTGGCTGGCCGAGCTGCAGCAGGAGATGTTCATCGAGATCAACCCGAAGGTGGCGGCCGAGAAGAACATCCGCAACGGCGAGCGCGCCTGGGTGCACACGCCCACGGGCGCCAAGCTCAACGTGCAGGCCCTGGTGACCGAGCGCGTGGGGCCCGACACGGTGTTCATGCCCTTCCACTTCTCGGGCCGCTGGCAGGGCGAAGACCTGCTGGCCTACTACCCGAAGGGCGCGGCGCCCATCGTGCGCGGCGAGGCCATCAACACCGCCACCACCTACGGCTACGACAGCGTCACCATGATGCAAGAGACCAAGACCACGGTCTGCAACATCGAGAAAGCATAAGGAATCACCATGGCAAGAATGAAGTTCGTCTGCGATTCCGAGCGCTGCATCGAGTGCAACGGCTGCGTCACGGCCTGCAAGAACGAGAACGAGGTGCCCTGGGGCGTGAACCGCCGCCGCGTGGTCACGCTCAATGACGGCCTGCCGGGCGAGAAATCGATCTCGGTGGCCTGCATGCACTGCTCCGACGCGCCCTGCATGGCGGTGTGCCCCGTGCAATGCTTCTACCGCACCGACGAAGGCGTGGTGCTGCACGACAAGGACGTGTGCATCGGCTGCGGCTACTGCTCGTACGCCTGCCCCTTCGGCGCGCCGCAGTTCCCGTCGCAGGGCACCTTCGGTGCGCGCGGCAAGATGGACAAGTGCACCTTCTGCGCCGGCGGCCCCGAAGCCAACGGCTCCGAAGCCGAGTTCGAGAAGTACGGCCGCAACCGCCTGGCCGAAGGCAAGCTGCCGGCCTGCGCCGAGATGTGCTCGACCAAGGCGCTGCTGGCCGGCGACGGCGACGTGGTGGCCGACATCTTCCGCACCCGCGTCGTGCACCGCGGCACGGGCGCCGAGGTCTGGGGCTGGGGCACGGCCTATGGCTCGCAGCAGGCCGGCACGCCGCCCACCGGAGGCACCAAGTGAAGCGCGCGGTCGTGATGCTCGTCGCGCTCGCCTCGGGCGCGATGCTGCTGGCGGCCTGCAGCGAGAAGCCGCAGACGAACGCCGAGGGCGTCAAGCACGACGCGGTGCCCTGGAGCGGCACGGGCACGCAGGCCAACACCGGCACCGCCTTCACCGCGCCCGGCTGGAAGGTGGGCGACAAGACGGCGTGGGAGCAGCAGATCAAGACGCGCTCCAACGGCCAGAACGAGTACACCCGAGAAAACTGAACCGGAGGCCGCATGAGCGTCACCATTCGCACCAGGCACGCGCTCCACGCGCTGCTGGCGACCGCGCTCCTGGGCTGGGCGGCGGTGGCGCCGGCCCAGGAGGCCACCCCGGCCGCGAGCGGCGCCGTGACCGCGGCGCCCGCCCCTGCTTCGCCTGCCGCAGCCACGGCTGCAGCACCGAAGGCCGAGGGCGGCATCCGCAGCCAGAACATCTTCGACGTCAAGCCCGAGGCCAGCGCCGACCCCAACTACCTCAACCAGACCAACGGCGAGCGCAACAAGGTGCAGCCCGGCAACAACGCGCCGATGTGGCGCCAGGTGAGCGGCGGCGTCACCGGCTACAGCAGCCTGCCGGTGAGCCAGGCGCCCGAGGCCGGCAACCTGATCCAGCGCTTCGTGCAGTACCCGGGTTCGCGCTTCACCAACGCGGGCGAGGCCTGGCGGCAGGTGCGCAACGACTGGATCATTCCGTACGGCGCGGCGCTGCTCTTCGTCACGCTGCTGGCGCTGGCCATCTTCTATTTCACGCGCGGGCCGATCCGCCTGCACGGCACCGAAACCGGCCGCAAGATCGAGCGCTTCACGCCCTTCGAGCGCGCCACGCACTGGTCGAACGCGCTGGCCTTCGTCACGCTCGCGATCTCGGGCATCGTGATGGCCTTCGGCAAGTTCTTCCTGCTGCCGGTGCTGGGCAGCGCGCTGTTCGGCTGGCTCGCCTACGTGCTCAAGACGGTGCACAACTTCGTGGGGCCGCTGTTCGTGGTGACCACGCTGTTCATGATCTTCACCTTCATCCGCAGCAACTGGCCGAGCAAGGACGACTTCACCTGGCTGCGGCACGGCGGCGGCCTGTTCGGCGGCAAGGAGCCCGCGTCGCACCGCTTCAACGCCGGCGAGAAGGCGGTGTTCTGGGGCGGCGTGCTGTTCCTGGGCAGCATCGTCATCGCCTCGGGCCTGTTCCTGGACAAGCTGCTGCCCGGCTTCGTCTACACGCGCGGCGAGATGCAGGTCGCGCACATGGTGCATGCGGTGGCCACGCTGCTCATGATGGCGATGATCATGGGCCACATCTACATCGGCACGCTGGGCATGGACGGCGCCTACAAGGCGATGCGCGAAGGCTATGTCGACGAGGCCTGGGCGCGCGAGCACCACAAGCTCTGGTACGACGACATCCAGGCCGGCAAGATCCCCGCGCAGCGCTCGCAACCGGCCGGCGCACCCGAGCCCGCACGGCCGGCGACGGCGCAGCAAGGAACCTCCGCATGAAGCACACGCTGACCCTTCTTCTGTGCGCACTCGCTGCGACCTCCGCTGTCGCCAAGCTCCCCCCGCCCACGCCGGAAGCGCAGGCCAAGGCCGCCGAGGCCGCGGCCCGCACCGCGTGGAGCGCCAAGACCGACGGCTACCTGCTGTGCAAGTCACAGGACCAGGTCGCCGCCAAGTACCGCGCCAGCGCGCAGGCCGCCGGCAAGCCGGCACCGGCCGCGGTGGCCACGCCGCCCTGCGTGGACCCGGGGCCCTACGCCGCCGCCCCCAAGGTTGAAACCAAGCCCATCGAAGCATCGGGCGCCCACTCCCCGGCCCCCACGGCCGCGTCGCCGCCGAGTTCGAACCAGACCTCGGCGCAGACGAATCCCGCACCCAAGAAGTAAGCCGGCGGTGCCGCGCACCTGCGCGGACGCAGCCGAAAAAAACGATCGCAAATGGCCCGCCGGCAAGGTCCGGCACGGCCGCTCTTGCGCATGGCTGTCGGGTGCCATGCCCGACCACGCCGGCGACCTCCAACTTCTATACTGGCCCCGATGCCCACACCCGAACGAACTGCCTCGACCGATGTGCGTATGCGCGGCTTCACGCAGCGCGCCGAGGTGCCCGCCGCCCTCGCCTGGATCGACGCCCACACGCCCCTGCTGCCCGGTGAATCCGTGGCCGTCGACGAGGCCACGGGGCGGGTGCTGCTGCAGGAGGTGATCGCGCCCATCGCGGTGCCCGAGTTCGACCGCGCGGCCATGGACGGCTATGCGCTGCGCGGCGGCGAGACCACGGGGGCCGGCGAATACAACCCGCTCGAATTTCCGATCGCGGGCCACGCCTGGCCCGGCCGCCCCTTCGAAGGCGAGGTGCCCGCGGGCGCCGCCATCCGCATCATGACCGGCGCCCCGGTGCCGCGCGGGCTGGACGCCGTGGTGCCCGCCGAGTACGCGAGCGAGCAGGACGGGCGACTGGCCATCACGCGCGCCGTCGCGCCGGGCCAGCACGTGGGCCACGTCGGCGAGGACATCGCGCGCGGCAGCACCGCGCTGGCCACGGGCCGCCGCCTGCGCCCGCAGGACGCGGGGCTGGTGGCATCGCTGGGCCTGGCGCAGTTGCAGGTGGTGCGCCGGCCGCGCGTGCGGCTGCTCGTCACCGGCAACGAGGTGCGCGCGCCCGGCACGCCCAAGGGCCCGAGCGAGATCTACGACGCCAACTCCGTGACCTTGCGCGGCCTCGTGGCGCGCGACGGCGGCCTGCTCGAGTCGCACCAGCGCCTGGGCGACGACCCGCAAATCATCGCGCAAGCACTGGCCGCGCCCGGTGCCGACGTGGTGCTCATTTCCGGCGGCTCCAGCGTGGGCGCCGAGGACCACGCGCCGCGCCTGCTGGCCGAGCTCGGCGAACTCGCGATCCACGGCATCGCGATGCGGCCTTCCAGCCCGGCGGGCATGGGGCGCATCGGCGACACGCTGGTGTTCCTGCTGCCGGGCAACCCGGTCTCCTGCCTGTGCGCCTACGACTTCTTTGCCGGGCGTGCGATCCGCCAGCTCGGCGGCCGGCCCGCCGACTGGCCCTACCCGCGCACGCGCGCCACCGTGGCGCGCAAGATCGTCTCGCAGGTGGGGCGCGTCGACTACGTGCGCGTGAAGATCGGCGCAGACGGCGTGGAGCCGCTCGCGCTCTCGGGCGCCTCGGTGCTGAGCTCGACCACGCGCGCCGACGGCTTCGTGATCGCCCCCGCCGAAAGCGAAGGCTTCGGGCCCGGGACCGACGTCACTGTTCATCTGTACGAGTGCCTGTGAAAGCCCAATCGCAATTTCTCGATGTCGTCACGCGGGACGAGGCCGAGCGCCGCTTCCGCGAACACCTGAGCCTCGCGCCGCTGGGCCGCGAGACCGTTCCCCTGCACGCGGCGCTGGGCCGGGTGCTTGCCGACGACGCGGTCGCCGCCATCGACGTGCCCGGCTTCGACCGCTCCAACGTCGACGGCTTTGCCGTGCAGGCCGCCGACACCTGGGGCGCGATGGAAGAACAGGTCCGCGCGCTGGCCCTCGTGGGCGAGACGCTCGCACCCGGCATCGTGCCGCAGCGCGAAGTGACGCCCGGCCACGCCACGGCGATCGCCACCGGCGGCATGCTGCCGCGCGGCGCCGACGCGGTGGTGATGGTGGAACACACCGACCTCGACGGCGGCAACGTGCAGGTGCGCCGCGCGGCCACGGCCGGCGAGAACGTGAGCTACGCCGGCACCGACATCGCGCGCGGCGAAACCGTGCTGCGCGCCGGCCAGGTGCTGAGCTCGCGCGAGATCGGCGTGCTCGCGGCGCTGGGCCTGGCCGAGGTCGGCGTGTGGCGCAAGCCGCGCGTGGCCATCTTCTCCACCGGCAACGAGATCGTCGCGCCCGGTGCGCCGCTGCCCACGGGCGCGGTGTACGACTCCAACGCCGCCATCATCGGCGCCGCGGTCGAGGAACTGGGCGGCGAGCCGGTGCGCCTGGGCGTGATCCCCGACGACGAGGCCCTGCTGTCGGCCGCGCTCGCGCGGGGCCTCGCATGCGACGCCGTGGTCTTCTCGGGCGGCACGTCCAAAGGCGAAGGCGACCTGTCGTACCGCGTGGTGGCCGCCCTCGGCGACCCGGGCGTGGTGGCGCACGGCGTGGCGCTCAAGCCCGGCAAGCCGGTGTGCCTGGCGGTCACGGGCGGCAAGCCGGTCGTGATCCTGCCGGGCTTTCCGACCTCGGCGGTCTTCACCTTCCACGAGTTCCTGGCGCCCGTGATCCGCGCCTTCGCGGGCCGGCCGCCGCAGCGGCACGCGCACGTGGCGGCCACGCTGCCGATGCGCGTGAACTCCGAGCGCGGCCGCACCGAGTACCTGCTGGTGGGCCTGGTGCCCACCGACGACGGCGTGGCCGCCTACCCGATGGGCAAGGGCTCGGGCTCGGTCACCACCTTCAGCAGCGCCGACGGCTTCATCACCATCGGCCAGCACACCGAGATCGTCGATGCCGGCGCCCCCGTGCAGGTGCAGCTGCTGGGCCAGGGGCTGGACGCCGCCGACCTGATCTTCATCGGCAGCCACTGCGTGGGCCTGGACTGGCTGGCCGGCGAGCTGATGCGCCAGGGCATCCGCATCAAGGCCATGAACGTGGGCAGCACGGGCGGGCTGATGGCCGCCAAGCGCGGCGAATGCGACGTGGCCGGCATCCACCTGATGGACCCGGCAACGGGCGTCTACAACCGGCCGCTGCTCACGCCAGGCCTCGAACTGGTGACGGGCTACGGCCGCATGCAGGGCGTCGTCCATCGCCCCGGCGACACGCGCTTCGAGGGCCTGGACGCCGCCGCGGCCATCGCCGCCGCGACCGCGCAGCCCGGTTGCACCATGGTCAACCGCAACGCCGGCAGCGGCACGCGCATCCTCATCGACCGCCTGCTCGGCGGCGCGCAGCCGCCCGGCTACGGCGTGCAGACCAAGTCGCACAACGCGGTGGCGGTGGCCGTGGCGCAGCAGCGCGCCGACTGGGGCCTGGCCATCGACACGGTCGCGCGGCAGTACGGGCTGGGTTTCATTCCCGTGCAGGAGGAACGCTACGACTTCGTGGTACCCCAGGCACGGCTTGGGCGCGCGCCGGTGCAGGCCTTCATTGCACTGCTGCAATCGGCCGCGGCGCGCGAGGCGCTGGGCCGGCTGGGCTTTCGCGTCGACGCCGCAGCTTGATGGCAAGAGCGCTTCTTTCTTTCACTCTCGAGGACTGACACGATGACGATGGCTTCGCGCAGACGCTTCACCCTTCTCGCCCTCGCCGGTGCGCTCGCCGGCGCGCTGCTCGCGCCGATGGCGCATGCACAGGACAAGTTCATCGTGCTGGCATCGACCACCTCGACGGAACAGTCGGGCCTGTTCAAGCACCTGCTGCCGCAGTTCACCAAGGCATCGGGCACCGAGGTGCGCGTGGTGGCGGTGGGCACGGGCCAGGCACTGGACATGGCGCGCCGCGGCGACGCCGACGCGCTGTTCGTGCACGACCAGCCCGCCGAAGAGAAGTTCGTCGCCGAAGGCTTCGGCCTGCCGCGCCGCCCGGTCATGTACAACGACTTCGTGCTGATCGGACCGAAGTCCGACCCGGCCGGCGTGCGCGGCAACGACATCGCGGCGGCCCTCAAGCGCCTGGGCACCACGGGCGGCGCCTTCGTTTCGCGCGGCGACAAGAGCGGCACGCACGCGGCCGAGCTGCGCCAGTGGAAGCTGGCCGGCATCGACCTGGCCGCCGCCAAGCCGGCCGGCTACAAGGAATGCGGCTGCGGCATGGGCCAGGCGCTCAACATCGCGGCGTCGACCAATGCCTATGTGCTGTCCGACCGCGGCACCTGGCTCAACTTCAAGAACCGCGCCGACCTGGGCATCGTGGTCGAGGGCGACAAGCAGCTGTTCAACCAGTACGGCGTGATCGTCGTGAACCCGGCCAGGCACCCGCACGTGAAGAAAGACCTGGCGCAAGCCTTCTCCGACTGGGTCGTGTCGCGCGACGGGCAGGCCGCCATTGCCGCGTACAAGATCGGCGGCGAGCAGCTCTTCTTCCCGAACGCGGGCCAGTGAACGGCGCGCCGGTCGATGACGGTGCCGGGCTGTGCAATGCGCACGGCCTCGCGTCGGCGATGAAAGCCGTCTCCCGATGAACACCGTGACCGAAGGCTGGGCGCTGGCTTGGCGCCTCATCACCGGCGCCGACCCCGAACTCGTGCGCATCACGGCGCTCTCGCTGCAGGTGAGCGCCACGGCCTGCCTGGTCGGCGCGCTGTTCGGCCTGCTGCTGGGCGCCTGGCTGGCAGTGGCGCGCTTCCCGGGGCATGCGCTGGCCGTGTGGCTGGTGAACACGCTGCTCGCCCTGCCCGCCGTGGTGGTGGGCCTGCTGGTGTACCTGCTGCTCTCGCGCTCGGGGCCGCTGGGCGAACTGGGCATTCTTTTCACGCCGTCCGCGATGGTGGTGGCGCAGAGCGTGCTCGTCACGCCGCTGATCGCCGCGCTGTCGCGCCGGCTCGTGATGGCGGCGCTGGCCGACGGCGGCGACCAGCTGCGCTCGCTGGGCGCCGGGCCGCTCGCCACCGCCCTGCTGATGCTGGTGCACGACCGGATGGGCGTGGCCACCGTGCTGCTCACGGCCTTCGCGCGGGCCATCGCCGAGGTGGGGGCCGTGATGATCGTCGGCGGCAACATCGCCGGCGTCACACGCGTGATGACCACCACCATCGCGCTGGAGACCAGCAAGGGCGACCTCGCGCTGGCCCTGGCGCTGGGCATCGTGCTGCTGGCGGTGGTCGGCGCGGTCAACGGTGCCATCGGGCTGCTGCAATGGCTGGCCACGCGTCCGCTGAACACTGCCCCGCCGGCGAAGCCGCGCACGGTGCGCCGCACGCTCGCCCCGCACACGCCGGCCGTGGCCGGCACGGTGCCGCTGATCCGGCTCGAGCGCGCCACGGTGCGCTTCGGCGCGCTGGTCGCATTGGACGACGCCTCGCTGACCCTGCACCGGGGCGACCGGCTCGTGCTCGTGGGCGCCAACGGCTCGGGCAAGACCACGCTGCTGCGGCTGCTGCACGGCCTGCTGCCCTGCGAAGGACGCTGCGAGCGCCTGCCGCTGCGGCCCGAAGGCCGCCTGCCGCGCGCGGCCATGCTGTTCCAGCGCCCCTTTTTGCTGAGCCTCTCGGTGTGGCGCAATGTGTGGGTGGGCCTGTGGCTGGCGGGCGTGCCGGCCGCCGAGCGCAGCGAGCGCTGCGGCCTGGCGCTGGCGCGCGTGGGCCTGCTCGAACATGCCGAGCGCTCGGCGCGTTCGCTGTCGGGCGGCCAGCAACAGCGCCTGGGCCTGGCGCGCGCCTGGGCGCTGCAGCCGGACATCCTGTTCCTGGACGAGCCCACGGCCAGCCTGGACCCCGGTGCCAAGAACGAGATCGAGGCGCTCATCGAAGAGGTCGCCCACAGCGGCGTGACGATCGTGATGAGCACGCACAACCTCGGGCAGGCCAAGCGCCTGGCCACGCGCGTGGCCTACCTGCACGCCGGGCACATCGTGGTCGAGCGGCCCGTGGCGAGCTTCTTCGACTCGGACGATCTGCCGCCCGAGGCCGCCCAGTTCCTGCAGGGCGAGCTGGGCTGGTACCTTCAGCCCTAGCGCCGGCGGGCGGGTCGGCGGTTCCGCGCCCCTCGCCTTCACTTACACGGCATCCCGATCCAGCGAGGCAAAATACCGCGATGGAAACCACTGTCGCGGTCTCGCTGCCGACACGCCTTCCTTCCGGGTCTGGGCGCGGCCACTTCCTTCGCCTGCACAGAGACCTCACCGACCGGCTGCGAACGCACGGCCGCCCCCCATAACCGAATACGCAGAGCCCTCATGAAAATAGCCACCTGGAACGTCAACTCCCTCACCGCGCGCCTGCAGCATGTGCTCGACTGGCTCATCGCCAACCCGGTCGATGTGCTGTGCCTGCAGGAGCTCAAGATGACCGACGACAAGTTTCCGCTCGAGGTGCTGAAGTCGGCCGGCTACGAGGCGGCGGTGTTCGGTCAGAAGACCTACAACGGCGTGGCCATCCTCAGCCTGGCGCCGGTGCGCGACGTGGTGAAGAACATCGAGAACTTCGCCGACGAGCAGTCGCGCGTGATCGCCGCCACCATCGAGACGCCCTCGGGCCCGCTGCGCGTGATCAACGGCTACTTCGTGAACGGCCAGGAACCGGGCAGCGAGAAGTTCGCCTACAAGATGAAGTGGCTCGACGCGCTGCACGCCTACATTGCGCGTGAACTCGCGGCGCACCCGAACCTCGTGCTGCTGGGCGACTTCAACGTCACGCCCGAAGACCGCGACAGCTTCGACCCGGTGGGCCTGAAGGAAACGATCCATCACACGACCGAAGAGCGCGACCACTTCAAGGCGCTGCTCGGCCTGGGCCTGACCGACAGCTTCCGCATGTTCGAGCAACCCGAAAAAAGCTTCTCGTGGTGGGACTACCGCATGCTGGGCTACCAGAAGAACCGCGGCCTGCGCATCGACCACATCCTCGTGAGCGAGCCGCTGCGGCCGCTGGTGAAGGGTTGCGTCATCGACCGCGTGCCACGCAAGTGGGAAAAGCCGAGCGACCACGCCCCGGTGGTGCTCGAACTCGGCGCGGGCGCCTGACGGCCATGACGACGCCGATCGCCGCACGTCTGGCCCGTTCCGCCGCGATCGCCGCCGCGGCGCTCGCGCTGACCGCCTGCTCGGTGCTCAAGCCGGGCAGCGGATCGGAAAGCGGCACGGGCAGCACATCGCCCGGCGGCGCAACCGCCACCGAAGGCAGCCGCGACGTGCCGACCGTGCGGCTCATCACCGCGCAGACGCCCGCAATCCGCACCTACCGCAAGACCGGCGCGCGCCACATCTACAAGGCGTATGCCAGCCGCATCTACAAGGGCAAGATCCCGCCGCTGGTGTACGCGGTGGTGGTGGTCGAAACGGAGATCGATGCCAACGGCAAGGTCACCAACGTCACGTTCAGCCGCGTGCCCAGCCATGCGCCCGAAGTGCCGCCGATGATCGCGGAGCTGGTCAAGGCGACCTCGCCCTTGCCGAGCCCCGGCAAGCTGGGCGGTCACACGTATGTCGACACCTGGCTCTGGGACAAGAGCGGCAATTTCCAGCTCGATTCCCTCACGCTCGGCCAGCGCAGCCGGTAATAAAAAAAGCCCTGGGAGGGCCTTTTCATTCGATACCGAGTTCCTGGATTTTCCGGGTGATGGTGTTGCGCCCGATGCCCAGCTTCTGGGCCGCCTCGATGCGCCGGCCGCGCGTGTTGGCCAGCGCGGTGAGGATCAGCCGCGATTCGAAGCGGCGCGTGAGCACGTCCCACACGTCGGTGCGGCCTGCGGCCAGCAGCGCCTGAGCCTCGGCCTCGAGGCCGCTTTCCCAGGCACTGGGGCCGGCGGGTGCGCCCGACACCCCTTCGGGCGCGGCGACCACCGGCGCGGACGCATCACGCTCGACAGCCAACGGAGCCACCGCAGCAGCCTGCACGGGCGCCGCCACCTCGGGCACCGCCACATGCACGTCCGCCCCACTGCCCGCCATCACCTCGGGCGGCAGGTCCTTCGACTCGATCAGCTGCGCGGGCGCCATCACGGTGAGCCAGTGGCAGATGTTCTCGAGCTGGCGCACGTTGCCCGGGAAATTGAAGGCCGCGAGCCTGGCGAGTGCCGCATCGGAGATGCGCTTAGGCTCGACGCCCAGCTGGCGCGCGCTCTGCTGCAAAAAGTGACGCGTGAGCGCGGGCACGTCTTCGCCGCGTTCGCGCAGCGCGGGCAGGCGCAGGCGGATCACGTTGAGGCGGTGGAACAGGTCTTCGCGGAAACCGCCGAGCTTCACGCGCTGCTCGAGGTCCTGGTGCGTGGCCGCGATGACGCGCACATTGGCCTTGACCGAGTTGTGGCCGCCCACGCGGTAGAAGTGGCCGTCGCTGAGCACGCGCAAGAGGCGCGTCTGCAGGTCGAAGGGCATGTCGCCGATTTCGTCGAGGAACAGCGTGCCGCCCTCGGCCTGCTCGAAGCGGCCGCGGCGCATGGTCTGCGCGCCGGTGAAGGCGCCGCGCTCGTGGCCGAAGAGTTCGCTCTCGAGCAGGTCCTTGGGAATGGCGGCGGTGTTGATCGCCACGAAGGGGCCGTTGGCGCGCGGCGAGTGCTTGTGCAGCGCGCGCGCCACCAGTTCCTTGCCCGAGCCCGATTCGCCGGTGATGAGCACCGTGACGTTGCTTTGCGACAGCCGGCCGATGGCACGGAACACGTCCTGCATCGCGGGCGCCTGGCCGAGCATTTCGGGGGCGGCGACCATGCGCTCTTCGGACACCTCCTCGCGCTGGCTTTCGTCGACGGCGCGGCGGATGAGTTCGACGGCGCGCGGCAGGTCGAAGGGCTTGGGCAGGTACTCGAAGGCACCGCCCTGGAAGGCCGAGACCGCGCTGTCCAGGTCGGAGAAGGCGGTCATGATGATGACCGGCAGGCCGGGGTGCTTGGCCTTGATCTTGTCGAGCAGGTCGAGCCCCGAGCCGCCCGGCATGCGGATGTCGCTCACCAGGACCTGCGGGCCCTGCTGCTCGTCGCCTTCGGCCTGTTCGAGCGCGGCCAGCACTTCGCGTGTGTTCGTGAAGCTGCGCGTGGGCAGGTCTTCGCGCAGCAGCGCCTTCTCGAGCACGAAGCGTATCGATTGGTCGTCATCAACTATCCAGATCGGCTTCATGCATCTCCTCTGTTGCCGGGGCTGCGCTAGGGCAGCGGAATCAATATCTTGAAATCGGTTCGGCCCGGGACGCTGTCGCACTCGATCACGCCGTGATGCTGTTGCACAAAAGTTTGCGCAAGCGTCAGTCCCAGCCCGGTCCCGCCTTCCCTGCCCGAAACGAGCGGATAGAAGATGCGGTCCTTGATCGTGTCCGGCACACCCGGTCCATTGTCGATGACATGCAATTCCAGTGCCAATCGATACCACTGCTTGTTGAAGATCACCTGGCGGGCCACGCGGGTCTTGAAAGTGATCTGCGCATCGCCCGCCGCGCGGCGCTCGGCCAGGGCCTGCGCGGCGTTGTGCGCGATGTTGAGCGTGGCCTGGATGAGCTGCTCGCGGTCGCCGCGGAACTCGGGAATGGAGACGTCGAAGTCGCGCTCGATGTGCAGGTCGCGCGGAAACTCCGCCAGGATCACCGAGCGCACGCGCTCGCAGACCTCGTGGATGTTCACGTCGCCCACCACGTGCGGCCGGCGGTGCGGCGCCAGCAGCCGGTCGACCAGCGTCTGCAGCCGGTCGGCCTCGTGGATGATGACCTGGGTGTATTCGATGAGGTCGCGCGACTCGACCTCCATCTGCAGCAGTTGCGCCGCGCCACGAATGCCGCCCAGCGGGTTCTTGATCTCGTGCGCGAGGTTGCGGATGAGTTCCTTGTTGGCCTGCGCCTGGTCGATCAGGCGCTCCTCGCGGTCCTGGCGCACCTGCTGCTCCAGCGGCGACATCTCGATGATGAGCTCGCCCTTCTTGTCGCCGTGCGCGAGCGTGACCTGCACGGGCATCAGCTCGTGGTTCACGCGCCGCAAAAAGGCCTCGTAGCGCAGCGTGGCGAAGTCGTTGCTGCTGGCGCCGTCGAGCGCGGTGCGCAGCACCTGCGGCTCATGGAAACAGGCGCCGAACTGCGAGCCCTCGAGCGTGCGCCGCGAGGTACCCAGCGCGTCTTCGAGGCCTGCATTGGCGAACAGCACCGAGCCGTCGCTGTTGACCACCGCGATCAGCGTGGACAAGAGGTCGAAGGCGCGAAAGCGCGGATTGGCGCCAGTCGCCTTCTTGCCGAACACCATGGACTGCGCGCCGCTTACTGCGCTTGCGGCTTGCCGGGCAGGCGGCCGATTTCGCGGCGGATGCCGGCGATGTCGCTCTCGTTGCGCGCGAGTTCGGCCTTCATCTCGGCCACGCGGTCCAGGTACTTCTGGTAGTTGCGGCCTTCGCTGCCCTGCTTCTCGGGCTCGCCGTTGTTGTATTCCTTCTTGAGCTCGGTCTGGCGGGCCTCGGCCTTGCGCAGCTCGGCCTCGAGCACCGAGCGCGCCTCGCCGTCGCGGGCGCGCTGGTCGACGCCTTCGACGCGCGGGCTGCCCGCCGGGGCGCGCGCGGCCGAACCGCCCGAGCCCGACGACGACGCGCTGCCACCACCGCCGCCCGAGGGCTTCGTGCCCTGCACGACGGTGACGTTGCCGCCTTCCATGATCTTGCAGCCCTTTTGCTGGGCCACGGTCGCGTTGTTGGTGTACTCGTTGCCGCAGCGCCAGACGCGCTCTTGCGCGAGCGCCGCCGTGGCGGTGGCGAACGAGGCGGCGGCCAGGAAAATCAGGGAAGCAGTCTTCATTTGGATCCGGAGAGGGCGCGACAAACGCGCATTTTGATGCAATTCGGGCCCTCTCACGATGGGATGTTCCGCACCAAGGAAAAAGGACGGCCGGGGCCGTCCTTTTGTCTTACTTGCCCGCCGGGGCGGGCACGTTGTGGCGCTTTTTACAGCGAGTAGTACATGTCGAACTCGACGGGGTGCGTCGCCATGCGGAAGCGCGTGACTTCCTGCATCTTGAGGTCGATGTACGCGTCGATGTACGAGTCGGTGAACACGCCGCCCTTGGTCAGGAACGCACGGTCCTTGTCCAGGTGCTCCAGGGCCTGGTCCAGGCTGTGGCAGACGGTCGGGATCAGCGCGTCTTCTTCCGGCGGCAGGTGGTACAGGTCCTTGCTGGCGGCTTCGCCCGGATGGATCTTGTTTTCCACGCCGTCCAGGCCGGCCATCAGCAGCGCGGCAAAGCCCAGGTACGGGTTCATCAGCGGATCGGGGAAGCGCGCTTCGACGCGGCGGCCCTTCGGGTTGGCCACGAACGGGATGCGGATCGAGGCCGAACGGTTCTTGGCCGAGTAGGCCAGCTTCACCGGGGCTTCGAAGCCGGGCACCAGGCGCTTGTAGCTGTTGGTGCCGGGGTTCGTGATGGCGTTCAGGGCACGGGCGTGCTTGATGATGCCGCCGATGTAGTGCAGCGCGAAGTCCGACAGGCCTGCGTAGCCGTCGCCGGCGAACAGGTTCTTGCCGTCCTTCCAGACCGACTGGTGCACGTGCATGCCGGAGCCGTTGTCGCCGACGATGGGCTTGGGCATGAAGGTGGCGGTCTTGCCGTAGGCGTGGGCCACGTTGTGGATCACGTACTTCTGCAGCTGGACCCAGTCGGCGCGCTGCACCAGCGTGCTGAAGCGGGTGCCGATCTCGAGCTGGCCGGCGTTGGCCACTTCATGGTGATGCACTTCGACCGGGATGCCCAGCGATTCGAGCACCAGGCTCATTTCCGAGCGCATGTCCTGGAAGCTGTCGACCGGAGGCACCGGGAAGTAGCCGCCCTTGACCGCCGGACGGTGGCCGCTGTTGCCGTGCTCGAACTCCTTGTCGGTGTTCCACGAGGCTTCTTCGGACTCGATCTTCACGAAGCAGCCCGACATGTCGTTCTTCCAGCGCACGCCGTCGAACACGAAGAATTCGGGTTCCGGTCCGAAGTAGGCGGTGTCGCCCAGGCCGGAAGCCTTCATGTACGCCTCGGCGCGCTTGGCGAGCGAACGCGGGTCGCGCTCGTAGGCCTTGCCGTCGGCCGGGTCGATCACGTCGCAGGTCAGGATCAGCGTCGTTTCTTCGAAGAACGGGTCGATGTTGGCGGTGTTCGGGTCGGGCATGAGCTGCATGTCCGAGGCTTCGATGCCCTTCCAACCGGCGATGGACGAACCGTCGAACGCGTGGCCCGAGGTGAATTTGTCTTCATCGAAGTGCGACACGGGCACGGTCACGTGCTGCTCTTTGCCGCGGGTGTCGGTGAAGCGCAAGTCGACGAACTTGACCTCGTTTTCCTTGACGAGCTTGAGTACATCGGCGACGGTCTTTGCCATCAGTTTCTCCTGAGTTGGATGGTGGTTAGGAATACAGGGACGGGAGGATGCAGTTTCTGTGCCATTGTCACCCCGCCGGATGAGGCCCAGGTGACGGCCCAGGGGCTGCCGGAAAAGGAAAATATCCCCAAATTGGTGCAATGCAGATTAACGCACCAATTCGGGGCCAAGCTTCGCATCGAAAGTGTGCAGACCTTCGATGAGCTGGCCATAGGCGGCATCGAGCTTCGCGGGGTCGCCCTTGACGCCCAGCTCGATGTGGCGCCCGTACTGGGGGTGATCCACGCTGGGAAGGCTGAACACCTTGATGCCGGCGTGGGCCTGCTCGATGGCCTGCATCAGCGGCGTGAGGGTGGCTTCCATCGCACCGAAAACGATCACGGACTTCTCGGCGATGGCGTTGCGGGTGAACAGATCGGCATAGCGGCTGTCGAGCACCGACTCGATCATCGGCCAAGCCATGACCGGGAAGCCCGGCACGAAATGCACGTGCTCGACGCTGAAGCCCGGGATCTTGTTGTACGGGTTGCGGATGATCGACGCGCCCTGCGGAAACACGCCCATGTTCAGGCGGTGGATGTTGTCGGGCCGGTCGGGTTCGTAGGGCACGCCCTGCTCCAGGGCCGTGTCCTGCATGCGCTCGCGGATCAGCGCCTCGGCCTCGGGGTGCAGCGCCAGCGGCACGCGCAGGGCCTGGGCGGCGCACTGGCGGGTGTGGTCGTCGGGCGTGGCGCCGATGCCGCCGGTCGAGAACACGATGTCGCCCGAGGCGAAGGCGCGCATCAGGGCCGCGGTGATCCGCGTGGGCTCGTCGCCCACGTACTCGGCCCAGCCCAGTTGCAGGCCGCGCGCGGCCAGCAGCTCGATGACCTTGGCCATGTGCTTGTCGGCCCGCTTGCCGGAAAGGATCTCGTCGCCGACGACGATGAGACCGAATGCGCGTGTCATGGAGAACTCCATTGAGAAAGAGCGGCCTTGTTGGCCTCGGTGGCTTCGGCCGCCTCGAGCGTCTGCTGTGCGTCGCCGCTGCCGGCCGCGGGTTGCTGCGCCGCGCGCTGGGCGCGCAGCTGGGTCAGGGCGTCGAGGCAGTAGTGCGCGAACCAGAGCGCAGAAAAGGCGAAGACCAGCGTGTAGATCCAGATGGCGATCGGCACCAGCACGAAGAAGGCGGCGGCGAACAGCAGGCCCGAGGCCCAGACGATGCTCGGCGCGGCGCCGAGGTAGCCGCACAGCACGCCGATGCACAGCAGCGGCAGCCGGTGGGCGCGCAGCAGCGCGGCGCGCTCTTCGGGGCTGGCGTGCTCGGCCAGCGCGTCGAAGCTCATCACCCGGTAGGTCAGCCAGCCCCAGATCAGCGGCGGCAGGATCAGCACCAGCGGCGGAATGAGCCACAACGGCATCGACACCACCAGCGCGATCAGCGCCAGCACCGTGGCACCGAGCGAGCGCAGCACGCTGCCGAAGAAGGAGGCGCCCTTCTTCTGCTCCAGCGTCGGAAAGCGCCGTTCGGCCACGAGCTTGGTGAGCGCCGGCGCCATGAAGCCGGCCACGATGAGCAGCGACAGCACGACGATGAGCGGCGTGACGCCGAACACCACCACCAGCGGCGCCAGCGCGGCCGTGACGTCGCTCGAGAAGAGGCGCCCGATCCAGGCCCAGAAGCTGGACAGCAGCGGCCAGGCGTCGAGGGCCTCGCGCGTCCAGACAACGGCCGCGTCCCAGTAGAAGTAGCCGAGCCCCGCGGCCAGCAGCACCATGAGCGCCAATGGCAGGAGCGACAGCACGATCACGCGCGGGAGCATGCAATAGGCCACCGCGCGCCAGAAGGAGTCGAGGAGCAGGCGCATGAGGTTCGAGGATAGCGCAAGGCCCCGGCCCGCCAGCCGCCGGGCCTGTGTGCGGATCAGGCGCGGCCGAACAGCCGCTTCAGCCCCAGCCACTGCTGCGACCAGAAGCCCTGGCCGTAGTCGCGCGGCCGGCCGTCGGCGCCGGGCTCGACCTGGTCGCGGATGCCGGTCGGGTCGTAGCGGTTTTCGAAGTTGGCGGTGCGAAAGAGCATGTCCCACCAGGGCAGCAGCACGCCGAAGTTGTGGCCGCCCAGCGTGCTCCGGCCGTGCGACTCGTGGCCCAGCCCGATGCTGTGGTGCAGCCGGTGAAAGCGCGGGCTGACCCACAGCCGCTCGCCGATGGCCCCGAAACTCAGCCGCAGGTTGGCGTGCTGCAGGCTCTCGCTGAGCTGGGTGAAGGCCACGACGGCGATGAACTGGCCCGGCGCCACGCCGATCAGCTGCGCCACGATGACGATGAGCGTGTCGTGGATCACGTCGTCGAGCAGGTGGTTGCGGTCGTCGCTCCACATCGTCATCTGGCGCTGCGAGTGGTGCAGCGAATGCAGGCTCCACCACCAGTTGAACTGGTGCTGGCCGCGGTGGATCCAGTAGCCAACGAAGTCGAGCACCACGAGGTAGATGGCAAAGGCCACCCACGGCACGTCGGTCACGCCGGGCCAGGCCTCGTCCAGGTGGAAGGTGCCCCACCCCGCCATGCGCAGGCTGCCGAGCAGGTCGTCGAACAGGGGCTGCAGCGTGAAGAACAGCGCCAGCCGGAACAGGCCCAGCCGGTGGATCAGCGTGTAGAGCACGTCGATGCGGATGGCGCGGCGGTCGGTCACGGGCTCGACCGCGCGCCAGCGCTGCAGCGGGCCGATCACGGCCAGCAGCACGAGGATCTGGACCACGCCGACCAGCAGCCAGCCGGTGGCGTCGAAGGCGTCCTCGGCCCAGCCGCCCAAGCCGATGGCGTACACCAGCGGCTGCACGGCGGTCTCGAAGAGCCAGCCCTGCATGGCGGAAAAAACGTCGGTCAACCAGTCGATCACGGCGAAAACTCAGGCTTCAAGGGTGGGAGGCGATCCAGGCGCGGTAGTCCGGATGCTGGCGCAGGGTGCGAAAGCAGAAGCCCTTGGCCTTCAGGCCGACGATGAGCGGCTCGAGGTTGGCGGGCGCCCACGGGTCCTTGCGCGACCAGATGCCCAGGTGCGCCAGCAGGATGTCGCCGGAGCGGATGCCCGCGAGCGCCTGGGCCAGCAGCTTCTGGTTGCTGAAGGCCTCGCTGGGCAGTTCGTCGCCCAGGAAGCCGGCGGGCGACCAACCCACGTGCGCGTAGCCGCAGTCCTTCGCGGCCGCCAGCAGCGCGGGCGAGGTCTTGCCGCCCGGCGCGCGGTACAGCGGCAGCGGCTTCTTGCCGGTGATGGCAGCCAGCCGGTCGGACGACTTGCGGATGTCGGCGCAGTACTGGGCCGCGCTCCAGACCGACTCCTTGCCGGTCTGCGGGCCGGCCGACGGCTTGATGCGAAAGCTCGGCGGCGTGCCCTTGACGTCGCCGCGCCAGTAGGCGTGGTCGTAGGTGTGCGAGCCGAACTCGTGGCCTTCGGCCGCCCTCGCCTTCCACCACGGCGCCCAGTGGTCGTCCAGGCTGTCGCCGTCGGTCTGGGTGCGCTCGGCGGCGGCGAAGAAGGTGACGCGCACGTCCTGGCGCTTGAGCACGTCGGCCACCAGCGGGGCGATGCCCATGTGGCCGGTGTCCAGCGTCAGGTAGACCGGCTTGTCGCAGGCGGCGGCGTCCTGGGCACCGGCCGCCGGCACGGTGGCGCAGGCCAGCGCCGCGACGGCGAAGGCCACCCCGGCGGTGCGCACACCGCGCACGCGCTCAGATGCGCTTGGCATGGTCGAGGGTCCAGACGCCGTGCGGCGAGCGGCCGACGTTGATCTGCCGCACGACCTTCTGGCTCGCGAGATCGACCACCGTGAGCTTCTTGGCCCAGCGCGAGGTCACGTACAGCGTCTTGCCGTCGGCCGACACGTCCATGCAGTCGGGGCCGCCGGGCACGTTGTAGGTGGCGACGACCTTCAGCGTGGTCAGGTCGATGCGGCTGATGGTGTTGGCGACCCGGTTGCTCACGAACACGGTCTTGCCGTCGCCCGCCGAGCGGAAGGCGTGGGCGCCCTTGCCGGTGGGGATCTTGCCGACCAGCTTGGGCTGGGCGCCGGCCACGTCGAACACCTGCACGCCGTCGCTGCCGGTGAGACCCACGAGCAGCGTCTTGTCGTTGTGGGCGCCGAAGATGTCGGCCGGCATGGCGCCGGTGGCCATGCGCCAGCGCACGGTCTGCGTCGGCAGGTCGACCGCGATCAGCTCGTCGCTGTCCTGCATGGTGACGTAGGCCACCGTGCTGGTGTTGTCGATCCAGATGTGGCTGGGCGTCTTGCCGGTGGCGATGCGCTTGACCAGCTTCAGGTCCTTGCCGTCCCAGCGGTACACGTCGACGTGGTTCAGGCGGTTGGCCGCCGTGACGAACCACTTCATGTCGCGCGAGAACTGCAGCTGGTAGGGATCGATGATGCCGTACACCACGCGCTGCACCTCGGCCGTGCGCGGATCCAGGAAGGTGAGCGAATCACCCGCCGAATTGGCCACGATGACCGACTTCTCGTCGGGCGTCATGTAGATGTGGTGCGGCTCCTTGCCGGTGGGAATGCGCTGCTTCTCGGTCCAGTCGACCGGGTTGATCACGCTCACGCTGGCGTCCAGCGAATTGAGCACAAAAACCGGTGGAGGGGCCGGCGGCGCCGCCGCGGCGGGGAGGGTCACCAGGGCTGTCAGGCACAGGCAGGACAGCAGGAAGGCCGCGATGCGGCCGTTCGGGCGGGCAGGGAGTCGCAAGGGAAGGTTCCGGGAGAGGGTTAACAATCTTAACGGTCGAACCCGACAAACAGCTGACCGCCGGCGCCCCCTCACCCGCTGTTCGGCCCGGCGCCTTGACCTATGTCAAGCAGCCCGGGGCACGGGCGCCCGCAGCTGGGCCACCTGTTCGGCCGTGAGCCAGCGCCATTGCCCCGGCGCCAGGTCGTCCGGCAGCGCCAGGCCGCCGATGCGCGAGCGGTGCAGCCCTTCGACCCGGTTGCCGACCGCGGCCAGCATGCGCTTGACCTGGTGGTACTTGCCCTCGGTGAGCGTGAGCCGCAGGTGCAGCGGGCTGTCCGATTCGCAGGCCGCCGCGCGCACGGGCTTCGGATCGTCGTCGAGCACCACGCCGGCCAGCAACTTGGCGATCTGCGCCTCGTCGATCGGGTGCTTGGCCGTCACCTCGTAGACCTTGGGCACGTGGTGCTTGGGCGAACCCATCTTGTG
This sequence comes from Variovorax sp. GW823-FHT04F07, assembly GCF_058795995.1. Lineage (NCBI taxonomy): Bacteria > Pseudomonadati > Pseudomonadota > Betaproteobacteria > Burkholderiales > Comamonadaceae > Variovorax > Variovorax sp. GW823-FHT04F07. The sequence goes on from NZ_JBXAIG010000002.1 coordinate 323,746, forward strand.
GATGAACTGGCCGTCATCGGTCAGCAGCAGCAGGCCGGTCGTGTCCTGGTCGAGCCGGCCGATGGCCTGCACGCCCTGCACCGCGCCCTTGTTGGGCCGCAGCCGCAGCGGCGACGGCAGCAGCGTGTAGATGCTCGGGTAAGTCGAGGGCTTCTGCGAGCACTCGGTGCCGGCCGGCTTGTGCAGCATCAGGTAGGCCTTCTCGTGGCAGGCCCACTCGGTGCCCTGCACGGTGAACAGCAGGCCTTCGGGGTCGAGGTCGGCAAAAGGGTCGGTCACGGCCGCGCCGGCGATGCTCACATGGCCTTGCTGGACCAGGCCCGCGCACACGCGGCGGGTGCCGAAGCCCTGGGTATAGAGGATGTCTTGCAGGTGCATGAAAAATGAAAAAAGCGGCCGTGCCGACAGGGGCACGACCGCCTTCAAGTGTGCCGCAGGTTCAGTAGCCTGCTGCCAGGCCCGTGTTGCGGCGCGGGTCGTTGGCGCCGTAGAAGCGGTTGGCACCGACCGGCTTGCCGCCCAACGAGGGCGCGCCGACGATGATCGCCGCCAGGTGGTTGGCCGGCTGCGGCACGCCCAGGTTGTGACCCATGTCGGTCAGGATCTTGCGGGTGTCGGGGCTGATCGCGAAGGTCTCGACGTTGGTCACGTCGGGCAGCCATTGCTGGTGGAAGCGCGGCGCATCCACGGCCTCCTGCACGTTCATGCCGTAGTCGACCACGTTCAGGATGGTGTGCAGCACGGCCGTGATGATGCGGCTGCCGCCGGGCGTGCCGACCACGAACACCGGCTTGCCGTCCTTGGAGACGATGGTCGGGCTCATCGAGCTCAGCGGGCGCTTGCCCGGGGCGATGGCGTTGGCCTCGCCCTGCACCAGGCCGTACATGTTGGGCACGCCGACCTTGGAGGTGAAGTCGTCCATCTCGTTGTTCAGCAGCACGCCGGTCTTGTCGGCCGTGACCTTGGCGCCGAACCAGTCGTTCAGCGTGTAGGTGACCGAGACCGCGTTGCCCCACTTGTCGGTGATCGAATAGTGGGTGGTGTTGCTGCCTTCATGCGGCGCCACGCCGGGCTTGATGTCCTTGGAGACGCCGGCCTTCTTGGGGTCGATGGCGGCGCGGATCTTGGCGGCGTAGCCCTTGTCGAGCAGGCGGTCGAGCGGGTTCTTCACGAAGTCGGGGTCGCCCAGGTAGCTGTTGCGGTCCACGTAGGCGTGGCGCATGGCTTCGATCTGGTAGTGCACCGACTCCGCCGAACGGAAGCCCAGGTCCTTCAGCGGATAGCCTTCCAGGATGTTGAGCATCTCGCAGATGATCACGCCGCCCGAGCTCGGCGGGGGCGCCGACACCACGCGGTAGCCGCGGTAGTCGCACTCGACCGGCGCGAGTTCGCGCGTCTTGTACTGGTCGAGGTCGGCCTGCGTGATGATGCCCTTGCCGGCCTGGCTCGACGCCACGATGGCCTTGCCGACCCAGCCCTTGTAGAAGCCGTCGGTGCCCTTGGCGCTGATTTCCTTCAGCGTCTTGGCGAGGTCTTTCTGCACCAGCTTCTGGCCGACCGCGAAGGGCTCGCCCTTGTTCAGGAAGATCGCGCCGGAGACCGGATCTTTCTTGAAGTCGTTGGTGGCAGTGAGCAGCATGTCGATGTCGCCCTGCTCCAGCGCGAAGCCCTTGTCGGCCAGCTGGACCGAGGGGGCGATGAGGTCGGCGCGCTTCATCGTGCCGTACTTCTCGCGCGCGTACTCCATGCCCGAGACCGAGCCCGGCACGCCGACGGCGAGGTGGCCGTGGGTGCTCAGGCCCTTGACGACGTTGCCGTCCTTGTCGAGGTACATGTTGGCCGTGGCGGCCAGCGGTGCCTTCTCGCGGAAGTCCAGGAAGGTCTTGCGGCCGTCGGCCAGCTGCACGGTCATGAAGCCGCCGCCGCCCAGGTTGCCGGCGGCCGGGTACACCACCGCCAGCGCATAGCCCACGGCCACGGCCGCATCGACCGCGTTGCCGCCGCGCTTGAGCACATCGACGCCGACCTTGCTGGCCAGGTGCTGCGCGCTCACGACCATGCCGTGTTCGGCCGCCACCGGCGCCTGCGACGCGGCCTGCGCGCCGCCGGCCGCCGCCAAAGTGAGCGCGGCCGCGACGGCGGCGCGCAGGGTGGGGGTCCACTTGAAGTGCTGCATGGAAAAGTCTCCTCTGTGCGTTGGATGAAGAATGAGGGAGGGGTGAATGGTGTGGGCCTTCAGGTCGTGAGCAGCGCCTTGCGCCGCAGGCTTTGCAGCGCCTGCGCGACCTGCTCCTGCGCGAAGGCGTGCAGCGCCGACGGGTCGGTCAGCGGCTGGTCGTCCTTGAGGAAGCGCAGGCGTTCGGCGCGCACCTCGTCGAGCAGGAAGGCGGCCAGCGCCTCGTGCGTGTGCGCCCCGTCGAGCAGCGGCAGCAGGCTGCGTTCGAGCACCGTGAGCGACACCGGCTCGTGCCACTGGTTGCAGAGCACGGCCGTCGCCTGCGACGCGGGCAGGCCGACCAGCGCGCGGCGCACCGGCGCCAACACCTGAGGCAGCGCGGACACCGAAGCAGCCGCCGACACGGGCGTGCGGCGGATGCGCAGCGCGCCGAGGATCAGCAGTTCCTCGAGCATGGCGAGCACGATGGGCTCGACGGCCGTGCGCGGCTCGCCGGTGAGCGTCACCACGGCGGCCAGCAAGGCCTCGGTCGACATCGAACACGGATAGCTCGCGTCGAGTGCCTGCGCCACCGCCTTGTGCGCCGGCAGCCGCAACGTGACCTTCAGGTCGCGCAGCGCAGTACAGGGCTGCTCGCGGGTGTCGATCGTGAGGGCCTCGCCGCCGTCGACGCGGAAGACGCCGGCGAACTCCAGCGCGCGCAGGCGAGGCACCTCGAGGCGGTAGCGGATGTTCGCGGCGTTGCCCTGCTTCACCAGCAGCGTCTGGCGGAAGGTGCGGTTGACCAGGAAGTCGAGGTACTGCTCCATCATCACCTGGCTGCCGCCGCACTCGCGCAGCAGCGGGTCGCGCACCTTCTCGCCGTAGTTCTGCACGAACATGGTCGAGGGCTCGGCGTCGCACAGGTAGGCCAGCCCGCGCGCTTCGGCACGGGCGACGAACTCCTTGAAGTAGCAGGGCTCGTTGCAGGGCTCGAGGAACTCGTGCAGCAGGTAGTAGTTGCCGGAGTTGCGCACGATCGGCATCGTCTCTTCGAGCGTCTTGCGCAGCACGCTGTCGGGCCGGGCCGACTGTTCGAGGAACTCGAGCATGCCGCGCGCGTAGGAGAGCTTTTCTTCGGGCGTGTCGCGCGGGCCGCCGCGCAGGATCATCGCGTCGCGCACGATCTCGCGCGCCTTCCAGCCCGGGTACACGTTGTAGCTCACGTACACCACGCCGCCCGGCGCCAGATTCTCGGCGCACACGCGCAGGATCGCGTCCTGCACCGGCCCCGGCACCCAGCTGTACACGCCGTGGCAGACGATGTAGTCGAACAGGCCGAACGAGGCGTCGATGTCGGCGATGTTGAAGGCCTTGAGCTCGATGTTCGACAGCCCCGCCTGGTCGAGCGCCGCGGCGCCCTGCGCCACCTGCACGCGCGACAGGTCCACGCCCACCGCGCGCGCCTGCGGATGGCGCGCCGCGAACGGAATCAGGTTGCCGCCGGCGGCGCAGCCCAGTTCGAGCACGCGCGCCTTGTGCGGCGGCGGCGCCTCGAGCCCGAACAGGAAGGCCAGGGCTTCCAGGTGCTCCACGGCGGACTGGGGAAACGGGTGCGAGTCGTAGGGCACCGCATCGTAGTAACTGGTGAGCGTGGAAGTCAGAGAGTCCGGCACGAACGTCCTTTGGGGATCGGAAGGGGCTGCAGCAGTGCTCGCAGACTATAGCCCCGTGCCCTCGCAAAAAGAAGCCGGCGCGGGTCGAGCCGCCCTGCCCTGGCCGCGGACTTCGGTGCTTGCACGACCTCTTTAGAATGGCCCGATGAACTGGCGCATCACACTGTTTCCCCTGGCTTTGGTCATTGCCGGCTGCTCGACGCCGCCCAACCAGATCGTTCCCTTCCGCGACGGTGTGCTGCGTGCCATGACCTACACCCAGGCCTCGGACTACTGCAGCGCCAAGAGCCAGGAGCCGAAGTGGCTCGGCAAGGCACCGGCCGAATCCGGCGTGCTGTTCCAGTGCCAGTGAGTCACTGCACCACCCACCTCATCACGCAGGGCTGACGCCCGGCCGCACCGCTCAGGCGTCGACGTCGATGAGCGCCAACCCGCTCTCGCGGTCGCAGGTCTTGCGCAGGTAGCCCGGCGACTCGACCATTTCATGGCGAGGCGTGTTCTTCCGTTCAAGGCGTCATCGTGGGGAGTTCTGCCTGCAGTCCTCGGCGGTGCCCCGGCAGTCGTCCTGGCGCGAGGGCGCGCCGGGGTCGTCCACGCGGGGCCTGTCCTCGCCGGCCCGCTTCGCGTCCGCCGGTGGCTTTTTCACCATGCCGGGGTCGCGGTCGGGCGGCGCGGGCTTCACCAGCCGCGGATGGCCATGGGGCGGCGGCTTCACGAGGAGTTCGGGATCGGGCCCGGGTTGCGCTTGCGGCTTGACCGGCGGTGGCTTGTCGGCCGACTGCGCGGCAGCCGGCCCGGCGAGGAGCGCCGCGACGCTGATGACCCCGACAGCGAGGCTTCCGGCAAACATCGATTTCGTTGGATTGCGCATGGCGTTCACCCATGGCCCGAAGGTTTCACCGGGGCGCTCCCGACGGTGTAGGCCTCTTTCGCCAATGGCCGCAAGTCGGCGTCGCGGTGCCTGCGACGCTGGCGCAGCCGCCGGGCGATGGCCGCAGGGATGGCGCGCGCTCAGCCCGCCAGGCTGACGCGCACCACGCACGCCGGCGGTACCAGAATCTCGTCGCAGTTCGGCCCGGCCCCGCCGCGGTCGATCACCACGAAGCTGGCCGGCTGCTGCGTGACCACCAGCGGGTGGTGCCAGACGCCGCGCGCGTAGTTCACGCCCTGCCGCCCGTCGGTGACGAAGGCGCGGATGTCTTCCACGCGCACCGCGTCGCCCGCCGGTGCTACCACCACGAGAAAGCGGCTGCCGTCCATCGGCACGAAGGCCTGGCTGCCCAGCGGGTGGCGCTCCAGCATGCCTACCTGCAGCGGCATCGCGTAGGGCTGCGTCTCGAAGATGTTCACCAGCACGCGGCTGTCGCCGGGGCCCGGGTCCACGCGCGCCAGGTCGTGAAAGCGCGTGGTCATGCCCGCGTTGATCGGCATCGACCGTGCGTGCGCGCTCTCGATGACGTCACCGAACGCGGCGAACGCCTCGCGCGTCAGCGGCTGCGCAACGAGCGCGAGCGCCGCGGGCGTGCCCGGCGCCGGGGGCAGGAAAGTGGGGCTGGCAATCGTCAACAGAAACTCCTCGGCTTTTGGTCCAACTGGTATTACCAGTATCCTTGCGATACATCCACTCAGTCAATCTCCCGGCGTCAGGGAAATCGCTAGTGTCCAATGGCGCATGAGGCCTTAAGGTCTCGGTCGCGTTAAATCATACCGGTAATACCAGTTAATCCACCCCATCGACGCCTTCGAGGACCGCCATGTCAACCACCACCCTTCATGCGCCGCTGCAGCCGGCCACCACCTCTGCTGCAGCGGAGAACGCGCTCTACAAGAAAGTGGCATGGCGACTCATGCCGTTCCTGATGCTCTGCTACGTGGCCGCCTACCTGGACCGCGTCAACGTCGGCTTCGCCAAGCTGAACATGCTCAGCGACCTGCAGTTCAGCGAGGCGATGTACGGGCTGGGCGCGGGGCTGTTCTTCATCGGCTACTTCTTCTTCGAGGTGCCGAGCAACCTGCTGATGCACCGCATCGGCGCCAAGGCCACCATCTCGCGGATCATGATCACGTGGAGCCTGATCTCGGCCGCGATGATGTTCGTGACCACGCCCACGCAGTTCTACGTGCTGCGCTTCCTGCTCGGGGCGGCCGAGGCCGGCTTCTACCCGGGAATGATCCTGTACCTCACCTACTGGTTTCCCTCGCACCGTCGCGCCAAGATGGTGGCGGTGTTCATGTGCGCCATTCCGGTGTCGGGCGTGCTGGGCGGGCCGCTGTCGGGTCTGATCATGGACGCCATGCACGGCATGGGCGGGCTGCGCGGCTGGCAGTGGCTGTTCCTCATCGAGGCGCTGCCCTCGCTGGTGATCGGCCTGCTGGTCATCGTGTACCTCGACAACAGCATCCAGGGCGCACGCTGGCTCACCGCGGAAGAAAAGGCCGTGCTCGCACGCAACATCGCCGCCGAGAACGCCACCAAGGGCGGCACCAGCCACATGACGCTGCGCGCGCTGTTCGCCGACCGCCGCATCGTGAAGATGGCGCTGATCTGCTTTTGCACGGTGATGGGCCAGTACGGCCTGACCTTCTGGCTGCCCACGCTGGTGCGCCAGTCGGGCGTGTCGGGCGCGCTGAACATCGGGCTGCTCACGGCCATTCCGTTTGCCGTGGCCATCGTCTCGATGCTGCTGGTGAGCCGCAGCTCCGACCGCATGCGCGAACGCCGCTGGCACCTGATCGTGCCCTTCTGCTGCGGCGCGCTGGGCCTCACGCTGAGCGCGATCTTCAGCAACAACGTGTACCTCTCGCTGGCCGCATTGGCCCTGGCCGCGGGCGGCAGCCTGGCGACCTCGCCGCTGTTCTGGAGCCTGCCGACGGCCATCCTGTCGAGCGCGGGCGCGGCGGCCGGCATTGCGCTCATCAACTCCTTCGCCAACCTGGCGGGCTTCGTGAGCCCCTACATGATCGGCCTGATCAAGGACGCCACGAAGAGCACCGACATCGCCCTGTTCGTGCTGGCCGGCGTGCTGCTGTTCGGCGCCTTCCTCACCTGGACGGTGCCGGCCAAGCTGGTCAACAAGTAGGGAAGGCCCGGGGTGCGGCCACAGTAAGATTTCCAGTTCCCGCCACTGCCGCACTTCGCACCGAAAACCGCCCATGCTCGCCTCCCCCGCCGTCGCCGCCACCGCCGCCCGCCTGATCCAGCAGCGGATCGCGGACGGCACCTATGCGGCCGGCGGGCTGCTGCCTTCGCAGCGCGACCTGGCCGAGCAACTCGGCATCAGCCGCACCTCGCTGCGCGAGGCGCTGTCGACGCTGCAGGGCACGGGCCTCGTCATTCCGCGCCCCGGCAAGGGCATGTACGTGGCCGAAGACGGCGGACAACAGGCGCCGGCCGCCTCCCCGGCCTGGAAGTTCGCCACCTCGCATTCGCTGCAGGACGTGTACCAGCTGCGCTTCGCGGTCGAGAACTTCACCGCGCGGCTGGCCTGCCTGGTCATCGAAGCGGACGACCTGGCGGCGCTGCGCGCCAATGCACAGGCCATGCGCGCATGCATCGACGCCGGCGACTTCACGCAGGCCACGCAGCTCGACTTCGACTTCCACATGCAGATCATCGGCATCGCCGGCAACCAGGCCATCGCCGAGATCCTGCGCAACAGCGCCGAGGTGATGCAGGAGAGCCAGCGCCTGCCCTTCTACAAGCGCGGCGCGCGCCATGCCACCTACGACGAGCACATGGCGATCATCGAAGCGCTGGCGCAAGGCAACCCGGCGCTGGCGCAGCAGGCGATGACGCAGCACATCGTGCAGGCCGCGCAGCGCGCGGGCGTGCACTTTCCGACGGGGCTCGAGGCAGCCTGACGCTTCAGGTCCACGTGTCGACGACGATGCGCAGCACCTCGACGCGCTCGGGCAGCTCGATCAGGAACTCCGCATCGCGCGGCAGGTGATGCACCCCATTCGGGTCGCCGCCGGTGAACGCGCTCATCGCGGCCACGTCGGGCCAGTAGGAGGTCGTGACGAACTCGGTCTCGGTGGCGCGGTCTTCCCGGAACAGCTGCACCGCGAGCGCCGTCTTGCGCAACGGCGGAATGCCTTCAGCCAGCAGGTAGCGTTCGTAGGCCTCCGCGCGATCGGGCGTGACGCGGCCGCGCCAGATGCGCGCGATGGTGGCGACGCTCATACCGGCACGCCTTCGATCGTCCGGGTGGATGCAGACGCCGGCACCGGCAAGTGCCGCCCCAGGAAATCGCGCAGCGGCGGCAGCACCTCGGCCAGGTGCGTCTCGAGCAGCCAGTGGCCCCCGTCGTCGAACGCGTGGAACTGGGCGTCGGGCAGGTCGCGCAGGTAGGCACGGCCGGCCTCGATCGGCATGTAGCCGTCCTGCGGCCCCCACAGGATCAGCGTGGGCGGGCGGTACGTGCGCAGGTAGTCCTGGTAGCGCGGAAACCACCGCAGGTTCTCCTTCAGCCCCTTCATGAGACCGAGCGCAATGCCACGCCGCACGGGCGTGTCCATCAACGGCCAGTGAAGGCGCCAGAGATCGGGCGCGAGCCGCGGGGCCACGCGCGACGACACCTCGCCGATGAACTCGTCGCGAAAGCCTTCTTCGCTCACGGCGCGCTCAAGCACCGCGAGATGGACCTCGCTCGGGTCGTTCCAGTACGCCCGGATCGCCGCGTACTTCGGCCCCAGCGTGTCTTCGTAGATGTCGCCGTTCTGGACGATCAGCGCCGTCACCCGCCCGGCCCGCCGCATCGCATGGCGCAGGCCGATCTGCGAACCGTAGTCGTGCAGGTACAGCGCGTAGCGGCGCAGCGCGAGGGCGGCGGTGAAGCGGTCGAGGAAGTACGCGTAGCCATCGAAATCGAACGCGAAGTTCTCCTCGGGCGTGCCGCTGTAGCCGAAGCCCGGGAAATCGGGCGCCACCACGCGCCAGCGGTCCGCCAGCGCCGGCATCAGCGCGCGGTACTGGAACGAAGAACACGGATAGCCGTGCAGCAACAACAGCACCGGGGCACCCACCGGACCGGCCGCGCGGTAGAAGACCTCGACGCCATCGATCTGCACCGTGCGGTGCGTGACGGCGGTCGTGCCGGCCGCGTCGTTCTTTCGGGGGTTCGCATTGGCCATCTCGGCTCCTTGAGACATGCAAAGAAACAGAGGTGTCTTTGTCGCCTCCGGCGCGGGGCCCGCATGTGGGAAAGGGCCGACCCTGGGTGTCGTCCAGGCCGCGCGCGTCCTGCGGCGGGCACGCTGCAGGGCGACATAGGCAACCTGGCCATCCCGTCGGCCGATCGGCCTTGGCAGCACCGGCCGGACGGTCGCCCCGCGCCTGAACATGAAACTTTGGCTCACTGGCCGTCAAACCGCAGTCCAAAGCTTTCACTGCAGCGCGGTGCGCAGGACAATGGGGCGTTGATGGTGGTCGGGGCGCCGCCTCCGATCCTGTCGGCATCGCACTTTCAGGACTACACACGTCGCGTCATGGAACAACGGCTGGAATGGGCCCTCGCGGCCTGCTCACGCATCCTTCGACCCGTGGTGAAGCTCGCCCTCGCGATGGGGGTCAAGCACCCCCACCTGGAGGAGTTGCTGCGTGACCTGCTGATCGAGGAGGCGCAGCACTCCTGGCGCAGCCAGGGCGTTCCCAAGCCCAACCTGAGCCAGTTGTCGGTCACCACCGGCCTGAACCGCAAGGCCGTGACCGCCAAGGTCCGCTCCACCGTCGACCCCCTGCCCCACACCGAACTGTCGGCCGCGGCCAAGACCTTCACGCTGTGGCTGCAGATGCTGACTGAAGACGCTTCGTTCCGGCGCCTGCCCGTCACCTCGGGCCACACGGCGCCCTCGTTCGAGGCGGTCGCCCGCCTGAGCAGCCGCGGCAACGTCCACCACCGCACCATCCTCGACGAGCTGATCCGGTTGAACATGGTGACCGAAAACGAGGGCATGGCCGAACTCACCGCAGACGGTTTCGTGCCCGTGCAGGACCTGCAATCGATGCTGGCCTTCCTGGGCGACAACGGCCGGGACCACCTGCTGGCGGCCGTCGCCAACACGCTGGGCGAACAGCCCCGCATGCTCGAACGCGCGGTGTACGCGCGCGGGCTGTCGCTCAACGATTGCGAACAGATCCACCGCCTGGTGCGCGACCGCTGGTCCGCCCTGCACCACGAGCTCGCGCAGGAAATGGCACAGGCGGTCAGCCGCGCGCCGGCCCGCGCCGAAGGACGAATCCGTGTCGGCATCTACACGTACTACGAGGACGAGGGCACGCCGCCCCCGCCCGCGTCCTCTGAAAGCGAGCGCCCCTCATGAGCACGATCCAAACACCCCGCCGCCTCCTGCTGGGCCTGTTCTGCGCCAGCCTCATGGCCCTGTTGATGTCCTGCGGAGGCGGCGGTGGTGCCTCGACCGGGAACCTGGGCCTGGGCACCGGCACCGCGATCGGCGGTGACAGCCCCGGCGGCGCGGGCACGGGCACAGGCGGGGATGGGACCGGGTCCGGCTCGGGCAATGTCGGCACGGGCGGCTCCGGCGACACCGCCAGCAACGGCAACACCGACGGCTCCGGTGTCGGCTCGGGCGGCACCGGCGTGACCGCGGACGCCGCCGGCATCGGCGCCGCGGACGGCCTGGGCAGCATCATCCTGAACGGCCTGCGCTACACCACGGACACGGCCACCATCACCGTCGAGGACGCCACCGAGCTCCAGATCGGCATGAGCGCGCGGGTCGCCGGCAAGGTCGACCCCGACTTCACCCGCGGCATCGCGACGCAGGTCGTGTCGGGGGCCGAACTGCGCGGCGCCGTCTCACGCATCGACGTGGGTGCCGGCAGCTTCGTCGTCATGGGCATCAACGTGACCATCGATGCGGCCACGGTCTGGGCCGACGCGAACGGGCTTGCCAATGTGGCCGACGGCAGCCTCGTCCAGGTGTGGGGCCTGCCCGGCGCGCCGGGCACGCTGCGCGCCACCCGCGTGCAGACCGCGCCCACGCTGACCGCCCCGCTGGTGACGGGCGCCATCCAGAACCTCGATGCGACGAACCAGACCTTCACGCTCGGCCAGCTGACGGTCAGCTATGGCGGCGCCAGCTTCGCGGGCATCGACACCTCGTCGCTGGCCAACGGGGTCATCGTGCGCGCCCGTGGCACGGCCGCGCCGGTTGGCAACGCGTTCACGGCAACCAAGGTGGAGGGCTGGTACGCGATACCGACGGGCAACGGCATCGCACTGCAGCTCGCGGGGGACATCACCGACTTCGTCTCGCGCGGCGCCTTCAAGGTGTTGGGCACGCCGGTGGACGCCACCAATGCGCAGATCACGGGCGGCCCCGTCGGTTCGCTCGGCAACGGCGTGAAGGTCGAGGTCGACGGCTTCATGTCCGGCGGGGTGCTGGTCGTCAAGAAGCTGCGCATCCGCCATGTGCCGGGCACGGGCGGGCCGGCCTCGTTCACGCTCATCGGGGCCATCGGCGGCTACCAGTCCCCTGCCAATTTCAGGGTGCAGGGCCAGCCGGTGGACGCCAGCGGACCGGGTACCACCTTCGAGAACGGTACCGCCGCGAACCTGGCCAACGGCCAGCGCGTGACCGTCGTGGGAGACCGGGTGGTCGACGGCGTTCTCATTGCCCAACGGGTGACATTCAACCCCTGACCTGAAGCGGCGGCGCAGCGCCCCGCCGTCCGGTCGCATCGCCCGCCCCTTCTGGCGGCAGGCGAAGCCGGGCTTTCGCACACATCCAGTTCCAGTTCGACACCGCCGCACCGCGGCGGGCGTCGGCCTGCGCGCACGCGGGCCGGATAGCACCTTCGGCCATCTATCTCCAAATCCATGGCGAAAGTACGAAAAAGGGACTAAAGTGAAAAAATCACATTTCTTACATTGGTGGCTTCCGTGTCTGTTCCCGCGAGTTCAGTGCGACCGTTGCTCCCCGTTGGCATCGCAGGCCCACGCCTGACGGATGCCTCCCTGTGCGGGGCTGCGCATCGGGTGCCTGTTCGTCGCCGGACCAGCCGGCACCGCTGACACTGCGAGGAGTACCGCATGCCGCTCGTCCTTCTTCTTCGGCTCATGAACAAGCGTTTTCCGGTCATGCTCACGGCGGACGCGGACATCCGGCATGCCTCGGTGCTGGTCGCCACCGGACTCATCGAAGCCGAGTTCCATGTCGACAACTTCGGCTACCAGCGGTACGAAAGCGCCCAGGTCTTTGCCATCACGGACGAGGGGCACGCGGAGATCGCCACGCTCTGCGGCAATGGCGCCTCGGTGCATGAAGAACGCCCCCAATGGAGCGTCATGCCGCTCGATTACCTGCGCAGGATCGGCAACTCGACCTTTCCCCTGCACACCGAGGACCCGTCGGAGATCAACTCCGTGGCGGTCCTCGAAGCCGCCGGCATGGTGGAGGCCACCCTCCCCCCGATCTGCCGCGCACGGCAGAAGCTGCGCCAGGCCACCGTCCTGCGCGTCACGCCCCTGGGACGGACGGCGCTGGTGCCACGGCGGGGCTGAATCCGGGTTCGGGTCGAACGCCCGGCGTGCCATCCCTGGCGCGCCGGGATCGGTGCGTCCGGCGCGCACAAACACCGCCCCTCGCGTTCCCCTTGCCCCACACCTCCATGAATCGGGTACCCGTTTGCCCTGCGGCAGCCCCCGGCCGAGGGAAAGCGCCTCGTACAGCGATGAAAAAAGCCTGCCCACGACACAATTGAAACCAAGCGCAACAGACGTCACAGATCGCCCACAAGGTTCCTTTCGAGTACCAAAGAAGTAATGTGAAACCTTCACATACACCGCGTTATTGGCACGAAGAAATGAACGCCAGGCTGTTACCACCGAACGTCGGCCCCTGCCGTGCATGAAACAGTTCATGCGAAGGATGTCTTGCCATGCGCGCCCCCGTCTCCGCCCCGAGCCTCGACAGCAGCCTGTCGACGGACGCGCTCATGGCCGCCCGCATGCGGCTGGTGCTGTCGATCTCGGCGGTGCTGGCCATGGCGGTCGATGCGGGGCCCGCCCGGCAACCGGTGGCCAGCGCGGTCTGGCTGGCCTTTTGCGGATACCTCCTGCACAGCGTGCTGGTGCATGCCTGCACGCAGGGCGGCTGGCGCCATGTCCAGGGCAAGGCGGTCCACTGGTCCGACGTGATGTGGTTCACGCTGATCGTCTTCGTGACGGGCGGCGTGCACAGCCTGTTCTTCCTGTTCTATTTCTTCGCCATCCTGACCTCCTCGTTCCGCTGGGGCTTCGAGGAAGGCGCCCGCGTGACGATCGTCTCGGTCGCGTCGTTCGCCGCCTGCGGGCTCGGCACGAGCACGGGCGACGACGCGCCGCAGCTGCTGATGCGCACGACCTTCCTGCTGGCGCTGGGGCACATGATCGTGCACTGGGGCGGCTCCAAGCTCATCCTGCAGCGGCGCCTGGCCCTGCTGGGTGACATCAGCCAGCTGTCGAACCCGCGCTTCGGCGCGGGCCGCACCATCGCCCGCACGATGGAAAAGACGCTGACCTTCTTCAAGGCCAGCCACTGCATCCTCATGACGCGGGACACCGCCACCGGCAACTGGACCCTGCGCACGCTGCGCAAGGACGACACCTGCGAGCACGTCGGTGTCGAGACGCTCGGCGGCATCGCCGAGTCGCCGCTGATGGCGCTGGAGCATCCGCACACCGTGCTGAGCAACCGCCTGCCCTGGCCCCTGAACCACTTCTTTGCGCGCAGCCACATGCACGGCCCCGGCGCGATCGGCTGGCGCCCCGAGGGCCGCGACGGCGCCAAGCGCAGTGCCGCGGTGGCCGCCATGCTCGAGGCCCGCGCGTTCATCAGCGCCGCGCTGCCGCTGCGCCTGGGCGAGGGGCGCGTGTTCATCTCCTCGCGCAACGGCCACTTCAGCAAGTCCGATGCGCTGTTCCTCGCGCACCTCATGGAACAGATCTTCCCGGTCATCGAGACCATCGAAGTGCTCGACCGCATGGCCTCCGAAGCGGCCGCGACCGAGCGCCTGAAGATCTCGCTGGACCTGCACGACACCGCCGTGCAGCCCTACATCGGGCTGCGCATGGGCCTGTGCGCCCTGCGCAAGAAGGCCGCCGCGGACAACCCGCTGCTCGAGGACCTGGACAAGCTCGCCGAGGTGGCGAGCGGCGTGATCGCCGACCTGCGGCGCTTCGCGGGCGCGGTCAAGGCCGGCCCGGAAAGTTCGTGCGGCCTCGTGCTGCACCAGCTGTACAGCCAGGCCGCCCGCATCCAGGGACTCTACGGCATCGAGATCTCGGTGAACGTCGAAGGCCACGTGCGTCTTGACGACCGCATGACCGCGGAGGTCCTGCAGATGGTGGGCGAAGGCCTGAACAACATCTGCAAGCACACGCAGGCCCGCCGCGGCAGCGTGCGCATCGGCTGCCGCAACGGCTGCTTGCACCTGCGCATCGAGAACGAAGGCGACGAAGAGAACTTCGCGCCCTTCCGGCCACGCTCCCTCAGCGACCGCGCAGCGGCGCTCGGAGGCCGCGCGCAGGTCAGCCGGTGCCGGGGCGGCGGCACCGAGGTGCTGATCGAAATCCCCATCTGAGCCCCCAAAAGCACGACAACAGTCCGAGGAGCCCCTCATGCAAACCGAAGCCCATCCCATCGGCGTCCTGCTGGTGGACGATCACCAGACCATGCTGTGGGGCCTGTCCCGGCTGATCGACGGCGAACAGCCGCGCATGAAGGTCGTCGCCACCGCCAGCTGCTGCGAAGAAGCCGTGGCGCACACGCAGAGCCTGGCCCCCGACGTCATCGTGCTCGACCTCGACCTGGACGGCCATTGCGCCCTCGACATCCTGCCGCAGCTGCTGTCGAACGAAGTCTCGCGCGTGGTCGTGCTGACCGGCGAACGCGAGCAGCGCACGCTGGACCTCGCGGTGCTGCGCGGCGCGCGTGGCGTGATGCGCAAGGACGCCTCGGCCGAGCAGGTGCTCGATGCGATCGAGCGCGTGCACCACGGCGAACTCTGCGTCGACGCCCCGACCATGGGCCGCGTGCTCTCGGAACTCACCTCGGTGAAGAAGCCGCCGAAAGCCGACCCCGAGTCCGTCAGGCAGGCCAGCCTGACCCAGAAGGAGCGCGACATCGTCCGCACCGTGGTGCACGGCAGCGGCGCCTCCAACAAGACCCTGGCCGGGCAGGCCTTCGTCACCGAACACACGCTGCGCAACCATCTCACGTCGATCTACCAGAAGCTCGGCGTGACGAACCGGCTCGAGCTGTACATCTACGCCGTCAAGCACCACCTCGACGCGATGGCGCACTGACAGCGCCCTGCCCGCCCCGTCCTTCGGGGCGCCCGCTGCGGGCCGCTCAGCGTCGGCATGCCCCTCCGGGACCCGCCATTTCCCCGCTTTTCCGATCCCCGCCTGCTGCGATCAGTTGACGTGCGGGAGCGCACCGCACTGGCAGAGGAGGAGAAGATTCGGCACCGTATTTCGTGCCACCTCAAAGAAATTGAATTTCAATTGAATTGAAAAATCATGATCAAGCGAGAGAATAAGCTCCAAAAATAAAAATCGGATAGCAGACAATTTGGTTAATAGAAGATTTCATTCAATTCAAATATCACTGGAATTTCAATAATCAAATTATTTCCTCGGTTTCAATTGGTTTTTTGAATATTTTATTCTACCAAACACCAAATACCCAATCAAAAATGAATTTCATATTTGATTAATTTCATTATCTTCAAAATTTCCTCGCATAAATAAACCCATTCCACTTTTCAACCAGCATTGCTCACTTGGCGAACAATGCGTCGTTTTTCACGATCCGCCTGAAAAACAGAGAAATTAGGTATATCGAACGTCATGGTTCAGGTAGTTCCATTTTGAAACACTCATGTCTTTCCACAAGCAGGAGCAAAAGACCCGCGCAACCGTCCCGTCAAGTTCATAGGATTGCGCAAGCCTCGGGCCGAATTGAATTTCAATTAAAACTCACAGAAAACATTCAATTCAGCACTTGCCTTTCATTTTTCTATTGAAAATGTATGAGACCCCAAACTGCTTTGCCGCCGATGGGGAAAGTGGCCCCGGAGCACTCGACGGACGACCTTTGCGTCTCCCCGCCCACGCTCGCAACGACCGGCCTGCGTCGCTCACGCCAACCGGGGCAGGCACATGCTTGATCACCGGCTCATCAGCTCTGGCGAGAAGGCCTCCGTCGGCGTCTGCGCGCCCGCCGCGAGGCTGTGGCCGGACTTCCTGATCGGCCAGGAGAAATCGCCGGTGCGCGTGCTGCTCGTCGACGACGACGAGTACATGCGCCGGGTGATCGCCCAGGAGTTGCTGTCGGACCTGCGCATCCAACTCGAAGGCCAGGCCGACAGCGTTCGCGAGGGACGCCGGCTGCTGACCACGCACACCTTCGACGTGCTGATGCTCGAGCTGCAGCTGGGCGACGAGATGGGCTTCGAGCTGATCACCGAGGCACGCCGCCTGCACCGCAGCAGCGAGGTCATCGTGATCTCCTCGCTCGAGGACGACGCCCACGTGCTGCGCGCCTTCGAACTGGGTGCCATGGGGTACCTCCTGAAGAACGCCTGGTTGCAAAGCTTCGCCGATGCCGTGCTGCACGTGGTGAACGGCGGGGCCGCGATCACGCCCCGGCTCACGCGGCGCCTGCTGCACCGCCTGGACTACCACCCCCGCGAGCCGGTCGCCGACAAGGCGCCGTCGCCGCCGAGACCGCCATCGCGCGACATGACACTGACGCCGCGAGAGAGCGAGGTCCTGCGTTGCGTGGCCTCGGGTTACGTTTCCGCGGAGATCGGCGCCAAGCTCGGCATCACCGGCCAGACCGTCAATGTGCACATCAAGAGCATCTACAAGAAGCTGCATGTGCACTCGCGCGCCCAGGCGGTGAACTTCGCCGTTCACACGGGCCTGATCTGAAGGGCAGCGACTCCATGACCCCGATCGATTGCCCCTTCGCCGCCGGATCGCGCCCTCGCCGCGCGCTCGACAAGCGGCCCTTCGTCCAGGCCATGCTTGTCGCGGCCTGGGCCACGCAGGTCATGTGCGCCGACCTGGCGATCGCGACGGAAGCGACGTCGGCGGCCGTTGCGGCACACGAGAACCCGGATGGCGGCGTTCCGGACGGCGAAGTCGCAAGCGACGCGGCCGTGGTGACGGCCTCTCCCGACGATCCGGCGGCCACAACAGGAAGCGGTGACCCGGAGCGTCCCGGCTCCGCCGTCTACAGCCCCTTCGCGAGCCCGCCACACGGCAATGAACGCCCTCCCGCTTTCGCTGCGGCGTCCCAAAAAAGCAATGGCGGCCATGCGGAAATGGCGCTGATCGCCCTGATTTCGGCCGGTGTCGCCGCGGTCGCTGTTTTTTTTTGGCTCTGGCGCGCGTAGTCAGGTTCTCGTCAGTTAATTTGTATGTGAGAAAGTTGCATTCCTGAAGATGGCCTCTCATAATTAGCACCTTCGTTTTCGAAGACAACCAATCGACCACCGGTTGCCGTCCGCTTACAAGCGGCAACGACTTTCGGCGCGCCGACCTAGATTCTTTTTGACAGGATCCATGGTGGGGGTATCGCATGAACAAGTGTCGAATCAAGGTCCGCATGAAATGCGGGCTTCATCTCCATGCCGGCATCGCGCCTGACCGGCATCGCGCAATGGATATTTGCTGCACCGCCCCGCTGCGGTGCCTGAGCGGCCGACGACGACCCTAGCCGCTCCCCAGGCGTGACCGCCACCGGGTCACGCGCTGCATCACTTCCTCGAAAAACCCGCGGCTGGCAATTCCAGGCGCGCGGTCACTCCTGAGCCACGCTACATGAGCCTTTTCGCCATGTAGGCGGGACCGGGGCTGCATTGAAAGTCGTTCGTCTTGAGGAGAATAGAAATGGCCACGCTGATCAGGTCCGATCTCGAATTCATTCTTCAACAAATTCTCATTGCGGAAGCACAAGCAGCGGGAGCGGACCCCGCCAGCCTGGTCCCGAACGCCTTTGCGCCTTTCGGCCTCCGGACGGTCGACGGGTCCTACAACAACCTGATGCCGGGCCAGAGCGACTACGGCTCCGCAGACAACCCGTTCCCGCAGCTGGTGCCGCAGACCTACAGCAACGAGCAGGACGACGCCTTCGCAGGGATCACCAACACGGACTACGGCAGCGCCGGGAACGTGGTCGATGCCGACCCGCGGCTGATCAGCAACCTGGTCGCCGACATGACCAGCAACAACCCCGCGGCGGTGAGCGCCTTCGTGGCCGCGGGCCTCGGAACGCTCGACGCAGCCGGCGTCCTGTACGACCTCCAGGGCGTCGTCATTCCCCCCGGCACGCTGCTGGAGATTCCGAACACCACGCCCGACGAAGGCCTCTCGGCGCCCTTCAATTCATGGTTCACCTTCTTCGGCCAGTTCTTCGACCACGGACTCGACCTGGTCAACAAGAGCAGCACCGAGATGATCTTCATGCCGCTGCAGCCGGACGATCCGCTGTTCAGTACGGCCCCCGGCGCCCCCAATTTCATGATCCTGTCGCGCGCCACGCGCGATGCGAACGGCGACCAGACCAACCAGACCACGCCCTTCGTCGACCAGAACCAGACCTACACCTCGCATCCCTCGCACCAGGTGTTCCTGCGCGAGTACGTGCTCGACGCCAACGGCCGTCCGGTGGCCACGGGCAGCCTGCTCGATGGCGCCGACGGCGGTCTTGCCAACTGGGCCCAGGTCAAGGCGCAGGCGCTGATGCTCGGCATCCAGCTCGACGACGCCGACGTGCTGGACCTGCCGCTCCTGGCGACGGACCAGTTCGGCAAGTTCATCCCCGATCCCGTGACCGGCTTCGCGCAGATCGTGCTGCGCGCCGCCGACGTCGGCGGGCCGCTGGACCCGGACGGCAACGGGCTCGCCTCGGGCACGCCCGGCGCGCCCCTCGACGCCAGCGTGGGCGTTCGCACCGGCCATGCTTTCCTGAACGACATCGCGCATGCCGCGGCGCCCGTGTTCGTGGGCGGCGTGCTGGCGCCCGACAGCGACTCGGCCGTCGGCCTCTCGGAACCGGGCACCTATGACAACGAGCTGCTGGACCGTCACTTCATCACCGGCGACGGCCGCGGCAACGAGAACATCGCCCTGACCTCCGTCCACCACGTCTTCCACTCCGAGCACAACCGGCAGGCCGAAGAGATCAAGGCCACCGTCCTGGCCACGGGCGACGCTGCGTTCATCGCCTCATGGCAGCTGCCCGACGGCTCATGGAACGGCGAGCGCATCTTCCAGGCCGCGCGCTTCGCGACGGAGATGCAGTACCAGCACCTGGTGTTCGAAGAGTTCGCGCGCAAGATGCAGCCGGCCGTCGACGAGTTCCTGGCCGAAACCAACTACCAGACGACGATCAATCCGGCGATCGTCGCCGAGTTCGCACACGCGGTCTTCCGCGTCGGCCACACGATGCTGACCGAGACCGTGGACCGGCTGGACCCCAATTTCCTGTCGAGCGATCTCGCGCTGGTCGATGCCTTCCTCAACCCGATCGGGTTCAACAACGACGGCGCACTGACGCCGGAGCAGGCGGCCGGCGCCATCGTGCGCGGCATGACCCGGCAGGTGGGCAACGAGATCGACGAGTTCGTCACCGACGCGGTGCGCAACCAGCTCCTGGGCCTGCCGCTGGACCTCGCCGCCATCAACATCGCACGCGGCCGGGACACCGGCATTCCCACGCTCAACGAAGCGCGCCGGGAGTTCTACACCTCGACCGCGGACCCGCAGCTCAAGCCCTATACGAGCTGGGTCGACCTCACGCAGCACCTCAAGCATGAAGCCTCCGTCATCAACTTCATTGCGGCGTACGGCACGCATGGCGCGCTGACCGCCGCGGACGTCGACACGATGGCCGAGAAGCGGGCCGTGGCGGCCGCACTCGTCTTCGGCGGCACCGTGGTTCTCAACGCCGGCACGGCCGCGGAGCGCAGCTTCGTTGCAGACGAAGCCGACAGGCTCGCCTTCCTGAACAGCACGGGCATCTACGCGATGGTCGGCGGTGTCACCACCACGGGCGTGGACGACATCGACCTGTGGATCGGCGGCCTGGCCGAAGAGCAGATGCCCTTCGGCGGCCTGCTGGGCTCGACCTTCAACTTCGTCTTCGAGTCGCAGATGGAGGCGCTGCAGAACGGCGACCGCTTCTATTACCTCTCCCGTCTGGCCGGCCTCAACTTCCTCACCGAACTGGAGAACAACACCTTCGCCAAGCTGGTGATGCTCAACACCGACGCGACGCACCTGCCGGCCGACATCTTCTCGACCCCGGGCCTGATCCTCGAAGTCGACCCGCTGCGCCAGTTCACCGGCATCGGCGTGGACGGCCACGGCGACCCGACCGAAGGCGGCACCGAACTCACCCCGCTGGTGATCCGTGACGATCCCACGACCGCGGCCGTGGAGACCACCTACCTGCGCTACACGGGCGACGAACACGTCGTGCTCGGCGGCTCCGCCGGCAACGACACCCTGATCGCCAGCATCGGCGACGACACCATCTACGGCGACGGCGGCAACGATCGCATCGAGTCCGGCGACGGCAACGACCAGGTCGAGGGCGGCGCGGGCGACGACATCATCACGGACCGCGGCGGCGACGACGTGCTCAAGGGCAACGAGGGCAACGACGTCATCCACGGCGGCAACGGCGCGAACCTCATCATCGGCGGGGACGGCAGCGACTTCATCATCACCGGCGAGGACGTCTCGGAAGTCTTTGCCGGCCAGGGCAACGACTTCGTCCTGGGCAGCAAGGGCAACCTGCCGACATTCGGCAACGAGGGCCACGACTGGATCGAGCTGGGAACCCAGGACGGCACCACGGGCGACAGCTTCGACCCGCTCGTGCAAGACAGCGTCATCGGCAACGACGTCCTGATCTCCGGCGGCGGTTTCGACGAGCTGATCGGCGAAGGCGGCGACGACATCTTCACCGGCTCCGACGGCGAAGACCACTTCGACGGCGGCTCCGGCTTCGACTGGGCCAGCTACAAGTTCGACAAGTACGGCGTGACCGCCGACATGATCGTCAACGACTTCGTGGTGCCCCCGGTGGTCAACTCGAACGCCGCGATGATGGACCGCTTCGCCTTCACCGAAGGCCTGTCGGGATCGGCTTTCGCCGACTTCCTGCGCGGCGACGACGCCGACGCCGTCGAGATCCTGCAGGCCGGCTGGACCGGCAGCGTGCTCACCAACATCGCGCTGATCGACGGCCTGCAAGGCCTGCTGCCCGCGGGCATGACCTCGTTCGGCGAGGGCAACATCATCCTGGGCGGCGACGGCAGCGACCTCATCGAGGGCCGCGGCGGCAACGACATCATCGACGGCGACGCCTGGCTCAACGTGCGCATCGCCGTCTCGGGCGTGCCCGGCCTCACCAGCGTCGACAGCCTGAAGGAGCTGGTGCCGCGCATGCTCTCGGGCGAGATCAACCCGGGCCAGCTCAGCATCGTGCGCGAGATCCTGATGTCCGACAGCGCCGACTACGACACCGCGATGTTCTCCGGGCTGCGCGCCAACTACACCGTCACCACCGGCGCCGACGGCCGCACCACCGTCACCGACAACGTCGGCACCGACGGCACCGACATCCTGCGCAACATCGAGCGGCTGCAGTTCTCCGACACCGTCCAACTGCTGTCCGGCAGCAACAACGCACCGGGCGGCTCGGTCACGATCAGCGACGACACGCCGCAGATCAACCAGCTCCTGAGCGTGTCGGCCGCCCTCACCGATGCGGACAACCCTGGCGGCACCGTCACCGGGCCGATCAGCTACACGTGGCAGTACGAGGCCGACCCGACGCGCGCGCCGGGCGTGTTCCGCGACATCATCGACCTGGGCGGCGGCCAGCCCGCCACGGTGAACGGCACGACCTTCCGGGTCACCGCGCCCTTCGACGGCCTGGCCATCCGGGTGCGGGCCGTGTACCGCGATGCCGACGGCGTGCTGGAAACCGTGTACTCCACGCCCACCGCGGCGGTCACCGGCGTGGCGGCCGTCGTGCCGCCGGCGCCGGCGCCTTCCTCCGCGCTGGTCGACAGCGCGGGCGTGCGCTTCCTGCAGTCCGACCTGCAGTTCATCCTGGAGCAGATCAAGATCTCGGAGCGACACGCGAACGGCGAGGCGCTGACCGACATCCTGGACAACGCGCGCGCGCCGCTCGGCCTGCGCACGGTGGACGGCTCCTACAACAACCTGGTGCAGGGCCAGTCCGGCTTTGGCGCGGCGGACCAGGTGTTCCCGCGCCTGGTCGATCCGGTGTTCCGCAACGACCAGGACGGCGACAGCATCAACCTCGGCCCGGGGGGCACGCTCACCAACACGGACTACGGCCCCAGTGGCAATGTGGTGGACGCCGACCCGCGCATCATCAGCAACCTGATCGTCGACATGACGAGCAACAACCCGGCGGCAGTGAGCGCATTCGTCGACGCGGGCCTGGGCACGCTGGTGGACGGTGTCCTGTACGACCTGGACGGCGTGGCGATTCCCGTCGGCACCCTGCTGGTCATTCCGAACACCGCGCCGGACGAAGGCCTGTCGGCGCCGTTCAACGCCTTCATGACCTTCTTCGGCCAGTTCTTCGACCACGGCCTGGACCTCGTGGCCAAGGGCGGCAACGGCACCATCTTCGTCCCGCTGCAGCCCGACGATCCGCTCTATGTGTCGGGCAGCAACAGCAACTTCCTGGTGCTGACGCGCGCCACCCAGGTTGCCGGACCCGGCGCCGACGGCGTCATGGGCACCGCGGACGACACCACGCACGAGGCAACGAACCTCACGACGCCTTTCATCGACCAGAACCAGACCTACACGTCGCACCCCTCGCACCAGGTCTTCCTGCGCGCCTATGAGCTCAACGCCGAAGGCAAGCCGGTCGCCACCGGGCGGCTGATCACCAACCGCGACCTCGGTGCCGACGGCCTCTTCGGCACGGCCGACGACATCGAACTCGGCGGCATGGCCACCTGGGCGGTGGTCAAGGCGCAGGCGCGCGACCTGCTGGGCATCGCGCTGGACAATGCCGACGCGCTCAACCTGCCGCTGCTGGCGGCCGACGAGTACGGCAACTTCATTCCCGACCCGGTGACCGGCTTCGCACAGATCGTGCTGCAGGCCGGCGGCACGCTGGCCTCGGGCTCGCCGGGCGCGCCGATCGATGCAAGCCTGGCCGTGCGCACGGGTCACGTGTTCCTGGCCGACATCGCCCACACCGCCAACCCGGTGAACAGCCAAGGCGTCGCGCTGACGGCCGATACCGACGACCAGATCGGCGGCACACCGGCCGCGGGCTTCTACGACGACGAACTGCTCGATGCGCACTACATCGCCGGCGACGGCCGGGTCAACGAGAACATCGCGCTGACCAGCATTCACCATGTGTTCCACGCCGAGCACAACCGGCTGGTCGAACACACCAAGGCGGTGATCATGGCGTCGGGCGACGCGGCCTTCATTGCCGAATGGCACCTGCCCGATGGCTCGTGGGACGGCGAGCGCCTGTTCCAGGCGGCCCGCTTCGGCACCGAGATGCAGTACCAGCACCTGGTGTTCGAAGAGTTCGCGCGCAAGGTGCAGCCGCAGATCGACATCTTCTTTGCCGCCACCCAGGTCTACGACACCGAGATCGATCCGTCGATCGTCGCCGAGTTCGCCCACACGGTGTACCGCTTCGGCCACTCGATGCTGACGGAGACGGTGGACCGCTTCGACGTCGACTTCAACGTGATCGGCGGCACGGCCGACCCCACGCAGCAGCTCGGGCTGATCGAGGCCTTCCTCAATCCGCTCGCGTTCGCCGCCAGCGGCATCACGGCGGATGAAGCCGCCGGCGCGCTCGCGCGCGGCCTCACGCGGCAACAGGGCAACGAGATCGACGAGTTCGTGACCGAGGCCCTTCGCAACAACCTGCTCGGCCTGCCGCTCGACCTGGCGACGATCAACATCGTGCGCGGGCGCGACACCGGCGTGCCGACACTCAACGCCGCGCGGCGCGACTTCTACGGCGTGACCGGCGACAGCCAGCTCAAGCCCTACGCGAACTGGGTCGACTTCATGCAGCACATCAAGCATGAGGCCTCGGTGGTCAACTTCATTGCGGCCTACGGCGTGCACGCCAGCCTGGCCGCCGCCGACACCCTGATCGAGAAGCGCGCGGCGGCGGTGGCACTGGTCTACGGCGGCATCGGTGCGCCGGAGGACCGGCTCGACTTCCTGTACGGACGCAATGCCTACGCGGACGAGGCCGGCATCACGACCACCGGCGTCGACGACATCGACCTGTGGATCGGCGGCCTGGCCGAAAAGCAGATGCCGTTCGGCGGCCTGCTGGGCTCGACCTTCAATTTCGTCTTCGAGGAGCAGATGGAGAAGCTGCAGGACGGCGACCGCTTCTACTACCTGGAGCGCACGCAGGGCCTGAACTTCCTCACCGAGCTGGAGAACAACTCCTTCGCCCGGCTGGTGATGGCCAACACCGATGTCGAGCACCTGCCTGGCGACATCTTCACGACGCCGGGGTTCACGCTGGAGGTGGACCCGTCCCGGCAGTTCACGGGCCTGGGGCTCGACGGGCGCGACGATCCGACGGCCGAGGGGAGCCTGACGCCACTGGTGCTGCGCAACAACCCCGGCACCGAAGCGGCCGATCCGAACTACCTGCAGTACAGCGGCGAGGACCACGTCGTTCTGGGCGGTACCGCAGGCAACGACACCATCATTTCCAGCATCGGCGACGACACGCTCTGGGGCGACGCCGGCAATGACCGGCTCGAAGGCGGGGACGGCAACGACTTCGTCTTCGGCGGGGCCGGCGACGACATCATGACGGACCTGGGTGGCGACGACAACATGCAGGGCGGCGACGGCAACGACGCCATCCACGGCGGCAACGGCATCAACCTGATCCTGGGCGGCCACGGCAACGACTTCATCGTCACCGGCGAAGACCCGTCCGAGGCGTTCGGCGGCACGGGCAACGACTTCATCCTCGGCGCCCGCGGCAACGAGTTCGTGTTCGGCAACGAAGGCGACGACTGGATCGAGAAAGGCATGGCCGACGGCAGCGCCGGCGAGAACTTCGACGCCTTCGCCCGCGACCAGGTGGTGGGCCACGACGTCTTCATCGGCAACTCGATCTCCGACCGGATGGACGGCGAAGGCGGCGACGACATCATGTTCGGCAACGGCGGGCAGGTGGACCGCTACGAGGGCGGCTCCGGCTTCGACTGGGCCGGCTTCAAGGACGACGCCTTCGGCGTCACGGCCGACCTGTTCCTTCGTGCCTTCGACGAGACGCCCGTGCCGATCTCGAACGCGACCGTGCTGGCGCGGTTCACTTCGGTCGAGGGCATGTCGGGCTCGGCGCACGCCGACGTCCTGCGCGGCGACGACAACGATGCGGCCGCGATGGCGCTGTCGGGCACCACCGGCAGCGTGCTGACCCACATCGAACTCATCGACGGCCTGCAGGGCCTCCTGGACCAGGTGCTCGGTGTCGGCATGGAGATGGACGGACCGGTGACTTCGTTCGCCGGCAACATCATCCTGGGCGGCGGCGGCAGCGACCTGCTGGAGGGCCGCGGCGGCAACGACATCATCGACGGCGATGCCTGGCTGAACGTGCGCATCAGCGTGCGGGAGAACGCCGACGGAACCGGCGCCGAGATCGCGAGCTATGACACCATGACCGACCTCGAGCTGCAGGGGCGCGTCTTCGACGGCACCTACAACCCGGGTCAACTCACGATTGCCCGCGAGATCCTGATGTCGGATGCGCCGGACTTCGACACGGCCGTCTTCTCGGACGTCTTCGGCAACTACGAGATCACCTTCCTCGAAAACGATGTCTGGCGCATCAGCCATGTCGTGGACGGCGTGGCCGGCGCCGACGGCATCGACGTGGTGCGCAACATCGAGCGCCTGCAGTTCTCCGATGGCGCGGCGTTCATTGCGGAAGAAGGCTTCAACCTCGATCCCGAAGGCCAGCTGACCCTCAGCGATACCACGCCCACCCTGGGCGCGACCCTCACCGTGTCGGCCCTGGGCGTGACCGACCCAGACAACGTCAGCGCGACCAACCCCGACGGTGCGATCACCGGCCCCATCGCCTACTTCTGGCAGGCCGAGGTCCGCCCCGGCATCTTCGAGGACATCCTGATCGAGAACGCCGGCGGCGAAGTGGCGCGGGCCACGGGCACGAGCTTCACGCCGCGGACCTTCGAGCTCGGCCTGGCGCTGCGCGTGCGGGCGGTCTACAAGGACGCCAACGACGTGCTGGAGAACGTGTACTCCGCCACGACCGCGCCGCTGGCCCTCAACACCGCGGCCACCGGGCAGCCGACGATCAGCGACACCACGCCGACCGAAGGCCAGCTGCTGACGGCATCGACCCTCGGCATCAGCGACGTGGACGGGCTGACGGGTGCCGTCTTCAGCTACCAGTGGGAACAGGCCGTCAACACGGGCGTCGGCGGCGGCGCCGCCGGGTTCACGCCCATCGCGGGCGCCACCCTGGCGACCTTCACGCCGGGCGCCGACCAGGTCAACCGCGAACTGCGCCTGACGGTGAGCTTCACGGACGATGCGGGCGCGCTCGAGACGGTGCGCTCCGCGGCCACCGTGGTCACGGGCGACTTCATCGCGGCCAACAACGCCGCCCAGGTCCTCACGGGCACTGAAGGCCAGGACGTGATCTTCGGCGGCGGCGGCGCGGACGCCATCAACGGCCTGGGCCAGGACGACCTCATCGACGGCGGCGCGGGCAGCGACAGCATCGCCGGCGGCGCCGGCAACGACACCATCAACTACACGATGGGCGAAGGCACGGACACCGTCGACGGCGGCGCGGGGCTGGACACCCTGAACGTCATCGGAACGGCCGCGGCCGACGCGCTCGCGGTGAGCTACAACGGCACCGCGCTCACGGTGGTGGCCGGCGGCACGGTGAGCAATGTCGAGTCGGTCACGGCCGACCTGCTGGCCGGCGTGGACACGCTGACCTACACCAGCGCCGCCGCCATCTCGGTGAACCTCACGGCCGGAACGGCCTCGGGCTTCACCTCGATCGCCGGCATCGAGAACGTGACGACAGGCGGCGGCGCCGACGTGCTCGTGGGCAATGCGCTGGCCAACGTGCTCAACGGCGGCGGCGGCGACGACCGCTTCGTTGCGACGGTGAACGACGGCAACGACAGCTACACCGGCGGCGGCGGCACCGATACGCTGGACCTGTCCGCGATCTCGGCAGGCGTGACGATCACCCCGACGACCGCCACGGGCGCGCAGACGGGCACCGATGCGCTCTCTGCCATCGAGAACTTCATCGGCAGCCAGGGCGCCGACAGCATCGTCGTCAACGGCGGCGCGAACGTGATCGACGGCCAGGGCGGCAACGACGTCATCGACGCCGGCGGCGGCAACGACACCGTGACGGGTGGCGAGGGCAACGACACGCTCACCGGCGGCGCCGGCAACGACACGGTCGACGGCGGCGCGGGAGACGACCTCTTCCACTACCTCGTCGGCGACGGCGCCGACACGATCAACGGCGGCGCGGGTGCCAACGACCGGCTGAACATCGCCGGCACGGCGCTGGGCCAGACGCTCGCGGTGGTGCTGACGGGAACGGCGATCGCGTCCCTGGCGGGCGGCACCGTCACCGGCATCGAGGCGGTCACAGCCGACCTCCAGGGCGGCGTCGATACCCTGAGCTACGGCGCCACGACCACGGCCGTCACCGTGAACCTGGCCACCGGCACGGCCACGGGCTTCGAATCGGTGGCGAACATCGAGAACGTGACCGGTGGCGCCGGCAACGACACGCTGACCGGCAACACCGGTGCCAACGCACTGAACGGCGGCGGCGGCGACGACCGCTTCGTCGCGACGATCGGCGACGGCAACGACAGCTATGTCGGCGGGGCCGGCGTGGACACCTACGACCTGTCGGCCACCACGGCCGGCGCGACGGTGACGGTCAACCTCGCCACGAGCGCGCAGATCGGCTCCGACACGCTCAACACGATGGAGAACATCATCGGCAGCCAGGGCAACGACATCATCGTCGTCAATGGCGGCGCGAACTTCATCGACGGCCAGGGCGGCAACGACACCATCAGCGCCGGCGCCGGCGACGACATCGTGCTGGGTGGCTCAGGCAACGACACCATCAACGGCCAGGCGGGCGACGACAGGCTCACGGGCGGGCTGGACAGCGACACGGTGGACGGCGATGCGGGCGCAGACACCTTCATCGCCACGGTGGGCGACGGCAACGACAGCTACGCCGGCGGCATCGGCAACGACACCTACGACCTGTCCGCCACCTCGGCCGGTGCCACGGTCACGCCGACCTCCGCCACCAGCGCCGAGACCGGCACCGACACGCTGAGCTCGGTGGAGAACGTGATCGGCAGCCAGGGCAACGACAACATCAGCTTCGCGCCCGTGGCCCTCCTGAATGCCGCGAACGTGGTGGATGGCGGTGGCGGCAACGACACCCTCAGCACCGGGGCGGGCGCGGACCGGCTGACCGGCGGCACGGGCAACGACACCATGGACGGCGGAACGGGAGACGACGTTTTCGTGTTCGCGCCGGGGTTCGGCAACGACACGATCCTCGGCTTCGATGCCAGCGGGAACCTGCTCAACGGGCAGGACCGGCTGAACATCTCCGCGATGGGGATCAACGCCGGCAACTTTGCCGCCAACGTGTCCATCACCGACCTGGGCGCCGACACGCTGGTCGAGTTCGACGGCCTGGAAAGCATCCTGCTGATGGGCGTGAACGGGGTGGGAACGAACACCATCACGCAGGCCGATTTCGTGCTGTCGGCATGAGCACCGCCAACGTTTCAACGACATTGACCACGGAGAACGACATGGACGAGAAAAACAACGCAAGCCCGCAGCAGGCCCCTCGCTCCATCTCCGACCCGCGCGAGGTGGCGACGTTGATCATGTCGCGCATCGGCATGGTCAACGCGAAGAAGGACGAGCTGAGCGTCGCCATCCAGGGCCTGTGCGACGCGACCCAACAACTGTCGCGCGCCTACTCGGCGCAGATGGTGACCATCGACCGGCTGGTGCGGCGGGTGAAGTCGCTGGAAGCCGCGGCGCAGGCCGCGGCCCAAGACCAGCAGGTCAACTGAGCAACGCCCCACAGAACCACAGGAGACGCACATGAAAACCCTGTGGATGGAACTGCGACCGCTGCTGCTGTACATCGCGGCGTTCTCCTTCTTCATCAACCTGCTGTTCCTGGTGCCCGCGTTCTTCACCCTGCAGGTGTTCGACCGGGTCATCTCGACCAGCAGCCATGAAACGCTGCTGGTGCTGCTCGCCGGGACCGGCGTGGCGCTGTTCATCCTGCTGCTGCTGGACTACCTGCGAACCCGGCTGCAGAACGTGGTGGGCATCATGGTGGACGAGCGACTCTCCCCACCGGTGGTGAACGCCATCGTGGAGCGCGCCGCACGCGCCCCGAGCGGCGTGAGGACAGAAGGAATCCGCGACGTGGCCGCGCTTCGCGCCGTGTTTTCCGCCAATGGCCTGATCGCGGTGTTCGATGCGCCCTGGGTGTTCGTGTACGTGTTCGTGATCTGGATGTTCCACCCCGCGCTCGGCGTGGGCGCTGCGTTCTCCGCGCTCCTCATGCTCGGCCTGGCCTGGCTCAACGACCGCATCAGCCGCCGGTCGCTCGAAACCCTGCAGAACGAAGGGCGACGCGCCGCGCAATACGTCGAGAGTTCCTTGCGCAACGCCGAAGTGCTGCAGGCCCTGGGAATGACACAGCGCCTGCTGGTGCGCTGGCGGGCGCTGCAGGACCAGATCGCGACCATGCAGACCAGCGCCAGCCGCAGCACCGTGGCGTTCACCGCCGGGACCAAGGCCGCGCGCCAGGCCATCCAGATTCTGATGCTGGCCCTGGGCGCGTACCTGGTGCTGAGCCAGCAGGCTTCCGCCGGCGTAATGATCGCCACCAGCATCCTGCTGGGCCGCGCGGTGCAGCCGGTGGAGCAGCTCGTGGGCAGCTGGCGCACGCTGATCGAAGCACGGGCGGCCTACGGGCGCCTGCAGGAACTGTCGAAGGACTTCGAACGCACCGAGCCGCATGTCGCCATGCCGCGCCCCGAAGGACGCCTGAGCGCGGAGAACATCTCGTACCGCGCGGCCGGCTCGGAGACCCTGGTGCTCTCGAACATCGTCTTCGCGCTGGCGCCGGGCGAGGCCCTGGCCATCGTCGGCCCGAGCGCGGCCGGCAAGTCGACCCTCGCGCGCGTGCTCACGGGCGTGTGGCGCCCCAGCAGCGGCAAGGTCCGCCTCGACGGTGCCGACGTGTCGTACTGGCCGCGCGAAGAACTGGGCCCCTACATCGGCTACGTGCCCCAGGACGTCGAGCTCTTCGACGGCAGCGTGGCGGACAACATCGCGCGCCTGGACAAGGTGGACTCCGAAGCGGTGGTTGCCGCCGCCGTGCGCGCCAATGCGCACGACATGATCCTGACCCTCCCGAAAGGCTACGACACGCCGGTGGGCGAACACGGCTCGCGGTTGTCTCCGGGCCAGCGCCAGCGCATCGCGCTCGCCCGTGCGCTGTACGGCAACCCGCAGCTGGTGATCCTGGACGAGCCGAACTCCAACCTGGACGGTGCCGGAGAAGTCGCACTCGCCCAGGCGATGAGCGGCCTGCGCCAGGCGGGCGTGACCTCGGTCGTCGTCACCCACCGCCCGTCGCTGATCGCCCACGTCGACAAGATCCTGGTGCTCGCCGCAGGCCGCATCCAGCAGTTCGGCCCGGCGAGCGAGGTGATGCGCGACATGCAGCGCCAGGCCCAGGCCATCGTGGACCAGAAGGCCGCCTGAGCGCCGCGCCGCCGTTGCGAACAAGGACCCCGCACCATGAGCACCGCCACACTCCCGATGCCTCCCGTTGCCACCCCACGCAGCAGCCGGGAACATGCACGACGCCTCGCGCGAAGCGGATGCTGGGTCATCCTCGGCGCGATCCTGCCCCTGGGCCTGTGGATGGGCCTCGCCCCGCTCTCGATGGCGGTGGTGGCCCCCGCGTTCGTCAAGGTGGACCTCAACCGCCGTCCGGTGCAGCACCTGGAAGGCGGCACCGTGCGGGAAGTCATGGTGCGCGACGGCCAGCATGTGAACGCCGGCGATCCGATCCTGGTCCTGGGTGACGTTCGCGTGGACGCCGACCGCAACCGCCTGAGCTACCGCGTCCATCTGGAGCGTGCCATGCTGGTGCGCCTGGAGGCCGAGCAGTCCGTCGCCAAGACGCTCGCCTTCCCCGAAGACCTGCTGCGCGCGGCCCGGCAGGACGATCGCATCGGCCAGGCCCTGCTCAAGGAGACGGCGCTGTTCCAGGCCCAGCGCCATTCGCTGGACAGCGCGGCCTCGCTCATGAGAACGCAGCGCGATCGCGTGCAGCAGGAAATCGTCGCCGTGCACGCGCAGATCGCGCAGGCGCAGAACTCGCTCGTCCTGCAGCGGCAGGACCTGGAGGCCAACCGCGGCCTGATCCAGGAAGGCTTCATTTCGTCGAGCCGGATCTCCCAGCTCGAGTCGGTGGTGATGGAGTACGCGGCCAAGCTCGAAGAGCGGCGCACGGAACTGGCGCGCGCCGCCCAGCGCCTGGTGGAGATCGACCTGAAGATCCAGTCGATCCGCAACGACTACGTGAAGGCCGCGAGCGACCAGCTCAAGGCCACCACGCAGCGCCTGGGCGAGATCGAGCAGGAGCAGCGCAAGTCGAACGACGCGGCGCAGCGGCAGGTCGTCGTGGCCCCGGCCAGCGGCGAAGTGATCGACCTGAAGTTCACCTCGCCCGGCGCGGTGGTCGGACCCGGAGAGTCGATCGCGGACATCGTGCCCAGCGACGCCCAGCTGATGATCGAGGCGCGCATCCGTCCGGAAGACATCAGCAACGTGCACCTCAACCAGCGCGCGCGGGTGAAGTTCACCGCCTTCAAGTACCGCAACACCTCGATGGTCACGGGCAAGGTGACCTATGTCGCCGGCGACCGGTTGATCGAGCGCCAGACCAACCTGCCCTACTACAGCGTGATGATCCTGGCCGACGCCGAGTCGCTCAGGGCCATCGGCGACTTCAAGCTCCAGGCGGGCATGCCCGCCGAGGTCTACATCGCGGGCGTCTCGCAGACCGCGCTGCAGTACGTCATCGAGCCCATCACCTCCACCATCCGCCGATCGGGACGGCAGATGTAGCGGGGCTGTTCTCTGTCAACGAGGGGAATACATCATGCGCAAGGATTCCAACCACCACGACCCCGTGACGCCTGTCGCCCACAGCAAGAGACGCACGTTCCTGAAGGCCTCGCTGGCAGCCACGGCCGCCCCCCTGGTCCTGACACCGGGCAAGACCCGCGCACAACCCACGCCCCTGCCACCCAGCCCGCCGACGACACCGTGGGTCGAGGACCTGCCCAACCAGGTCACGCCGCTCACACCGCTGGCCACGCTGACCCCGGCCCCGACCCTCAACGCGAACATCGCAGGCGGCGAGTGCGGCCGTGCACCGCACCAGCGCTACGCGGAACTGACCGTGCCCGGCAAGGCCGGCACGCCGCTGCTGTACCAGCTGACGGCCAAGGAAAACCCGGCCTGGCTGTTCAACGGCAACAACCCCTACTACCCCCCGCAGCCCATCTGGGGCTACGAAGGCAACACGCCGGGGGTGACCACGCCGGGCCCCACGATCCACGCGCGCTACGGGCAGTCGGTCATCTGCCGCATCCGCAACCAGCTGCCGCAGAACCACACGGGATTCGGCTCGCCCGAGATCAGCACGCACCTGCACAACATGCACACGCCGTCGGAGAGCGACGGCTTCGCGAGCGACTTCTACAGCGCCGTCCAGGGCGGCGTGACGCTGACCGCGCCGGGGACCTTCAACGACCACTTCTACCCCAACCTCTACGCCGGCTTCGACGAGTTCGGCGGCCTCGGCGACTCGCGCGAAGCCCTGGGCTCGCTCTTCTATCACGACCACACGGAAGGCGTGACGGCACCGAACGTGCTCAAGGGCATGTTCGGGCGCTACATGGTCTTCGACGCGCTTGACACCGGCGACGAGACCACGGGGCTGCGACTGCCCAGCGGCGCGTACGACTACCCCCTGAGCTTCTCGGACAAGCGGTTCGACTCGGGCGGCCGGCTGACCTTCGACGAGCTCAACCCCGAGGGCGTGCTGGGCGACAAGATCGTGGTCAACGGCAAGATCGAGCCGGTGCTGCGCGTCGCACGCCGCAAGTACCGGCTGCG
Source organism: Variovorax sp. GW823-FHT04F07 (assembly GCF_058795995.1). Taxonomy (NCBI): domain Bacteria; kingdom Pseudomonadati; phylum Pseudomonadota; class Betaproteobacteria; order Burkholderiales; family Comamonadaceae; genus Variovorax; species Variovorax sp. GW823-FHT04F07. The sequence continues at coordinate 356,931 of NZ_JBXAIG010000002.1, forward strand.
GCTGCTGAACGTCGGGCCGTCGCGCTTCTACGAGTTCGTGCTGCAGAACACGGGCGGCACCATCGTGTACCCGTACACCCAGATCGCCAGCGACGGCAACCTGCTGCCGGCACCGATCCTGAACCAGCTGAGGGTGCGGATCGCACCGGCCGAGCGCGCGGACATCGTGGTGGACTTCTCGCGATTCCCGCTGAACACCACGCTCTACCTCGTCAACCAGCTCACGCAGGTCGATACCCGCCGGCCCGGCCCGGTGCAGTCGCCGGGCACGCGCGTGCTCAAGTTCATCGTCGATCGCCAGCCCCCGACGCCCGACCTGAGCGTGGTGCCGAGCGTGCTGCGCCCGCTGCGCGACCTGCCCAGTGCCAGCGAACTCGCGGCCCTGCCGGTTCGCACCTGGGTGTTCCAGCGCAACAGCGGCATGTGGAACGTCAACGGGCTGTTCTTCGATTCGCTCACGGCCAGAGCCAGGGTCACCAGGGGCACCGCCGAGATCTGGGAGTTCATCAATCCCGACAACGGCTGGCAGCACCCGATCCACGTGCACTTCGAAGAAGGACGGATTCTCAGCAAGAGCGTCAACGGCGTGAGCCTGACCATTCCCGTGAACGAGCGCGGACGCAAGGACGTCTTCGTCGTCGGCGAACTCATGACCGTGAGGGTGCTCGTGCGCTTCCGCGATTTCTCGGGCAAGTACCTGATGCACTGCCACAACCTCACCCACGAGGACCACGCAATGATGGTTCGCTTCGACATCGTGTGAAGAACGCCGATGACTTTCAGGAGATTCTCATGAACCACCGCAGACACTTGATCGCCGGACTGGGCGTCGCGTCCTTGTACGCGTTCGGCCTGCCCGCCTCCGCCGAGGCACCGGCAACGGCTGCACGCCCGGGGCGTCGCATGCCGAACGTCGAACTGAAGACCCACACCGGGGCGAAGGTGAACTTCTACGACGACCTGGTCCGTGGAAAGATCGTCGCCATCAACATGATGTATGCGGACTGCGAAGGCATCTGTCCGCTCATGACCAACAACCTCCTGCGCGTGCAGGAGCGCCTGGCCTCTCGGGTGGGCCGGGACATCTTCATGTACTCGATCACCATCCGCCCGGAGATCGACACCGTGGAGCACCTGGCCGACTACGCCGAGATGCACAGCGTGAACCCGGGCTGGCTTTTCCTGACCGGGAGCCGGAGCAACATCGACCTCGTGCGCTTTGCCCTGGGCTTCTACGACCCGGACCCGAAGGTCGACAAGGAGATCAATCGCCACACCGGCATGGTGCGCATCGGCAACGACGTCTATGACCGCTGGTCGATGGCGCCGGCGCTGGCGGCACCCGAGCAGATCGTGGCCGCCATCCTGCATGTCGATCGCAGCCCGGCCGCGGTTCGCCGCGCGGGTGGCGCCATCTTGCAGGCCGACCCTCGGAGCACGGTCTGAACCAGCGCCTGCGCCGACCCCCACCCGGTGGACAGGGCTCACGGGCCCCCGCCACCGGGAAGCGTCTCGTCCCGGCGTGGGGCGCCGTGCTCGCAGCGAGCTTCGCGTGGCCCGTCCATGGCCAGAGCCTGGTCGAGATCTACACGTCGGCGCGCGGCTACGACGCCACGTACCAGGGCGCGCGGGCCCAGTACGAGGCCACGCTGGCGCGGGCGGCGCAGTCCAGGGCCGGCATCCTGCCCACCGTTGGCCTCTCGGCCGGCGCCTCGCACACCCGGCAGGACCTCTCGACGGAAGGCAGCGCGACGACGCGCGGGTTCAACACCCAGAGTGTCGGCATCAACGCCACGCAGCCGCTGTACCGCCCCGCCAACTGGGCCGCCTACGAGCAGGGCCAGCGGCAGGCCGAGGTGGCGCAGATGGTGCTCACCATCGCCGAACAAGACCTCATCGTGCGCGTGAGCCAGGCCTACTTCGACGTGCTCGCCAGCCAGGACAGCCTGGCCCTGGTGCGCGCGCAGAAGGTGGCCGTGGCCGAGCAGCTCGCATCGGCCAAGCGCAACTTCGAAGTCGGCACCTCCACCATCACCGATGCGCGCGAAGCGCAGGCCCGCTACGACCTGGTGATCGCGCAGGAGATCGCCGCCGAGAACGACCTGCAGGTGAAGAAGATCGTGCTCGACCAGCTCGTCGGCAGCACCGGCAGCGTGCCCGTGCCGCTGGCGGCGCCCGTGGTGCTGCCTCCGCTCGCGCCCGCCGACATCGAGGTCTGGACCTCGCACGCGGATGCCGGGCACCCTGCGATCCAGCAGGCCCGGCTGGGCCTGGACGTGGCCGGGCTCGAGGTGCAGAAGGCGCAGGCCGGCCATCTGCCCACGCTCGATGCGACCCTGGGCTACAACGTCACGAACAACCCCCAGGGCACCAACACCACGCCGGGCCGCTCGCGGGTCAAGGCCCTCACCGTGGGCGTCTCCCTCAACCTGCCCTTGTTTGCAGGCTACGCGATCGAGAACCGCGTCAGGGAAACGCTGGCGCTCGAAGACCAGTCCCGCTCGCTGCTCGAGGCCACGCGCCGCGGCGTCGCGCAGGCCACCCGCGCCACCTACCTGGGGCTGGTGTCGGCCGCCGGCCAGGTGAAGGCGCTCGAAGCCGCCGAGGTCTCCAGCCAGATCGCGCTGGAGGCCAATCGCATGGGCTACCAGGTGGGCGTGCGCATCAACATCGACGTGCTCAACGCGCAGAGCCAGCTCTTCCAGACCAAGCGCGACCTGGCGGTGGCGCGCTATTCGGTGCTGCTCGGCAATCTCAAGCTGCGGCAGGCCAACGGCACGCTGGTGCCCGAGGACCTGAACGCCATCGATGCCGCGCTTGCAACCCACGGCCGCACCCCGGTCGACAGCGCGGCGCCCGTCTCCGTGTCCAGGAGAACGCCGGCCCGCCAATGACGAGGCATGCCATGGCACGTACCGACAGCACCAGCGACTGCTCGCGGCCATGACGGCGCTGAACATGCAGGTGACGCCATGCGACTGCTTCTGCTTCAGGATCGCGCGCGGGTCGACGACGGCCTGTTCACGCACTTGCGCAAGAACGGGTTCCTGATCGACAGCGTCGAGCGGCTCGGCGACATCGACGTGCTGGAGAACGAGTCCTACGACGTGCTGCTCGTCAGTTCGCACTTGCCCGACGGATCGGGACTCGACTGGGTCCGGTTGTTGCGGGTGCAGCACATCACCACGCCGGTCCTGATGCTGATGGTGGGAGCGCCCGGCCCGGCCGCGCAGGCCGAGGTCCTCGACGCGGGCGCGGACGACTTCGTGGTGATGCCGTGCCGCCCCGAGCTGGTGGCCGAGCGGGTGCGGGCACTGCGTTGCCGGGCCGCGGGCCTGGCAACGCCGCGCGTGCGGTGCGGCGACGTCGAGTTCGACCTGGGCAGCCGGACGACGGTCCGCTGCGGCATGCCTGTCGCGCTGACCGAGCGGGAATGGAACCTGGTGGAGGCGCTCGCGCTGCGCTTCGATCACACGGTCCCCAAGGCCCAGGTGGAATTGCTGGTGCAGGGGATTCACGGCGCACCGACGAGCAACGCCCTGGAAGTGCATCTGTCCAACGTGCGGCGCAAGCTCGGGCGGCAGATCATCCGCACGATCCGCGGGGTCGGCTACCGCCTGAATACCTGAGCCCGTCGTCTTCAGACTCGTAAGCGTGCCGCACACAAGATAGCAACCTTAAGACGTGCGACTGGCCAGAATCGCACCACTCGCAGAGCCCCATCACTCACCGATGGCGCCACCACTGTCGCAGCGTCCCCCCGGGGCATGAATGGCGACACCTTCTCACGCAGGTACCACCGAACCATGTTCAAGCCCTCTCCCGCTCTCGTTTTCGCCAATTTCATGCAGCTGCCGACCATCGTGCCGAAAGCGGTGTGGCGCGCGCTGCGCGTGGTGAGCATCGCGTCGGCCCTGGCCCTGGCCGTCATGCTGGCGCTGCGGCCCGCCACCGCGATGCCGTTGTTCTGGGGGCTGATCGTGCCGTCGCTCCCGCTCGTGTTCATGCTGGCACCCGGGCTGTGGCGCAACGTCTGCCCGCTGGCCGCCATCAACCAGATCCCCCGCAGGCTCGGCATCACGCGCGCCCTCACGAGCCGCCGCCTGTCGCAGGGCGCGGCATTTCCGATCGGCATCGGCCTGCTGATCTGCGCGGTCGTCGCGCGCAAGCTGCTGTTCAACGGCAACGGCATGGCCACCGCCGGCCTGCTGGCGGCAGCCATGGGGGCGGCGCTCATCGGCGGCTTGCTGTTCAAGGGCAAGAGCGGCTGGTGCAGCAGCATCTGCCCCCTGCTGCCGGTGCAGCGGCTGTACGGCCAGACGCCGTTCATCCGCATCGCCAACACGCACTGCGAACCGTGCGTGGGCTGCGCCAAAAACTGCTACGACCTCAACCCCGGCGCGGCGTACCTGGCCGACCAGTACGACCCGAACCCGGCCTACCGCAACTTCCGCAGCTTCTTCGCGGGCGTCTTTCCGGGCCTGATCCTCGGCTACTACCTCGTGCCTTCGCCCACCGAGATCGGCCCGGTCTCCACGGTCATGCAGATGCTGGTCTACATGGCCGCCAGCCTGACGCTCTTCAACCTGATCGAATTGCTGGGCAGCAAGACGCGCAACCTGTCGCCGGTGCTCTTCGCGGCGGCCGCGTTCTCGCTGTACTACTGGTTCACCGCCCCGCTGGTCGTCAGCACCTTGAGCAGCCTGAGCGGCATGGCCATCGCCCCCGAAGTCGTCGCCACGCTGCGCGGCCTGACGATCATCGCGAGCCTGACGTGGATCGTGCGGTCGCTGCATGTCGAGCGCCTGTTCCTTCGCCGTGAACTGCGCAAGGGTGTCCGGGACGGTTCCCGGCTGGCGCCGATCGTCATCGAGACGATGCGGCTGCACCGCGGCCCGAACGACGCCGCGCGCAAGGCGCCGGTTGCAGCCCCGCCGGAGAACGAGGCCGCTGCGGCCGCACCGGCCGATGCGTCCACGCAGCCTACCGAACTCTGCATCGACCCCACCGGCATGAAGACCCCCATCCGCAAGGGCCAGACCCTGCTCGAGGCGCTCGAGGACTGCGGCGCCCCCATCAACGCCGGCTGTCGTTCCGGCGTGTGCGGCGCCGACCCGATCGCCGTCGTGGCGGGCGGCGAGCGGCTCGCACCCATCGGCAGCGACGAACGGGCGACGCTGGCCCGGCTCGGCTGCGCCGACGGCACGCGCCTGGCCTGCATGGCGCGCATCCGCAATGCCGGGCCCATCCGCATCGACCTGAAGCGGGAGGCGACCCCGGCGGCGCGCGAGACACGCAAGCCCGAGGTCGTGCCCTTCGATGCGTCGATCCGCCGCGTCGTGATCGTGGGCAACGGCGTGGCCGGCCTGACCGCGGCCGACCATGTGCGGCGCCGCCACCCCGACTGCGAGATCCATCTCATCGGCCGCGAGAACCACAACGCCTACAACCGGATGGCCATCGCCAAGCTGATCAGCATGCCGACGGGTGTCCAGGGCCTGCACCTGCTGCCCGAGCAGTGGTATGCCGAACACCGTGTCACCGCGTGGCTCAACACGCATGTGTCGGGCGTCGACACGCAGCGTCGCGAGCTCACGCTGGCGACCCGGGAGACGCTGGGCTACGACAGGCTCATCCTGTGCTCGGGCAGCTCGGCGTGGGTCCCGCCGCTCGACGGCTACGGCATCGAGGGCAGCTTTGTGCTGCGCGATGCCGACGACGCGATGGCGATCCGCGACTACATGCAGCGCTTCCACGGCACCTGCGCGGTCGTGCTGGGCGCCGGCTTGCTCGGCCTGGAAGCGGCGCAGGCGCTGGCGCAGCTCGGGGCGCAGGTCCAGGTGCTGTCGAACAGCGGCCAGATCCTCGACCGGCAGATCGACACCCCGGCCAGCGCCTTGCTGGAAGCGCACCTGGCAACCCAGGGCATCCATGTCATGACCGGTGCCGACGCCGCGCGGCTGGAGCCGGGCAGCGAGGGCCGCGTGGCGCGGCTCGTGCTGAAGGACGGACGCCAGCTCCCCGCCGACGTGGTCGTGGTGTGCACCGGCGTGCGCGCCAACGTCGACATCGCGCAGTCGGCCGGCCTGGCGCTCGGCCGCGGCATCATCGTCGACGCGCAGATGCGCACCAGTGCCGCCCATGTCTATGCCGCGGGCGATGTGGCCGAGTTCGAGGGCCACTCGATCCCCCTGTGGGCCGTGGCGGCCGAGCAGGGAGAGATCGCGGCCGTCAATGCGCTGGGCGGCAAGCGCGTCTATCGCGGCCATGTGCCCGTGACCGCGCTGAAGGTCTCGGGCATCGACGTCCGCTCCGCGGGCACCGTGCACGCCGCACGACCCGGCGAATTCGAGTTGACGCAGTCCGAGCCTGCGCAGGGCATCTATCGCAAGCTGGTGGTCGCCGAGGGCCGGCTTGTCGGCGCGGTGCTGGTCGGATCGCCGGACGAGGCGGACGAGGTCATTCCCGCCGTGCGCGAGCACGCGCCGGTCTCCGCGATGACCGCCTTGCTGGAGCGTGGGGACTGGCAGCAGCATTCGGTGGCATTGGCGGCCTAGCCTGTGCGGCGGGTCGCCCGTCCCGGCGGCCGTCGTCGGTGTCGGATGGCGGACATCCGCGACGTCGATCACAAACCGCCGCTTCGGCGGTAGCTCCCGGGCGCGCTGCCCGTCCAGCACTTGAACGCGCGCTGGAAGGCCGAGCTGTTGGCAAACCCGAGTTCGTCGGCCAGCTCCGCCAGCGGCACGGCGCTCGTGCTCAGCCGCTGGATGGCCGTGTCGCGGCGCAGCTCGTCCTTCAGCGCCTGGAACGAGGTGCCCTCCAGCGCCAGCCGCCGCTGCAGCGTGGAGACCGTCACGTGCAGCGCGGCGGCCGTCGCCACGAGGTCCGGCCATGCGGGCTGCGCGTGCTGCAGGTGGCCGCGCACGCGCGCGCCGATCCCCTCGTCGGTGCGCCTGGGAACGATCATGTGGGCCTGCGCATCGGCCAGGAAGACATGCAGCGCGGCTTCGTCGCGGCGCACCACGTCCTTCAGGCGTGCCGCGTCGAACCAGAACGCCGACAGCTCGCAGTCGAATTGCTGCGGCGCCGGAAAAATCTTGCCGTAGCCGCCGGCATGCGCGGGCGGCCCGAACGCAAAGTCGAAGCACACCACGGGCAGCTGGCCGCCCACGATCCACGCCATGAGGCGCCATGCGGTGCGCAGCAGCACCTCCTGCAGAAAGACCGTCGGCGCGGCGTCCGGTTCGGTGAAGCGCACCACCACCCCGGCCAGCTCGGCCCGGCACACCAGCTCCAGCACCACGTCGTCCTGCAGCAGGCGAAAGGTGCGCGCCGCGCGGCGAAGCGCCACCTGCAGCGTGGGAGCGCCGAGCGCCGAGCGCGCGATCAGCGCGAAGCTCCCGCGCCGCAGCGGGCGGCTCAGCAGCCCGATGAAGTCGTCGTCCAGCCGCTCGGTCAGCACGCGGAACAGCCTCGCGTATTGCTGCGTCGTCACGCGCGCGTCCGACTGCCCGAGCAGGCCAGGTGCGATGCCGGCCTCGACCAGGAAAGGCTCGAGCGGCTGGCCGCGCGCATGCACCCCGGACAGGATGCCGTGCACGAAGCTGATGGAAACCGTTTGGGGAGGATGAAGCATCGAAGGCGGGCCGCGTCGCGTGGATGTTGCCGGGCCGACTGTGCACCGGCGCGTGCCTGTCGTGCAAGCGCCGCGTCGCCTGATCGCGTGCCACGCAGATTGCGATGTTCTGCCATCCGAACAACGCAAAACGGCATCGTGCCAAAGGCGATCGGTTCCTAACATGGGCCACGCAGACAAGGGTCTGCGAAACCCAGACCAAGAACCAACGAGAGACAAACGCCATGTACATGACCCAGTCGCTGCACCGCGCCCTGCAGCAGAGCCCCGACAAGGTGGCCGTGCGTTTTGCCGGCCGCACACGCACCTTCCGCGCGTTCGTGGAGCGCGTCGCCCGCCTCGCGGGCGCCCTGCAGCAGCTGGGCATGAAGCCGGGCGACCGCGTGGCGATGCTGGCGCTCAACTCCGACCGCTACCTCGAATACCAGATGGCCGTGCCCTGGGGCGGCGGCGTGCTCAACCCCTGCAACATCCGCTGGTCGGCCGCCGAGATCCTCTATTCGCTCGAAGACTCGGGCTCGACCCTGCTGCTGGTCGACGAGGCCTTCCGCCCGATGGTCGAGAAGATGCGCAGCGAATCCAGGAGCCTGCGCGAAGTCATCTATTGCAGCAGCGGCGAGCACGACGGCGAGTTGCCGCCCGGCATGCACGGCTACGAGGCGCTCCTGGCCGCGGCCTCGCCCGTTCCCGACGCAGTTCGCCGCGACGAAGACCTGGCCGGCATCTTCTACACCGGCGGCACGACGGGCTTTCCCAAGGGCGTGATGCTCAGCCACGCCAACCTGTGCAGCTCGGCCATGGCGATGCAGGCCGAGGGCCTGGCGCCGAGCGGCGGCAACTACCTGCATGCCGCACCGATGTTCCACCTGGGCGACATGGGCCTGGCCATGCCGCACTGGCCCGCCGGCAACACGCACACGATCATCCCGATGTTCACGCCGCAGGGCGTGCTCGATGCGATCGAGCGCGACCGCGTGACCAACACGCTGCTGGTGCCCACCATGATCCAGATGCTGGTCGACCACCCCGCGATGAAAGAGCCGCGCGACCTCGCCAGCCTGCAGTGCATCTTCTACGGCGCCTCGCCGATGCAGGAGGCCGTGCTGGAACGCGCGATGGCCGCCCTGCCCCATGTGGATTTCGTGCAGGGCTACGGCATGACGGAGCTGGCGCCGCTGGCCACGATCAACCCGCCCAGCTCGTACACGGCCGAGGGCCACCGCCTGGGGCGGCACCGCTCCGCGGGGCGCGCGAGCATCTGCATGGAAGTGCGCATCGTCGACCCCGCCGGCCTCGAGGTGCCGCGCGGCACGGTGGGCGAAGTCACGGTGCGCGGCCCCAACGTGATGCAGGGCTACTGGGGCAAGCCGGAACAGACGGCCGCCGCCGTGCGCGACGGCTGGATGCACACCGGCGACGGCGCCTGGATGGACGACGGCGGCTACATCTTCGTGGTCGACCGCATCAAGGACATGATCATCAGCGGCGGCGAGAACGTCTACTCGGCCGAGGTCGAGAACGCCGTCACGCAGCACCCCGCCGTCGCGGCCTGCGCGGTGATCGGCATCCCCAGCGACGAATGGGGCGAGAGCGTGCACGCGGTGCTGGTCCTCAAGCCGGGACAGCGCGTCGAAGCCGCGGACATCGTCGCCCACTGCAAGACGCTGATCGCCGGCTACAAGTGCCCGCGCAGCGTGGCCTTCGTCGACACGCTGCCGATGTCGGGCGCGGGCAAGGTGCTCAAGACGCAGCTGCGCGAGCCCTTCTGGCAAGGCCGCCAGCGCAACGTCGCATGAGTGCGTCGCCTTCTTTCTTTTCTCTCAACCCTCAGGAAATTCCCATGAGCCGCGATGTCTTCGTCACCGGGGTCGGCATGATCCCCTTCACCAAACCGGGTGCCAGCGCGCCCTACCAGGCCATGGCCGCCGACGCCACGCGCCGTGCGCTGGCCGATGCCGGCATCGGCTACGAGCTGGTGCAGCAGGCCTACGTGGGCTACGTGTACGCCGACTCGACCGCCGGCCAGAGCGCGCTCTACGAAGTCGGCATGACCGGCATTCCGGTCGTCAACGTCAACAACAACTGCTCCACCGGCTCGACCGCGCTGTTCCTGGCACGCCAGGCCGTGGCCAGCGGCGCGGCCGACTGTGTGCTGGCGCTGGGCTTCGAGCAGATGAGCCCCGGCGCGCTGGGCTCGGTGTTCAAGGACAAGCCCAGCCCCTTCGCGCGCTTCGACACGGCCACCGATGAATTGGTCAGCGAAATCGACATTCCTCTGGCGCTACGCTACTTCGGCGGCGCGGGCCTGGCGCACATGCAGCAGTACGGCACGCAGCTGTCGACCTTCGCGAAGATCCGCGCCAAGGCCAGCCGCCATGCCGCGAACAACCCGGTGGCGCTGTTCCGCAACGTCGTCACCGAAGACGAGGTGATGGCCGTGCCCGTGATGTGGCCCGGCGTGATGACGCGGCTCATGGCCTGCCCGCCGACCTGCGGCGCGGCGGCCGCCATCGTCTGCTCGGACGCGTTCGCGCAGCGCCACGGGCTCGATCGCAGCGTGCGCATCAAGGCGCAGGCCATGACCACCGACCGGCCCATCACCTTCGAGGCGCGCGACATGCGCGAGGTGGTGGGCTTCAGCATGGCGCAGGAAGCCGCGCAGAAGGTGTACGACGCGGCCGGTGTCGGCCCGCAGGACATCGACGTGGTCGAGCTGCACGACTGCTTTGCGCACAACGAGCTCATCAGCTACGAAGCGCTGGGCCTGTGCCCCGTCGGCGGCGCGGAGAAGTTCGTGGTCGATGGCGACAACACCTACGGCGGCAAGGTCGTCACGAATCCGTCGGGCGGTCTGCTGTCGAAGGGCCACCCGCTCGGTGCGACGGGGCTCGCGCAATGCACGGAGCTGGTTCAGCAATTGCGCGGCACGGCCGACAAGCGCCAGGTCGAAGGCGCGCGGCTCGCGCTGCAGCACAACCTGGGCCTCGGCGGCGCCTGCGTGGTCACGCTGTACGAGCGCATCTGAACCCCACGACAACCCAAGGAGACCCTCTCATGATCGACAAGAAATGGATCGGCCACGCGCTGCCCACGTCGGTGCTGCCCATCGAGCGCAGCCGGCTGCAGTTTTTCGCCAAGGCCATCGGCGAGACCGACCCGGTCTACACCGATGCCGCCGCCGCGCGCGATGCCGGCTACCCCGACCTGCCGGCACCGCCCACCTTCCTGTTCGCCGCTGAACTGGACTCGGGTGCTTCGGACCAGCTGCTCACCGACCTGCAGATTCCGCTGGCCAAGCTGCTGCACGGCGAGCAGAGCTTCAGCTACCACCGCCCCGCCTGCGTGGGTGACACGGTGACGGTGCGCTCCACCGTCAGCGACATCTACGACAAGAAGAACGGCGCGCTCGAATTCGTCGTGAAGACCTCGCGCGCCACCAACCAGCGCGACGAACTCGTGGCCGAGCTGCGCACGGTCATCGTCTGCCGCCACTGAAGGAACACCCCATGACCTCCCCCACCTTCGACTCCGTGCAGGTCGGCGACGAACTTCCGGCCGTGCAGTTGCCGGCCGTGAACCGCACCGCGCTCGCGCTCTTCGCGGGCGCCTCGGGCGACCACAACCCGATCCACATCGACACCGACATGGCACGCCGCTCGGGCATGCCCGACGTGTTCGCGCAAGGCATGCTGGGCATGGCCTGGCTGGGCCGCGTGCTCACGCAGTGGGCGCCGCAAAGCCGGCTGCGCCACTTCGAGGCGCGTTTCCAGGGCATCACGCACCTGGGCAACGCCATGCGCTGCAGCGGCCGCATCGTCGAGAAGACCGAGCGCAACGGCGAACGCGGCGTTCGCATCGAACTGCAGAGCACCAACCAGTTCGGCCAGACCAAGATCGTCGGCGAAGCCTTCGTGTCCCTGCCCTGACAACCCACACCTTCCGAAAGAACACCATGACACGCAAACTCGAAGGCAAGGTCGCCCTCATCACCGGCTCGGGCCGCGGCATCGGCCGCTCGATCGCGCTCAAGCTCGCCAGCGAAGGCGCCCGCATCGTCGTCAACGACCTCGACGCCGAACCCGCGCAGGAGGCTGTACAGGCCATCCGCGAGGCCGGCGGCCAGGCCGTGGCCTGCGTCGGCAACGTCAACGCGACCGACTTCGCCGAGCGCTTCGTCGGCACGGCGGTGAGCGAATTCAAGGGCCTGGACATCGTCGTCAACAACGCCGGCTACACCTGGGACAACGTGATCCAGAAGATGACCGACGAGCAGTGGTACGCGATGCTCGACTGCCACCTGACGGCGCCGTTTCGCATCCTGCGCGCGGCGCAGCCGGTGATCCGCGCGCTCGGCAAGGCAGAGACCGAAGCCGGGCAACGCGTGGTGCGCAAGGTCGTCAACATCTCGTCGATGGCGGGCCTGTTCGGCAACCCGGGCCAGACCAACTACGCGGCGGCCAAGGCCGGCATCACCGGCATGACGCAGACGCTGGCCAAGGAATGGGGCCGCATGAACGTCACGGTCAACTGCGTGGCCTACGGTCTCATCAAGACCCGCCTGACCGGCAACGCCGCCGATGGCGGCACCGCCAACATCGACGGGCGCGACATCAAGGTGGGCGTGAACCCCGATCTCATGGCCGCGATGGAACGCGGCATTCCGCTGGGCCGTGGCGGCACGCCCGAAGAAGCGGCGGGCGCGGTCTACCTGCTGTGCATTCCCGAGTCCGACTATGTGAGCGGCCAGACGCTGGTGTGCAGCGGCGGCCTCACGGGGTTCTGAGCGATGACCGCTGCTGTCCGGCGCGAGGTGCATGAGGGCATCGCGACGCTCACGCTCGACCGGCCCGACGCCCTCAACGCCCTGGCACCGCCGCTGCTCGAAGCCCTGCTGGCGGCGCTGCGCGACAGCGCGGCCGACAAGCACGTGCGCGCCATCGTGCTGACGGGCGCGGGCCGCGCGTTTTCCGGCGGGGGCGACATCGGCTACTTCGGCGACGTGCTCGCCGGCGGGCCGGCCCACGCGCAGGAAGAGATCGGGCGCGGCATGCAGGAGGTGGGCAACCCCATCACGCAGGCCATTGCCGACTGCGCCGTGCCGGTGGTGGCCGCCGTCAACGGCCCCTGCGTGGGCGCGGGCGTGGGCATTGCGCTGGCGGCCGACGTCGTGCTCGCGGCGCGCTCGGCCTACTTCCTGGTGCCCCAGGTGCCGCAGCTGGGGGCCGTGCCCGACCTGGGCGCGACCTGGTCGCTGCCCCGCCTGCTCGGGCGCAGCCGCGCGCTCGGCATGGCGCTGCTCGGCGAACGCATCGACGCGGCGAAGGCCGAGCAATGGGGCCTCGTCTGGCGCTGCGTCGACGATGCCGTGTTGCTCGAAGAAGCCCACGCGATCGCCAGGCGGCTGGGCGCTGCATCGGCCGCCGCCCTGCGCGATACGCGGCAGTTGATCGACGCGGCGAGCGACAACACGCTCGCGCAGCAACTGAGCGACGAATGCACGGCCCAGCGCCGACACGTGGCCGGTGAATTTTTCAACGAGGCCTGCGCGCGCTTCCTGGCCCGCGCCAAGGCCGATCGATCGACCCACTGACTGACCGACCTCGAAGAACACCATGCTTCCACAGCTGTATCGCCATCGCTGGATGGACGAAGACACCGACGCGTTCCGCGAACAGGTGCGCCGCTACATCGCGAGCGAGCTCTCGCCGCACCTGGACGGCTGGCGCCGCCAGGGCTTCATTCCGCGCGAGGCCTGGCGCCCCTTCGGACAGATGGGCTTCCTGCTGCCCGAACTCGATGAGGCCTACGGCGGCGCCGGCGCCTCGCTGGCCTGCCAGATGGTGGTGCAGGACGAGCTGGCCAAGGCCGAGTTTCCCGCCAACACCGGCGTGCACAACCTGGCGGCGCACTACATCCTCGACTACGGCACCGAGGCGCAGAAGCAGCGCTGGCTCCCGAAGCTCGCCAGCGGCGAGCTGCTGGCCGGCATCGCGCTCACCGAGCCCGGCTGCGGCTCGGACCTGAAGGCGCTGCGCACGCGCGCGCGGCGCGACGGCGACCACTACGTGATCGACGGCGCCAAGACCTTCATCACCAACGGCTTCACGGGCAACCTGCTGGTGGTGGCGGTGCGCACAGGCGAGGCGGGCAGCCGCGGCGTGTCGCTGGTCGTGTTAGAGACGGAGGGCCTGCCGGGCTTTCGCGTGGGACGCCGGCTCGAGAAGCTGGGCCAGCATGCGTCGGACACCGCCGAGCTCTTCTTCGACGGCGTGCGCGTGCCGGCCGACCACCTGCTGGGCGGCAAGGAAGGCGACGGCTTCGTGCAGCTCATGAGCCAGCTTTCCTACGAGCGCCTGTTCCTGTGCGTGCCGGCCGCGGCGGTGATCGAACGCGCGGTGGAACTCACGCTCGAATACACGCAGCAGCGCAAGGCCTTCGGGCAGGCCGTGTTCGATTTCCAGAACACGCGCTTCAAGCTCGCGGAGTGCGCGACCATCGCGCACGTCGTGCGCACCTTCGTCAACGACTGCATCCAGCGCATGGTCGACGGCACGCTCGACCAGGAGGCCGCCTACATGGCCAAGCTGTGGTGCACCGAGCAGCAGGGCAAGGTCCTGGACGAATGCCTGCAGCTGTTCGGCGGCTACGGCTACATGGTCGAGTACCCGATCGCACGCATGTACGCCGACGCGCGCGTGCAGCGCATCTACGGCGGCACCAGCGAGATCATGAAGGACCTGATCGCGCGCAAGCTGGGCGCATGAAAGCACCCCGTCGAGAGTGCGCGCGACCACGGAACGACAACGCGCCCTCGCCGGTCGACATACGGCCCGCATCCGGCTGAGCCAGAGGGTATTCCCCGAGCCGGTGTCGGCGAATCTGTCGGCTGGTTGACGGAATCGATGGCCGCTGTTTCCTAGCATGGAGACGCAGTCCCACCCCCTGTGCAACGGGGACGCGCCCAGAGGCGCGGGGCCTGCGCGACCCATTCCCAAGGAGACATTCCCGTGAACAGGACATTGCTGCGGCCGGCACTCACCGCATTGGCCCTTCTCGCCCTCGCCGGCACGGCCACGGCGCAAGACGGCGCCGCCTACCCGGGCAAGACGGTGACCATCGTCGTGCCCACGCCGCCCGCCGGCGGCACCGACCTCATCGCGCGGCTGTTCGCCGACGTGCTGGGCAAGGCCTTCAAGCAGAGCGTGATCGTCGACAACCGCGCCGGTGCCAACGGCATCCTGGGCGTCGACTTCGTCGCCAAGGGGCCGGCCGACGGCACACGCGTGCTGTTCACCTACGCCGCCACGATGGTGATCAACCCGGCGCTCTACAAGAAGCTGCCCTACGAGCCGCTCAAGGACTTCGCGCCCGTCGCGCAGGTGGGCCGCGGCGGCAACCTGCTGCTGGTGCGCAAGGACCTGCCGCCGAACACGCTCAAGGACTTCGTCGCCCATGCCAAGGCCCACCCCGACAAGCTGAACTACTGCTCGTGGGGCAACGGCTCGGGCGGCCACCTCACGATGGAAAGCCTGAAGAAGCAGGCCGGCATCTCGCTGCTGCACGTGCCCTACAAGGGCAGCAGCCCCTGCGTGCAGGACCTCATGGGCGGCCAGGTGGACGCCGGCTTCGCCGACATCTCCTCCACCATCGAGGTGGTGAAGGCCGGCCGGGTCAAGGCCCTGGCCTACAGCGGCCCCGACCGCCTGCCGATGCTGCCCGACGTGCCCACGATGACGCAGGCCGGGTTCCCGTTCAAGAACTACACCTGGTACGGCTTCTTCGTGCCGGCCAGGACGCCGCCCGCCGTCGTCAAGCGCCTGAACGAAGAGATCTACCGCGCCCTGCAGGACCCGGCCGTGACCCAGCGCCTGCGCGAACTCAACTTCACCGACCTGCCGCGCCCCACGCCGGAGCAGTTCAAGGAGGTCCTGCGCCAGGACCTGCAGGACTGGAGCGCCCTGGTCAAGTCCATCGGCGTCACGCTGGACTGACGCCCCATCCACCACGACGCCGGGGCCCTGCCCCCGCGCGTCCCGGAGAACCCCCATGACACAAGAAAAATCCAACCCGTCCGCCACGCTCGGCGGCTTCAACACCCTGCCCGGCCAGGGCGGCCACCTGCCCTTCGACGCGCCGCCCAGCGCCAGCATCGCGGGGCGCAAGCTGTCGGAGTCCACGCACGAGCGGCGCAAGGCGGTGCCGCACCTGCGCGACGACGCACCGAACGTGCTGATCGTGATGCTCGACGACGCCGGCTTCGCGCACCCCGACACCTTCGGCGGCGAGATCCACACGCCCACGCTGACGCGGCTGGCCGGCAGCGGCATCACCTACAACGCCTTCCACAACTGCGGCGTGTGCTCGCCCACGCGCGCGTCGCTGCTGACGGGGCGCAACGCGCACCGCGTGGGCTACGGCCACATCTCCGAGTACGCCACCGACTGGGACGGCTACGTGGGCGTCATTCCCAAGAGCGCCGGCACGATGGCCGAGGTGCTCGGGGCCTGGGGCTACAACACGGCCGCGTTCGGCAAGTGGCACAACACGCCGGCCAACCTGACCACGCAGATGGGCCCCTTCGACCGCTGGCCCACCGGCCACGGCTTCAACCACTTCTACGGCTTCCTGGGCGGCGAGAGCTCGCAGTACGAGCCGCGCCTGGTCGAGAACACCACGCTCATCGAGCCGCCGCGCGACGAGGGCTACCACCTGAGCGAGGACATGGCCGACAAGGCCTGCGGCTGGCTGCGCCGCCACCGCGCCATCACGCCCGACAAGCCCTTCCTGATGTACTGGGCGCCCGGCGCGGTGCACGGCCCGCACCACGTCTTCAAGGAATGGACCGACAAGTACAAGGGCAAGTTCGACGACGGCTGGGACGCCTACCGCGAACGCGCCTTCGCGCGCCAGAAGGAGATGGGCTGGATCCCCGAGAGCGCCGAGCTCACGCCCCGGCCCGAGACGCTCGCCAGCTGGGACAGCATCCCCGAGGCCGAGCGCCCGTTCCAGCGCCGGCTGATGGAGGTCTACGCCGGCTTCCTGGAGCACACCGATGCGCAGATCGGCAAGGTCGTCGACGAGCTGGAGCAGCTCGGGCTGCGCGACAACACGCTGGTGTTCTTCGTGTTCAGCGACAACGGCGGCAGCGCCGAAGGACAGAACGGCACGGTGGTCGAGCTGCTGGCGCAGAACCGCATCTCCACCAAGATCTCACAGCACCTCGAACTGCTGGAAGGCCTGGGCGGCCTCGACGCATTGGGTGGGCGCAAGACCGACAACATGTACCACGCGGGCTGGGCCTGGGCCGGCTCCACGCCGTTCCAGAGCACCAAGCTCATCGCCGCGCACTTCGGCGGCACGCGCACGCCGCTGGTCGTGTCGTGGCCGCGCGGCATCCGGCCCGACACCACGCCGCGCTCGCAGTTCCACCACGTCAACGACATCGCGCCCACGCTCTACGACATCCTGGGCATCACGCCGCCGGTCGAGCTCAACGGCGTGCGGCAGGACTCGCTGGACGGCATCTCGATGGCCTACACCTTCGCCCATCCGCAGGCCGAGGGCCGCAAGGGCGTGCAGTACTTCGAGGTGGCGGGCAGCCGCATGGTGCACCACGACGGCTGGACCGCGGGCGTGTTCGGCCCGCGCATTCCGTGGGTCGCGGGCGCCGCGCCCGGGCTGGCCACCTGGGACCCGGACAACGACGTCTGGGAGCTGTACCACGTCGCGAAGGACTACGCGCAGGCGCACGACCTGGCGCAGGCGCAGCCCGCCAAGCTGGCGCAGATGAAGGAGATGTTCGCCGTGCAGGCGGGCATCAACCACGTCTATCCGCTGGGCGCGATCTACCACCTGACGCTGAAGCCGCAGCACCGCATCGCGCCCCGACATACCTCGTGGCACTTCAGCGGCGACATCACGCGCATTCCGGAGAACTGCGCGCCCAACATCAAGACGCGCAGCCACACGGCCACCGTCGATGCCACGCTGGGCGAGCGCGCGAGCGGCGTGCTGTTCGCGCTGGGCGGCTTCAACGGCGGCATCTGCCTGTACCTGGACGACGGCCACCTGGCCTACGAATACAACATGCTCGGCATGTACCGCTTCAAGGCGCGCTCGCCCGCGCGCGTTGCCGCCGGACGCCATGCGATCGATGTCGAGTTCACGATGAGCGACGGCACGGCGCCCCAGCGGCCCGCGCGCGCCGTGCTGCGCGTCGACGGCGCGCAGGTGGCGGCGTGCGACATCGGCGTGACCGTGACGGCCATCTTCTCGGCCTGCGAGACCTTCGACGTCGGCTGCGACCTGGGCTCGCCGGTGGCGGCCGAGTACTTCGACCGTGCGCCGTTCGGCTTCGACGGGCAGATCCACGATGTCTGGCTGCGCTATGCGGAGGCCCAGTCGTGAGCACGTTGATCACTGAAGCAGACGCCTACGCCATCGGCATCGAGGCCTACACCTACGCCTATCCGATGGTGGTGATGGAGCTGACGCGCCGCGTGGCCACCAACGTCGCGCAGCCCGACGGCGCGCGCGTGCGCGGGCCGATGAACCGCTTCGTGCACGTGCCCACCTACCCCGACGCCGGCTTCAAGGACGTGGTGCGTCCCAACGCCGACACGCTGTACTCCAACATCTGGTACGACGTCGGCGACGAGCCGCTGGTGCTGACGCTGCCGGACATGGGCGAGCGCTACCACGTCATTCCGTTCTACGACCTGTGGACCGACGTGTTCGCCACGCTGGGCACGCGCACCAACGGCAACGGCGGCGGCCACTTCGCGCTCGTCGGCCCGCGCTGGCAAGGCACGCTGCCCGAGGGCGTGCGCGCCATCGTGAGCCCGACGGATGTGGGCTGGATCGTCGGGCGCATCCAGACCAACGGCGCGGCCGACTATGCCCACGTGCACACACTGCAGGCCGGCTTCGAGGCCGTGCCGCTGTCGGCGTGGGGCCAGCCCCATGACCCACCCGCCGGCCACGTCGACCCGGCGGTGGACATGCGCCCGCCCGTCGAGCAGGTGGCCGCGCTCGGCGCCGGCGACTTCTTCGCGCTCTTCGCCGAACTGCTCCAGCGCAACCCGCCGCATGCCACCGACGGTGCGCTGCTGCTGCGCATGGAACGCATCGGCCTGGTCCCCGGCCGCGGCTTCGCACTGGCCGAAGCCCCCGAGGCCGTGCAACGCGCCCTGACGCGTGCCGCGCCCGATGCCTACCGGCGCATGCTCGAGCGCGCACCGGCGATGCGCATGGTGCGCAACGGCTGGAGCCTCGGCAGCAACGTGGGCGTCTACGGCAACGACTACCTGGCGCGCGCCTTCGTCGCCTACGCCGGCCTGGGCGCCCTGCCGCGCGAAGAGGCGATGTACCCGCGCTCGGTCTGCGACAGCGAGGGCCAGCCGCTGTCGGGCACTGCGCGCTATGTGCTGCACTTCGACGCACACGAGTTGCCGCCGGCCGATGCGTTCTGGTCGCTGACGCTGTACGGCCCCGACCAGTTCTTCGTCGACAACGCGCTGAACCGCTACGCCATCGGCGACCGCGACGCGCTCGCCTTCAACGCCGACGGTTCGCTGGACCTGCACATCCAGCATGCGTCGCCGGGCCCGGCCAAGGCCCCGAACTGGCTGCCCGCGCCCGCCGGCCCCTTCAGCATGAACCTGCGCCTGTACGTGCCGCAGGCGCCGGTGCTCGACGGGCGCTGGGCGCCGCCTGCGCTGAAGCGCCTGCCCTGACCGAACCGACCGCATCGACAGCACCGTCCCCCACCCGAAAGGCACTCACTTCATGACCCGTTCCCGCTTCCGCGCACTGCGCGCGCCCGGCCTGTGCATCGTCGGGCTCCACCTCGCAGCCGGCGCCGCCCTGGCGCAGGCCGACTACCCGAGCAAGCCGATCCGCATCATCGTCCAGTACCAGGCCGGCGGCTCGGCCGACGCGCTCGCGCGGCTGGTGGGCGACGGGCTCGCCAAGCGGCTGAAGCAGCCCGTGCTGGTGGAGAACCGCAGCGGCGCCGGCGGCATCATCGGCACCGACTACGTGGCCAAGAGCGCGCCCGACGGCTACACCGTGCTGCTGTCGGTTCCGGGCCCGATCGCCGCGAACCTGGCGCTGTACAAGAAGCTGCCCTACGACCCGCGCACCGACCTGCGCCACGTGTCGGACATCGCGAGCACGCGCACGATCATGGTCGTGCACCCCTCGGTGCCGGCGCAGGATTTCAAGGGCCTCGTCGAGGCCGCGCGCAAGGCGCCCGGCAAGTACGCGATGGGCTCCTGGGGCCCCGGCGTGCAGCCGCACCAGATGCAGGTCTTCATGGACAAGACCTACGGCACGCAGACGCTGCACGCGGCCTACAAGGGCGAAAGCCCGATGGCGGTCGACCTGCTCAGCGGCGTGATCCAGATGACCGTGGGTTCCATCAGCACCTTCCAGCCCTACGTCGCGGCCGGCAAGCTGCGCGCCATCGCCGTGCCGGGCGCGCAGCGCGCCAAGGCCGCCCCCACGGTGCCCACCTTCGCCGAGCAGGGCTACAAGGACGACATGTTCATGCTCATGGCGCCGACCTCGCTGCTGGTGCCCGCCAAGACGCCCGACGCCGTCGTCGAGAAGCTCAGCCGCGAAGTCGCCGCGGTGGTGAAGCAGCCCGAGGTGCAGCGCCGCATCGAGGACATGGGCGCCGAGCCCATCGGCAACACGCCGGCCGAAGCCTCGGCGGCGTACAAGGCGTTCCTGCCCGTGTCGCTGAAGCTCACGCGGGCCACGGGCGTCACGCTGGACTGATTGCGCCGCTTCTCGAGAACCGTGCATCACCCGCCTCCCGATTTCGAACCCCGGGTGTACACCCCGCAGCGCATCGCCG
Organism: Variovorax sp. GW823-FHT04F07; assembly: GCF_058795995.1. Lineage (NCBI taxonomy): Bacteria > Pseudomonadati > Pseudomonadota > Betaproteobacteria > Burkholderiales > Comamonadaceae > Variovorax > Variovorax sp. GW823-FHT04F07. The sequence goes on from NZ_JBXAIG010000002.1 coordinate 377,429, forward strand.
CGGTCGTCGCCACGCTGGCCTCGGACGGCATCCCCGCCGCACAGGCCCTGGCCGGCAGCGAGCTCGACGAGGCCGCGCTGCGCGCGCCCGGCACGCGCGTGTCGTATGCGCAGACGGTGACCGTGCTGCGCAATGCGCTCGCGCTGGCACGCAACCCGACGGTGGCCCTGCGTGCCGGCGCGCGCATGCACCTCACGGCCTACGGCATGTGGGGCTATGCGCTGCAGAGCAGCCCCACCTTCAGCGCGTTGATCGAGTTCGCCATCACCTACCGCCGCGCCATCGGGCCGCTGGCCGACATGCACCACGACCCCGTGCGCGCGCCCGGCACCTGCAGCTTCGAGGTGCTGGTGTCGCCCGACCCGTGCGACCCGCTCTACCGCTTTGCGCTGGCCTTCACCTTCGCGGCCCACCTGACGCTGGCGCGCGACCTCTACGGCGATGGCTTCGGCTTCACGGGCCTGCGCCTGGCCTGCCCCGCGCCCGAGCACGGCGCGGGCGTCTGGGAGGCGTGGTTCCAGTGCCCCGTGCAGTTCGGCCAGCCCGACAACGCGCTGCAGTTCGACGAGGCCTGGTGCACGCGCGCACCGCGCCTGCACGATCCGCTCACGCACGCCATGGCCAGCGAGAGCTGCCAGCAGTTCGTGGCCGGGCTGGTGCATGCCGGTGGCATCGCCGCGGCGGTGCGCCGCAAGTTGGTGGAGCAGATGCCGTGGCGTTTTCCGAGCATCGAGTCGATGGCCCGCACGCTCGCGCTGGAGCCGCGCACGCTGCGGCGGCGGCTCGCCACGCACGGCACCACGTACCGGTCGATCCTCAACGAGGTGCGCCTGCGGCTGGCCATCGAGTACCTGCGCAAGACCCGCATGACCACCGAGGAGATCGCGGAGCGCCTGGGCTACAGCGAGGCCGCGAACTTCCGGCACGCCTTCGTGCGCTGGACCGGCACCAGCCCGCACGCCTACCGCCTGGCCTGCGCGCCGTGCTGAGTGAGGCCTCGGCTCAGTCTTCCGCGGCGATGCGGTGCAGCCGGGGCAGGTCGACCACGGTGACCAGGCGGTAGCCCTCGTTGCAGCCGAGCACGCCCTCGTCCTTGAACTGCGCCAGTTCCTTGCCGACGGTCTGGCGCGACACGCCCAGCATGTTCGCCAGGTCGGTCTGCGACACGCGCAGCTCGGTGTCGCACGGCGCGCCGCTCGCGTCCCCGTAGCGATACACCATGTTGAGCAGCGTGATCGCCGTGCGCCGGCGCACCGAGCCCAGCACCTGGTCCTGCAGGATCTCGGCGCTCATGCGATAGCGCCGCAGCATGGTCTGGGCGATGCTGCGCCACAACACCGGCTCCGCATCGAGGATGCGCCGCATGGCGGCACCGGGGATGTGGATGATGTGCGAATCGGCGCGCGCATCGAAGGCGAAGATGGGCTGCATGTCGTCGATGAGGTGCACCATGCGCGTGATCTGGCCGGCCCCGAGCACCGAGAGGATGTACTTGTCGCCGGCCGCGTTGGTGGCCGCGATCTCGATCGAGCCCGACACGATCACGAACACCTCCCGCTGGTGGTTGCCGCGACTCACGAGCGGCGTGCGGCGCCGGTAGTGCCTGGCGCGCGCGGCGTTCGCCAACTCGCGCAGCCGGTCTTTCGGCCAATCGAGAAACACCGCGCACGTGCTCAGCCCGTGCTCGATCTCTTCCCTTGTGCTCTGCGATACGGGTTGCGGGTATTCCATGGGATGACTCAGCAAAAACTGTTGCCTGGTTGACGGATTCGAAGAGCAGCGATTCCTATCATAGGACTGGCCAATCAAAGAACAACGAGGAACTCCCTAAGTGAGACATGCACGTTCCCTGCCTGCACGCCTGCCGCTGTTTCGCAGCACCACGGCGCGTTCGTTGATCCGGCTTCTTGCGTCGCCCATGCGACGCAACGCGCGAACGACGAGACCCCTGCGCGGCATGCGCGGCTCGCGCGACGCGATGCGAATGCCGTGATGCGCGGCCACACGCCCTGCGCGCGCGGCTAGAGGCCGCCCCCTTTTCCCCGAAGTCCCCGAAGGGCACCCGCCCTTCGGAACACCCGAGCCCTGGAACGCAGCGATGCGCACCAGCGGACTCGTTCACCCCTGAAGAAGCAAGCAAAGCAAGACCTGCCATGAAACATCACTCCCTCGCCGCACTGGCCCTTCTCGCGACTGCCGGTACTGCATCGGCGCAATCGTCCGTCACGGTGTTCGGCATCGTCGACGTCGGCATCAGCCGCTACACGTCCAAGAGCACGTACCACAGCCCCAACCCCTTCGCACTGCCACCGGCGAACGCCGCGGGCGGCAGTGCCAAGACGAGCCAGACCGCGCTGTCGAACTCGGGCTATGCGGGCAGCCGCGTCGGCTTTCGCGGCACGGAGGACCTGGGGGGCGGCCTGGCGGCGAGCTTCTGGCTGGAGTCGGGCATCACCAACGACGACGGCGCCAAGGGCATCACCAACTTCAACCGCCGCTCGACGATGAGCCTGTCGGGCCCGTTCGGCGAACTGCGCCTGGGCCGCGACTACGCCGCGACCTTCTGGAACGACACCGTCTTCGATCCCTTCGGCACCAACGGCGTGGGCACCAACCTCATTGCCAACATCAACAGCCGCATCGCCGCCATCGCCGGCCCCGGCTCCGTCGTGGCCGCGACCGACAACTACATCCGCACCGGCAACTCGATCGGCTACTTCCTGCCGCCGAACCTGGGCGGCGTCTACGGCCAGTTGCAGTACACGCTGCACGAGAACACCAAGCGCAGCGACCAGCCCGGCACGCCGTCGGCCAAGGGCCGCTACGTGGGTGGTCGCCTGGGCTATGCCAGCGGGCCGCTCGACCTGGCCCTGGCCTACGGCCAGAGCACGGCCGCCGACAGCACCACGCTCAACGCGCTGGGCATCGCGACCGCCACGCAGGAGCGCAAGATCAACGCGCTGAACCTGGGCGCGTCGTACAACTTCGGCCCCGCCAAGCTGTTCGCCGAGGTCTCGCGCGTGCAGGACAAGAACGAGACCGGCACGCTGCAGAACCTGCCGGGCCTGGCGGTTCCGTTCATGAACACCGCCACGCGCAAGGACAAGTACAACGGCTACATGCTGGGCGTGACCGTGCCCGTGGGCCCGGGCCTCATCCGCGCGTCGTACGCCTCGGTGAAGTACAAGAACGGCGCGCCGGCCGCGACCGACCTGAACAGCCTGCTGTGGGGCCTGAACGGCAACCGCGACACCACGGCCAACCAGATCTCGCTGGGCTACGTGCACAACCTGTCCAAGCGCACCGCGCTGTATGCCTCGGTGTCGCGCATCCGCATCAAGGACGGCTGGAACAACCCCGGCGTGATGGGCGCCATCACCGGCGGCTCGGCCGCCTACCTCACGGGCGGCACCGCGCAGACCGCGGGCTGGGCGCCGCGCTCGTCGATGGGCTACGACTTCGGCATCCGCCACGCGTTCTGAGCCGATGCGAAAAGAGGTACCCATGGCTTTGAAACACCTGTCGCCGCTGCTCATCGCGGCCCTGCTCGCAGGCGGCTGCGCGACATCGCCCGCGCCGACCACCTCGGCCGCCGACGTCGGCGAAACACGCCCGGGGTCGGGCTATCTCAAGGGCTACCTGGCCTCGGCCGAGATGCCCGACAGCCTGGCGCTGCTGCCGCCGCCGCCCGAGGCGAACTCGGCCGCGCTGGCGGCCGACGTCGCCGCGTTCCGCAGCCTCACAGCGCTGCAGGGTTCGCCGCGCGGCGCGCTCGCGGTGCGCGATGCCAACCTGCGCTTTCCGGAGGCGGCCTCCACCTTCTCCTGTGCGCTGGGCGTGCGCATTTCGGAGCAGCAGACGCCGCACCTGAACATGCTGCTGCGGCGCACGCTGGCCGATGCCGGCGGCGCCACCTACAAGGCCAAGGAGAAGTACCAGCGCACGCGGCCCTTCGTGGCGCTGAAGGCCGCCAGCTGCACGCCGAAGGAAGAGGCGCACCTGGCCAAGGACGGCTCCTACCCCTCCGGGCACTCGGCGCTGGGCTGGGCCTGGGCCCTGGTGCTGACGGAGCTCGCGCCGGAGCGCGCGGACGCGCTGCTGCAGCGCGGCCGCGCCTTCGCGCAAAGCCGCGCCATCTGCGGCGTGCACTGGCGCAGCGACATCGAGGCGGGACGCCTGATCGGCGCGGCCACCGTGGGCCGGCTGCATGCCAACCCGGTGTTCACGGCGCAGATGAGCGCGGCGAAGAACGAGATCGCGCAGGCGCGCAGCCGCCCGGACAGCGCCCCGCCTGCCGCCGACTGCGCGGCCGAGGCGAATGCGATCGCGGGCTCCGCGGTGCTGACGCCCTGAGCACGCGCCCCCCGACCACCTCGCCCACGGCCAGCGTGTGTGCGGGTTGTCGAGGGGAACGCTGCGTGTGCGAAGCGGGTAGCCTCGCCAACTCCAACCACTCCAAGGAGACCTCGCATGCGCCATCGTTCCGTTCTGTCATGGGGTGCCGCGGCCTCGGCGGTCGCACTCCTCGCTGCATGCGGCGCCATGTCTTCGGGCAAGGACGCCAACCCGATGAGCTTCTTCATCACGAGTGCCAATCCCGGCAAGGGCGGCGACCTCGGCGGCCTGGCCGGCGCCGACCGCCAGTGCCAGGCGCTGGCCGCCAGCGCCGGTGCGGGCGGCAAGACCTGGCGCGCCTACCTGAGCGCCACCGAAGCGGGCGGCCAGCCCGCCGTCAACGCCCGCGACCGCATCGGCGCCGGGCCGTGGCGCAACGCCAAGGGCGTGGTCGTGGCCACCAGCGTGGCCGACCTGCACAGCGCGAACGCCAAGCTCGGCAAGGACACCTCGCTGACCGAAAAGGGCGAGGTGGTCTCGGGCTTCGGCGACCCGGTCAACCGGCACGACATCCTCACCGGCTCGCGCCCCGACGGCACGCTCGCACCGGCCGCCGCCGGCAAGGACACCACCTGCGGCAACTGGACGCGCAGCGTCGACGGCTCGGCCATCGTCGGCCACCACGACAAGAAGGGCACCAACCCCGACCCGGTCGCCAACGCCTCGTGGAACGCGTCCCACGGCACGCGGGGCTGCAGCGTCGACCAGCTCAAGCAAAGCGGCAGTGCCGGCCTGATGTACTGCTTCGCCGTGAACTGAGCCCGCAGGGCAGCGCCCCGGCCCGTGCGTCGATCCACGGGCGGGCGCGCTGCGATTTGCCACAGACGACCCATCGGAGGACTTCATGATCCAAGCCACCCAGCCCCTTCGTGCAGCGCCGCGGCGCCTGCTTCTTTGCCTGGGTGCCGCGGCACTCGGCCTGGGCGCCTTCGGGGCAAGCCCCGCGTGGGCACAGACGGCCTGGCCCAGCAAATCGATCACGCTGCTGATCGGCTTCCCGCCCGGCGGGCAGACCGACTTCGCCGGCCGCGTGCTGACGAACGGCATGCAGGGCGCGCTCGGCCAGCCCGTGGTCATCGACAACAAGGCCGGCGTGAACGGCAACATCGCGTCCGTCGAACTGATGAAGGCGCCGCCGGACGGCCACAAGCTGCTGGTGGGCAACGGCTCGATGACGATCATGCCGCACGTGTACACCAAGCTCGGCATCGTCGATCCGCAAAAGATGACCCCCATCGGCATCATGCTGCAGTCGCCGCTGGTGCTGGTGGTGCCCGCCACGTCGCCGATCAAGACCTACGCGCAGTTCGCCGAAGAGGTGAAGTCGCGTGCCAAGAGCGGCAAGGGCATCGACTACGGAACGGGGGGCGCAGGCTCGCTGATCCACGTCACCATGGAACTGCTGCGCGAGCGCCTGGGCAACCCGGCGATGAACCATGTGCCCTACAAGGGCAGCAGCCCGGCAATGGTCGACCTGATGGCCGGGCGCCTCGACGCCATGTTCGACGCCACCTCCGTCGTCGCGCCGTTCGTGAAGTCGGGCCAGCTGCGGCCCTTGCTGGTGACCAGCGACAAGCGTTCGCCGATGCTGCCGAACGTGCCCACTGCCGCGGAAAGCGGCATCAAGGACTTCAGCATCATCTCCTTCATCGGCCTGTACGGGCCGCCCGGGTTGAGTCCCGAGGTCGTGAAGAAGGCCAACAGCGCGATGAACGCGGCACTGAAGGAGCCGACCGTGGTCAAGAGCATCGTCGATCGCGGGGACGAGCCCGGTGGCGGCTCGCCCGAGCAGCTCGGCGCGATGACGCGCGACCAGTACAAGATGTGGGGCGCCGTCGTGAAGGCGAACAACATCACGGCCGACTGAGCTTCGGCGGCGCGCCTCGCATCAGGCGCTGAGCACCTCGCGCAGGTGCTCGACGAAAGCGCGCGCCGCATCGGGCAGGCGCCGACCGGCCATGCTCTGCACCTCGAAATGCCGCTCGTTCATCTCGCGGTCGCGCAAGGCGCGCGCCACGATCGTGCCGTTCTCGAGCTGCTGGCGCAGCGCGAGCTCGCCGCAGAAGGTCACGGCCTGGCCGTGCGCCGCGTAGTGCACCAGCGGGTAGAGGTGGTCGCTGGTCAATGCCGCCTCGAGCGGCAGGCGCTGGCGGGCGCAGCTGATGTTGAGCAGCTGGCGCAGCGTCGACGTGGGGGCCGGCAGCGCGAGCGGGTAGTGGACCACCTGCGCCAGCGACACCTGCCGTCGCTCGGCCAGCGGATGCGAAGGCGCCATGACCGCGCACACGGGCGAGGGGTGCCGGATCTCGACGTCCAGGCCATGCTCCGAGCCCAGGCTCACCGTCACGCCGAGGTCGACCAGGCCTTCGCGCACGCGGCGCGCCACTTCGCGCTGCACGCACATGTCGAGCGAGAAGCGGATGCCGGGACAGCGCGCCTGGAACGCCGCCACCAGGGCCGGCAGGAACTCGTAGGCAAAGCCCTCGGTCGCGGCCACGCGCACCTCGCCCTTGCGCAGGCCGCGCAGCGCGAGGATGTCGTCGGTCACGCGCTCGATGTCGAGCCAGGCCCGGCGCGCGTGCGCCGCCAGCAGTTCGCCGGCTGAATTGAGCGCCATGCCGCGGGCGCGGCGCTCGAACAGGAGGGTGTCGAGTTCGCGCTCGATGCGGCCGATCTGGCGGCTCACGGCCGACGGCGCCACGTTCAGCCGCACGGCCGCCTCGGTGACCGAGCCGACGCGCGCCACCTCCAGGAAGTAGCGCATCGACTCCTCCTGGAGCACGCGCTGGTTGATCGGGCGTTCGGTGCGCGCCCCGGTGCGAGCCGGGGCGGGAGGCTTGGAAGTGGGAGGTTTCATCGGCGTGGTCTGCGTTGCGCCAGCAGCAACGCAACCTTCCAATCATTGTGCTTGCTACACCGCAGGGCGTGCCCCAGCATTTCCCCTCCCCCTCTTCTCTTCGCTCTACGGAAGGACCCTGTCAATGAACGCTCCCCGTTCGCAAGCGCCGCATCGGCGCTGGTGCTGTGCCGTCCTCGCGGGCCTGGCCGCCTGCCTCGGCACGGCCCTGCCCGCCATGGCACAACCGGCCTACCCGACGCGCCCCGTCACGCTGGTAGTGCCGTACCCGCCCGGCGGCAGTGCGGACACGGTGGGACGCCTGGTCGGCCAGCGCCTGTCGGAGGAACTGGGGCAGCCGGTGCTCATCGACAACCGTCCCGGCGCCGGCACGGCGGTCGGCGCCGCGTTCGTGGCCAAGGCATCGCCCGACGGCTACACGCTGCTGCTCGGCTCGGGCTCGACCCTCACGATGAACCCGGCCATCCGCCCGAACCTGCCCTATGACGCCCTGGGCAGCTTCGAGCCGATCGCGATCGTCGCGCGCATTCCGCTGATCCTGCTGGCCAACAAGAACGTGCCCATCGGCAACGTCAAGGAGTTCGCCAGCGCGGTGCGCGCAGCGCCCGACAAGTACTCGTACGCGTCCTTCGGCACGGGTACGTCCTCGCACTTCACCGGCGAGATCATCCTGCAGGCGGTGGGCGCGAAGATCATGCACGTGCCCTACCGGGGCAGCGCGCCGGCCATGACGGACCTGATCGGCGGCCAGGTGCCGTTCTCGGTGGACACCGTCACCGCCGCCATTCCGCAGCTCAAGGGCGGCAAGGTCAAGGCGATCGCCGTGACCACCCGGCAGCGCTCTTCGCAGCTGCCGCAGGTCCCGACCTTCGCCGAGGCAGGCTACCCCGAGGTCGATGCCGACACCTGGATCATGGTCGTGGCGCCGAAGGGCACCCCCGCGCCGGTGCGCGAGCGGCTGGAGAAGACACTCGCCAAGATCGTCGCCACGCCCCAGGCCCAGGCCGCCCTGCAGGCCCAGGGCGCGGAGCCGGCCTTCGCCGGCGCCGCCGCCTCGCTCGCGCAGATCGAACGCGAACTTCCGCTCATGCGCGCCGTCGCCCGACGCGCCAACATCCAGGCCGACTGAGTGCGGCACATTCCGAAAGCCATGACCCAACCTTCTTCCTCCTCCGATCTCGTCGAACTCTCCGCCGTGGAACTGCGACGGCTGATCGGCACGCGCGCCCTCTCGCCGGTCGAGCTGCTCGAGGCCTGCATCGCGCGCATCGAGCAGCTCAACCCCTTCGTCAACGCCGTGACCGCCACCTGCTACGAGCGCGCCCGCGCCGAGGCCCGCGCGGCGGAGCGGGCCGTGAAGAGCGGCGAGCCGCTGGGCCTGCTGCACGGCCTGCCGCTGGGCGTCAAGGACCTCGAGCCGACGGCGGGCCTGCTGTCCACCATGGGAACCCCCGCCTTGCGCAACCACGTGCCGTCGAACGACATCGAGCTGGTGCGCCGCCTGCGTGCCGCCGGCGCGATCGTGGTGGGCAAGACCAACGTGCCCGAGATGGGCGCCGGCGCCAACAGCCGCAATCCGGTCTGGGGGGCCACGGGCAATCCCTTCGACCCCAACCTCAACGCCGGCGGTTCTTCGGGCGGTTCGGCCGCGGCGCTGGCGCTGGACATGCTGCCGGTGTGCACCGGCTCCGACACCGGCGGGTCGCTGCGCATCCCGGCCGCCAAGTGCGGCGTGGTGGGCCTGCGGCCGTCGCCGGGCATCGTGCCCAGCGTGCGCAAGAGCCTGGGCTGGTCGCCGATCTCGGTGGTCGGTCCGATGGGCCGCGATGTGGCCGACGCCTGCCTCCAGCTCGCGGCCACGGCGGGCCCGCATCCGGGCGATCCCTTGAGCTATCCGCTGGAGGCGACGGCCTTTGCGCGGCCCGCACCGCTGGACCTGTCGCGCCTGCGCGTGGCCTGGACCACCGACTTCGGCCTGTGCGATGTCGACCCGTCGATCCGCCGGACGATGCACGACCGCATGGCCGCCATGCGCGGGCTCTTTGCGGCCTGCGACGAGGTGCGCTTCGACCTGGGCGAGGTGCACCGCTGCTTCGACGTGCTGCGTGCGGAGGCCTTCGTCGCCGGCATGCGCGAAACCTACGAACGCGCCCCCGAGAGCCTGGGCCCGAACCCGCGCAGCAACTACGAGATGGGTGCGCGCATGAGCCTGCCGGACGCAGCCTGGGCGCAGACGGAACAGACGCGCATCCTCCAGCGCTTCCAGAAGGTGTTCGAGAACTACGACCTGGTGCTCTCGCCCACGACACCGGTCTCGCCCTTTGCCTGGACGCAGTCGCATGCGCTGCAGATCGACGGCCGCCCGCAGGAGAACTACTACCGCTGGCTCGCACTGACCTACGTCGTGACGCTGACCACCCACCCTGCGATCAGCCTGCCGTGCGGCACCGATGAGCGCGGCATGCCCTTCGGCCTGCAGGTGGTGGGGCGCTTTCGCGGCGACCTCGCGCTGCTGTCGGCCGCGCAGGCGATGGAACAGGCCTTCGCACCGGACCCGCGGCTGCGCCGGCCACGGCCCGATCTCGCACGCCTTCGCAAGGCCGAGCCCGCCCTCGACTCGATCGTGACCGCGCCGCCCGACGACCGGCACGCCAGCGTGCCCACCGACGGCGCCCCGGCACCGGTCGTCTGAGGTCCGCGCCGCGTCAGGCGCCTGGCTTCAGCAAGGTGGCCAGAAGTGCCAGGGCCCCGGTCAGCTCGTCGAAGCCGGGGCCGCCCAGGCAGATCCGCAGGCCACTCGCCTTGTCCTTCGGGTTCGCCATCAGGGTCTGCGGCGGGGTGAGCTTCACGCCGGCTTGCGCCGCCGCGGCCACGACACCCTCGGCGGCATCGCGCCGCATCGGCAGCCAGACGTTGTAGGCATCGGGATGCCAGACCAGTTCGCTGGCACCGAGCAGCGAGACGGCCAGCCTGGAACGCCGCCGGGCCTCGTGGCGCAGATCGCGCTGGACCGAGGCGACCACACCGGTGGCCAGCCATTCATCGACCACCGCGCAGGAGAACGCCGACGGCGCCATGGGCACATCCTGCAGAAGCTCCTGCGCCGGACCGCACAGTTCGGGCGGCAGTGCCAGCACGCCGACCTGCAATCCCGGGCCGAGCGACTTGGAGAGCCCGTTCACATGCAACGCGATGTCGGGCGCCAATGTGGCCAGCTGGGGCAAGCCGTCGGAGGCCGCTGCGTACACGCCGTCTTCGATGATCCAGGCGCCCGCGCGGCGACACACCGCCACGATGGCCCGCCGTCGCTTCGCGCTCATCGTGGCTGTCGTCGGGTTGTGCAGCGTCGGGGTGAGGTAGACCGCCGTGTCACCGGCGGGCGCCGCGCCGTCGAGCGCCTGTGCGAGCGCCTGCGGCACCATCCCTTCCGCATCCATCTCGACGCCCTGGATGCGACACCCCTTGCGCCGGGCCAGCGCGAGGGCGCCGGGATAGGTGATCCGTTCGGTGAGCAGCAATCCTTGCCGTCCGCACACCAGCTCGAAGGCCAGCGACAGCGCCTGGCGTGCGCTGCTGGTCAGCACCAGCTGCGACGGATCGACGGCCAGGCCGATCGTTTCGAGCCAGCGAGCGAGAACGCGGCGATGTTCCAGGTGCCCGCCGGGTGGCGCATACAGGTTGAAGTGATCCGCGTCGATCTTGCGCGCGATGCCCGTCAACGTGCGCGCCAGCACGCGCGCACCGAGCGCGGCCGGCGGCGCATTCGACGACAGATCGATCTGCCGGTCGCCGTGCGCTTGATGGATCGCCACGAAGGTTCCCCGGCCCTTGACGCTGCGCGTCAGGCCCCTGCGCTCCAGCATGGCATAGGCCTTCGTCACGGTGCCCAGGCCGATCTGCAGCGTCTTCGCCAGGTCCCGATGGGCAGGCAGGCGATCGCCACCTGCGAGCCGCCCCTCGACGATGTCGTCGGCCAGGGCCAGCACCACCCGCTCGGTGGCGTTCGTGCCGTTGCTTGCCAGACGGGGCGTCCAGGAGGATCGAAGGAGCATGTGCGCGGCCTCGCAAATAAAAGTGTCACGTGACACTTTTTGAATATCTCAATAGTGTAACTTTCACTGCACGGCCTCCATCGCGCTGAAGGCCGCTGAAGACACCCCTTGGTTTTGGAGCACCCGCATGGCCGTCAGCCAGATCGCACTCGTCTACGGGACGTACCTCATCGCCACCGCCAGTCCGGGGCCGAGCAACATGGCCATCATGGGCACCGCGATGCGTGACGGCCGCCGCCCCGCGCTCGCACTTGCGGCCGGCGTTGTCACGGGCTCGCTCTTCTGGGCGATCCTGGCGGCGACCGGCGTTTCCGCAGTCCTGACCGCGTACGCGCAAGCGCTTGTCGTGCTCAAGATCGCCGGCGGCCTCTACCTGCTGTACCTGGCTTTTCGCGCGGGCCGGTCCGCCATGCGACCTGGCGCCGACGCGGTGAAGAACAGCGCGGAACGCGGCGCATTGCGCTACCGCACCCTCTACCGCCAGGGCGTGCTCATGCACATCGGCAACCCGAAGGCCATCATGTCGTGGATCGCGATCATCTCGCTCGGCGTGCGCCAGGACACACCCGCCGGTGGGTTGCCGGCCATCGTGGGCGGTTGCGTGTGTCTCGGCATCCTGGTGTTCGGCGGCTATGCGATCGTCTTTTCGACCGCGTCGATGATCGCGCTGTATGCGAGGTTGCGACGCTGGATCGAAGGCGTGCTCTCGGCGGTGTTTGCGGCCGCAGGGCTCAAGCTGCTGGCCTCGCAGAACTGAACTCGATGAATCCCAGCGAAAGACCACGCTCATGAGCATCACCGTCCACATGGTCGACGTCTTCGGCGCCGGCCCGCTCTCGGGCAATCCGCTGGCGGTCGTCACCGGCGCCGACGCGTTCGCCACGCACGACATGCAGCAGCTGACGCGGTGGTTCAACCTCTCGGAAACCGCGTTTGTCTTCGCACCCACGCATCCGGAGGCGGACTACCGCGTGAGGATCTTCACCCTGGACCGGGAGATGCCTTTTGCCGGGCACCCCACGCTCGGCAGCTGCCACGCCTGGCTGTCGGGCCAGGGCGCGCCCAGACAACAAGCCACGGTGATCACGCAGGAGTGCGGCGCGGGGCTGGTCCAGATCCGGCGCGACCAGGGACGGCTCGCGTTCGCCGCGCCGCCGCTGATCCGCTCGGGCGCGCCGACCCCGGTCGAACTCGACGATGCACGGCGGCTGCTGGGCATCGAAGCCGACGACATCGAGGACGCGGCCTGGATCGACAACGGTCCCGGATGGTTGGGGATTCGGCTGGCCTCGGCCGAGAAGGTGCTGTCTCTGGAGCCGGCCCGACGCTGGCCCACCCGCATCGACGTCGGCGTGGTCGGCCCTCATGCGAAGGGCGGTGACGCGGCCTTCGAAGTGCGCGCCTTCTTCACCGACCATCTGGGCGCCATCGTCGAAGACCCCGTCACGGGAAGCCTCAATGCCTCGCTCGCGCAGTGGCTCTTCGCCACGGGCGTGGCACGGGACGACTATGTCGCCGCGCAGGGCACGCGCCTGGGCCGGCAGGGCCGCATCCACCTGACCCGCGACGACGCCGGCCAGGTCTGGGTCGGCGGCGACACGCGCACGCACGTCAAGGGCGAACTGGACGATCTCTGATCCGTTCACGCAAGGCCTGCACAGACTTCACTCTGACTTCACCTGCGTTGCGCACACTACTTTTCGACAGCGGTTCGGCGCTGGTAGAGGCAAGGGGAAGAAAAAAAGTAGCTCAGGGAAACGCCTCGATGCCGACCGCTGTCACCTTTCATCGCCCATCGAGAAAGGCGCAGGCGCACTCATCGCAAGAAAGGGCCACGGGCCAAGGATTACCATCGGCCGGGCGCACGCCGCGCCTCCCACGCCCATGACCGTCGCCACCGCCCCCGTGCCCCCTGCCATCGCCCAAGAAATGCCCGCCCCCGACGGCCCGCTGTCGCGCGCGAGGCCGGGACGCGAACGCATCATGGCGGCCATCCGCACGGCGGCGGTGACCGAGTTCAGCCTGCACGGCCTGAAGGGCACCTCCACCCAGGCCATCGCCGCGCGCGCCGGCCTCACCAAGCCCCAGCTGCACTACTACATCGCCGGCAAGGAAGAGCTCTACGAAGAGCTGCTGATGCAGGTGCTGCATGCGTGGAAGGTGGTGTTCTCGTTCGAGGACGCCAGCGACCCGGCCACGGTGCTGGGCGACTACATCCGCAAGAAGCTCGACCACGCGTTCGACAACCCGGAGATCTCGCGCATCTTCACGCGCGAGGTGCTCGACGGCGGACGCAACCTCGACCGCTACTGGCCCAACGCGCAGGCGTGGACGCAGAAGAAGGTCGACATCATCAACGGCTGGATCGCGCGCGGGCAGATGCGCCCGCTCGATGCGCGCCTGCTGCTGATGCACATCTGGGCCATGACCCAGAGCTACGCCGACTACGCGATCCAGACGCGCGTGATGCTCGGCCTGCCGCCCGAGGCGCCGATCGACCGCGAACCGATCGCGCGCGAACTCGTGGCGTTCGTCCTGGGCGGCTGCGGCATCAAGGCCTGAGTTCCGCGCCGCCCTCGCTCAGCCCACGCGCGCCTCCCAGACCTGGCCCGTCGGGTCGGCCAACGCAAGCCGCATCATCTCGATGAAGCGGCGCAGGCGCGCCGGCTGGAAGCGCGCGTGCGGGTAGGTCAGGTAGACGGGCAGCGGCGCCACATGCCATTGCGGCACGAGCTGCACCAGCCGTCCGGCGGCGATGTCCTCGTTCAGCAGCCAGGCCGAGCCCAGGCAGGCGCCCAGTCCCATGCGCGCCGCGCTTTGCAGCGCATAGAGGCTGTCGGTGCTCATGCGTGGACGGATCGGCACGCGCGCGATCTCGCCGGTCGGCCGGTGCGTGAGCAGCACCTCGTTGCGATAGAAGGTGCGCAGCGCGAGCCACGGCAGCTCGGCCAGTTCTGCTGCGTGCGCAGGCGGTGATCGTCCTTCCAGCAGCGAAGGCGCGGCGACCACCACGCGCGGAACCTCCGAGACCTTGACCGCCACGGCCATGGCGTCGGTCATCTCGCCGACCTGGATCGCGCAGTCGACGCCTTCGGCGATGAAGTCGGGCCGGCGGTCGTTCAGCAGCCATTCGACGGACACGCGCGGATAGGCGCGCAGGTACTCGGCCAGCGGACCGACCAGCAGCAGCTGGCCCAGCGCATGCGGCGCAACCACGCGCAGCGTGCCCTCGGGCTCGTCGCCCACGCCGCGCAGATCGGCTTCGAAGGCGTGCCAGTCGGCGATCAGCTCCCGGGCCCGCTCGTAGCAGCGCTCGCCATCCTCCGTGAGCTTCATGGCGTGCGTGGAGCGACGCAGCAGCCGCACGCCCAGCGAGCGCTCCAGCGCCTGCAGGCGACGGCTCACGGTGGGCTGGGTCGCGCCCATCTGGAGCGCGGCGGCCGACAGGCTGCCGGCCTCGACGATGTGAAGAAAGGTCTGCATCAGCTCGATGCGGTCGACAGCAGGGGACGTGGACATGGCCTTATTTATGCGTTTGGCGTATGGGCATTGTGCGATCCACGGGACTACCAAGCCAAGCCCCCAGCGGGCACATTCCAACCCTTGCTTCGATAATCGAGGGTTAACACCATGTCTTCCATTCAAACCACGCATGCACCGGCCTCCGCGCCGGGGCACGGCCTGCCGGCCTCGCTGATCCTGCTGCTGGCCGCCGGCGCGGGCCTGTCGGTGGCCTCGCTCTACTACGCCCAGCCGATGCTCGGGGTGCTGGGCGCCGACATCGGCGCCTCCACCCACGCGGTGGGCTTCATTCCCACGCTCACGCAACTGGGCTATGCGCTGGGCATCCTGCTGCTGGCGCCGCTGGGCGACCGCTTCGACCGGCGCCGCATCGTGCTGATCAAGGCAGGTGCGCTGTGCGCCGCACTGCTGGTGGCCGGCGCGGCACCGTCGATCGGCGTGCTGCTGGCGGCCAGCCTCGCGATCGGGCTGGCAGCCACGATGGCGCAGGACCTCGTGCCCGCCGCCGCCACGCTGGCGCCCGACGCCACGCGCGGCAAGACGGTCGGCACGGTGATGACGGGGCTGCTGCTGGGCATCCTGCTGTCGCGCGTGGTGAGTGGCTTCGTGGCCGAGCACTTCGGCTGGCGCGCCATGTTCATCGCGGCCGCGGCCAGCATCGCGCTCATCGGCGCCGCGGCCTGGCGCGGGCTGCCGCGCTTTCGGCCGACCACGCACCTGGCCTACGGCGCCCTGCTCGGCTCGCTGGGCACGCTGTGGTCGCGCCACGGCACGCTGCGCCGCGCGGCGCTGGCCCAGGGGCTGCTGGCCGTGGGATTCAGCGCCTTCTGGTCGACGCTGGCCGTGATGCTGCACGGCGCGCCCTTCCATCTGGGCAGCGCGGCGGCAGGCGCCTTCGGCCTGGCCGGCGCGGCGGGCGCGCTGGCGGCGCCGCTGGCCGGACGGCTGGCCGACCGGCGCGGACCGGAGCTGGTGACGCGCCTGGGCGCGGGGCTGGCGTTGGTGTCGTTCGCAGCCATGGGTCTGGCACCGCTGATGACGCCGCATGCGCAGTTGTGGCTGCTGGCACTCGCAGCGATCGGCTTCGACCTGGGCATGCAGGCGGCGCTGATCGCCCACCAGACGATCGTCTACGGCATCGAGCCCGGTGCGCGCAGCCGGCTCAACGCCGTGCTGTTCACCAGCATGTTCATCGGCATGGCGACCGGCTCGGCGCTGGGCGCGCTGGTGCTCGCTTCTTGGGGCTGGGCCGGCGTGACGGTGCTGGCGACCACCACGGCCGCCGCCGCGCTGGCGGTGCGGCTCTGGCCGCGCCAGGCAACGTAGTCGCATCAGTCGCGGGCTGACGCCCGCCTCCCCAGTCCGGTGCACCCGGACTGGCACGTCGCTTGCATAACCTGACCAGTTGCTCTGATTGATTGGTCAAATTCATGCACGTCCGCGTTGCCTGCCGTCTGTCGATGGAAACCAGCGCCCCCGCAGGCCCGGCGGAGGCCCGTTTCGCATGAACGCGCCCGCGCTGCTGGACAACGCACGGCTGCCGCGCTGGCTGCTGCCCGCCGACTGGCCGCAGCGCCACGGTGTGCCCGAACTCGCACGCATCGGCATCGAAGCCGGCCGCGTCCGGTCGGTGCAGCCCGCGAGGGACATCACGCCGGGCGCCGGCTGGGACCTCGCCGGCACGCTCGCCCTCCCCGCCTTCGTCGACGCGCACACGCACCTGGACAAGGCGTTCACGCTGGCGCGCATGCAAAAGGTGCAGCCCGGCCTGCTCGGCGCGATCGACGCGATGCTGGCCGACCGCGTGCACTGGACGCCCGCCGACGTGCACGAACGTGCATCACGCGGCCTGCAATGGGCCTGGGCATGCGGCACCGCCCATGTGCGCACGCACGTCGACTGGTGGGAGCCCGACGCGCTGCCCATCGCCTGGCCCGTCATGGCCGAGCTGGCGCAGGAATGGGCCGGCCGGGTGCGGCTGGAGCAGGTCGCCCTCATCAAGCTGCCCCTGTTCGAAGACGCGTCGCAGGCGCTGCGCCTGGCGCGGCAGGTGAAGGCCACCGGAGCGCACGCGCTGCTCGGCGGCTTCGTGCACTCCACCAACTGGAGCGAGAACGCGCTGCGCAACCTGCTGTTGGCGGCGCAGGCCTGCGAGCTCGACATCGACCTGCACGTGGACGAGGAACTCGACGCCTCGGCCGTGGGCCTGCAAACCACCGCGCGCCTCCTGCGCGAGATCGGCTACGAAGGCCGCGTGGTCTGCGGCCACCTCTGCGCGCTGGCGGCCCAGCCCGAGGCGCAGGCCTTCGCCACGCTGGACGCCGTGGCGCGCGCGCCGATCACCGTGGTGTCGCTGCCCGCCACCAACCTGCTGCTGCAGGACGCCGTCACCGGGCGCACGCCGCGCCAGCGCGGCATCACGCTGGTCAAGGAAGCGCATGCACGCGGCATTCCATTGCTGTTCGCCAGCGACAACGTGCAGGACCCGTTCTGCCGGCTCGGCAGCTTCGACCCGGTCGAGGCACTGGGCACGGCTGCGCTGGTCGCGCAGCTCGACGAGCCCTTCGACACCTGGTCGCAGGCGCTGTGCCGCAGCGACTGGCTTGGACGCACGCCCGCCACCACGACGCCCACGCTGGTCGGCGCGAAAGCCGACCTGGTGCTGTTCACGCAGGCCGACCGCCACGGCTGGCCCTCGCGCAGCGCCGCCCGCGTGGTGCTGCGCGACGGCCGCGTGACGCACGGCGATGCATCGCCTTTCTTCCCTGAATAAAGAACACGCAAGGACCCCCATGCTCCACGGCTACATCCCGCCCCACCGCTTCCTGCCCTACCTGAGCTGGACCGAAATCGCCGCGCTGCCCGACCGCGAGAACACCGTCATCGTGCTGCCGTGCGGCGCGATCGAGCAGCACGGCCCGCACCTGCCGTGCTCGGTCGACAGCGTGATCGCCTCGGGCGTGATGGGCAAGGCGCTGGAGAAACTGCCGGCCGAGGTGCGCGCCTTTGCCCTGCCGCCGATCACCTACGGCAAGTCGGAAGAGCATCTGCACTTTCCCGGCACGGTGACGCTCACGGGCACCACGCTGCTGTCGACCGTGATCGAGATCGGCGAGTCGGTGTACCGCTCGGGCTTTCGCAAGCTGCTGTTCGCCAACGGGCACGGCGGCCAGCCGCAGGTGCTGGAGATGGCGGCGCGCGAACTGCGCCTGCGCCATGGCGACTTCGTGATCGTGCCGCACGGCGTGTCGCGCCTGCCCAGCGCGGCGAGCCGGCAGGTGAGCGAGCAGGAGAAGAAGCTCGCGATGCACGCAGGCCATTCCGAGACCGCGCTGATGCTCGCGCTGGCGCCCGACACCGTGCACATGGAACGCGCGGTGGTCAACTTTCCGCCGCCCTTCCCGATCAAGCTGCTGTCGGCCGACGGCCGCCCGGCCTGCGCCTGGACCGCGCGCGACTTCGGCCCCAGCGGCGTGATCGGCGACCCGACCAGCGCCACGCGCGAACAGGGCCTGGAAATCCTGGACACGCTCTCGGACAGCTGGGCCCAGGCGCTGACGGAGCTTCATGCGCTGCGCTGGGTCGTGCGCGAGGAAGCCACCTGGGAGCGCGGCCACCAGCAGGGCTTCATCCAGCAGTCGTTCGTGCCGGCCTGAGGCGCGCTCCTTGCAACGGCTTCACTCTTCTTTTTCATCCCGCCTTCGAGAGGTTCCCACCATGCGTTCCTTCGCTCTTTCCCTGGCCGGCGCCGCCGCGCTCTCGCTCCTCACGGCCGTTGCACCCGCACAGGCCCAGGACAAGTTCACCTACATGACCAACTGGTACGCGCAGGCCGAGCACGGCGGCTTCTACCAGGCGGTGGCGCAGGGCATCTACAAGAAGCACGGCCTGGACGTGACCATCCGCATGGGCGGCCCGCAGGTCAACATCACGCAGATGATGGCCGCGGGCCAGGCCGACTGCATCATGGGATCGAGCGACATCCAGATGATGCAGGTGCGCGAAGGCGGCGTGCCCGTGGTCAACGTGGCGGCCTTCTTCCAGAAGGACCCGCAGGTGCTGATCGCGCACGACGACGTCAAGAAGTTCGAGGACCTCAAGGGCAAGACGCTCCTGATCGGCGCGCAGGCCAACCGCGGCTACTGGCCATGGCTCAAGGCCCGCTTCGGCCTGAAGGACGAACAGACGCGCCCCTACACCTTCAACATCCAGCCCTTCGTGGCCGACCCGAACACCGCGCAGCAGGGCTACCTGACCTCCGAGCCCTACGCCATCCAGAAGGCCGGCGTGAAGAGCACGGTGCTGATGTTCAGCGACCACGGCTACCCCTCCTACGCGGTCACCGTGTCGTGCATGGACAAGACGGTGAAGGAGCGCAGCAAGCAGGTCGCGGCCTTCGTGAAGGCCTCGGCCGAAGGCTGGAAGAGCTACCTGGCCGACCCGGCACCGGCCAACGCGCTGATCAAGAAGGACAACCCCAACATGACCGACGACCAACTGGCCTACAGCGTGGCCAAGCTGAAAGAGATGGGCATGGTCACGGGCGGCGACGCGGCCAAGCTCGGCATCGGCGTGATCACCGATGCGCGCGCCAAGGCGAGCTACGACTTCCTGGTGGCTTCCAAGCTGCTCGACCCGGCCAAGGTGGACCTCGCAAAAACCTACACGACCGAGTTCGTGAAGGAAGCCAAGGTCTTGCCCTGAATCTCGCCGCGCCATGAACCGCATCGAACCCCACACCCTCGTGCCGCCGGTGGCGCCCGCCGTGCCCGCCGTCGAAATCCTCTCGGCCGAGAAGACCTACCCCAACGGCACGCAGGCGCTGCTGCCGGTGGACCTGTCGATCGCCGAAGGCGAGTTCGTCACGCTGCTGGGCCCCTCGGGCTGCGGCAAGAGCACGCTGCTGAAGATGGTGGCGGGCATGCTCGAACCCAGCGACGGGCGCCTGCTGGTGTGGCGCAAGCCCGTGGCGCAGTTGCACGACTGCCCGCACAAGATGTCGTTCGTGTTCCAGTCGCCCACGCTGATGCCGTGGGCCAGCGTGCAGACCAATGTCCGGCTGCCGCTGGACCTGGCCGGCGTGCCGCGCAAGGAGGCCGACGCGCGGGTGACGGAATCGCTCGCGCTCGTGGGGCTGGAGAAGTTCGCCAGTGCGCTGCCGCGCGCGCTGTCGGGCGGCATGCAGATGCGCGTGTCGATCGCGCGCGGGCTCGTCACGCAGCCCGACCTGCTGCTGATGGACGAACCCTTCGGCGCACTCGACGAGATCACGCGCCACAAGCTCGACGCCGACCTGCTGGAGCTGTGGCGCAAGAAGAAGCTCACGGTGATCTTCGTGACGCACTCGATCCACGAGGCGGTGTTCCTCTCGAGCCGCGTGGTGATGATGGCCGCGCGGCCGGGTCGCGTGGTCGAGCAGTTCCAGATCGACGAGCCCTACCCACGCCAGGCCGACTTCATGGTCACGCCCGGGTTCGCGCGCCACGCGAAGCAATTGCAGGACAGCCTGCTGCGCGCCAGCACCACAGAAGAAGAGGAGACCGCGCCATGAAGGCAGCGACGAAACCCGCGGCGCCCCTGCTGAGCCAGCCACGCGTGCAGCGCGTGCTCTATCCGGTGCTCATCGGCGTGGTGCTGATCGCGCTGTGGCAGTGGATGGTGGTGGCGATGGAACTGCCGCCCTACCTCGTGCCCTCGCCCTGGCTGATGGTGCAGACGCTGGTGACCGACTGGGCACCGCTGGGCAGCGCGCTCCTGGTCACGCTGAAGATCACGATGCTGTCGTTCGCGCTGGCCACGGTGGCGGGCGTGCTGATCTCGTTCCTGTTCGTGCAGAGCAAGCGCATCGAGACCGCCCTCTTTCCGTACGCGGTGTTGCTGCAGGTCACGCCCATCGTGGCCGTGGCGCCGCTGATCATCATCTGGGTGAAGAACCCGGTGGCGGCCATGACGGTGTGCGCGGCGCTGGTGGCGCTGTTTCCCATCATCAGCAACACCACGCTGGGCCTGCGCAGCATCGACCCCGACCTGCAGAGCTACTTCAAGCTGAACCGCGCCACGCGCTGGCAACAGCTGGTGCGCCTGCGCATTCCGAGCGCGCTGCCCTACTTCTTCGGCGGGCTGCGCATCTCCAGCGGCCTGGCGTTGATCGGCGCGGTGGTGGCGGAGTTCGTGGCCGGCACGGGCGGCTCGGGCGCGGGGCTGGCCTACCAGATCCTGCAGGCGGGCTTCCAGCTGAACATTCCGCGCATGTTCGCGGCCCTGCTGCTCATCTCCCTCACCGGTGTCGCGCTCTTCGTGCTGATGGCCTGGCTCACCAAGGTGGCGCTGGGCTCGTGGCACGCGAGCGAACTTTCCCAGGATTGAAATCGACCATGAACGCTCCCGCTTCCGCCATCGAGCAACTGCTGCTCGAACTCCCCGACCTCGACTGGATCACCGACGAAGGCCGCGTCACGCGCCTCTCGCAGGACTTCTCCTGGTTCAGCCCGGTACTCACCCGCCAGCTGAAGGACAAGCGCGCCGACGTGGTGGTGCGCCCGCGCACCGAAGAAGACATCCGCGCGGTGGTCGGCGCCTGCGCACGCCGCGGCGTGCCCATCACGATCCGCGGCAGCGGCACCGGCAACTACGGCCAGACCACGCCGCTCGCCGGCGGCGTGGTGCTCGACATGACGGGCTACAACGCCTGCCTGTGGGTGCAGCCCGGCGTGGCGCGCGCGCAGGCCGGCATCCGCCTGGGCGAACTCGAGAAGCAGACGAAACCCACCGGCCAGGAGATGCGCTGCGTGCCCTCGACCTACCGCAGCGCGACGCTGGGCGGCCTGTTCGGCGGCGGCTTCGGCGGCGTGGGCTCGATCAACTACGGGCCGCTGGGCGCCCCCGGCAATGTGCTGGGCATTCGCGCGATGACCATCGAGGCCGAGCCGCAGGTGATCGAACTGCGCGGCGCCGACGCGATGCGCATGCACCACCTGTGGGGCACCAACGGCCTCGTGCTGGAGCTGGAGATCGCACTGGCGCCAACGCATCCGTGGCTCGAGACGCTGGTGACCTTCGACGACTTCGAGAACGCGCTGAACTTCGCGGACAAGCTCGCGCATGCGCCGGGCATCGTGAAGCGCGGCGTCACCTTCTTCGCCGCGCCCATCGCCGACCACCTCGCGCAGCTGGCGACGCACCTGCCCAAGGGCTGCCACACCGTGCTGTCGCTGGTGGCCGAGCAGAGCGAGCCGGCCATGGTGCTGCTGGTGCAGGCGCACGGCGGCACCGTGGGCTACCGCAAGACGGCGGCCGAGGTACAGAAGAGCAACCGCACGCTGATGGAGTTCACCTGGAACCACACGACGCTGCACGCGCTGAAGATCGACCCGACGCTGACCTACCTGCAAAGCGGCTTCATTCCCGGCAAGCATGTCGAGCAGGTCATCGAGATGGAGAAGCTGCTGGGCGGCGAGGTCATGATGCACGTCGAGTTCCTGCGCAACGCGGCGGGGCTGCTGACCTGCAGCGGGCTGCAGCTGGTGCGCTTCAGCACCGAAGATCGCCTGAACGAGATCATCGACATCCACCGCGCGCACCAGGTGCACATCAACAACCCGCACGTGAACATCGTGGAAGACGGCAAGGCCGGCGGTCCGCTGCCGCCGGAAGTCATCGAGGTGAAGCAGCGCTTCGATCCGATGGGCTTGCTGAACCCGGGCAAGTTGCGCGACTGGCCGGTGAAGGCGGCGACCGCGGCCTGAAAACGGCCTCAGCGAGCGTCCGTCATCCCTTGCGCGCCGCGCTGCTTCGCTGCGCCGGCGCCAGTGCCTTGAGCGCCTGCACGAACTCCTCGAGGAGTGGGGAGCGGTAGGTATTCGGACGTGAGAAAAGCGAGATCCGCCTCGGAATCGACAGCGCGTCGACGGGAATCACCTTGACGCCACGCGCCTGGGGCAGCGCGAGCACGGAGACCGGGACGATGCCCATCAGATCGGTCGCTGCAAGCACCGGCAGCGACCAGGACGCATTGAAGTGCACCTCGATCGCGCCTTGCGGCGGCGTCGCGCCGGCGGAACGAAATACCTCGTCCAGCTTCGCGCGTGCAGCCGAATGAACGGACGGCAGCACCCAGGAAAACTTCGACAGATCGCCTATCGTGAGACGGCGACGCGCAAAGACCGGATGCCCCACGCGCGCCACGGCGACGAGCGCATCGGTCAGCAGATCCTCATGCACCAGGCCGTGCGGCATGGATTCATAGGTCGGAATCACGGCGACATCGAGCAGGCCCTGGCGCGTCCAGTCGATCAACTCGTCCGAAGACGCCACTTCCAGGCGCACATGCATGCCCGGGCGACGGGGCTGCAGCGCCGCAAGCGCCGGTGAGAGCACGGCATCCAGAACCGCCAGCGTCGCGCCCACACGGATGAGCCCGGCACGTCCCGCGCGGACGTCGCCCGCATGACGAAGCGCCTCGTCGTGCTCGGACTTCATGCGTTGCGCACGTTCGCGGAACGCGACGCCGAAGGGCGTGAGCGTCATGCCGTGGCCCGAGCGCTCGAAGAGACCGAGCCCCATCTCGTCCTCCAGCCGGCGGATCGCCTTGGAAAGCGCGGCGGCCGTCACCGTCAGGCTGGTTGCCGCACGGGCCAGCTGCCCATGGCGCGCCACTTCCAGGAAGTAGTCGAGGTCACGTGCCGAGAAGGGCATGAATAAAAGTTAACGAAAACTTCCTATATGGAAACACCCGAATCCTAGCCGTTCCTAGACTGCAGTCGCAATGAGTCCTTCCATGAACCCACCCAACATCGTTCTCATCCTGGCCGACAACCTCGGCTGGGGCGAGCTCGGCTGCTACGGCGGCGGGGCGCTGCGGGGCGCGCCCACGCCACGCATCGACGCGCTCGCCAGCCAAGGCCTTCTGCTGCAGAACTTCAATGTCGAGAGCGATTGCGTGCCGACGCGCTCCGCGCTGATGAGCGGGCGGCATCCGATTCGTACGGGCTGCCTGCAATCGGTGCCGCCCGGCCTGCCTCAGGGCCTGGCACGCCGCGAGATCACGCTGGCGCAGTTGCTCTCGGCACAGGGTTATGCGACTGCGCACTACGGCAAATGGCACCTGGGCGATGTTCAAGGCCGCTTCCCGAGCGACCGGGGATTCGACGAGTGGTACGGCATCCCGCGCACCACGGACGAGAGCCAGTTCACGGCCAGTGTCGGCTACGACCCGAGCGTGGCGGACATCCCGTACATCATGCAGGGCCGTGCCGGTGTGCCTTCGCAGAACGTCGAGGAATACAACCTGGATTCGCGCCGGCGCATCGATGAAACGCTGACGAACCGGTCCTTGGAATTCATCCAGCGCAACCACGCAGCACAGAAGCCGTTCTTCCTTTACCTGCCGCTCACGCACCTGCATTTCCCCACCCTGCCTCACCGCGATTTCGCGGGCCGCACCGGCCATGGCGATTTCGCCGACTCCATGGTCGAGATGGACCACCGCGTGGGCCAGGTCATCGACGAGATCGAGCGCCTCGGCATTTCGGAAAACACCCTCTTCATCTTCGCGAGCGACAACGGCCCCGAGTTCCGCGCCCCTTACCGCGGCACGGCCGGTCCCTGGCGCGGCACCTATCACACGGCCATGGAAGGCAGCCTGCGCGTGCCGTGCATCGTGCGCTGGCCAGGCAAGATCGCCGCGGGCCGGGTGAGCAACGAGATCGTGCACGTCACCGACCTCTTCTCCACGCTGGCACGCGCGGGCGGCGCCCGCATTCCCGAGGACAGGCCGATCGATGGCATCGATCAGATGCCTTTTTTCCTCGGCGAACAGAAGTCCTTGCGCGAGGGCTTTCTCTTCCATATCAAGAACGAGCTGCGCGCGGTGAAGTGGCGCGACTGGAAGCTGCATTTCTATTGGGAGCCCGAGGTGAACGAAGGCAAGGGCAAGCTCGAGTCGCCCTATCTCTTCAACATCACGCGCGACCCCAAGGAGGAGTCGGATGTGCTCGTCTACAACACGTGGGTCCTGGGGCCGATCCAGCGGATGGTCCGTGCCTTCCATCAGAGTGCGACAGCACATCCTCACACGGCGCCGGGCGCGCCCGACTGAGGCCGCGGAATCCCCGACGCGCTCGCGCATCTCTCCACCGTCCCAGAAGGCTCACCCCATGTCCAAGCACCCAGGCGGCCGCCGAGGCCTCTTTCTGATCTTCTGCGCGCTCACGGCGCTGGCGTCTTCTGCGACGCTCGCGCAAGAGAAGTACCCCTCTCGAGCGATCACCTGGGTCGTCGGCTACCCACCCGGGGGCAGCGTCGATGTCGTCACGCGCCTTGTCGCCCGCAAGCTGGAGGCGACGCTCGGCCAGCCCATCGTGGTCGACAACAAGCCCGGCGCCACGGGCTCGCTCGCGCTTCGATACGTGGCAACCCAGCCCGCCGACGGCTACACCCTGGTGACGGTTCCCGGCCCGGTGCTCACGAGCATCCCGATGCCGCAGATCGGCAAGGAGGTGAGCGCCATCGCCATGCTCGCCAAAGGCTCCACCGTCCTCGTGGGACCGGCACGGCCCGATGCGCCCAAGGACCTCAAGGCCCTGCTCGCGGACGCATCCGCCCACCCGGACAAGTACAGCTACGGCTCCTCCGGCAACGGCACCGGCCAGCACCTGACCGGAGAACTCATCCAGGCACTGACGGGCGTGACGATGACGCATGTGCCCTACAAAGGCGGCAACCAGGCGGTGACCGACGTGATCGGTGGACAGCTCCCCCTGGCCGTGCTGGGCATCACGCCCGTGCTGCCGCACATCAAGTCCGGCAAGCTCAAGGCGTACGGGGTCTCCACGGCGATCCGCTCCGCCTCCTTGCCCGAGGTGCCGACACTCAGGGAAGCCGGCATCGCCAACTTCGAAGCCAGTCAGTGGTTCGTCCTCGCTGCGCGCACGGGCCTCCCGGCAGACCGAAGCGATCGCCTCAACGAAGCGGTGGCACAAGCCCTGAAGGACCCGGAGGTCATGAAAGGCTTCGAGAACGTCGGGATGTTTCCTGAAGTCCACAGCGCAAAGCAGACCGCCGACTACATCCACACCGACATGCGGCGCTGGGCAGACCTTGTGAAGAAGAACAAGATCGCGATCGACTAGCTAGCGTGTGGAGTGAACCCCATCGACGGGATCGCGGGGGTCGTCCAAACGAAGCCGTCTGGCCAATGAAAAAGGGCGTTCACTGAATTTCAGTGAACGCCCTAGGTCGTTGTGTGGTGGAGCTGGGGGGATTTGAACCCGAGTCCGCACCAGCATTGGCGCGGCTCGCACCGGCCGTGTGCGAAATACGTGCGAATCGCGCGGCTGCTCAACCACTGTATGGGCATCCAGATTCACTCAGGTGGTGCCGAGGCATCTTTCGCACCTCATTTCTGGGCCGTACGATGCGCCCATGTGGAAGCCCGCCAGCCCCATCGTGATCGCCGGCCGCACCCTGACCGATCAGGAGGCGTGGTGGCACGAGTTCAAGGACGAGTTCTACGAACTGTATGCGGGCGCGGTCGATCATGACGTGCTCACCATGATCTGCGACACCATGTACCCGCGCGCCTTCAATGACGACCCGCGGCATATCGCCCGTCTGGCCCACGCGGTGCTGACGTGTGAGCGCCCGGAACTTGCAGAACGCTCGCGCGGCGCACGCGCGCATCTGCCGCGCGCCGCCGCGCCGCGGGCAATGCGTTGCACCTGCTGCCGCCGGCCGCGCCGGTAGCTCAGAAGAGGCGCATCTGCGCCTTCGGGATCGGCTCGCCAACCATGCGCAGATGCTCGGCGGGGTACTGCTTCGCGAAGTCCATCGAACGCTCGGCAGGTGCATCGAGCCATGCCTCGTACTGGCTCGAGGGCAGGATCACCACCATGCGCTTGTCCTGCTGATCTGGCGGGAGCAGCCGATCCGGCTTGTGCATGAGGCTGAACATCGGGTGCGTGTCGGCGTTCACCGTCAGCATCGCGAAGGTCAGCTCTTCCAGCCGCGTGACGGGGTTGCGCCACGGCGCCCAGATGCCTGCGACGCCGAGCGTGTCGTCGTTGGCAGCCGTGAACCGGGTCGGGACGTGCTCACCAGTGCGCCAGTCTGGCTCGTAGATCGCCTCGCACGGCACGATGCAGTGCCGTGCGCGCGCCCAGGACTCCCTGAAGGTCCGCAGCTCGGCGACGGTCTCGGTGCGCGCGTTGTAGGTCCGGTACGTGGTGCTGTAGGCCAGATCCTTGGCGAACCGAGGCAGCATGCCGAAATGTCCGCCGACCACCTCGAAGTCGGGCGCGGCGCCATCACCCGCGCTGCGCTCGAGCGGGCGGCGGATGAACGGCGCCATGAACGTCGGACGCACGTCCAGGTGGATGCTGCCGCGCGGCGGTTCCCAATTCGGCGGCAGGGTGATGCCGAATCGCTTCTCGATCTGCCGGCGGCGCTTCTCCGCTTGGTAGTGGCTGCACATGGTTGAATTTTGCGCTCAGAGGCCCATTGACGAAGGGGTGGGACCAGGAAGATACTGTATTTTCGTACAGTACTTGGAGAGCCCCATGGACACCATCACCATCCCCGCTTTCGACCCGTCTTCCGCCGCGCCGGCGGCGCTGAAAGAGCCTGAACTATCGCCCCACGAGCTGAATCGCCGAGAGGCCAAGCGCGACTGGATCGACCGCTACGTCGCCGAGTGGCAGACCCTCGCCAACGGCCGAGTCGACATCGAGTACGCCATCATGGACGGCCAGACGCTGCAGTACGTGGTGGGCCACCGGCCGCCCGAGGAGATCGCACGCCAGCACTTCAACGCATGCACCAACGCCGATTCGACGGTGCTTCGCGCCGAAGAGAAGTACCAATCGCTCGGCGTCGAGGTGGGCCTGGTGCAAGCCGGCTCACCGCTCACCAGGGAACAGCTGGAATTCGCCTACGGGGTGGCCACGCTGTGCGCCTCCGTCGGCGACCATTTCCGCACCGCGCGCGACGGCAGCGCAGGCGACCAGATCCGATCGATGTACGGGCCCGTGCCGTTCTGACCGTGAAAGAAGTCGAGCAATTCACCTTCATGCTTCCGCCGGACATCTGGCGGAAGAAGGGTGGCCCCTCAAGGTGGAAGATGACGATCGAGGATGCCGCGCGGCGGTATCCCGGGGCGACTCCCATTCTCAGCACACGAGAGATTCTGCGGATGCCCGAGACAGAAGCTGAGCACGCGGAGCGCGCAAAGTACTTCTGCGGGTACACGAAAGGCAAGCCGACCTCTGAGGAAATCTTCGCGAGCTGGAAGAAGGCCAAAGTCCAGGCGCCACAGGCCGGCAGCGACAATCCCGCCCATGAGCCAGACTGACTTTTTCCCCGAAGCCACCACGATCCTGCGCACGCCCGTCTGGTACGACGGCGTCGCGCACGATGACCACCCTCTTCCCCTCTCTCTCGGCGACTACAAGGTCACGCCGGGCGCGTCCGGCGAACACTGGACCGTGACCAACCTGAAGACTGGAGAGACGATCTACAACGGCGTCGGCCCTGTCGAAGTCTTGAGGAGCCAGCCGGCAGCATGAAGACTTCGGAGCTAGCCGGCGCCGCCCTGCACGCTTGGATCGCCAAGGCCCTGGGCGACGAGCCGGGCACGGCGTACACAACCGCCTGGCCAGGCTTCGACCAGCTGCTCGAGCGCGAGGCGATCCACGTTGCGCCCATGCCCGGAAAGGGCTACCAGTGGTGTTCCATCGTCGTGGGCCGGCCCGGCGGTCGCCTGCAGGAAGGCCGAGGCCCGTGGCAGGAAGGGCCGAACCCGCGCATGGCCGTCGGCCGCGCTATCGTAGCGGCGCGGTACGGCCCTGAAGTCGCCGACATCCTTCCGACCTGATCGCACCGATGAGCCGAAAACTTCTGCCCCCTCTCCTGCTCGTTGCTCTTCTCGCGCCCGCATGGGCCGCGGCGGCCGAGCCGCGCGAGTGCCTGGTGGTGGGCGTCAGCGACGGCGACACCATCACCGCGCGCTGCGGCGAGCCGGGCGCATTCGAGCAGGTGAAGGTGCGGTTCAACGGCATCGACGCGCCCGAGAAGAAGCAGCCCTTCGGCCAGCGCGCCAAGGAAGCCCTGTCCGATCTGGTCTACATGAAGGACGTTGAGCTCGACTGCCCGAAGACCGATCGCTATGGCCGCAGCGTGTGCCGTGTGCACGTCGCGCCGGCGTCAGCCCCACACGGGCCCATGACCGTCGATGCCGGCCTGACCATGATCACGCTCGGCATGGCCTGGTGGTATCGCGACTACGCCCGCGAGCAGACGCCGCAGGCTCGCGCTCAGTACGAGTTCGCCGAGGCCGAGGCGAAGGCCAAGCGCGTCGGGCTGTGGCGCGATGCAGCGCCGGTGCCGCCCTGGGCCTGGCGCAAGGAACAGCGCGCCGAGGCCAACGCTACGCGCGAGCGAGTCGATTGACCGGCTGCTATGTCAACTCTCGCGGCAAGAAGTAGCCCTTGATGCAGCTTGGATCGCGGACCGCGATCTGGATATGGTTCTTCTCGCAGATCGATGTGCCTGGGAAAAGCGGGTCGCCTTCAATGAACCCAGCGCGCATCGTCTGATACTCTGGCAGCGTCGGCTCCATGACCTGCCGAAGGGTATGCATGTGCTCGATGACGAGCTTGTCCAGCGGCCGCAGCATGTGCCCCTTGCCGTTCTCTGGCATCACGAGCTCGAACTTTTCGAATGAGCTCTGCATGAACTTGTGCGCGCGCTGCATTTCTTGAAGCGCAGCTTGGTCGAAAAGGTTACAGCACAAGCCGAGATCGATCACCGCGCCGACAACGAACGGATTCTTGATCTTGCCCTTGGTGACCTTGCCGCCCATGCCCTGCTTCGCGAACTGCATGGCCCGCTCCGGGTCGTTCTCCCAAAAGTAGATACCGCTACCGAGCCAGTCGTAGTGGTTGTCGCTCTTTTTGAGATGCTTTGAAGGGTTGGTCAGGACATCCATTCCGACGGCCTTGTCGCAGCCGTGGAAACCCAGCACCCAAGTAGGCAGGCGCTGATAGCCGACCCCGGCCCCCTCCGCCACGCGGGTCAGCCGCCGTAGGCCTTGGTCAGATGGCCAGTGGGCGTGAGCACGCCCTTCTTGCTGAAGTGCTTGATCGCAGCCTCACGCGTGGGAAACATGCGCTTGTGCGCGGCAAGGATCTTCTGATCCATGCCAGGATCGGCCAACGTCGGTCCCACCAAGCGGCCGTTGACCACTTTGACGATGACTTGCGTGTTGTGTCCTTGCTTCATGCGGTGTCCAGTCGGTGTATGACCTCAATGTTCAAAGCGCTGAAAATGAGCGTTTGGCCAGCCGATCTTCACTTCGGCGACTTCAACTGCCTTTTCAACGTTCCATTGACGGTACCGTCAATTTTGCCACTTTTACTGGTTTGTCATCCAGTACTTCTACAGACGTTTCAGATAAGTGAATGGTTTCTCACACGAATTTCGATGTGAGATTCAACGATTCGCCGAGCGACGTTGATTTCGCTGCTTCATTTACGCGATGGCCGAATCCCCGCTTGACAAGCCTTTTTGCCCGTTTTGAGGCGCCCTGTTACATTCCGGGCATGGCCCAGCCCCCCATCTTCGACCGCAACACGCACGAGCGTCAGAAGACGCTTCTGGCGGCTGAAGAGCGACGACTGCAGGCGAAGACAGAGTGGAAGCTGTTCGGCCTGCTGGGCGTTCTACTCGTCAGCGCCGTGCTCGTGATCGCCGGGGCCATCTCTCTCGTTCTCGGCCTGTTCCGCTAGCGCCCCTCGCCGCGCGACCGCCGAATTCGTTCCTTGTTCGCCGACTTCCGTTCTTCAAAGGACGGCAGACGCGCAGCTGCAGCGGCTGCTACGGGGCCGGCGCCAGCTGAGACTTGCGCAGGCTGACTGATAGCCTGAACGATCTGTGGGCTCGTGGCGATCCGTGCTCCAGCACCAGCAAACACCGGCGCCGCCAAGGCCCCGCCAATCGCAATCGGATTGCCAGTGGCGAACGACGTCATGAGGGTGCCCAGCCAGCCCAGCAACGCCGTCTGGCGCGCTGTCCCGCTCGGGTTGGCAAACACCCGCGCGCCCTCGCGCCGCATGTTCGCCACTGCGCCCAGCTGCTGCACGCGCTCTTCGAGTCCCCCGAACCCCGACGAGCCGAACAGCGCGCGCCGCGCCGGCGCGCTCATGTTCGCCAGGTTGGTGAGGAACGTCTCCGAGCTGAAGGCGTCGCCCATCTCGTTCTGCTGACCTGGCTTGGCTCGACCGAGCCGCTGCAGCACGGCGGCGGCGACCTCGCGACGGTTCTCGACCGGCATGGACTTCATCACCCGGTTGATGGTGGTGCCGCCCTCGGCCAGCCCGGTAGTCGCCGCCTTGAAGATCTTTTCGGGCGCATCGCGGTTCACGATCGTTTCCAGCTGCTCGAGCCGCTGGATGCTGGATCGCGTGTACTGGTTGGCGCGGGCCCAAGTCTGCTGAGCCTGCGGGCCGGCGGCGGTCGCCGCATCACCCAGGTCATCGCTGAGGGCCGCGTAGAGCGCGCGCCACTTGCTGCGGGGCACGTCAGAGGTGAGCGAGTTCTCCGAGATCTCACGACCGACCAGGGTGCGCAGCTTCTGCACCGCCTGGTACGGCAGTTGCCCAGGCAAGGTCGTTGCGCCTGTGCTCGACATGCCTGTCGGCGCCTGCGCTCGGCGAGCCAGCTCGAGGTCTTCGCCCAGCGCGCGCTCGATTGAGCCGATCCGCGCGTTCTTGAAGAAGTTGCTGATGTTCGGCGCGCCGGGAATGCCCTCATTCAGCGCCTCGAGTGCGGCCTGTGTCCGTCCTACGGCCATGGGAGTGGCCGCCGGAATGTGGCGATCGAGATCCGCGTACAGCCGCTGCTGCACGGACTTCACGTTGTCCTTGAACGCATTCACGCCGCGCGTGATCGCTGCGCCGGCGTCAGCCCCCGTTGCATTCGGCGAGAGCGCATCGGTCAGATCTTGCACGCTCTTCTGCATTGCCTCCGCCTGGGCCTCGCCGCGGCGGATCATGATCCCCGAGCCGCCCACCACGTTGGACAGGCCGGTCTCAGCAGCCTGCACCGCCCGGCGCCCTGTCGCTTGGCCAAGCGTTGGCGTCTCGCCCGTCGCTTGCTGGAAAGTCTGGATGCGATCGGCCATTTCCTGCCGACCGGCTTCACCGCCACGGATGGCTCCGCGCACCGCTGCGCGCGCTGCGAATGGTGCCGCCGTGGGCGCGAGCGCACCAGCCAGGCCCGCCACGGTCTGTGCCACGGCGCCGCCGCCGCTCTCGCGCGTGACGCCTGCCGCGCCTGCTCCGGTCGCTGCGCTGGCCAGCTGCGTGCTTGGAGCTGCAGCGAGCGCGCTGCCGACAGCGGCTGCCACCGGCTCGGCGGCACGCGCCAGGACTTGGCCTGCGCCGACGCCGGTAGCGGCTGAACCCACGCCCGTGGCAATGTCCTGAACGACCCGCTCGGTGGCGTTCTCCGGCTTGGCCACACCGGCCTCGTCCATGATGTTGCCCAGCGCGCTGGAGACCTTCTGGAAGCGAAAGCCGTTCCCCTCCCCTGCCACCTTGTCGAGGCCAGCATTGATTGGTCCGGTGACGGCGTCGGAGACCATGCCCGGCAGGGCGGCAGCGCCCTGCACCGCCGCGCGCGCCGTGAGCCCGAGCTGGTGACCGACCTCGCCCAGCGCCGTGCGCTCAGGCTTCGGCGGCTCGGCCGGCGTGCGCGCGGGGAGCGAGGCGAGCAGCTCGTCGTCGCTCATCTTCGAAAAGTCGGGCGCGCTGCTCGATGGCGCTGCGGCCGGCGCGGTCGTAGCAGATGGCGACACCGTCGATGCCGTCCCCGCCGGTGGCGCTGCAGGTGTTCGAGCGGGAAGCTGCGCGAACAGCTCGTCGTCGGACATGGTGCTGAAGTCGGTGGCCATCAGTACCCCGCCTCGCGCAAGCGCTGAGCCAGCGCCGGGTTGTTGGCTGCGCGGCGCTGCAGCTCGGCGATCTGTGGGGGCGCAGCCTGCGCTGCGGGCGCGGCCACGGCCGGCGTGTAGTCCTGCGGAACGACCAGCGACGGGTCTGCATTCGATCGCCGCGCGATGTCGGAATACCGATCACGCGCAGCGCCGAACTCCTTGTCGAAGGTCCCCATGCGTGACCGCGCCTCGGTCAGGATCTGGTTCTTGACCTCATCGGTCAGCTTGCCGCCGCCGGCGACGTATTGAACGTAGCCCTTGACCCGCTCCGGGATGGCGGGCGCGTTGGCGACGGTGGAGTACTCGCCCTCGCGCACCACGCTGTTCGGGTCATACAACTTGGCGATGCCGTAGACGATGTTGATGTCCGACATCGGCGTGTTGCGCTTCACGGCGTCTTCGATGCCACGAAATGAAGGCAGCGCCTGCTTGTAGTTCTTGACCTCGGGCAGGCTCTCGAACTCCTTGCGGATGGCTGTCGATACCTCGCCGGTCTTCCCCGCTTCGTCCAGTCCCTTGCCCATCAGTGCGGCCTTCTGCGCTGCGGCGGCCTTCTTCTGAAGCGGATTCCCGTTCAGGATCATCTCGTCGAGCTGCGCAACCCGAGCCTTCTGGGCCTGGTCTGCCTGCGCTGCCGCGGTCTGCCGGTCGTCACGACTCGCATCCAGCGCCAGCCGCTTGCCTTCAAGAGCCAGCTGCTGTTGCTGGCGGGAATCGACTACGCGAGCGCGCGAGTCGAGGCCCTGCTCTGCGATGAGCGCGCGCCGCGTTTCGCCAGCATCTCGAACGCCGAGAGCAGCCTGACCCGCCCGCTGATCGATGGGCGCCTGTGCGGCACCGAGCTGGGCCGCGTAGGCCTGCGCACCATTGCGCCCCGGCGGCGCGCCTCGCGCGATCAGTGTGCGCACCGCGGCGCTGTCGTTGAAGTCGGCGTTTCGATTCGCCCCGCCGTTGTCGATGATGCCGAGGCCCGGCGTCGGGTCAGAAGGATTCCGCCAGGTCTGCTTGTCCTGCTGGAAGGCCACGTCTCGATTCAGTTGCGCAAGTCGATCGGTAGCAGGGACAGCGCCCAACTCCGACACGGTGCCCGCGGCTTGGTACGACGGCACGGCCGCGGGCGGAGCTTCTACTGGCGCCGCCGCAATCGAGTTATCGACCTGGCGAACCTGAGCCTGGGTCGCAGGTGTCACGGTCGCCGCGGCACCGGAGATTGGCCCCGCCGCGCGGGCGGGAACGCCGCCGGCGAACGGAGCTGCAGACTCATAGCGCCCACGCGGGATCTCAGCTACATACGGAGCCGGTGCAGGCGCTGCTGTCTCTGCTGCGGGGGCAGGTGCCGGCATGGCGCCGCCTGCCGCATCGGAGATCGTGGCCATGATCTGCTGCTCTTCGCGCTTGCGCGGATCTTCGACGTAGCCGCCGTCGGCGTAGGCTACTCGGCCATTCTTCACCACACCGAAGCCAGTGGGCTCGTGCGTCGCATCGATCGCGGCCTGCAGGTTGCCGACGCCCAACGCTCGTACGGTGTCGGCCGGCATCACGACTTCGCCTTTCGAGAGCATCGCGGGAATCGAATCGCTGGTGCCGGTGCCCGGGCCTTCAACCACACCGCCATCGCGATACGCGACCATTTGCGGGGCGACCCCGCCCGTGCGATTGGTGTAAGGCGCTGGCGCAGCTGCTGGCACACCAGAGGTCGAAGCGACCGTGCCTACGGCTGGCCGCGAGGTCGTCGCCCCAGACACAGACGGCGCGGTCGGTGCCGCTGGCCGAACGCCCAGCGCTGGCGCGTCGTACGAGGACCGCAGGCTATCGATCTGCGCATTCGTGTCAGCCAAGCCGCCGAGCAGATTCGGCCGGCCCACGCCGAGTGCAGGATTGAACGGCGCGGGCGCCGGCGTCGTCACCAGTGCGGTCGCCGGCCGCGGCACGGACGAGATACCAAGCGCCGGAGCACCGGGGCCGATGGAGCTGAAGGTGCCGCCTGGGGCCTGCCCGTTCACGGTGATCGGGCCGGAGACGTTGCCGCCGCTGTAGCTATTGCCGACGCGATTGACGGCGCCCAGTCCTGGAGCGGTGGGCTGAAGAAGATCGGGTGCCATGGAGACCTTTCTGAGGTTCCTTGGCATTCTTCGCGCGCGCACCGCGCGGGTCGAACCCTACCGGGGGGCGAGAGGCGTACAAATTCGAAAGCAGAAAGAACAATGGCAACATCACACCGCCAAATAACCAAAGGATGGAGACCATGCCCTCAGCCGCAAATACAAAGCTCAAAACCAGGCTACTCGAGATCGATGAGGTGATCGCAGCGCGAGATGCCATTTGCCCTCCAGGTGCCGGCAAGCCAGCTCAAAAAAAGGGCTCCGCGGTACTCAAAGCTGGGACCACTCTACTGGCCGCTGTGTTTGAGGGCTTTGCAGAAGAGCTTTTCGACAACACGCTCGATCTACTGCATCCACAAAAACCGGCTGAAGTAAAAGAGCTAAAGAAGCACACGAGCGCCAAGAATCACAATGCGAACGTTCACCAAGTGAACAACTTGTTTTTCTATGCCGGCGTGCCTTGGATCATGGCGTCCACAGAGATTCGATGGCAGAAATGCAGCAACGCCACCATTCAAAAAACGCTGCGCGATCTTTCTTCAGCCAGAAATAAAATCGCCCACGGCAGCGCTCACACTGTGACTAAAAATGAATTGGTCGCGTGGCGTAATTTCATCGAGCGCCTTGCAGACAGACTCGATGTTGTCGTTTCAGCCCATATAACGAAGCAAGTCGGCGCTTGCCCTTGGTGAATTCGTCGTCACGCCTCAACTGCAAGCTCATCGATCAGGAAACGACGTCGCACGGCAAGAGGCGTAAGCGGCACTCATCATCTCCACCTCTGTCAGGGCGTCTGCAAGGCGTCTAGCACCAGCCTCCGAAAGTAACCCACTGGCCGAGCCGGTGTGTCCTGCACCAGCTTCGGAGGTGGCGGCTGGACCACCTGGGGCGCTTCCACCACCGCGCCCGGCATCACGGGTGCAGTCGAGCACGCGGACACGAACAGGAGCAGCACGCTGCTGCCGATCATCAGCAGCAATCTGCTGGGTCGCTTTTCCATCGGTGATCTCCTGCGCCGTGGCGCGTTCGTTGAGCTTCTTCTGCGCGGCGTCGCGCTCGGCGGTTCGGGTCTTCAACAGCGCTGCCGCGGCCAGGTTCTGTTGCACGACGGCAGCGCTCTGCGTGGCCAGGGCGAACGCCGTGGCCTTGGCCTGGGTGCGGTAGCTCCATGTCGACAGGCCCAGCACCAACACCAAGACGCCCAACACCCACAGCGCAGCATTGCGAAGATCGGGCATGGTCACTGCGCCTCTATGCACTGCTTGTGCACGCGCTGCCGGTCGGCCCACACACCAGCGCAGCGCCGGTTGCCAGGCGTCGAGCAGTCGAAGCCCGCGGCGTAGCGGTACAGCAGGATCGCATCGCACGCGCCGGCATAGTCGCGCGCCTGCAGCTTGCGCACGATGACGCTGGGCCCGCCGGTCTTCGGGTTCGTGCAGAAGTTGCGCGTGCCGATGTTGTAGGCCAGGTCGACGTATGCGTCGTACTCGGCCTGGTGCAGCGGCACGTCTTCGCCGATGCAGCGCTTGAGCGCGGTCTCGTCCTTCTGGATGTGCGCCAGCGACCGCTGGGCCGCGCGCACCGGCGTCGTGGTGTCACCCATGCGCACCAGCGAGCCGTCTTCCTTCACCGTGCTGCCGAAGCCGACCGTGGGCACGTCGCCCTTCGTGGGGATCATGGCTGTGCCCACGTAGTCCTCGCGCGTCAGGATGCCGACGAACGCCGCAGCGCTGAGCGTCAGCGCGCCGACAGCAAGACGCAGCTTCGTGCTCATTTCGGCGACCCGCCGCGGTAGATGGTCCACGCCGTCGCGATGGCGACGAACAAGCCGACGATGGCGCCCAGCGGCTTGGCCAGCTTGCCCAGCCCCTCAAGCACCTTGAAGGCGCCCTTGCCGTTCTCGAACCACCCCAGCAACTCGGCGGTGTTGCCTTCGACGCGCGCCGTGGCCGCCGTGTTGGCCGCCAGGCTCTTCTCGATGCGCTCCATGCGCGCATCGCCCTCGTCGAGCCGGGCGTGAATAGCTGCGACCTCGGCGTGCGTCGGGACGGGTGTGCTTTCGGGTGTGCTGCCAGGAGTGCTCATCGCTCGACGATCCTCAAGAAAATGGACCGGTCATCGATCCGTGGCGGGGTGTTGGTAGTGGTGATGCGGCAGGTCGCGCGCAGCTTGTTCGGCCCCGTGGCGGGCTTGGTGCCGCCGGTCAACCACACGGTAGCCGTGGTGTCGTCGTGCGACTGATTCACAACCGTCAGCGACGGGTCGACGATGAACTCGACTGATGCGATGGCATCGCCAGGGTTCAGTGCGAGCCAGGCCGACCAGTCGAAGGAATAGTCGAGCTGCGCATCCGGATCTCGATCGATCACGAAGTCGCCGCGCTCGTCAACGACATAGGTGGTGGGCTTCAGGGTGGCCATGTTGATCCTTCAGTCGGTGACGGCGATGCGCCGCCGCTCGCCCCGGAATGCAGCAGTGCGCAGCTCGGTCGTGGCCGCCATGCTTCTGACCTCGCGCGCGACGGTGCAGCCTCGGCGCTCGGCGGTGACCACGACCGTGCGTTCGTTGCGCTCGAATTCGTAGTTGTGCACGACCTCGGCCGCCTGGCTCAGCTCGCCCAGCAGCTGCGACGCATGCAACGACACCGGCGAGCTGACCTCGCTGGCCTGTGAGAACTCCCCGAGACTCTGTGCGGCAGCCACGGAGACGGCCACCGCCGCCAGCGCGGAAGCCATGAAGGCATCGAGCGCCTGCGCTGCGGCAGCATCCATCCGCGCCGCGGCTTGCGCGACCTGGTCGAAAGCCCCCAGCGATTGAGCCGCCACGAATCCGGCGTCAGCCGAAAGCACAACCTGCTGCGTGAACGCGCCCAGTGCCTGGGGCGCTGCCGCCCGTGCGGGCGCGGCCGCCGCAACGGCCTGCGCGAATGGCGAGAGCTGCTGCGCTGCGCTCAGGCTCGCCGTGTCGGTCGAGACGGCCGTCGCGGCCTGGGCGAACACACCAAAGTTCTGAGCGGCAGCGGCGCGCACCACGGCGGCGACGCTCGCGCCCTGCGCGAGGGCTTGCAACGTCTGCGCGGCGGCGGCCGATGCCGTGCCTGTCGTGCCGAACTCCAGCAACACCGGCGAGGTCGTCGCGTTCGGCGCGCCGGTGAGGTCGAAGACAACGGCCTGGCCGTTTGGCGGCGTGTAGCTCATGTCGCCAGCACTCCGTTCCAAGCCTGCACCTGATAGGTGCCGGTGTAGTCGTAGGCGATCACGGTATACGGTCCGCGCGCGAGCCCCGGGAACGAGAAACTCCCGCTCGTTGCATCCGACCAAGCCTCGCGAGCCAGTCCTCCCGTCCGTTCGCCGTAGAGGCGCACGCGCCGCCGCGCGGGCACACCCACTACCTTGACCAGACCAGCCACAGTAAAGCCGCCACCATAAGCGGGGTCTTGGCCGAGCAAAAGGGTCGTGACCTTGGTGGCGAACGCAGGTGTCGCCGCGATCACGACGCGAGGCGGTGCTTCACTACGGACGGGGACCGTATAGGTTGCCATTTACCGCGCCCACGGTCCCGTGATATCGATGAAGGCCACCCCCGACGTCGTAGAGGCGGTCGCCGTAGTCGGCTGGCAGCGCGTCACGTTCAGGCGGCGGCCCGCAAGCGGCCCGGTCGCCGTGATGCGGTCGTTGTTGTCGAACGCGCCGATTGGGACGGACTGCTGCGTGTGCCACAGGCCGGGGAATTCACCACGGAAGACCGAATCGACCTTCGTGATGCCTTCCGTAACGAAGCACGGGTGCACGCGCAGCGACAAGTCCGGTCCGTTCGGGTACGTACCGTACGCGTCAGTGCTGGACCCCGAGATATGGGCGATCTGTTGCGGACTGCCGCGAAACACAGGCACGCTGGCGCCGATCTGGGTGTGCGAGCGAGCCATGTAGGCGTTCGACGGGATCGTAAACGCAGACTGCGAGATATTCATATCGCCAGCCTGAGCAACGACTGCGGACCACACCGCGCTCGTAGAAGGGCCGTTGATGCAGCAACCGAACGCATCGCCCGCCTTATAGGAGAGGATATCTCCGAAGAACGACGTCTCGCGATTCGTGGCGAGTGCGACGCTGCCCATAGAGGTAGCGCGCATGAGATAGAACGCGCGAGCGTCACCGATGATCTCGTAAGGGATCGCGGTCGAGTTCGCCGTGTTGGAGCGCCACCACCAGTGACCGCCCGAAATTTGCGCCGCCGAGGGGAACAAGCCCGTCCCGGTATCTACGTCGCTCATGGTCTCGTAACCGATGACGCGCATGAAGCGAGCGTCGGAGTCGTCCACGCGCAAATACATGCCATGGCCCGCAGGATCAATCGACTTGTATGCGGCCTTGTTCGTTCCGGAATAGACCTTCGTCCACCCCATCGAGGCCATTTTCATCGTGACGGTGCCAGCGGCAGTGCCGTTCGCAGCAGCGGTGGCGAAAGTGACGCTGTTCGCGGTCGGCTTGCCGGTGATCTTCTGCTCGCCATTGAGCGCAGTCAGCGGTCCAGTCACGCCCGCGATGAGCACCACGGTATCAGTGTCGGCGCTGTGAGGGCCAGAGTAGGCAGCAGTCGCCACCCCGCCGCTGACGACGAGCGACGTGAGCGTGACCTGATCGAAGCCGTCCGAGAGCACTGCATCGAGGATCGGAATGCCCGTCCCCGTCGTGCCGTTCATGATGAGCGCGCTCAAGCCGCTCATCGTGCTGGTGAAATTTTTGACGCTGGTGTCTACAGGAGAAGCCATCTCACCCCCTTACGCGCCGGGCGCAGTGATCGACCAGCTCGTGATCTGCACGTTCTGGGCGGCTGCGATGTTGGTGTTGTCGATGGTCATGTCGCCGCCACCCCCGGTGGCAGACACGGAGCCCTGCATGTGCGTGGTGGCGCCGGTGCTGTCCTTGAAGCGGTAGTGGCCCGCCGTGCCTGCCGCGCCGGCTGCCGCGCTCTTCGGCAGCCCGGTGAATGTTTTCACCCCGCCCGCAGCGGCCGAGGCCCAATCGGCGTCGAGCGTGATCTCGACCAGCAAGGTGCCGCTGTCGGCGGCGGCGCAGTTCGCGGGCTGCGCGCCGGTGCGGATCTGCACCTTGGGCGCGGTGCCGGCGGTGATCTCGATCTGGTCGAGCAGCGCATTGCGCAGTGAGGTTCCGAGTTGAATTGTCATGACGGCTCCGAAGATGCCCGTCATGGTGTCGGCGCGCTCCCCCAGCGTCGAACCCTACTGGGGTGCCGTCAAACCGACGTGCTGTCGCTGCCGCTGATCGAGGACGAGGCGTTGATCGCGTTGATGCCGGCGCTGGCCTGCGAGGCCAGCATCGTGGCCGCAGCCTTGGCCAGGTCCGCCTTCGACTGGGCCGTGGCCACGATGGAGCGCTGGTTCGCCTCGTTCGTGCCGGCCTGCAGCCGCGCATCCTCGATCGCCAGCTGCACGCGCGGCTGCAGCGCCTGCACCTCGGCCGAGTACAGCGCCACCATCGAGCGGTTCACATCCAGCTCCAGCCCGGCCAGGCCCGTCGCCAGCTGCATGGCTGTCTGCGGCCCCATCATCAGCGTGCGGATGTAGTCGGCCATCGCGCTCATCGCCTTCGAGCGCAGGTCCAGCGTCTGCGTCACGGCCAAGCGCACGTTCTCGATCTCGGTGTCGAAGCTCTTGATGGCGATGTCGCGGCTGATTTCGGCCATCTTGCGACTGCGGTCCAGCTGGATGCGCTGGAGCCCGTAGACCAGCGCACCAGGCGGCAGCGGGTAGCCGCGCGCGGCCCAGCCCGCCGTGAGGTTGTCTTCGGCCTCCATGCTCTCTTCGAGCACGCGGGCCTTGCCGCGCTGCCAGAGCTGCTGTTCGACGCCGGCATTGATCCCGGTCCCGCCGTCCACGATGGCCTGGCGAAGCCACTCCACCGCCTGGTCGTAGGGGCCGAGCGGAAAGTAGTTCTGGAAGAAGTCCGCAATGCCCTGGCCGATCAGGTTCACCAGCTTCTGCAGCTGGGTGTTGTACATCGCCTCGCCGTTCGCGATGTTCGGGTCTTGCAGCTGCGGCGCCAGCGGCGGCACGTAGCTCTTGTCGAGCACCGGCACGCCGATGATGGGCGCCGGGCCGACGTCCCCCAGCCCGGCGGCAATGCGCGCGTTCGATTCGTCAGTGCGCGTCTGGGAGTTGTCCCACATGGCGTTGATGACCTGGGTGGTCGTGACGGCTGCGCCGGCGCCGCCGGTGATCGGGTCGGGAACGGTGACGATGGGCATCAGTTGATCCTCCTGCTCAGGTCGGCCACGACGAAGCGCACCGAGTCGATTTCAAAATCCGCACCGTCCTCGTTGAAGAACTGCACGGTCACGTAGTTGGTCTTCAGCCCCTTGCCGGGGGTGATGCGCTGCTGCTGCATGTGCTCGGAGAAGCTGCGGGTCTTGTAGATGAACTCGCGGCCTTCGGCGATGACCTTGAGGAACAGATTGCCCTTAGCCGACAGGCCCACATAGCACTCGGTGATGGTCTTGAGTTCGGCGGTGCCGAAGTCCATCTCGCCGAGGTCGAAGCTCGCATGGATCGGCTCGCCGGCGTCGTCGTCGCCTTCCAGCAGGAACAGCCCTTCGGCGCTGGCGCCGTAGTGCTTGCCGTCGATCACCGCAAAGCTATTGAACGGGTAGCTGCGGTACACCGTGCTGCCCTTGGCGTCGGCGTGCCATACCCAGGTGTCCTGATCCGTGCGCCCGGTAGCGCCTTCGAGCACGCCGGTGGAGCCCGCCTGGATGAAGGTGCGCGCCACCACCTCGAGCAGCTGCTCGACGGCGACCGAGGGCGCGGCGCTGATGATTTCATGGATCGCCGCGTCCAGCAGCGTCGAGGGCACGGCCGTGCTGCCCAGCGTGACGTGCTCCAGCACCGTGACCAGCAGCGTGGCGTTGGCGGCCGCCGCAGTGCTGGTGGCCAACGTCTCCAGCGCGTAGGCCTCGTCGTTGCCTTCCGTGAAGGCAAACACCGTCATCAGCGGCAGCGTGGCCTTGGCCTCGCCGTAGGC
Source organism: Variovorax sp. GW823-FHT04F07 (assembly GCF_058795995.1). Taxonomy (NCBI): domain Bacteria; kingdom Pseudomonadati; phylum Pseudomonadota; class Betaproteobacteria; order Burkholderiales; family Comamonadaceae; genus Variovorax; species Variovorax sp. GW823-FHT04F07. The sequence continues at coordinate 419,383 of NZ_JBXAIG010000002.1, forward strand.
GCCCTCGGCCACCAGGCCGGCCAGCGCCGGCAGGTCGACCTCGGCAGAGCCAGTGCCGCCGGTCAGCCCCACCGCCGAGCCCATCAGCACGGGCAACGAGATGTCGCACGCATTGGCGCCGGCCCCGGGCGCCATACCGCCGTAACTCGTGACCGTGAGCGCTGGCAGCGCGCCGACGACGGCGCCGTATACGCTGGCGCTTCCCGACAGGCCCACCAGGGCAGGAAGCGTCGCGTGCGCGTAGTCGGTGCCCGAGCCGGCGTCGACCGTCAGCGCCGGCAGGACCGTGACGGCCTGCGCATAGTCGCTCTCGAAGGCGAAGGCGGCCAGCTGCGGCAGCGTGCTTTCGCTGCGCCCGTGGCCTTCCTCGACCAAGCCGGGGTTGTCCACCATGTCGCCCACGTCGTACATCGTGGCCGTGAGGTACAGCGGCTCGGCGCGGTAGGTGGACGGCTCGGCGTCGATCTCGTCGCCGTTCTGCAGGAACACCACCTCCGAACCGTCGTAGGTGATCTCGAATTCGTCATCGTCGAGGAACTCGCCCAGATCGACGCCGGTGCGCGCGTTGAAGACGCGATCGCCACCGAACCGCAGGCCGTGCCGGATGTGGCCGTAGCCGCCGTTGGGTACGGAGTACTCGGCCAGGCCGATCACCACCCCGCTGACGCCCACAGGGACGGTGAAGCGCGCCACGCCCGCGGCGATGCCCTTCATCGACCGGGCGAAGGCGGTCCAGCCAGCCGGCGGCACCGAGATGCGTCCACCTGGCGCGCCGGGTTGTTCCGGCTGCTCCGGCACCGTGACGATGCTGTAGCCGACGATGCCGTACGTGGGCTGCGTGCCTCCGACCGGGATGGTGACCCCGACGCCCGGTGTGTTGGGCGGCTTGACCCCCTTCACCACGACCGAATAGCCTGCGGGCAGCCAAGTGCCGTCGGGCAGCAGGATGCCGGAGCCGGAACCTTTCCCGCCGTTGGAACTGGCGCTGGGCGAGCCCACGTCCATGCTCCAGCCGTTGGGCTGGGTGTAGCCGAAGATGGGGTCGAGGTAGGTGTACGCCGGCCGGTAGGGGACGTAGGGCGTCGCCGGGATCGTGTAGCCGTAGCCTTCCCGCTTGAGTGCGTTGGTCATGGGGGTGTGATCCTGTCGTCGGACAGCCAGGGGGCGCCGGGCGTCGCATTCTTGGCGCGGCCGTCATCGCGCAGGTACACGACGGCGCCGAAAGAGCGCGGGCCCGTGTTGGCGCCGGCGGGCCCCGGCAGCGCCTCGGTGGCCTTCGTGGAGAAGGTCGCGCGCTTCGACCATGTGAGCCCGCGGTTCTTCGACTCGAAGAGCACGTGCGTCTCTTCGTCGTAGACGGGCATGAAAAGCTGGGTCGGCGAGACAGCCAGCGGCACGCCCGCCCTGCCCGCCTGGAAGGGCATGCTGCCCACGAGCTCGAGCGGGCCGCCGTTGGTCTGGTAGATCGTCGGCTGCGCGGTCCAGTTGGCGCTGTAGTCGGCGTCGTTGAAGAACACCAGCGCACCGCCGCCGGGCGCGATGTGGGCGCCCCGCTCCCAGCGCGGAAACGCCTGCGCGAGGTAGTCGGTGCCCAGTGCGGCGAACGGCGGATCGAAGAGCGTGCCGAGCAGCGAGACGGTGCCAGCCTCGAGGTCGGCCACGCCCACGCGCACGCGCGCATTCGGGTATCGGGTGCCTGGCGTCCACGGGCCGGGCGGCGCCTCGTCCGGCGACGACAGCACGGCGTACACCAGCGCGGTGGTGCGCGACAGCGGCACGATGGTCGCGCCGGTGTTCATCGCCGTCCGGTTGCACAGCTCCCAGGCACCCAGCGGCCCGGTGTTGGCCAGGTACTGCGCCTGTTCGTGCGCCGTCATGGCTGGCGCGGGGAACGTGGCCCAGGTGTGGCCCCCGTCGGTCGACGCGAAGAAGAACAGGCCCGGGTGCGCGGTGCGGTCGTAGCCTGGCACGACAGCGCCGCGCCAGAAGAACGCGCCGCCGAGGCCGAGGAAGGTGCTCGGGCCCAGGCGGTTGAAGGCGAGCGGGAAGATGATCTGGCCCGCCACCTTCGCACCGATCACCACCCGCTGGGTTTCTCTGTCGTCGAAGGCCACGCCGATGACGTGATCGCCGTCCTCGTCCAGCGCAGAGAACGCCATCGCGTGCTCGTGGCGGCCGTCGCGGCGCGCGCCGATGGTGGAGAACACCGACGCTGTGCGCGTGCCCGCACCATCCGACGCCCCGACCGAGGCCAGCGGCGGGCGCACGGTCGGCGTCCTGCCGTCGCGCGTGATGTAGGTGTCCATGCGATAGAGCCGGTTCAGCCCGAACGCGCTGCTCACGTCACCCACGTAGGTGAACGCAGAGAGTGTCCAGGCCGTGCCGTCACCGCGTGCGAGCAGCTGCGGAATGCCCAGCTCAGACGCCGGCGCCGGGCCGCGCAGGAAGAACGAGCCGCGGGCATTCGTGGAGCCCCGCACCACCGTCGCGCCCTCTTCAATGCCGAGGGAGTAGAACCCGTCCACGGCGTTGGCGTCGACCTTGACGGTGAGGTGCCCGCCCTTGTTGCGCGCCTCGGCGCCGAAGCGCCGCTTGCGGCTCCAGCTCAGGCTGTTGTCACCCTCACCGGCGAGCGAATAGGCGGCCGTGCGGCCTGGGCCGCTCCAGCCTCCCCGGTTCTTGGGAAACTCGTCGGTCATAGCACCTCACGGGCGTTCACCTGGTCAGTCCAGAACCGCTGTGGTGGCTCGGGCTCAGGGCCGCCTGGCCGCTCGACCAACACGCGCGAGATTGTTGCGTGGCGGGTCAGGAGGAGCGACAGCGGCGCGAAGGCGGGCTTCGATTCCTCTGGAAGCGTATCGCTCGAAGGCCCTGGCGGTGGCGTGACTGATCGCGTCGTCCCGAACCCCTCGAGCAGGCACTCGTCGGGCCCAACGGTGAGTTTGCAGGTGTACGGCGTGTTTGCGTCGAACGCGAAGCCGAAGTCGTCGACCGCGCTGCTGGAGCGCAGCAGCAACCGGTACTCCGACATGAAGCGACGCACGTTCACCTCCGCATAGGGGGTGAACTCGAGAGGCGCCCCAGGGTCGCCGGGATCAGTGTAGGAGGCACGCCGACCGACCGAGAAGACGAACATGCCGTCGGTGCCCGGTGGCGTCGACGAGTCGATATCGAACGTGAGATCGAACGTCACCACGAAGCGATCGAGCACAACCTCCGGCGGCTGCGCGTGGGGCGCGCTCGGGTCCGACGCATACCCCGGATACAGGACACGCGGGTTCGCCGGATAGAAATCGTCGGCGCCCACGATGCCCCCGCTTCCCGTCAACACCGCAGGGAAGGTTGAGACTTCGTCCCACGGCACGTCACCCCACGCGGTGCCGCTTTGCTGCGTCGCGCCCGGCACCCACGCAGCATCGCCCGCGACGTTGTAGTCGGGGACGTGGCCAGCAGCAGGGCCTGCGGCCCCATCGAAGGTGTCGTAGAACAGCGCGTCGGCGCTCGGCGGCGTACCGGTCGGCATGTGCTCAACCTGCCGGCATTGCGACCGAGTAGAAATTCAGGCTCTGCGTGGCGCCGCTGACCAGCGCCACCGACGACAGGTTCATGTCGGCGCCGGCAAAGCCCACGGTGCCCTGGATCCGCACCGCCGCCGTCGATGCCGTGCCGTCGTCGGCCGACAGCACGTGCCGATAGAAGCGAGCGTTGCCCGTGGCGGCATTGACGCCCGACCAGACCTCACCGGACGCCTTCTGCATCACGCCGCCGGCAGCCGCGGCGAAGGTGATGCCCGCGCCGCTGTTCTTGATGACCACCAGCAGCGTGGCGCCGCCGATCGCATCGTCAGCAGACGCCGGCACGGTGGCCGTGTCGTAGACGCGGATTTCCCCGCCGTCCAGCAGCGCCTTGAGAGAGCCGCCGGACAGCAGTCCGTTGCGCAGGCCAGTCGAGAGTTTCATGGGTATCTCCTTAAACGGAAGCGAAAGCGAAGCCCGCGACCACGCGCAAGGTGCTGCCTGCGTCGACGGTCTTGGGGGAGGCGAAGCGCACCACCGAGATCAGCGTGCCGGTGGTGGCCGCCTTGGGCGATGCCGACACGAGGAACACGCCCCGGATGGTCTTGGCGGCGTTGAAGACGAACTCAGCCTTGTTCGCCGAGTTGTCGACCGCGCCGGAGGCCACAGCACCCTCGACGAACTCGAGGCGCGCAGCGGCGTCGTAGGCCGTGCTCTCCTGCGCGGCCGCGGCGATGGTCGCGGCGGTGTCGCCGGGCGTGGGCGTGTAGTCGCCCTCGAAGGGCGCGATGAACCACGGGTTCACCTGCGTGCCGCCCTTGAAGATGGCGGCGGCCATGTGGTTCAGGCCTTCGGTGGGCACGAGGTTGTGCTCGACCGAGCACTGCGACACGGTGCCGTCGGGTGCTACCACCTCGACGGTGTAGGTCGCGCCGCTCTTGATTTCAGAGGTCATTGCTGGTTTCCTTTCGGATGACATCGGCGTCGGCCCACGCGAGGGCTGCGGCACGGTTGGGTTGAACACCGTTGCGGGTGGTGACGACGCTGGAGCGGCCGTCGCGCATGCGGTACAGGGTTGCGCCGAACGAGGCCGGCGGCAGGCGCAGGGCGTCGGCCTGCAGCAGCTCGACGTTGCCGAGGGCGTCGCCGGCAGCCAGGCCCATCGGCGTCTGCCAGTACGCCTTGATCTCTTCGGGCGAGAAGACGCCGGTGCCGGGCACGCCGCCGAACGGGAAGCGCGGCACGAGGGCGGCCTCGCCGAAGAAGTCGGTGATCCAGTACGTCTGCTGCGCGGTGCACACGTAGACGCCGCCCTCGACCGGCTCCACCACGGTGAGCTTCGAGGGGAACGGCACGTAGCCCCGCGAGGGCTGGTAGATGCCGCTGGCGTAGGGCACCGACACGAACAGCACGTTCTCATGCGCCACGAGCAGACTGCCGTTGTGCATGCGCACGATGTGGCCGGCCGGCATCGGCGCGGTGTTCAGCATGCGCGAGACACGGCCGCCTGGCGACAGCACCGCCACCGACGTGACCGCCCCGTAGCTGGAAACGTGATCGCCGTTCGGATCGGACAGCCACACGGTCGCGCCCGCGGCGTCGGCAAAGTCGATGCGGCCATTCGCAGGCACGTCGACCTGCACCGCGTGCGTGGGCGCGCTCTCGCCCTGCGGCCCCTGCCAGGTGAACGCCACGATGTACAGGCCCGCCGGCAGCGCGCCGCCGGCGCTGGCCACCACCTCGGGCGCCAGGGCTGGCGCGGCGGACATGGGGTAATCAGCGCCGCCGACGATGCAGCGCAATTCGAGGCCGTTGCTCCACGACACGGTGCCGTTGCCGGCGCGCGCGTAGCTCAGCGCTGGCTTCGGGAGGCCTGCGCGCAGGACGGCAGCAACTGCGAGTGCTCCATCGCGCGGCGCCAACGCGCACAGAGCATCGTCGACGACGGCGAAGGCCCCGAGTGCATCGCCCCACAGCGAATGCCAGTTGCCGGGCACCTGCAGGCCGAAGCCCTCGCGACGCCGGGGCATGCCGCGCGCCGTCAGGTCGACGTTCTCTGCGCCGTAGAGGTATCGGGCATTGGGACGCTCCCGCGTGCCGGCGCCCAGCTCAGTGGGCGGAAGCCGGTTGTTCAGGCCCAGGAACGGGCCAGCAGGAACATTGCGAGAAGACATGGCCGGGAGTTTTCCCGGCGGGCGCAGAAGCGTCGAACCCTAATGGGTGGTCACCACCAAGCGACGTTGTGATGCACCTGATTGGCCTGCTGGTCCCTGCGCAGGTCTGCGTCAGGGCGCAGGCCGAAGTACTGCTCGAAGGCCACGAGCGCGTGCTGCGAGCGCGCCGGGTCGAAGGTGTCGGCGTCCTGCTTCCCGTAGGCGCGGTGCAGCACCCAGTGAACGAGAAAGCGATGATGGACGGCCGCGATCTCGGGCTCGACATCGTCACTGCTGTCTGCAGTGATGGGCTCCAAGGGCGTCCGATAGCCCTCAAGGCGCAATGTGTAGGCTCGGTCCACGATGCCGGGCAACACGATGCGCGTGTCGTCCTGGATGAATGCACCGGGCTGCCGGCGTTCGTCGCGCCAACGCGCGCACCGCTGGTCCAGCGCATCGCGCGTCGTGATGTAGAGATCCTCGACGAACTCACTGGTGGTGGCGTTCAGAAGCCTGGCCTTCGAGACCTCGATCATCCGCGAGTCCAGCGGATAGGAACTCTGCCCTTCCAACACGTTGATACTGACGATGGCCGGGGTGTAGTCGTCAAAGAGCAAGCGCTTGCGAATGGCAGCCTCCTCCTCGGCCTCGCCGAACCAGCGCTTCACATCGCAGTCAGGCCAGAGCAGGTCGCCCTGCCCGCCGCCGATGCTGTTCGCCTTGTCGTCCGAGTCCACGCGAAACGAGGCGATGAGTTCCTGGAGGGTCATTTGAATTCCCGGATGTACGACAGCACGGGGAGCCCGAAGATGCGCCAGGTCATGCGAGCGGTTTCGGCGCCCGACATGCTGCGGCCGATATGCTCCATGTAGCAGTAGATCAGCGCCTTCATGTTGAACTCACTTCGGGGCGATGGCGTCGTGGAGGCGCTGCTTGAGCGCGTAGCCCATGAGAGGCCACAGCTCGTTGCGGGCGTTCTCGATGGCGGTTGCCACGCCGATTTCCGGGTCGTCGTTCTCGGCCGAGACTGCAGCCGAGGGCCGCCCGGTGACGGCGAAGCCGCAGCGCGTGGTGAGCACGGCCCAGCGCAGGATTTGCCCGGAGGGAGCAACGTGCTTGACGATCTCGGTGTCGACGATGTTTGCGGCCAGATCGTCCGGCGTGACACGCGGCGCGGTCTTGCCCTTCGCCAGCAACTCGGATTCGATGGATTGATCGCTCATGGCGTTCTCCTGTGCGTTCGATCAGGACGCGCCGAAGCGGTCGATCAGCTGGGTGACGTGGGCACGGGTGTCGGGCAGCGAGAGCCGGCCGTCGACCTTGACGCGGTACCGGGTCTGGGCGAACTCCCGGAGCGCGGCCTTGTCCATGTTCTGCACCTGGTCGCGCAGCTCCTGCGAGAGCTCGTCTGGCGTCTCGCCCGGCTTCTGCGCCTGCATCACGGCCGCCGGCTGTGCGGTCCCGGGAAGCTGCACCTCCTCGAACACGTCGCGATGCTTGAGGAGTTGGCGCGCCAGGCCGGGCGACACAGCCTTGACCTGATCACGCGCCCACGCGCCGGAGCCGTACAGCGTGTCTGCGTGCGTCTCGCGGCGGCCGATGTACTTCACGCCGACTGCGGCCACTGGCTGCGAGGCTGCCGGCGCAGGCGCGCTGGGTGCTTCAGGTGCCATCGCAGCCAGCACGTGCACGACGCCGCGGAACAGGTAGTCCTTGGCCTTTTGCTCGGTCGGCAGATCGGCATACGGGCAGAAGCAAGGGTGTTCCTTCTTCTCGGCGTCCTTGACCGGGCCGTGCTTCCAGCCGTCGGCGGTCTTTTGCGCCAGCCACGATTCGTGTGATTGCTCGGGCGTCGCGTCGGGATTGGCCAAGTGCATGTCGACGCCTGCCAGTGCGCTTGCGCGCTGCCATTCGGGAGCATCGGTCCAGGTAGGCTGCGTGGTGTCGCCCAGCGAGGCGCAGTAGGCTCGGTTGACCTCGTGCGCTGCCTGCGCGATCTGTTCTCGATTCATCGTCTTCTCTCCAGTGGATGAAAAATGGGGCGGGCCGAAACCCGCCCCGAACGGGCCCTTCAAGGAGAAAGGGTTACAGCGGGCCGCGGTCCTCGCCGTCGATGAAGAAGTCAGCGCGGCCGACCGAGGCGTGCGCCGCCACCTGGTTGGTCCAGATGAGGTAGGCGTCCTTCGGCAGCGTGACGGGCTTGTTCGCGGCCGTCATGCGGGTACGTGCGGCCGTGGCTGCTGCGAGGTCGACAAAGAAGTAGTCGGGGTCCTGCGGCACCGCTGCGTCATCGACGCCATCGACGTACTCGAAGCCCAGGTCACCGGTGATGGTGGCCGTGAAGGCGTCCGAAATGACGGCGAGAGCGTCGTCAAGGCGAAAGCCCTGCGGCAGGATGCCGAGGCGGACCTTGTCGGTGGCGCCGATCGCGGCAGTGGAGTCGCCATTGACGAGGGCGCCAGCGGCGTTCGTCTCCAGCACGAAGTGGTGGCTGGTCTTGTTGCCGTACGGCGTGCCGCCGAACTGCGGCGACGCGAACTTGCGGGTGATGGTTGCCATGTTGAGGCTCCTGATTCGGTTGAGAAAGAGCGTCAGAAGGGCCAGCCGCAGCCGGCCCCGCTGATCACTGGCCGGCGATGGCGACCGCGGTGTCGATCGCGATCACGCCGTTGTCGGTGGGCTGATAGCCGTCGCCGTAGTTCACGTCGAAACGCACCTTGCTCTTGCCGCCCACGGAACCGATGAGCACTTCCAGCTTGTCGCCGTGGTCGAGCTCCTTCTCGCTCCAGAAGAACGGGTTGCCCGAACGGCTGTTCTTGCCCCAGGCCTCGGCCAGCGCCTGGCCGCCGAGCAGAATTGCGCGGTCCACCGCGAAATTGGCGCCGAAGCTCGCCGGCACCATGTCGGTCGCGGTTTCGGTCTCGTCGGTGAGGCTCGCGCACCAGCGCAGCACGTTGCCCGCGTAGAAGCGGATCGGCTTGGGCATCTTGACCAGCAGGATGTTGTTCCACAGGCCGGCGTCGCCGGTGAAGAGCGGGTTGCCCTTCGCCTGCTGGGCCCGGGCCATCGCCGAGGCCTGCAACGTGCGGAAGTTGCCCGATTTCACGAACGACGTGTACTGCTCTGCCGAGACCAGCAGCACGCGCAGCGGCGCATCATCGGCCATCGCATCGCCCTCGAACTTCACGGGCGGCGGCGGCAGCGGAATCGAAGCGATGACCGTGGCGATCGAATCCACGACGTCCATGTTCATCACGTCGGTGGTGGCGAGGTTGATCTCGTTGGCCGTGGCGCCCATGCGCTCGATGCCGGTACCGGTCGAGATGTAGTGGCGATTTCGCGTGGGCGCCTTCACCGGGTTGACCATGATCTCGGCATAGTCCGGGTCCGCATCGATCGGCACAGCCCACTCGATGTTGTTGTGGAAGCCTCGGGCACCGGCCATGTGCACCAGCGTGCGCTGATCCTCGAGGCGCAGCATGTAGCCCTGGCCGGAAGCGCGGGCGAGCTGGCGCAGTTGGTGAGGCGTGCGTTGCTGCGTCATCGTGTCGCCGGCCGAGATCGGCTTGCGCGACTGGTTGATGCGCAGCTTGTCCTGCTGGAGGTCGAGGCGCTCACCGCGGCCCTCGGCCATGCGTCCACCCATGATCGGCTTGCCACCGATGGGGTTGACCAGGTCGAAGGTCACTTCGTCGCCCGCGACCTTGGTCAGGTCCATGCAGCGCACGACGGGCATGTCGGTGCTCGATTGCACGCGCAGCTTGCCCTCGGCGTCGCTCTGGGTCGGCATCTGGCCGGTCAGGCGGTTCAGGTTGGTGAGGCGCTGCATGGTGGCAGCGAACAGGCCGACCGACTGCGCCTTGAGCGCGAGCGGCGAGCCGTAGGGGATGTTGGTCGTTGACATTCAAGACTCCGAAATGGCGGGATAGGTCACACCAGCTTTCGCATCAGGGCTTCGATCTGCGCGGGCGTCTTGCCCTCGAACTTGGCCATGAGGTCCAGCGGGCTCATTTCGGCCATCGCTTCGGCTTCGTCGTGGTGCACCTTCGCGCCGGCCGGAACATCCGACAGGCTGATGGGCGTCTTCGACTTCACCGAGGCGACGACCTCGTCGGCCTTCTTCTGCGGGTCGACTGCGGCAGCAGGTGCGGCAGCGGGGGCAGGCGCCGGCGCGGGCGCGGTGGCAGCTCGAGCAGCCTTGTAGGTGTCCAGCATCTCGACCACCTGCGAAGCGGTCCCCTGCTTGAGCACGGTTTCGTACGTCTTGCGTACGAACGACGGGTGCGCTTCGAGCCATTGCTGGTACTCGGCGCTCTCGACGATGGAATCCGTGTCGGGGTGCTTCGTGTAGATCGTGCGGAAGTGCACGTCAGCGGCGGACTCGGCCGCCTGCTTCTTGACCGGTTCGAGCTCGGCGGTGAAGTCTGCTTTGAACTTGCTCAGGGCTTCCGCCACGCGCGCATCCACGCCTCTCTTCAATGCCTCGTCCGAGTAGTCGCCAAACAGGGCGCCCGGGTTGTCCGCTGGTGCGGCGGCCGGTGCCGGCGCAGCTGCAGGAGCTGCACCGGCTTTCGCCAGCTGCGCCCGCAGTTGAACCGCCTCGGCCTCAGCCAGGTCGGCTCGCGCCTTCTCGGCCTTCGCTTCCTCCCGCGCACTGGCCAGCTTCTGGTAGGGGATGGTGTGTTTTCCATCCTTGGCCAGGATCACTGCGCCCTCTTCCGCTGCAGCAGGATCTGCTGCAGGTGCCGGAGCGGACGACGGTGCTGCTGGGGCATCTGCGGGCGACGCGGCCGGCGCGGAGGCCGGCGCGTCAGCTGCAGGTGCAGGCGCGGGTGCTGGTGCAGCCGGAGCGGCGGCGGGTGCGTCGGTCGTTGCGTCGTTGCCGGCGGCGGGCGCGCCGGTGTCCGCAGCAGGTGCTGCCGCGGTATCGCCCTCGATGCCACCCGTCAGCAGACGGGCCATCGCTTCTTCGCTCACGTTGCCGTCGGCATCCGCGTGCTTTTCCAAAAACTGCTCGATGTTTGCCATGTGTTCCAGTTCCTTGCCACATCTCGCCGTGGCCGCCAAAGGTCTTGGTGGTGCTTCGCCGGGTTGGCGTTGCTGGGCGTGATGGTGTCGAGGACGGAACGCGAGGGCGAACCCTAGTGGGGGGCGGTATAAAGGCTGCGTCCAAAATTACGAGGAGCGGCGGCATGGCAGAACCCATCAACTGGGGATCGGTGGCGGACTGGGTTTCCGGTCTCGGATCGTTTGCGGCGGTTATCACCGCGCTCTATCTTTCAAACGCTTCTCAACGAATTCGGCTCAACGCGTACGCTGGCCACAGGATCGCAATCGGAAATGGGTCTCCGGAGTTAGATCTGTTCGTCGTGTCTGCGACAAACGTCGGCTCCAGGGCTACGGTGGTCAGCTCCGTCGGAATGCAAGTCGGCCTCTTCAAGAAGCGACATGCCCTCGTGATGCTCTACGACGTGTCGCCCTTCTCAGCCGGCCTTCCGAAAGCCCTGAGCGACGGCGAGAGCGCCCAGTGGAGCGCGGAAATGGGGGCAGGGTTCGAATGGGTGCGCAAGCTCACAAAGGACTTCATCAAGTCGAAATGGGACGTCGAGACGCTTCGCTTCGTTTTGCATACCAGCAACGGAGGAGAGCGCCGCATTAAGCCGGAGCCCGGTCTCAAGAAACTCTTGCTGCAGTCTCTCGCCGGCGAACTCCCGTCCTAGACAGGCACGTTGTCGGTCGTGCGCTGCGTCTCGATGCCTTGCCCGCTCCCGTCCATCGGAGAGCCCGGGCTAGGCGCTACCGGTGGCAGCGCTGGACTCGTGTTCTCGGCGACACCTGGCGTTCCAGCCACGTCGACCACTGCCGCAGGCGGCAGGCCAGCCGGCACCGGCAGGTTCGGATCGACGCCGGCCGGATTCGGCGGCCGGTAGCCGGCGGCCTCGGCCACGGCATCGGCCACTGGCGCAATCGCCGGGTTCATCGCGATGGTCGCGCCCGTCTGGTTGGCCGAGTACAGGCCTTCCACGTAGGTCTTGAAGGACTTGGCCAGGATCTCGCCGATCTCGGCATCGAGCTTCTCCTTCGGGTACCGCAGCGACAGCTCCTGCAGCTTGAGGTCGCGGGCGTCTGCCATGCGCGCTTGGTTGACGGCTTCGTCGATGCGCTGCTGCATCTGGTCCGGCGTCATCTGCTGGGCAGCCTCGCGCACTGCCTTGATGATGTCTTCTCGGTTCGGTAGATCCATGAGCGCGATCAGGTACGGCATGGCCACCTGCTGGAACTGTGGCGGCATGGCCTTGAACGCCTCCGACATGGCCGACAGCTGCTGGCTGCGATAGCTGGGCGTGCTGGGCACGTCGTTCAGTGCCACCTTCAGCTTCGTGCGCTCGACGTCGTTGTCGAGGTAGGTGATCCCGTCGTCATCCTGCGTGGGCGTGTTGAGCTTGACCACGACCTCGTCGCGCAGCGGGTCGCCCTTCACGGTGACCGTCGTCTCGCGCCCGATGGTGTCTTCCACGATCAGCGACAGCAGCAGGTCGCCGACTTCGGCCCGGCTGGTGGCGAAGTTGTCGTTGATCTCGGCCAGCGCCTGCGTGCTCTGCTCGAGCTGCGTGGCTTCCTGCAGGCCGGAGTTCGCCCCGCTCTGGGCGCCCTGCAGGCTGGGCGAGATGCCGCTGACGCGCTGAATGCCGGCGCGCGAGTCCTGGAGCATCTGGTACTGCTGCTGGTTCAGCTGGAAGTCGCGCTGCACCTTGAAGGTCGCGCCCGGCTTGGCCATGTGCTCCTGATTCAGGATGATGTCGGCGTCGACGCGCGCGACCTCGCGGCGAAACTGCTCGTCGGTGCCGTTCACCGCGCCCTTCGTGCGCTCGGTGCGCATCGCGGCCAGACCCCAGCGCAGCTTGCTGTTCGTGGCGTTGACGTTGTCCTGCATGTAGAGCATGCCGCGCACGAGGCCGTAGGGCACGCCGGTGCGGTCTTCCTTCTTCCCCCAGAACGGCACGTACGGGAACTTCTGGTGCCGGTAAGGCGTGGCCATGTCGGAGAGCCGGTGCGGGCCCATCCACATCGACATGCGCATCTTCGGCACGATCGCCCACTCGGGCACGGTCGCCCCGATGGCCACGAACTGCACGTGCATGGGGTTGCGGCGGTCGTACTCGACGACACGGCCGTCGGGCATCTTCAGCACCAGCACGCGGCTCCAACGCCGGTACCAGACTTCGAACAGGCACACCCGCTTGCCCGTCATGTCGCGCCACTGCTGCTCCTCAACACTCCAGCCACGCTGCTGGTCCCAGGCGCTCACCAGGTCGGTGGACGTGCCGCCCTCGGTGGTGCCCAAGCCCTCGTAGATCGGCCAGCCACTGACCACTTGGCCGATCAGCTCGGCCTTGTCTGGGAACATCAGCTTGGCCTGCACCGTGGGAGTCCAGCGACGACGGATCAGGTAGCGCGCGTCGCCCAGGTCGTCCTCGGTGGACAGCATGTCCCACCAGATCTCATTACGGTGGATCGACTTGCAGCGGTATGGGAAGCGGAACGGGTCCGGGTTGCGCGACACCTCAACCCATCCGATGCCGGCCGCCACCTGCGTCTTGAAGGCGTCGGAGCAAGCCTTGTCCGCCTTGCTGTGGCGCTCGGCTTGGTTCAGCTTGAAGTTCAGCGCTACCGCCACCTGGTCGCCGCTGTCGCTCTCGCCGTCGGGCAGCACGCGCCAGTCGGCGCGCGTCTTGGCCTCCAGGCCGAGTACAGCGTCGATCGCGGGCCCGATGAGCGGCTCGATGGCCGGCGGCATGCCCATCTGCTGCTGACGCTGCAGGATTTCGGAACTGAGCTGGTTGCCGTCGTAGTACTCCATCTCGCGATCGGCCTTGGCGCGCCAGCCCGGCTGATCCTCGATCTCGTGGAAGTACTGGCTGAACTCGTCGAGCGTGAGCGCGCCAGTCTCGGCGCTCTCGGCCGGCGTGCGTGGAGCGGGGCCGTTCAGTTCGATGGTGGATGCAGTCATGGTGGTTCTCAGTAGCGCCAGTCGGGCGCCTCACGTGGAGAGGTCTCGTGCAGGGCCACGACCTCGGGGATGTCGGAAAGGAAGGTCTGTGCGACGCTGTCCCCCTTGTCGGGGGAGCGGCCGAGCAGCTCGCGGATCTCGTCCTTCTCGCGCACCAGGATGGCGGCGAAGCGGCCGAGCTGCACGACCTTGTAGCGAACGGCGCACAGGTCGGCCAGCAGCTCGTCGTCGGGCGGCAGAGAGATCGGATCGTCGGCCGTGGGGTCCAGCGCCTCGCGCATCAGCCAGTACATCTCGGCCCGCTTGTTGCGGAATCGCAGGTTGCCCGTCTTGTCCATCATGTCGCTCTTCTCCGAGCCCACAACCGGTACGCACAGCACGTTCAGGCCACGCAGGAAGTCGAGCACCGACACGCCCACGCCTATGGCATCCACCGCCACCGGCGCACCGTTGCGGATCAGGCCGACCACGAAGGCCGCGCCCTTCGGCCCGTCGTTGGTGGCGATGCCGGGAACCGTCACCAGTTCATCGAACCAGCTGCCGTGCCGGCGCGCGGCCGAGGTCTTATCGATGCCGCCACGCGCGACGTCTAGGCCGACGGCCGACATCGGGCCTTTCTTGTCCTGCGGCTTCCAGCGCGCCTGCGCGGCCTTGATCCACTCGGTGGGGATCAGCTGCCAGACCGGGTCGCTGCGACCGGCCAGGAAGTCGCCGCGCAGCATCTGAGAACGCAGCGGCTCGGGCAGCGATTGCAGCGTGGCCTTGTAGCCGGTGAGACTGAGATAGAGGTTGTCGTCGACCGATGAGGGAATGAACGTCCGGCTCTTCGGGGTCATCAGCTCCTTGCCGACCATCACGGGCGTGGGCCCGGGCACCTCCATATCCTTGCCCTGCTCGTCCGTCACGAACCACCGCAGCTCGCCGGGCTTGGCCGGGTTCGGGTGCTTCGGATCGAGCCACGGCGCCCAGAAGCGGATGACCCATTCGCCCTCGCTGCTGGTCGGCGGGTTGCCGGCGCAGATCACGCGCTGGCGCACCTGCGGGTTGTCGGTGCGCATCCAGCCGATGAGCGTGCGGAACTGCGTTTCCAGGAAGTGGGTGATCTCGTCGAAGCCCTTGAGGTCGTGCGGCCGGCCTTGGTACTTCATCCAGTCGTCGGGATCTTTCACCGAGCCCAACTCGAGGACTCGCTTGCCCGGCAAGCGCCAGACACCGTCGGTGCTGTTGTAGCCCTTGCGCGTGCCCAGGATCTTAGTCATACGCTCTTCGATGCCGACCAGCTGCACCGACTCGCGCCGAAAGATGATGCTGTGCTCCTGCTGCGTCAGCGCGGCACCGAGCAGCAGGTCTGTCTTCCCGCCGCCGGCCGAGCCGCCGTAAAAGACGATGTCGGCCAGGGATTCCAGCGCCATCGACTGCGGCCCGACCTGAGCCATCCACAGCGGCAGGCCTTCGGTCAGCAGGATGTCGAGCTCGGCGCGCTCCATGTCCGTCAGGAACGGCATGAGCTTCACCAGCTCGGGCGCGGTGATGTCAGGCGCCATCGGCAGCCGCCCTCTTCCGTGCCGCGTCGATCAGCGCAGCCATGCGGCTCGCGCGCTCGGCGTCGCTCAGCTTGCTCACGATGCCGCCTTCGTCCGGCTGAATCTTGTCGATGCCGTAGGCCTCGCGCTCGCCGCGGCGGATCTTCTCGTCGACCTCGGCCAGCTGCTTCAGCGACGCGATGCGCACAGGCAGTGCCAGCCCGGCGACGGGTTCGGTCTGGCTTTCGGTGCCGGCAGGCGCAGGCTCGGGTTTGGCTTTGGATTCCGGCGCAGCCGAGCCTTCGAGTTCGGTGAGCAGCGCATCCCGGAGCCCTGACAGCTTCGTCAGGCCCGCGCGGTGGGCCATCTGGACGCGATACACGGCGTTCGCGTTGGCGTCGACCACGACCTTGTCGGGAATCCGGTTCGCATTGCGCACCTCGGTGCGAACCGCTTCATTGCGTACCAGCTCGTCAGCCTTCGCCTGGATGGCTGCGGAGAGGTCTCGGGCCCAGCCTTCGATCCTTGCCCGCTTGCGGATGGCCGCCTCTGAGAGGCCATGCTCTCGGGCGATCTGGCGGATGCTCTTGATGCCCGCGCGGAAGTCGGCTTCGATGGTCGGCCAGTGGGCTGTCGGCTTGTCGATCTCAGGTTCGCGCGCGTCTGTCATGGACCCGGATGATTCCGGGTGCGCACCAGTCGTGCGAACCTTACTGGGGGGAAGAAACTATTTCAGCCCGCAGAGTGCTTGGTGACGATGAATCGCCGCGGCAGGCGCTTTTCTCACCAAAGTTGCCAGAGCCGCTTCGCGATGATGCCCGCCGCGAAGATCGTTAAGACCCAAGGCGCAAGGAACGCAACACTCGCCCGGGAATAGATCAACAGCCAAGCGCTCACCCAAAGGAACTTTCCAATTGTGTGGAGCCTCGTGAGCCGGAAGTCGACTGGCTGCGACACCGGTATCTTAGAGCCGTCGGTCGACACGAAAAGATAGTCGATCGCGGCGTGGCCTGATACGCGCGAGGGAATGTAGTCGCCACGTTCGAAATTACCGAGTGCTGCGTCGTGAAGTTTCACGTGCACTAGCTTGGACTGCTGTTCGGGGGCGCCGAGGCGCTCACGGGCGCCTTGTAGTAGCCGTTGATGATCCCCGAGTACCGAGCCTCTTACTTCGAATTTTGAACACAAGGCCAGTTCCCAACCTAGCCACCGCTTTAGGACTTTCCGTTCCAACGTCCCAAACTCGTTCCGCAGACCTTTGAGTCCGCTCTGATGTTCGTCTGAGAACCGATAGCGCCAAGTCAAATAGACGAGCAGCGCGCCTGCCGCAAGCCACACGCGACGCTGAGAAATGACGAAATCCTGCTTCGCGCTGATACCCAGCAACTTCTCGCTGACGAGCTCCAAGGGAAGCTTGAGCCATGCAAGCAGTAAAACGATGGTGGCGTAGGCCACGAGGTTTCGCCTGATTTTTGTGTCTTCGTCCTCTGGCATCGCCTCTCCCTCGGATCATGAAGGGCGACATTCTCCCGCATGGCGGATGCGAGTTCGAAGGAGGTTGCCGGTTGCCCCCGGCGCTGCTCTCGCGGCAGCGGCTTGCCCACGTGGCCCGTGGGCGTGAAGTTGCCGAATTGCGAAATTTCGCAAGTTCGATCAGGTCGACGGGCACATCCGCCAGCCGGGCATGACGCGCGGCCGCTGGCGCTTGGCTAGGCCCACCGCGTAGGCGCAGGCCTGCACCAGCTCGACCGGGCGGGCGACCAGCTGCAGCACGGGCTCGGCGAACTTCGCCGGCACGCTCACCACGAAGTCGCAGGCGAAGCGGTAGGCGGCGCGGCAACAGGTGGCGACGCGGTCGACGGCCGTGGTGACGGAACTGGATGCGAAGGCCAGCGCGGCGAGCGCGAAGGCGGCGAGACGGGAGCCGGTGAATTGCATGGGATTCCTCAGGATTGGATGCCGCGGCTACCGGCGGGTGCCCCCTTGCCATGACGGGGAAGTCGGTGTGGCCACCGGCCAGGTCGGGCACGGCCCGCTTAGCCACCGCGCGGAGCGCACGCGGCAGACCCTGCCAGTGTTCAGGCGCTGGGCGCGGCGGTGGGAGTGTCCTGGTGCGGGCGCACCAGCGGCAGGTCGGGGGCGGAGACGAATTCGCCTTGCTCGCGGATCTTGATCTCGCCGTCGCCGTGAACGGTGAAGGTGTGGTGCGCGCCGGGCTGCAGCAGGGTCTGGCCGGCCTGCGTCTGGACGGTGACCTGCTTGTTGCCGCTGATGGCGATGTGGACGGTGGTGGTCATGAGGCCTCGAATGGAGTGAGGCCCGAATCTTCTGGCCGCCCTGCGGGGCGACCAATCCCTACTGGGGGTCAGCCGCCTGGCGTTCCACAGCCGCACGAATGATCCGAGCCACCTCCGCCCGCCGGTCAACCGGGTGCCGGAACGTTTGATCCGCCTGAATGCTGAGCCGTACCTGCAGGCAGGCCAGCACCCAGCGCTGGTAGTTCGGATCGGCGTGGCAGCGCTCGAGCACCGCGTCGCGCGGATCCAAACCGACAGGCACAACGAACGTCGACACCTCGCCGGTGGCGGGTGCCGGCGCACCTAGGGGGCTGATGCGCCGGAAGCTCACAGAATGCGAGCCTTCATCATCGATTCGGCCTTCAGGTAGCGGATGCGCGCCTCGGCGTCGCACCACCACTGCATGGCCAGGCCAGGATGCGCGTCCCAGGAGGGCGGGTCCTCGCCCATCACCGCGGCGGCGCTGCGCGTCTGGATATTGCCGTCAGTGTCACGCCCGATCGCTGCGGTGCTGGCGAAATGATCGAGCAGCGCGGCGTCGCGCGTGGCGGCGTCGATGTGGCTGCCGATCCACTGGAGCGCCTGCTCCTGGGTGCAGTCGCCCTTGGCGAACATGGCGAGGATTTCTTCGATGCTGGGGATCATGGTTTTCCTGGTAGTTGAGGGCAAGGTTCTCAGGGCAGTTCGAGACGGTTGAGGGCATCCTGGGCCAGCGCGTCCAGGCCGCGCACGCGTCGCAGCAGGTCATGAAGCGAGCTGCCGAGGTCGGTGTAAGCAGGCGCTTCCCCGGTGCCGCTGGTGGCCGAGGGGCTTTCCGCACGCATGACCGGGCCGATGCGCTCGAGCAGCATGCCCAGCGATGTCGAGGCCGACTGGGCCGCGCCGAGCAGTTGGCCGAGCAGATCCGGGATCTCGCGCTCACGGGGCTGCTCGGCGCTGGCCTGAATGGCTCGGCCGCTGCCGAGGCTGAGGGAGTGGGGATGGTTCATGGTTCTCTCCTGGTTGAAATGGGCTCAGGGCCCGGGGTGATGGCCTCGCGGCCGGTTAGCTGAAATCGATCTCCGCCTGCTCAGGGACGCCCTGCAGCACGCGGATGGCGTTGTCGCGTTCCTTCTCGCGCGCAGTGGCCGCGACCTGGTAGCGCCGCAGCTCGGCGACGCTGTCGGTGAGCTCGCGAGCGTTCTGCAGGCCCGCCAGCTCCTCGGCGCTGCCGCGGAACAGGCTGCCGATGCGGCGGCAGTCGGCGGGGTTCAGGTCGAGGCACAGGTCGCCGACCTCGAGCTTGGCCATGCCGCTGGGCAGCACAGTCAGCGAGATGGCCTGCGCCGGCGGCAGCTCCTCGACCGGCTCGAAGACGCCCGGCAGCACGCGGCGCAGGCGTCCGTCCTCGAGCATCCGCTTCACGTGGTCGTCGACCACGCTGTAGCTCTGGCCTGTCAGCTCCTTCACGACGGTGCGCGTGGCGACGCGCCCGGCGTTGTGCAGGTCGAGGATGGTCTGGTAGACCAACTCGCCGATGCCGCGGCGGATGGGTTGCGGTGGCTTCTGGCTCATCGGACTCCCGTGTGGGGTGCCGCTCCGCCGGAGCACACCTTGACGCTCGGGTGGGCGCCGCGAATGCGGTTGGCGGTGCGGACGATCGCGGTCTCGTAGACCGAGCGTGCGACGCTGGTGCGCTGCAGGTGGTGCCACTCCTGCAGCTCGCGCATGGCGTGCAGGCCCGGCCCGGTGGTGCCCATGCGGCCGGTGGCGGCGTGGCGCTGGTGTGCCTCGTTGAGCACGCTCTCGACCTGCAGCGCGGCCGGCATCACCTCGGGCCCGACGCCCATGTCGCACATCGTCTGCGCGAGGTTGGTCAGGTCCGCCACGGTGCGCCAGTCGTCAACGGTTGCCGCGCCAGTGGCGAAGGCCTGAATGGCGGACAGCTCGAGCAGCCGCAGCTTGTCGAGGCGCTCGTCATCCGTGATGCGCGCGCCGTCGATCGCCAGCGCGATCGGGTTTGTCAGGGCGTAGTGCTTGCGACGGCATTGCTTGCGCATGCATCCCCCCGTGCGAAGCGGTACTTCCCCACCGCGTTGTGTTCGATGTGGCCCTTCTTGGCCAAGGTCATGAGGTAGCTGGCGGCGGCGTTGTCGCTGGCCCAGCCGAAGCGCGCCCGCAACGCGCTCGCCGGCGGCAGCTGATCGTTGAGCGCGAAGAATTCGCGCATGAACGCCAGCACCTCGGCCTGCTTGGGTGTGAGAGAAACGGTCATGCGTCGAAGCTCCTGATGTCTGGCACCGGCACCTCGGCCGGCCAAAGTCCGCGGCGCAGAAGCTCGCGGACGGTTTTCTGGTGAGCGGCCTGCCACATGGCCTTGCGTTCGTCGCGCTTGAGGCGGCTGCCCTGATCGAGCACGGGCACGTGGCAGCGGTCGCACAGCGCCGCGACGCGGTTGTCATCCGCCTTGATGTGCCCGCCCTTGCCGTGCACGCCCCAGTTGCTGTGCGCGGCGCACACGCGCCCGTACTCGCTTCGGCCGCAGTGCTGGCACGGCAGCTCGCGGCAGGCGGCCAGCAGCTTCGGGCTGCGCACGTAGGCGCGCTTCGGGAACTTCATGGCTGCGGGCCCTCCTCGCGCGGCTGCAGCACCGCCTCGAGCATTTCGGCGCGCTTGGCAGCCGACAGGTGCGGCCAGAGCCGGCGCTGCGCGCCCGGCGTGTGCAGGAAGGCCAGCATGGCGGCATGCACCTCCCGCATCTCGTCGTCGCTGCACTGCTCGTACGAGGTGCTGCGCGGCACGAAGCGCAGCGCGCCGCGGGGGTTGACCTGGTAGTCGCCCCAGGCGGCGCCGACCTTCAGCCAGTCGCGGAAGGGCTCCAGCTGGCCCCAGCGCTCCTGGCTCTCGAACAGCCGCTGTTCCATGCCCATGTGCATGCGATGGAACGGGCCCGAGCGCTCGACGACGTTGTCGAACTGGAAGACCTGGCCGACCTCGGCCTTCCAGATCCGCGACCAGAACCGACGCCAGCGCGTGTTGTGCTGCTCGTTCAGGCCCTGGATGCCGTCGAAGATGAACCGGCGCACGATCGACAGCTCGTGCTCCGACCAACCCGCCAGCGGGTGGGCCTTCATGATCAGGATGGAAGACGGCTTGGTCACTGATTGCAGCCCTTGCCCACCGCGCCCTTGTCGCGCGCATCTGTGAAGTCCTGCCAGTGCACGAAACCCTGCGGGCACAGGAAGCCCCACGGGCGGATGCGCGGGCCGGTGATGAATAGCGTCCAGCAGGGGCCGCTCGTGAGCTCAACGCGGTGCGCGGCCGGGCCCCAGCGGAACTTCAGAGCGCCGGCGGCGCGGTCGGCGAAGTTCAGCATGCCCAGCCAGCGGAACCACTCGCGATAGTTGCCGGCGAGCAGCCAGCTGCAGTTGAACAGCCACGGATGTGTGTGCAGCGCGCGGTCGTCGTCGCTGCGCAGGAAGCAGTGCAGATAGACGTTGAAGACCGGATTGCGCGGGATGAGCCACCAGCGCAGCAGGTAGGGATGCTCGGTGCCGCCGATGACGAAGTCAGGCGGGCGCCTGTCCGCAATGGCCAGGATGCGATCGCGCACGCGCTTCATGCAGCCGCTCCCAGCAGGTCGGCCTGCAGCGGCGCCGGGGCGCTGGCGTCCAGCAGCTCTACGCGCACAGCGACGCCCGGCACCATGCTGTAGCGCTTCGACACGGCAAGGTCGACGGCCTGCACGTCGTCTTTCCACACCACGCCGTTCATGGCGTCGAAGATCGCCTTGATAACGTTGTCGGCGTCTGGCTTTGTGGTCGGCCGGATCTCGCCGGCGGCCGCGGCGCGCTGCTTCTTCTGCGACCAGCTCGTGGGGATCTGGCAGTCGATGCGCAGCTTCACATCGCACGCGCCCTCGAGCAGTGCGGCCCCGGCCATCGCCTGCTGGGCGGCGTAGGCCACGAGGCCTTCGTAGTTCACCGTCTTCTCCGGCGTGTACATGCGAGCGTGGCCGCCCGCCTTGCCGATGCGGGGGCGGCCCTTGCCCACTGGCTGGCCGGGAACGTGAAAGTGCAAAACGGTCATGTGGATGCTCCTGCTGTGGTTTCCATGTCGCGGTCTGTGTGAACGGCGATCAGCCCCTCACGCACGGCGAAGGCGATCTCGCTGCGGCTGAGCGGCGTCTCGCCAGCGTCGGGCTGGCGCACCTGCTCGACGCTGAGCGCCTTGCGATTGCGGATCTCGAAGGCGCGCGCGGCGCTCCTCCAGATCTGTGAACGGGTCATCGGGCGGTTCATGCGGCCTTCCTCTGCAAGGCTTCCCGCACGCGCGCATCGAGGAACTTCTCGAGCTGGTGGCCCCAGCTGACATAGCTGCAGCCCTCGATCGGCGCCAGCTCCACCAACCACTGGCCGCGGAGCGCCGGCTGCAGGCGCGTCCAGGCCTTGGCCACGGCCGATTTGTCGATGTCGACCTTCTGGTGGGCACTGCGGCAGGCGTTGATCTCGTAGGTCACGCACTCCCAGTCCAGCAGGATCTGCGTGACGCGCTCCACCTCGCGCCCGACAACGCCGTAGTGGTATGAGCAGATGCCCGGGGCATGCGGGCCGGCCAGGAAGATGCCGCCCGTCATCTGGCAGAAACTCACGAGGCAGCGGTACTGGTCGCCAGCTTCAGTCGTCATGGCTCACCTCGAGGCGTTCAACTGCACTCAGGGCCAGCGCAGCCACCTTCAAGGCGCCAGGCAGCATCGGGTGCAGCACCTGGGCCTGTTCCAGGCTGAGGCGGCCCTTGTCGACGGCTTCCTTGAGCGCAACGCCTCGACCGTCGACGTCGTGGCCCAGGGAGGCCCACCAGTTCACCGGGCGCCCAGCGTCGCGCGCCGCCGCGACGGCCTTGGTGTAGGCCTCGCGAAACGCGAAGCGCGCGGCGGTGCGATCGCCCTCGCGCAGCAGCGGGAGCGCCACGCCGAATGCGGCCGCCATGTCTTCGGACCACACCACCGACGTCTGTTCGTCGAAGGGCAACATCGCCCATGCCTCATCCACGCCGGGGCGCCCGTCGTCCAGTCGGCTGACCACGTCCTGGACGGTGAGCACGCCGCGCACCTCGCGCCGGCAGCGCGACAGCGCCCCCAGCACCGCAGCCTCGGGATACAGCGACAGGTCGTTCACGAACATGCGCGCGGCGCCTTCGGTGAACGTACGGCCGCACAGCTCGGCGGTGACCGCAACAGCTTGCAGGAGTTCAATGCTGGCCATGGGCTTCCTTCTGCTGGGCTTCGGCGAGCAGCCCGGCGAATGCGTTGGCGTTGGTTTGGGTCTGGTCGACCAGTCGGGCCTGTGTGGCCGTGGTCTGACGGCCGGTCGCCCACTCCGTGCGGAGCTTCTCGGCGTCCATCAGCAGCATCCCGACCGAATGGCCGGCGCTGACGTACCGGCTGTTGTTGCTGCGGACGTAGTACGCGGCGACCGACGGCGCCTCCTCCGCGCCAAGGCGCGCGACCAGGTTGGCCAGCTGGCCGTTGACCGTCGCGTTGCGCACCGGCTGCACGCGGTAGCGGACTTCGTAGCTGTTTGCGTAGGCCTTCCAGGTCCCGGCAGTCGGCGCTTCAGCCTTCGGCTCGGCCGCCTTCCTCGGCTTCGGAGCGGGCGCAGGCCCTGCCCGTGGCGGAGCCGGCGTCGTCACCGCGGGCGGTGGCGCCGAAGGCGTCAGCGCAAAGGCGGGGGGTGCGGGGGGGTTTACTCCCCCGTGCTGTTCCTGTTCCTGTTCCTGTTCCTGTTCCTGTTCCTGTTCCTGATTCGCCATAGCCTTCGGGGAAGGCTTTGGGGAAGGCTTTCCGAAAGAGTCATCGAAAGCCTTGGCGAAAGACTCTCCGAGCGCATGGATACTGGCTTTCAGCGATTCGTAGGCCTCTCGCTTGAGGTCGCATTCGGGGATCAGGTCGAACTCGGCGGCCCAGCTGCGCACCACGTTGGGGGACTCGGGCCGGTTGTGCTTGATGGCCTTCGGCACCCACATCACGCGGGCCTTGAAGTCGGCTTTCGCCATGCCTTGCCGAAAGACTTCCCGGAAGGCTTCGTCGAAGGCTTCGATGTCCCAATCCAGCTCTTCCGCCATCGCCGCACGGCCGGCGCGGAACAAGCCCGGGATCGGGCCGGTGTGCGGGCCCGTGATCAGGTACAGCCACAGGCCCTTGCCGCACGGTGGGATCGGCGACAGCTCGCGAAAGCGCTCGTCGCCCCAGGTGCGCACCTCGACCTTCCGGTAGCGGCTGGTCTTCTTCGCGTCCTTGGGCTCCGGCGCCGTGTCGGCGCTGGGTGATGTGGCACGGCTCAAGACGCCACCTCCTCTGCCGGCTCCTCGGCCTCGAGATCGAAGAGGCTGGGCATGCTCATCTCGCGCGCCGCCGCCTCGCAGTACATGACGCCGTCGGCGAAGTAGCTGGGGCTGAGTTCGCAGCCGCGCCCGCGGCGGCCCAGCTTCATCGCACGGTACGGCACCGTCATGAGGCCGCCGAAGGGGTCGTAGACCTCGTCGTCGGGGTTGGAGTACTGCGTGATCGCCCGGTCGGCGATGTCGAACTGCATGGGGCACAGGTGCATCTCGCGCCCGGCCGCCGACTGGGCACCGTTGAGCGTGCGCATGCGCGTCACGTCGGTCCAGACGTCGTCGTGCCAGGACTGCGGCTGCAGCAGCATGAACGACGGCGGCAGCATGCCCTTCTCGGCCAGCGCTTCACCGAGGCGCACGTCGTGCTCGAAATCGAACACTGTGCCCAGCGAGTGCGCCTTGAACAGCTTGAAGATGGCATCGGCGGGCATGCCCACCAGGTCCTCGGGCTGCAGCGCGCGGTTGCCGCTCGAGCGCGTGAAGCCGTGGGCGTCGAGCTGCCACCGCGCGCGTGAGTACTTGCCCTTGTCCTTGACCACCGGCAGGTCGGCGTATCCGCGGCTGGCGTCGGTGGGAGCCTTGCGGAACAGCAGCAGGTACTCGTTCATGCCGAAGCCCATGCGCGAGCCGTCCTTGCACTGCTCGGACCAGCCCAGCCGGTAGGTCTGAGCGTTCTCGCGCACCACGTCGGTGACGATGGTCTTGCGGCCCACGAAATGGAAGCCGTGCCGGCGGAAGCACGCCACGGTGTCGAGGTCGAAGGGGTACTCGGTCTGGAAGCCGACGCCCGGCACCATGCCGCTGGGCACGATGCGGTTCTTCACATGGATGGCGGCCAGCCGGCCCGGCTGCAGCACGCGCAGCAGCTCCGGCACCAGGAAGTCCATCTGCGCGAAGAAGTGCTCGTTGTTGTCGGTGTGCCCGAAGTCAGCGTAGTTCGGCGAGTACTCGTACTGCGTGCTGAACGGGATCGACGTCAGGATCAGGCCCACGCTGTCGCTGGCCATGCGCCGCGTCTCGTTGACGCAGTCCTCGTTGACGACGGTGTAGCCCGGGCCCGAGACTTCCACGCGGGGCACGCCCATTGCGCGTGCCAGGGTCTGGGCCATCGCAATACGCGAGAGCCCGTAGGTGCGGATGATTTCGCTCATCTTCTGCCTCAGTTCGATGTCTTGTTGCCACTTCCGCTCGAGGTTGCGGCGCACCTCACGCTCGGCTTCGGTGTAGATAAGGTCGACGCGCACCGTGTGCTCCTGCAGGAAGCGCTGCACGCGGTGGATCGCTTGAATGAAGTCCTTGAACTTGTGACCGATGCCCAAGAACACCTCCCAGTGGCAGTGCCGCTGGAAGTTGCAGCCCGCGCCCAACATGACGGGCTTGCCGGCCAGTTCGCGGATCTGGCCGTTGGCGAATGCGATGACGGAGGCCTCGCGCTCGTCCAACTCCTGCGAGCCGTAGACCGTCACCACCTCGGGCATCTCGCGCTCGATCGCGTGGCGCTCGGCCTCGAGGTCGTGCCAGATGACGCGGTGCGCGGCGGGGTCCTCGGCGCGGATCTCGCGCAGCTTGGCCAAGCGCGCCGGCAGGCTGTCGCGCTTCTCGCGCGCAGCGTCGACGACACCGATGGCCTGGTGCTTGAACATGAGGCCCTGGCCGCGCGAGTCGGCGCCGGCCTCGCTGTGATCGCTCGGGATCTCGTGCCAGCGCACGTCGAGCGCCGGCAGCACGTAGCCCTCGTCGGAGAAGCTCGGATCGAGGTCCGAGGGCAGCTGCACGAACAGGGCCCAGCTGGCCATCCACAGCCAGAACTCGCGCTCCTTGTGCGGATGGATCGTGAGCTGGTCGGCCTTCTCGCTGTTGCGCTTGAAGAAGCGCGTCTTCGCCTGCCCCACGTCCATGACGCCGAGGTAGGCGCAGTAGGCGAGCAGCTCGACGAACTCGTTCGGGCTCGGCGTGGCCGTGGCCACGAAGCGGTACGGCACGCCGCCGGTGCGCACTCGAACCTTCATGTTGCGCCGGTCATCGCCGGCGAACAGCGCCATGAACTCTCGGAAGGTCTTGCTGCCGCCGAAGCCACGCAGGCAGTCGGCCTCATCGAGGCTCACGACGGTGAACAGCTCGGGGTCGAGCTTCCCGTCGCGCACCGTCTCGTAGTTCGTCAGGTAGATGCCGTTCGGGTCGTCGCACTCGGCCAGGGAGCGCACGAACTTCAGGTGCGGCACTCGGCCCGGGCCCGCGGCCTGCCAGGCCTTCAGCGCCGCGCGCTGCGCGTCGGTGAACTTCGGGTCGTCCCCGGTCGCCAGCTTGCGCGCATCGATCAGGAATTCCTGGCGCACGCCCAGCGGCAGCACGATCAGGCCCATGCCGCCGGCGCGAGCGCGCACGATGCGCACGATCTCGATCTGGTCGAAGGTCTTGCCCAACCCGAAGCGCTTGAAGATGGCGCGGCGCCCGCCGGCCACGGCCCAGCACACGGTCGCGATCTGGAACGGCGCCAGCAGTGGGTTCACCTCGCTGGCGTCGATCTCGAAGCCCAGCGACGGCGCCATCTGCACCTTGGACTTGAGGAAGTCCGCGTACTCCATTAAGCGGCCTCCCACACGGTGGCCAGCAGCGGGCGGCGTTGAATGGCCCGCTGCACCGTGGTCTGCGCCACATACGGCTCGATCTCGGGCGCAGGCACGTTGCCGACGCGCTCGTCACCAGCGGTCGTGCGCCGGAAGTACGCGATCACGCGAGGCGCTTCGCCGTCGTTCAGACGCTCGATGTACCCGCGGCTCTTGAGGTTCGCGATGTTGCTCATCAGCAGCTTGATGTCGATGCCGGTCGCCGTGGCGATCTCGTCGTACGTGGTGCGCTGCCCGATCGCGGCCAGGGTCTGCATCAGCTTGGTGTCGGTGCTCATGCGCCGGCTCCGCGCAGCGCCTCGACCAGCACGCGCTTGTCGTGCTGCAGCTGGGCCACCTGTTCCCGGACCACCCGAAGCTCTCGCTCGAGATCGGTTTCGCGCCGACGGATGCTGGACAGGTCGTAGCCGCGATCCAGGTTCATCCACAGCAACGGGGCATCGTTGCCACAGAAGTCCATGACGGTGCGCAGCTTCGGCCAGATCACGCCCTCCTGGCCCGACTCCCAGCGCGACCACTGGGCCTTGTCCAGCGGCTTGCCGTCGACGCGCACGGCGTCCATCACTTCCTTAGGCTCGTAGCCGGCGGCCTTGGCGCACAGGCCGATGGCCCCGCCGAGCGTCTTCTCGCGCGCGATCTCCTGAACGGTCACGGCAGAGGGGAAACCGAGTTGGTTCACAACGGTCCTCGAATCAGTTGAGTGGTGTTGAGAGGCTCGCGGGCTCAAAACTGAGAGCCATGCGAAACACGAACTTCGGAAGCGACGGCGGCGACTGGCTGCACATCGGCGACCTCGCCGTCGACCTGCTTGAGCGGCTGCTCGTCGAGCGCTTCGTCGTCGAAGAGCTCGATGAGGGCCAACACCACACCGGCGGCGATGGCGAAGGCGGCGAGCACCAGCAGGACCTGGACGTGGAAGGGAATGGCGGGCACGGGTCAGACCCCCTGCTCTGCGTTCTCGGCTGGTGGCGTCTCGGACCGCACTGCGTGCTGGTGCTTGGCACGCTCCGTCAACGGGAGGTCGGGCAGTTCGACGCCCTGGCAGAGTGCTACCAGGCAGTCCGCGAGGCCGAGCTCGATTTCCTTTCCGGCGTAAACGACTTGATTCAGCGTGCCGCGGGTAGTGCCTGCTCTTCGAGCAAGGTCGTCACGAGCTGTGGTGCTGAGCGCGAGGTAATGGGCTTTGAAGTGCATGCCCTTCAGTTTACCCATGGGTAATGATAAATCAATACCCTCCGGTAAATTACCTACTGGTAACGTCGTCTGATGGACGTTTTTGACCGACGCCGCAGCAGGCTGCGCGAGATCCTCACCACGATGACCCAGGCTGAGCTTGCGCGCGCGAGCGGCGTGGCCGCGACCTACATCAGCCGCTCCCTCAAGGAGTCGGACGAGCCGGGATACAAGTCGATCGGCGAAGTCACCGCTCGAAAGCTAGAAAAGGGTGCGCGCAAGAAAGAAGGCTGGCTCGACGGGCTCAGCAACGTCGAAGAAACGAATGTCTCGGTCCAAGCACTGGTCCCGCTGATCTCCTGGATTCAAGCGGGAACCTGGAACCCAGCATCAGACCCACTGCCCCCCGGGGAGGCTGAGCGCTGGATGCATTGCCCCGCCAATCACAGCACTTCGTCATATGCCCTGCGCGTGCGCGGCGACAGCATGACGGCGCCTCACGGCAACAGCCGGACCTACCCTGAGGGATGCTTCATCTTTGTCGACCCGGAGAAGCGCAGCCCCATGAACGGCGATCGGATCATCGCCAAACTGGAAGGCGAAGACGAAGTGACTTTCAAGGTCTACAAGAACGAGGACGGGCGGCAGTGGCTCCAGCCTCTAAACCCATCGCATGAGCCGATTCGGCAACCGTTTCGTGTGCTGGGCACCATCATCGGAAAGTGGGAGGACGGGTGAAATTCATCTTTGCAGCACTCACGATGGCGTTGCTCAGCGCCGGTGCGTTCGCACAGGATTGCCAGCGCGCCACACGCAACTACGAGGTGTCGCGAAACTCGATGAGGCCCGACCGGGGCATGCTCGACAGGGCATGGCAGGAGATGCAGGCGGCATGTGGTCCTACGGCCGCGCCAGCCCAGCAACAGCAGTACTACCAACCAGCTCCACCCGCTCGCCGAGGGCCTGGTCAGTTCGTGAACTGCGACACCGCCGGCTGCTGGGGCGCACAGAACGGCGTTCGCTACAACTACGGCGCCGGCGGCAACCTCCACGGCACCGACGGCTCGTTCTGCGCACGGGGCGCAGGCAACAACTTCAGCTGCAACTGACGATGACCCAACCACTGGAAATAACGCAAACGATGGCCGCCACCGAGAGGGGTCTGGTCACCTTCGACACGCTGACGATCAATGGGCAACGCTGGATCGTCCCCGAATGGATCGACGGATATCCCACAGAAGGATTCTCCAGGCCAGCCTACATGATCCGAGTAGACCTGCTGCCGGGAAGTCCGAGCCCATTTGCTGACTGGGTTGTGCATGGCCAATTGCCAGCACCTCTCCTCCGTGGGGAAACAGTGCCAGGATTTGAAGTGGTACATCTGCCTGACCACTACGTCGTGCACGGAGACCCGGGAGCGCCACAGTAGCCAAGAAACTTGGCTCAGCTACGGCCACCTGTGGCACTGACCACTCCCCTGCACTGGCCAACTGTTCGCTCTTCATATCGCTCCTTTTGCCCGCCGCGCGAGCGTTCTGAACTCGTAGCGTAGATACCGCCCTCCCCTTAGCGAACCCCTACCGGGGGCGTCGCCACCAAGCCCGCCGCGTGCGGGCTTTTTTGCGCTCGATCGCTGGCTTCATTACCCACCGCTAAAAATAATTACCCAAGGGTATTGACCACGTTGATTACCTGCGGGTAATCTACGGCTCATCAACAAGGAGATGGGCATGACGAAATACATCAGCTGCGCCGAGACAGCCAAACTGATCCGCACGGCGCTGAAGGAATCTTTCCCGGGCATCAAGTTCTCGGTTCGCTCCAGCGTCTACAGCGGCGGCGCATCGGTCAGCGTGGGCTGGACTGACGGCCCGAACACGGCGCAGGTCGAAGCCGTGGCGCACGTCTTCAAGGGCGCGTACTTCGACGGCTCCATCGACCTGAAGGGCAGCAGGTTCGCCATGATCGACGGCGAGCAGGTGAACTTCGGCGCCGACTACGTGTTCGCCCGCCGCGAGTACTCGGACGCCATGGTCGACAAGGCCATCGCAGCTGTTTGCCGCTTCTGGGGCCTCCCCTTAGTTGCCAGCGCCAACGACTTCCGCCGCGGCCTGCTCAACGGCATGCGCCCCGGCAACTACGGGCGCGACCTGAGCACGCTCGTGCACCAGCAGCTCAGCAAGATGAGCGACCGCCTCGCCGTCGCGAAGTCGAAGACCGCCGGGAAGGTGATCTACCTGGGCAACGACGGCCACAGCCAGCAAGGCGCGCTGACTTCGGTGGTGGCGTGATGGGCGCGCTCTTCTTCATGGAAGCGCACCAGAGCTTCCTCTTCGACAACCGCGACAACCTGCCGCAAGGCAAGGCAGCGATCGAGGTGGTCTTCAGCGACGGCGCCGCGGCGCGCGCGATGTTCAACAAGTTCTTCGCCCAGCGCGATCTGGAACTGGCATGAGCAAGTTCTCGCAATCCAACCTCTCCAGTCGGCGCAACGCGCGCCGCGAGCGCGTCGAGGCCAAGCACCACCCCGAGGTGTTCGAGCTCACCGAAGAACAGGCGCAGGTCATCGACCGCGCTGGCGCCGTGATCAAGACGACAGCGGCGCACTACGCCCTGCCCGACCACTACGCGCTCGAGCAGCAGAACCGAGGTGCCCTTTGAACGCCGCGAAGAACGCGCCGGCCATGAAGCTCGGCGAGGTCATCTTCGGTCACGACTTGGCGCAATGGGTCTGCGGCGGCGACTGGATCGAGATCAACGCGCCCGGCCACGGCGCCACCGCCCTCGTGGTCTGGCGCATGGAAGACGATGACCGTAGCCCCGACTGTGAACAGCGCGCAGCGTTCATGGTCGCCGCCTTCAATGCCTGCGCCGGCATCCCGGTCGCGGTGCTGGAAGCGAACGCCTCGGGCGGCCTGCCGTGGCGCGTGGCCGACCAGATCGAGGCCCGCGTCGACCGGACCCTCCTGCTCGAAACGCTGCGACGCTTGCACGACTGGGCTCAGGCCAACGCGCCCGACACCCACTTCGGTGGGGACCACCCCATTGCGCTCGCTCGCGACATGCTGCGCGCCAAGGGCACGGGAGGCGCATCGTGAGCGCCTTCTACTCCGCCAAGCTTCCAAAGCGTCAGGCTGACCTCAAGACCTGGCTCGCCTCGCGCGGCGCCGAAGTGCTGGTCACCACCAACCCGTACGAGTTTGTTCGCTACCGCGCCGCCGGGGAAACCCACGTGCTGTATCGCAAGGCTGACGGTTCGTTCACCGTCACGAAGGCCGTGCTCACGATGGTGACCGCCTTCCTGGGCAATCAGGCGTGGTCGGCTGGCGTGGCCACGAAGCGCAAGGCCCGCAATCCCGTCGAGGTGCGCGCGCTCCTGCAGCGCGACGGCGATTCCTGCTTTCTATGCCGGCAACCGCTCGGCAACGACATCACTGTCGAGCACCTGGTCGCCGTCGTGCATGGCGGCCCGAACCACATCGCGAACAAGGCGCTGATGCACGAGCTGTGCAACCAGCAGGTGCACCACCTCTCCGTCATGGAGAAGGTGCGCATGCGCGAGCGCCACCAACTCACTGGAGAACGCGCATGCGAGGCCTGATCCATACCCCGCTGACCGCGCCGCGGCAATTCGTCGGCACCGTCGACGCAACGCACGACACCGGCCGCGCCACCGCTCGAACGCTCGAGCAGCTGCAGGGCAACCAGCGTAGCGCCATCGCTCGCATCGAGCCCATGCCCGACCCGGCGCGCGCGCACCGTGCGGCCGACGTTGCCCTCTATGTCGTCGCGGTGATCGGCATCGCTGCGGCCCTCATCTTCAACAACTGGAGCCCGCTATGAGCCGCGCCCGCCCTCACTACTTCCCGCACGACACGCCCGAACCTGTCGCGCAGCCGTACAGCGCCATCGACGAGCTGCTGCAGCTGATCGAGGTCTGGCTCGCCTTCGCCGCCGTGTGTGCCCTGCTGGCCGCCGCCGTCGCCTTCTTCTTCCCCTCCTTCTTCACCCTCATTCCTTGAAAGGCCCACGCACCATGGACTCCACCACCGCCAACCAGCCGCTCGCCACCGTGCGCGCCAGCTCCTGGCCCAGCCTCTTCGACTGCTCGTACAAGTGGTACTGGCAGAACATCATGGGTCTGCGCAGCCCGTCGGGCGGCGCCGCGCACCTCGGCACGGCCGTTCACGCCGGCACCGCGGCCTACGACCAAGCCATCCTCGACGGCAAGTTCATCAGCGTCACCGAGGCCGTGGACGCCTCGCGCGAAGCCTTGGCCGCGCCGAAGGACGAAGTGGCCTGGGATGACAGCCTCTCGCCGGCCGAGGCCGACAACTTCGCGGTGAAGCTGACGACGCGCTACTGCGCCGACATCGCACCGACGCGCACCTACACCGCCGTCGAACTGAAGTGCACGGCCCTCGACATCTCGACGCAGCACGGTGTGGTGCGCGTCACCGGCACCACCGACCGCGTGCGCCAGGTCGAAGACGGCCGCAAAGGCATCTCCGACGTGAAGACCGGCGGCCGCGCCACCGAGAAGACCGATGCCGGCGGCCGGCGCGCAGTGACCAAGGGCCACCACATCCAGCTGGGCATTTACACACTGATGGCTGAGCAGGCCTCGGGAGAGCGCATGGACGGCCCCGCCGAAATCATCGGCCTGCAGACGACCAAGGACACCCCCTGCGCCACCGGCGAACTCGCCGACGTGAAAACGCCGCTGCTGGGCGACGGGAAGTTCCCGGGCCTCATCGAGATCGCTGCGGGCATGTTGAAGAGCGGCGTGTTTCCGCCCAACCCGAAGTCGATGCTGTGCTCGAAGAAGTTCTGCCCGGCCTACGCCGCGCACTGCAAGTACCACGACTGATCCGCCTCAACCCGCAAAGGAAATTCCATGTCTGCAACCGCTGCGGCCCCGGCCGCGAACACCGCCTCCATCGAGCAGCTGCGCCGCAACCAGTTGACGCAGGTGCAGGAGCCCGCCGACCAGGTGGTCGACCTCTTCTCCTCGCGCGGCTTCGCGCTGGCTCAGCGCATCGCTACGGCCTTCTCCACGTCCAACGCCGTGCCCGCCGCGTTCCGGCAGTTCAATGAAAAGAAGGTCCGCGGCGGGGGCACGGAATGGGTGGAGAACCCGAACGCAATGGGCAACTGCCTTGTGGCCATCGAGACGGCCCGCGCCGTCGGCATGAGCATCACCGCAGTGATGCAGAACGCCAATGTGATCGAGGGGCGGCTGACCTGGTCGGGCCAATACAAGATCGCCGCGATCAATGCGAGCCGGCGCTTCACCCCCCTGCGCTTTGACGTGGTCAACAAGGGCTTGATCAAGGCGACGTACAGGGAAAAGCAAGGCTGGAACGAACAGAAGCGCGGCTTCGACTTCAGAGACGTGACCGTCGAGCTGGAGAACCTCGTGTGTGTCGCGTGGGCTCTGCCGGGGAACATGGCCTTTCCCGCGAACGTGCGCACGCTCGACGACGCCAAGGCCGCGAGGCTGCCGGTGATCGAGTCCGCGCCGGTCAGCATGAAGCTGGCTGTCGAGGAGGGCTGGTACGGCAAGACCGGCTCGAAGTGGCAAACCGAAATGAAGCACCTGATGCTCCAGTACCGGGCCGGCAGCTTCTTCGGGAACATCCACGCGCCGGACGTCGTCATGGGCATGGGTCGCACCACCGAAGAAGCGATCGACGCTGTGGTGGTCGACGTGGACACCGAAGGCCGCATCACCAACGTCTCCACCGAAGACCTGCGCACCGGCCCATCCACCCCGGCGGACGTCGTTCAGAAGAACAGCACCGAGAGCACCGAAGAACCCGCTGCAGCCGGCGAGCCGGAAGGCCAAGCCGCCTCGACCGATACCGCGGCCGCCACGACGCTCGACGTCGCAGCCTTCGCCGAAAAGCTGGCCGCGTGCCAGGACCAGGACTCGCTGGACGCGGCCATGGACGGCCTGCGCGCCTTGAACCCGAGCGAAGAAGAGCGCGCCGTCCTCTCCGACGTCTACCAGCGCCGCGCCACCGAACTCGAAGGCACGCCCGACGCGCCCGCGCCGGCCGCGCCGGCCGCGCCCGCCGCCGCGCCCACCAGCCGCCGCGCCCGCGGCACCACCCCTTCCGTCGACTGAGCACCACCACCATGAAGATCACCCACATCACCGCCGAGAACTTCCTCGGCATCCGCCGGGCCGACGTGGCCCTGGCCAAGCCCGTCACCCTGTTCGCTGGCAGCAACTACGCCGGCAAGAGCAGCCTGCAGGAAGCCGTGCGCATGGCGCTCACCGGCGAGGCCGTGCGTGTCGGCTTGAAGAAGGAATACGGCGCGCTGGTGAACGAAGGCCAGAAGCTCGGCTTCGCCGAAGTCTTCACGGCTGGCGCCGGCGCCGATCAGGAAACGGCCAGCATCGTGCTGCCCAGCGGCAAGGCCTCGCAGAGCAAGGGCTTCACGGTGCCGCCGGCGCTGCCCTATGTGCTCGACGCCCAGCGCTTCAACAGCATGGACGACAAGGCCCGCCGCACGTTCCTGTTCGGGCTCATGGGCATCCGCATCACGCCCGAAACCGTCTCCGAGCGACTGCTGGCCAAGGGCCACGACAAGGCGCGCGTGGAGCGTGTGCTGCCGTTGCTGCGCGCCGGCTTCGATGCGGCGTGCACCGACGCCAAGGCCAAGGCGACTGAGGCCAAGGGTGCATGGCGCGCGCTGACGGGCGAGAACTACGGCTCGGTGAAGGCCGCGACCTGGAAGGCCCCCGAAGTCGCCACCGATCCTGCTGCCCTGACGGCGGCCCAGCACCAGCTCGCCGAAGTCGACAAGCAGATCGCCGCCAGCAACCAGACGCTGGGCGCGCTGCAGGCCGACATGCGCGCGCACACCGCCAGCGAGGCGCGCATCGCGGCGCTGCGCGAGCCCGCCGCCCGCGTGGAGCGTGTCGAGGCGAAGCTGGCGGCCGATGAAGCGGATCTCGTTGGCTGGGAGACGCGTGTGCAGGAAACGGAAGCGAAGGCGGCCGGCGCTGCGCCGACGCAGCCGCTGACCTGCCCCCACTGCAAGGGCCTCGTGGAGCTGGCGGGGAAGGATCTGCTGGCCTACCAGCAGCCCACCGGCGTGCGCGACGAGGAAGCGGCAGCCGCGCTGCCGGAGCTGGTGCGCTCGCGCGAGCTTCTGCGCTCGGCCGTGGCCAATGACAAGCGCGACCTCGAAGCGGCGCGCACCGCCGCCGCCGAGCTCAAGGCGCTGACCGAAGGCGAACTGCCCGCCGCGCCGAAGCAGTCGGACCTCGATGCCGCCTCGCTGGGCCTCACGACGCTCAAGCAGAGGCGCGCGGCCGCTGCCGCCGAGGTCGAAAAGCTCGAAGCACTGGCGCGCGCCAGCAAGGACGCCGCCACGAAGACGACCAGCGCCGCGGGCCACCACGGCGACGTGGCGGCGTGGGATGCGATCGCCGGCGACCTGGCGCCGGACGGCATCCCGGGCCAGATGCTCGCCGAGGCGCTGACGCCCATCAACAGCCGGCTGCAGCAGAGCGCCGTGGACGCCGAGTGGCTGCGCGTCGGCATCGAAGCCGACATGTCGATCACGTGCCTCACGCCCACCGGCACCGCGCGCCCGTATGCGCTGTTGAGCGAGTCGGAGCGCTGGCGCGTGGACGCGATGGTCGCCGAGGCCATCAGCTTCCAGTCGGGCGTGAAGCTGCTCGTTCTCGATCGCTTCGACGTGCTCGACGCCCAGGGCCGCGTCGACCTGCTGGCCTGGCTCGATGTGCTCGCCCAGAACGGCGAGATCGAGACCGCCCTCCTGTTCGGCACGCTAAAGGCGCTGCCCTCGAACCTGCCGGCCTCCGTCGCCGCGGAATGGATCAACAACGGCCACGTCGGCCAGCTCAAGGAAGCCGCCTGATGGGCCGCCCGCTCAAGCCCACGCTGTACGTGCTGCCGCACGGCATCGAGGTCGTGGGCGAGTACGCACCGCGCGGTGGCAACCCGTATTGGCGCGTGCGCATCCGCCCTCACGCCTTCTTTCCAGAGGTGGCGGTGCGCCACGGCGGCCAGTACGTGCGCCGGAGTCGAGTGATCTTGGCATCGAAGCTCGGCCGCGCGCTGACGCCGGCCGAACACGCCCACCACGGCGACGAGAACGTCCACAACGAAGGCCCCGACAACCTGGTGCTGCTGTCCGCAGCCGAACACAACCGGCACCACAAGACCGGGGCCTCGCACAGAGCCGACAGCCGCGCCAAGACCAGCGCATCCCTTCGGGTTGCATACGCCGAAGACCGCCACCGCCGCATCCCCATCACCAACCGCAACCAGCTTGGACAAATCCAATGAAACTCGCTCTTGTCTACGATTTCGAGACGTCCGGTCTCCCCCTGTTCAAGGAACCCAGCGAGCACCCGAACCAGCCGCACATCGTGCAGCTCGGTGCCGAACTGGTCGACCTCGACACGCGCCGCGTGTACAGCTCGCTCGACGTGATCGTGAAGCCCGACGGCTGGACGATTCCCGAAGAGGTCTCGGCGATCCACGGCATCACGACCGAGATGGCGCTGGACGTGGGCATCCCCGAGCACCTCGCGCTGCGCATGCTGTTGGCGATGTGGCGCCGCGCCGACGTGCGCATCGGCCACAACGAGACGTTCGACGCGCGCATCGCCCGCATCGCGTGCATGCGATTCCTGGATGAAGCCACCGCCGACGAGTGGAAGGCCGGCAAGGCCGAGTGCACGCAGCTGATCAGCACGCCTATCCTGAAGCTGCCGCCCACCGACAAGATGAAGCGCGCCGGCTTCTTCAAGCACAAGAGCGCCAGCTTGGCGGAGGCCTACGAGTTCTTCACCGGCACGAAGCTCGAAGGTGCGCACAGCGCCATCGTCGACGTGCGCGCCTGTCAGACCGTCTACTTCGCGGCCACCGGCGCCGCGGCCGAACTGATCGCGGCCTGACGATGGACAACCTCGAGTTCTGGCTCGTGTGGAACCCGGAGGGCATTCAGCCTCCCCGGTACAAGCACCACAGCGCCAAGGCAGCCACCGACGAAGCCGACCGTCTCGCTGGGCACCGTCCCGGGCACTCGTTCTACGTGTTGCATGCCACCGAGATGCGTCGTACCGCCGACGCGCCCGTCGAGGCCATCACGCTGCTGAAGCGCCCCGAGCCCGACCCCGACGACGACATGCCGTTCTGACCCCCCTTTCGGGCGACACCAGCCGGCCGGGCTCCCTCCCTCCTCCATCCAACTGTTCCCGGCCGGCGCTGCGCAAGCAGCCGCCCTCTTTCTTTTCTTTCACCACCGGAGCAATGACCTATGTTTGAACTTGAAACTCCCACCAAGGCGAAGCAGACCGACCTCGAAGTGCTGAGCCAGAAGAACCGTCCCGCCGACAGCAACCCTGGCGTGGTGCTGTCGTTCATGGCCGAACGCCCGAACAGCGCCTTGTCCGAGTTGTCGGGTCTGCTGCGATCCAGCATGTACTGCAAGGACGCCAAAACGGAAACGATGCAGAAGAGCCTCGAAGGCGTCGAGCCGATCAGCGATCTGCCGAACCTCACGCCCATCGGTGAGCACATCGGTCGCTTCACCTGGGCATACAAGCAGACCGGCTGCACGCTGATCTACGACTACGGCACCGGCGGCCCGTCGAACATCGAGCTCAAGGACGTGACCGTCGAGGCATTGCACATCACGTGCAAAGAAGGCGGAACCACAACGTGGCAGTGGAAGTGCGAAATCAACGACGTGGACGTCGCGGTGTTCGGCAAGCTGGCCACTTTCAAGAACCGCGAAGTGTCGATCCAGTTGCTTGGGCCTCGCGTCGAAGACGACCTGATCTCCGACAGCTCCAGCGCCGAATCGCGACCCGACGCGCCGCCGGCCGCCGAGCAACAAGCCGAGGGTGCACAGGGCGGGGATGGCAAGGGCCCGTGGCCGTTCCCGAACGATGCGCCGGCCGAAGCAGCGAAGACTGCCACGAGCCGCCGCAAGGCCGCGCCCGGCAAGACGGCCGAGGAAATCTTCGCCGCCACGTCGAGGGCCTGAGCCGAATGGACTTCACCGTCATCCCGATCCAGAAGGTGACGGCCGCGTTCGCGCGTGCCCTCGCCCTCAACGCTGACCGCGAGGCTGCCGCGCGCGCAGCAGCCCAGGCCCTCGGCATCACCGTCGAGGCGGTGCGCGAGGTCGTCAACCCGGAAGTGCAGGAGGCCTGATGGTGGACGACCGCCACATGGCCCGCGTGTTCCTGGCGCAGGCGCGCGCCACGCCGCACGCCGCATGCCGGCTGGCGCGCCACCCTGCTCGCCTGGGCCCGGCGGCGCCGCGTGGCCGGGCGCGTGGTGCGCGCGTGGTGCGCGCAGCAGCTCAGCCTGTTCTCGGAGGGCGTGTGAGATTCTTCACCGGCCTCCACCAGCCCAGCGATGCGCGTCATTTCGACGGCGCCTTTGTGAGCGTGAATCGCCTGCGCGCCCGAAAGTCGCCCATGAACGTTGGCGACTGGATCATGGACAGCGGCGCCTTCACCGAGATCTCGCGCCACGGAGGCTACCGGCATGACGTCTCGAGCTACGCAGCCGAGATTCGACGCTGGGCCGCCAACGGCTCGGGCAGGCTGCTCGCCGCGGCCGCGCAGGACTACATGTGCGAGCCGTTCATCGTGAAGATCACCGGCCTATCGGTGGCCGAGCACCAGCGGCTCACGATCGAGCGCTACGACGCGCTGCGCGCCGAAGACACCGGCGGCGTGTACATCCTGCCGGTGCTGCAGGGTTTCGACCCTGCCGACTACGTGCGCCACGTCGAGGCCTATGGTGCCCGGCTGGCTCGTGGCGCCTGGGTCGGGGTCGGGTCGGTCTGCAAGCGCAATGGCTCGCCCGACCAGGTAGCCGCGGTGCTCATGGCGATCAAGTCGATTCGCCCCGATCTGCTGCTTCACGGTTTCGGCCTCAAGACAACCGCGCTGGCGCACCCATTCGTGCGCTCGATGCTGCATTCCGCCGACTCGATGGCCTGGAGCTTTGCAGCTCGAAAGCAAGGCCGCAACGCCAACGACTGGCGGGAAGCCGTACGGTGGACCGACGCCATCGAGAGCCGCCCTGTGCAGCACATGCTCGACTTGGAGGCCGCACGATGAGCCGCCGCCGTAATGCACAGCAGGAACTGCGCCCCGTCTACGTGCGCCCGTCGCTGGAGCGGAGAGAGCGCGCGGCGCAGCGGGACTGGTGCCGCTCCGTTTTCCGCGGCGAGCGCTACCGGGCCAAGCCTGGCGACTTTGATCCACTGTGGTTGCGACTCGGCCTGCGCGCATTTCTCATCGAGTCGCGCGCCGGCTGGGTGGTCAGCAACCCGATCTACGACCAACTGCTGCGGAACAACCCAGCGACCGACCCTTCGCTTCCCGGCCCGAAATGGCTGTGGGAGGTCTACCACTGGCATCGTGGCCAAGGCCTGGTGACGCTTCCGGGCGTGGCGCGCGTTCTCGAACGCAGAAGCGAAGCGCGGCGGGCCGCCGAGACCTTCGATTGCCCATCTCCGCAGCCATCTGTGCCCACGTCCAGCCCTGCGCAAGGCCTGCTGTTCAGCGCGGAGGACGCGTGATGTCAGGCGTTGCCGTCCGGCCACCGGTACTCGTTGCGACAGACCTCGCAGCGACCCCGCGCAGTTTGGCCCTCATTGCCCAACGGAACGATCCGATTCACCTGGCTCGTGTGCACGAAGCAGAACGGGCACGGGATGGGCTTCCCGCTCTCCTTCTGTGCCTCGTTCCAGAGCGCTTGCCACACGGCCTTCTGACTGTCGCGCGCCTTTTCAGCTTCGAGTCGCCCGCGCAGCACCGCAAGCATGTTTTCAAGAGCCATTTCCACCTCCGTCCTGTG
The DNA here is from genome assembly GCF_058795995.1 of Variovorax sp. GW823-FHT04F07. Classification (NCBI taxonomy): domain Bacteria; kingdom Pseudomonadati; phylum Pseudomonadota; class Betaproteobacteria; order Burkholderiales; family Comamonadaceae; genus Variovorax; species Variovorax sp. GW823-FHT04F07. The sequence goes on from NZ_JBXAIG010000002.1 coordinate 458,927, forward strand.
AAAGCCGCAGTATGAACCCACCTACCATCCAGCCCGTCGAGCCCTGCGGCGCCGTCGGCAAGTGCATGAGCAGCCCGGCGAGCTACGCCAGCCGCATGAGCTACGGCGCCGACAAGCCGCGCGCCGTGGCCGGCCATGCGCTACGCGAACTCGAAGCCGCCCGCGCCCGTGACGTCGCCACGCACGAGAAGAATCTGCCGGCCATCGAGGCGAACAAGGCTGTGGCCGCGCGCGTCGAGGCCCTCATGGCCGAGATCGGGATGCCGAAGTCCTACAGCGAGCGCGACGCGAAGTCCCGGGCTCGCTACCCGAAGTCGATCACCCACTCGGCCGGCTACATCGCCGACCTCCGCCGGCACTGCCCGACGTCGGACAGCTTCGAGCACGCCACGAGCACCTACGAGCGCCTGAAGAAGGAATACGACGCCTACGCCGCGCGCGCCGAGGAAGAAGCCAAGCAGGCCGATGCCAAGCGCGAGCGCGAAGCCGCGGCGCTGGTCGAGAAGCGCAAGGCCGACATGGAGTTGGTCGCGATCCTGTTGCGCTACGAACTGCCGCTGGAATCGAGCTGGTCGGACGTGCTAGACGCGCTGCGCGAGAAGGACCAGCGCCTCGACCTGGCCGTGGCCATGCAGCGCACGCGCGGAGACTGGAGCGAGGGCCCGTACCGCGTGAAGAACGCGCTCGATCGCTTCCAGATCGAGACGACCGAAGACAAGGACATCGCCAACGACGTGCTGTCCTGCCTTGAAGACTTCGAAGACGGCCGGGTGTTCCGCGACACGAACTGGAGCTACGACCGCCTGTTCGCCAGCGTCAAGGACGAAACCCTCTCCGCCGACGTGCAGAAGGCCCTGCAGCACTCTGGAGACGAATGATGCAACTGCTCGACACTTCCCCCGAGCGCGTGCGCGCCAAAGAGATCCAGGCCTTGCAGATGGCCGCCCAGCAGCTGGTCGACGCGGCCCGCGCGCGCGGCCTGGTTGTCACCATCGATCTCGAATCGCGCATGCCGCCGGCGATGGGCTCCTACGACATGGTCTTCGACGTGCGGGAGGCCCGACATGGCGCCGCCTGAGTTCGTGAGCACCGAGCAGTTTCCGCCTGTGCCAACAGTGAAAGAGCGCCCCATCCTGTTCTCGGCGCCGATGGTGCGCGCACTGCTCGACGGCACAAAGACGCAGACGCGGCGCGTGGTGAAGCCGCAGCCAGCCGCCGACACATTCCAGGTCACGCCGTACCACCATCCCGACAACAAGCCGCGTTTCTACGCGTGGAAAGAGGGTTTCGGCGGCGCCGAGATGCATCCGGGCTGGGAGCCGATCCGCAGCCCCTACGGGCAGCCCGGCGACCGGCTCTATGTGCGCGAGACGCACGCCAAGATCATCGGCCAGTCTGGCGGCTGGATCGAGACGGACTACCGTGCCACCTACACGCACGGCGACCGCCTGGGCGACAAGCTCGGCATCAAGAAGAAATGGACGCCGGCGATCCATATGCCGCGCGACGCCAGCCGCATCGACCTCGAAATCACCGGCGTGCGCGTCGAGCGCCTGCAGCACATCAGCGAGGCGGACGCCGACGCAGAGGGCTGCGAGCGGCTGGACAGCGAGCGCACCGAGCACGACTGGCGCCTGTGCCCCCGGTGCGGCGGCACTCGACTCCACAACGCGCTCGGCGCCAACCTGGGCGTGATCTTCGATGTGGACTGCTGCGAGTGCGACACCTACGTGAAGCGGTACCGGCACCTGTGGGAGTCCATCAACGGCGTCGGCAGCTGGGACGCGAATCCCTGGGTGTGGGTGGTCGAGTTCCGGAGGGTGCGGCCTTGAGCACCGCGGTTCTCGACTCCCTCATCACAGACGCGCTGGCCATCGCAGGCAATTCCGACCAGCGCCTGCACAACGGGCGCCTCTGGCTGTTCCAGGGTGGCCGAGCCTGCCCCATCGGCTGGTGGGACTGCTCGCAGGCTGTTTTCCGCTGCGCAAAGACCGACGACTGGGACTACGGCGAGCCGGGCGGTCCTGGTGCTGCCGAGTGCCAAGCCACGTGCAAGCACGGCATGCAGCCGCCGCCGGAGGAATCGCCATGACAACACCCGGCTTCGGCGCCTTCTCCAGCGCGGTGGCGCGCGCCAAGAACGAGATCTTCCGCCGCCACTACAACCCCGCGACGCTGCGCCCCACCGAGACCGTGAAGGCCTCGATGCAGTGCGTGCGCTGCGGCGGCCTCTTCAACTACACCGCCAGCTCGATCGACGGCCGCATGAGCGGTCGCTGCTCGAGCGCGGGCTGCATCAAATGGAGCGACTGACCATGAGCACCAAGACCATCCCCGCCAAGACCATCAAGACCTGCGACTGCTGCGGCAGCGTCATGGACAGTCGCAACTCCGTCAAGGATGGCGGCCTCGTCCTCAAGGCCCACGCGCTGGACATGCACGGCTCGCCCTGCGCCGACGCCACGCGCCAGCTCGACCTCTGCGATTCGTGCCTGCACGGCGTGACCAAGGCGATCGATGCCGTCATCGCGCAGAGGGGGCCCGCAGCATGACGGGACACATCGGCCATGAGGTCAGCGAACGTCGCACTGACCTCGTGCCGGGGCAAATGCACTGCGCACGCTGCAAGTTCCAGCTCACCCGAACGAACCTCTACGTGAACAGTGGCACGGCCGGCGCTGGTGATTCGAAGACGGAACCCTGCCCGAACGGTTGCGGCCCGCTGTGGCCTGTGACGTGGGAGCAGGCCGCGCGCGATGCTTGGGCAACCTGCGAAACGCTGTTCGATCGCGCCAAGGTCGCCGAGGACGCCCTGGCGGCAGTCAACCCGCCTCGGCTTGTCGGCTCCCCCACCACGCCCGAGGCCTCAGCGGCACCGGATGCACCGAGCGCCGGGGTGAGCCCTGATGACGACTTGCTGGTGGCGCGCATCACGCTGAACGGAACCACGCTGACGGTCGAAGCGAACACCCTTGCCGACATGTTCGGCACGGACGACGAGCAGCACACCTACGAACTGACCTTCGAACGCATGACGCGCGCGGCTTTCGAGGCGCTGGGAGAGTTCAATGGCTTCTGACCAGAATTTCAGCGATTGGTACTTCACGTTCAGCAAGGCACACGACCGCACGCCCAGCCAGGAAGAAGTCTGGAATGCCGCCACCGCGGCGCGTGAGCAGGAGGCGCATCACCGCATTTACGACCTGCTGCTGGGCGACGACGGCCAGGCCCACAAGGAAGCCCGCAAGTACCTGGAGCGCAGTGCGCCGAGTCTCGCGGCAGGTCTCGCAGCGCGAGCCGCAACACCAGCAGCGGGCGATCTGACTACGCTGGGCGACGACCTGATCGCCATTCTCGGCCGTCCAAACTTCACTTGCATTCGGCTCGCTCAAGCGCTGCGCCTCTGCGGTGTCGAGATCGAAACGAAGGCCGAGCACGAGCAGGCCGCAGTGATTCACTTCCTGCTCACGCGCTACATGCGCCACGGCAGCGACTGGGCGAAGCACGCCGACGCCGATCTGCGCACCATGCTCGACAAGGCAGAGGCGAAGAACAAGGCCGCCATGACCCCGAAGCCCGGCAGCACGCAGATCGAAGCCGGCGAAGGAGACGCGCGATGAGCATCACTGCATCGCCTCTATCTTGGCCGCCGGGCTGGCGTCGCACCGAGGACGACATGCGGACCTTCGGGCGTTTCGGTGTGCGCCGCCGCGAGTCCGGCCGCTCCTACGCGTCCTTGCAGGACATCACGATCGCAGAGGCTACGAGCCGGCTTCTTGAGGAGCTGGTGCGCATGCGCGTTCAGCGCGGCTCGATCATCCTGAGCACCAACCTCAAGCTGCGCCTCGACGGGCTCCCGCGCAGCGACCAGGCAGCGCCGCGCGACCCTGGTGCCGCGGTCTACTGGGAAGACCCGTACAACGGCCAGCCCCGCAGCATGGCGATCGACGCCTACACCAAGGTCGAAATGAACATCGCCGCTCTGGCGGCCACTATCGAAGCCATGCGAGCGATCGAGCGGCACGGCGGCGCGGTTGTGCTGGAGCGCGCTTTCACCGGCTTCGCCGCCCTGCCGGCGCCGATCGTGGCCGGCATGAAGCGCGACTGGCAGGCGGTGCTGGAACTGCAGGCGCTGCTGCAGCCGACCGAGGATGACATTCGCCGCGCATACCAGCGGCTGGCCAGCAAGTACCACCCCGACCGGGCCGGCGGCGGCGCTGCGCGCATGGCCGAGCTCAACCAGGCGCGAGACGAAGCGCTGATCTGGGTGGCGAAGCGATGACGCCGGCATCGCTGGCCGTCGTCGGCCACATCGACATCCCGCCGGCCGTGCTCGAGCATCGCTTCGTGCGCGAGGCCCTTGCCAATGCCATGCTGCTCACGAAGAAGGAAGACCCGAGCGCGCAGGTGGTGGGCACTGAAAACACGCGGTCCTGCGAGCTGTACGGCTGGGCGCCCAACGTCGAAGCGCACCGCGACTGCACCGGATGGGTCTACCTGGTCGCGCTCAACGACGGTTTCAGCACCGTTCAGGCCTGGGCCTCGGCCCTGCCGCGCTCCCGCAAGCTGCACTGCGTCGAGCTGCGCCGCGGCGACGTCGTGCGGCTGTGGGACTTCTGCGAGCACTGGACCGAGGACCGCGCGCCGCGTATCGCCGCGTTCGTGGGCTCCTACGAGCGCCCCAACGACAAGCACGCGCTGGCTGCCCTGCAGCGCGGCATCGACAGCCTCGCCGCCGGCGCCTACTACGGCGCGCCGCGCGTGCGCTCGGCGTTTCGCGCGCTGCTCGACGACGAATGCCTGGCCGCCGACGCCGACATGACCGAGCTGCAGCCGATGCTGCTGGCCGACGCTCGCCGCGAGGACCGCCTGATCGAGACCTGTGCCCACTGCGACAAGCCCGCAGTGCGGCCCGATGAGAAGTGGCCCTACTTCTCCTCCATGTCGGTGTGCCGCACGCACCTGAGCCACCGCGAACACCTGATATCAACCCTGGAGGCTCTATGAGTGCCAACGAAGCCAGCTACCGCTGGGTCAAGCTGAAGAAGCACTGCGCGGACACGGGCGACACCGCCAACGCAGTGCACGCGCGCCGCCGCAAACGAATCTGGACCGACGGCGTGCAGTGCCGCAAAGGTCCAGACGGCAATCTCTACATCAATCCGGAGGAATACAACAAATGGGTCGAAAACCAGTCACCCTCGAATGCCCGCGCGGCGTGAGCATTCGCGAGTTCAAGCACGAGCAGCGCATCCAGATCGCGTTCAGCTTCCGCGGCACCGAGTGCCGCGAGCTGCTGCCCCTGCAGAGCATCACGAAGAGCGCCTTGACCTACGCGGCCGGGCTGCGCACCGAGATCCTGCGCAAGATCACCGACGGCGAGTTCCAGTACTCCGAGTACTTCCCGGACAGCACGAAGGCCAAGCGTTTCGAGAATGCTGGCATGCGCACGCTGATCGGGCCGCTGCTCGACGCCCAGCTCGCCACCTACGAGAAGCAGGTGAAGGCCGGCAAGTTGTCGCCCAGCACCCTCGCGGGCTACAAGAAAGCGATCAACAGCGAGCGCATGAGCTTCTGGCGAGAAAAGACGCTCGCCGAGGCCACGCCAAGCGCCCTACGCGGGTGGATTTCCGAGATGAACGTCACGGCGAAATTCACCCGCAACCTGCTCACGCCGCTGCGCAGCGTCTTCGAGGACGCGCTCAACGACGACATGATCACCTTCGACCCGTTCGATCGGATCGCCCTGACGAAGCTGTTGAAGCAGACCGCCAAGACCAGCGAGTACCAGGCGAACCCATTCTCGGCAGAGGAACGGGCCAAGATCCTGCAGGCCGCGCGCGCCGACGAGTGGCCGATGGTGCAGTTCTGGTTCAACGCCGGCCCACGCCCAGGCGAGATGATCGCGATGAAGTGGCCCAAAGTGAACTTCAAGGCTGCGAAGGTGCGCATCGATCTGAACCAGGTGGAGGGTGTCGAGAAGCCCCCGAAGACCGAGGCAGGCATCCGCGACGTCGACCTGAATCAGGACGCGATCGCCGCACTGCGAGCGCAGGAGCCGATCAGCAGGGCCAAGGGCGAGCACGTCTGGCTGAACCCGGGGACCGGGGAGCCCTGGACGAACGACGCCCAGATTCGGAAGACGATGTGGACGCCGTTGCTGACGCGGGCAGGCGTCCGGTACCGAAACCCGTATCAGGCCCGGCACACGTACGCCAGCGCCGCGTTGACGGCTGGCGCGAACCCGTGGTACTTGGCCGACCAGCTCGGCCACGAAGACGCCACCATGGTCTTCACGATCTACGGGAAGTTCATTTCCGAGGACTACAAGAAGCCGAAGCCCCAGCTTCGGGCCGTGGCCTGAGGGGAGTTTCGCGTGCGAATTCCCCCGGTTTGGCGTGCGAATTTCGTGCGAAACGAACGCCAAAAGTGGATGGCGAATGCCAATTTAGCCAGTCAAGCGCCCTTGTTCTCACATTGGCGTTGACGATCTGAGATGGTGGAGCTGGGGGGATTTGAACCCCCGTCCGCAAGCCTTCATCGCGCAGTTCTACATGTGTAGTGATCTGATTTAAGTCTCGCTTCCGGAGTCGCGCAGTCACACGCTAAACCGGACGCCAGCACCCTATTTTCTCGCCCCGACCCAAGGTACCCGGATCGGAGCCAGCCCATGTAATTATCCTTGCAGCCGGGAGGTCAGGATTGCTCCAGACCCCCTTGCCCAGCCCATCGGCCAACTGTTGCAAGGCTCACTGGCAATTAAGCAGCGAGTGCGAAACGTTCGTCGTTTGCAGTTAGTTTGTTTGAATCTGTTTTACGAGCGCATTCAGCTCGACATGCCCCGCTGCGACTCCGAACCCACGTCGAAACCAGTGCAGCCCCAAGCGACTCATTTTAGGCGCTATTGAGTAACTTCAAGAGCTCCAGGGGCGAAGAGATTGAGGCATCGGCTTTCCACAGCGCCGCATCGGCCTGCGAACCCATGTAACCGTAGGTGGCCGCCACGGTTCCCATGCCCGCGGCGCGGCCCGCGATGATGTCGCGCTCGTCGTCCCCCACGTAGATGCAGGCCTCGGGCGCCACGCCAAGACGGCGCGCCGCCTCGTGCAGCGGCTCGGGGTGCGGCTTGGCGAATGGCGTGGTGTCGCCGCTCACGATCGCACCGGCGCTCGCGAAGAGCGGCATCGCGGCGGTCAGCGGTTCGGTGAAGCGGGCCGACTTGTTGGTGACCACGCCCCAGCGCAGGCCGCGCTCGCGGATCGCCTCGATCAGCGGCGCCACGCCGTCGAACACCAGGGTGTTGAGCAGCATGCGGCGTTCGTAGCCGACGTAGAACTCCTCGCGCAGCGCATCGAACTCCGGCGCCTCGGGCGTGATGCCGAAGGCAATGCCGAGCATGCCGCGTGCGCCGGCGCCGGCCATCGGGCGGTAGCGCTCCAGCGGGTAAGGCGCCAGGCCGCGGTCGGTGCGCATCTTGTCGGCCGCCGCGCCCAGGTCGGGCGCGCTGTCGATCAGCGTGCCGTCGAGGTCGAACAGGATGGCCTGTGTGGTCGTGCTCCCGATCTTCATCATCCCTGCGCCTCCGGCAGCGCCGGCTTCTGGGTCGCGAAGAGGTAGTTGACGCTGGTGTCGGCGCTGAGCCAGTAGCGGCGGGTCAGCGGGTTGTATTCCATGCCCCGGGTGTGGCGCAGGTCCAGGCTGGCAGCGCGGCAGTAGCCGGCCAGTTCGCTGGGACGGATCAGCTTGGGGTACTCGTGCGTGCCGCGCGGCAGCATGCCCAGGACGTACTCGGCGCCCACGATCGCCAGCATGAAGGACTTCAGGTTGCGGTTGATGGTCGAGAAGAACACCCAGCCGCCCGGCTTCACCAGCGTGGCGCAGGCCTGGATCACCGACGCCGGATCAGGCACGTGCTCCAGCATTTCCATGCAGGTGACCACATCGAAGCTGCCGGGCTGCTCGGCCGCGAGCGCCTCGGCACTGATTTCGCGGTACTTGACGCCGCGCGTCCCGGCTTCGAGGGCGTGCAGTTGAGCGACCTTGAGCGCCTTGGTCGCGAGGTCGACGCCCAGCACGTCGGCGCCCTTGCGCGCCATCGAATCGGCCAGGATGCCACCGCCGCAGCCGATATCGACCACGCGCTGGCCCGAAATAGGCGCAATACCGTCAATCCATTCCAGCCGCAATGGATTGATTTCGTGCAGCGGGCGGAATTCGCTCTCCAAATCCCACCACCGGTGCGCAAGCTCCGAAAACTTGGCCAGTTCGGCCGGGTCTGCATTCACGTTTTCTGTCATGGGGCAATTATGAAGCGAGCAAAGCCCGGCTCGAACGCAATGGGCTTGCCTCAGGCACGGCCGCAAATACGGCAGGCATAAAAAAACCCCGCCGAGGCGGGGTTTTCATTCGTCGATGGAATCGATCGATCAGTTGGCGCGGGTGCCAACCACTTCGATTTCCACGCGACGGTTCTTGGCGCGGCCTTCCTTGGTGCGGTTGTCAGCCACAGGCTGCTTCTCGCCCTTGCCTTCGGTGTAGACGCGGTTGCGTTCGATGCCCTTCGAGACCAGGAAGGCCTTGACGGCTTCGGCGCGACGCACCGACAGACGCTGGTTGTAGGCGTCGGTACCGATGGAGTCGGTGTGACCCACAGCGATGATGACTTCGAGGTTCACGCCACGGATCTTCTCGACCAGGTCGGTCAGCTTGGCGCGACCTTCGGGCTTCAGCACCGACTTGTCGAAGTCGAAGAAGGCGTCAGCAGCGAAGGTGACCTTCGAAGCAGCGACTTGAGCCGGGGGAGCCACGGGAGCCACGCCAGGAGCGGTGGGCACAGCAGCCGGAGCAGCCGGAACCAGGGCGCCGTCGCAACCGGCGGCAGCCGTTGCGGGCGTCCAGTTGGCATCGCGCCAGCACAGTTCGTTCGTGCCGTTCTTCCAGACCAGTTCGCCGGTGCCGTTTTGCCAGTTGTCGATCGTAGGACCGCCGTTCGCAGCGGTGACACGGGTCTGCGCGCCGGCGGCAGTGGCGAGCGCAGCGACTGCAAACATCATCGCCACTTTATTCAGTTTCTTCATGGTTCTCCTCTTGGGGAAAAAGCCGCAGCCGCGCTGCGAATCAAGGACGCTTTAAGTGACCACCACCCAAAACGTTGAGACGATTGTGCCATAGGGTCTTTGGCAAACAGGCCGCTGGACGCCCCTGAAGCGTAGGACGGAGGCGGAATAGAGCCCTTGTGTTGCGGCGGTGCGACACCCCTCACAGCGTAAAATTTCGCCTTCCTGCCGCCAGCCTCTTGCTCATGACCTCCTTCGCCAAAGAAACCCTGCCCATCAGTCTCGAAGAGGAAATGCGCAGCAGCTACCTCGATTACGCCATGAGCGTGATCGTCGGCCGGGCGCTTCCCGACGCCCGCGACGGCCTCAAGCCGGTGCACCGGCGCGTGCTGTACGCGATGCACGAGCTCAACAACGACTGGAACCGGCCGTACAAGAAGTCGGCCCGTATCGTCGGCGACGTGATCGGTAAGTACCACCCGCACGGCGACCAGTCGGTCTACGACACCATCGTCCGGCTGGCCCAGGACTTCTCGATGCGCCACATGCTGGTCGACGGCCAGGGCAACTTCGGGTCGGTCGACGGCGACAACGCCGCCGCAATGCGTTATACGGAAATCCGGCTGGCCAAAATTGCGCATGAAATGCTGGCCGATATCGACAAGGAAACTGTCGACTTTCAGGACAATTACGACGGCTCCGAAAAAGAACCGAAAGTTTTGCCCAGCCAGCTGCCGAATTTGCTGGTCAATGGCTCCGGCGGTATTGCGGTCGGCATGGCCACCAATATCCCGCCGCACAACCTGAATGAAGTGGTGGATGCCTGCCTGTATCTGCTGCGCAATCCGCAGGCGAGCATCGACGAACTGATGGAAATCGTGCCGGCGCCCGACTTCCCCACCGCCGGCATCATCTACGGCATCAACGGCGTGAAGGACGGCTACCGCACCGGCCGCGGCAAGGTCGTGATGCGCGCCAAGTGCCACTTCGAGGACATCGACCGCGGCCAGCGCCAGGCGATCATCGTCGACGAGCTCCCCTACCAGGTCAACAAGAAGACGCTGCAGGAGCGCATGGCCGAGCTGGTGCACGAGAAGAAGATCGAAGGCATCAGCCACATCCAGGACGAATCCGACAAGTCGGGCATGCGCCTGGTGATCGAGCTCAAGCGCGGCGAAGTGCCCGAGGTGGTGCTCAACAACCTCTACAAGCAGACGCAGCTGCAGGACACCTTCGGCATCAACATGGTGGCGCTGGTCGACGGCCAGCCCAAGCTGTGCAACCTGAAGGACCTGATCGAAGTCTTCCTGCAGCACCGCCGCGAAGTGGTCACGCGCCGCACCGTCTTCACGCTGCGCAAGGCCCGCGAACGCGGCCACGTGCTCGAAGGCCTGGCGGTGGCGCTGGCCAACATCGACGAGTTCATCCGCATCATCCGCGAGTCGCCCACCCCGCCGGTCGCCAAGGCCGAGCTCATGACCCGCAGCTGGGACAGCAAGCTGGTGCGCGAAATGCTCACGCGTTCGCGCGCCGACGGCGGCGTGATCAACGCCGACGACTACCGCCCCGAAGGCCTCGAGCGCGAGTACGGCATGGGCGGCGACGGCCTGTACCGCCTGTCGGAAACGCAAGCGCAGGAAATCCTGCAGATGCGTCTGCAGCGCCTGACCGGCCTGGAGCAGGACAAGATCGTTGCCGAGTACAAGGACGTCATGGCCGAGATCGACGACCTGCTCGACATCCTGGCCAAGCCCGAGCGCGTCTCGATCATCATTGGCGACGAACTCGGCGAGATCAAGCAGGAGTTCGGCCAGTCGAAGATCGGCGCCCGCCGCAGCCTGGTCGAGCACAGCGCCTACGACCTCTCGACCGAAGACCTGATCACGCCGACCGACATGGTCGTCACGCTCTCGCACAGCGGCTACATCAAGAGCCAGCCGCTGGGCGAGTACCGCGCGCAAAAGCGCGGCGGGCGCGGCAAGCAGGCCACGTCCACCAAGGACGACGACTGGATCGACCAGCTCTTCATCGCCAACACGCACGACTACATCCTGTGCTTCTCCAACCGCGGCCGGCTGTACTGGCTCAAGGTGTGGGAAGTGCCGGCGGGTTCGCGCGGCTCGCGCGGACGTCCCATCGTCAACATGTTCCCGCTGCAGGAAGGCGAGAAGATCAACGTCGCGCTCGCCCTCACCGGCGAGAAGCGCAACTTCCCGGCCGACCAGTACGTGTTCATGGCGACCTCGATGGGCACGGTCAAGAAGACGGCGCTCGACGAATTCAGCAACCCGCGCAAGGGCGGCATCATTGCCGTGAACCTCGATGAAGGTGACTACCTCATCGGCGCGGCGCTCACCGACGGCAAGCACGACGTGATGCTCTTCAGCGACAACGGCAAGGCCGTGCGCTTCGACGAGGAAGACGTCCGCCCGCTGGGCCGCAACGCCCGCGGCGTGCGCGGCATGTCGCTGGAGCCCGGCCAGGGCGTGATCGCCATGTTGGTGGCCGAGGACGAGCAGCAGAGCGTGCTCACCGCCACCGAAAATGGTTACGGAAAACGCACAAGCATTACCGAATACACGCGTCATGGTCGCGGAACCAAAGGCATGATCGCGATTCAACAGAGTGAGCGCAACGGCAAGGTCGTTGCCGCCACGCTCGTTCATGCGGACGATGAGATCATGCTCATCACCGACAAGGGTGTGCTCGTGCGCACCCGTGTGGCCGAGATTCGCGAACTGGGTCGGGCGACGCAAGGCGTCACGCTGATCGGGCTCGACGAAGGCGCCAAACTCAGCGGGCTTCAACGCATCGTCGAAAACGACGCGAACGGCGAAGGTGAGCCGGACGCAGACGACACTTCCACATCTTCAACGGAGAATCCTCAGTGAAAAAACAACTCAAGCTCGCACTCCTGACCGCTGCCCTCGCCGGCTCGTCCATGGCCGCCATGGCCCAGGACAAGGCCACGCTGATCAAGCAGTTCATCGAGATCCAGCGCCCCGGCATCGAGTCGCTGGCACGCGGCCTGATCGAGCAGTCGAGCGCCCCCATCGCGCAAGCCGGTTCGCAGTACCTGCAGACGCAAGTGCCCGAAGCCAAGCGCGAATCCGCCGCCAAGGCCGCTGACGCCGAACTGAAGAAGTACTTCGACGACGCCTACCCGGTCGTGCGCGACAAGGCCGTGCAGATCGCCCCTGGCGCCCTCACGCCCATCCTCGAGCAGAACTTCACCGAAGAAGAGCTCAAGCAGCTGCTGGCCTGGATCAACTCACCCCTGAGCAAGAAGTACCAGGAACTGAACCCGAAGATGCAGACCGCTCTGACGGAAAAGCTGGTGACCGACACCCGCGCCACCATCGAACCCAAGATGCGCGCACTCGACACCAACGTCGCCAAGGCCCTCGGTGCTCCCACCGACGGCGCCGCCGCAGCTCCCGCCAAGGCGCCCGCCGCCAAGGCTCCCGCCAAGACAAAGTAAAGCACCGTGACCCAGCAGCAGACGCCGGCCGGCAAGCGCCCCTACAACTTTTCGGCCGGTCCGGCTGCCATGCCGGAGGCGGTGCTGCAACGCGCCGCTTCCGAGATGCTCGATTGGCAGGGCAGCGGCATGAGCGTGATGGAGATGAGCCATCGCGGCAAGGAATTCGGTGCCATCTGCACCCAGGCCGAAGCCGACATCCGCACGCTGCTGGCCATCCCCTCGCACTTTCACATCCTGTTCATGCAGGGTGGCGGCCTTGGCGAGAACGCCATCGTGCCGTTGAACCTGTCGCGCGGCGCCGCTGCCGACTTCGTCGTCACCGGCAGCTGGAGCGCCAAGTCCCACAAGGAAGCGCAGCGCTACTGCACCGCCCGCGTGGCGGCCAGCAACGCCGACAATCAGCACACGCAGCTGCCCGATCCCGCCAGCTGGCAGCTGTCCGCCGATGCCTCGTACGTGCACGTGTGCAGCAACGAGACCATCAACGGCATCGAGTTCCAGCAACTCCCCGACCTGGCCGCGCTCGGCAGCAAGGCGCCGCTGGTCATCGATTTTTCTTCCCATGTCGCTTCACGCAGCGTCGACTGGAGCCGCGTCGGCCTGGCCTTCGGCGGCGCCCAGAAGAACCTCGGCCCCGCCGGCTTGACCATCGTGGTCGTGCGCGACGACCTGCTGGGCCACGCCCTCGAGATCTGCCCGAGCGCGTTCAATTACAAGACCGTGGCCGACAACCACTCCATGTACAACACGCCGCCGACCTGGGGCATCTACATGGCGGGGCTCACGTTCCAGTGGCTGCTGCAGCAGACCGAAGGCGCGCTCACCGGCATCGCCGCCATGGAGCAGCGCAATGTCGAGAAGGCGAAGCTGCTGTACGACTTCATCGACGGCTCCGACTTCTACGCCAACCGCATCGACGCCAACTGCCGTTCGCGCATGAACGTGCCGTTCTTCCTGGCCGACGAGGGGCGCAACGAGGCCTTCCTGGCCGGCGCGCGCGAAGCCGGGCTGCTGCAGCTCAAGGGCCACAAGTCGGTCGGTGGCATGCGCGCGAGCATCTACAACGCCATGCCGCTGGCAGGGGTGCAGGCCTTGGTGGCCTACATGAGAGAATTCGAGCGATCGCATGCGTAGGCGCATGCCCTGTTGCTCGCACCGATGACCGCCTCTGCCCCCACACCCCCCACCACCCCCGACAATTCCGAAAGCCTGGCCGGTCTGCGCGTGCAGATCGACTCCCTCGACCAACGGCTGCTGAGCCTGCTCAATGAGCGCGCCCATGTGGCCGAGCTGGTCGGCGAGGTCAAGAAGCGCGAAGGCACGCCGTTCTTTCGCCCCGACCGCGTCGCCGCGGTCATCAACAAGATGCAAAGCAGCAATGGCGGTCCACTCAAGGACCTCCATGTCGCGGCCATCTGGCGCGAGATCATGTCGGCCTGCCTGGCACTCGAATCGCCCCAACGCGTGGCCGTGCTCGGCCCCGAGGGCACCTTCTGCGAACAGGCCGCCATCGAGTACTTCGGCGGCGCCGCCGACCTGATCTACTGCGCCAGCTTCGACGAGGTGTTCCACGCCACCGCCGCGGGCAGCGCCCAGTACGGCGTGGTCGGCGTCGAGAACTCGACCGAAGGCGTGGTCACGCGCTCGCTCGACCTGTTCCTGCACTCGCCCACCCATGTCGTCGGCGAAGTCAGCCTGCTGGTGCGCCACCACCTGATGCGCAGCAGCAACTCGCTCGAAGGCGTCGAGGCCGTGCTGGCCCATCCGCAGGCGCTGGCGCAGTGCCAGACCTGGCTGTCCAAGCACCTGCCCAACGCCGAGCGGCGCGCCGTGTCGAGCAACGCCGAAGGCGCACGCCTCGCGGCCACCAACCCGGCCTGGGCCGCGCTGGCCGGCGAACGCGCCGCCACCCGCTTCGGCCTGCACATCGTGGCGCACGCCATCCAGGACGATTCGTACAACCGCACCCGCTTCTCGGTGATCTGCCTGCCGCAGACGCTGGCCATGCCGCCGGCTTCGGGCAAGGACTGCACGAGCCTGATCGTCTCGGTGCCCAACCGCCCCGGCGCGGTGCACGACCTGCTGGTGCCCCTGAAGGCCAACAACGTGTCGATGACGCGCTTCGAGTCGCGCCCCGCGCGCACCGGCCAGTGGGAGTACTACTTCTACATCGACCTCGACGGCCACCCCTCGCAGCCCAACGTGGCCGCGGCGCTGGCCGAACTGCGCGGCCTCTGCGCCTTCTACAAGGTGCTCGGCGCCTACCCGATCAAAGCCTGAGCCGAACGGACCGACGCGATGTTCGAGCAACTGGGATTGATCGGCTGCGGCCTCATGGGCGGCTCCTTTGCGCTCGCGCTCAAGCGCGCGAAGCTGGTGAAACGCGTGGTGGGCTACAGCAAGTCACCCTCCACCACCGAGCGGGCGCGCCAGCTCGGCGTGATCGACGTGGCGGCGCCCTCGGCGCTGCTGGCGGTGTCGGGCGCCGACCTCGTGCTGCTGGCCGTGCCGGTGGCCGCCTCGGAAGCCACCTTCAAGGCCATCCGCCACGGCATCTCTGCCGACACGCTGGTGATGGACGTGGGCTCGACCAAGGGCGACGTGATCGAGGCCGCACGCAACGGCCTGCAAAAGCAGTTCGCGAACTTCGTGCCGGCGCACCCGATCGCCGGCAAGGAAGTCTCCGGCATCGAGCATGCCGAAGCCTCGCTCTTCACCGGCCGCCAGGTCGTGCTGACCCCCGTCAAGACCACGCTGCGCTCCAACGTGCAGCGCGCCTCGCAGGTGTGGAGCGGCATCGGCGCCAACGTCGTCACCATGACGCACGAAGAGCACGACGCCGCCTTCGCCGCCGTGAGCCACCTGCCGCACCTGCTGGCCTTTGCCTACACCAACGCCCTCATCGGCCAGCCGCAGGGCGACCGCTTCCTGAGCCTCGCGGGACCGGGCTTTCGCGACTTCTCGCGCATCGCCGCCAGCGACCCCGTCATGTGGCGCGACGTGCTACTCGCCAACCGCGAGCAGGTGCTGCAGCAGTCGCAGGCCTTCCGCAAGGCGCTGGAAGACCTCGAAGCCCTGATGAGCGCCGGCGACCTGCAAGGCCTGGAGCAATCCATCGCCGGCGCCAGCAAGGCGCGCGCCGCCTGGAAGCCGAACTCGAGCACCGACGCCTTGGCCCAGCAGGACAGCTGACATGTTCTCGACCGCCTTCCTCGACCTCCCCCCCCTTGCGGGCGCCACCGGCACGGTCCGGCTGCCCGGCTCCAAGAGCATCTCCAACCGCGTGCTGCTGCTGGCTGCGCTGGCCAGCGGCACCACCACGATCCACGACCTGCTCGACTCCGACGACACGCGCGTGATGCTCGACGCCCTGCGCGCGCTGGGCTGCGGCATCGAGCCGGCCGGCGCCTCGCTGCGCATCACGGGCCTGGGCGGCCAGCTGCCGCCAGCGCTGGGCACGACGCTGCTGCCGCTGTTCCTGGGCAACGCCGGCACGGCCATGCGTCCGCTGACGGCGGCGCTGTCGCTGCTCGGCGGCGAGTTCGAGCTCAGCGGCGTGCCGCGCATGCACGAGCGCCCGATCGGCGACCTGGTCGACGCCCTCACGCAGCTCGGCTGCCGCATCGACTACCTCGGCAACCCCGGCTACCCGCCGCTGCGCATTCATCCGGTGTCGCACGACGAGCTGGCGCTGGGCGCACCGATCCGCGTGCGCGGCGACGTGTCGAGCCAGTTCCTGACCGCCCTGCTGCTGGCGCTGCCACTGGCGGCGGCCGACGACATCGTGATCGAGGTCGTCGGCGAGCTGATTTCCAAGCCCTACATCGAGATCACGCTGAACCTGCTGGCGCGCTTCGGCATCACGGTGCAGCGCGACGGCTGGGAGCGTTTCACCATCCCCGCCGGCAGCCGCTACAGCTCGCCGGGCGAGATCCACGTCGAGGCGGACGCCTCTTCTGCTAGCTATTTCATAGCGCTCGGCGCCATCGCAACGGGCGTTTCGGGGCAGAACGGCATCCGCATCGAAGGCGTCGGCGCGGCCTCGATCCAGGGCGACATCCGCTTCATCGACGCCGCCCAACAGATGGGCGCGCGGGTCGACAGCGGCCCGAACTGGCTCGAAATCCGCCGCGGCGCCTGGCCCCTGAAGGCCATCGATCTCGACGCGAACCACATCCCCGACGCCGCCATGACGCTGGCCGTCATGGCGCTGTACGCCGACGGCCCCACCACGCTGCGCAACATCGCAAGCTGGCGCGTGAAGGAAACCGACCGCATCGACGCCATGGCGAACGAGCTACAGAAGCTCGGCGCGACGGTCGAGGCCGGGCCCGATTTCATCCGCGTCCACCCCCTGCCCGCCGCCGGCTGGCGGCCCGCCAGCATCCGCACGTACGACGACCACCGGGTCGCCATGTGCTTCTCGCTCGCGGCCTTCAACCCGGCCGGCGTGCCGGTGCGCATCCTCGAGCCGCACTGCGTCGCCAAGACCTTCCCCGACTACTTCGAGACCCTGTTCTCGGTGGCCGAGGCCGCCGAAGTGCCCGTGATCTGCATCGACGGCCCGACCGCCTCGGGCAAGGGCACGCTGGCCGCCGAGGTGGGGCGCCTGCTGGGCTACCACTACCTCGATTCGGGGTCGCTGTACCGCGTGACCGGGCTTGCCGCGCGCCGCGCCGGCCTGGAGGCCAACGCCGCGAACGAAGCGCAGATCGCCGCGCTCGCCGCCGCCCTGCCCCTGCAGTTCACCGAGGGCAAGGTGCTGCTGGCCGGCGAAGACGTGAGCGACGATATCCGTACCGAAGCCGCCGGCATGGACGCCTCGCGCGTCTCCGCGCTGCCTGCCGTGCGCGAGGCGCTGCAAGACCTGCAACACCGCTTTCGCCGCCTGCCCGGCCTGGTGGCCGACGGGCGCGACATGGGCACCGTGATCTTCCCCGACGCGGCGCTCAAGGTGTTCCTCACGGCGGGTGCCGCCCAGCGCGCCGAACGGCGGCATAAGCAGTTGATTTCAAAGGGTATTTCGACTACACTCGACAGTCTTCGCTCCGACTTGGAAGCACGTGACGCCCGGGACTCTTCCCGCAGCGTCGCCCCTCTGAAGCCGGCGCAGGACGCTCGCCACCTCGACAACTCCCAGCTGTCCATCGAACGCTCGATCGACACGGTGTTGAACTGGTGGCAAGAAATTCAACCGTTCAAGTCCGCTTGAGCGGATTGAAGTGCAGCCTTTCAAGTCCGCTTGAAAGGCTTGCGTCTCCCGGGTGTTCCGGGTGGCGCCTACCGCTCCAGCAGGCTCCTTCCGCGCGACAGCGCACCGGCCTGCTGGTTGTTCAACCAACCGGGCTCACGCCCACAACCTAACCGCCGTCTACAGACCTCCAGCAGCCGCACGCAATTTCGCAAGAGCGCCTGCCAACCCTGCCTGACGGAAGGAACCATAAATGTCTGAATCTTTTGCCGACCTATTCGAAGAGTCCCTGAAGCGTTCCGAAATGCGCAGCGGCGAGGTCATCACCGCCGAAGTCGTGCGCGTCGAACACAACCACGTCGTCGTCAACGCCGGTCTGAAGTCCGAAGCGTATGTGCCGATCGAAGAGTTCAAGAACGACAAGGGCGAACTCGAAGTCCAGGCCGGCGATTTCGTTTCCGTTGCCATCGGCAGCGTTGAAAACGGCTACGGCGACACCATCCTCTCGCGCGACACCGCCAAGCGTCTGGCTTCGTGGCTCGCCCTCGAGAAGGCCCTGGAATCGGGCGACTTCGTCACCGGCACCACCAGCGGCAAGGTCAAGGGCGGCCTGACCGTCCTGGTCAACGGCATCCGCGCGTTCCTGCCGGGTTCGCTGATCGACACGCGTCCGATCAAGGACCTGACCCCGTACGAGAACAAGACCCTCGAATTCAAGGTCATCAAGCTCGATCGCAAGCGCAACAACGTCGTGCTGTCGCGCCGTGCCGTGGTCGAAGCCAGCATGGGCGAAGAACGCGCCAAGCTGATGGAAACCCTGAAGGAAGGCGCTGTTGTCCGCGGCGTGGTCAAGAACATCACCGAATACGGTGCGTTCGTGGACCTCGGCGGCATCGACGGCCTGCTGCACATCACCGACATGGCATGGCGCCGTGTCCGCCACCCGAGCGAAGTCGTTCAGGCCGGCCAGGAAATCACCGCCAAGATCCTCAAGTTCGACACCGAAAAGAACCGTGTCTCGCTGGGTCTCAAGCAAATGGGTGACGACCCGTGGATGGGCGTTTCGCGCCGCTACCCGCAATCGACCCGCCTGTTCGGCAAGGTCACGAACATTGCCGACTACGGCGCGTTCGTCGAACTCGAACCCGGCATCGAAGGCCTGGTGCACGTCTCCGAAATGGACTGGACCAACAAGAACATCGCTCCGAACAAGATCGTCTCGCTGGGCGACGAAGTCGAAGTCATGGTCCTGGAAATCGACGAAGACAAGCGCCGCATCAGCCTGGGCATGAAGCAGTGCAAGGCCAACCCGTGGCAAGAGTTCGCTCAAAACACGAAGCGTGGCGACCGCGTCAAGGGCCCGATCAAGTCGATCACCGACTTCGGCGTGTTCGTGGGTCTGGCTGCCGGCATCGACGGCCTGGTTCACCTGTCGGACCTCTCGTGGAACGAAACCGGCGAAACCGCCGTTCGCAACTACAAGAAGGGCCAGGAAGTCGAAGCGATCGTGCTGGCTGTCGACGTCGACCGCGAACGCATCTCGCTGGGCATCAAGCAGCTCGACAGCGATCCGTTCACCACGTTCACCACCGTGAACGACAAGGGCCAGATCGTGACCGGCAAGGTCAAGACCGTGGACGCCCGCGGCGCTGAAATCGACCTCGGCGAAGACATCATCGGCTACCTGCGTGCTTCGGAAATCTCGCGCGACCGCGTCGAAGATGCCCGCAACGTGCTCAAGGAAGGCGACGAAGTCACGGCCATCGTGGTGAATGTGGATCGCAAGACCCGCAACATCCAGCTGTCGATCAAGCAGAAGGACATGGTCGACGAACAAGGCGCCATGGCCAGCCTGAGCCAGCAGTCGGCACGCGAAAACGCGGGCACGACCAGCCTAGGCGCCCTGCTGCGCGCCAAGCTCGACAACAGCGACAACAAGTAAGCTGAGTCCGAAGACAGAGGCAGGCCCCCGGGGCCGCTCTGTCTTTTTTTTCGTCCACGTTTTTCGTTTATGTTTGGCCTATGACCCGCTCAGACCTCGTCGAAGAACTCGCAGCCCGTTTCGCGCAGCTCACGCACCGCGATGCCGAATACGCCGTCAAGACCATCCTGGACGCCATGAGCGACGCGCTGGTGCGCGGCCATCGCATCGAGATCCGTGGCTTCGGCAGCTTCTCGGTCAACCGCCGTCCGCCGCGCATCGGCCGCAACCCGCGTTCGGGCGAGAGCGTGCAGATTCCCGAGAAGCGCGTGCCGCACTTCAAGCCGGGCAAGGCACTGCGCGAGGCCGTCGACGCGAAGACCGCCGAGCTCGATGCAGGCAAGGAAGCCGCCGGCCGCAAGGCCTGATGCAAATGAATGCAAACGTAGAATGCTCCCGGCAACGGGAACAGCTATGAAGTACCTCCTGTGGCTGCTCAAGGCAGCCATTTTTTTTACGCTCTTCGCCTTCGCGCTGAACAACCAGCACGACGCGACCGTCTACTTCTTCTTCGGAACCCACTGGCGCGCGCCGCTGGTGCTCGTCGTGCTCGCGGCCTTTGCCGGCGGGCTCGTGGTCGGCGCGCTGGGCATGCTGCCCGGCTGGTGGAAACACCGCGCCGCCGCGGCCCAGGTGCCTGCGGTTTCCGAAGCCCCCTCGCCCGCACCGCAGGCCACTGCGACCGCCTCCGCGCCAACGCCGTCCATCTCCGCCACCGACCTTCCCGCCGTACGTCAACATGGACTTTGATCCCAGCTGGCTGCTGATCGGCCTGCCCGTCGCCTTCGTGCTGGGCTGGCTCGCATCGCGCTTCGACATCCGCCAGCTCAAGCTCGAGAACCGGCAGGCGCCCAAGGCCTACTTTCGCGGCCTGAACTTCCTGCTCAACGAGCAGCAGGACCAGGCCATCGACGCCTTCATCGAGGCCGTGCAGAACGACCCCGACACGCAGGAGCTGCACTTCGCGCTCGGCAACCTGTTCCGCCGCCGCGGCGAGTACCAGCGCGCCGTGCGCGTGCACGAGCACCTGCTGGGGCGCGGCGACCTGAGCCGTGCCGACCGCGAGCGCGCGCAGCACGCGCTGGCGCAAGACTTCCTGCGCGCCGGCCTGCTCGACCGCGCCGAAGCGGCGCTGCAGAAGCTCGAAGGCACGCGCTACGAGAACGAGGCCCGGCTCGCGCTGCTGGCCATCTACGAACGCTCGCGCGAATGGGCGCAGGCCGCGGACGTGGCGCAGAAGCTCGACGAGTCCGACCAGGCCAGCTACAGCACGCGCCGCGCCCACCACCTGTGCGAGCAGGCCAACGAACGCGTCGCGGCCGGCGACCTGCAGGGCGCCGGCGACCTGCTCACGCAGGCCCGCGCCCTGGCGCCGCAGGCACCACGCCCGGCCATCGACACCGCCACCTTGCAGCTGCGCAACGGCGAAGCCGCCGCGGCCTTCGACACGCTCGAAGGGCTCAGCGACACGGCGCCGCTGGCGCTGCCGCTGTATGCCGCGTCGCTGCAGAAAGCCGCCGTGGCCGCGCAGCGCGAAGGCGAGGCGCTGGCGCTGCTGCAGCGGCGCTATGCCGAGTCGCCGTCGATCGACGTGCTCGAAGCGATGATCGCGCTCGGCGGCACACCCGACGCCACGCCATCGGACACGCCCACCGAAGCCCCCACGCCGCGCGACAGCTACATCGCCCACCTCGCGCACCAGCCCTCGCTCGTCGCGGCGTCGCGCTGGCTGGCCGGCGAGCGCTTCGAGCACGAACAGTTCCATCCGCAGGTGCAGCGCGCGCTCGACCAGGCCACCCGGCCGCTCATGCGCTACCGCTGCGCAGCCTGCGGCTTCGAGGCGCACCAGTACTTCTGGCACTGCCCCGGCTGCCAGGCCTGGGACAGCTATCCACCGCGGCGCGTGGAAGAACTCTGACCACGGTTCGGAACAATCGTCACACGGGGCCCTGGGCCCCGTTTTCACGTCAACTGCCGCGTTCGCCCTCTCGTTGAGCCGAAGCCGATATTCCTGTCGGCATAGCCATACCAACGATTGAAGAGGGAGTTTTCACCATGTTCAAGAAAGTCATCGCCACGCTCGCCATGTGCTTCGCGGCCGTCTCGTTCGCCGCCGTCGACGCCAACAAGGGCAGCGCCGCCGACCTCGACGGCCTCAAGGGCGTCGGCCCCTCGCTGTCCAAGCGCATCCTCGACGCCCGCAAGGAAGGCGAGTTCAAGGACTGGCCCGACCTCATGCAGCGCGTGAAGGGCGTGAAGGAAAAGAGCGCGGCCAAGCTGTCGGCCGAAGGCCTGACGGTCAACGGCCAGAGCTTCAACGGCGCGGCGGCACCGGCCAAGGCGGGCAAGGCCGCCAAGGTGGCCGAGGCGAAACCCGCCAAGCAGTGACGCCGACCTGAACCGAAGAAACCGCCCTCGAGGCGGTTTTTTCATGCCCGCACCGGGTGCCGCATCGACACCACATGGCAGGGAAATGCCTCAGCGAATGGCCCGGAATTTGCACGTATGCTTTTCTTTCATTCAGCTTTGACTACATTCCGGAGCGCGTCCATGAATCACAAGTTCGGCATTGCCCTGGCGGGCCTCACCCTTGGCGCCGCCGCCTTCGCGCAAACCAAGTGGGACCTGCCCACCGCCTACCCCGCGACCAACTACCACACCGAGAACATCACGCAGTTCGCGAAAGACGTGGACGCGGCCACCGGCGGCAAGCTGAAGATCACGGTGCATGCCAACGCGTCGCTGTTCAAGGCGCCCGAGATCAAGCGCGCCGTGCAAAGCGGCCAGGCCCAGGCTGGGGAGATCCTGCTGGCCAACTACGCCAACGAGAACCCGATCTACGCGCTGGACGGCGTGCCCTTCCTGGCGACGACCTACCCCGAGGCCCGCAAGCTCTACGACGCCTCCAAGCCCGCGATGGACAAGCTGCTGGCCGCCCAAGGCATCAAGGTGCTGTTCGTGGTGCCATGGGCGCCACAGGGCATCTACACCAAGAAGGAGATCGGCTCGGTGGCCGACCTGCGCGGCATCAAGTGGCGCGCCTACAGCCCGGCCACGGCCAAGATCGCCGAACTCATCGGCGCGCAGCCGGTGCAGATTCAGCAGGCCGAACTGAGCGCCGCCATGGCCACCGGTGTGATCGAGAGCTACATGAGCTCGGGCTCCACCGGCTACGACACCAAGACCTTCGAGCACATCAAGAACTTCTACGACACGCAGGCATGGATTCCGAAGAACGCGATCCTCGTGAACGCCAAGGCCTTCGACGCGCTGGACGCCGCCGGCAAGGCCGCCGTCACCAAGGCCGCCGCCGACGCCGAGGCACGCGGCTGGAAGGTCGCGCAGGAGAAGAACGACGAGTACAAGCGCCTCTTGGCTGAACGCGGCATGAAGATCCACAAGCCTTCGCCCAAGCTGGACACCGACATGCGCCAGGTCGGCGGCATCATGCAGGCCGACTGGCTCAAGGCCGCCGGTGCCGATGGTGCTTCCATCGTCGACACCTACAAGAAGAAGTAAGCCGTGCGCCGCTTCCTCGACCGCCTGTACGACGGTGCAGGCGCGCTCGGCGCTTTCTGCGTGTTCCTGATCTTCGTGCTGATGATCGTGGCCGGCGTAGGCCGCCAGATGAACTGGCACGTGAGCGGGCTCAACGACGCAGTGGCCTGGCTGTGCGCGGCGGCGGCCTTCTTCGCGATGGCGCACGCCTTCCGCCACGGTGACTTCGTGCGCGTCACGCTGCTGCTCGATGCCGTGCCGCCCAAGGTGCGCCGCGTGCTCGACGTGGCCTGCCTGCTGGTCGCCGCCGTGTCGGTCGCCTACCTGACCTACTGGGCCACCAGCTTCACGTACGAGAGCTACGAGTTCAAGGAGATGGCCACGGGCCTGCTCGTGATCCCGATCTGGATTCCGCAGTCGAGCTTCGTGATCGGTTGCTGGCTGCTCTTGATCGCCATGGTCGATGAACTCGTCGGCGTGGTGCGCGGCGAGAAGCCCAGCTACCAGCGCGCCGTCGAAGAGCGCCACGCGGCAGGCGACTTCTCCTCCGACGTCTGAACGACAACAACAAAGACACCGATGCTCGAAACCCTTCTGATGGGCGCGCTGCTGCTCGGCATCATGCTGTTGCTGCTCGCCGGCGGCGTGTGGATCGCCATGACCCTGGCCATCGTCGGCTGGGTCGGCCAGGCCTTCTTCACCAACACGCTGCCCGGCAAGAACCTGTTCTCGGCCTTCTGGGAAAGCAACGCGAGCTGGGAGCTGGCGGCGCTGCCGCTGTTCATCTGGATGGGCGAGATCCTGTTCCGCACCAAGCTCAGCGAGGAGATGTTCGAAGGCCTGCGGCCGTGGCTCAACCGCGTGCCCGGCCGGCTCATGCACACCACCATCCTCGGCTGCGGCGTGTTCGGCTCGGTCTCGGGCTCCTCGGCCGCCACCTGCGCGACCATCGCCAAGGTGGCGCTGCCCGAGCTCAAGCGCCGCGGCTACAACGAGAAGCTGGCCATCGGCTCGCTGGCCACGGCCGGCACGCTGGGCATCCTGATCCCGCCGTCGATCACCATGGTTGTGTACGCGGTGGCGGCCGACGCCTCGATCATCCGCATCTTCCTGGCCGGCTTCCTGCCGGGCTTTTTGCTGATGCTGCTGTTCTCGGGCTACATCGGCTGGTGGAGCCTGCGCCACCCCGACCAGGTGCCGCCGGCCGACCCGCCGACCACCTTCATGGAGAAGATCAGGCTCTCAGGCAACCTCATCCCCTGCGCGCTGCTGATCGTGTTCATCGTCTGGGTGCTGGTGGCCGGCTGGGCCACGGCCACCGAGTGCGCGGCCTTCGGCGTGCTGGGCTCGCTGGCCATCGCGGCCTACGGCAAGAGCCTGACCTGGCAGAACTTCAAGGACGGGATCATGGGCGCCACGCGCACCAGTTGCATGATCATGTTCATCCTGGCCGGGGCCGCGTTCCTCACCAAGACCATGGCCTTCACCGGCATCCCGCGCGAGCTGGCCGAGTGGGTCGACAGCATGCATCTGTCGCCCTATGCGCTCATCGGTGCGCTGGTGGTGGTGTACCTGGTGCTGGGCACGGCGCTGGACGGCATCTCGATGATCGTGCTGACCAGCGCCGTGGTGCTGCCGATGATCCAGAAGGCGGGCTTCGACCTGGTCTGGTTCGGCATCTTCGTGGTGCTGCTGGTCGAGATCGCCGAGGTCACGCCGCCCGTGGGCTTCAACCTGTTCGTGCTGCAGAACATGACCGGAAAAGACAGCAACGTGATCGCCAAGGCGGCGATTCCGTTCTTCTTCTGCCTCGTGCTGTGCATCGCGCTGATCACGCTGTTCCCGGGTATCGTCACGATCCTGCCCGACCTGGTGATGGGCAAGGAGAAATGACAGTGCGACGACGACAAGGGAACGGATGCCTCCTCTATTGCCGGTTCTAGCGATCTGCGTGGGCGCCTCGTGCGGCGCCCTCGCCCGCTGGGGCCTGGGCCTGTGGCTCAACACCGGCGGCCCCGTGCCCTATGGCACGCTGGCCGCCAACCTCGTCGGCGGCTACCTCGTCGGCGTGGCCGTGGCCGTCTTCCAGGCGCTGCCGCAGCTCGACCCGGTGTGGCGGCTGCTGCTCATCACCGGCTTCCTCGGCGGGCTCACGACCTTCTCGAGCTTCTCGGCCGAAGTGGTCGCCCTGCTGCTCGGCGGACGGCCCTTGCTGGCGCTGGGTACCGGCCTGCTGCACCTGTGCGGCTCGCTGGTGCTGACCTGGCTGGGCATCCGCAGCGTGCAGCTCGTGCTGGCTTCGTGACAGCGAAAAAACTGCCCGCGCTCCTGCGGTTATAGACAGGGGCTCTCCAGAGGGTCGGTCGATAGAATCGACCCCCGATGCCCCTCGCCCTTCTCGTCGCACTCCCCTTTCTTGCCAGCGTGCTGGCCGCGTTGATGCCGTCCAACGCGCGCAACCGGGAGTCGACCCTCGCAGGGCTCGTCGCATTGGGCTGCGCGATCCAGGTCGCCTGGCTCTTTCCGCAGATCGCGCACGGCAACGTGCTGCGCCAGGAGATCGAGTGGCTGCCGGCCCTCGGCCTGAACCTCGTGTTCCGCCTCGACGGCTTCGCGTGGCTGTTCTGCATGCTGGTGCTGGGCATCGGCGCGCTGGTGGTGCTCTATGCGCGCTACTACATGTCGGCCTCCGACCCGGTGCCGCGCTTCTTCTCGTTCTTCCTCGCGTTCATGGGCGCGATGATGGGCGTGGTGCTCTCGGGCAACCTGATCCAGATGGTGCTGTTCTGGGAGCTCACCAGCCTCTTCTCCTTCCTGCTCATCGGCTACTGGCACCACCGGCGCGACGCGCGGCGCGGGGCGCGCATGGCGCTCACCGTCACCGGTGCCGGCGGGCTGTGCCTGCTGGCCGGCGTGCTGGTGCTGGGCCGCATCGTCGGCAGCTACGAGCTCGACATCGTGCTGGCCTCGGGCGACATCATCCGCGCGCACGCGCTGTACCCGGTGGCGCTGGTGCTGATCCTGCTCGGCGCGTTCACCAAGAGCGCGCAGTTCCCGTTCCACTTCTGGCTGCCGCGCGCCATGGCCGCGCCCACGCCGGTGTCGGCCTACCTGCACTCGGCCACCATGGTGAAGCTGGGCGTGTTCCTGATGGCGCGGCTGTGGCCCGTGCTCTCGGGCACCGAGCAGTGGTTCTGGATGGTGGGCGGCGCGGGCGCCATCACGCTGCTGCTGGGCGGCTTCGCGGCCATGTTCCAGCGCGACCTGAAGGCGCTGCTGGCCTACTCGACCATCTCGCACCTGGGCCTCATCACGCTGCTGCTGGGTCTGAACAGCCCGCTGGCGGCCGTCGCAGCAGTGTTCCATGTCATGAACCACGCGACCTTCAAGGCGTCGCTGTTCATGGCGGCCGGCATCATCGACCACGAAACCGGCACGCGCGACATCCGCAAGCTCAGCGGCCTGATGCGCCTCATGCCCATCACGGGCACGCTGGCCATCATCGCCAGTGCCTCGATGGCCGGCGTGCCGCTGCTCAACGGCTTTCTCTCGAAGGAGATGTTCTTCGCCGAGACCGTCTTCATCCAGGCCACGCCCTGGATCGACCTCAGCCTGCCGGTCATCGCCACCCTCGCGGGCATCTTCAGCGTGGCGTACTCGGCGCGCTTCGTGTTCGACGTGTTCTTCGGCCCGCCCTGCGGCCCCGACGTGCCCAAGCCCCCGCACGAGCCGCCGCACTGGATGCGCGTGCCGGTCGAGCTGCTGGTGCTGGTGTGCCTGGTGGTGGGCGTGGCGCCGGCCTGGTCGGTCGGCCCGATGCTCGCGGCCGCGGCCACGCCGGTGGTCGGCGGCACGCTGCCCGTCTACAGCCTGGCCGTGTGGCACGGCTTCAACCTGCCGCTGATGATGAGCTTCGTCGCACTGGCAGGCGGCGCCGTGCTCTACCTGCTGCTGCGCCGTCCGCTGGGCAGCGGGCGCCTGGAGCACACGCCGCTGCTGCACCGCTTCGACGGGCAGCTCATCTTCGAACACCTGATCGCGCTGCTGAGCGAAGCCGGCCGGCGCAGCCGCCGCCTCTTCGGCACGCGCCGCCTGCAATGGCAGCTGCTGTGGCTGGTGGTGGTGGCCGTGGCCGGCGCCGCGGCCTCGCTGTGGACCACGCCGGCCGATCGTGGCACGCGCGAGCTGCTGCCGTTCTCGCCGATGTTCGCGATGACCTGGCTCATCGGCTGCACCTGCGCCGTGGCCGCCGCCTGGCAGGCCAAGTTCCACCGGCTCGCCGCGCTGATGCTGGCCGCGGGCGCCGGGCTGGTCTCGTGCGTCACCTACATCTGGTTCTCGGCCCCCGACCTGGCGCTCACGCAGCTGGTGGTCGAGGCCGTGACCACCGTGCTCATCCTGCTCGGCCTGCGCTGGCTGCCGATGCGCAGCAAGGACGTGGTGCAGCCCGCGCGCATGCGGCTGCGGCCCTGGGGTCGGCGCGGACGCGACCTGCTGGTGGCCACCATCGCCGGCTGCGGCATGGCGGCGCTGGCCTGGGCGATGATGACGCGCACCTTCCCGCAGAGCATCTCGCCCTTCTTCCTCGAACGCGCGCTCACCGAAGGCGGCGGCACCAACGTGGTCAACGTGATGCTGGTCGACTTCCGCGGCTTCGACACCTTCGGCGAGATCACGGTGCTGGGCATCGTGGCGCTCACCGTGTATGCGCTGCTGCGGCGCTTCCGCCCGGCCATCGAATCGATGGCGCTGCCCATTCAGCAACGGCTGCAGGTCGACGACGGCAGCAGCGACCTGCTGAACCCGCGCCGCGCCACCGACTCCGCCATCGGCTACCTGATGGTGCCGGCCGTGCTGGTGCGCCTCGTGCTGCCGGTGGCCGTGCTGGTGTCGGTGTACTTCTTCATGCGCGGCCACAACGCACCGGGCGGCGGCTTCGTCGCGGGGCTGGTGATGTCGGTCGCGCTGGTGCTGCAGTTCATCGTCTCGGGCACCGAGTGGGTGGAGGAGCACCTGCGCATCTACCCGCGCCGCTGGATCGCCATCGGCCTGCTGTTCGCGCTCGCCACCGGCGGCGGCGCGATCGTGTTCGGCTACCCGTTCCTGACCACGCACACCGCGCACGTGCACGTGCCGCTGCTGGGCGACATGCACGTGCCCAGTGCCCTCTTCTTCGACATCGGCGTGTTCGCGCTGGTGCTCGGCGCCACCATGCTGATCCTGACCGCGCTGGCCCACCAGTCCATCCGAAGCCACCGCTGGGCCGACGAACAAGAAGAGAAAGAAGCGCAGGCCCGCGCCGCCGCCGAAGCCGAAGAGGCTGCCACCGCCACCGGAGGGGCCCGCTGATGGAAATCGTGCTGGCCATCGCCATCGGCGTGCTCACCGGCTCGGGCGTGTACCTGCTGCTGCGTCCGCGCACCTTCCAGGTCATCATGGGCCTGACGCTCATCTCGTACGCGGTCAACCTGTTCATCTTCAGCATGGGCCGGCTCAAGGTCGACAGCGAGCCGGTGCTGGTCGAAGGCTTCAAGGCCACGCTGGCCAACACGGCCGACCCGATGCCCCAGGCGCTGGTGCTCACGGCCATCGTGATCGGCTTCGCGATGACCGCCCTGTTCCTCGTGGTCATGCTCGCCTCGCGCGGCCTGTCGGGCACCGACCACGTGGACGGTGAAGAGCGGGAGGCCGTGGAATGAACGACCTCTTGCACCTGCTCGACCGCTTCCTCGAGTTCAGCATGCCGCACCTGGTGGCAGTGCCCATCCTCGTGCCCATGCTCACGGCGGCACTGATGCTGCTGATGAACGAGAACCACCGGCGCACCAAGTCCTTCCTCAGCGTGGTCTCGGGCCTGGTCGGCCTGCTGGCCGCGCTGGCGCTGCTGCGCTGGGTGAACGCGGCCGACACCGGCGGCGGCCCGGGCTCCATCGGCGTGTACCTGCCGGGCAACTGGCGCGCGCCCTTCGGCATCACGCTGGTGGCCGACCGGCTCTCGACCATGATGGTCGCGCTCACGGGCGTGGTGGCCTTCGCGGCGTCGATCTATTCGACCTCGCGCTGGGACCGCGCGGGCGTGCACTTTCATCCGCTGCTGCAGCTGCAGCTCATGGGCCTGAACGGCGCCTTCCTCACGGGCGACCTGTTCAACCTGTTCGTGTTCTTCGAGGTGATGCTGGCGGCCTCGTACGGCCTGCTGCTGCACGGCTCGGGCCGGCTGCGCGTGCGCGCCGGGCTGCACTACATCGCGATCAACCTCGCGGCCTCGTCGCTGTTCCTGATCGGCGCGGCCATCCTGTACGGCGTGACCGGCACGCTCAACATGGCCGACCTGGGCGCGCGCATCGCCGAGCTCGCGCCGGGCGACCGCGGCCTGGTGCACGCGGCCGCGGCCATCCTGGCCACCGCGTTCTTCGCCAAGGCGGGCGCGTGGCCGCTGAACTTCTGGCTGGTGCCGGCCTACAGCGCGGCCGTGTCGCCGGTGGGCGCGGTGTTTGCGCTCCTGACCAAGCTCGGCGTGTACACCGTGCTGCGCCTGTGGACCGTGCTGTTCGCGCCCGACACCGGCGCCTCGGCCGCCTTCGGGCAGGCCGCGCTGGTGGGCGTGGGGCTGGCGACGCTGTTCGTGGGCGCCATCGGCATCGTCGGCACGCAGCGGCTGTCGAACCTCGCGGGCTTCAGCGTGCTGGTGTCGGCGGGCACGCTGCTGGCCGCCGTCGGGCTGGGCGATCCGGCCGTGTGGGCGGGTGCGCTGTACTACATGCTGAGCTCGACGCTCGCGGTGGCGGCCTTCTTCCTGCTGATCGACATGATCGAGCGCTGGCGCAACGCGGGCATGAGCGTCGCGCCGCACGAGGCGGCGGGCAACGCGCCCTTCCTGGCCGAAGACCTGCGCGCACTCGACGACGTGAACCTCGACGACGACGCCCAGGCGCTCTACGGCCGTGCCATTCCGGCGGGCGTGGCCTTCCTGGGCCTGAGCTTCATGCTGTGCACGCTGCTGCTGGCGGGCCTGCCGCCGCTGTCGGGCTTTGTCGGCAAGTTCGCGATGCTCTCGGGCCTGCTCGACGGCAGGACCGTGGCCTCGGCCGGCTGGACCTTCCTGGGCCTGCTGATCGTCTCGGGCTTTCTCTCGCTGATCGCCCTGAGCCGCACCGGCATCCGCCATTTCTGGACGCAGCCCCACGCCACCATGCCCTCGCTGCCCGCGCTGGAGGTGCTGCCGGTGGCCGCCCTGCTCGCGGCCTGCGTGGCGCTCACGGTCTGGGCCGAGCCCGTGATGCAGCACGCGCAGGCCACCGCCGGCGGCCTGCGCACGCCCACTGCGTACCGCGAGGCCGTGCTCGGTGCCAAGCAGAAGCCCAACCCGGTGCCCGCGAAGAAAGAGGAGGCCAAGCCATGAAGCGCTTGATGCCTTCCCCGCCGCTGTCGTTCGCGCTGTTCGTCATCTGGCTGCTGCTCAACCAATCGCTCGAAGCGGCCACGCTGCTGTCGGCCGCGCTGCTCGCCATTGCGGTGCCGCTGATCACCAAGGGCCTGCGCCCCGCCACCGTGCGCATGCGCCGCCCCGGCGTGGCGCTGCGGCTGTCGTTCCTCGTCACCTTCGACATGCTGAAGTCGGCGTACGACGTGGCACGGCTGCTGCTCACGCGCCGCACCGCCGACATCTCTGCGCGCTTCGTGCAGATTCCGCTGGACATGCGCGACCCCAACGGCCTCGCCGTGCTCGCGATGATCATGTGCCTCACGCCCGGCACGGCCTGGGGCGAGGTGTCGTTCGACCGCACCACGCTGCTGATCCACGTGTTCGACCTCGAGGACGAGGCGGCCTTCATCGCCCTGATCAAGACCCGCTACGAACGTCCGCTGATGGAGATTTTCGAATCATGACGCCTGTTCTCTTCTGGGCCCTGAAGGCCGCGCTCTTCCTGCTGGCCGTGGCGATGCTGTGCGCGCTCTTTCGCCTGCTGGCCGGCCCGTCCGCGCAGGACCGCGTGATGGCGCTCGACTGCCTGTACATCAACGGCATGCTGATGATGCTGGTGCTCGGCATCAACTACGCGAGCAGCGTGTACTTCGAGGCGGCGATGCTGGTAGCGCTGTTCGGCTTCGTGGGATCGACCTCGATCGCCAAGTTCTTGCTGCGCGGGGAGGTCATCGAATGAGCGCCACCGCACTTCCTCTTTGGGCGGAGATCATCACCGCCGTGTTCGCGGTGCTGGGCGCGGCCTTCGCGGCCATCGGCTCCTTCGGCCTGGTACGCATGCCCACCTTCTTCCGCCGCATCCATGCGCCCACGCTGGGCGCCACGGTGGGCGCCTGGTGCCTGACGGTGGCCACCATCGCCTACTTCTCGGTGCAGGGCTTCAGCCTGTTCCTGCACGCGGTGCTGATCGTGCTGTTCATCGTGCTGACGGCGCCGATCACCACCATCTTCCTGATGCGTGCCGCCCTCTTCCGTGAACGGCAGAAGGGCAACACGAAGGTGCCGCCCTCCTCCGAGTCGCGCTGAAGCGGCTTCTTCCCATCAGTTGGGCGCCATGCGCACGCCCTTGTCGAGGAACTCGTTGGTAAAGAGCGTCGCAGGGTCGTAGGCCTTGTCGATGCCGATCAGCGAGGACACGAGCTCGTAGTCGGCCTTCACGCGTGCACCGTCGAAGGCGCCGAGTGCCACCTTGGTGGTGGTGTCGTCACGCATCAGCTGCTTGATGCGGTTCCACTGGTCGCGCTGGTTGTCGGGCGTGAGGCCGCTCACGCTGGCCTGCAGCGCCTGCAGGCAGGGCTCGAAGCTCTTCACGCAGGCCTCGTAGGCGCGCTGGGTCACGGCGACGAACTTCTTCACCTGGCCGGGGTTCTTCGCGAGGTACGGGCCGTTCACGATCAGCGAGTTGCCGTACACGTTCACGCCCGCGTCGCGCCACGGCTGGAAGCCCAGGTCGGCGCCGAACTCGCGCGCCTTCAGGTCGTGCTCGTTGTAGAAGTCGCTGATGATGTCGACCGACTTGCTCTTCAGCGCCGCCACCTTGGCCTGCGGGCTCACGTTGACGAAGGTCACGCTGGCCGGGTCGAGCCCCACCTTCTTGGCGAAGGCCGGCCACATGAGGCGCGCGGCGTCGCCCGGCGGGTTGCCGATCTTGCGGCCCGCGAAATCTTTCGGCCCGTTGATGCCCGACGACTTGAGCCAGTAGAAGCCCTGCGGGCTGTTGGCGTAGATGACCATCACGGCCTTCACGTCGGCGCCCTTGCCCTTGGCCTGGATCGTGGTGGGCAGGTCGGAAATCCCCAGGTCGCTGCCGCCGGTGCCCACGCGCTGCGCCGACACGGCCGAGCCCTTGCCGGCCTCGATGTTCAGGTCGATGCCCGCCTCGGTGTACCAGCCCTTGGCCTTCGCGAAATAGATCGGCGCATGATCGGCCGTGGGTGTCCAGTTGAGCATCAGGCTCATGGCATCGGCCGCGAACGCGGCGGGGGCCGAGGCCATGAGCAAGGCGGTGGCGCCGGCGGCCGACAACAGCTTTTTCATGCGGAACACTCCAAAAGAAGGTAAAAACAGGTCCTGAAATTCATATTACCAACTGTTTGGTTGACAGGCAATCCAGATCATCCAGACTGCGTTGCCCCTGCCGGGAGAATCAAAAACACCATGACCGCCACCAAGCCCGCGAGCCCCGCCACCCCCGCCCGCACCGCCGTCGCCACGAAACGCGAGCGCGATCCCGTCGCCGCCAAGCAGGCCCTCATCGCCGCCGCGGTGGCCGAGTTCGCCACCAAGGGCTTCGCAGGCGCGCGCGTCGACGAGATCGCCGCCAACGCCGGGGTCAACAAGCAGCTCGTGTACCACTACTTCGACAGCAAGCAGGGGCTGTACCTGGTCGCGCTCGAATCGGTCTATGCCGAGATCCGCGAGAAGGAACAGAAGCTCACGCTCGATGCACTCGAGCCGCTGGAGGCCATGAAACAGCTGGTGGCCTTCTCGTTCGACTACCTGGCCGAGCACCCCGAGTTCATCGCGCTGCTGGCCGACGAGAACCGCAATCACGGCGCGCACCTGCGCGAGTCGGAGCGGCTGCAGAAGATGCACTCGCCCTTCATCGAGATGCTCGAAGCCACGCTCGAGCGCGGCGTGGCGGCCGGCGTGTTCCGGCCCGACTTCGACGCGATCAACCTCTACATCTCGATCGCCGGCATCTCGTACTTCTTCTTCTCCAACAACCACACGCTGTCGGCCATCTTCGGCAAACCGCTCGATGCGCGCGGCGCGCTGCTGCAGCGGCGCCGGCACGTGATCGAGTTCGCGCTCAACGCCTTGCGGCCCGACAAGGCCAATGCATGAAAATTATCAACTAGTTGGTTGACTCGGGTCGTGGCGACTCCTATGATTCGCCGCATTGCTTCTTCCCTGACCCAGGAACAGACATGACGGCACCCGACGGCGCGCTGGCGCCCCTCGCTTCCACGCCCCTGTCGGGCGAGCGCCCCGAATGGCAGCGCTGGTCCCTCGTGGTCGCGGTGCACCTGGCGGGCATTGCGCTGTGGGAGCTCGCGGTGCGGGTCTTCGCGGTCCAGCCCTTCATCCTGCCGGCGCCCTCGAAGGTGCTGGCCACGCTGGCCAACCCGAACTACAGCTGGCTCAAGAACACCGGCGTCACCGCGCTCGAAGTGTTCGGCGGCTACGCACTGGGCCTGGTGCTCGGCATTCTTTGCGCCCTGCTCTTCATCACCAGCAAGCGGCTGATGCTGCTGGTGTTTCCGCTGCTGGTCACGCTCAACATGATTCCGAAGGTGGCGATGGGGCCGCTGGTGATCGTGTGGTTCAGCTACGGCATCGGGCCGAACATCCTCATCACGTTCAGCCTGTGCTTCTTCCCGATCCTGCTGACCACCATCCGCGGCCTGAACGAGACCGAGCCCGAGCTGCTCGACCTCGTGCGCGCGCTCAAGGGCTCGCGCTGGCAGCTGTTTCGCTACATCCAGCTGCCGGGCTCGCTGCCGTACGTGTTCTCGGGCATGAAGGTCGCCACCATCCTCGCCGTGGCGGGCGCGGTGGTGGGCGAGTTCATCGCCTCGGAACGCGGCCTGGGCTATCTGATGATCCAGGTCCAGGCCTCGCTGGACACGCCCGCGGTCTTCATGGCCGTGCTGCTCATCACGGGCCTGGGCGTGCTGCTCTATCTGCTGGTGCTTCTGCTGGAGCGCCTCTTCATCACCCAGGACGCAAGAATCCAATGACCTCCACGCCTGTCCTCGACGACCTGCCCTTTCCCGAGCGCTTCGAGAGCGAAGCCGCGCTTGAAGACTACCTGGCCACCCCTTCGCGCGACCTCGTGCGCGACATGGCCCGCCTCGACGGCGACCTGATGATCCTCGGCGTGGGCGGCAAGATGGGCCCCACGCTGGCCCGCCTCGCAAAGAACGCCATGCCCGGTCGCCGCGTGATCGCCGTCGCCCGCTTCAGCGAAGCCGGCGTGCGCGAGGCGCTCGAGGCGCACGGCATCGAGACCATCGCCTGCGACCTGCTCGACCGCGTCGCCATCGCCGCGCTGCCGCCGTGCGCCAACGTGGTCTTCATGGCCGGGCGCAAGTTCGGCGCCGACGCCGACAACCCGCTGACCTGGGCCATGAACGCACACGTGCCGGCGCTGGTGGCCGAGCACTTTCACGCCTCGCGCATCGTCGCCTTCTCGACCGCCTGCGTGTACCCCTTCGTGCCGGTGACCAGCCAGGGCGCAAGCGAGAGCGACGCGCCCAACCCGCCCGGCGAGTACGCCAACTCGTGCGTGGGCCGCGAGCGCATGTTCGAGTACTTCTCGCAGCGCCACGGCACACCCGGTCGCCTGTTCCGCCTGAGCTACGCCATCGACCTGCGCTACGGCGTGCTGGCCGACGTGGCGCTCAAGGTGTGGCGCGGCGAGCCGGTCGACGTGACCATGGGCCACGTCAACGTGATCTGGCAGGGCGACGCGAACGCGCAGGCGCTGCGCTGCCTCGCGGCGGCCACCGTGCCGACCTCGCCGCTCAATGTGAGTGGGCCCGAGACCACGTCGATCCGCTGGCTCGCGGAAGAATTCGCACGCCAGTTCGATAAGCCCGTGACGATCACCGGGCAAGAGGCGCCGACCGCCTGGCTCATGAACACTGGCGAGGCCGAGCGCCTCTTCGGCTACCCGCGCGTGCCGCTGGCGCAGCAGATCCGCTGGGTGGCCGACTGGATCTCGCGCGAACAGCGTCAGTACGGCAAGCCCACGAAGTTCGAATCGCGCGACGGCAAGTACTGAGCCCATGACCATGCCCGCCGTCGAAGCACTCTCGTCGATCACGCCCGGCATCGCCCCGATGCTCGACGCGCTGGTTGCCGCGAGCGGCTGGAACCAGACCGCGCACGACTGGCGGCTGTTCGAGCGGCTCGGCACGGTGCATGGCGTGCGCGACGGCGAGGGCCAGCTCGTCGCGAGCGGCGCGGTGCTGCCAATGGGAGGCGTGGCCTGGATCAGCATGATCCTCGTGATGCCTGCCGCGCGGGGGCAAGGCCTGGGTCGCGCGGTGTTCGCGCGCTGCCTTGAGCAAGTGAAAGCCGCTGGCCTCGTCGCCATGCTCGACGCCACGCCGCAGGGCGAGCCGCTCTATGCGAGCTTCGGCTTCACGCCGCTGTGGCGCCTCACGCGCTGGCAGCGCGAGGCCGCACCCGCCACCGCATCGCTCGCCACCGACAAGCCAGCCCTCGACAACCTGGCGGCGCTCGACGCGCAGGCGCTGGGCTTCGCACGCCCCACCGTGCTCGCCGACCTGCTCGGGCGCGACGACAGCCGCTGCGTGCGCAACGGCCTGGGCTTCGGTCTCGTGCGCGCGGGCCGCACCGCACACCACATCGGGCCGCTGCTGTCGTCGGACGAAGCCGTCGCCGCCGCGCTGCTGACGCAAGCTGCGCGCGGCATCGACGGCCGCATCTACGTCGACGTGCCCGACGACCGCAAGACCATGACCGCCGCGCTGCACGCCGCCGGCTTCACGCCCCAACGCGGCTTCGCACGCATGGCGCTGGCCACGCGCGAAGGCGCGCAGCCGCCCACCGGACACCCCGCCTTCATCCACGCCATCGCCGGCCCCGAGTTCGCCTGAGGACCTTCGCCCATGCCACTGAACCGCTCCGACCTTCCCGCCGACGTGCTTGCGCTGCTGTCGCAAGGCACCGTCATCCCGGCGCATCCGCTCGCACTCGACGCCGATCGCCAGCTCGACCGCCAGCGCCAGCGCGCGCTCACGCGCTACTACGTCGATGCCGGCGTGGGCGGCCTCGCGGTGGGCGTGCACACCACGCAGTTCGCGATCCGCGAGCGCGGCCTGTATGCCACCGTGCTCGAAGCCGCGATGCAAGACCGCCTGGCCTGGAACGACCGCCCGATGGCGATGATCGCGGGCCTGTGCGGCCCGACCGCGCAGGCGCAGGCCGAGGCGCGCACCGCCGTGGCTCTCGGCTATCACGCGGGGCTGCTGAGCCTCGCGGCGCTGGCCGGCTCGTCGGAAGACGCGCTCATCGCCCATTGCGAGGCGGTGGCACAGGAGATTCCGCTGATCGGCTTCTACCTGCAGACCGTGGTCGGCGGCCCGATCCTGTCGAGCGACTTCTGGCGCCGCTTCGCGCTCATTCCCAATGCGCTGGCGATCAAGGTCGCGCCCTTCAACCGCTACCGCAGCATCGACGTGGTGCGCGGGCTGGTCGATGCGCGCGCCGAGGAGCGCGTGTTCCTCTACACCGGCAACGACGACCACATCGTGCTCGACCTGGCGCTGCCCTTTGCCGCGATGCGCGACGGTGCGCCCGTGCAGGTGCGCTTTCGCGGCGGCCTGCTGGGCCACTGGTCGGTGTGGACATCGAGTGCGGTACACCAGCTGCAGCAGATCAAGGCCGAGCTGGCCGCCAGCGGCGGCGCGCTGAGCCCCGCCCTGCTCGCACTCGATTCGCGCGTGACCGACTGCAACGCCGCCTTCTTCGACGTGGCGAACAACTTCCACGGCTGCATCGCGGGCTGCCACGAGGTGCTGCGGCGCCAGGGCCTGCTCGAAGGCATCTGGTGCCTCGACCCCGAAGAAGGCTTGGGCAAGGGCCAGCCGGCGGAAATCGACCGCGTCTACCGCCAGCATGGCGACCTCGCCGACGACGCCTTCGTGCGCGACAACCTGGCACGGTGGCTCGCATGAGCGCCGTACTCGCGCCCGCGCAGGAGGCGCCGCTGATCCGCATGCGGCAGCTGCGCAAGGTCTACCGCAAGCGCAACGAGGAGTTCCTCGCCGTCTCCGACGTCACGATGGACGTGCATGCGGGCGACATGATCTCGCTGGTCGGCCCCTCGGGCTGCGGCAAGTCGACGCTGCTGAAGATTCTGTCGGGCCTGCACGGCCACGACGGCGGCACGCTCGAGATCGGCGGCCCTGGCGGTACGGGCTTCAACCCGGGCCGCGACGTCGGCATGGTGTTCCAGCAGCCGCTGCTGCTGAAGTGGCGCACCATCCTGGAGAACGTGCTGCTGCCCGCCGACATCCTCGGGCTGGACCGCAAGGCCGCCAAGGCACGCGCGCACGAACTGCTCGACATGGTCGGCCTCACGGGTTTCGCCGACAAGCTGCCCTACGAACTCTCAGGCGGCATGCAGCAGCGCGCGGCCATCGCGCGTGCGCTCATCCACGACCCGAAGCTGGTGCTCATGGACGAGCCTTTCGGTGCGCTCGATGCGCTCACGCGCGAGAAGATGAACCTGGAGATGCTGCGCATCTGGGAGCGCAGCCGCAAGACCTTCATCGTGGTCACGCACAGCATCCAGGAGGCGGTGTTCCTGGGCTCGCATTGCGCCGTGCTCACGGCCGGGCCGGCACGCATGGCCGACTTCTTTCGCATCAATCTGCCCGAGCCGCGCAAGCTGCACGTGAAGACCAGCCCCGAGTTCGGCGAGTACGTGCGCCGCATCTACGACCTGCTGGGCGTGGACTGAGCCCCGCGCAGCAGGTCGGTTCAGCTCAGCTGGGTTGCAGCTGCTGGATTTCCTTGGCGCGCGCCACTTCGACTTCGCGCGGCAAGGTCACCGCGTTCTTCACCGCCAGAATTTCCGCCATCACGCTCACCGCGATCTCGGGCGGCGTCTTGCTGCCGATGAAGATGCCGATGGGCCCGCGCAGGCGCGCGAGCGACTCGGCCGTCTGGTCGAAGTGCTCGATCATGCGGTCGCGCCGCGCATCGGCGTTGCGGCGCGAGCCGATGGCGCCCACGTAGAAGGCCTCGCTCTGCAACGCTTCGAGCAGCGCGAGGTCGTCCAGCTTGGGGTCGTGCGTGAGCGCGACCACGCAGCTGCGGCGGTCGGGCTTGAAGGCCAGCACGGCGTCGTCGGGCATCTCGGTGGTGATCGTCACGCCGGGCAGCGTCCACGCGGTGCGGTACTCGGCGCGTGGGTCGCACAGCGTCACGGCGAAGCCGCTGAACTTGGCCATGGTCGCCAGGTACTCGGCGAGCTGGCCGGCACCGATCAGCAGCATGCGGTACTCGGGGCCGAAGGTGTTGGTGAGCTCGGTGTCGTTCACCGTGAGCTCGTCGGGCGCGGTCGCCTCGGCCAGCCGCACCGCGCCGGTGGCCAGCGTCACCGTGCGGCGCATGAGCTTGCCGCGTTCGAGTTCGGCGACCAGCGTGTCGAGCGTGTCGGCGTCGGGCGCGTATTCGAGCAGCAGCTCGAGCGTGCCGCCGCAGGGCAAGCCGAAGCGGTGCGCCTCGTCGGCCGTGATGCCGTACTTGACGAGCGCGGGCGGCGCGCCCAGCGGCACGTCTTCGCCCTTGCCGTGGGCGTGGCTGTAGCGCGCGATGAGGTCGTCTTCGATGCAGCCGCCCGAGACCGAGCCGACCACGGCGCCGTCTTCGGCCAGCGCCATGATCGAGCCCACGGGCCGCGGCGACGAGCCCCAGGTGCGCACCACGGTGGTCAGCAGCGCGCGCTTGCCGGCACGCCGCCAGTCGCGCAGCGTGCGCAGCACCATGACGTCGAGGTTTTCCATGGCAGGACCCTGTGTGTCAGGCGGCGTCGCCCGGGGTGGCGGCGTCGTCACCGTCCTTCTTGCCGAAGCCCATCTTCTTCATGAGGCCCGACATCACGCCGGCCTTCTCGGCGGGCGCCTCGGCCGCCGCTTCCTCGGGCGGTGCGGGCGGCGGGCCGTAGCGGCTTTGCATCTCGGCCTCGAAGCGCTTGAAGAAATCGTCGGCGGTGGACTTGGCCGCGCCGTCGATCAGGCGCTGGCCGAGCTGGGCGATCTTGCCGCCGACCTGGGCCTGCACGGTGTAGTCGAGTTCGCAGCCGGCAGGGGTCGGAGTCACCGGGGCGGCTTCGGCAGCAGGTGCGCCCTCTGCGATGGGTGCGCTGTCGGCCACGGCCACCGGCTTGAGCGACACGCTCGACGAGCCCTTGGCAAACCCCGCCACGCCGCCCTGCCCCTCGAAGGTGAGCTTGTAGCCGTCGGGCGCGACGATGTCCGACAGCATCACCTTGCCGCTGAACTTGGCCGACACCGGGCCGATCTTCACGGCCAGCGCCACGCTGTAGGTGTTGTCGCCCGTGAGCTCGAACTTGTCGCAACCGGGGATGCACTTCTTGAGCGTCTCGGGGTCGTTGAGCGCGTCCCAGGCCTGTTGTTGCGTGATGCCGAGGCGGCGGTTTCCGAGCATTTCCATGGTGGGTTTCCTTTGTTCCTTCCTGGGCGCTGGCCTAGCGACTGGCGCGCATCAGCGCGGCCAGGCTGGCGGCCAGCTGTTCGAGTGCATTCAGATTGTGGACCGCCAGCATCGCGTCCGCATGGCGGTGCAGCACGGCGGCCCCACGCGCCAGAGGGGCGTAGCCCT
The DNA here is from genome assembly GCF_058795995.1 of Variovorax sp. GW823-FHT04F07. Lineage (NCBI taxonomy): Bacteria > Pseudomonadati > Pseudomonadota > Betaproteobacteria > Burkholderiales > Comamonadaceae > Variovorax > Variovorax sp. GW823-FHT04F07. Next base: position 499,007 of record NZ_JBXAIG010000002.1, read on the forward strand.
CGAAGCGCAGCAGCGGGTTGAGCCACAGCAGCCGGCGCGAATGGCGCTTCAGCCACTGCAGCTCGGTCTCGAGCTGCGCGGGCTCGCCCGTGTCGAGGCCGTCGCTGATCACCAGCACCAGCGTGCGCCGGCCGATGAGCCGGCGCGCATGCGACTGGCGCAGCTCGGCCAGCGAACCGCCCAGCCGCGTGCCGCCTGCGAAGTCGTCGATGGCCAGGCTGGCGGCCCCCAGCATGGCATCGGTGTCGGCCAGCCGGAAGGCGGGCGTGAGGTCGGTCAGCCGCGTGCCGAAGGCGAACACGTCGCGCCGGCCGGCCCGCCGCGTGGCGGCATGCAGAAAGGCCAGCAGCAGGCGCGCATAGCGCTCCATCGAGCCCGACACGTCGACCAGCACCAGCAGCGGCAAGGGCTGCTCGCGCCGCGCCAGCCGGGGCAGGCGCAGGATCTCGCCGCCGGTGCGGGCCGCCTCGTGCAGCACGCCGGGCCAGTGCATGCGCGCGTGCGCACGGCCGGCGTCGCCCGCCGGGCGCAGGCGGCGCGCAGGCAGTTCGGGCACCGGCAGCGTGATGTCGCGCGCCAGCCTCTCGACCAGCCGGTACTCGGCCGCGCCGAGCGCGTTGAAGTCGGCATGCTGCAGCCGCTGGCGGTCGCTGGCCGTCATGGCGGCGTCGAACTTGATCTCCTCGTCGGGCTTGGTCGGCGCCGCGGGCTTCACGGCGTCGCGCGGCGGGCTCAGCGCCTCGCGCACACGCGGGCGGCGCTTGGAGGGCTCGGCCTTGCCTTCGGCGCTGGGCAGCATCTGGGCGAGCAGCTTGTTGGCCAGCTCGGGGTCGCGGAACCACGCGTCGAAGAGTTCGCGGAACACCAGCCGGTCTTGCTCGCGACTGACCATCACGGCTTCCATGGCGGCGCCCAGATCGAGCTTGTCTTCCACGCCGACCAGCGTGGCCGCCTCGGTGGCGAGCGCGATGCGCATGGCGTCGGTGCGCACGCCGGCGCGGCGCAGTGCGCGGCCGAAGGCGGCGATGTTGCCCGCCAGCTTGCCGCTGCGGACGTCGCCGAGTTGCTGGATGCCGGCCATGTAGGTGCCTCGGCCTCGCTCAGCTCGCGAGCGGTTCCTCGGGCCTCAGCAGGTCGGAGGCCAGCTCGTGCGTCAGCGCCGCCACGTCGTCGCGCTGCTTGAACAGGATGCCGGCGGTGTCGACGACCACTTCGGGGTCGAGTTCGACGGTGTCGAGCGCAATGAGCGCCCGCGCCCACTCCACGCTTTCGGCGATGCCGGGCGCGCGTTGGAAGGCGTTGACGAACGGCGCCGAGCGCAGCCGCGCGACAAACGCCGCCACCTGCGCCGACAGCGCCTCGCCGGCCTGCGGCACCTGCGCGCGCACGATGGCGAGCTCGCGCTCGCGCTCGGGGTAGTCGAGCCAGTGGTAGAGGCAGCGCCGCTTCACGGCATCGTTCAGCTCGCGCGTGCGGTTGCTGGTGAGCAAGGTGACGGGCGGCACCACGGCGCGCACGGTGCCCAGCTCGGGAATGCTGACCTGGTACTCGCCCAGGTACTCGAGCAGGAAGGCTTCGAAGGGCTCGTCGGCGCGGTCGACCTCGTCGATCAGCAGCACCGAGCCGGGGGCCGGCGTCTGCAGCGCCTGCAGCAGCGGGCGGCGGATCAGGTAGTGCGGCTGGTAGACCTCGGCCTCCACGTCGCGTGCCGCCCCGGTGGCTTCGGCCGCGCGCATGTGCAGCAGCTGCGCGGCGTAGTTCCATTCATAGAGCGCTTCGCGCTGCTCCATGCCGTCGTAGCACTGCAGGCGCAGCAGCTCGCGGTTCAGGGCCGTCGACAGCGCCTTGGCCAGCTCGGTCTTGCCGACGCCGGGCTCGCCTTCGAGCAGCAGCGGGCGCTGCAGCTTGAGCGCGAGGAACACCGCGGTGGCCAGGCGACGGTCAGCAAAGTAGCCGGCCTGCCGCAAGCCGTCGGAAAGGGCGTCGATGGTCGGGAAGATCATGGGCAAGCGTAGCGGAAGACGCGAGGGTGTCGCGCCTTCCGGTGGGCGGCGGCGCTGGGCTGCTTCAGCCGAGTGCTTTGGTCACGGCGCGCTGGGTCAGCACGCTGATCAGGTTCGCGCGGTAGGCGGCCGAGGCATGCAGGTCGCTGTTGAGGTCGCTCGCGTCGATCTTCACGGCCGCGGCGGACGCGGCGGTGAAGCTCTTGTTGAGCGCATCCTCGAGCCCGGCATGGCGGAACACGCCGTTGCCCGCGCCGGTGACGGCCACGCGCACGCCGCTGTCGTACTGCGCCAGGAAGATGCCGACCAGCGGGAAGTTCGAGGCCTTCTGGCGCAGCTTCTCGTACACCGCGCGCTTCGGAATCGGGAAGCGGATGGCGACGATCAGTTCGTCTTCTTCAAGTGCCGTGGTGAACAGGCCCTGGAAGAAGTCGTCGGCCGCAATCTCGCGCTTCGAGGTGACGATGGTCGCGCCCGAGGCCAGCACCGCGCTCGGGTAGCACGCCGCCGGGTCGTTGTTGGCCACCGAGCCGCCGACGGTGCCCATCGCGCGCACCTGCCGGTCGCCGATGCGCGACGCGAGGTCGGCGAGCGCCGGGTACGCGGCCTTCACGTCGGCATTGTTCGCCACGTCGAGGTGGCGCGACATGGCACCGAGGGTGATCGCGCCGCCGTCCTTCTTGATGCCGGTGAGTTCCTTGATGCCGCCGAGGTCGACGAGTTGTTCAGGCGCCGACAGCCGCAGCTTCATCGAGGCCAGCAGGGTCTGTCCGCCGGCCAGTGGCTTGCCGCCCGCGGCGATGAGCCGGGCCGCGTCCGCCACGCTGGCGGGCCGTTCGAGTGTGAAGGCATACATGGGGTGATTCCTTCTCTGTTATTTCTTGTGTCGTTCAGGGCTTGGCGGCGGCCTGCATCGCTTCCCAGACGCGGCTGGACGAAGCGGGCATGTCGAAATCCTTGACGCCCAGCGGCGCCAGCGCATCGAGCACGGCATTGATGACGGCCGGCGGCGACCCGATGGCGCCCGCCTCGCCGCAGCCCTTGGTGCCCAGCGGGTTGTGGGTGCAGGGGGTGCAGACGGTGTCGAGCTTGAACTGCGGGAAGTCGCCGGCGCGCGGCATGGCGTAGTCCATGAAGCTGCCGGTGAGCAGCTGGCCGGTTTCGTTGTCGTACACGCAGTTCTCGAGCAGCGCCTGGCCGATGCCCTGCACCAGCCCGCCGTGCACCTGGCCCTCCACGATCATCGGGTTGATGATGGTGCCGAAGTCGTCCACCGCGGTGAAGCGGTCGACCTTGACCTCGCCGGTCTGCTGGTCGATCTCGACCTCGCAGATGTAGGTGCCGCCCGGGAAGGTGAAGTTGGTCGGGTCGTAGAAGGCGGTCTCGTTCAGGCCCGGCTCGAGCTTGTCGAGCGGGTAGTTGTGCGGCACGTAGGCCGTGAGCGCCACCTGGCCGAACGGGATCTTCTTGTCGGTGCCCTTGACCGTGAACTCGCCGTTGGCGAACTCGATGTCGGCGTCGCTCGCCTCCATGAGGTGCGCGGCGATCTTCTTGGCCTTGGTCTCGATCTTGTCGAGCGCCTTCATGATGGCCGCGCCGCCCACCGAGATGGAGCGCGAGCCGTAGGTGCCCATGCCGAAGGGCACGCGGCCGGTGTCGCCGTGCACCACGTCGACGTTCTCGACCGGAATGCCCAGGCGCGCGGCCACGACCTGCGCGAAGGTGGTTTCATGGCCTTGCCCGTGGCTGTGCGAGCCGGTGAACACCGTCACGCTGCCGGTCGGGTGCACGCGGATCTCGCCGCACTCGAACAGGCCCGCGCGCGCGCCGAGCGCCCCCGCGATGTTCGACGGCGCGATGCCGCAGGCCTCGATGTAGCTCGAATAGCCCATGCCGCGCAGCTTGCCCTTGGCCTCGGTCGCCGCCTTGCGCGCGGCGTAGCCGTCGACCTCGGCCAGCACCCGCGCCTTGTCCATGCAGGCATGGAAGTCGCCGGTGTCGTACTGCAGCGCCACGGGCGTCTGGTACGGGAAGCTGGTGATGAAGTTGCGCTTGCGGATCTCGTCCTGGCCCAGGTTCATTTCCCAGGCGCAGCGCGACACCAGGCGCTCCAGCAGGTAGGTGGCCTCGGGCCGCCCGGCCCCGCGGTACGCATCGACCGGCGAGGTGTTGGTGAACCAGGCATCGACCTCGACGTAGATCTGCGGCGTGGTGTACTGGCCCGCCAGCAGCGTGGCGTACAGGATGGTCGGCACCGCGGTCGAGAAGGTCGACAGGTAGGCGCCCAGGTTGGCGTCGGTGTGCACGCGCATGGCCAGGAACTTGCCGTCCTTGTCCATCGCCATTTCGGCGTGGCTCACGTGGTCGCGACCGTGCGCGTCGGACAGGAAGCACTCCGAGCGCTCCGCCGTCCACTTGATGTTGCGGTTGAGCTGCTTGGCCGCCCAGGTCAGGCACACGTCTTCGGCGTACAAAAAGATCTTGGAGCCGAAGCCGCCGCCCACGTCGGGCGCGATCACGCGCACCTTGTGCTCGGGCAGGCCCAGCACGAAGGCCGTCATCAGCAGGCGCTCGACGTGCGGGTTCTGGTTCGACACGTAGAGCGTGTAGTCGTCGGTGCCACGGGCGTAGCTGCCGATGGCCACGCGCGGCTCGATCGGGTTGGGCACGAGCCGGTTGTTGACCAGGTCGAGCTGGGTAACGTGCGCGGCGGTGGCAAACACCGCATCGACCGCCGCCTTGTCGCCCAGCGCCCACTTGTAGCACTGGTTGTCGGGCGCCTCGTCGTGCAGGGTGACGCCGCTGGCCTTCTTGGCGGCGTCGGCCACGCTCACCAGGGCGGGCAGCACGTCGTAGTCGACCACCACGGCCTCGGCCGCGTTCTTGGCCTGCTCGACCGTCTCGGCCACCACCATGGCGACGTGGTCGCCCACGTAGCGCACCTTGTTGATCGCCAGGATCGGGTGCATCGGCTCCTTCATGGGGGTGCCGTCGGGGTTGTTGATGAGCCAGCCGCAGGGCAGCCCACCCATCTTTCCTTCGATGTCCTTGCCGCTGAAGATGCCGACCACGCCGGGCATCTTCGAGGCCTCGGCGATGTCGATCGACTTGATGACGGCGTGCGCGTGCGGCGAGCGCACGAAAACGGCGTGGCTCTGGTTGGCCAGCGTGATGTCGTCGGTGTAGTTGCCCGCGCCGGTCAGGAAGCGGTAGTCTTCCTTGCGCCGCAATGCCTCGCCGATGTGCGGCAGGTTGGAGAAGTCGGAAGCGCCCATGTCGCTCTCCTCAGGCCGTGACCGTGGTTTGCTGGGTCGGCACCGGATTGCCCGATGCCATGGCCTCGCCGCCCATCTTCACGGCCTTGACGATGTTCTGGTAGCCCGTGCACCGGCACAGGTTGCCCTCGAGCAACTCGCGGATCTCCGATTCGCTCGACTTGGGGTGGTGGGTACACAGGTCGATGGCGCTCATGACCATGCCCGGGGTGCAGAAACCGCACTGCAGGCCGTGGCATTCCTTGAAGGCCGCCTGCATGGGGTGCATGGTGCCGTCGGCGGCGGCCACGCCCTCGATGGTGGTGACGTCGGCGCCGGCCGCCTGCGCGACCAGGATGTTGCACGACTTGACCGCGCGGCCGTTCAGGTGGACCGTGCAGGCGCCGCACTGGGCGGTGTCGCAGCCGACGTGGGTGCCGGTGAGGTGGAGGTGCTCGCGGATCGCGTGCACAAGGAAGGTGTTGGGTGGGGCGTCGACCGTGACCGGCCGGCCGTTGACCTTGAAAGCGACCTGCATGTGGCTGTCTCCGTGAAAGGTGATGGCTGGTTCAGCGAGGCATCTTGGATGCCGCCCTTTCGCACTATCCTAGGCAAAAACCCTTGACACTTGCACAGAGCGCGGGAAATTCTCAAAATGAAACAGCTTGCCAACCGGCCGGCCCGCAAAAGCAGCCCTCCCCGCGCGAAGAAGAACTTTCACGATGATGTCCGCTTCCGCCGTCCCCCCTCCTGCTGAGCGCTCGCTGGCCATTGCGCAGGCGCGCCGCGAGCTGATCGACGGCGACGGCCCCCGCCCGCGCGGCAGCGTGCGGGTCGACCCGGGCATCACGCGCTCCTGGCAGCGCTGCCTGGAGGCCGGCCGTCGGCCCCAGCAGCGCGTGAGCTTCGAGCCCGTGAGCCGCACCGCCAGCCGCGAGGTCACGGAATGCAACCGGGCCCTGGTCACGGCGGCGCGTCCGGTGATCGAACGGCTCTCGCGCGCCATCGCCGACACCCGCTATTTCGCCATCCTGACCGACGCCCGCGGCATCGTGGTCGACGTGGGTACCTTGCCCGACGGCACCGACCCCGCCGCCCGCTATGCGCGCGACATCGGGCGCATCGGCGTCGACCTGTCCGAAAGCGCCATCGGCACCAGCGCCATCGGCACGGCGCTGGCCGAGCAGGAATCGGTGTGGCTGCACCGGGGTGAACACTTCTTTGACGACACCAGTGTGTACAGCTGCGCCGGCGCCCCGCTCTTCGGGCCCCGGGGCGACTGCATCGGCATGCTCGACCTCACGGGCGTGCAGGTGGTCGAGCGGCCCGAGCTGCGCCACCTGGCCACGCTGTCGGCGCGCAGCATCGAGAACCTGCTGGTGCAGCGCGAGCCCTGCGAGCTGCTGCTGCGCCTGCTCTGGCCCGGCTGCCCGAGCAGCGAGACCACCGAAGGCCTGCTGTGCATCGACGCCGCCGGCCATGTCACCGGCGCCAACGCGGCGGCGCGGCAGATGCTGCACCAGCCGCTGGTCTGCCATGCCGGCGGCCTGCATTTCAACGACCTGTTCGCGCTGCCGCTGCACATGATGTTCGACGCCGCCCGGCGCGGCGACGCCATGCTCGAGGTGCCGCTGTGGTCGGGCCTGCGCGTGCAGGTGCGGGCCCAGCGCGGCGGCAGCGAGCATGGCGGCGTCCCGGGCATGCCCGGCGACGCCACCGATGGCCGCCCCCGCCTGCGCGACGTGGAAACCGCGCTGATCCGCAAGGCGGTGAGCGACGCGCGCGGCAACGTGGCCGAGGCGGCGCGCACGCTGGGCATCAGCCGCGCCACGGTCTACCGCAAGCTCTGGCGCGGTCGGCCCACGGGCGACTGACCCCCCTTTCAGGCGCCCACAGGCACCTTGTCGAGAAAACCCGTCACCGCACGCAGCTTGCCCGCGTCCAGCTGCGCGAAGTCGGTGCCCTGGATCAGGTCGTCGGCACCGCTCGGGCCCAGGGTCCACGAGAAGCGCAGGTTGTCGCCGTGCGCCTCGGCCTTGCCCAGCAGGTGGAAGCGAAAGCCCGGGTAGCGCTGGTGCACCGCGCCGACCAGCGCGCTGATCTGCTCGCGGCCGCTGGCCTGTGCCATCGGGTCGACATAGCGGGCGTCGGCGGTCCAGCCAGCGTCGATGAGCGCGGCGCGGCGCGCGGCGTCGGTCTCGTTCCAGACGGCGATGTAGCCCGTGGCGATGGCATGGGCGTCGTGGGCGGCGGTGTTCATGGCGACTGTTCCTTTCGAGGGTTCGACCCGCAACAGCGCGGGGTGAAGGAATGGTCGCGGGGCACGCGCCGCGCGTCGATGACGTGGCAGGTTATGCCGACGCGTCCATCGCCGCGTTCGCGTCGAGCGGAAACACCGGCCGGCGCACCTGGCTGAACGGGAACAGGCTGTAGTCCGAGCTCGTCACGCCCGGGCTGTCGCACTCCACCAGCGCCGCCGACAGTGGCTCGAACACCGGCCGGCAGTACATGCGCGACTTCAGCAGCAGGAAGCGCTCGGTGCGCGGGTCGAGCCCGGCGCACTCGAACACGCCGATGTCCCACGGCTCCTGCGTGCGCTCGGTGACGACGATGCGCGCCGCGCCGATGTCGAACAGCACGGTGCGCCCCATGCTGCTGCGCTGGCCGGTGTAGGTGGGGCCGGTGATCACGTACTCGCCGTCGCTGACCGTTCGCACCATGCCGGTCAGCCGCACGGGCGTTTTCTTCAGGCCGATGCCTTCCAGCGACACCTTGTTGCCCAGCGCCACCGTCACTTCGGCGCCCTCGCCCGCCGCGACCAGCGCGGCCACCGCCTCGGGGTCGCACAGCGGCCCGACGCCGATGCCGTCCAGGCCCTGCGCCAGCGCTTCCTGCAGCACGTCCATGGTGTCGCAGCTGCCACCCGACATGCAGTTGTCGCCGTGGTCGAGCAGCAGCACCGGGCGCGTGGCGCCGCCCGCGATGAGCTTCGCGCGCGCGACCGACTCGGCCAGCGGCTCGCTGCGGTAGATGAAGGCCTCGCGCTCGGCCCACATCTGCGCCGCGATGCGGTCGGCCGTGGCCTGTGCGCGCGCGGGCGATTGCGCATCGACCACGATCACGCTCATGCACGGCGCGGCGATGTCCGACAGCGAGAAGCCCGCCAGGATCGACACCGCCAGCGACTCGGATTCCTCCGCCGCGCACGCCGCCTCGATGGCCCGCTGCATCGCGCCGGTGAACGAGGCGCTGCGCAGCGTGTGCGCCATCAGCGGCAGCTGCCGCCAGCGCATGTGCGGCTGGCTGCGCCCGGCCAGCAGGTCGAACAGCAGGCGGCCGGCGTGCTCGCCGGTCTCGTACATGTCGACGTGCGGGTAGGTCTTGAAGCCGACGATCACGTCGGCGTTCTCCACCATCGCGGGCGTCACGTTGGCGTGCAGGTCCAGCGCCACGCCGATCGGCACGCCGGGCGCGGCGGCGCGCAGGCGCACCAGCAGGTCGCCTTCGCCGTCGGTGCTGTTCTGCGCCACCATCGCGCCGTGCAGGTCGAGCAGGATGGCGTCGCAACCCGGCGCCGCATCGACGATGCATTGCGTGAGCGTGGTGTAGGCCTGCGCATCGACCGGCCCGCTCGGGTTGGCCGAAGCCGACACCGGCGTGACGAGCTGCGCGCCCGCCGCTTCGGCCAGGTCGATGAAGGCCGACATCGCGGTGCGCATGCCCTTGTTGTCGGTGTAGGCCTGCGCACCAAAGGTCGGGCCGTCGGGCCCGAAGGCCGCGAGCGGGGTGGGCACGGGCGAGAAGGTGTTGGTCTCGTGGTTGAGACGTGCGATCAGGACTTTCATTGGGCAAACTTTCCGGCGCTGCCCAGCATGGTGATGTCACCGAAGCTGGAGCCGTTGCGGTTGTCGGGACGGAACGCGACCGTGAAGCCGTTCAGGTTCATGGGCGGCGAGTTCTCGATGCTGCGGCGCAGCGATTCGGTGGTGATCGGCCCCTTCACGCGCTGCAGCGATTCCGCAAAGGCCTTGGCCGTGATGTAGCCCTCCAGCCCCAGGTAGGAGCCTTCGCCTTCGCTGCCCGCGGCCTTCCGCGCGCGCTGGTATTCGTCGACGATGGGAAAGCGTGTCTTCCAGAACGGCGGCACCACTTGCGACAGCACGATGCCGCGGCTCTTGTCGCCGAGTTCCTTGTACAGAAGGAACGAGCTCGCCACCGAGTTCGTGTAGATCTGCGGATGGATCGGCGCGGCCACCAGCGAGCGGATGATGTTGATCGCCGGCGTGCCGGCCGCGATGACGTACACCGCCTGCGCCCCGCTCGCGATGACCTGCTGCGCGATGGCGGGATGGTCCTTTTCCTTCGGATCGAAGCGCAGCGACAGCAGCGCAGGCTGCTTGCTTTTCTCAAGCGCGGCCAGCGCATCCTTCTCGATCCCCTTGCCGTAGGCGTCGTCGCTGGAGACGATGGCGATGCGCGTCAGGCCCACGGTCGTCAGGTGGTTCATCACACGCGAAACCTCGTCGGCATACGATTCCCGCACGTGGTAGATCGGCACCTTCGGCCCGCGCAGCACCGCCGCGCCGGTCAGCCCGCCGAAGATGAAGCTGTCGTACTTCGCCGCCACCGGCACCATGGCCGCGCCGATGCCCGTGCCCATGGTTCCAAACAGGCAGACGACGCGGTCCGTGCCGAGCAGCTTCTCGGCATTGGCCGCGGCCTTCTCGGGGATGTAGGCGTCGTCGTAGGTGATCATCTTGACGGGCCGGCCACCGACGCCGCCCGCCTTGTTCAACTGATCGAGGAACAGCGTCTGGCCTTCCATGAACGCGAGGCTGTTCGGCGTGAACGGGCCGGTGAGCACCGCGGACTGGCCGACCAGGATCGGCTCTCCAGCCGCCAGGGCCGCCCCCGACGTCGCGACCATGCCCATCGCCATCACGCAGTGAAGGCCGATGCGGCGAAGCGCCGCCTTCACGCGGCCACTCCCGCGCTCTGCAGCATCGCCTGCAGCAGCACGTTGCAACCGGCTTCGAGGTGGTCGGGCTGCGCGTCCTCGATCTCGTTGTGGCTGATGCCGTCCAGGCAGGGCACGAAGATCATCGCCGCGGGGCACACGCGCGCGAGGTACACGGCGTCGTGGCCGGCGCCGCTGATCACGTTCATCCATGTCATGCCCTGGTCCTGCGCGGCCTCGCGCACGGCCGACACCAGCGCGGGCGTGAACGGCTGCGGCGGGAAGTACACGACCTGCTCGGCCGTCGCCTCGACCTTGCCCTTCGTGGCGATGCGCTGCACGGCTTCTTTCAGGGCCGCGTCCATGGCCGACAGCACCACGTCGTCGGCCGCGCGCAGGTCGACGCTGAGCTTCACGCGGCCCGGGATCACGTTGCGCGAGTTCGGGTAGTTGTCGATCCAGCCGACCGTGCCGCGCCCGTGCGGCGCATGCGCGAGCGCGATGCGGTTCACCTCGACCACGAGTTCGGCGGCGGCCAGCAGCGCGTCCTTGCGCAGCTCCATCGGCGTGGGGCCCGCATGGGCTTCCATGCCCTGCACCACCACGTCGTACCAGCGCTGGCCCAGCGCGCCCTCGACCACGCCGATGACGCGCTCGTTGGCTTCGAGCACCGGGCCCTGTTCGATGTGCGCCTCGAAGTACGCGCCGACCGGCGATGCCACCGCCGAGGCGGGCACGGCGCCCGCATAGCCGATGGCCGACAGGGCCTCGGCCACGCTCACGCCTTCGGTGTCGCGCTGCGCGAGCGCGTGCTCCAGCGTGAAGGCGCCGGCGAACACGCCCGAGCCCATCATCACGGGCACGAAGCGCGAGCCCTCTTCGTTGGTCCACACCGCGACCTCGACCGGCGACTCGGTGGCGATGCCGGCGTCGTTCAGGCTGCGGATCACTTCGAGCCCCGCGAGCACGCCGTAGTTGCCGTCGAACTTGCCGCCCGTGGGCTGCGTGTCGATGTGGCTGCCGGTGGTGATGGGTGGCAGCGCGTTGTTGCGGCCCGCGCGGCGCGCGAAGATGTTGCCGATGGCGTCCACGCGCACCTCGCAGCCAGCCTCGCGCGCCCAGCGCGTGAAGAGGTCGCGGCCCTGGCGATCGAGGTCGGTGAGCGCGATGCGGCACACGCCGCCCTTCTCGGTGGCGCCGAGCTGCGCGAGCTGCATCAGCGAGTCCCAGAGGCGCTGGCCGTTCACGCGCAGGGCGCGCACGTCCGTTGCAGCGGAAAGTTCGTTCGTTGTGTTCATGATTTTTGTGACGAATGAAGGGCGGTTCAGGCGAGACCGACGCCGAGGTATCTGTCTTTCACGTCGTGGTCGGCCATGAAGGCGGCGTTGCCGGCCTCGTGCACGATCACGCCCTGCTCCACGATGTAGTGGCGGTCGGCCAGCTGCACGCAGACCTCGAGGTTCTGCTCGACCAGCAGGATGGCCACGCCCGCGGCCTTGATGGTCTTGAGCTGCGCGACGATCTCTTCCACGATCACGGGCGCCAGGCCTTCCACGGGCTCGTCGAGGATCAGCAGGCGCGGGTGGTTCATGAGCGCGCGGCCGATGGCCAGCATCTGCTGCTCGCCGCCCGACAGCTGCCCGCCGCCGTTGCGCCGGCGCTCCTTCAGGCGCGGAAAGATGCGGTAGATGTCGGCCAGCTGCCAGGGCGAATCGCGCCGCAGGCCGAGCAGCAGGTTCTCTTCCACCGTGAGCAGCTTGAAGATGCCGCGGTGCTCGGGCACCAGGCACACGCCGCGCGTGGCGATGCGGTGCGGCGGCTGGCCCGCGATGTCCGCGCCCTGGAAGCGCACGCGCCCTTTCGTGGGCGTGACGGCGCCGGCAATGCTCTTGAGCGTGGTCGACTTGCCCGCGCCGTTGCGGCCCAGCAGCGTGACCAGTTCGGCCTCGCCCACCGTGAGCGACACGCCCTGCAGCACATGGCTCTTGCCGTAGTGCGCGTGCAGGCCTTCGACTTCGAGGATGTTGCTCATGCCTTGCCTCCGGTGATCATGTTGCCCAGGTACGCCGTGCGCACGCGCGCGTCGGACCGGATGTCGCCCGGCAGCCCCTCGGCCAGCACGCGGCCCAGCTGCATGACGGTCACGGTGTCGGAGATGTCCATCACGATGTTCATGTTGTGCTCGATCAGCACCACGGTGTGCGCGTCGCGCAGGCCGCGAATGAGCTGCTTCATGTCGTCGAGGTCGTCGATGCCCATGCCCGAGGTCGGCTCGTCCAGGAAGATGGCCTTGGGCTTCGCGGCCAGCGCCATGCCCACTTCGAGGCGGCGTTGCTGGCCGTGCGAGAGCACGCTGGCGGGCGTGTCGGCCAGCCGCTCGAGGCCGACGCGCGCGAGCACCTCGGCCACCGTGTCGGCGCAGGCGCGCTCGCCGATGGGTGCGCGCCAGCAGTTCATGGCCTGGCGCGGCGCAACGCCCTGCGCCGCCACGCGCAGGTTCTCGCGCACCGACAGGCTGGGGAACAGGCTCGTGACCTGGAACGAGCGCGCCATGCCGCGCTGCACGCGCTGGTGGTCTGGCTCGCGCGTCACGTCGTGGCCGTCGAACAGGATGCGCCCGCCCGTGGTGGTGCCGGTGCCCGTGAGCATGTGAAAGAGCGTGGTCTTGCCCGCGCCGTTGGGCCCGATCACCGAGTGCACGGTGTTGCGCTTGATCTTCAGGTCGACCCCGCCGAGCGCGGCGAACTTGCCGTAGTGCTTGGTGACGCCGATGGCTTCGATGAGGATGTCGCTCATGCTTTCTCTCCCTGTGCCAGCGGCGCCTCGGCGGTGGCCGACGTCTTGCGGAACACCCGGCGCCAGGCGCTTTCGCCCAGGCCCCAGAGGCCGCGTTGCATGCCGATGCTCACGCCGATCAGCAGCAGGCCCAGCAGCAGCAGCCAGCGCGGCCACAGCGTGGAGAGCCAGTCGGCCAGCAGCACGTAGAAGGCCGAGCCGAGCACCGAGGCGAACAGGTTGCCGGTGCCGCCGATCACGGTGATGACCAGGATCATCTCGCTCGTGTGGTACTCGGCGTTGGACAGCGGTGCGATGCCGGTCATCATCGCGTGCAGGCCGCCGGCCAGGCCGGTGACGGCGCCCGAGATCACGAAGGCCAGCAGCTTGAAGCGCTTCAGGTCGTAGCCCACGGCAGCGGCGCGGTCTTCGTTGTCGCGGATGGCGAGCAGCGTGCGGCCGAAGACCGAGTCGGTCACCTTGAGCAGCAGCGCGAAGGCGGCCAGGAAGATCACAGCCACGAAGGCGTAGTACTTCCACGGCGTGTCCATGAAGGCCGGGCGCGGCACGTCGAGCAGGCCGTTGTCGCCGCCCGTGAGCCCCGAGGCCGTGTAGGCGATGAAATAGAACATCTGCGCGAAGGCCAGCGTGAGCATCACGAAGTAGGTGCCGCGCTGGCGGATGGCGACCCAGCCGACCACCGCTGCGCCCAGCGCGCCCATGCCGATGGCGGCGAGCAAGGCGAGCGGCATCGGCAGTTGCAGCCGCGTGAGCAGGATCGCGATGGTGTAGCTGCCCAGCCCGAAGAAGATGCCCTGGCCGAACGAGAGCAACCCCGTGTAGCCCAGCAGCAGGTTGCAGCCCAGGGCCGCGAGCGCGTAGATGAGCACTTCGCTCGCGAGCGAGCCCGAGCGCATGAACAGCGGCAACGCGAGCGCGACGATCAGCGCCAGCAGGAAGGTGTATTTCTTTGGCATGGCGCGTTCATCCTCTGCGGCCGAGCAGGCCATGCGGGCGCAGCAGCAGCACGGCGCCCATCGCGATGTAGATCATCAGGCTCGCCCCCGGCGGCCAGATGGTGCTCATGAGGCTTTGCACGATGCCGATCAGCACGCCGCCGACCAGCGCCCCGCTGAAGCTGCCGAGCCCGCCGATCACCACGACCACGAAGGCCACGCCCAGCGCCTCGACGCCCATGAAGGGCTCGGCCCCGCGGATGGGCGCGGCCAGCACACCGGCCAGCGCCGCCGTGGCCGCGCCGAGCGCGAACACCAGGCTGAACACGCGGAACACGTTGATGCCCAGCAGCGAGACCATCTCGGTCGATTCGCTGCCCGCGCGCACCGCGCTGCCCAGGCGCGTGCCTTCGAGCACCCACCACAGCCCCACCGCGAGCACGGCGGTGAAGCCGATCACGAAGAGCCGGTACTTCGGGTAGATGAAGCTGCCCCACATCACCACGCCCTGCAGCAGGTCGGGCGTGGGCACGCTGTTGCCCAGCGGGCCCCAGAACACGATGACGATCTCCTGCACCGCGAGCGCCAGGCCCACGGTCACGAGGATGTGGAACTCGTGCGGCTTGGCGTACACGCGGCGCAGCAGCAGCTTCTCGGCCAGCCAGCCGAGCGCGCCGACGAACAGCGGCACCAGCACGAGCGCGGCCCAGAAATTGAGCCCCCACTGCATGGCCTGGAAGCACAGGTAGGCGCCCAGCAGGTAGAAAGCGCCGTGCGCGAAGTTCACGAAGCGCAGCAGGCCGAACACGATGGACAAGCCAACGGCCAGCAGGAAATACAGCATGCCGATGCCGATTCCGTTGATGGTCTGGAGCAGGTAGACGGACATAGGTGTCGTGGGGGTGGCAAACGTGCAGGCGGCACGCGCCCTGCCCGCGCCCAAAAAACGGCGCGGGCGCGGCGCGAAGCCGGGCGGCGTCAGGCCAGCTTGCAGCCGGTCTTGTCGACGGGCAGGAAGGACTTGCCGGAGCTGACGACGTCCACGTAGTCGGCCGGGTTGGCCATCTTCGACTTCGCCTTGCCCTTGAGCAGGTAGTAGTCCTTGATGACCTGGTGGTCGGCCTTGCGGATTTCTTCCACGCCCGTGAGGCCGTCGAACTTCATGCCTTCGAGCGCCGCGACCACCGCCTTCGGATCGACCGTGCCGGCCTTCACGATGCCGTCGATGAGGATCTTGGTGCAGATGTACGAGCCGGCCAGGCTGTAGTTGGGCACGATCTTGAGCTTGTCGGCGGTGCGCTTCACGAGGTCCTTGTTGAGCGGCGTGTCGACCGTGTGCCAGTACTGCGCACCGAAGTAGACGCCGTCGCACAGGTCGGCGCCCAGCTCGTCGAACTGCTCCAGGCCCGAGGCCCAGGCCATGAGGATCGTCATGTTCTTGTGCATGCCGAAGCTCACCGCCTGGCGCAGCGCGGCGGACGACTGCGCGCCGAAGTTCAGCAGCAGCAGCACGTCGGGCTTGGCGGCCATGGCGTTGGTGAGGTAGCCGCTGAACTCCTTGTCGTTGAGCGAGTGGTAGCTGTTGCCCACGTGCTCGATGCCCTTCTCCTGGAAGATGGTCTTGGCCGCGCTCAGCAGGCCGTCGCCGAACACGTACTGCGGCGTGATCGTGTACCAGCGCTTGGCCTTGGGCATCGACGCGATCAGCGGGCGAACGGTCTGCTCGATGGCACCGAAGGTGGGCACCGACCAGCGGAAGGTGGCGGGGTTGCAGTCCTTGCCCGTGATCTCGTCGGCGCCCGCGGTGGTGATGAACAGGCCGCCGGCCTTCTCGGCCTCCTTGCCCATGGCCAGCGCCTCGGACGACAGGATGCCGCCGACGAAGAACTTCGCGCCCTGCTGCTGCGAGGCCTCCTGCACCTTGCGCACGGCCGTGGCCGGCTTGCCCTCGGTGTCGAGCACCGTGTAGGCCAGCGGACGGTTCAGCACCTTGCCGTACTGCTCGATCGCCAGCTTGGTGCCCAGGTCGGCGAACTTGCCGTTGGCCGCGAAGGCACCCGACATGGGCACCGGCGCACCGAATCGGATCGCGTCGGTGGCCTGGGCGAAGACCGAGCGGCTCATCAGGAGCGAGGCCGGGGCGGCCGACAGGGCGGCCAGCTGAAGGAGTTGTCTGCGTTGCATGGGGTTCTCCGGTCGTGGTGTGTGGAAAGTGGGGAAGAAAACACAGTGCCTGCGATCGCCGGCAATTTAAGCGGATAAATAGGATTAATATGTTGGTAAAAACCCGTTAGCAAGCCCCGTGCCCAAACCCAACCCGACCCTGCCGATGACGCCGTTAAGATCGCGCGCTGTTGCGCATCCCGCGCATCTCCCGATGTGCATGGATGGAGCGTTTTGATGAGAGTGGGGCACAACCCTCCGAAGCGGCAAAAGCTCTCGGACGTCATCGTCGAAGACGTCAAGCGATGGATCGTTGCCGAGCGCAAGCAGCCCGGCGACCGGCTACCGAACGAGAAGGAACTGATCGAGCTCTTCGGCTATTCGAAGAGCACGGTGCGCGAGGCGCTGAAGGCGCTCGAGGTGCGCGGGCTGATCTCGATCCGCACCGGCCCGGGCGGCGGCGCGTACCTGCAGCAGGTGTCGGTCGACCATGCGTCGGAGCCGCTGCGCAACTTCCTGCACTTTCACCACCTGGACGGCCACCACATCTACCAGCTGCGCAAGGCGCTGGAGCCCGAACTGGCCGTGAGCGTGGTCGGGCGGCTCACGCCCGAGCAGTTCGCGCGGCTCGAAGACAACGTGCGCCTGTGCACCGTCGAGCCCACCAACGAGGACGAACTGCGCACGCAGCGCGAGGCCGAGCTGGCCTTTCACACGATGCTGGCCGAAGCCTGCCCCAACCCGGTGCTGTCCTTCATGTGCCGCTTTCTCAACGACCTGCTGCGCGACCTCGTCGTCTACAAAAAGGCGCTGGACCACCACCACTTCGGCGAGACCAACGTGGACTACCACACGCAGCTGCTGGCGGCCTACCGCAAGGAAGATGCGGACGAGGTGCGGCGGTTGATGGTGGAGCACATGGTGGATGCGGAGCACCATATGCATGAGATGGAAGCGCACATCGGGGCGAAGCATCTGCTGTTGCCGAGTGGGCAGCGCTGACTAGCCCCTCCCTGGGAGCACACGCTCAACTCACTGCACGCCCTTGCACAGCACGGAGTGAAGCGCTGCGGCACTATCGCCTCTCAAGGGTGTATCAGGCTTGAACCCGTGATAGGAAAAGTTGGGATCGCTCTGGCCTTCAAGCACGTTTTTTCGCGAGACTTCGTTTTTTACGAACACAGTGCAGGCTTCTGCCCTCGTCTCCTTTGTAGCCAGTCGCGCGAGCACCACCGCAAGCTTCACGGTCTCTTCTGACCATTCGTCTCCATCCAATTGCCTGGACCACGCATTCGCTCGTGCCACGAGCGGCAGAGGCACACCCGCAACCTTGCCATCGGCAGGACCAACTGCATGCACATCAACACCGGTCGCCACTGCACGTTCAAGCACCTCTGCAGATTCGACGGTCCTGAGCACCACCTGGAATTGCTCTGATGTGAGTGCAAATCCGCCATCCAGCCACGCTGCAATGCCTCGGTCTTTCCATGTTGAAAAAATTGTTGAGGCCATCGCAGTGGCGTTACCCCACGAGCACCCATATTCATATCGACTGAAGCGCCATCTGGCATCGGCCTGCTCTGTCGTATCGCCATGTGCAGCCCGACGCCACAGCGCAAACCAATCGTTCAGGAATTGGATGTTCTGCGAATCTCGTCGACCCAACGACGTCAACGTGACATACATCAGCGCCTGTCTTTCGTCCGGCGAGAGGTCAGTTTCGAGGGCGACCTCGGCAAACATCAACACTTCGACCGCGTTCAAAGCGAGAGGGATTTTCGGCCATCCCTCGTCGCGCTCGGACTTGAGGTCATTCAACGCACACGCCAGAATCGCGCTCGACCGTGCCTCCGGAGCGGTCAGCGTCTTGCGCAGCGACTCGCGATTCCCTGCCGCCACCAGCCCTGCAATGGCCCTGACCTCCCTCCTTTCCTTCTCCCAGACTTGGCGCTGATTTGATCGCCCCAACTCGTACAAGGACACATAAACAAGAGCAGAAAGTGGCAGTCCCATCAACAAGCCGATCAGGCTGACGGCCAGCGTCTTCGTGCCTATCCCCACTGCCACCGCCACGACGAAGCCCAGCGCGAGCCCACATAGCGCAATAACAACTAATCCCGCCGGCGCTGCATTGGCCGCGCCTCCAGATGCATTTCCAGAGGCCAGAAACAAGGCCAGTCCTGGAAGGTAGATCAGCCAAGCGAAAAAGGCGATGAGCGAAGTCCTGTAGACAGCGCCGAAACTAGCCTTCGGCTCCGGAGATTTGAGGGAGTCTTGAGTTGGGGACATAAGGAAAGGAAATGTGAGGTGCCCCAGGGAGGAGCCGACACCACTGTTGGCGTTGTTCTCGGGGAAAAATCAGCGATAAAAAATCAGGAGAAGGGGAAGAACGAGGAGAAATTCAGCCCCTTCCCGTATCGCGTGCAGCGCGAGCGAGCACGAAATTGATGCGGCGGTTGCGTGCGAATTTGACCGGGCCGTCTGCAATGACTTTGATGTCGGAAGAGCAGCATCACTCCCACATCACTCTCCCCGCATGCGAATTCCGGCTCTGAGCCGGATACTGCCGACCTGCAAGATCGCGCTCCCACAGCATATAAAGAGCCGGCTCGATGCCGTCGCGCCGCTATTCCGGGTCGGATGAGTCTTGGAGCGCAGAAGCCTCACGCTCGCTGGTTCTGAAGATGAGCGCGATCACCGCTCCGACTGCAAGCCCGACTCCACCACCTGCCGCCATGAATATCAGGGTCACAAAGCCGCCCACTGCCGCGCCGATGCCGACACCCCCAAAGCCGCCGCCCATGGAATGGCCGAAAAAGATTCCAATTGCGATGCAGGCAAGTACCAGAAGTGTTTTCATGAGATTTGGATCCGTTGCGATTTGACGATCCAAAAATTCTGGTGTGCACCAAGAGGTGGGACTGCGAACAATGGTCACCCCACCGCGCCCCCAAGAAACGAACTCGACCGAGCGTGGGAAATTCACGCGAAAGGGCAAATCGATAGAGCCGACCTACTGGTGCGCCTTTTCCAGGCACGCCTGAAACGCCAACACCGCCCGTGAAGGCTTCGGCGACCGCCGCAGCAGGCTCACGAACCGGCACGCATAGTTGAAGCGCGCCGGCAGCACCGCCTTCATCAGCCCGCGCTGCTCGAACACCTGCGCGTAGTGGTCGGGCAAAAAGCCCAGGAAGCGCCCCGAGAGAATCAGCGTCGCAATCGCCTCCTGGTCGAACCCCGTCGCCTTGCGCGACAACCTCGCCCGGTGGCTCAGCTCCATGTTCGGCGAGTGATACCCCAGCCCCGCGAAATGGTGCTCGCCCAGCTTCGACCACGTGAGCTTGCCGTGCGGGCTGTCGAACAGCGGATGCCCCTGGCCGCAGTACAGCAGCATGGTTTCGTCGAACAGGTCGGCATAGACGAGGCTCTTCGAGCTGCGGTGCGCCGGGATGATGCCGATCTGGAAGTTGCCCTCCAGCACGCCCTGCTCGATGGCGTTGATGGAGCCCACGTGCACCGCCAGGTTCACCTCGGGCGCGATCTCGGTGAAGCGCGCAATGGCCTCGCCGATGCGGGCCTTCGGGTTGGTCGCGGTCTTGTCGAACAGCGCCACGTCGAGCTGCCCGCCCATGCGGTTGTGGATGTCGTCGATGCTGCCGCGAAAGGCGTCGACCGAGGCCAGCAGGCGCAGCGTCTCGTCGTACACGCGCTGGCCCTCGGCCGTGAGCGCAAAACCCGCCCGCCCGCGCCGGCACAGCACGAGGCCCAGGCGCGTTTCCAGGTCTTTCACGTGGCGGCTCACGGTGGAGGTGCCGATGTTCAGCTCCAGCTCGGCCGCCGCCATGCCGCCGCAGTCGACCACGCTCTTGAACACCTTGAGCAGGCGCAGGTCCATGTCGCTGAGCTGCCCCAGCACGGCGCGGTTGCGGGTGCCCTGGGCAGCGGTTTCGTCGGCGGGCGAGGCCTTGGCCTTTACTTGCATGGATCGTCAAGTGAACATTGATATTGCGCCATTCTCCACACTGAAGGCGTTGCGAACAATCGGCGCATCCCTTCACCCCCGGAGCCCGCCCTGCGCGGGATGCGCCATGACCCTCGCCACACCCGCCATCGAACCCACGCCCACCGCGCGCACCGACGCCGCCTGGCTCGAGGCGCACTGGATGCCCTACACCGGCAACCGCAACTTCAAGGCCGATCCGCGGATCATCGTGGAGGCCAAGGGCGCCTACTTCACCGACAACGACGGCCGCAAGATCTTCGACGGCCTGTCGGGCCTGTGGTGCTCGGGCCTGGGCCACGGCCGCCCCGAGATCACCGAGGCGGTGAGCCGCCAGATCGCCAAGCTCGACTACTCGCCCGCCTTCCAGTTCGGCCACCCGCTCTCGTTCGAGCTGGCCAACAAGATCAAGGAACTGACGCCCGCCGGCCTGGACTACGTGTTCTTCACCGGCTCGGGCTCCGAAGCCGCCGACACCTCGCTGAAGATGGCGCGCGCCTACTGGCGCACCAAGGGCCAGGCCGGCAAGACGCGCCTGATCGGCCGCGAGAAGGGCTACCACGGCGTGAACTACGGCGGCATCTCGGTGGGCGGCATCGCGGCCAACCGCAAGCTGTTCGGCCAGGGCGTCGAGGCCGACCACCTGCCGCACACGCAGCTGGCCAGCAATGCCTTCTCGCGCGGCATGCCCGAAAGCGGCGCCGAGCTGGCCGACCGCCTGCTCGACCTCATTGCGCTGCACGACGCCTCGACCATCGCGGCCGTGATCGTGGAGCCCTTCGCCGGTTCGGCCGGCGTGGTGATTCCGCCCAAGGGCTACCTGAAGCGCCTGCGCGACATCTGCACGGCGAACAACATCCTGCTGATCTTCGACGAAGTGATCACCGGGTTCGGCCGCTGCGGCGCGCTCACGGGCGCCGATGCCTTCGGCGTCACGCCCGACATCATGAACATCGCCAAGCAGGTCACCAACGGCGCGCAGCCGCTGGGCGCCGTGGTGGCCAGCAAGGACATCTACGACACCTTCATGGCCGCCGGCGGTCCCGAGTACATGCTCGAGTTCCCGCACGGCTACACCTACGGCGCGCACCCCGTGGCCTGCGCCGCCGGCATCGCCGCGCTCGACGTGCTGCAGAAGGAAGACATGATCGGCCGCGTGCAGACGCTGGCCCCGCACTTCGAGAACGCCGTGCACAGCCTGAAGGGCAGCAAGCACGTCGCCGACATCCGCAACTACGGCCTGGCCGCCGGCATCACCATCGCCGCGCTGCCGGGCGAGCCCGCACGCCGCCCCTACGAGATCGCGATGAACTGCTGGAAGAAGGGCTTCTACGTGCGCTACGGCGGCGACACGATCCAGCTCGCACCGCCCTTCATCGCCGAGAAGGCCGAGATCGACCGCATGGTCAACGCCCTCGCCGACGCCCTGGCCGAAACCAACTGATCCCCTTTCGAGACCTGAAGACATGCAACACGACAAGAACGTCACCGCCACCATCGGCCACTTCATCGACGGCAAGCACGTCGGCGGCGGCAGCCGCGTGCAGCCGGTGTTCGACCCCGCCACCGGCCTGTCGGCCAAGAGCGTCGCGCTCGCCGACAAGCTCACGGTCGAGCAGGCCATCGCCTCTGCGCAGGCCGCCTTCCCGGCCTGGCGCAACACGCCGCCGCTCAAGCGCGCCCGCGTGATGAGCCGCCTGAAGACGCTGCTCGAAGAAAACGCCGACACCATCGCCGCGCTCATCACCGCCGAGCACGGCAAGGTGCTGGCCGACGCGCACGGCGAGCTGCAGCGCGGCATCGAGAACGTCGAGTACGCCAGCTACGTGCCCGAGCTGCTCAAGGGCGAGCACAGCAAGAACGTCGGCCCGTCGATCGACTCGTGGAGCGAGTTCCAGGCGATGGGTGTCGCGGCCGGCATCACGCCGTTCAACTTCCCCGTCATGGTGCCGCTGTGGATGTGGCCGATGGCCGTGGCCTGCGGCAACACCTTCGTGCTGAAGCCCTCGGAGCGCACGCCCTCCTCCACGCTGTTCATGGCCGAACTCGCGCTGCAGGCCGGCCTGCCGCCGGGCGTGCTCAACGTGGTCAACGGCGACAAGGAAGCGGTCGACACGCTGCTGACTGACCGCCGCGTGAAGGCCGTGAGCTTCGTGGGCTCCACGCCCATCGCCGAGTACATCTACACCACGGGCACGGCCCACGGCAAGCGCGTGCAGGCGCTGGGCGGCGCCAAGAACCACGCGGTGGTGATGCCCGACGCCGACATCGGCAACGCCGTGAGCGCGCTCATGGGCGCGGCCTACGGCTCGTGCGGCGAGCGCTGCATGGCGATCCCGCTGGTGGTGGCCGTGGGCGACGCCACGGCCGACGCGGTGGTCGAGGGCCTGAAGGTCGAGATCGCCAAGATGAAGGTCGGCCCCGGCACCGACAACGGCAACGACATGGGCCCGCTGGTGACCCAGCCGCACTTCGAGAAGGTCAAGGCCTTCGTCGACGCGGGCGTGGCCGCCGGCGCCAAGCTGGTGGTCGATGGCCGCGGCATCCAGGTCGAAGGCCACGAAGGCGGCTACTACCTGGGCGCCTGCCTGTTCGACCACGTGAAGCCCGGCATGACGATCTACCAGGAAGAAATCTTCGGCCCGGTGCTCGGCGTGGTGCGCGTGAAGACGCTGCAGGAGGCGATGGACCTGATCGACGCGCACGAGTACGGCAACGGCACCTGCATCTTCACGCGCGACGGCGAGGCCGCGCGCTGGTTCAGCGACAACATCCAGGTCGGCATGGTCGGCATCAACGTGCCGCTGCCGGTGCCCGTGGCGTACCACTCGTTCGGCGGCTGGAAGCGTTCGCTGTTCGGCGACCTGCACGCCTACGGCCCCGACGCCGTGCGCTTCTACACCAAGCGCAAGACCGTCACGCAGCGCTGGCCCTCGGCCGGCGTGCGTGAAGGGACGATGTTCTCGTTCCCGTCGAACCGCTGATATCGCAGCACCCGCAGGTCAGGCTTTGTCGGCCTTGCCTGCGGCGTTGGCGAGCTTGCTGAGCATGCGGTCCACCAGCCACGGCTGGCGGTCCTCATCCTCAGCGCGTTCCTTGCGGCGGATCGCGTTGCGCACGACGATCGAGCCCACATAGCGCATCGGCTCCGGCGGAAAGTAGCCCAGCGGCCCGCCCGTGATCGGGCTGCGCGTCCATGCGTTGTCCTGGTCGAGCACCAGCGACGACAGGATCTGCCCGCCCATGTAGGTCGGCCCCACCCCGTTGCCCGAGTAGCCGAAGCCGTAGTAGATGTGCGGCGCGCCATCGAGCTTGCCGAAGAACGGGAAGCCCGTCACCGAGCGGTCGGACGGCCCGTTCCAGCTCGCGGTGATCGGCGTGTTACTCAACGCGGGAAAGAAGGAGTGCAGGGCCTGCGTGAGCTCGCCCTCGTACGGCGAGCGCTCGTCGAACACCTTGGCCATGCGTCCGCCCCAGGCGAAGGTGTTGCCGCCCTTGCCCAGCATGATGCGGCCGTCGACCGTGCTGCGGTAGTAGTACACGAAGGTGCGCGAGTCGAGCACCGACACGCCGTCGGTCAGCCCGATCTGCTGCAGCAGATCGGGGCAGCGCTCGGTGATGATCATGTCGCTCGAGACGATGGCGATGGTCCGCTCGAACTGCGGGAAGCGGCTGGCCATCCACGCGTTCATCGCGAGCACCAGTTTCTTCGCACGCACGCGCCCGGTGGACGTGTGCACCACCACGGGCTGGTCGGTGCTGAAGTCGAGCATCGGCGTGCGCTCGTGGATGCGGATGCCCATGGCCAGCGCCACGCGCCGCAGCCCGCGCACCAGCTTGCCCGGGTGCACGGTGGCGGCAATCGGCGAGTACACGCCGGCCAGGTTGCGCGCCGAGCCCGAGCGCCGCGCCACCTCGTCGGGCGGCAGCGCGTGGTACGAGTGGATGCCGCGCGCCTCCAGCGCCTGCATCATCGGATCGAGCGTGCCGATCTGCGCCTGCGAGGTCGCGGTGTAGAGCGTGCCGTCGCGCCGCAGCTCGGCGTCGATGCCGTGCGCCGCGCAGAAGTCGGCGATGTGCCCCACCGCCGCTTCCGACGCCTTCACGAGGCGCACCGCTTCGTCTTCGCCGAACAGCCGCCGCAGGGTCAGGAACTTGGCCGACCAGGTGAGCAGGCAACCGCCGTTGCGTCCGCTCGCGCCGGCGCCGCACAGGTCGCTTTCGAGAATGACGATGTCGAGCGCAGGCGCCTGCAGCTTGGCCTGGATGGCCGTCCACAGGCCGGTGAAGCCGCCGCCGACGATGCAGACGTCGGCGCTGGTTTCACCTTGCAGCGCCGGTGCCAGATCGCCATCGTTGAAGAGCGCTTGTTCGATCCAGAAGGGGCGCATCCGTGTGCCTTAAGCGGTGGTGAGGGCTTGCCGGTGTTCGGCGGAACTGATCTCGAGGTGGCGCACGAAGTGCGCGAGGCCGGGCATGTCGGCATCGGCCAGCTTGGCCGTATCGTCCCACTGCCGCAGGCGCACTGCGTCCATCGCATACGGCAGCGTCTGGAAAGCCTTGGCCTGCGCCTCGTCGAAGACACCGCCCTGCAGTTGCAGGCTGCGCTTCGAGTCGGGCGACAGCGCCTCCAGGTAACCCGGCACGCGCGCGCACAGGAAGCGCTTGGCGTCCACATGCAGCCGGATCGGTTCCAGCGTGGCCGGGCCGAACAGCGCGCGCAGGAACGGCAGGCAGCGGTACTGGTGCAGGTCGTCCAGGCCTTGCTGCGTCGGCGTGCCGCCGAAGTCGTGCAGCAGGTGGCCCAGGTCGTGCAGCAGGGCGGCGGCGATCAGCGCGCTGTCCGCCCCCTCCTGCTCGGCCAGGTGCGCGGACTGCAGCGCATGTTCGAGCTGCGTGACCGGCTCGCCGTCGTACTGCGCATGGCCCTTGGTTTCGAAGAGGCCGACGATGTCGGGGATGCTGAGGCTCATGGTTACCAGGGCAACGAGTAGGTCTTGGTGTTGGTGAAGCTCTTCATCGCCTCGAGCACGCCTTCCTTGTAGCCCAGGCCCGAGTCCTTGATGCCGCCGAAGGGCGTGAGCTCCAGCCGGTAGCCCGGCACTTCGCGCACATTCACGCTGCCCACGTTCAGCTCGCGGATGAAGCGCGTGATGTAGTCCAGGCGGTTGGTGCAGATCGACGACGACAGGCCGTAGGCCGTGCCGTTGGAGATGCGGATCGCCTCGTCGATGTTCTTGAAGCGGATCACCGGCGACACGGGGCCGAAGGTCTCGTGCTTGGCGACGGTCATCTCGGGATCGACGTGGTCGAGCACGGTGGGCGAGTAC
Source organism: Variovorax sp. GW823-FHT04F07 (assembly GCF_058795995.1). Lineage (NCBI taxonomy): Bacteria > Pseudomonadati > Pseudomonadota > Betaproteobacteria > Burkholderiales > Comamonadaceae > Variovorax > Variovorax sp. GW823-FHT04F07. Next base: position 524,445 of record NZ_JBXAIG010000002.1, read on the forward strand.
AGCGCGCCGCGGCGCTCGTTGCCGTAGAGCAGTTTGGCGCCGGCTGCGATCGCTTCGTTGACCACGGCTTCGAACTGCTTCGCAGCCGCCTCATCGATCACGGTGCCCATGTCGGTGTCGAGGTCCATCGGGTCGCCGTATTTCAGCGCGCGCGTCTTCTCGACCAGCAGCTCGACGAAGCGATCCGCTACGGCTTCGTGCACCAGCATGCGTTTCACGGCCGTGCAGCGCTGCCCCGAGTTCTTGTAAGAACCATTGGCAGCCAGCGTCGCAGCCTCCTCGATGTCCGCGTCTTCCATCACGATGATCGGATCATTGCCGCCCAGCTCCAGGATCTGGCGCTTGTAGGTGGCCTTGCCCGCGATGTACTTGCCGATGGGCACGCCACCCGTGAAGGTGACCAGGTCGACGTCGGCATTGGTCAGCAGCTCGTCGGCAATTTCCTTCGGGTCGCCCGTGAGCACCGACAGCATCTGCGGCGGCAGTCCCGCTTCGTACAGGATGTCGGCCAGCAGGAAGGCCGTGAGCGGCGTCTTCTCGCTGGGCTTGAGCACGATGCGGTTGTTGGTCGCGATGGCCGGCGCCACCTTGTGGATCACCTGGTTCAGCGGGTGGTTGAACGGCGTGATGGCGGTGATGGCGCCCAAGAGCGGCTCGCGCATCGTGTAGACCTTGCGGCTCTTGCCGTGGTGCGTGAGGTCGCAGGAGAACACCTGGCCGTCGTCCACCAGCGCCTGGTTGGCGGCGAACAGCAGCACGTCGGAGGCGCGGCCCACTTCGTACAGCGAGTCCTTGCGCGACAGGCCCGACTCGAGCGTGATGGTGCGCGACATTTCATCGAGGCGCGAAGCGATGATCTCGCCGGCACGCATGAGGATCTTGTAGCGCTCGTAGCGCGTGAGCGTGGGCTTGTAGTCGCGGGCGATGCGCAGGGCGTTGCGCACGTCGTCCAGCGTGGCCTTGGGCACGGTGGCGATCACCTCGCCGGTGTACGGGTAGGTGACCTCGATGGTGCGGTCGCGGTGGACTTTCTCGCCGGCGATGCGCAGGGCTTCGCGGTGGACGGTGCCTGGCTTCAGGATGGCTTGGCTCATGGGTGCTTGCTCCGTGCGGTGTCAGCGTGCGTGGTTCAGGGCGAGGTCGAGCGCATCGAAGTTGCGCAGCCGGCGGCCGGGGGCGATGCCTTCGACCGGGCGGTTGCAGATCAGCGGCACCTTCTGCTCCGAGACACCGCCGTGCGAGCGCAACGGCACTTCGAGCGCCGACAGGTCGTGGCGGCTGGCGGCGGTGCCGATGACGGTGCTCTGCTCGCTCACCACCACGATGTCGCCGATGCGGTCCGGCGGCAGCTCGAAGCGCTTGGCGGCTTCGGCGCGCGAGAGCACGAGCTCCATGCCCGGAATGCCCTTGATGCGTTCGATCCAGCCCGGCACGCTGGCTTCATCGGGCGCGTACACGGTGGCGAAGGAACCGAGCGCGCCGTGGTGCACCACGTACGGGTCGGTGATCGGCAGGATCACGCGGGCCTTTTCAGCGCCGTACCAGCCGTCGAGCACGTCCTGCAGGTAGATGACGTTGGGCGAGCCGTCGGCGCCATGCTTGTCGTTCATGCCGTGGTCGGCCGTGAGCACGATGGTGGCGCCCAGTGCATCCAGCTGTGCCAGGTAGCCGTCCATCATTTGATAGAAGGCGTTCGCCGCGGGGCTGCCCGGTGCGGCCTTGTGCTGCACGTAGTCGGTGGTCGACAGGTACATCAGGTCGGGGCGGCGCGATTCCATCAGCTTCACGCCGGCCGCAAACACGAACTCCGAGAGTTCGGCGCTGTACACCGAAGGCACGGGCATGCCGACCATGTCGAGCACGTTGTCGATGCCGTTCTCTTCCATCGTCACCTGGTCCGACTTCTCGGACGAGAAGCAGATGCCCTTCATCTTGTGGCCCAGCAGCTTGCGCAGCTTGTCCTTGGCCGTGACCACCGCGAGCTTGGCGCCCGCATCGGCAAACGCGGCCAGCACGGTGCCGGCGCGCAGGTACTTGGGGTCGTTCATCATCACTTCCTGGCCCAGCTCGCGGTCGAAGAAGTAGTTGCCGCAGATGCCGTGCACGGCGGGCGGTGCGCCGGTCACGATCGACAGGTTGTTGGGGTTGGTGAACGAGGGCACGACGCAATCGGCGAGCAGATCGGCACCGTCCTTGCGCATGCGGGCGATGTAGGGCGCCACGCCGGCTTCGATGGCCGCGTCGAGGTACGCCGGCTCGCAGCCGTCCACGCACACGACCACGATCGGACGCGCCATCCAGCGATAGCTCCTGGCATTGACTTCAAGTGTCTCCGGTGTCATTTCAGACTTCCTTTTGGGGTGGGTGGTTCGGGGTAGCGGTGGTGTTGCTGGAGGTGGCCGCATCGGCGTCGATGCGGCCGAAGGCCTTGTGCATGCGTGCGCGGCTGCCGGCCACGTGTTCGCGCAGCGCGCGCCCTGCCGTGTCGGGGTTGCCGCTGGCGATGGCGTCGACGATGTGGCTGTGCTCGTCGGCCGAGACCCGCAGGCCGCCGCCGCTGTCGAGCGCGCGCATTCTGAAAAGGTGCAGCTCCTTGACGAGCCGCTTGTAGGTTTCGGTGAGCTTCTTGCTGCCGGCCGTGTCGAGCAGGATCTCGTGGAACTGCAGGTTGAGCTGCGCGTACTGCTCCACGTCCTGCGCCTGGGCCGCCGAGCGCATGGCGTCGACCATGGCGCGCAGGCGCTCCACGGCGTCGGGCTGGATCGCCAGCGCCACGCGCCGGCCAATGATTTCTTCCAGCGCCTCGCGCAGTTCGTAGATCTCGTCGGCTTCCTCGAACGCGATCTCGCGCACGAAGACGCCGCGGTTCTTCTCGTTGCGCACGAGGCCCGCTTCTTCCAGGGCACGCAACGCCTCGCGGATCGGGCCGCGGCTGGTGTTGAAGCGCTGCGAGAGCTCGCTCTCGTTGATGCGGCTGCCCACGGGGAGCTCGCCCGTCATGATCAAACGCTCGATTTCTTCCTGCATCAGCATCGGCAGCGAGCTGGACTGGAGGAACGCGAGGGCGGCGGAGTGATTGCTGGTGACCATGGGGCGTATTTTCCCGAAGGATCGTCAACTGTCAACAATTTTTTATTGACAGTCATCAATCAGCAACCTACATTGCAAACACCGGATGGCGTTGCCCACCCTCGCACCGGCGCCAGCCCTCACCCTTCTTCAGTGACAGCCAGCCTTTCAGGAGAAACAGATGACGATGAAACAAAGCACGCGCCGTCTCACGGCCGCCCTGTGTGTTGCGGCCCTCGGCCTCATGTCCGGCAGTGCGTGGGCGCAAAAGACGCCGCTCCTGGTCTACACGGCGCTCGAGACCGACGCCATGAAGCTCTACAAGGACGCGTTCGAGAAGGCCAACCCCGACATCGAGGTGAAGTGGGTGCGCGACTCCACCGGCATCGTCACCGCCAAGCTGCTGGCCGAAAAAGCCAATCCGCAGGCCGACGTGGTGGCCGGCCTGGCCGCCAGCAGCCTGGCGCTGCTGCAGCAGGAAGGCATGCTGCTTCCTTATGAGCCCAAGGGCTTCAAGGAGCTGAACCCCGCGTACTCCGACGCCGCGCGCCCGCCCGCCTGGGTCGGCATGGACGTGTGGGCCGCCACCATCTGCTTCAACACGGTCGAGGCCAAGAAGCTCGGCCTGCCCAAGCCCGAGAGCTGGAAGGACCTGACCAAGCCCGTCTACAAGGGCACGATCTCGATGCCGCACCCCGCCTCCAGCGGCACCGGCTACCTTGACGTGTCGTACTGGCTGCAGAACATGGGCGACGCCGAAGGCTGGAAGTACATGGACGCGCTGCACCAGAACATCGCGCAGTACGTGCACTCGGGCTCCAAGCCCTGCAAGCAGGCGGGCGCGGGCGAGTTCCCGATCGGCATCTCGTTCGAGTTCCGCGCGCACCAGGTGAAGAAGTCGGGCGCGCCGGTCGACCTGATCTTCCCCAAGGAAGGCCTGGGTTGGGACATCGAGGCCACCAGCCTCATGAAGACCAGCACGAAGCTGGCCCAAGGCAAGCGCTTTGCCGACTGGATGGCGAGCAAGGAAGCCAACCAGATCAGCGCACGCTGGTGGGCCGTGGTGGCCTACCCGGGTGTGGTCTCCAAGCTCGAAGGCATTCCAGAGAACTACGAGAAGCTGCTGGCCAAGAACGACCTGAACTGGGCCGCCAAGAACCGCGAACGCATCCTCGCGGAGTGGAGCAAGCGCTACGAAGGCAAGGCCGAACCCAAGTAAGCCCGACGGCATCCCCGGTTTTCAATTCAAGGGTGCCGCCGCAGCTGGTGACGCCCTCCAACGACGAGTGCGAAAAATGGACATGACCGACACCCGCTTCATCGCCAGCCAGTTGACTCCCACTTCGGCCCCGCCCGCGGCCCTCGAGATCGTCGGCGTTTGCAAGGACTTCGAGACCTTCAGCGCGCTGCGCGACGTGCACCTGCGCGTGAACCCGGGCGAGATGCTGTGCTTTCTCGGCCCCTCGGGCTGTGGCAAGACCACGCTGCTGCGCATCATCGCGGGCCTCGAAACGCAGACCGCCGGGCAGATCCTGCAGAACGGCAAGGACGTCTCGTGGCTCTCGCCGGACAAGCGCGACTACGGCATCGTGTTCCAGTCGTACGCGCTCTTTCCCAACCTGTCGATCGCCGAGAACGTGGGCTACGGCCTCGTCAACAGCCGCGCGAAGCGGGGCGAGATCAAGGCACGCGTCGACGAGCTGCTGAAGCTGGTCGGCCTGCCGACCTCGGGCGCCAAGTACCCGAGCCAGCTCTCGGGTGGCCAGCAACAGCGCGTGGCCCTGGCCCGCGCGCTGGCCACGCGGCCCGGCCTGCTGCTGCTGGACGAGCCGCTGTCGGCGCTCGACGCGCTCGAACGCATCCGCCTGCGCGGCGAGATCCGCCGGCTGCAGAAGCAGGTCGGCATCACGACCATCATGGTCACGCACGACCAGGAAGAAGCACTCTCGATGGCCGACCGCATCGTGGTGATGAACCACGGCGTGATCGAGCAGGTCGGCACGCCGATGGAAATCTACGAGCAGCCGGCCACGCCCTTCGTGGCCGACTTCGTGGGCAAGGTCAACGTGCTGCGCGCGATGGCGCTGGGCAACCAGCGCTTCCAGGTCGGCGACATGGAACTGCAGTGCGACGCCTGCGACGGCGCCTTCGAGCCCGGCGACGCCGTCAACCTGTACCTGCGGCCCGAAGACCGCGCGGTGGAACACCTGCGCGAGGACACGCCCAACCGCCTGCAGGCCAAGGTCACGAAGGTCGAGTTCCTGGGCGGTCTGTGCATTGCCGAAGTGACGGCCGATGCGCTGCACGGTCAGACACTGGGCCTACACTTCTCGCTGAACCAACTGCACGACCTGGACATCCGCGAAGGCAACACGATCGACATCGCCCTGCGCGCCAACCGCATCCGCGCCTTTGCCGCGCGCACCGCCAAGCCATGAACACGCTGGCACACCCCCGGCCTGTGCTCGCTGCGCGCCCCGCCCTGCGCTGGAGCCGCGACGAGACCATCGCGCGCGCCATCCTGTTCGTGGTGATGGCGATGCTGTTCGTGTTCCTCATCGCGCCGCTCCTGACCATTCTGGCCCACGCGGTGCAGGACAAGAACGGCCGTTTCGTCGGCCTGGCCCACTTCATCACCTACTTCCAGACGCCGAGCCTGCTGCGCGCGGCCTGGAACTCGGTGTGGGTGTCGGCCGCGGTGGTGATGATCTCGGTGCCCACGGCCTTCGTGTTCGCCTACGCGCTCACGCGCAGCCGCATGCCGGCGCCGCTGAAGGCGGTGTTCCGCCTCATCGCGCTCATTCCGCTGCTCGCGCCCTCGCTGCTGTCGGCCATCTCGTTCGTGCAGTGGTTCGGCAACCAGGGCGCGCTCAAGTTCCTGCTGGGCGGCGCCTCGATCTACGGCGCGCCCGGGATCATCCTGGCCGAGGTCTACAACACCTTCCCGCACGCGCTGATGATCCTGGTCACCGCGCTGTCGCTGGCCGACGGCCGGCTGTACGAAGCGGCCACGGCCCTGCGCACGCGGCCCCTGCGCCAGTTCATGACGATCACCCTGCCCTCGTGCAAGTACGGCCTGATCAGCGCGGCCACCGTGGTCTTCACCTACGTGGTGAGCGACTTCGGTGCGCCCAAGGTGATCGGCGGCAACTTCAACGTGCTGTCGGTCGACGTGTTCAAGCAGGTGGTGGGGCAGCACAACTTCTCCATCGGCGCGGTGGTGGGCATGCTGCTGCTCATTCCATCGATCATCTCGTTCGTGATCGACTACGTGGTGCGGCGCAAGCTGAAGGCGCAGCTCACGGCGCGCTCGGTGCCCTACACGCCCAAGCCCCGCAAGGTGGCCGATGCGCTGCTCACGCTGTTCTGCACCGTGGTCTGCAGCCTGCTGCTGGCCACCATCGGCATGGCGATCTACACCTCGGCGATCTCGCTGTGGCCCTACGACCTGTCGTTCACGCTCAAGCACTACCACTTCGTGCTGGTGGAAAGCGACATGGCCGCAGCCTACGGCAACAGCCTGCTGGTGGCCATGGTCACCGCGGTGGCCGGCTCGCTCATCGTGTTCGTGGGCGCCTACCTGATCGAGAAGACGCGCAACCTGGGCCTCATGCGCAAGGGCATGCACCTGATGGCGGTGCTGTCGATGGCGGTGCCGGGCCTGGTGCTGGGCCTGGGCTACGTGATGTTCTTCAACCATCCGGCCAACCCGCTGAACTTTTTGTACCAGACGATGGCGATCCTGGTCATCTCGATGGTGGTGCACTACTACACCTCGAGCCACCTCACGGCGGTGACGGCGCTCAAGCAGATCGACAACGAGTTCGAAGCCGTGTCGGCCTCGCTCAAGGTGCCGTTCTTCAAGACCTTCCTGCGCGTGACGGTGCCGGTGTGCCTGCCGGCCATCCTGGACATCGGGCGCTACTTCTTCGTGGTGTCGATGGCCAGCCTCTCGTGCGCCATCTTCCTGTACACGCCGGAAACCATCCTCGCGTCGGTCGCGATCATGCACCTGGACGACGCCGGCGACATCGGCCCGGCCGCCGCGCTGGCCAGCCTGATCGTCGTCACCTCGACGCTGGTGTGCATCGCCTACGCACTGCTCACGCGCGTGCTGCTCGCACGCACGCAGGCCTGGCGCAACCTCGCCCGCGGCTGAACGAACACCCCACCTCTCGCCCCTCATTCCCTTTCCCTGCCTGGAGACACTATGAGTCAAGCCGCCCACCCCATCCTGCTCACGCCCGGCCCCCTGACCACCTCGGACCGCACCCGCCAAGCGATGCTGCGCGACTGGGGTTCATGGGACGCCGACTTCAACCAGATCACGGCGCGCATCCGCAAGGAGGTGCTGAACATCGTGCACGGCACGGGCACGCACGAATGCGTGCCCCTGCAAGGCAGCGGCACCTTCTCGGTCGAAGCCGCCATCGGCACGATCGTGCCGCGCAACGGCCATGTGCTGGTGCCGAGCAACGGCGCCTACTGCCAGCGCCTGGCCAAGATCTGCAAGGTGCTGGGCCGCAAGCTCACCACCATCGACTACACCGAAGAGAAACAAGTCTCGCCCGCCGATGTCGACCGCGCGCTCGCGGCCGACCCGTCCATCACGCACGTCGCGGTGGTGCACTGCGAAACCGGCGCCGGCGTGCTCAACCCGCTGCACGAGATTGCGTTGGTCGTCGCCAAGCACGGGCGCGGCCTGATCATCGACGCGATGAGCTCCTTCGGCGCGCTGGAGATCGACGCGCGCAAGACGCCGTTCGACGCCGTGGTCGCCGCCTCCGGCAAGTGCCTCGAAGGCGTGCCGGGCATGGGCTTCGTCGTCATCAAGCGCAGCACGCTTGAAAAATGCGAAGGCAACTGCCACTCGCTGAGCATGGACCTGTACGACCAGTGGGTCTACATGGAGAAGACCACGCAGTGGCGCTTCACGCCGCCCACGCACGTGGTGGCCGCGCTCGACACCGCCATCGCGCAGTACATCGAGGAAGGCGGCCTGCCCGCGCGCGGCGGGCGCTACACGCGCAACTGCAAGGCGCTGGTCGACGGCCTCGCCACGCTGGGTTTCCGGCCTTTCCTCGACCCGGCCATCCAGGCGCCGATCATCGTCACCTTCCATGCGCCGGACGATGCCAACTACGACTTCAAGACCTTCTACCAGGAGGTGAAGAAGCGCGGCTACATCCTCTACCCCGGCAAGCTGACGCAGGTCGAGACCTTCCGCGTGGGCTGCATGGGGCACTTCGGCGACGCGGGCATTCCGGGCGCGGTGGCGGCCATTGCCGACACGCTGAAAGCCATGGGCATCCGGCAGGTGACGGCGGCCGTCGCGGCCTGAAGCACCTGTGAGCGGACCGGCGCATTGCAGCGCCGGTCCTACAACGCGGGGGTGATGCGCTTCGCATAATGCCCCGCATGACGGTTCTGCGCAGCGACATCCCTGCCCGCCTGGACCGCCTGCCGTGGTCGCGCTGGCACTGGCGCGTGGTGATCGCGCTGGGCGTGGCCTGGATCCTCGACGGCCTCGAGGTCACGCTGGTGGGCTCCATCGGCGCGGTGCTGGAGCGGCCCGACACGCTCGGACTCACTGCCGCGGAGATCGGCTGGTCGGGCTCGATCTACATCGCAGGCGCGGTGATCGGCGCGCTGGTGTTCGGCCGGCTCACCGACCGGCTCGGGCGCAAGAAGCTCTTCCTGCTCACGCTCGTGGTCTACACGCTCGGCACGCTGGCCACGGCCTTCTCGCCCAACTTTGCCTTCTTTGCGCTGTGCCGCTTCGTCACCGGGCTGGGCATCGGCGGCGAGTACGCGGCCATCAACTCGGCCATCGACGAGCTCATTCCGGCGCGCGTGCGCGGGCGCGTCAACCTCGCGATCAACGGCAGCTTCTGGATCGGTGCGGCGCTCGGCGCCGCGCTGAGCCTGGTGCTGCTCGATGCGCGCGTGATCGGCCCCGTGTGGGGCTGGCGCGCGGGCTTCGCGCTGGGTGCGGTGCTGGCGGTGGCGATCCTGCTGGTGCGCCGCCATGTGCCCGAGAGCCCGCGCTGGCTCATCGCGCACGGGCGCGCGGATGAAGCCGAGCGCATCGTCGCGGACATCGAGCGCGAAGTCGAAGTGCAGCACGGCCCGCTGCCCGCCGCGCAAGGCCACGTCATGTACACCGCCGCGCGCCAGAACAGCCCGCCGATGCGCGAGGTGGCGCGCGTGCTGCTGCGGCGCTACCCGGCGCGCAGCGTGGTGGCGACAGCGCTCATGGTGTCGCAGGCGTTTTTCTACAACGCGATCTTCTTCACCTACGCGCTGGTGCTCACGCGCTTCTACGGCGTGGCCGAAGGCCGCGTGGCGCTGTACATCTTTCCATTCGCGCTGGGCAACGTGCTCGGGCCGCTGCTGCTGGGTCCGCTGTTCGACAGCGTGGGCCGACGCAGGATGATCGCGCTGACCTATGTACTGGCCGGCGTGGGCCTGGCGCTCACGGGCTGGGCCTTCATGCAGGGCTGGCTCGACGCGCGCAGCCAGGCGCTGTGCTGGTCGGCGGTGTTCTTTCTTGCATCGGCGGCGGCCAGCTCGGCCTACCTGACGGTGAGCGAGGTGTTCCCGCTCGAGATGCGCGCCATGGCCATCGCGATCTTCTACGCCATCGGCATGGGCGCCGGCGGCTTCGCGGCGCCGGTGCTGTTCGGGATGCTGATCGAGACCGGCAGCCGCGGCGCGGTGATGGTGGGCTACCTGATCGGCGCAGTGCTGGTCGTCGTCGCGGGGCTGCTGGCGTTGCGCTACGCGGCCGATGCGGAACGCAAGCCGCTGGAGGAAGTGGCGCCGCCGCTGTCGTCGGAGGCCGGCGGCGAGCGGCCCTGAAGGCGGCTACAGCGCGCAGGTACGGAAGCCGAAGAAGCCGTCGTCGGCATCGGGAAGCGCAAAGCCACGGCGGCGCGGCGAGCGCAGGCGCGCACGCGTCGCGAACGAGGCGCCGCGCAGCACGCGCGCGCGGCCGAAGGCGGCCACCGGATCGAACTCGCCGCCGGCGCTCCACGGATCGGCCCGGAAGCCCGGCCAGGGCTGCAACGTGCCTGCCGTCCACTCGTGCACGTCGGCCCAGCGAAAGCCGCGCCGCGCGGCCGTGTGGGCGGCGATTTCCCATTCGACCTCGGTCGCGATGCGCCGGCCGGCCCAGCGCGCCCAGGCGTCGGCCTCCCACCAGCTCAGGTGCACGGCGCTGTGGTGCCCGGCCGCGCGCACGGTGACGCCGAAGCGCTGCTGCAGCACCGAGCCACCCGTGCCGTTGCGCGACACGCCGATCTGCTCCACATGGCGCGGCCCGCGCCGGCCTTCGGTCTGCGCGGCGAGCCAGCGCCAGCCGTCGCTGTGCCACAGTTCCTCGCGGTCGTAGCCGCCGTCGTCGACGAACTCGATGTACTGGTCCCAGGTGACGGGCTGGGCGTCGATCTCGAACTCGGGCACGTCGACGCGGTGCGCCGCGCCCTCTTGCGCAAACAGGAAGCCGCTGTGCTCGGGCAGGCCGAGCTCCCAGCGTGTGGCCGGCAGCAGCAGCGGCTCGCGCGTGACGGCGGTGGGCGGCTGCTCGATGTTCAGCGGCAGGCCCAGCGTCTGCGCCAGCACCACGAGCTGTTCGCCGCGCAGGTCTTCATGGAACAGCGCCAGCCGGTAGAAGTACAGGCCGGCATCGGTCTCGGCGGCGTTCTCGAGCAGCTCGAGGGTGCTTTCGAGGGTTTCGAGCAGGTAGGCCTTGGTCTGGCCCAGGCCCGGCAGGTCGGGCGACCAGCAGCGATCGGCCGCGCCCTGGGCCGGGTTCCACCAGTCGTCGGCGTCGGGGTCGATGGCGGCCAGTCGCGTGGGGCGCACGGGGCAGTCGATGCCAAAGGCGCGCTGGGTGTTGCGCCCGATCCACCATTCGGCGAACCAGCCGATGTGGCCCGCCAGCCAGACCGGCGGCACCACGCCCGGCTGCGGCGGCACGCGCATGGCTTCGCCCAACGCTTGTTCGAACAGGGACAGCAGGTGCAGCGTGTGGTTGCGCGCGTCGATGAGGGCCAGCGAGAGCAGGTCGCGGCCGGCGCGGCGCATGTCGGGGGAGTCGATCGACAGGGGCGGGCTCGCCGCACCGAAGGGCGTCGAAGGCGGCGGGCTCGAAGACATGGGCCATTATGGCGACCGCCCGACAGGCCCTCTGGCGACGCGGATTCCGGGTAAACCCGAGTTTGTGTCAAGGCAATACTAAGGTTCACCGAGATACCATTGCGGGCTTTGCGCGCAGCCCCCACCAGGGGCCGGCGCTTCACCTTGGGCTTCGCGGGAGACACCCCTTGTCTGTATTCCTCAAATTCGCGGCCGTCATGGACTGGGTCAGCGAAAAACTCGGCAAATTTGCCGGCTATGCGGTCCTGGCCGCATCGCTCATCTCGGCCGCCAATGCCTTCGTCCGGTACGGCTTCGACTTCAGCAACAACGCCTTCCTCGAGATCCAGTGGTATCTGTTCGCTGCCACCGTGATGCTCGGTGCGCCGGTGGTGCTGCGCTTCAACGAGCATGTGCGCGTGGACATCATCTACGGCAAGCTCAAGGGCCACGGGCCGGTGTATGTCGACCTGTTCGGCCTGACCTTCTTCCTGCTGCCGGTGATGGGCCTGCTGACCTACCTCACCTGGCCGTTCTTCTGGAACACCTGGGTGTCGGGCGAGATGTCGGGCAACATCGGCGGGCTGATCCGCTGGCCCGCCGCGCTGCTGATGCCCGTGGGTTTCTGCACGATGTTCCTGCAAGGTGTCGCCGAGATCATCAAGCGCATCGCCTACCTGCGCGGACTGATCGAGATGAACACGCACTACGAGAAGCCGGTGCAGTGATGGCGTTCGTCGCGCTTCGCCAGACCGCCCCGACACCGCCCGCACCGCAGGACAAGTAGACATCATGCACATGGAAAATTTCGCCCCGATCATGTTCGCGGGGCTCGTGGTGATCATGCTGATCGGGTTTCCGGTCGCGTTTTCGCTCTCGGCCCTCGGCCTGATCTGCGGCTTCTTCGCCATCGAGATGGGCTGGTTCCCGGCCGGCTTCATGGCCAACCTGCCGCTCAACGTGTTCGGCATCCTGTCGAACGAGACGCTGCTGGCCATTCCGTTCTTCACGCTCATGGGAGCGGTGTTAGAGAAGTGCGGGCTCGCCGAGGACATGCTCGACTCGATGGGCCAGCTCTTCGGCCCGATCCGCGGCGGCCTGGGCTACTCGGTGATCATCGTGGGCTTCATCCTCGGCGCCATCACCGGCACGGTGGCCGGCCAGGTGATCGCGATGGCGATGATCTCGCTGCCAGTCATGATGCGCTACGGCTACAACATGCGCTACTCGACCGGCGTGCTCGCCGCCTCGGGAACCATCACGCAGCTGGTGCCGCCCTCGCTGGTGCTGATCGTCATGGCCGACCAGCTCGGCACCGACGTCGGCCAGATGTACAAGGGCGCCTGGGGCCCGTCGATCCTGCAGGTGGTGATCTTCGCGATCTACACCTTCCTGGTCTCGCGCATCCGCCCGCACTACGTGCCCGGCCTGCCCGCCACGGCGCGCACGCTGCACGGCTGGGCGCTGTGGGGCAAGTGCCTGCGCGGCATCATCCCCTCGGCCATCCTGATCTTCGCGGTGCTCGGCTCGATGGGCGGCCTGCCCTTCATGGACAAGGCCATCGCCACGCCGACCGAGGCCGGCGCCATGGGCGCGGTGGGCGCGCTGGTGCTGGCGCTCATTCACCGGCGCCTGAACTGGGCGCTGATGAAGGACGCGATGGAAGGCACCATGCGCCTCACGGCGATGGTGGTGTTCATCCTGATCGGCTCGCGCGTGTTCTCGCTGGTGTTCCAGGGCGTGGACGGCGCCAAGTGGATCGAGCACATGCTCTCGGGCCTGCCGGGCGGCCAGATCGGCTTCCTGATCGCGGTCAACATCTTCGTGTTCTTCCTGGCGTTCTTCCTCGACTTCTTCGAGATCGCCTTCATCATCCTGCCGCTGCTGGGCCCCGTGGCCCACAAGCTGGGCATCGACATGGTCTGGTTCGGCGTGCTGCTGTGCGTGAACATGCAGACCTCGTTCATGCACCCGCCGTTCGGCTTCGCGCTGTTCTATTTACGGGGCATCGCCGACACCCTGTTCAAGAACGGGGCGCTGCCCAAGAAGGTGGAGTCGCGCGACATCTACCTGGGCGCCGTGCCCTGGGTCGTGATGCAGCTGCTGCTGGTAGCCATCGTGATCTTCTTCCCGCAGACGGTGACCGTGTTCCTCGAGAAGGAAAAGGTCGTCGACATCGAGAAGGTCAACCTCGACATGCCGGTGGACCCGAACGCGCCGCCCGCCACCGACAACGGCGTGAACATGGAAGACCCGTTCGGCAACCAGAAGACGCCCGAGGAAACGCCGGCGGCCCCGGCGGCGGGCGAAGCTTCCAAACCGTGAGCGACGCCCGCCCCGGCGACGCCCCGAACGACCACCCCGCAACGCAAGAAGGCGGCCCGCTCGAAAGCGCCGCCTTCCCGCCGCTGCTGCGCACGCTGGCGGTGGTGCTGGTGGTCGATCTCTTCGCCTTCGCGCTGTGGAGCCTGCCGTCGCTGCGCACCACCAGCTGGTCGGCCACCAGCCTGTTCGTCTTCGGCGTGGCGGGCCTGTGCGTGATCTGGGTCGGCTACTGGATCGTCTACAGCCGCACCCGCCTCGAAGGCGACGTGCTGACGCAGACCTGGCTGTGGAACAAGCGCGTGAGCGCGCAGGACGTGGCGCAGCTCAAGCTGGTGCACATCCGCATGCTCGAGCGCGTGATCGCACCGCGCCTGCTGGTGCGCCGGCGCTTCGGCGGCATCACCTGGTTCCATGCCTACGACCCGCAGGTGCTGATCGCGTTCGGCGAGCAGGTGGCGATGCGCACGCTGCCCTCCGCGCCACCGCCCTCCCCCGAACCCGAACCCGCGTCCAAATGAAAAAGCCCCGCCGAAACCAGCGGGGCTTTTTTCTTGAGAGGTGCGAAGCGCCGGGTTGCAGCGCCGCGTGCCTTACAGCTTCTGCTGTTGCATGAAGCGGTCGAAGGTGCCTTCGGTGTAGCGGAACCAGGCGTTCTGGTCGGCCAGGAACTTGGACCAGTCGCTGTAGATCTTCTTCCACTCGGGGTTGCTGTTGTTCAGGTCCGAGTAGATCTGCTGGGCCGACTTGAAGGCGGCGTTCATCACGTCCTGCGAGAACGGACGCAGCTTGGTGCCCGAGCCCACGAGCTGCTTGAGCGCGATCGGGTTCTTGGCGTCGTACTTGGCCGTCATCGTGATGTTGGCGTGCGCGGCAGCCGCTTCGACCACCGCCTTGAAATCGGCCGACAGGCTTTCCCATGCCTTGGTGTTGATGTAGAAGTCGAGCTCGGGGCCGCCTTCCCACCAGCCGGGGTAGTAGTAGAACGGGGCGATCTTGTTGAAGCCCAGCTTCTGGTCGTCGTACGGGCCGACCCATTCGAGACCGTCGAGCGTGCCCTTTTCGAGCGCGGGGTACAGGTCGGCGCCGGGGATCGATTGCGGGATCACGCCGAAGGGTTCGAGCACCTTGCCGGCGAACGGGTTGGTGCGGAACTTCAGGCCCTTCAGGTCGGCGACCGACTTGATTTCCTTGCGGAACCAGCCGCCCATCTGCGCGCCCGTGTTGCCGCCCGGCAGGTTGATGATGTTGTACTTGGCGTAGAAGGCGCGCATCAGCTTCAGGCCGTTGCCTTCGTACATCCAGGCGTTCTGCTGGCGGGTGTTCATGCCGAAGGGCACGGCGCAACCCAGGCAGAAGGTCGGGTCCTTGCCGTAGAAGTAGTAAGGCGCCGTGTGCGCCATTTCGACCGCGCCGCTCTGGATGCCGTCGACCACGCCGAAGGCGGGCATCAGCTCGCCGCCCGCGTGCACGGAGATCTGGAACTTGCCGCCCGTCATGTCGCTCACGCTCTTCGAGAACACCTCGGCGGTGCCGAAGATGGTGTCCAGCGACTTGGGAAAGCTCGATGCGAGACGCCAGCGAACGGTGGCTTGCGCGTGAACCGCGGGCGCGATGCCGGCAGCCAGAACGCCCGCGATGCCGGCGTTTTTGATGAGGGAACGACGATCCATTGAATTCACTCCGAGTGCTTTGGAAAAAACAAAACGCGGCTTGTGACCGCGTCAGGGACTTTTGTGAGTCCTTTTGATTGTAAAAACGCGCTTACAGGTGGCCGGCGGGGGTTTACCCTGCGACCTCTTGTCAAACGAAGCGTTTCTTGATCGCGGCGGCAATGCCGTCGGCATCGAGACCGATCGATGCGAGCAGCTTGGCCGGATCGCCGTGCTCGATGAAGCGGTCGGGCAGGCCCAGTTGCAGCACCGGCTTCTGCACGCCGGCGGCCTGCAGGGCCTCGACCACCGCACTGCCCGCACCGCCCATGATGGCGCCCTCTTCGAGCGTGACGAGCGCGTCGTGCGTGCCCGCCACCTGCAGCAGCAACTCGACGTCGAGCGGCTTGGCCCAGCGCATGTTGACCACGGTGGCATCGAGCGACTCGGCCGCCGTGAGCGCCGGGTACAGCAAGGTGCCGAACGCGAGGATGGCGATGCGCTGGCCCTCGCGCCGGACCTCGCCCTTGCCGAAGGGCAGCGCGTCGAGCGTGAGGTGCGGCGTGGTGCCGGCGCCCGCGCCGCGCGGGTAGCGCACGGCCACCGGGTGGTTCTGCTCGTAGGCGCTCGTCAGCAGCTGGCGGCACTCGCGCTCGTCGGCCGGGCAGGCGATGCTCATGTTGGGAATGCAGCGCAGGAACGGGATGTCGTACGCGCCCGCGTGCGTGGCGCCGTCGGCGCCGACGAGGCCCGCGCGGTCGAGCGCGAACACCACGGGCAGGTTCTGGATCGCCACGTCGTGGATCAGCTGGTCGTAGGCGCGCTGCAGGAAGGTCGAGTAGATCGCGACCACGGGCTTGAGGCCCTCGCAGGCCAGGCCGGCCGCGAACGTGACCGCGTGCTGCTCGGCGATGCCGACGTCGTAGTAGCGATCAGGAAAGCGCTTCTCGAACTCCACGAGCCCCGAGCCTTCGCGCATCGCGGGCGTGATGCCCACGAGGCGGCCGTCGTGCGCGGCCGTGTCGCACAGCCACTGGCCGAAGACCTGCGTGAAGGTCTGCTTGGCCGCCGTGGTCGACTTGACCAGGCCCACCTGCGGATCGAACTTGCCCGGGCCGTGATAGGCCACCGGGTCGGCCTCGGCGAGCTTGTAGCCCTGCCCCTTCTTCGTGACGACGTGCAGGAACTGCGGGCCGTCCAGGTGCTTGAGGTTCTCGAGCGTGGGCACCAGCGAGTCGATGTCGTGGCCGTCGATGGGGCCGACATAGTTGAAGCCGAACTGCTCGAACAGCGTGGCCGGCACGACCATGCCCTTGGCATGCTGCTCCAGGCGCTTGGCCAGCTCGAACAGCGGCGGCGCATTGCGCAGCACGCTCTTGCCGACGCTCTTGGCGGCGGCGTAGAAATTACCGCTCATGAGCTGCGCGAGGTAGCGGTTGAGCGCGCCCACCGGCGGGCTGATCGACATGTCGTTGTCGTTCAGGATGACCAGCAGCTTGCAGTCGCACACGCCCGCGTTGTTGAGCGCCTCGAAGGCCATGCCGGCCGTGAGCGCGCCGTCGCCGATGATGGCCACGGCATGGCGCTTCTCGCCCTTCTGCTTGGCGGCCATGGCCATGCCGAGCGCGGCCGAGATGCTGGTCGACGAGTGGGCGGTGCCGAAGGTGTCGTACTCGCTCTCGGTGCGCTGCGGAAAGCCCGAGATGCCGCCGAGCTGGCGCAGCGTGGGCATGCGCTCGCGCCGGCCCGTGAGGATCTTGTGCGGGTAGGTCTGGTGGCCCACGTCCCACACCAGCCGATCGTGCGGCGTGTTGAACACATGGTGCAGCGCCACCGTCAGCTCGACCGTGCCGAGGTTGGAGCTCAGGTGGCCGCCGGTGCGCGAGACGTTGTCGAGCACGCAGGCGCGCACCTCGTCGGACAGCTGCTTGAGCTGGGCCCGGTCGTACTGGCGGATCGGCGAAGGGTCGTGGAGAGTGGGAAGCAGCGGAGCCATGGAGGTGGGTTCTTTTTTCTTCTCAGCGGTCGCGGTCGACCACCATGTGGGCCAGGGCGCGCAGTGCCGAGGTGTCGGCCAGGCCGCTCTTGTTCAGTGCGGCGATGGCGTCGGCAAGAAGCTGGCTCGCCTGCGCGCGCGCGCCGTCCAGGCCGAGCAGCGACACGTAGGTGGGCTTGTCGGCCGCGGCGTCCTTGCCGGCGGTCTTGCCCAGGGTTTGCGAGTCGGCGGTGACGTCGAGGATGTCGTCGACCACCTGGAACGCCAGGCCGATGGCGGCGCCGTAGTCGCGCAGCGCCGCCAGCGCGGCCGGCGACACGGTGCCGCAGGCGGCGCCCATCTCGACGCTGCCCTGCAGCAGCGCGCCGGTCTTCAGGCGGTGCATTTCGCGCAGCTGGGTTTCGTTCAGTGCGATGCCGACGCTGGCCAGGTCGATGGCCTGGCCGCCGGCCATGCCCTGGCTGCCGGCGGCGCGCGCCAGCAGGCGGCACAGCAGGGCCTGCATGGCCGCGGGCACCTCGTCGCCCTCGGGCGCGAGCAGCTCGAACGCCAGTGCCTGCAGCGCGTCGCCCGCGAGCAGCGCGTCGGCTTCGCCGAACTTCACGTGCACGGTGGGCTTGCCGCGGCGCAGCACATCGTTGTCCATGCACGGCAGGTCGTCGTGCACCAGCGAATAGGCGTGGATGAGTTCGGTGGCGCAGGCCGCACGCAGCGCGGCGTGGGCGTTGCCGCCGACCGCTTCATTGGCCGCGAGCACCAGCAGCGGCCGCAGCCGCTTGCCGCCGTCGAGCACGGCATAGCGCATGGCATCGCCCAGCAGCACCGGCGCATCGACGCCGACCCAGCGCGACAGCGCCGCTTCGACCGTGGCCAGATGGGGCTCGGCCCAGTTGGCCAGCGTCTTCGCGTCCCAGGGGGTGGCGGTGGTGGGGGCAGCGGAGGTCATCGGAACGGCGCTCATTCGGCCGTCCAGGGCTTGAGGCTGCCGGCGTCGAGCACCTTGATCTGGTCCTCGACCGCCTGCAGCTTGTCGCGGCAGAAGCCGAGCAGCGCGGCGCCGCGCTGGTAGCTGCCCAGCAGCTGGTCCAGCGGGAGCTGGCCCGATTCGAGTTCTGCAACCAGTTGTTCCAGTTCCTGGAGCCCGGCTTCGTAGCTGGCGGGCAGCGGCCCGGTGTCGGGCGTGGCCGCCGGGCTGGTCGTGGAAGGAGAAGGCACCTTGGGCATGCAACGAATCGTGGATGAAACGGAACATTTTAGGGCGGGGGCGCAACGAACCGCCGGGCAGCCCGCGCACGCGCGCGCGACCCTTTGCAACACCCTGTATGGCGCCCGGCCATGCGAGGCAAAAACCCGGCGGGCGCAAAAATGCCCCCCGGGTACAATCCCCGCTTCCCCCGCCGGTCGCACCGGCACACCTCTTCGGGCCGTCACCCTTGCAGACGGCGCCTTCCGTTTTTTTCTTTTTTTCTCCCTGTGGGGAGCTTGGTCAGGTCCTCCATGTCTGATTTAAGTCTTCAACTGCAGCAGGCCGCGAGCCAACTTCCAGTTACCGCGTATTTCGACGAGGCCCTGTACGCCCGCGAAATGCAGAACCTTTTCGCGCGAGGGCCCCGCTACGTCGGGCACCGACTGGCCGTGCCCGAGCCGGGTGATTTCCACACCCTGCCGCAAGAACACCAGGGCCGCGCGCTGGTCCACACACCCAAGGGCGTGGAGCTCATCTCGAACGTCTGCCGCCACCGCCAGGCCCTGATCCTGCAGGGCCGGGGCCAGCTCGACGCCCAGACCGGCGGCAACATCGTCTGCCCGCTGCACCGCTGGACCTACGCCGCGAAAGATGCGCGCACCACCGGCACGCTGATCGGCGCCCCGCATTTCGACCAGGACCCGTGCCTGAACCTGCACAACTACCCGCTCACCGAATGGAACGGTCTTCTGTTCGAGAAGAACGCCGACGGCAGCGGCCGCGACGTGGCGGCCGACATGGCAGGCCTGGGCCCGCAGGCCGACCTCGACTTCTCGGGCTACGCGCTCGACCGCGTCGAGCTGCACGAGTGCAACTACAACTGGAAGACCTTCATCGAGGTCTACCTCGAGGACTACCACGTCGGCCCGTTCCATCCCGGCCTGGGCAGCTTCGTCACCTGCGACGACCTGCGCTGGGAGTTCAAGCCCGAGTTCTCGGTGCAGACGGTGGGCGTGGCCAACCGCCTGGGCCGCGCGGGCAGCCCCGTGTACCAGAAGTGGCAGGAGCAGCTGCTCAAGTACCGCGACGGCAAGCCGCCCAAGTACGGCGCGATCTGGCTCACCTACTACCCGCACGTGATGATCGAGTGGTACCCGCACGTGCTCACCGTGTCGACGCTGCACCCGGTGAGCCCGACCAGGACGCTCAACATGGTCGAGTTCTTCTACCCCGAGGAAATCGTCGCCTTCGAGCGCGAGTTCGTCGAGGCCCAGCAGGCCGCCTACATGGAAACCTGCGTGGAGGACGACGAGATCGCCGAGCGCATGGACGCCGGGCGCCGCGCGCTCATGCTGCGCGGCGACAATGAGACCGGCCCCTACCAGAGCCCCATGGAAGACGGCATGCAGCAGTTCCACGAGTGGTACCGCAACGCGATGCAACAACCACGCGCCTGAACGCCGCCCCGCCCCGCACCCGCCGGGGCTTTCTTTTTTCTGATCTGGATGTCAATCGATGCAAGCGCTGTGGATGGTGCTCGGGGCCTTTCTGTTCGCCACCATGAGCGTGGTCGTGAAGGTGGCCTCCGAATGGTTCAACAGCGGTGAGATGGTCCTGGGGCGCGGCCTCATCGGCATCGTGTTCCTCTGGCTGCTGGCGCGCAACCGCGGCACCTCCCTTGCCACCAAATACCCCGGCATGCATGCCTGGCGCAGCACCATCGGCGTGGTGTCGCTGGGCGCGTGGTTCTACGCCATCGCCCACATGCCGCTGGCCACGGCCGTCACGCTCAACTACATGAGCAGCGTGTGGGTCGCGGCCTTCCTGGTCGGCGGCGCGCTGCTGGCCTGGGTGCCGGTGCCCGGGCGCGACGGCCGCATCGAGCGCCCGCCGCTGCAGGGCCCGCTGGTGATGACGGTGCTCGCGGGCTTTGCCGGCGTGGTGCTCATGCTCAAGCCCACGGTGGGCGGCGGCGACGGCTTCGCCGGCATGCTGGGCCTGCTGTCGGGCGTCACGGCCGCCTTCGCCTACATGCAGGTGGTGGCGCTGTCGCGCATCGGCGAGCCCGAGCTGCGCACGGTCTTCTATTTCGCGGTCGGCTCGGCCGTGGCCGGCGCCTTCGCCACGGCCGCGACCGGGTTTTCGGGCGGCAGTTCGTGGACGTGGCAGCATGCGCTGTGGCTGCTGCCGATCGGCCTCTTGGCCGCCCTCGGACAGCTGTGCATGACCCGCGCCTACGCCACCGCCAAGACCCAGGCCGGCACACTGGTGGTCGCGAACCTGCAATATTCGGGCATCGTGTTCGCGGCCTTCTACAGCGTGGTGCTGTTCGACGACCGCATCGACGCCGCCGGCTGGGCCGGCATGGCGCTGATCATCGCCAGCGGCATCGCGGCCACCGTGCTGCGCCAGCGGGCCGTGCCGAAGGCGCCGGCCGAGGAACACTGAACGCAGCAGCCACGGCACCCATCGCCGAACCATTTTTCGAAGGAGCTTCCGCCATGTACACCACCCTCATCTCCGTCGAACAACTCAGGCAGCTGCGCGAGGGCGACTCGCCCCTCATGGTGTTCGACTGCAGCTTCGACCTCATGAAGCCCGAGGCCGGCGCGCAGCTGTATGCCGCCGCGCACATCCCGGGCGCGCAGTACGCCAACCTGGACACCGACCTCAGTGCCAAGCATGGCCTGCCTGGTGCGCGCGGCGACGTGGTGGTGGCGCAGGACGACGGCGTGCCCGCCTCGGGCGGGCGCCATCCGCTGCCCAGCCGCGAGAAGTTCGCGGCCTGGCTGTCGTCGGTGGGTTTCTCGAACACGATGCAGGCCGTGGTGTACGACCGCAACGGCGCCAACTACTGCGGGCGCCTGTGGTGGATGCTCAAGTGGATGGGCCACGACGCCGTGGCCGTGCTCGACGGCGGCCTGCAGGCCTGGCAGGCCGCGGGTGGCGAGGTGACCGACCGCGAAGAGCCCGCGCGCTTCCAGTCGAATTTCGTACAGGGCGAGCCCTTGGCCAAGCTCGTGACCACCGACACCGTGGTGCGCCGGCTCGGTCAACCTGACCAGCAGCTGATCGACGCGCGTGCCGGTGCACGTTACCGCGGCGAGGTGGAACCTCTGGACCCGATCGCGGGTCACATCCCCGGGGCCCTGAACCGGCCCTTCGCCGACAACATCGGCTCCGACGGCAAGTTCAAGCCCGCCGCGCAACTGCGCGCCGAGTTCGAAGCGCTGCTCGCGGGGCGCGATGCGGCGACCGTCGTCCACCAGTGCGGCAGCGGCGTGAGCGCCGTGCCCAACCTGCTCGCGATGCAGATCGCGGGGTTCGGGACGACCGCGCTCTATGCCGGCAGCTGGAGCGAATGGAGCAACACGCCGGGGCTGCCGACCCGGCAAGGCGCAGAACCATGATGCACACCCTGCACACCCGACTTCGACGCACGTCCTCCGGCTTCGCACTGACCGCCGCCGCGCTGTTCGCGGCAGCCGCCCTTCCCGCACAGGCCCAGCAACAGCACGCGCATGTGCACGGCCAGCTCAAGCTCGACGTGGCCATCGACGGGCCCACCATCGTGATCGCCATGGAATCGCCGCTGGACAACATCGTCGGCTTCGAGCGCGCGCCCAAGACCGACGCCGAGAAGAAGACCGTCGAAGCCGCCATCGCCCAGTTGCGCGCGGCCGACAAGCTCTTCACCATCGACCCCGCCGCCAACTGCAAGCTCGGCCCCGTCGACCTGCGCTCCGGCGCGCTCGGCCTGGGCAACCCCGACCCCGCCGAATCGAGCGGGCACGCGGACCTCGACGCCTCTTTCTCCTTCAACTGCACCCAGGCCGCCGCCGCGAAGTTCATCGACCTGAACCTGTTCTCGGCCTTCAAGGGCGCGCGCCAGATCGACGTGCAGATCGCCTCCGCGCAAGGCCAGTTCAAGCGCCAGCTGAAGCGCCCGAGCGGCGCGCAGGCGGCGCAGCCTTCCCGCCTGACGCTGGGCAAGTGACAGCGTGAGCACCCTCCCGCAGGCCGAGACCACGCACTTGCGCGTCGTGCTCGCCGCCGAAGCCCTGCGCTTCACCTGGCCCGGCGTGAAGACACCCTGCATCGACATCGAGGCCCTGCGCATCACGGCGGGTGAGTCCGTGTTCCTGCACGGCCCGAGCGGCTGCGGCAAGAGCACGCTGCTGTCGCTGCTGGCCGGCGTGCTGGTGGCCGACGAAGGCCGCGTCACGCTGCTGGGCCACGACTGGGCCAAGCTCTCGGGCACGCAGCGCGACCGCGCCCGCGTGGCGCACGTGGGCTACATCTTCCAGCAGTTCAACCTGCTGCCTTACCTGAGCGTGCTCGACAACGTGCTGCTGCCCTGCCGCTTCTCGGCGCGGCGCGAGGCGCAGGCCGCGCGCAACGGCAGCTCGCGCGACGAGGCCGAGCACCTGCTCGACCAGATGGGCTTGGACCGCGCGCTGTGGAAGCGCCAGGCGCTGCAGCTGTCCGTCGGCCAGCAGCAGCGCGTGGCCGCGGCGCGCGCGCTCATCGGCCAGCCCGAGGTCGTCATTGCCGACGAGCCCACCTCCGCGCTCGACGAAGACCGGCGCGAAGCCTTCCTCGACGTGCTGCTCACGGCCTGCGCCGTGAACCACAGCGCGCTCGTGTTCGTGAGCCACGACCAGCGCATCGCGCCACGCTTTGCGCGGCACGTGCTGCTGCCGGAGATCAACCGTGCGGCATCGAGCGCGATGGCGGTGGACGCATGAGAGCCTTGTTTTCCATCGCATGGCGCAGCGCCTGGAACCGCCGCTTCACGCTCGCGCTCACCGTGTTCTCGATCGCGCTGTCGACCTTCCTGCTGCTCGGCGTCGAGCGCATCCGCACCGAGCTGCGCGAGAACTTCGCCTCGTCGGTCTCGGGCACCGACCTCATCGTGGGCGCGCGCACCGGCTCCACGCAGCTCTTGCTGTACTCGGTGTTCCGCATCGGCGCGGCCACCAACAACATCTCGTGGAAGAGCGTGCAGGCGCTGCAGGCTCACCCCGGCGTCGACTGGGTGGTGCCGCTGTCGCTGGGCGATTCGCACCGCGGTTTCTCGGTGCTCGCGACCACGCCCGAGTACTTCACGCACTTCCGCTACGGCGACCGCCAGACCTTGAAGCTGCGCGAAGGCAAGCCCTTCGATGCGCTGTTCGATGCCGTGGTCGGCGCCGAGGTGGCCGACAAGCTCGGCTACCACGTGGGCCAGAAAATCACGCTGGCGCACGGCAGCGGCGAGCTCAACGTGGCCGAGCATGCCGACAAGCCCTTCACCGTGGTGGGCGTGCTCGCGCGCACCGGCACGCCGGTCGACCGCACGGTGCACATCGGCCTGGCGGCCATGGAAGCCATCCACCTCGAATGGGTGGGCGGCGCGCCGATGCCGGGCGTGAAGATTCCGGCCGAGCAGGTGCGCAAGTTCGACCTCACGCCCAAGAACGTGACAGCCGCGCTCGTGGGCCTGAAGAACCGCGCCGCCGTGTTCGGCGTGCAGCGCTGGATCTCCACCTACACCGGCGAGCCGCTGATGGCCATCCTGCCCGGCGTGGCGCTCGACGAGCTGTGGAGCGTGATCGGCATCGGCGAGAACGCGCTGCTGCTGATGTCGGCCCTGGTCGCGCTCGTGAGTCTTGCGGGGCTGGTGTCGGTGGTGATGGCGGGACTGAACGAACGCCGCCGCGAGCTCGCCGTGCTGCGCGCCGTGGGCGCGGGCCTGCGCCACGTGCTGGCGCTGCTGGCGCTCGAAGGCGCGCTGGTCACCGTGCTGGGCGTGCTGCTGGGCGTGACGATGGCGGTGCTCGGCATCGCCCTGCTCTCGCCATGGCTGCAGGCGCAGTTCGGCCTGACGCTGAGCCTGTCCGAACCTACACTGAACGAATGGCTGCTGACGGCGAGCCTGCTGGTCGCCGGCTGGCTCGCGAGCCTGCTGCCCGGCATCCGGGCCTACCGCCTGTCGCTGGCCGACGGCCTTTCTCCGAGAATCTGACCATGACGAAGACCTCCACATCCCGCGTGCTCACCACCCTGTCGATGCTGCTGGCCGGCGCCGGCCTCGCAGCCGCCGCCTGGGCCGCCGAGCCCGCACCGAAGGACACGACCGCGACCAACCCGCTGGGTGGCAAACCGGCCGCAGCCGCGCCTCAGGCCGCGGCGGGCCAGCCGCGCCAGATCAGTTGGGAAGAACTCGTGCCCAAGGACTGGGACCCGGCCAAGGCCTTCAAGGGCATCGACCTGAGCACGCTCGACGACGGTGACCCGCGCGCCAACGAGCTGCTGATGAAGATGCAAGAGGTGTCGAACAACGCGCCCACCAACCCCGCGCTCAACGGCGTGGAAGTGAAGATCCCCGGCTTCATCGTGCCGCTCGAAGAGGCCAAGGGCGAGGTCACCGAGTTCCTGCTCGTGCCCTACTTCGGCGCCTGCATCCACACGCCGCCGCCGTCGGCCAACCAGATCCTGCACGTCATTCCGCAAAAGGGCGCCAAGTTCCGCGCCATGGACACCGTGTGGGTCACCGGCAAGCTGCAGACGCTGCGCAACGACTCGATGATGGGCGTGAGCGGATACCACGTGAAGGCCAGCAGCGTCACCAAGTATTCGGGCGGCGCCAAGTAACGACAGAGGTTCTTCCCCGGGCGATCGCCACGTCGCCCGGTGGTCTCGTGGTCCTGCGCCGACAGCACAGGCGGCGCACCGCCGACACAGACCGTTGCATCCAAGGCGCAGGCTGTGTCATCGCCTGCTCTGGCCCGCCGTTGAAGGAGTTCCGGGCACCCTGCCGGCGTCTTCAGGACATGCCAGATGACACCCTCTCCCCACCTCCCCCGCCTTCAGCGGCGCCTCATGGCTTCGCTGTGCGTCGCAGCGTTGTTCGTTGCAGGCTGCGACAAGCCCGCACCACCACCTCCCGCCGCTGAAGCACCGGCCACCCAGGCCCCCGCGCCCGTCGCCGCGCCGGTGCCGGCCGCCTACACGCCGCCCTCGGCCGAACAGCTCTACCAACTGGTCGCGCCGATTGCGTTGTACCCCGACAAGCTCGTCGCGCAGATTCTGGCCGGTGCCACCTACCCCGATCAGATCACCGCGGCCCACGGCTGGCTGCAGCAGAACCCCACGCTCAAGGCCGGCCCGCTCGCCGATGCAGCCAACCAGCAGCCGTGGGACCCGAGCGTGAAGTCGCTCACCGCGTTCCGGCCCGTGATGGACCAGATGGCCGGCAACATCGCGTGGACCACCTCACTGGGCAAGGCCTACTACAACGACCCGGCCGACGTGATGAACGCGATCCAGGTGATGCGCCAGCGCGCCTCGAAGGCCGGTCGCCTCAAGAACAACGACAAGCTGCGCGTGGCGCGCGCCGCAACGCCGCCCAACTACACGCCCGCGCCCGACATGCAGCCGATGTACGCGGGCCCCCTGGTGATCGAACCGCCCGAGGAGCTCATCACCATCGAGCCCGTGCAGCCCGACGTGGTGTACGTGCCGCGCTACGACCCGCAGATGGTGTACGACATGCCCGTGGCCGTCTACCCCGGCTATGCCTATGCACCGCCGCCGGTGGTGGTCGAGCCTGGCTACAGCCGTGGCCAGGTGGCCGCGGTGGGCGCGCTGGCCTTCGGCAGCGGCGTGATCGTCGGCTCGGCACTGGAGCGCCACGGTTGGGGCTGGAACGCCTGGAACATGAACTGGGGTGCACCGCGCTGGCGCGACCGTGCGGCACCGCCGCCGCCGGCCTACCGGCCTGCGGTGGTCTACAACAACAGCACGTATGTGTCGCGCTCGACCACGGTCGTCAACAACGTGCGCAACGTCTACAACAACAACTACGCAGGCGATCGCAGCGGCCCGCCGACCGGTGCGGCGGCATGGCAGGCGGCGCAGCAGCAAGAGCAGCTGCAACAACAGGCGCGTGCCCAGCAGCAGCAACAGCAACAGGCGCTGATGCAGCAGCAGGCGGCCCAGAACCAGTTGCGCGAGCAACAGCAGGCCCAACAGGAACAGGCGCGGCGCCAGCAACAGGTGCAGCAGGAACAGGGCTTGCGCCAGCGCCAGGACCAGCAGGAGCAGGCCCGCCGGCAGCAGATGCAGCAGCAACAAGCGGCGCAGAACCAGCAGCGTCAGCAGCAAGCGCAGCAGGAACAGGCGCGCCGCCAGCAGCAGATGCAACAGGACCAGGCCCTGCGCCAACGCCAGGATCAGCAGGAACAAGCCCGTCGCCAGCAGATGCAGCAACAGCAGGCCACGCAGGACCCGCAGCGTCAGCAACAAGCCCAGCAGGAGCAGGCACGACGTCAACAGCAAGCGCAACAGGAACAAGCACTGCGTCAGCGGCAAGACCCGCAACGTCAACAACAGGCGCAGCAGGAGCAGGCCCTGCGTCAACGCCAGGACCCGCAGGACCAAGCCCGTCGCCAGCAGATGCAGCAGCAACAGCAGGCCGCGCAAGACCAGCAGCGCCAACAACAGGCCCAGCAAGAGCAGGCGCGTCGCCAGCAGCAGGCGCAGCAACAGGAACAGGCATTGCGCCAACAACGCCAGGACCAGCAGGAGCAGGGCCGCCGCCAACAGATGCAGCAGCAACAGGCGCAACAGGAGCAGCTACGTCGCCAGCAGGAACAGCAGCAGGCCCAGGCCGCCCAGCAACAGCAACGGCAGGCGCAGCAGGAACAGGCCCGGCGCGCGCAGCAGATGCAGCAGCAGGCTCAACAGGAACAGGCCCAGCGAGCGCAGCAGATGCAGCAACAGGCTCAACAGGCTCAACAGGAGCAGGCCCGTCGCCAGCAGCAGTTGCAACAGCAACAACAGGCGCAAGCCCAGGCCGCGCAACAGCAACGCCAGGCCCAGATGGAACAGGCGCGCCAGATGCAGATGCAACAGCAGCAAGCCGCCCAGGCCCAGCAACGCCAGCAACAGGAGCAGATGCAGCGCCAGCAGATGCAGCAGCAACAACAGCAGGCGGCGCAGAACCAGGCACGCCAGCAGCAGCACCAGCAGGAACAGATGCAACGCCAGCAGGCGCAACAGCAGCAAGCCCAGGCTCAGGCCGCAGCGGCGGCGGCTGCCGCCCATCGCCGCCGCCCGGGCGATCCCAACGCACCGCAGTGAACCCGCGGCCCCTGCCGCGGGCGCACTGCGCGCTACAAACTCAGTTCTTGCCGATCTCGGTCAGCAGCCGCGTCACGAGGTACAGGCGCGGCACGATCGAGTCGACCTCGATGTACTCGTCGCGCGCGTGGTAGCCGAAGCCCGCGAGGCCGAAGCTCTCGACCACCGTGGCCTTGCCCGAGCGGCCCGCGAAGCCCGCGTCGGTGCCGCCGCCGGTCATCGGCGTCAGCGCCAGTTCGCGGTCGAGCTCCTTGTAGATCGCCTGCGCCTTCTCCGCCAGCGCGCGGCCCTTGGCGCCCGCGACGAAGGCCGGGCGGCCCACCTCGACCTTCACCGTGGTCTCGGTGTCGGGAATCAGCTTGCCGCTGGCGATCTTGGCCTGCAGCGCCTCGTTGAGTTTCTTCTCGGCGCCGGGCTGCGTGATGCGGATGTCGCCCAGCGCCTGCGCCTTCTCGGTGATCTGGTTGATCGGGCCGGTGGCGCGCGCCACGGTCCAGTTCAGCGTCACGCCGGGGATGTCCTTGGCGAGGTCCTTGGTCTGCAGCATCTGGTACGACAGTTCGTACAGCGCATTGCGGCCCAGCTCGGGCGCTGCGCCGGCGTGCGCCGCGCGGCCCTTCACCTCGAGCGTGGCCTGCGCGATGCCGGCCGCGCCGAGCAGCAGCGACTCGCCCTTGGCCACCGCCTTGGCGGCCGTCGGCTCGAAGGACAGCACGGTGTCGTGCAGGTCGGCCGTGGTCGCGATGAGTTCGCCCGAGCCCACCGAGCCCACCTCTTCGTCGGGGTTCACGAGCACGGTGAGCGTGTCGTAGTCGCGCCAGCCCGCATCGGCCAGGATCTTCAGCGACGCCATCATCACCGCGAGGCCGCCCTTGTCGTCGGCGATGCCGGGGCCGTAGATGCGGTTGCCGTCCACCTTGTAGGGCTGGCTGTTCAGGATGCCCGGCGCGTACACCGTGTCCATGTGGCCCTGCAGCATGATCTTTCGCTTGCCCGTGCCCTTGATCGTGCCGATGACGATGTCGGCACCCGCGCCGGCCGAGGCCTTGCGGCGCTCGGTCTTGAAGCCGGCCGCCTTCAGGCGCCCTTCGATCACGTCGGCCATCTTCATCAGGCCCTCGACGTTCAGGCTGCCCGACTCGATGGACACCATCTCCTTCAGGTTGTCGATGACGGCGGGCTGTGCCTTCTCGGCAGCAGCGAGCAGCTTCGCATCGGGCGCCGCCTGCGCGGTGGCCACGGCGCCGATCGCCAGGCCGCAGGCCAGGGCGACGGAACGCAGGGAGAAGAAAGACGAGGTACGCATGGTCATGAGAGTCTCTTTTCCTGGAGTGATTGGCGGGCGCCAGCATAGCGACATGGCGGGCGAAGCGGCGCAAATCGGCGACAGCGCCCCGGCGGCGGTTTACAGTGCGCCGCACCCTTCCACACGCCGCCGATCCAAGACCATGAGCCTCGCGAACGACGCCAGATTCTGGGACCGCACATCTCGCCGCTACGCGAAGAGCGCCATCGCGGACGAGGCCGGCTACACGCGCACGCTCGAGCGGACCCGCGCCCAGTTCGAGCCCGACGCGCGCGTGCTCGAGCTGGGCTGCGGCACCGGCACGACGGCCCTGCGCCTCGCGGCCCACGTTCGCGCGTACCTGGCGACGGACATCGCCGAAGGCATGATCGCCATCGCCGAAGAGAAGCACGCCGCCGCCCCGGTCCCCGGCCTGGCGTTCCGCGTGGCGACCGCCGAGACGCTGGCACCGGGCGAAGGCCCCTTCGACGCCGTGCTGGGCTTCAACTACCTCCACCTGGTGCGCGACCTGCCCGGCACGCTGCGCCGCATCCACGCCCTGCTCGCGCCGCAGGGCCTGTTCGTTTCCAAGACGCCCTGCCTCGGCGACATGACCCCGCTGCTTCGGCTGGCCTTGCTGCCCGCGATGCGCGCGATCGGTCTGGCGCCGCATGCCGGTGTGTTCCGGGCGGCGGAACTCGGGGCGCATCTGCAGGCGGCCGGCTTCGAGGTGCTTGCCAGCGAGAACCACGCGACGAAGGGTGGCGAGAACCGCCCCTTCATCGTGGCGCGCAAGCGGTGACCTGCACTTCGGCGCAGGGCGCCGCCCTGCCCCGATCCGCTACCATCCGAGCCGCGGTGCAAGCCGCGCCCGGGCCCGCGGGAAGGGTTGAACCCACTTGCCTTCTTCATGACGATCCACAGCCTTTTGTGCAGCCGGATTTGCGGGTCATCGGCGCCTGATGCACGGAGGTTTCCATGAAGCGTATTCCCGCCCGGCCCGACATCGGCCACCTGAAGAAGCAAGCCAAGGAACTGCTGGCGCTCTACCGCAGCAACGACCCCACGGCCTTTCACCGATTTCGCAGCGCGCTGCCGGCCGCATCGGGCAAGACCGCCGGCGCCCTCGCAGCCCAAGGCTTGCGCCTGCACGATGCGCAGTCGTGCGTGGCGCGCGAGTACGGCTTCGCTTCGTGGGGCGACCTGCAGGGATTTGTCCTGGCCCGCAGGGCGCAGGCCGATGACCCGGCCCAAGCAGTGCTCCATTGGATGCGCCTCGTGTACGCGGGCGACATCGCCGGCGGCACGAACCGCGCACGGCCTGCGGTGGCCTTGCGTCTGCTTGAAGAGAACCCCACCCTGCTGGCGGGCGGCGACCCGTACCTGGCCTGCGCCATCGGCGATGAAGCCGCGCTGCGCCACGCCACCGCGCAAGACCCGGCATGGGTCCATCGCGCGGGCGGTCCGCTGCACCTGCCGCCGCTCGTGGCCGTCACGCATTCCGGCCTGATGCGACTGCCGGGCCATCGCGAACGCCTGCACGCGTGCGCGAAGTTCCTGCTCGACGCCGGTGCCTCTCCCGATCAATCGGCCGGCAACCGCTGGCCTCCCGCATCGCTCGAAACGCCCGCCGACACCGAGCGGCTTTCCGCGCTGTATGGCGCGGCCGGCCAGAACCACGACCCCGAACTGACGAAGCTGCTGCTCGACGCCGGGGCCGACCCGAACGACGGCGAATCGCTGTACCACTCGCTCGACCAGCCCGCCTGCACGAAGCTGCTGCTGGAAGCCGGCGCACGCGTGACGGGTTCCAACGCGCTGTACCGGGTGCTCGACCTGGACGACGTCCAGACGCTGCGCCTCCTGCTCGCACACGGCGGCGACGCGAACGAGCGGCCGCAGGGCCCGCCGATCTCGGACTGGGGTTCGCCGCTGCTCTGGGCCCTTCGCCGCCGCCGTTCACCGACGCACATCGAGGCCTTGCTGGCCGCCGGCGCGCACCCCAACGTGTTCACGCAAGACGGCACACCCGCGCACACCGTCGCCCTGCGCTTTGGGCTGACAGAGGTCGCACAGCTGCTGCAGGCCGCGAGCGGCGACCCGGCGGCGCTCCCCACCAGCGAAGCCTTCATCGCCGCATGCGCGCGCGGCGACGAAGCCACGGCGCGAGCGCTTCAGGCGCGGCACCCTGGCCTCATCGGCTCGCTCGAGCCCACGCAGCTTCGCCTGCTGCCCGAGCTCGCAGCGCAGGGCTGCAGCGACGCGGTGAAGGCGATGGTCACGCTCGGCTGGCCGCTCGAAGTCCGCGGCGGCGACTGGGACGCCTCGGCGCTCAACCACGCCGTGTTCTGCGGCGATGCGGCGCTTGTCCGGTTCCTGCTCGACCATGGTGCCGACTGGCAGGCGCCGCACGGCTTCGGCGACAACGCCTGCGGCACCTTGTCGTGGGCCTCGCTCAACGAGCCGGTCGAAGGCGGCGATTGGGTCGGCTGCGCCCAGGCCCTGGTGGCGCACGGCATGCCTGCTGCACGGCCCGACCCGCAGGACGCGGACGGCGTGCTCCTCGGTGCGCGGCGCAGCGTGTTCTCGGACGAGGTCACGGACTTCCTGCTGGGCGCATCGATGGCGTGAAGCGGGACGGTGCCGTGCGCTCAGCGCACCACCATCGCCCCGAACACCACGATCAACAAGGCCAGGTAGACCTTGGCGTGGACGCGGTCCGGAATGCGCCCGATCCACAGCGCGGCGACGCGGATGCCGATCCACGACCCCACCACGAGCGCCGCCGCCGCGCGCACGTCGACATACCCCACATGCCACGGTCCGAACGCCGGCGTCGAAGTGGCGGACAAGGCCACGTAGGTGGCCGTGCCCGCCAGCGCGACCGGCAGGGACAGCGGATTGGCCATGGCCGTCGCGCGACTCATCTCGATGCCGCGACGGCGCATGAGCGGCACCGTCATCACGCTGCCGCCGACGCCGAGGAATGCGGCAATCCAGCCGATCGCCAGGCCCGACAGCGCCGTGGCCGTGAGAGAGGGCGCAGCCTTGCTCGCCACGGTCGGCGAAAGAAAACCGGGCCGCAGCCAGCAGTCCACGATGGTCAGCGCCAGGTAGGCGGCAAATGCCCAGCGCAGCCATTCCCCGTGGACCGCGGTGGCGGCCAGCGCACCCAGCACCGCACCGGCACCTATGACGCCCAGCAGCGGCCTGATGTGCGACCAGTCCAGCGTTCGGGCGCGCTGATGGCGCCACGTGGCCAGCAGCGCGCCGAAGACCATCACGCAGGTGGACGTGGCCACCGCGATCTGCATGGCCGACTGCCCGACGGCGCTGTCGGCCGCATTCAACTGGGACAGCAGCTGGTAGAGCAACGGGACCACGACGAATCCACCGCCGAAACCGAACAGCACGGTGGTGACGCCCGTCAGGCATCCGCACACCACCAACATCACATACAACGACACAAGGCACTCCATCGACACGGAAAGAAGCCTCGAGGCTAGAGTCCGAGGGACTGGCGCGCTTGCGATGTTCGGTCAACAATATTTGCGTTCCGGCCAACCCACCGACCCGCTGCCGTGCGCAACCAGCCTCTCGACACCCTCGACCCCACGCCCCGCGCCGTGCTGGCCATCGGCACCGACTACGCGCCCGGCACCCTGCTCGAAATGCACAGCCACCGCCGCGCCCAGTTTCTCTACGGCGCGACCGGGCTGATGGAGGTGGGCACGGATGACGGCGCCTGGGTCGTGCCGCCTCACAGCGGCGTCTGGATTCCGGCCGGCAAGCCGCACCGGGTGCGGATGGTGGGCGTCAGCACGCGCAGCCTCTACATCGAGCCAGCCGCCGCGCCGCGCGGCGGTCCGCAGTGCGAAGTGCTGGCCGTGTCGCCGCTGCTGCGGCAGCTGCTGATCGAGGCCATCGACGTGCCGGCGCTGTACGACGAACGCGGCCGCGACGGCCTGTTGATGTCGCTGGTGCTGAAAGAAGTCGGCCGCGCGGCGGCCCTGCCCTTCTTTGCGCCGCTGCCGGGCGAGCCGCGGCTGGCGGCGCTGTGCATCGCCTTCCTGCACGCGCCCGACGTGCGCACGTCGCCCCTGGCCTGGGCGCAGCAGCTGCACCAGAGCGCACGCACCTTCAGCCGGTTCTTCCGCCAGCACACCGGCATGGCGTTCGCCGAATGGCGCAGCCAGGCCTGCCTGCTCTCGGCCATGGCCCAACTGGCAACGGGCCGGTCGGTGACCGCGGTGGCGCTTCAGCTGGGCTACGACAGCCCGGGCGCCTTCTCCACCATGTTCCGCAAGCGGCTCGGGCAGAAGCCTTCGGCGTTCATCGTGGCCTGAGGCGGAGGTTCTCGCTCGCAGCGATGCATGGCATTCTTCGCCTGCTTGCCCACCGATTCACAGGGAGTGAAACCAATGAAGCCTCGTCTGCCCAAGCACCGCGCCGTGCTGGCGTGCCGTCTCGTCGCATCCGCCTGCGCAGCAGCGTCCTTGCTGACTGCCGTCGCCACACACGCCGCCGACACCTGGACCGAAATCGCCACCACCCCGCGCAAGCAGGTGCTGCTGCAACGCGATTCGGTCAAGCCGCATGGCGATGCCGTGGAAGCGTGGACGCTCTACCGCTACGACGAGCTGCAGACCGACGTGGGCAAGACCCCGTTTCGCACCTCGCGCTATCTCTACGACTACGACTGCAAGGGCCGGCGCGAAAAGATGCGCCGCGTCGTGAGCCACAACGGGCCGCTGGAAGTGCACGACATCGACCTCGCCCGGCGCAGCGAATGGAAGGCCGTGGGCGGCCCCACCACGGTGAGCGGGATCGTGTTCAAGCACGTGTGCGCGCAGGCGCGCTGACCGAAAAGACGCACGGGCGCTTTCCAGCAACGTGAAGAGGGCCTGAGGGCCCTGCGTTGCCAGCAGGAACGGCCACTGCTACGATGCCCTTCCGCGGGAAAACAGCCTCCCGCGCTGCAAAGCAAGACGGTGTCCCGTCCAAGCGCTGGTGACCCTCAACGGAGTTTTCCGTGGACACCGCCTTGCCTGACGCCCCCTCTGCGCTTCCTGCGCCCCCCACGCCCATTTCCTTTGCCGAAGCGTTTCGCTTCTGGCTCAAGCTCGGCTTCATCAGTTTCGGCGGGCCCGCCGGGCAGATCGCGATCATGCATGCGGAGCTGGTCGAGCGGCGGCGCTGGATCAGCGAGAAGCGCTTCCTGCATGCGCTGAACTTCTGCATGCTGCTGCCCGGCCCCGAGGCGCAGCAACTGGCCACCTACATCGGCTGGCTCATGCACCGCACGCGCGGCGGCCTCGTGGCCGGCGCCCTGTTCGTGCTGCCCTCGCTGTTCATCCTCATCGCGCTGTCGTGGGTCTACCTGCGCTTCGGCAACGTGCCGGTGGTGGCCGGCATCTTCTATGGCATCAAGCCGGCGGTCACTGCGCTGGTGCTGCACGCGGCGCACCGCATCGGCAGCCGCGCGTTGAAGAACCGGTGGATGTGGGGCATCGCCGCCGCGGCCTTCGTCGCCATCTTCGCGTTCGACGCGCCGTTTCCGGCGATCGTGCTGGCCGCCGGCCTCATCGGGCACTTCGGCGCGCGATGGGCGCCGGAGGTGTTCGCACTCGGCGGCGGCCATGGCAGCGCGCAGCAGCACCACGGCCCGGCGCTGATCGACGACGACACGCCCACGCCGGCGCACGCGCGCTTTTCACGCGCGCACCTGTTCAAGATTCTGGGCATCGGCCTGGGCCTGTGGCTGCTGGCCATGGGCGTGCTCATCGCGACCCAGGGCCTGCACGGCACGCTCACGCAGATGGGCGGGTTCTTCACCAAGGCCGCGCTGTTGACCTTCGGTGGCGCCTATGCCGTGCTGCCCTACGTCTACCAGGGGGCCGTCGAGCAGTACCACTGGCTCTCCGGCGCGCAGATGATCGACGGGCTGGCGCTGGGAGAAACCACGCCGGGGCCGCTCATCATGGTGGTGGCCTTCGTCGGCTTCGTCGGCGGCTGGTTGACGCAGGTGCTGGGGCCCGACTCGCTGTTCCTCGGCGGCGCGCTGGCCGCGACGGTCGTCACCTTCTTCACCTTCCTGCCCTCGTTCATCTTCATCCTGGCGGGCGGGCCCGCCATCGAGGCCACGCACGGCCGGCTGGGCTTCACGGCGCCGCTGTCGGCGATCACCGCGGCGGTGGTGGGCGTGATCCTGAACCTGGCGCTGTTCTTCGCGTACCACGTGCTCTGGCCGCACGGCTTCGCAGGCCGCTTCGACGCGATCTCGGCGGTGATGGCCGTGGCCGCGGCCGTCGCCCTGTTCCGCTTCAAGGTCGGCGTGATGACGTTGCTCGGTGCCTGCGCGGCCATCGGGTTGGCGCTCACGTGGCTGTCTGCCCTGCCGCGCTGAAGGAGTTCCCATGGACGCCCGACCCCAACCGCTGCCCTTCGACCCGGCCACGCTGCGCGGCTTGTCGCAGAAGCTTCTAATCAGCCATCACCAGAACAACTATGGCGGCGCCATCAAGCGCCTCAACGCCATCCGCGCGCAGCTCGCCACGGCATCTTTCGCCGCCATGCCCGGCTTCGCGCTCAACGGCCTCAAGCGCGAAGAGCTCATCGCCACCAACTCGATGCTGCTGCACGAGCTGTACTTCGCCTCGCTCGGCGGCGACGGCCGGACGATGGAGCCCGCCATGGCACTCGCATTGGCTGCAAATTTCGGCAGCGTCGATCGATGGCGCGAGGAATTCGCAGCGATGGGCAAGGCGCTTGGCGGCGGCTCGGGCTGGGTGCTGCTCACCTTCCAGCCGCGCGAGGGCACGCTGGTCAACCAATGGGCTGCTGACCACACCCATGCGCTGGCGGGCGGCGCGCCCCTGTTGGCGCTGGACATGTACGAGCACGCCTACCACCTGGACCACGGCGCCGCCGCCGGCGCGTACGTCGATGCCTTCATGGAGAACATCGACTGGGCCCCGGTGTACGCGCGCTACCAGCAGGCGGTGCACGCCGCCAGCGAACCCTTCGGCGCGGCGCAGGACGACGTGGCCGGTTCGATGCTGCTCGACGTGCGCCGCGCCGGCGTATTCGAGCAGGCCGCGTCGATGATCCCCGGTGCGCGCTGGCGCGACCCGGCCGCGGTCGATCGCTGGGCCGCCGAACTTCCGGCCGACCGCGCGCTCGTCGTCTACTGCGTGTACGGCCACGAGGTGGGACGCAGCACGGCCCTGCGGCTGCGCGCTGCGGGCCTGGATGCACGTTATCTGCGCGGCGGCATCGACGGCTGGCAGGCCGCCGGCCGGCCGCTCCAGCCCAAGCCTGCCGACCCAGGAGCCACGCCATGAAATGGATCACCCGCGAACGCCCGAAGATCGACCGCATCGCCTGCCCGTGGTTGATCCTGCGCTTCATCGACCGCGAGGCCGAGTTTCTCTACGTGCCGCCGGCCGACGTGCTGACGATGGCGCAAAGCACCGGCGCCACGCCCTACGACATTCCGGGCGTGGCGATGAGCCACGTCGGCGAGCGCTGCAGCTTCGATGCCTTCCTCACGAAGTACGAGCTCGCCGACCCTGCGCTGCACCAGATGGCCGACATCGTGCGCGGTGCGGACACCTCGCGACTCGACCTCACGCCGCAGTCGGCCGGGCTCTACGCCATCTCGCTGGGCCTGTCGCGCGTGTTCGCCGACGATCACGTCATGCTGCAGCACGGGCTGGTGATGTACGACGCGCTCTATGCCTGGTGCAGCGAGGGCCGCGGCGA
Organism: Variovorax sp. GW823-FHT04F07; assembly: GCF_058795995.1. NCBI lineage: Bacteria > Pseudomonadati > Pseudomonadota > Betaproteobacteria > Burkholderiales > Comamonadaceae > Variovorax > Variovorax sp. GW823-FHT04F07. The sequence goes on from NZ_JBXAIG010000002.1 coordinate 560,984, forward strand.
GACGCACCACTGGCCGCCGAAGATGCCGGGGTGAAGCGGGTCGGAGGACGATGGCCTACCTTGCCGGAAGCACGCTAACATTTCGCCCGGCTCCGCCGCACCACCCGGGTCGGACCCTTGAACGCACAGCGACAACCCAGGGTGTCACCGCAAATGGAGCGTCCCGATGTGGAGCATCCTGGCCGACCTTGTCGTCGGCATCTTCGATTTCGTTCTCGATGTCCTGCTGTTCCGGGGCCTGCGCCGCAAGCACGGCCAGCGCAACCGCAGCGTGGCGCAAGACACCGTCGAGGTCGCGCGCTTCGATTTCGTCACGCTGACTTTCATCGCGCTGGTCAGCGTCGGCTTGATGCTGATCCTGGCGATCGGATTCGATGTGCCGGCGGGCTGGAGCGTGGGCATCGGCATCACCGTCGGCGCGATCTGGGGCCTCTGGCGGTACGCCCAGCTGGTTCGTGAGTGAGTGATGCGCACATGAAGCATTCAAGAGGGTCAACGATGCGGGGCACGGCTCGTTTCGCACGCCTGGTCACCGGGGTTTCGATCGCAGCGGCCGCCTTGCTGATCGCCAGTTCCGCGGCAGCCCAGTCCCTCGCCTGCAACGGCTACCTCGTCGGAAAAGGAGCGTCGCCCGCGACCTTGCTCCAGACCTGCGGCGAGCCGGTCTACCGGCAGATGGTCTGCGTGCCGATGGTGCAACTGGGCTGGATCCTCACGCCCTATCGGCCGGGCAGCCCCGAGGCGGTGCTGGCCAATCAATGCGTACCGATGGAGGAATGGACCTACGACCGCGGGCCGGGCACCTTCTTCGGCATCGTGCGCATCTACAACGGCACCATCGAATCGGTGCGCGACGGGGACCGCGGCCGTTAGGGAGGGGTCGACCGATCAGTGCGCCCGAAACGCCCGGCAACATCTGCGGTACCCACTACAGGGGAGGACGCCCGCGCAACGGCGTTGACGACGATGCCTGGCAGGGCCACCATGGCCCATCGTCCCCGTCACGCATGCCCAAACAGGCAACGGACTCGTTGGAGCAAGGGAGCAGGCCCGCTCTGTTCAGAGCTTTCAAGGAGTTCCCATGGCCGACGAAAGCGACAAGGTGTTCGCGGGCTCGATCCCGAAGTTCTACGACACGCTGATGGTCCCCCTGATCTTCGAGGGCTACGCCGTCGACGCGGCCGCCCTGGTCGCTGCGTTCTCGCCCGGCGCGGTGCTGGAAACGGCAGCCGGCAGCGGCGCGGTCACGCGGATGCTGGCACCCCAGCTCGGTGCCGGTGCACGCTACGTGGTGACCGACCTCAACCCCGCCATGCTCGACTACGCCGTCACCCGCCAGGCGAGGGACAACCGCATCGAATGGCGGCAGGCCGATGCGCTCGCCCTGCCGTTCGAGAACGCCTCGTTCGATGTGGTCCTGTGCCAGTTCGGCGCCATGTTCTTCCCTGACCGGGTCGCCGGCTACAGCGAGGTGCGTCGCGTGCTGAAACCCGGCGGGCGCTTCGTGTTCAGCGTCTGGGACCGCATCGAAGAGAACGCCTTCGCCGACGACGTCACCCGCGCCGTCGCCACCGTGTTCCCGGACGACCCGCCGCGCTTTCTCGCGCGCACGCCGCACGGCTACCACGACGTCGCGCAGATCCGCGACGACCTGCACCGTGCGGGGTTCACCGACATCGAGATCAAGACGCTCGAGAAGCTGAGCCGCTCGCCCTCGGCACGCGAGGTGGCGGTGGCCTACTGCCAGGGCACGCCGCTGCGCAACGAGATCGAGGCGCGCGATGCGAGCCTGCTCCAGCTCGCGACCGACCGCGCGGAGGAGGCGATTGCCAGCCGCCATGGCACCGGCCCGGTGGCGGGCAAGATCCAGGCGCACGTCATCGTGGCGACGGGCTAGACAGGCACTACGTCCGCAGGATCTTCTCGATCGCCTTGCCCTTGGCCAGCTCGTCGACCAGCTTGTCCATGTAGCGGATCTTCTGCATCAGCGGGTCTTCGACTTCCTCGACGCGCACGCCGCACACCACGCCCTTGATCAACGCGCGGTTCGGATGCAGTGCCGGGGCCTGCGCGAAGAAGGTCCTGAAATCGTTCTGCTGTTCGATCTGCTGCTGCAGCCCCGCCGCGTCGTAGCCGGTGAGCCAGCAGATGACCTGATCGACTTCGTCTTTCGTGCGTTGCTTGCGTTCCGCTTTCTGGACGTACATCGGGTACACCTTGGCGAACGGCATCGCGAAAATCTTGTGCTCGGACATCGTCATGTCTCCTTCAAGTCGGGCCGCAGGCTGACGCGGGCGCTCAGCCCTTGCGGCCACCCGCGGCTTTCTTCGCCACCACGGTCTTGCGCGCCGGCTTCATCGCAGGCGCCTCGCGCGCCGACTTCATGTGCCCGCTCTCCCCCGAGGTCATGCCCACGATCTTCGCGAGCTGGCGGCTCACGCTCACGTAGGCGTGGCCGAGGCGGCTGTCGAAGTACAGCGAGTCGCCGCGCGCCAGGCGCACCACCTCGCCGTTGTCGAAGTACACGTCGATCTCGCCCGACAGCACGTACGCGAACTCTTCGCCCGTGTGGCGCACGAAGTCTTCGGGGCCGTTGATGCGGCGCGCGTGCACGGTGCCGACGATGGGGCTCATCTGCTTGCCGGCAGCGGTGGTGCCCAGGAACTCGTAGGCGATGGCCAGCCCCTTGTAGACCACGCCCTTGCCCGCGCGCGTGACGACCGGGCCGTCGAGCTGCTCGGGCTTGACGCCGGCGCCCGCGAACATGGCGTTCATGTCCATCTCGAGCGCGCGGCCCAGCGCGGTGAAGTTCTCGTAGCCGAGCGCGAGCTGGCCGCGCTCGGCGCGCGAGATGGTGGTGATCGACACGCCGGAGCGCTCGGCCAGTTGCGCCAGCGTCCAGCCGAAACGCTTGCGCGCAGTGCGCAGGCGATGGCCGAAAGTGGTGCGGTCCAGCGTGGGCGGCTCTTCCTTCGGCTTCGCCCCGCCCCGGTTCCCTGTGTGTGGAGTCACGCTTGGCTTTCTCTAGGTATGCCGGGTGATTCTGCCAGCCCCGCGCCCGGCCGGCCACGCACGGCGCGACAGCCCCGGCATGCGTTTTGCGTATGCGCAAATTGCGTGTACGCAAATTTCACCTCGGTGGTGCACCCATGGTTTCCCCTTGGTTGGTGCAAATCAATTTGCGTATCCGCAAATTTCTACCTACACTTTTCGGCGATGACAACAAGCACACCCACTCCTGTCGTGGCCGACTACCTCGTGATCGGCGGCGGCATCGCCGGGGCCTCCGTGGCCCACTGGCTCGCCCCGCATGCCCGCGTGATCCTGCTCGAACGCGAAGCCCAGCCGGGCTACCACTCCACCGGCCGTTCGGCCGCTCTCTTCATGGAGAGCTACGGCACGCCGCAGGTGCGCGCCCTCACCATGGCCAGCCGCGCCTTCCTCGAACACCCGCCCGAAGGCTTTGCCGAGCACCCGCTGCTCACGCCGCGCGGCGCGATGATGGTCGCGGGCACCGAGCACCTGCACGAGCTCGAAGCGCACTGGGAGCTGCTGCGCGCCATGGACGTCGGCGCCCAGCGCCTCGATGGCGAGCAGGCGCGCGAGATGGTGCCGGCGCTGCGCCCCGAGCAGGTGGCCGGCGCGGTGTACGAACCCGACGCCTCCGACATGGACGTGCACGCCATCCACCAGGGCTACCTGCGCGGCATGCGCCAGGCCGGCGGCAAGCTGGTGTGCGACGCCGAGGTCACGGCCATGGAACGCGTGGGCGAACGCTGGCGCGTGACGGCCGGCGACGCGGTGTACGAAGCGCCCGTGGTCCTCAACGCCGCCGGCGCCTGGGTCGACACGATCGCGCAGCTGGCGGGCGTGCGCCCGCTGGGCATCGAGCCGCGCCGCCGCTCGGCCTTCATCTTCGCGCCGCCCGAGGGCCAGAGCGTGGCGCACTGGCCGATGGTGTTCGCCGCCGACGAAGGCTGGTACATCAAGCCCGACGCCGGCATGTTGCTCGGCTCACCGGCCAACGCCGACCCGGTCGAGCCGCAGGACGTGCAGCCTGAAGAGATGGACATCGCCATCGCCATGCATCGCATCGAGGAAGCGACCACGCTCGCCATCCGCCGCCCCACGCGCACCTGGGCCGGCCTGCGCTCCTTCGTGGCCGACGGCGACCTGGTGGGCGGCTTCGCGCCCGACGCGCCCGGCTTCTTCTGGGTCGCGGCACAAGGCGGCTACGGCATCCAGACCTCGGCCGCCATGGGCGAGGCCTGCGCCGCGCTGGCACGCGGCCTGCCGCTGCCCGAGCGCATCGCGGGCTTCGGGCTCACGGCCGAGATGCTCGGCCCGCAGCGACTGCGCACCGCCGCTGCCGCCTGACAAGAACAACCCACAACCCCAAGAGACCATCCCATGCGTGTCTTCAGTGCTTCCCTCGCGACCGAAACCAACACCTTCGGCCCGATGCCGACCGGCATCGCCTCCTTCAAGGACCGCGGCTACTTTCCCGCCGGCCAGCACCCCGATGCGCTGACGATCTACTCGGGCCCGCTGTGGGCCGCGCGCATCCGCGGCAAGGAAAAGGGCTGGACGCTGCTCGAAGGCATGGTGGCGGGCGCGCAGCCCAGCGGCATCACCACGCGCCACGCCTACGAAACCCTGCGCGACGAGATGCTGAACGACCTGCGCGCCGCGCTGCCGGTCGACATGGTGCTGCTCGGCCTGCACGGCGCGATGGTGGCCGACGGCTACGACGACTGCGAAGGCGACATGCTGGCGCGCGTGCGCCAGATCGTGGGCCCTGATGTGGTGATCGGCGCCGAGCTCGACCCGCACAACCACCTCACGCCCGCCATGGTGGACAACGCCAACGTGATGGTCTCCTTCAAGGAGTACCCGCACACCGACGTGCTCGAACGCGGGCTGGAGCTGGTCGACATCTGCGCCGCGGCCGTGGAAGGAAAAGTCAAGCCGGTGGTCGCGATGGTCGACTGCGACATCATCGTCACCGTCCACACCTCGCGCGAACCGGCGCGCAGCTTCGTGCAGCGCATGCAGGCGCTCGAAGGCAAGGACGGCGTCCTCTCGGTCTCGCTCACGCACGGCTTCTCGTGGGGCGACGTGCCCGAGATGGGCACCAAGGTGCTGGTCTACACCGACGGCGACCAAGCGAAGGCGAACGCGCTGGCACGCCAGCTGGCCGACGAAGTCATCGCCATGCGCGACGGCCTCACGGTCAACTACCCCAGCATCGACGACTCGCTCGACGAGGCCCTGGCCTTCGATGGCGGCCCCGTGGTGCTGGCCGACGGCGCCGACAACCCCGGCGGCGGCGCGGCGAGCGACTCCACCTTCATCTTGCGCCGCATGCTGGAGCGCGGCATCACCAACGCCGCGCTGGGCCCGATGTGGGACCCGATCGCCGTGCGCATCGCCTTCGACGCCGGCGTGGGCGCCAGGCTGCAGATGCGCATCGGCGGCAAGATCAGCCCGCTGTCGGGCGATCCGCTGGACCTCGAATGCACCGTGAAGGCGCTGAAGGAAGACCTGGTGATGACGGGCCTGTCGAACACGCCCACCGCCATGGGCGACTGCGCGCTGGTCGAGGTGAACGGCATCGAGATCGTGCTGATCACGCGGCGCAACCAGGCCATGGGCACCGACCTGTTCACGCAGCTGGGCTGCGACCTGACGGCCAAGAAGATCGTGGTCGTCAAGTCGTCGCAGCACTTCTACGCGTCGTACTCCCAGGTGGCCAAGCACGTGATCTACGCCGGCGCACCGGGTGCCGTGACGCTCGACCTCACCACCCTGCCGTACCGCAAGGCTCGCCTGCCGAAGTGGCCCATCGGCGTCGCCGCCTGAACTCCCTCTTCTTCTTTTTTGTTTCGCCCCACCGACCGGAGAACCGACGATGACCCGACGAACGCTTGCTGCCCTCGCTGCCCTGGCCCTTTCGGCCGCCAGCCTTCCCGCGCTCGCCCAGACGCCGCCCAAGACACTCAAGGTGGTGGCGCATGCCGACCTGAAGATCCTCGACCCGACCTTCACCACGGCCTACATCTCGCGCAACTTCGGCCACATGGTGTACGACACGCTGTTCGCGCAGGACGCCACCGGCAAGCCGCAGCCGCAGATGGTCGAGAAGTACACGACCTCGAAAGACGGCAAGCAGTGGAGCTTCACGCTGCGCCCGGGCCTGAAGTTTTCCGACGGCGCCGCCGTGACCTCGGCCGACGCCGTGGCCTCGCTGCAGCGCTGGGCGGCGCGCGACAGCCTGGGCCGCGCCATGACGGCCGTCGGCGCCGAGTGGAAGGCCACCGACGCGCGCAACTTCACGCTCACGCTCAACGAGCCCTTCGGCATGGTGCTCGACGCGCTGGCCAAGCCCTCGGGCTTTCCGCCGGTGATCCTGCCCGAGCGCATCGCCAAGCTGCCGGCCACCGCGCCCCTCACCGAGGTCGTCGGCTCGGGGCCCTTCATCTTCAAGCGTGACGAATGGGTGCCGGGCAACAAGACGGTGTTCGTGCGCAACCCGAACTACGTGGCGCGCAGCGAGCCGCCGAGCGGCCTGGCCGGCAGCAAGAAGACCAGCCTCGACCGCGTCGAATGGCTCTACCTGCCCGACGCCAACAGCGCGATCTCGGCGCTCAAGCGCGGCGAGGTCGACTACATCGAGCAGCTGGCGCCCGACTACATCGCGCCGCTGCGCACCGACAGCAACATCAAGATCGGCTCCGGCGGCGCCTACCAGGGCTTCCTGGTGATGAACCAGCTGCACCCGCCCTTCGACAACCCGAAGGTGCGCCAGGCGCTGCTGCAGGCCGTGAACCAGGAACGCTTCGTGGCCGCCATGGGCTTCCCGCTGGACATGCGCATGGCCTACTGCGCCACCTGGTTCATCTGCGGCAGCCCCAACGACACCTCGGCCGGCGCGGAGCCTTTCCGCAAGGCCGACGTCGCCAAGGCGAAGAAGATGCTCGCCGACGCCGGCTACAAGGGCGAGAAGGTGGTGCTGATGGTGCCCAGCGACGTGCCTTACCTCAACGCCGAGGCGCTGATGGCCGCGCAGACCATGAAGAGCATCGGCCTGAACGTCGATGCGCAGACCATGGACTGGGCCTCGATCGGTGCGCGCCGCGCCAAGCGCGACGCGTCCGACGCCGGCGGCTGGAACATGTACGTCACGGTGGCCGGCGAGTTCGACGTGAACTCGCCCATCAGCAACGCCTACCTGGGCGCGGCCTGCGGCAACACGCTGCCCGGCTGGCCCTGCGACAAGAAACTCGACGAGCTGCGCACCGCCTGGCTGAAGGAAACCGTGCCGGCCAAGCGCAAGGAACTGCTCGACGCCTTCCAGTCGCGCGCCTATGAGGCCGTGCCGTACATCAACGCGGGCCAGTACTCGGCCGCGTTCGCGGCGCGCGCCAGCATCAAGGGGCTGGACAAGATGTGGGCCGGCATGCCCACCGTCTGGGTGCTCGACAAGTAAGCCACGCGCACCGCCATGGGCTACATCGTTCGACGCTTTCTTTCCACGCTGCCGGTGATGGCGGTGGTGGCCGTGGTGGTGTTCCTGCTGATCCACCTGTCGCCCGGCGACCCGGCCGCGCTCATCGCGGGCGACCTCGCCACCACCGAGGACATCGACAAGCTGCGCGCCGCGCTCGGCCTGAACCTGCCGCTATGGCAGCAGTTCGGCCTGTGGATCGGCAAGATCTTCACGGGCGACCTGGGCACCTCGATCTTCACGCAGGTGCCGGTGACGCAGCTGCTCGGCCAGCGGCTGGAGCCGACGGTGTCGATCGCGGCACTGACCATGCTCATCACGCTGGTGACGGCCGTGCCGCTGGGCACGCTCGCGGCCTACTGCGCGGGCACCTGGATCGACCGCCTCGTGATGCTGTTCGCGGTGCTGGCCTTCTCTGTGCCGGTGTTCCTCGTGGGCTACCTGCTGGTCTACACCTTCGCGGTGCAGCTGCCGTGGTTCCCGGTGCAGGGCTACGTGAACTTCTCCGAAGGCCCCGGCGCCTGGCTGCGCGCGCTGGTGCTGCCCTGCGTGAACCTGGCGCTGGTGTACATCGCGCTGGTGACGCGCATGACGCGCGCCACCGTGCTCGAGGTGCTGCACGAGGACTACATCCGCACCGCACGCGCCAAGGGCCTGGGCGTGCTACCGGTGCTGGGCCATGCGCTGCGCAACGCGGCCATTCCCATCGCCACCACCATCGGCGCGGGCATTGCGCTGCTGATCGGCGGCGTGGTGGTCACCGAGACGGTGTTCGCCATTCCGGGCGTGGGCCGCCTGGTGATCGATTCGGTGCAGCGCCACGACTACCCGGTGATCCAGAGCGTGCTGCTGCTGTCGGCGGGCGTGTACGTGCTGATCAACCTCCTGATTGACCTGAGCTACCGCCTGTTCGATCCGCGCATCCAGTACTAGAACAAAGAACGAGCCCCACGACGCCATGTCCACTGCCCTGCCCTTGCGCGAGGTCGATGCGCCGGTGCCCTCCACCGCCGTTGCCGACACCGCCGAAGACCCTCCTTTCGTACCGCCGCGCTGGCGCTGGGTGCGCAAGCACCCGACGCTGATCGTCGGCGCGCTGCTGCTCCTCGCGGTGGCCGCGCTGTCCATCGCCGCGCCCTGGATCGCCACCCACGACCCGCAGGACATCGACCCGCTGGCGCGCATGCAGCCGGCTTCGGCCGAGCACTGGTTCGGCACCGACGCGCTGGGCCGCGACGTGTTCAGCCGCGCCGTGTGGGGCGGTCGCGTGTCGATGATCGTCGGCGCCTCGGTGGCCGTGCTCGCCACCTTCTTCGGCATCGCGCTGGGCCTGGTGTCGGGCTTCGTGCGCTGGGCCGACGGCCCGATCATGCGGGTGATGGACGGCCTCATGGCCATCCCCGGCATCCTGCTGGCGATCGCGCTCATGGCCGTGACGCGCGCCAGCCTCACCACGGTGATCATCGCCATCACCGTGCCCGAGATTCCGCGCGTGGTGCGGTTGGTGCGCTCGCTGGCGCTCACGCTGCGCGAGCAGCTGTTCGTGGAGGCCGCGCACGCGGTCGGCACGCGGCTGCCGGTGATCCTCGTGCGGCACGTGCTGCCGAACATCGTGGCACCGCTGGTGGTGCAGGCCACCTTCGTGGCCGCCGCCGCCGTGCTCACCGAGGCCGCGCTGTCCTTCCTCGGCGTGGGCGTGCCTTCGCAGACGCCGAGCTGGGGCAACATGATGGCCGAGGGCCGCAACTTCGTGACCGTGGCGTTCCACATCATCCTGTACCCGGGCCTGCTGCTGGCGGCCACGGTGCTCGCCATCAACCTGCTCGGCGACGGCTTGCGCGATGCGCTCGACCCGCGCCTGGCGCGGCAGCTGTGAAGAGGAACGCGCCATGACCATTCCCATGTCCCAGGCCACCCTCGCTCCCGGTGAGCCCTTGCTCGAGGTCGACAACCTGCGCACCTACTTCAGCACGCTCGCGGGCACCGTTCGCTCGGTCGACGGCGTGTCGTACACCGTGCGCGCGGGCCGCACGCTCGGCGTGGTCGGCGAATCGGGCTGCGGCAAGAGCGTGACGGCGCTCTCGATCCTGCGGCTGGTGCCCACGCCGCCCGGGCGCCACATGGGCGCCGTGCGCCTGCGCGGCATCGACCTGATGCAGCTGAGCGAACGCGAGATGCGCCAGATCCGCGGCAACCGCATCTCGATGATCTTCCAGGAGCCGATGACCTCGCTGAACCCGGTGCTCACCGTGGGCCGGCAGATCGCCGAGACGGTGCAGCTGCACCAGAAGGCCAGCCGCGCCGAGGCGCTGCAGCGCGCGGTCGAGATGCTGCGCCTGGTGCAGATCCCCGAGCCCGAGCGGCGCGTGAACGAGTACCCGCACCAGCTCTCGGGCGGCATGCGCCAGCGCGTGATGATCGCGCTGGCCCTGGCCTGCAACCCCGAGGTGCTGATCGCCGACGAGCCCACCACCGCGCTCGACGTGACGATCCAGGCGCAGATCCTCGACCTCATCAAGCGGCTGCAGAAAGAGCTGGGCATGGGCGTGGTGATGATCACGCACGACCTGGGCGTGGTGGCCGAGAGCTGCGACCGCGTGGTCGTCATGTACGCCGGCAAGAAGGTGGAAGAGGCCGACGTGGTCGACCTCTTCGACCGCCCGCTGCACCCCTACACCCGCGCGCTGATGGCCTCGATGCCCGCCATGAGCACCTCGAGCGCGCGGCTGCACGAGATTCCGGGCATGGTGCCCGCCGCGCACGAGCTGGGGCGCGGCTGCGCCTTCGCCGCGCGCTGCGCGCAGGCACGCGAACGCTGCCGCCGCGAGACACCGCCACTCTCGACGCAGGGCGACGGTCACGTGGTCGCCTGCTTCGCGGTGCAGGAACAATGGACCGACGAGGCTGCCGAGGTGAGCGCATGACGACAACGACAACGACGACCCCATCCACCAAGGCGCCGCTGCTGCAGGTGCGCGAGCTGCGCAAGCACTACACCTCGCCACGGCGCTGGCTGCGCCCGGCCAAGCCGGCGATCCAGGCGGTCGACTGCGTGTCGTTCACCGTGGGGCACGGCGAGACGCTGTCGCTGGTCGGCGAGTCGGGCTGCGGCAAGACCACCACCGCCAAGTCGGTGATGCGGCTGGTCGAGCCCACCTCGGGCTCGGTGCGCCTGAACGGCGAAGAGCTGCTGACCCTGCCCGCGAACGCGATGCGCCAGCGCCGGCGCGACCTGCAGATCATCTTCCAGGACCCGTACGCCTCGCTGAACCCGCGCCTCACGGCCGGCGACATCGTGGCCGAGCCGCTGCGCAACTTCGGCGACGTGTCGGTGGCCGAGCGCCGCGAGCGCGTGCAGTGGCTGTTCTCGCGCGTGGGCCTGCGGCCCGAGGCGGCGAAGAAGTTTCCGCACGAGTTCTCGGGCGGCCAGCGCCAGCGCCTGGGCATTGCGCGCGCGCTGGCGCTCAACCCAAAGCTGATCGTCTGCGACGAGCCCGTGTCGGCACTCGACGTGTCGGTGCAGGCGCAGGTGGTCAACCTGCTGATGGACCTGCAGGCCGAGTTCGGCATCGCCTACCTGTTCGTGGCGCACGACCTCGCCGTGGTGCGCCACATCAGCCACCGCGTGGCCGTGATGTACCTCGGCCACATCGTGGAGATCGCCGACCGCGACACGCTGTTCTCGGCGCCGCGCCATCCGTACACCGAGATCCTGCTGTCGGCCGTGCCCGTGCCCAACCCGCGCACGCCGGCGCGCCGCCTGCTGCTGCAGGGCGATCCGCCGAGCCCGGCCAACCCGCCCTCGGGCTGCCGCTTTCACACGCGCTGCCCGATGGCGCAGGCCGTGTGCAAGGAGAAGACGCCCGAACTGACGGAGCGCCCTTCGTCTTCCAAGGGTGGCCACTGGGTCGCCTGCCACTTCCGTTGAAAGCATTGCCCTCATGACCGACAAGACACCCCACTACGACCTCTTGATCCACGGCGGCACCGTGATCGACGGCACCAAGGCCCCGCGCTTCGACGCCGACGTGGGCATCGTCAATGGCCGCATCGCCGCCATCGGCAAGCTCGCGGGCCACACGGCCGACCAGACGCTCGACGCCACCGGCCGCATCGTCGCACCGGGCTTCATCGACTCGCACACGCACGACGACCAGGCCGTGCTGTCGCATGCGCAGATGCCCTTCAAGGTGTCGCAGGGCGTGACCACCGTGGTGGCGGGCAACTGCGGCATCAGCGCCGCGCCGCTGCGCGCCGACATGGACCTGCCGATGCCGCTGAGCCTGCTCGAGACGCCGCCGGAAGACCGCTTCACGACGTTTTCGGCCTACCTCAACGCGCTGCGCGCCACGCCTTCGTCGGTCAACGTGGCGGCGATGGTCGGCCACTCGACCCTGCGCGCCGTGACCATGTCCGACCTCGACCGCCCCGCCACCGCGCAGGAGATCGCCGCCATGCAGGCGCTGGTCGAAGAAGCGATGCAGGCCGGCGCCATCGGTCTGTCGACGGGCACCTTCTACCCGCCGGCCGTGAAGGCGACCACGGAGGAGATCATCGAGGTCGGCCGTCCGCTCACGGCGCGCAAGGCGCTGTACGTGACGCACATGCGCGACGAGAGCGACCGCGTGATGGAGTCGCTCGAAGAAACCTTCCACATCGGCCGCGCGCTCGACATTCCGGTGGTGGTGTCGCACCACAAGGTGCAGAACACGCAGAACTTCGGCAAGACCAAGGTGACGCTGCCCTTCATCCAGGAAGCGATGAAGCACCAGTGCATCGGCCTGGACTGCTACCCCTACACGGCCGGCTCCACCATGATCCGCACCGACCGCGGAATGATGGACGGGCGCGTGCTCATCGCCTCGAGCGTGCCGCACCCCGAATGCGCAGGCCGCGACCTCAAGGACATCGCGGCCGAATGGGGCGTGTCGGGCGAAGAGGCCGCGCTGCGCCTGTCGCCCGGCAGCGCCATCTATTTCATGATGGACGAAGACGACGTGCAGCGCGTGCTCGCCTTCGACGAGACCATGATCGGCTCCGACGGCATTCCACTCGGCGACAAGCCGCACCCGCGCCTGTGGGGCACCTTCCCGCGCGTGCTCGGCCACTACAGCCGCGACGTGGGGCTGTTCCCGCTGGAGACGGCGGTGTGGAAGATGACGGGGCTCACGGCACGCAACTTCGGCCTGCACGAGCGCGGCGCGCTCAAGGTCGGGCACCACGCCGACGTGGTGGTCTTCAATGCCGCCACCGTGCGCGACACCGCGAACTACGAAACGCCGACCGAACCCGCCGAGGGCATCGACGCGGTGATCGTGAACGGCGCCGTCACCTGGCGCCACGGCGTGCACAGCGGTGCGCGCAACGGGCAGGTGATCGTGCGCCAGGACGCGGCCTGACAGCGCGCACCTCGGCGGCGCCTGCACGGCGCCCGCCTTCGCATCCTGGTGCATGCGCAGCACCGGATCGGTGAACACGCCGGGCCTCACGGGCCCGGTTTTTCTTTCTCCCTGGCGCTCTTTCCCTCTGGCGGCGCACCCCTAGGGGATTTCCCTCGACAGCTGGCCCGGAGCTTGCGTAGTTTGCCCACATAGTTGAACATTTCAACTATTGAAGACTTCTACCAACCCGCCATGCACGCCCCGCTTCGCCTGAAAGACGACTACCTCAACGTCCTGCTCGACCTGGCCTCGCAGCGCACGCGCGACCGCGGCTCGCGCATCTACGAGATCGAGCTCGGCCTGTCGATCCGCGACGTGCGGCTTCTGCGCATGATCGGCGCCGCGCCCGGCATCACCATGGGGCAGCTGGTGCAGACCTGCGCCATCGAGAAGACGCTGGTCTCCAAGCTGGTGAGCTCGCTGGTGCAGCGCGAGCTGGTCGAGCGCCAGATCGGCACCGAGGACGCACGGCAGATCCGCCTGTGCCTCAGCAAGACCGGCATCGACATGGTGCTGCGCGCCGAGCCCATCGGGCATGAGATGGAAGCGCGCTTTCTCGACTGCCTGAGCGTCGCCGACATCGAGAACCTGCGCCGCATCATGCACAAGCTCATCGACGCCGAAGAAGGTTCGCGCGACATCTTCGAATTCCTGCTGGTGCAGCTGCGCGAAAGCAAGGAATCGCCCCCGTCTTCCTCCCCCTCGTCTTCCGCTCCCTCCCGAAAGAAGTAAGGCTCCATGGCAATCCACCTTTCACCGCGCCGCGTCGCGGCGGCTTCCCTGTCGGCGCTCGCTTTGTGCTTCGCCGCCACCGCGTCCGCCCAGACCGTGCTTCGCACCGTGCCCTCGTCGGATCTGAAGATCGTCGACCCGATCTGGACCACCGCCAACATCACGCGCAACCACGGCCTGATGATCTACGACACCCTCTTCGCGATGGACGAGAAGGGCGTCATCAAGCCGCAGATGGTCGACAAGTACAGCGCGAGCGCCGACAACAAGGTGTGGAGCTTCACGCTGCGCCCGGGCCTGAAGTTCCACGACGGCGCGCCGGTCACCTCGCAGGACGTGATCGCCTCGCTGGCGCGCTGGGCCAAGCGCGACACGCTGGGCCAGAAGATGTACGAGGCGATGGACAGCATCGCCGCCGACGGCCCCAACGGCTTTCGCATGACGTTCAAGCAGCCCTTCGGTGTGGTGCTCGACGCGCTCGGCAAGCCCAACCCGCTGGTGCCGTTCATCATGCCCAAGCGCGTGGCCGACACGCCCGCCGACAAGCAGATCGACGAGCTGGTGGGCTCGGGCCCCTTCACGCTCGCCAAGGAAGACTTCCGCCCGGGCGACCGCGTCATCTACCGCAAGAACACCGCCTACGTGCCGCGCAAGGAACCCGCTTCGGGCCTGGCCGGCGGCAAGGTGGTGCATGTGGACCGCGTCGAATGGGTGATGCTGCGCGACCCGCAGACGCAGGCCAATGCGCTGCTCAACGGCGAGGTCGACATGCTCGAGACGGTGCCCTCGTCGGGCTACACCGGCATGCGCACCAACGACAAGATCGAGCTGGTCGACGTGATGCCGGCGGGCCCCTTCACCGTGCTCTACAACCACAAGGTGCCGCCCTTCAACAACCCGAAGGCGCTGAAGGCCGCGATGCTGGCCATCAACCAGGAGGCGATGCTGCGCGCGCAGGTCACCTTCCGCGACTTCTACAAGCCCTGCGCCTCGATCTACCTGTGCGGCTCGCTCTACGCGAGCGACAAGACGGGCTTTTACACCGGCAAGCCGCAGTTCGAAGAGGCACGCAAGCTGCTCAAGGAATCGGGCTACGACGGCAAGCCCGTGGTGATCCTGCTGCCGGGCGACGCGCCCGCGCTGAACAAGCTGCCCGCGGTGTACGGCCAGCTGCTCAAGCAGGTGGGCTTCAACGTCGACGTGCAGACCACCGACTGGGCCACGCTCGTGACCCGGCGCGCCAAGAAGGATCTGCCCGAGAACGGCGGCTGGAACGCCTTCATCACCTTCTGGGGCGGCGTGGACGCGAGCAGCCCCATCGGCTACAGCCCGCTGACCGGCAACGGCGACCAGGGCTACTTCGGCTGGCCCGTGGTGCCCGAGCTCGAGGCGCTGAAGACCAAGTTCATCGCCACCGCCGACCTCGCGCAGCGCAAGGAGATCGCCACGCAGATCCAGCAGGTCGTGCTCGAACACGGCGTGCTCGCCCCGCTCGGCGAAGGCAAGGCGCCCACGGCCGTGCGCCGCGGCACCATCACCGGCCTGCTGCCGTCGCCGGCGGTGCTGTACTGGAACGTGCGCAAGACGTCCGCGCCATCGCCATGACCGCGACATAGGCCGGCCCGCGCGCCCGCCCCTCTCCCTTTCTGATCGCCACCCCTGACCGGCTGCGCCTTGCGCGGCAGCCGGGCGGGACTTCCTTTGCCCGCGCCACACGCCCGGCCCCTCGTCAAGGACCTGATTCACATGCTCCACTTCCTGTTGCGCCGCGGACTGGCCACCGCGCCCGTGCTCCTGATCGTGGCCGTCATCGTCTTCCTGCTGCTGCGCATGACGCCCGGCGACCCCGCGGCGGCCATCGCGGGCGACGCGGCCAGCGCGCAGGACATCGCACGCATCCGCGCCCAGCTGGGCCTGGACGCATCGATCGTCACGCAGTTCGTGCACTGGCTCGGCCAGGTGCTGCGCGGCGACCTCGGCTACTCGTTCTTCTACCGGATGCGCGTGACCGACCTGATCGGTCAGCGCCTGGAGCCCACGCTCTCGGTGGCGGCGGTGACGGTGGTGCTCACGGTGCTGATCGCCGTGCCGCTGGGCGTGCTCGCGGCCTCGCGGCGCGGCGGCCGGCTCGACCGCTTCATCATGGGCGCCTCGGTGCTCGGCTTCTCGGTGCCGGTGTTCGTGGCCGGCTACGTGATGATCTGGCTGTTCTCGATGCAGCTCGGCTGGCTGCCCTCGCAGGGCTACCAGCGCATCGGCGACGGCGTCGGCCCGTGGCTGCGCCACCTGGCGCTGCCCTGCGTCACGCTGGCCGTGATGTACGCGGCGCTCATCGCGCGGGTCACGCGCGCGGCGGTGTCGGAAGCGCTCACCGAAGACTACGTGCGCACCGCGCGCGCCAAGGGCATCGCCGAGTGGCGCATGCTGCTGCGCCACGCACTGGCCAACGCGGCCGTGCCGATCGCCACCGTCATCGGCCTGAGCGTGGCGGGCCTGATCGGCGGCGTGGTGGTCACCGAGACGATCTACGCGATCCCCGGCCTGGGCCAGCTCACGGTGGACGCCGTGCTCTCGCGCGACTACCCGCTGATCCAGGCGATCACCCTCTTCTTCTCGCTCGTGTACGTGGTGGTCAACCTGCTGGTGGACCTGAGCTACCTGCTGCTCGATCCGCGCATCCGGTACTGACCTTCCTTCGAAAGCCCCGCCATGACTTCGATCTCCCTGCGCGACGACGCGCCTGCCTCTGCCGCGGTTCCGCCCGCCGCGCCCCGGGCCCCGGCCCGCTCGCTGCTGCGCCGCCTGCTCGCCAACGGCGGCGTGCGCATCGGCGGTGTCCTGCTGGCCGCGATGCTGCTGCTGGCGGTGGCCGCGCCCTGGCTCGGCACCATCGACCCCAACGCGATGGACCCCGCGAACTCGCACCTGCCGCCCGGCGCGCGCGCCGAGTTCACCACGCTGGCGGGCGACAGCTTCGATCGCTTCTTCCCGCTGGGCACCGACAGCATGGGCCGCGACCTGTGGAGCCGCACGGCCTACGGCGCGCGCATCTCGCTGTCGGTGGGCGTGGCGGTGGCACTGGGCTCGGTCGCGTTCGGCCTCGTGGTGGGCATGGTGGCGGGCTACTTCCGGCGCCTGGACGGCGTGATCATGCGGGTGATGGACGGGATGATGGCCATCCCCGGCATCCTGTTCGCGATCGTGCTGGTGGCCGTGTGGCGGCCCAGCCTGCTCACGGTGATCCTGGCCATCGTGGTGCCCGAGACGCCGCGCGTGGCGCGGCTGGTTCGCTCGGTGGTGCTGTCGGTGCGCGAAGAGCCGTACGTGGAAGCGGCCGTCGCACTCGACACGCCGACCTGGAAGCTGATGGTGCGCCACATCCTGCCCAACACGGTGGCGCCGCTGATCGTGCAGGGCACCTTCATCTGCGCGGCGGCGATGCTGGTGGAGGCCGTGATGTCCTTCCTGGGCATCGGCCTGCCGTCCGAGGTGCCGACCTGGGGGAACATCATGTCCGAAGGCCGCACGCACTTCACCTCGCACCCCTCGACCGTGCTGCTGCCCGGCCTCTTCCTGGCGCTCACGGTGCTGGCCGTGAACATGCTCGGCGACGGCCTGCGCGATGCGCTCGATCCCAAGTTCAAGGCACGCGGAGGCTGAGCATGACATCCACCCCTTCCACAACGTCTGCCGCGCCCTGCCTCGTGGTGCGCGACCTCGCCATCGACCTGCCCGCCGGCGCCGACCGCGCGCACGCGGTGCACGGCATCTCGTTCGACGTCATGCCCGGCCAGGTCGTGTGCCTGCTGGGCGAATCGGGCTCCGGCAAGTCGGTCATCGCGCAGGCCGCGATGGGCCTGCTGCCCGCCTCGCTGCGACCCTCGTCCGGGCGCATCGAGGTGCAGGGCGAGGACGTGCTCGCGGCCAGCCCGGCGCGGCTGCGCGCCCTGCGCGGCGCGCGCATGGCGATGGTGTTCCAGGAACCGATGACCGCGCTCAACCCGGTGATGCGCTGCGGCGCGCAGGTCGACGAGATCCTGGCCGAGCACACGACGCTGGGCGCCGCCGCGCGCCGCCAGCGCGTGCTCGCCATCTTCGAGCGCGTGCGGCTGCCCGAGCCCCAGCGCATCTACGACGCCTACCCGCACCAGCTCTCGGGCGGGCAGCGCCAGCGCATCGTGATCGCCATCGCGCTGATCCTGCGCCCGGCCCTGCTGATCTGCGACGAGCCCACCACCGCGCTCGACGTGACCACGCAGGCCGAGATCCTCGCGCTCATCCGCGAGATGCAACAAGAGAACGGCACCGCCGTGCTGTTCATCACGCACGACTTCGGCGTGGTGGCGGACATCGCCGACCAGGTGGTGGTGCTGCAGCTGGGCCGGCAGGTCGAGAGCGGCCCGAAGGACGAGGTGCTGCGTCGCCCGAAGGAGGCCTACACGCGCATGCTGCTCGACGCCGTGCCGCGGCTGGCGCCCGTGCTGCGCGCGCCCATCGACGCCCAGGCGCCGCTGCTCGATGCGCGCGGCGTGGGCAAGGTCTACCGCACGGGCAGCTGGCCCGGCAAGCGCCGCACGGTGCATGCGGCGGCCGACGTGTCGCTGAAGCTGCATGCGGGCGAGACGGTCGGCATCGTGGGCGAATCGGGCTCGGGCAAGTCGACCGTGGCGCGCTGCATCGCGCGACTGATCGAGCCGACCGACGGCGACATCCGCGTGCCCGGCATCGAGGGCTCGCGCGGCGCGCAGCGCTCGGCGTTCCGGCGCATGGTGCAGGTCGTGTTCCAGGACCCGAACCGCTCGCTCAACCCGCGCCGCACGGTGGGCCAGTCGATCGTCGAGGGGCCGGTGAATTTCGGTGTGCCGCATGCCAAGGCCTGGCAGCGCGCGGAGGAGCTGATGGCGCTGGTGCGGCTGCAGCCCGAGGTGCTGCACCGCTACCCGAGCGAGTTCTCGGGCGGCCAGCGCCAGCGGCTGTGCATTGCGCGCGCGCTGGCCTGCGAGCCGCGCGTGCTGATCGCCGACGAGGCCGTGTCGGCGCTCGACGTGTCGGTGCAGGACCAGATATTGAAGCTGCTCGCGGAGATCCAGCAGCGGCTGTCGATCGGCATCCTGTTCATCACCCACGACCTGCGCGTAGCCAGCCAGATCTGCGACCGCCTGATCGTGATGCACAAGGGCCGCATCGTCGAGCAAGGCAGCGCGCACGACGTGCTGCTGTCGCCGCGCGAGGCCTACACGCGCACGCTGCTGGCCGCGGCGCCGGGCCAGGGCTATGCGTTCGGGGCCGGCTGAACGGCGCCCTCTTCCCCTCTTTCAACCCACCTTCATCCCACCACCCAAAGAAGAAACGAAGACATGACGACACCCCTGTACGAACTCAGTGCCCTCCAGTTGCTCGAACGCTACCGTGACCGCGCCTTGTCGCCGGTCGAGGTGACGCAGGCCGTGCTCGCGCGCATCGAGCGCTGGGAGCCGCACATCCACGCCACCTACGGGCTGGACGCCGAGGCTGCGCTGGCATCGGCGCGCGCCTCCGAGGCACGCTGGGCCCAGGGCAAGCCGCAGGGCGACCTCGACGGCGTGCCGGTCACGCTGAAGGAGAACATCGCCACGCGCGGCACGCCCACGCCGATCGGCAGCGCGGCCACCGTGCTGGCGCCCGCCGCCGCCGACGCCCCCGCCGCCGCGCGCCTGCGCGAAGCCGGCGCGGTGATCGTGACCAAGACGACGATGCCCGACTTCGGCTTTCTCGGCGCGGCGCCGTCGAGCTTCCACGCGCTCACGCGCAACCCGTGGGACCTGGGCCGCAACACCGGCGGCTCGAGCTCGGGCGCCGGCGCCGCCGCCGCCGCGGGCTACGGCCCGCTGCACCTGGGCACCGACATCGGCGGCTCGGTGCGCATCCCGGCCAGCTTCTGCGGCGTGTTCGGCCTCAAGCCCAGCCACGGCCGCATCCCGGTCGATCCGCCCGCCGCGGCGCGCGTGATCGGCCCCATGACGCGCACCGTGGCCGACGCCGCGCTCTTGATGCAGGTGGTGACGCGCCCCGACGCGCGCGACTACATGAGCCTGCCGCCGAACGACTTCGCATGGCAGCGGCTCGAACGCAATGTGAAGGGCCTGCGCATCGGCCTGTGGACCGAGACCATGGGCGGCTGGCCCATCGATGCGGAAGTGAAAGAGGCCGTGCTGGCCGCGGCCCGCCTGTTCGAGCAGGCCGGCGCCATCGTCGAGCCGCTGGCCGACTGGAGCACGCTGGACATGCGCATGGGCATGGCCCACTTCTTCACGATGCGCTGCCGCGTCGACCTGGCCGCGATGCCGCCGGAACGCGCGAAGCTCGCGGCCGGCTACATCCATCAGGCGGCGGAGTTCGCCGCCTCGCTCACGCCCGAAGACACCTTCCGTGCCTTCACGCGCATGCAGGCGCTGCGCGCGGCTACCGTGGCGGCCACGCAGTCCTTCGACTACGTGCTGTCGCCGGTGTCGCCGGTGCTGCCGTTTGCGGCGGAGGCCATCAACAGCGGCTCGGAAAACCTGCTGAAGGACTCGCACTTCACGTCGGTGTTCAACCAGTCGGAACAGCCGGCCGCGTCGATCAACTGCGGCCATGCGAAAAATGGCCTGCCGATCGGCTTGCAGATCGCGGGGCGTCGCTTCGACGACCTGGGCGTGCTGCAGATGGCGCGCTTCTACGAATCGGTGCGTCCGGCACAGGCGCGCTGGCCTGAACCGGCCTGACCGGGCTGGGTCAGGCGAATCAGTCCGGCGCGTTCATCACGCGGTCGAACTCTTCGTCGGCCGGCACGTTGTCGGCATCGAGCTCGCTGGCATCGGTGAGGTCGATGCCCGTTTCGTCCGACAGGTCGTCGGACGCATCGGCTTCGAGTTCGTCGAAGTCGTCGGCAGGCGTGCTGTCGTCATCGTCGTCTTCGGACGACGAGGCGGAGCGCGCGGTGGCATCGGCTTGGGGCGTCATGATCGAATTCCTCGGCAGATGAGTAAACGGCCCTCTATGGTGCGCCTGTTTTGCCCCTTGCGGTGGATCGACGGGCTGACGTCGGTGTCGGAAAGTTTCCCGTCGCCGGAGGCCGCCCACACACGTTGTCGTCAGTCCTTGTGGACGTGGCCGTGCTCGCCGTGTCCTTCATCATGGCCGTGTTCGTGGCCATGCTCGCCGTGCGCCAGGCGGCTCACGAGCGTGACCAGCAGGATGCCCGCCGCGAGCCACGCGATCTGCGCCGCGGTCTGGCGCGCGGGCAGGCGCTTTTGCAGCTGCGGAATCAGGTCGGCCAGTGCCACATAAACGAAGCTGCTGCCCGCCAGCACCAGGAAGTACGGCAGCCAGCCGTGCAGCTGGTCGACCAGCCACCAGCCCGCGATGCCGCCGAGCATGGTCATCGTGCCCGCGAGCGACACCTTCACCAGCGCTGCGCGTGAATTGGCCGAGCTCTGGCGCAGCACCACGAGGTCGCCGATGTGGTGCGGCACTTCGTGCGCGAGCACGGCCAGCGCGGCCACGAGGCCCAGGCGGATGTCGGCCACGAAGGCCGAGGCGATCAGGATGCCGTCGCCGAAGCAGTGCACGCTGTCACCGGTGAGCACGGCCCAGCCGCCGCCGCCCGTGGTGGGTGCGTGGTGGTGGGCGTGGCCATGTGAATGACCGTGATCGTGGCCGTGGTGATCGTGCGCTTCGCCCTTGGCGGGTGCGACGTCGCCATGGTGGTGCTCATGCCCGTGGTGCCACAGCTCGGCCTTGTCGAGCAGGAAGAAGAACACCAGCCCGAACAGCAGCACCGCGAACAGCAGCGCGGGTTCGATGCGGCTTTCGAAGGCCTCAGGCAGCAGGTGCATGAAGGCGGTGGCCAGCAGCGCGCCGGCCGCCAGGCTCAGCAGGTGCTGCGGGTTCACGCCGCCACCACCGCTGCGCACGCCCACGCGCAGCAGCAGGGCCGCGAGCCAGACGCTTCCGATGCCGGCGACCAGGGTCGCCACGAGAATTACTATCAAATTCATAGCTGCTTGCGCAAGAGGGACGGCCGTTATGACCTTGTTCCGTTCATAAAAAGAGAAAGGCCGTCACTTCGGACGGCCTTCGGCGGCGGGTGGCTACGGGCGCCGTCTTCGGTCAGGCGACACCATTGGCTTTGAACCAGGCCGTGGCACGCTGCCAGCCGTCTTCCGCGGCGCTCTTGAGGTAGCTGGGGCGGTAGTCGGCGTGGAACGCGTGGCCTGCTTCGGGGTACACGACGAAGCTCGATGCCTTGGCCGCTGCAGTTCCAGTGGCCAGAGCAGCTTTCATCTTATCAACCGTGTCAAGGGGGATGCCCTGGTCTTTTCCGCCGTACAGGCCGAGCACCGGCGCCTGCAGGCTGGCGGCGATGTCGACGGGGTGTTTCGGCTGCAATTCGCTGGCCTGCCCCACCAGCCGGCCGTACCAGGCCACGCCGGCCTTGACCTTGCCGGTGGCCGCATACAGCCACACGATGCGCCCGCCCCAGCAGAAGCCGGTGATGCCGGCCTTGCTCGTGTCGCCGCCGTTGGCCTTGGCCCAGGTCAGCGCGCCGTCGAGGTCGGCCATGACCTGCGCGTCGGGCACCTTGGTGACGATGTCGGCCTGCAGCTTGGGAATGTCGGTGTAGCCACGCGGATCGCCCTGGCGCGCGTACAGCTCGGGCGCGATGGCCAGGTAGCCCAGCTCGGCGAAGCGGCGGCAGGTGTCGGCGATGTACTCGTGCACGCCGAAGATTTCCTGAATCACCAGCACCACCGGCAGCCCGGTCTTGCCGGCCGGCGCCGCGACATAGGCGGGCACCTCGAAGCCGTTGACGGTGTACTTGATGGGGCCGGCCTTCAGGCCTTCGGCCGGGGTCGAGATGGCCGTCTGTGCGGCCACCGGCAGCACGGCGGCGGCGTAGCCGACACCGAGGGCGGCCTTGAGCGCGGTGCGGCGCGTGGCCCCCTGCTCGGTGCTGTCGCCGGGGCGCAGCGAATCGAATTCGGAACGGTTGTCGTCGAAGGAGGTCATGCAAGGGCTCCGGTTGAATCGTCTGACAAGGGGGTGTGGCGTAGAAAAACGCACGCCGCAATGTAGGCGAAATCGGGCCGGGCCGTATGACCGGACCGTAAAGCAGCCGGGCCGCTTCGGGCTGCGGTCAGGTGCCGTAGGCCCGCCGTGCCAGCGCCTCGGCCAGCACCTGCGCCGGATCGACGAGGCGCAGCCCCGCCACCGCGGTCGAGCCCTGCAGGCCCAGCGGCACCTCGGTGCAGCCCATGATGATCGTGACCGGGCCGTGCCGTTCGGCCAGCCGCAGCGCGACCTCGGAGAAGCAGCGTTCGGCCAGCGGCAGGTTGCCGGCCTTCACGCCGTCGAAGATGCCGCGCATGATGGTCTGGCGCTCGTCGGCCGACGGCACATGGCAACCCAGACCGGCCTCGGCCAGCGCCTGCTCGTACAGCCGCACGCGGTAGGTGCCCTCGGTGGCCATCAGCGCCACCTCGCTCGCGCCCTGCGCGGCCAGGTGCTGCGCGGTTTCGCGCGCCATGTGCAACAGCTCGACCTGCGGAAAGCGCTCCTGCAGGTTGGCGTGCCACGCATGCGCGGTGTTGCAGGCGATGGCCACGGCGCGGCTGCCCAGCGCGGCCAGCCGGCCCAGCGCCTGCAGCATCGGTTCGAGCGGCTGGTGCGCGCCCTGCGCGTCGGAGGCCAGCGCGCCGGTGCGGTCGGGCACCGGCACCTGCGCCAGCCAGTGTTCGGGAAAGGACTGGTCGCGCACCGGCTCGCCGCGCGCACGCATCTGCTGCGCGCAGGCCTGCACGAAGAGCCGGACGAAGTCGGCGCCCGCCGCGGGGCCCATGCCCCCGAGGATGCCGACGACCTGTGTGGCTGCGACCATGTCTTTTCTCTTTCGCTCTCTCTGTGCGATCAGGTCGCTGGCTTGTCGCTGAAGGCCTTCAGGTTTTCCTTCAGCTGGTCGCTCATCGGCAGATTCAGCGGCACGTTCTTCGGCGGGATCGGCTGCATGAACCACTTGGTGTAGAGCTTCTCGAACTCGCCGCTCTTCATCATGGCGGTGAAGGTGTCGTCCACCAGCTTCTTGAAGGCCGGGTCGTCCTTGGGCAGCATGCAGGCGTAGGGCTCGACCTGCAGCGACTCGCCCACCACTTCGTAGTCGGCCGGGTTCTTCGAGTTGGCGATGAGGCCGAACAGCAGGATGTCGTCCATGGCGAAGGCCACGGCGCGGTCGCTCTCGACCAGCAGGAACGCGTCGGCGTGGTCCTTGCCGAGCACGATGTTCATGTCGAGGTTCTTCTCGGTGTTGTACTT
Source organism: Variovorax sp. GW823-FHT04F07 (assembly GCF_058795995.1). NCBI lineage: Bacteria > Pseudomonadati > Pseudomonadota > Betaproteobacteria > Burkholderiales > Comamonadaceae > Variovorax > Variovorax sp. GW823-FHT04F07. The sequence continues at coordinate 584,993 of NZ_JBXAIG010000002.1, forward strand.
GCGCATGACCAGCGCGTTGGTGGTGCCGGTGGTGCTGGCCACGGTCTTCTTCGCCAGGTCGGCGTAGTCCTTGATCTTGGAAGACTTCTTCGTCAAGAGGCGCGTGCCCGTGTAGAAGTGGTTCACCGCAAAGGCCACGTCCTTGCCGCGCGCGGTGTTGTTGGTGGTGGAGCCGCACTCCAGGTCGATGGTGCCGTTGGTGATCAGCGGGATGCGGTTCTGCGAGGTGACCGCCATCAGCGAAACCTGCAGGTTGGGCTTGTTCAACTTCTTCTTCACCGCCTCGACCACGGCGTTGGAGAGTTCCACCGAGAACCCGATCGGCTTGTTGGGGCCGTCCAGGTAGCTGAAGGGCACCGACGACTCGCGGTAGGCGAGCGATATCTTGCCGGACTCGGCGATCTTGGCGAGCGTGTCGGCAGCCTGCGCGGCCGGTGCAGTGAAGAGGACCGCGGCAGCCAGGGACGCCATCAAAACGGAGAGTTTCATTCGAGCCTTCATCGGTTGGATTGAACAGACAGCCAGTGTAAGAAGGAGTGACACATCGGGACAATTCCAATTAACCCCGGGGTCATGCCCAAAGGTTATGGGCTGGGTTCTTTTGGCATTTCCGGGCACGGCGAGGGGCCTCTACAGTCGCACGCTGTCTCTTCTGTTCCCTTTCTTCTTCACTTCCGGAAAGCTGCCCCCATGCATGTGTGCGTGCTCGGCGCCGGCATCGTGGGCCTGGCGACCGCCTGGCAACTCGAGCGCCAGGGCCACCAGGTCACGGTGATCGACCGCGCGGCGCCCGGCGCGGGCGCCAGCGGCGGCAACGGCGCGCAGCTGAGCTACTCGTACGTGCAGCCGCTGGCCGATCCGTCGATCTGGACGCAGCTGCCCAAGCTGCTGTTCTCCCCCACCTCGCCGCTGAAGCTGCGCCCGCAGCTCGACCCGCTGCAATGGCGCTGGGGCCTGGCCTTCCTGGCCGCGTGCAACGCCGCGACCTCGCGCGACACCACCGCGCAGCTGCTTGCGCTGGCGGCCGCGAGCCGCACCGGCTTCGAGGCCATGCAGGCCGACATTGCGCCCGACTGCGATTTCTCCGCCACGGGCAAGCTGGTGCTCTACGCCAGCGCGGCGTCGCTCGAAGGGGCGAGCGCACAGGTCGCGCTGCAGCGCACGCTGGGCAGCGAGCAGCGCATCGTCACGCCCGACGAGTGCGTGGCCATCGAGCCCGCGCTCGCGGACTACCGCGGCCAGATGGCCGGTGCGGTCCACACGCCGAGCGAGTGCGCGGCCGACTGCCTCAAGGTGTGCGCCGAGCTGATGCGCGCACTGAGCGCGCGCGGCGTGCGCTTCATGCTCGGTGCAGACGTGCACGGCTTTGCGCGCAGCGAAGGTCGCGTGGCGGCGGTGCAGACCAGTGAAGGCGACATCGAGGCCGATGCCTTCGTGATGGCGCTGGGCTCGGCCTCGCACAAGCTCGGTCGCGCGCTCGGCGCCTACCTGCCGGTGTACCCGCTCAAGGGCTACAGCATCACGGTCGACGTCGACCCCGCGCCCGGCGCGGCGCCGCGCGTGAACGTGACCGACAGCGCGCGCAAGGTCGTCTTCGCGCGCATCGGCTCGCGCCTGCGCGTGGCGGGCATGGCCGAGCTCGTGGGGCACGACGCGAGCATTCCCGCCACACGCATCGAGACGCTGGCCGACGCCACGCGCGCCGTGTTCCCGCGCGCCAGCCGGCTGGCCGAACTGCATCCCTGGACCGGCATGCGCCCGGCCACGCCGAAGGGCCTGCCGATCATCGGGCGGCTGCCGCATGCGCCGTCGAACATGCTCTTCAACACCGGCCACGGCGCGCTGGGTTTCACGCTGGCCTTCGGCTCGGCGCAGCGGATCGCGCAGGCGCTGGACGCGACCCCGTCGCACGCTTGAGCTTGCGGCCCAGGCGCCGCCAGCCGATCACCACGCCGGTCAGGCTCAGCAGCGCGCCGCCCGCGCTGAGTGCGACCAGCAGCACGTCCCACAGCGGACGGTGCGCGAGCAGCGGCAGCCAGTCCCAGCTGTGCAGCATCGCGAACAGCCAGCGGCTCCACCGGCGCGCGCTGTCGCTGCGGCCGAGCACGGCGCCGGTCTGCGGATCGACGTGGACCCAGGTGGCGTGCGTGTCGGCGAACACCACGCGCCAGACGGGCAGCGGCTTCTCGCTGCCGCCGGTCATGGTGTGCGCGTCGCGCGTGTAGTAGTGGCTGTCGTAGGCGGTGAGCACGTCGATGCGCGCGACCGCGTCGGGCAGCAGTTGCGCGACGGCGCTGCGCAGCGCCTCCGGGTCGATCTGTTGCGGCTGTGCGCTGGCCGCGTCGCGCACCAGCGGCCGGCCGCCGGCGGTGCTGGCGAGCACCAGCGTCTGCCCCGCCGCGCGCACCCAGCGCAGTTCGCGGATGTCGCCACGCGTTGAAGCCAGCAATGCAGCGGGCGCCGCATCGCCAGCGTTCACCACGAGCGGCCCGCCCTGCATCGCCGCCATGCGCAATGCCGGCGCACCGCTGTCGAACACGCGCCAGGGGTTCATCGACATCAGCCCGCTGAAGATCCACGTCAGCGTGACGAGTGCGAACAGCAGCCCGCTGATGTGATGCCAGCGCATCATGAAGCCCTGGTACGGCGAGTGCGAGCCGCTCTTGTAGGTGCGCCGGAAGCGCCAGCGCATCACGCCCACCACGGTGCCGGTGAGCGTGACGGCGATGCCGACGATCGACAGCCAGTTGACGATGTCGGCCCAGTAGCGGTCCAGGCCCGTGCCGCGCAGCGGGTACAGCCAGTGGATCCATGCACCGGCGTAGTTCCACAGCCGCTCGGCGCGCGGTGCGTCGCGCACCACCTCGCCGGTCCGGCCCGAGATGTACAGCCGCGTGGCCTGCGCATCGGCCAGGTCGACCACATGCAGCGGGCGGTGCGCGTCGAGCCCGCGCGAATGGGTGAAGGCGTCTTCGTCGATGGTGCCCCGGTACCGGAGCACCACGGCCTCGCCCCCATAGGCCTGCGCACTCACGAGCGCGCGGGCGCGGTCGATCTGGCGCAGCACGGCGCCGGTCCGCGCATCGACGACGACCACGCCGCGCCCGGGCGGTGATCGGCGCGCGCCCGGTTCTGCCGCGCTCGCCGGCACCGCGAGGTACACCGCCTGCCCGCCGCTGGCCACGGCCAGCCGCAGGTCCTGCAACGGCCCTGTGATACCAGCCGCATCGAGCGCCTGTCGCGGTCCCAGCAAGGGCGTCGACGCATCAAGCGGCGGCAGGTGCTGCAGACGCTCGGCCTCGGTGAGCTTGGGGTAGCCCACGTACATCATCACCACGCCCGAGACGAACCACATCGCGAAGAAGGCGCAGACGACCACGCCCAGCCATCGGTGGACCAGGAACAACCAGCGTTTGGCATGCATGGCGGCGCTCCCGGGGTTCAGAAGCTCACGCGCACCGACACGTCGGCCGTGCGCGGCGCGCCGAGGTAGGCGAAGCCGGCGCCGACGTTCGCGGCGTACACGCGGTCGGTGGCGTTGCGCACGCGCCCCACCAGCGTGACGTTGCGGTTCACCTGCCAGCTCAGCCCGAGGTCGAGCAGCGTGTAGCCGGGCCAGTGCATCGTGTTGGCCGCATCGGCGTACACCTTGCCCACATGCCGCACGCCCGCCGTGGCCTGCAGGCGCGGCGTGATGGCGTACGACACCCAGAGGTTCGCGACCACCGCCGGCGTGTTGGTCGGCGTGCGGCCCGCGAGCGACACGCCGCCCTGGCGGAACTGCTCGTAGCGCGCATCGACGTACGTGAGGTTGCCCTGCAGCGACCACTGCGGCGTGGGCTGCAGCCCGAGCACCAGCTCCACGCCCTTGGACGACTGCTCGCCGACCAGCACCGTGAGCGCGCTGTTGGCCGGGTCCTGCGTCGCGATGTTGGTGCGGCGGATGCTGTAGGCCGCGAGCGTGGCCGTGCCCTTGCCCTGCCAGAAGTCGAGCTTGGTGCCGACCTCGACCTGCCGGCCCGTGGTGAGCTCGCTGTTGTTGCGCACATCGGCGAACGAGGCGGTCGAGAGCACGCCCGAGGGCGGATCGGCCGCCGTGGCGTACTGCGCGTACAGGTTGGCGCCGGGCGCGAAGTCCCACACGAGGCCGATGCGGCCGGTGGTGGGCTTGTAGCCACGATGGAAGGTGGCCGGGTTCGCCGCGTCCACGGTGCGGCGGTTGACCAGGTCGAGGTCGATGCGCTCGTGGCGCAGCGCCGTCACGAGGTGCAATGACGGCTGCAGCGCGGTGCGGTTCTCCAGGTACAGCGCGGTGGTTCGCACCTTGTTGTCGCGGTCGGGCCGGAAGCCCGGTGTCATGCCCGGCACGTCGAAGAAGCGCTCGGTGGCGAAGACGTACGGGTTCACCGTGCTCACGGTACCGGGCAGGCTGTTGGGAAAGCGCGTCTGCCGGTTCACGCTGAAGTCCAGCCCGAAGGACCAGTCGCTCTTCAGCCCGCCGAGCTGCCCCTTGTAGAGACCCTCGACGCGGTTGCCCCACACGTCCTGGTCGTGCCGCTGCAGCAAGGCGCCCGAGCGGATGACGGCCGTGTTGCGCGCGTTGTAGCGGTAGTTCTCGACGTTGCGGTAGTCGCGCAGCGCGTCGTAGGCATAGAAGGTGTTCTTGAACTGCAGCGCGTCGCTGGCCTGCCACTCGGTGACCGAGCGCAGCCACTGCACGCGCTGCGCGTAGAGGCCGTCGGCGCTGTTGTAGTTCTTGAAGCGCGCGGCGCGGTCGATGCGCATCTCGCCGCCCGCCGGGTTCAGCACCGGCGTGCCCCAGTAGGGTCGCGTGACGTCTTCGTCCTGGTATTCGTAGGCCAGCGTGTGCTTCAGGCCGCCGCCGAAGTCCGACAGCAGCGAGGCCGCGAGCTGCGTCGACTTGCTCTTGGTGCCGTCGGTCCAGCCGTGGGCGTCACGGTGGTTCACGTCGATGCGCGCGTAGTGACTGCCTGCGCCGCCGTCGCCGGCGATGCGGCGGTTCAATCCGAACGAAGCCTCCTTCAGGTTCTGCGTGCCCAGGCGCAGCTGCGCTTCGGCGAAGTCGCTGCGCTCGGGCGCCTTGGTGATGTAGTTGATCGAGCCGCCCAGCGCACCCGAGCCGAACAGGAAGCTCGACGGGCCGCCGATGGCCTCGACGCGGTCGTAGATCCAGCTGTCGACCGGGCGCGCCGCGATCGAGTACTGCAGGTTGATGCCGTTGAACAGCTGCGCGATCGAGCCGCTGCCGAAGCCCCGGTAGCTCACGCCGACATTGCCGGGCGCGTCGTGCGCAGTCACGCCGGGCACGGCACGCAGCGCCTCCTGCGTGTTCTGCGCGCCACGCGCATCGAGCACTGCGCGGTTCACCACCGTGACGGAAGCGGGCGTCTCGCGCGGCGTGAGGCCCAGGCGGCTCGCGGTGTCGGCGGGCGTGTCGAGGTCGAGCCGGCCGTTGGGGCGCGGGGCGTCGTCGGCCACTTCGATCAAAGGCAGTGAAGACACGGCGGTCTGGGCATGGGCAGGCGCATGGACGGCGCCGAACAAGGCAAGCAGCCCCAAGGCGGGGGCACGGGAAAGGGTGGACATGGCATCTCTCTTGCGACGGCGCCGGCGAAAACAAATGGAGCGCAGCGCCGGCCGCACAACGACCGGGAACGCACCGCGCGGCCCGTTCAGGCGGCGTCAGGTGCAGGAACGACGAAGCTCAGGAGAGATGCGTGGGCGGCCCGCGCGCCGGCAGCGGCGAGGCCGTGGCTGCCGCGAGGCGGGCAGCGGGAATCGATTGCAGCGCGCGGCCCAGCGGCAGCGGCGTGGGCAGCGTCACCTGCACGGTGGCGGGCGGCGGCCCGGAGACCATGCACAGCGGGCAGTCCATGGCCGCCATGCCGACTTCGGTGGCGCCGTCGTCGCCCTGCACGATGAGCTTGACGGTGCCGGCGGCGGAACACACCAGCTCCATCGCCTGCGGGTTCACGAGCGGCGATGCGCCCGCAATCAACAGCGACGCCATGAACCACGCCAGCACCAGACGGTGCATTGCGCAGAAGGTTCGAAGGGCGTGCATGGGCGCGGATTATGGCGCGAGGCGAATGCCCCGCATCTTTCTCAGGCGGTCTGCTCGATCGCTTCGCGCATGCAGCGCGTGATGCCGCGCACCGCCACCGAGTCGGGCCGGCCCGCAAAGCGCAGCGCGCGCACCGGCACCGGAATGTGCGGCTCCAGCGTCAGCACGTCGACCTTGGCGCGGTCGGCCGAGCGCGCCGTGCAGCCGTCGACCAGCGCCACGCCCAGCCCGTGGTGCGCCATGGCCAGCGCCGCGTGGTAGGTCTGCACCGTGACGACGGCCTGCTGGAAGCCCACGCCCGCCTGCCGGCAGGCCTGGCTCAGGCTGGTGCCGACCGGGTCGCGGCCGTCCAGGCCGATCACCGGGCGGTCGATGAGGTCGTGCAGCGCCACCGAGCCGTTACGCACCAGCGCGCGCGGCAGCATGCCCTTGGGCGCCACGCACACCATGCGGCTGTCGGCCAGCGTCTCCTGCGTGAGCGAGGGGTGTACCGCGGGGCTGAAGGCGAAGCCCACGTCGGCCTCTTGCAAGAGCAGCGCCGACATGATCTGCGGAGAGTGCAGCGACTCGACCGTGATCGCGTAGCCCGGATGCATCTCGCGGAAGGCCTTGAGCGCGCGCGGCAAAATTTCGTAGCTCAGTGCGAGCACGCTGAGGATGCGCAGCTCGCCCGTGTCGTTGCCCGCGCGCAGGTTCGCCGCCAGCCGCTGCACCTCGTCGAGCTGCGCAAACAGCCGCTCGATGTGCGGGTACAGCGTGAGCGCCTCGGTGGTCGGCGTGAGCCGCCCCTTGGCGCGCTGGAACAGCGGAAAGCCCAGTTGCAGCTCGGCATGCTGCAGCGTGCGGCTCACGGCCGGCTGCGTGATGTTGATCAGCCGCGCGGCCGCGCTCACGCTGCCCGCGAGCATGATCGCGTTGAAGACCTCGATGTGGCGCAGCCGCATGGCCGACAGCGGTCGGTGGCGGTCAGCGGACGGTGGTCTTGCCGGTGGCGATGTCCATCACCATGCGCACACCCAGATAGAGGCGCGGCTCGATCGAATCGATCAGCACGTACTCCGCGTCGGCCGTGTGCGCGCCGAAGCCCTGCAGGCCAAAGCGCTCGATGACCGGCGCCTTGGTCTTGAGCGAGGCGAACGCCGCGTCGGTGCCGCCACCGGCCGCCTTGTCGTCGGCGCCCAGCGGGCGGCCCAGCTCGTCCTTGTAGATCGCCTGCGCATGCTTGGCCAGCGCGCGCGACGCGTCGGTGGCCTCGAGCGGCGGACGGCGGCGTTCGAACTTCAGCTCGACCTTGGCCTCGGGCACCAGCTGCTTCTTCACGCGCTCGTTCACTTGCTGCTCGATGCGGTCGTAGTCGGCCACCTTGAGCACGCGCACGTCGGCGCCCGCCGTGGCGCTGGCCGGGATCACGTTGCGGTTGGTGCCCGACTTGGAGATGGTCCAGTTCATCTTCAGGCCCGTGGACGGGTCGGACAGGTCGCGCATCTGCAGGATCTGGTGCGACAGCTCGTACAGCGCATTCACGCCCAGCTCGGGCGCGGAGCCCGCGTGCGAGGCCTTGCCCGCCACGTTCAGCGTGACCGAGGCGATGCCCGCGGTGGCCAGCGAGAGCTTGTCGTCCTTGATGGAGGCGCCCTCGAACGACAGCACGGCGTCGTGCTCGCCGCCCAGCTTGGTGAGCAAGGCGCGCGAACCGGGCGAGCTGATTTCCTCGTCGCCGTTGATCAGCACGGTGAGCGTGCCGTAGTCCTTGAACTTCAGCGCCTGCAGCATCGACACCAGGTGCGTGATGACGGCCACGCCCTGCTTGTCGTCGGCAATGCCCAGGCCGTAGGCCTTGTCGCCGTCGACGCGGAACGGCTGCTTGTTGAGCATGCCCACGGTGTAGACCGTGTCCATGTGCGCGATGAGCATGATCTTCTTGGTGCCCGTGCCCTTGAAGGTGGCGCGCACCACGCGGCCGATCTTCTCGGGCGTGTCTTCCATGCGGTAGGCGTCGGCGCTCGGGTCGATGAGCTCGACCTCGCCGCCCAGCGCCTTGAACTTGGCGGCGATGAGGTCGGAGATTTTCTCGAGGCCTTCGATGTCGCGGCTGCCCGACTCGATGGAGACCAGCTCCTTCAGCGTCTCGAGCAGGGCGGGCTTTTCCTTGGCGGCCAGCGCGGCGATGCGGGCATCAGGGGCAGCGGAAGCGGTGCCGAGGAAGGCCGCGCAGACGGCGGCGAGCAGGAAGGTGCGGGGCTGGAGTTTCATGGAGGTGCTTCTTCTTTCTTCGGGATGTCTCGTTGGGTCGTGCGAACGTGGATCAGCGGGGATCAGTGGGCCTTGTCCCAGTTGGGACCGACGCCGATCTCGGCGAGCAGAGGCACCTTGAGCGCCGCCACGCCGGCCATCAGGCGCGGGATTTCGGTGCGCACCCATTCGACCTCGGCCTCGGGCACTTCGAACACCAGTTCGTCGTGCACCTGCATGATCATCCTGGTGGCGCGCTTCTCTTCGTCAAGCACGTTCTGTACCTTGACCATGCTGAGCTTGATGAGGTCGGCCGCCGTGCCCTGCATCGGCGCGTTGATGGCCTGGCGCTCGGCCGCCTTCTTGCGGGGGCCGTTGCCGCCGTTGATCTCGCTCAGGTAGAGGCGCCGGCCGAACACGGTCTCGACATAGCCTTTGTCGCGCGCGAACTCCACGATCTGGTCCATGTAGGTCTTCACGCCCGGGTAGCGCGCAAAGTAGCGATCGATGTACGAGGCCGCGGCCTTGGTCTCGATGCCCAGGTTCTTCGCCAGGCCGAAGCTGCTCATGCCGTAGATGAGCCCGAAGTTGATGACCTTGGCATAGCGGCGCTGCTCGCTGGACACCTGGTCGGGCGTGGTGCCGAACACCTCGGCGGCCGTGGCGCGGTGCACGTCGACGCCGTCGGTGAAGGCGCGCAGCAGCGACTCGTCGCCGCTGATGTGGGCCATGATGCGCAGCTCGATCTGCGAGTAGTCGGCGCTGGCGATCACGCTGCCCGCCGGTGCCACGAAGGCCTCGCGCACGCGCCGGCCTTCGGGCGTGCGGATCGGGATGTTCTGCAGGTTGGGGTCGTTGCTGCTCAGTCGGCCCGTGACGGCCACGGCCTGCGCATAGTGCGTGTGCACGCGACCGGTGCGCGGGTTGGCCAGCTGGCCGAGCTTGTCGGTGTAGGTGCCCTTGAGCTTTGACAGGCCGCGGTGCTCGAGGATCTTGGCGGGCAGCGGGTAGTCTTCGGCCAGCTTCTCCAGCACTTCCTCGTCGGTGCTGGGCGCGCCGCTCGGCGTCTTCTTGACCACGGGCAGGCCCAGCTTGGTGAAGAAGATTTCGCCGATCTGCTTGGGCGAGCCGAGGTTGAAGGGCTGGCCCGCGATGTCGTAGGCCTCCTGCTCCAGCGCCATGATGCGCGTGCCCAGGTCGTGGCTCTGCGCGGCCAGCGTGGGCGCGTCGATCAGCACGCCGTTGCGCTCGATGCGGTACAGCGCCTCGCTCGAATCCATTTCGAGCTGGTAGATGTAGGCCAGCTTCTCTTCCTTCTGCAGCAGGGGCCACAGCGCGTGGTGCACGTCGAGCGTCTGGTCGCTGTCCTCGCACGAGTATTCGGCGGCCTTGGCGATGTCGACCTGGCTGAAGGAGATCTGGTGCGCGCCCTTGCCGCACAGGTCTTCGTACGAGATGCCACTGCGCCCCAGGTGGCGCTCGGCCAGGGACGAGAGGCCGTGCGGCTTGTTCACTTCGAGCACGTAGCTTTGCAGCATGGTGTCGTGCGCGTAGCCCTGCACCTCGATGCCGTGGTTGGCGAACACGTGGCGGTCGTACTTGATGTGCTGGCCGAGCTTTTTCTTGTCGGCGTTCTCGAGCCAGGGCTTGAGTTTGGCGAGCACCTCGTCGATGGGCAGCTGCGCGGGCGCGTCGGGGTAGTTGTGCGTGAGCGGAATGTAGGCCGCTTCGCCCGGCGTGACGCTGAAGCTGATGCCCACGATCTGCGCGACCATTTCGTCCAGCGAGGTGGTCTCGGTGTCGATGGCCGTGAGTTCGGCGGCCTCGAGCTTGGCGAGCCAGGCGTCGAACTGCGCCCATTCCATGATCGTGTCGTACTTGAGGTTGCTCGCGGGCGCGGCGGCCTCTTGGGCGTCCAGCTCCGAAGGCTCGTCGAACAGGCCACCCTGGTCGCGGTCGGCCTTGGCGGCGGCCTTCTTTTTCGCGTTCTCTTCGATCAGCTCGGGCGGTACTTCCTGCGCTTCGAGCGACTTGACGAGGCTCTTGAAACCGAACTTCTCGTAGAAGGGCTTCAGCTCGGCCGTCTGCGGCGCGCCGACGGGCAGGCCTTCGAGCGAGGGCAGGCCTTCGACAAAGCCGTTCAGGTCGCAGTCGGTGCGGATGGTGACGAGGCGTTTGCTCAGCGGCAGCTTGTCGAGCGCCTGGCGCAGGTTTTCGCCGGCGGCACCCTTCACTTCGGCGGCGCGTTCGACCAGCGCATCGAGCGAGCCGTATTCGAGCAGCCATTTGGCCGCTGTCTTGGGGCCGACCTTCGGCACGCCGGGCACGTTGTCGACCGTGTCGCCGATGAGCGTCTGGTAGTCGACCATGAGGCTGGGCGGCACGCCGAACTCGGCCGTCACGCCGGCGATGTCGCGCTTCTTGCCGTTCATCGTGTCGATGATGGTGATGTGCTCGTCGACCAGCTGGCTCAGGTCCTTGTCGCCGCTGGACACGATCACCTCGACGCCCTGCGCGGCTGCCACCTTGGCGAGCGTGCCGATCACGTCGTCGGCCTCGACGTCGGGCACCGTGAGCACCGGCCAGCCCAGCAGCTTGACCACTTCGTGGATGGGGTCGATCTGGCTGCGCAGGTCGTCGGGCATCGGCGAGCGGTTGGCCTTGTACTCGGGGTACCAGTCGTCGCGGAAGGTCTTGCCGGGGGCGTCGAAGATGCAGGCCGCGTAGTCGGCGCGCACCTCGCGGCGCAGCGCGGTCATCATGTTGATCATGCCCCGGATCGCCCCGGTGGCCGGGCTCTTGGGGTCGCCGGGCACGGCGCGCAGATCGGGCATCGCGTGGAAGGCCCGGTACAGGTAGCTCGAGCCATCGACGAGCAGCAGCGTTTTCTTGTCGGTCATCGGGGCATTTTGCCGTGCCCGGACCGGCGTCCGGAACGACACCAGGGTCGGCTGGCGGCCGACACGCCGCCAGCGGGTGCACGCCTACAATCCGTGCATGCCTAGCTCCCCACTCCTGGTCGCCCGCCGCATCCTGCTGGCGCTGGCTTTCGCCACCCCCGTTGCCGCCCTCGCGCAGGCGCCGGCCGCGCCCGCCGCCAAGCCGGCCCCGGCGGAACCGCTACAAAATCAGGAGCAGGCCGACGGCCGGCGCAACCAGAAGGTCGAGCACATCCACACGGAAGACAGCGGCGCCTCGGTCGACGAGGTGCGCTACGGCGGCCGCACGCAGAGCATCAACGTCAAGCCCAAGTCGAACATGCCCGGTTACGAAGTGCTGCCCAACGACGGCGGCAGCGCCCGCCCCGGCACGACCGGCGACGCGAACAGCGGCGGCAACGGCCCGCGTGTCTGGAACGTGCTGAAGTTCTGACCGTGACGCTGTCGTTCTCCTTCCCGCCCTCCCTCTTTTCTCCCGCAGCCGCCGTCCGGCGCTGAGCATCGCCATGGCAGTTTTTACCGAAGTCCAGTTCGGCGAGGCAGACGCGCTCGTCCAGCGCCTTGGCATGGGTGCCCTGCGCGAGCTGCGCGGCATCGAGGGCGGCATCGAGAACACCAACTACTTCGCCACCACCGAGTCGGGCGAATTCGTGCTGACGCTGTTCGAGCGCCTGAGCGCCGAGCAGCTGCCGTACTACCTTTGCCTCATGAAGCACCTGGCCGGCGCCGGCCTGCCGGTGCCCGCGCCCGTGGCCGACCCGGCCGTGGCGCCGCCGACCGGCCATGCGCTGTCGATCCCCGCGCAGGCGCCCTGCGAGCTGCTGCACCGCGTGGCCGGCAAGCCCGCGGCGCTGGTGCAGAAGTTGTCAGGCCGCAGCGAGCTGGCCCCCACCGCCGCCCACTGCGCCGAACTGGGCGCCATGCTGGCCCGCATGCACCTGGCCGGGCGCGACTACCCGCGCATCCAGCCCAACCTGCGCGGCCTGCCCTGGTGGAACGAGACCGCCCCGGTGGTGCTGCCCCACATGGACGAGGCGCAGGCTGCGCTGCTGCGCGCCGAGCTGGCCTACCAGAACCATGTCGCCGAATCGTCGGCCTACGCGGCACTGCCGCGCGGCCCGGTGCATGCCGACATGTTCCGCGACAACGTGATGTTCGCGACCGGCGGCGAGCCCGACGCGCCGCCGCGCCTCACGGGCGTGTTCGACTTCTACTTCGCCGGCACCGACACCTGGCTGTTCGACCTGGCCGTGTGCCTGAACGACTGGGCCATCGACCTGGCCAGCGGCCGGCACGACGCCGCCCGCGCCGACGCCCTGCTCGCCGCGTATGAAAGCGTGCGCAGGCTGAACGCCTCCGAGCGCGCCCTGCTGCCCGCGATGCTGCGCGCCGCCGCGCTGCGCTTCTGGATCTCGCGCCTGTGGGACTTCCACCTGCCGCGCGAGGCCAGCATGCTCAAGCCCCACGACCCGACGCACTTCGAGCGCGTGCTGCGCGAGCGCGCCACCCACCCGCACGCCATCGCCCACGTCCTAGAGCCGGCGCTGGCAGCCTGACCGTACACATGAAACTCCACCTCGTGCCGGCGCGCACCGGCTTCGACTGGGTCCGCCTCGGACTCAAGACCTTCTGGCGCCAGCCGCTGGCCTTCATCTCGCTGTTCTTCCTGCTGATGGCGATGATCTCGACGGTGTCGATGCTGCCGCTGCTCGGCAGCGTGCTCGCACCGATCCTGCTGCCCTTCATGACGCTCGGCCTGATGGTCGCGACCTCGGTGGCAGCAACCGACAACGCCGATGGCCTGGGCAACGCGGGCGACCTGGGCCGCCCTACGGGCTCGGCCATGTTCATCGCGGTGTTCGACGCCATGCGCACCGAATGGCGCTCGCTGGTGGTGCTGGGCGTGATCTCGGCCGTGTACTTCGTGCTGGCCGTCACGCTGACGGCGCTGGTCGACGGCGGCCAGCTCATGCGCGCCTACCTGTTCGACGAGGTGGTGACGCCCGAAGTCATGAAGAGCAGCGAGTTCCTCACGGCGCGCACGCTGCTGATGTGCCTGAATCTGCCGCTGTCGCTGGCCATGTGGCATGCGCCGGCGCTGGTGCACTGGCACCGCGTGGAGCCGGTGAAGAGCGTCTTCTTCAGCATCGTCGCGCTGTTCCGCAACTTCGGCGCCTACGCGCTGTTCGGCCTGGCGTGGTTCGGCGTGTTCATGCTCGCGGGCATCGCCATCGGTCTGCTCGCCACCGTGCTGATCGGCGTCGGCGCCATGGGCTCCGACGGCGCAGCCCTGGCGATCGGCAACATCCTGATGATCGGCACCGCGCTGGTGCTGGCGGCCATGTCGCTGGCCTCGACCTGGTTCACCTTCCGGGACAGCTTCGACGCGAACTGAAGTCGGCATCGCCCGCTGCCCTTTCGGGCAAGCGGGACCGCCGCCGGACTCAGACCGGCGTGAGCTTCGCCACCGACAGCGCCAGCCACTTCACGCCGTGGCGCGCGAACTTCACCTGCGCCCGCGCGTCGTCGCCGGTGCCTTCCAGCGCGGTCACCGTGCCCTCGCCGAACTTGTTGTGGAACACCTGCATGCCTGAGCGCAGGCCGTGCGACGGCGCGGTCTTCTGCGGTGGCACGGGTGGGCTGGCGAAGGTGTCCTTGCCGGCGCTGCTGCCGCCACCACCGTAGCGGTTGCCGCCGCCCCCACCACCGTAGCCACCGGCACCGCCGCGCGTGCTGCCGTAGCCGCCGCCATAGCCGAAGGCCGAGGGCGCAAAGCCCTGGTTCTTCGGCGTGAGCCACTTGAGCGCGCCTTCCGGCAGCTCGTCGAAGAAGCGGCTCTTGACGTTGTAGCGGGTCTGGCCGTGCAGCATGCGCGTCTGCGAATGGCTCAGGTACAGGCGCTTGCGGGCGCGCGTGATGGCCACATACATCAGGCGGCGCTCTTCCTCGAGGCTCTCGAAATCGCTCATCGAGTTCTCGTGCGGGAACAGGCCCTCTTCCATGCCGGTGATGAACACGCAGTCGAACTCCAGGCCCTTGGCGGCGTGCACGGTCATGAGCTGCACCGCGTCCTGGCCGGCCTGCGCCTGGTTGTCGCCCGACTCGAGCGCCGCATGCGTCAGAAAGGCCGCGAGCGGGCTCAGCGTTTCGCCGGTTTCGGCATCGGGTGCCAACGGCTCGTCGAGCACCGGCCGGTTGGGGTCGAGCCCCTGGCTGGCGGGCGACTGGCGCAGTTCGTCGACCGGCAGCGCCACGGCGTCGCGACCGAAGCCTTCCTGAGTGACAAAGCTTTCGGCCGCGTTCACGAGTTCGTCCAAGTTCTCGATGCGGTCGGCGCCTTCGCGGTCGGCCTTGTAGTGTTCGACGAGGCCGCTGTGGTCGAGCACCAGCTCGATGATCTCGCGCAGGCTCACGCCCTGGGTCTGCTCGCGCAGCACGTCGATCTTGGCGACGAAAGCCGTGAGGTTCGAGCCGGCCTTGCCGCCGACCGCGCTCACCGCGTCGTGCAGCGAACGCCCGGCGGCGCGCGCCGCGTCCTGCAGGCTTTCGAGCGTGCGTGCGCCGATGCCGCGCGGCGGGAAGTTGACGACGCGCAGGAAGCTGGTGTCGTCGTCCTTGTTCTCGAGCAGGCGCAGGTAGGCCAGCGCATGCTTGATTTCGGCGCGCTCGAAGAAGCGCAGGCCGCCGTACACGCGGTACGGCACCGAGGCATTGAACAGCGCCGTTTCGATCACCCGGCTCTGCGCATTGCTGCGGTAGAGCACGGCCATTTCCTTGCGGTCGAAGCCGTCGCGCGCCAGCTGGCGCATTTCCTCGACCATCCACTGCGCCTCGGCGAGGTCGGTGGGCGATTCGTACACGCGCACCGGCTCGCCCGGCCCCTGATCGGTGCGCAGGTTCTTGCCCAGGCGCTTCTTGTTGTGGCTGATGAGCTCGTTGGCCGAGTCGAGGATGTTGCTGTAGCTGCGGTAGTTCTGCTCCAGGACGATCTGGCGGCGCACGTCGAACTCGCGCACGAAGTCGGTCATGTTGCCCACGCGCGCGCCGCGGAAGGCGTAGATGCTCTGGTCGTCGTCGCCCACGGCGATCACGCTGTTGTGCTCGCCCGGTGTGAAGTGGCCGCCGGCCGCCGTGTGGCCCGCGAGCATCTTCAGCCATGCGTACTGCAGGCGGTTGGTGTCCTGGAACTCGTCGACCAGGATGTGGCGGAAGCGCCGCTGGTAGTGCTCGCGCACCGGCTCGTTGTCGCGCAGCAGCTCGTAGCTGCGCAGCATCAGCTCGCCGAAGTCGACCACGCCTTCGCGCTGGCACTGTTCTTCGTACAGCTGGTAGAGCTCGACCTTCTTGCGGTCGTCGTCGGTGCGGGCCTCGATGTCGCCGGGGCGCAGGCCGTCTTCCTTGGCGCCGGCGATGAACCACTGCGTCTGCTTGGCCGGAAAGCGCTCGTCGTCGACATTGAACTGCTTCATCAGGCGCTTGATGGCCGAGAGCTGGTCTTGTGTGTCGAGGATCTGGAAGGTCGAGGGCAGGTTGGCCAGCTTCCAGTGCGCGCGCAGCAGGCGGTTGCACAGGCCGTGGAAGGTGCCGATCCACATGCCGCGCACGTTCACCGGCAGCATCGCGGTCAGCCGCGTCATCATTTCCTTGGCGGCCTTGTTGGTGAAGGTGACGGCCAGGATGCCGCCGGCGGACACCTGCCCCGTCTGCAGCAGCCAGGCGATGCGGGTGGTGAGCACCCGCGTCTTGCCGGAGCCGGCACCGGCAAGGATGAGGGCATTGCCCGCGGGCAGCGTGACGGCAGCAAGCTGCTCGGCGTTGAGGTTGTTGAGCAACGGCGAGGCAGGGCCGCCCGTATCGGCTGCGGACGCGCCGGAAAACAGGTCGTGAGGGAGCATGGGTGCCATTGTAGAAAGCTGCCCCGCCCCGGGCCCCGGCGGACGCGCTTGCCCCTGCGGGCATGACCTGGATCAAGGCCGGGCCCGCGGGCGTGCACAGGCCTGCCCCTCTTGCGGCAGATCAAGTGATACGGCCGTGCCCAGCGGGAGACTGCCTCTCAGTTGCCGGCCCTGCGCGCCGGCCGTCACTGGAGAACCCATGCCCAAGAAACTCGCCCCCGCCTGCATCGCCGCCCTGCTCGGCGCCATGGCCGTCCTGCCCGCCGCAGCGCAGGACGCACAAGGCAACTGGCTGGTGCGCGCCCGCGCCGTGTACCTGAAGCCGGCGAACCATTCGGCGCCGGTGGCCGACCTGTCGATTCCCGCCGATGCGATCACGGTCAACAGCAAGACCATTCCCGAGCTCGACGTCACCTACTTCTTCACGCCGAACATCGCCGCCGAACTGGTGCTGACGGTGCCGCAGAAACAGACGGTCACCGTGCAGCAGAGCGCGCTGGGCGGCCCGGTGGACATCGGCACCTTCAAGCACCTGCCGCCCTCGCTCATGCTGCAGTACCACTTCATGCCCACAGCGAAGATCCGGCCCTACATCGGCGCGGGCCTGAACTACACGCGGCTGAGCGGCGTCAACCTGCAGGTGCCGACGGTCGGGCGCCTGCAGCTGCAGAACGAAAGCTTCGGCCTCGCGCTGGGCGCCGGTGTCGACATCGAGGTGGCGAAGAACACCTACCTCAACATCGACGTGAAGAAGCTGCGCATCCGCAGCGCCGTGAACATGAATGGCGTGCAGCTTTCGACCGTGAAGGTCGACCCGTGGCTGTTCGGCGTGGGCATCGGCTACCGGTTCTGACAAAGAAGCGCACTGCGGTCGTCAGGTATACGCAGCAACCCATAGGGTCAATACGCCCCGGCAACTTGCGCATCATCGCCATGGCCGTAAAATCAATCACCGGGCCCAAGTTTCTTGCGTCCGGTTTTTTTTGGCCGTCATTTTCATGACGCGACCACGAGAACCGGCCGGACCAAGCGCTCATTCGTTCCACTCAACGATTCCTTTTTGGAGCCTGGTCATGCAAATCTTCGATTACGACAACATCCTTCTGCTGCCGCGCAAATGCCGCGTGGAAAGCCGCTCGGAATGCGACGCCAGCGTCACGCTGGGCGAACGCACCTTCCGCCTGCCGGTGGTGCCTGCCAACATGAAAACGGTGGTCGACGAGTCGATCTGCCTGTGGCTCGCGCAGAACGGCTACTTCTACGTGATGCACCGTTTCGACCTGGACAACATCCAGTTCGTGAAGGACATGCAGGGCAAGGGCGTGTTCGCCTCGATCTCGCTGGGCGTGAAGAAGCCCGACTACGACACCGTCGACCAGATGGTGGCCCAAGGCCTCGTGCCCGAATACATCACGATCGACATCGCGCACGGCCATGCCGACAGCGTGAAGAACATGATCGGCTACCTCAAGGCCAAGCTGCCCAAGTCGTTCGTGATTGCCGGCAACGTCGGCACGCCCGAAGCGGTGATCGACCTGGAGAACTGGGGCGCCGACGCGACCAAGGTCGGCATCGGCCCGGGCAAGGTCTGCATCACCAAGCTCAAGACCGGCTTCGGCACGGGCGGCTGGCAGCTGTCGGCGCTCAAGTGGTGCGCGCGCGTGGCGACCAAGCCGATCATTGCCGACGGCGGCATCCGCGACCACGGCGACATCGCCAAGAGCATCCGCTTCGGCGCGTCGATGGTCATGATCGGCTCGCTGTTCGCGGGCCACGAAGAGTCGCCGGGCAAGACGGTCGACGTCGACGGCACGCTCTTCAAGGAGTACTACGGCTCGGCCAGCGACTTCAACAAGGGCGAGTACAAGCACGTCGAAGGCAAGCGCATCCTCGAGCCCATCAAGGGCAAGCTGGCCGACACGCTGGTCGAGATGGAGCAGGACGTGCAAAGCTCGATCAGCTACGCGGGCGGCCGCACGCTGATGGACATCCGCAAGGTCAACTACGTCACGCTGGGCGGCGACAACGCCGGCGAACACCTGCTGATGTGAGCGCGACGGGCGGCCTCTGCCCGCCCGTCTTTTTCTTTCAGGCCTCGAGCAGCTGCACTGCGTAGCGGTGCAGCGCATGCGCCGGATCGGCCAGCGCATCGACCACGCCGAAGTGGTCCAGCCCCGGCAGCACCTCGCACACCGGCACGGTGTGGCGGCCCCAGGCCTCGCGGATCATCGCGTTGTGGCGCAGGAATTCAGCGCTCTCGTTGCCCCCTACCGCCGCATAGAGCTGGCCGCGCGCCGGCGCGGGCCACAGCGCCGGGCTTGCGCGCCGCGCGTCGGCATCGGTGAGCTTCAGCGTGTGCTCGAGGAAGGGCGTGCGCTGCAGCGGACGCAGGTCGAACAACCCCGAAACCGACAGCGCATTGCGCACGAGCTGCGCGGGCAGATCGGGCGCGACCGCCTTCCAGTCGCAGGCCAGCAGCGCCGCCGCCATGTGGCCGCCTGCCGAATGCCCCGCGACGGTAATGCGCGACGGGTCGCCGCCATGCGCCGCGACGTGGCGCCAGGTCCATTCGAGCGCCCGCACCATCTGCAGCAGGATGCTGGGCACCGTCACCGGCTGGTCGACCGGGCCCGGGCACAGCGCGTAGTTGGGTTGCACCACGCAGATGCCACGGTCGTGGAAGGCGGGGCTGATGAACGAGTGGTCCTTCTTGTCCATGGCGCGCCAGTAGCCGCCGTGGATGAAGACCAGCACCGGCGCATCGGGCACGGGCGCCGGGAAGACGTCGAGCGTCTCGTTCGGGCCGGTGCCGTAGGGCACGTCGATGCGGCACGGCAGCGTGTCGCGCGCCACGGCGGAATCGCGCCCCCAGCGCGCGAAGTACGCGGGGTGGTCCTTCACCCGCGCCAGGTTGTTGTACATGCCTTCCAGCCAGGCGGGGTCGTGCGCTTCCATGCGGTGCTTGCTCCTTGTTTTTCCGGGGCGCATCTTGGCACGGCCGCGTGCATGGAAATGCGCGGCTGGATAAAATGTGGGCTGTGTTGGGGGGGTAGCTCAGCTGGGAGAGCGCCGCGTTCGCAATGCGGAGGTCGGGAGTTCGATCCTCCTCCTCTCCACCAACCGACCCAGCAAAAAGGCCTTGGCAATCGCCAAGGCCTTTTTCATTTGCAGCTGTGCACTGCGGCCGGGAAATGTCAGGCGTCGAGCGTCAGGTGCTGGCCGTGCAGCGCCGCGGCGCCTGGCGATGCCAGGAAGCCGATGGTCTGCGCCGCGACCGAGGTCGACACCCACTCGGCCGGGTTTGCGTCGGGCATCGCCTGGCGGTTGGCCGGCGTGTCGAGCACGCTGGGCGCCACGCTGTTGATGTTCACGCCGTGCGGCGCGGCTTCGGCCGCCATCGATTCCACCAGCCGCTGCAACGCGCTCTTCGACGCGATGTACGCCGCCATGGCCGGCAGGCCACGTGCCGCCACCTTGGCCGTCACCGCGATGATGCGGCCCGCGCGGCGCTCGATCATCGAGGGCAGAACGGCCTGCGTCACGGCGACGAACGACCAGGCGTTGAGATTCATCATCCGGTCCCAGCTCGCACGCGTGAGCGCATGCGTCGCCTCGCCCATCTCGAAGCCGCCGGCGATGTGCACCAGCGCGTCGACGCGGCCGAAGGCCTGCAGCACCTGGCCGGTGAGCGCGGCCATGTCGGGCGCCGAGGTCACGTCGCCAGCGAGCAGCAGGTGCTGCGAGTTGTCCAGGCCCGGGAAGACTTCGGCCAGGCGACCGGCGTGGTGATCGACCAGCGCGAGCCGCGCGCCCTGGTCAAGAAAGTGCTGGGCCACGGCCCGGCCCAGCGCGCCCGCGGCGCCGGTGATCAGTACATGGGGCGTGTTGCTTGCATCGCTCATCGAAAACTCCTCGGATAGGGGGTGGGGCGGGGCCCCGACGGTCGCGCATCCTAACGCTCTCGTACAAATGTGCAGAAAATTTTTGAAGTCCCAAAAAGATTGGTATATACTCGTGGTCTTGCCAGAAAACACTAACGGTTTTCAAAGCAAGGGCTCTTAGCTCAGTTGGTAGAGCAGCGGACTCTTAATCCGTAGGTCGAGTGTTCGAGTCACTCAGGGCCCACCAACCAACATCGCGGCAACGCTGGAAAGCCTGCTACCCACAAGGTAGCAGGCTTTTTTCATGGTGCGTTCACTTGTACGTTTGATCGCGCCGACGCGACCCTTCGCAAGCCCCTCCCCGACATCCCGTGAAGAAATCCAAACCCGCGCCATCGCCGAAATCCTTCGACCTCAAGCAGCACTGGCATTGGGGCCGCGGCATGCGCCAGTTGCGCATCGCCGACTTCCTGAAAGACGGCCGCCTGCTGGTCCCCGGCGACCTCACGGGCGAAGGCCCGGCCACCGATGACGGCACCGGCGCGCTGCGCACCGTGGGCGGCGTGCAGGTCGGCAGCGCCGACTATGAAACCGGCCTGATGTGGGTCGGCCGCAAGCTGCGCGAAGGCGACCTGCCGAGCAAGCCCCAGGGCTGACCTAGCTACGGCGCCGTGACGCGCCGCAAGAACTGCAGCGAGCGCTCCAGCGCCAGCCGCCCCGGCGCATCGTCGAGGTTGAACTGGTACTCGTGCGGCAACGCCGGCGTTTGATCGGCGGGGAAGAACAGGCTGTCGACCTGCACGCCCTTCGCGGTCAACGTCTCGGCCATCGACCGCGACTGCCCTTCGAGCGGATCGCCATTGCCTGCAGTGATGAACGACGGCGGAAAGGCCCCGGTCACATAGCGGCGCACCGACGCAGTCTCGAAGGCCGGCGCGTTCTGGAAATCCTTGCTGCCGCTGTACGACCAGAACACGGTGCGCAGGAAACCGCCGAAGGCACCGTCGAGCCGGGCCTGTGCCGCGTCGTAGGCGCCGCAATGCAACAGCATGCCACGCAGCTGCTCGCGCGCAATCACGGGCGTGAGGCCCACGGCCTTCGCGTACCCCGGGACGGCCACCGCGTTCGCGACCTGCGCGACGATGTGCGCGCCCGCCGAGTCGCCGGCCAGCACGAGCCGCGCGGGGTCCACGCCCAGCCGTGCCGCCTCGCGCACCAGATAACCCAGCGCCGTGTTCACCTGCCGCACCGGCACCGGATAGCCCTGGCCCGGCGCAATCGAATAGCCGACGGCCACCACGGTGAAGCCCTGCCCCGCCAGCACGCGCGCGTAGTTCGCCACGTCGCGCCGATGGCCCGAGACCCAGGCGCCGCCGTGCACCCACACGATGGTGGGCAAGGGCTGCGCGCCCGCCGAGGCCGGACGGAACACGTCGAGGTAGGCATCCGGGTCGGCCTCGTCGTAGTGCTGATCGAGCACCGCCGAGATGCCAGTCGGCACGTACTTCTGCAGCGACTGCGACGCGGCGTCCGAGCCCTTGCCGAAGGCATAGCGGATCATCAACACCGAAGGCCACGGACTCCACTGGAACGCGGCATAGCCCACGATCGCGAGGCCGGCGATGACGCCGAGGATCCGCAGCAGGATGGTCTTGAGCTTCACGGTGGAGCGCCTGCGCCGGACGGCCCGGCGCTTCAGGGAGCGCCCTGCATTCTGCTTGCCACGGGCAGTGCCCCGCTATGCTCGCCTCACATGTCGCCACCGCCCGTCATCGCGCCCTCCTCCGCGCTCACACAACCGCTGCGCCACGCAGCGCGCACGCTGTGCGCAGCCCTGGTGTTCACGGCGGCGCCCACCTTCGCATCGGCCGCGTCCGGCTGCCTTGCCACGGCCTCCTACATTCCGCCGCCGCCACGCGCCCTCGCAATGGCCGCGCTGGCCCGACAAGAGCACGTTGCCTTCGGCAGCCAGACCATGGACGCCGAAGGCCGGCTCACCGAGTCTGGCTATTCGGAAGCAGAAGACACGCGCTATCCGATCGACGCGCTGCCCGCATGGCAACGCGTGCTGCGCTACTGGCGCGCGGTCGATCCGTCGAGCGAGCGGTTGCCTTCTCTCGTTCGCTTCGGTGCCCCGCACGCGGCCGACCGCACGCGATTGACCGACGCGCTGAACCAGGCGAGCGCGGCGCGCCTGCAAGGCCTGGGTGTCGGCCCCGGCCAGGGGCTGGACGCGTCGGACCAGCGCGCCCTCGAAGTGGCCCTGCAGCGCGTCGCGGTGATCGACACGCCCTGGTCCGCCGCGTTCATCAGCTGGGTGGCGCGCGAGGCCGGGCTCGGCGCCGACGAGTTCGTCTTTTCCGAGGCCCACGTCGACTACGCCGGCGCCGCGTGGCAGGCCGGCATCGACGAGGCGGCGGGCCGCCCGACACCGCAAGCCTTGCGCGCCTGCGACCTGATGCGCACACCGCCGCGCCCGGGCGACCTGGTCTGCCATGCACGCGGCCTGCGCGGTGCCGCGCTCGACGGCTTCGGCAAGATCGGCGAGTGGCTCACTGGGCGTCCGACGGGCGGCGCACCGTTGCCGATGCACTGCGATGTGGTGGTGGGCGTGGACGGTGCGGGCTTCGATGCCGTGGGTGGCAACGTGCTGCAGTCGGTCACCTTGCGGCGCCTGGCCTTTGCGCCCGGCACGCGGCTGCTGGACCCGAGCTACCTGCCCGAAGGCTGCACGGCGGGCGGCAGCGCATGCATCGATCGCCACATGAGCCGGCAGCCGTGGTCGCTGCTGCTGCAGTGGCGTTGAAAGAAAAAACAGGAACGGTGGGGCGCGTGCCCCGGTCCGTCAGTCGCGGTAGTACACCTCGACAGCGCCCTTGAGCTTGATCAGCAGCGGATAGCCCTTGCGGTCCAGCGTGCGGCCGGCGGGCACCTTGATCCAGCCTTCGCTGATGCAGTATTCCTCGACGTCCAGGCGGTCCTTGCCGTTGAAGCGGATGCCGATCGGGTGCTCGAACACGGCGGGAATGTGGTGCGGGCTGCGCGGATCGGTCGAGAGATGGTCGGGCAGCGTGGGCTTGGAGGTGGCTTCTTCGGTCATGGGGAAACGGGTGTCTGAATCGACCCGAATGATAGAACCTGCCGCATGCCCCTTCGCGGGCGCCGCTAGCGCCGCTTCTTCCAGGCCTTGGGCGGCGGCTTCGGCCCGAAGCCCAGCGCGGCCCGCGCGAGCGCGTCGGCCTCGGCGTTGCGGTGGCGCGGAATCCATTGCACGCGCGCCTCGTCGAAGCCCTGCAGCAGCGTGCGCGCCTCGTCGAACAGCGGCGCCATCCGCACGATCGGCCGCACGTCGGCAGCGCCGCTCAGCTGTTCGACCAGCGTGCTGTTGTCGCTGAAGGCCTGCACGCTCGTGGCGCCGCGCGCCTGCAGCTCGCGCAGCGCGAGCGTGAGCGCCCGCAGCTCGGCCTCGTTGTTGCAGCCCGTGGTGTGCGTGGCCTGCGAGAAGGTGTGGCGGGTGCCGTCGGGCTGCGTGATGACGACGCCGACGCCCATGCGCCCGGGGTTCGGCATGGCGCTGCCGTCGCAGTGGACGACCCACGGGGAAAGGCGCTCGGGCGCGGCAACGGTCATGAAGAAGCAGGAAGCAGAGGAAAGAGGACGAACGCGCTCAGCAGTTGTTGCGCTTGATGCCCGCGAGATTGCACGGCCGCTGGCCGGGCGGCGGCCCCGGGTCGCGCGGCGGACGCGGCGGCCGGGGGTGATACCCCGGTCGCGGCGGGCCGTAGTACGGATCGCCGCCCCAGATGTAGGTCGGCCCCGGGTCGGCCGCGGGCGCCTCGCCCACCGGGTAGCGCGGAATGATGGCCGGCCCCGAAGGTGCGGGCTGCGGCGGTGGGGCGGACGGTGCCGCGTAGTCCGGCCGGCGCGGCTCGGCTTCCTCGCTGGAGGCACGCGGCGGCGCAGGCGGCGGCTCGTCGATCCGCAACTGCCGCGACTGCCTGGTGCCCGGCGGGCAGGCGCCGTCGGTGTAGACGATGCGGCCGTCGGCGTCGGTGCAACGCACCACCTCCGCCTGCGCGGCCGGCGCGGCCACGACAAGCCAGAGCAGCGAAACGAAAAGAATGGTGGGCGAGCGCATGGAGACGCCCTTTGTAACAGTGCGCGGCCGCTCAAACAAGCGGGCACGGAGAAACGGGTGGGGGATGAGGTTCGCAGCAGAGGCAAAGTCGATGCCGGCCGGCGCGTCAACGCGACTTGGCTCGCGCCCCTTTCCTGGCCGGAGGACTAGCCTGCGTGGTGATGCGCGGGTAGTGCTCGAAGGTATGTTTCATCACATCGCGCAGCCAGACCACGGCAGGGTCGTGGTGAAAGCGCGGATGCCAGTGCTGGTTGAGTTGAAACTGGGGCACGGGCACCGGCGGCTCGAACATGCGCACCGTGCCCATGCGGGCGAAGACCTCCGCCAACTCGCGCGGCACGGTCGCGAGCAGATCGGCGTGCCGGTCCATCAGGAGCGGAACCATCAGGAAGTGGGGCGTCATCACGGCCACGGTGCGGCGGATGCCCTGGTCTTCCAGCACCTTGTCGTAGCTCTCCGCCGAGTGGCCGGTGAGCGAGACCACGATGTGCCGCATCGCCTCGAAGCGCTCGCGCGTGAGGGTGGCGCCGATGTCCTTGTTCCGCGCGCTGGCGATGGTCACGAAGGAGTGCAGGAACAGGCGCTGATGAAACAGCCCCTCGGGCGCCGCACGGATGGACCCCACCGCCAGGTCGGCCTCGCCTGACGCAAGCAGCCCTTCGACCTGCTCGAGCGGCACCTGCAGCGTGCGCAGCGAACACCCGGGCGCCTCCTTCTTGAAGCGCTCGAGCAGCGGCGGCAGGAACACCAGTTCGCCCATGTCGGTCATGCACAGGGTGAAGGTGCGTCGCGCCAGTGCGGGCTCGAACCGTGCGCCCGCCAGGATCTGCTGGCGCACGGTGGTCATCACCTCCACCACCGCAGCGCGCATGCCCTCGGCCTTGCGCGTGGGCTCCATGCGGCTGCCGACCTTGACGAACAAGGGGTCGTCGAAAAAAGCACGCAGCCGGTTGAGCGCATGGCTCATCGCGCTCTGCGTCAGCCCGAGGCCCTGCGCGGCCTTCGTGACACTGGCCTCGCGAAACATCGCGTCGAAGACCGCCAGCAAATTCAGGTCGAAGTTTTCCGCATGCATGCCGCGCATTCTAGGAATGACTGAAATGACATTGATACATGAGAACCCTCGTCCTACGCTCTGCTCATGCCGTGACCCGAACGCGGCGAACAACAAAGGAGACGCCCCATGTTCATCAAAAACACCTGGTACGTGGCTGCCTGGGACAACGAGCTCACGCCGCAGGGCCTGTTCGCCCGCACCATCATCGGCGTGCCCGTTCTCATGTACCGCAAGGACGACGGCGAGATCGTCGCCATGGAAGACCGCTGCTGCCACCGCGGCGCGCCCCTGTCGGTGGGACGGCGAGAAGGCGACTGCGTGCGCTGCATGTACCACGGCCTGAAGTTCGACGCCTCGGGCCAGTGCATCGAGGCGCCGGCCCAGAAGCGCATTCCCATCCAGGCCAGGGTGCGCACCTTCCCGGTGGTGCAACGCCACCGCTGGGTCTGGATCTGGATGGGCGCCCCCGACAAGGCCGACCAGGCGCTGATCCCCGACACGCCATGGCTGGACGACCCGCACTGGCGCAGCCTGGACGGCTACATCCACTACGACGTCAACTACCTGCTGATCTGCGACAACCTGCTGGACTTCTCCCACCTGCCCTTCGTGCACCCGACCACGCTGGGAGGCAGTGCGGACTACGCCGCCGCCCAGCCCAAGGTCGAACGCATCGACAACGGCGTGCGCATCACCCGGTGGGCCCTCGACACCGAGCCTCCGCCGTTCGCCCAGGCGGTCAAGGACTGGGGCAGCAGGGTCGATCGATGGAACATCTACAACTTCACCATCCCGGCCATCCTGCTGATGAACTCCGGCATGGCGCCCACCGGCCAGGGCGCTGCCGAAGGCAACCGCGACGGTGCGATCGAATTTCGTGGCTGCCAGGCCATCACGCCCGAGACGGAAAACTCCACCCACTACTTCTTCGCGCATCCCCACAACTTCGCCATCGACCAACCCGAAGTCACGCACTCGATCCACCAGGCCGTGGTGGATGCCTTCGATGAAGACCGCGACATCATCACCGCGCAGCAAAAGAGCCTGGCGCTGGCGCCCGACTTCAAGATGATGGCCTTCGGCATCGACGCCGCGCTGAACCAGTTCCGCTGGATGGTCTCGCGCCGGCTGGAAGAAGAGGCGCTCGAAGAAGCCGCGGCCCGCCCCGCCGCCACTGCAGCGCCCGAACCCGTCAAGGCCTGAGCCATGAAGCTCCTCGTCACCCGCCTCACGCAAGAGGCGCAGGATGTGCTCGGCCTGGAGTTGCGTGCGCAGGACGGCGCCGCGCTGCCGCCCTTCACCTCGGGCGCCCATGTGGACCTGCTGCTGCCCGGCGACATCCGCCGCCAGTACTCGCTGGCCAACTCGCCGCTGGAGCGCCACCGCTACGTGCTCGGTGTGGGCCTGGCGCCAGCCTCGCGCGGCGGCTCGGCCTTCGTTCACCAGCGCCTTGCCGTGGGCGATGTGCTCGAGGTGGGCGCGCCGCGCGCCCTGTTCGGCATCGACCCGACCGCCACCGAGCATGTGTTCGTGGCCGGGGGCATCGGCATCACGCCCATCCTGAGCATGATCCTCTGGTGCGAGGCCAACGCCAGGCCCTGGAAGCTGTTGTACTGCGTGCGCACGCGGGCCCGTGCCGCCTATGCGTGGACGCTGGCGCGCCACCATGACCGCGTGCAGCTGCACGTGGACCAGGAAGCGGCGGGCACGCCACCCGACCTGGCGGGCTGGCTGGCCGGTGCGGCCCCAGGCGCCCACCTCTACTGCTGCGGCCCCGAAGGGCTGATGAACGCGGTCGGCGCGGCCGCAGGCGTTGTCGGCATCGACAAGGCGGCCACCCATTTCGAACGCTTCGCACCGCCGGAACCCGCCACGCCCGCAGCGCCGGCCGGCACCTTCACCGTGGTGCTGCATCGCAGCGGCCAGAGGATCGAGGTCGCACCGCGGCAGAGCCTGCTCGATGCACTGGAAGGCGCCAACGTCAGCATTCCCTTCTCGTGCCGCGAAGGCATGTGTCGCAGCTGCGAGGTGCCGCTGCTCGAGGGCGAGGCGGATCACCGCGACTTCGTGCTCAGCGACGAAGAGCGCGACAGCCACACCTGCATCCTGCCCTGCGTGTCCCGCGCGCGCAGCGCCGTCCTCGTCCTCGATCTCTGACGTTCCCCTCGCAACACCAACAACTCAACCCCACCACTGGAGACAACCATGTTCAGAAAAATGACTGCCGCATGCGCAGCGATCACGCTGGCGCTGCCCATCGCCGCGCAGGAGAGCTACCCCTCGCGGCCGATCCGCCTCGTCGTGCCCTACGCCGCCGGCGGTGCGACCGACTTCGTGGCACGCACCCTGGGCGATCGCCTCTCGAAATCGATGGGGCAGCCGGTGGTGGTGGACAACAAGGCGGGCGCGGCGGGCGCCATCGGCGCCGGCGAAGTCGGCCGCGCCAGGCCCGACGGCTACACGCTGCTGATGACCATCACCGATTCGCAGATCAACAACACGGCGCTGTTCAAGACCCTGGCCTACGACCCGCAGAAGGACTTCGTCGGCGTCACGCAGGTGGTGCGCAGCCCGGCGCTGATTTCCACGCACCCCGGCACCGGCATCAGGAGCATCGAAGACCTGAAGGCCAAGGTGGCCAAGGGCGGCGCGAAACTGAGCTACGGGTCCTGGGGCGTCGGCGGGCTGGGCCACCTGGCCGGCGAGAGCCTCAATCGCGGACTGAGTGCCGGCATGGTGCATGTGCCGCAGCGCGGCGAAGGGCCCGTGTTGACCGACCTGCTGTCGGGCACCATCGACGTCGGCCTGTCGTCGGTGCCCAGCGCGATGCAGCATGTGCCCACGGGCAAGGTCGTGCCGCTGGCCGTGCTGGGACGACAACGCTCCACCTCGCTCCCGCAGGTTCCGACCATGAACGAGCTGGGCTTCAAGGACCCGCTCTACGACACCAACGTCTGGATCGGGCTGCTGGCACCGGCGAAGACGCCACAGCCCATCGTCGACAAGCTGGCCCGGGAAGTGCGCGCCATCGTCGGCTCGCCCGATGTCAGCCAGTTGTTCGTGGGCCGGGGCTTCGAGGTGATGAACAGCACGCCCGAGCAGTTCGCGGTGTCGTACAAGGAGGAGTTCAACGTGATCACCAGGCGGATGCGCGAGCTAGGCGTCGAGGCGCAATGAGGCAGGCAACCACCCGGACCGTCATGCAAGGACGACCGATGCATCTTCCGTGCGCCGACCGCCAGTGACTGTGTGGCCGGCCGCATCAGGCGTTCCCTAGGCGACAGGCGCGGCGCGGAGACTTTGCCATCATCGCGAACTCGACTGGCGCCCGCCGCCGGCTACACGGAGCCCTTCCCCATGACCTCGCCTTTCACCACCACCGCCCTGGGCCTGTGCGGCCCGGTGCGCCAGCCGCGCCAGATGCTGGCCGACCAGACCTACGACGACCACAAATCGATCCACGACGACGCGACGGCGGAAACGCTGGGCTTGCGCGCCGGGCCGATCGAAGGGCCGACGCACTTCAGCCAGTTCGACCCCTTGCTGTTCCATGTGTTCGGCCAGGCCTGGTTCGAAACCGGCTGCATCAGCGCCCACTACCAGAACATGGTGGTCGAGGGCGAGTCGGTGCGCGCCTTTGTCGACCTGCCCGCGCCCGGCGCCACCTTCGTGCGCCTGCGCGCCGAGAAGGCCGACGGCACGCCGGTGCTGACCGGCACCGCGTCGGTGGGCGATGCCAGCCAGCACCCGCACGAGCTGCCCCAGCGCATCGCCAAGCTGCGCCCGCCCCAGGGCCTGGTCATCAACCGCGACCTGCGCGTGGGCCAGCGCGGCGCCGTCGTCGAGAAGATCCGCATGGGCTTCGACCAGCACATGGGCGACCACTACCCCTTCACGCTCGCCGACAAGCTCGAGGTCATCACCGAGCCCTGCGACTGGTACACGGCCGAAGGCGGCAAGCGCTCGCCGTGGGGCCGGGCCATCATCCCGACCGAGATGATCAGCGTGCTGCTCGGGTCCACCAGCGCCGAGGCGCAACTGAGTGGCCGCAAGCCGGCCGTGGGCCTGTTCGCCGGACAGGAAATCCGCCTCATCAAGGGCCCGCTCTTCGTCGACCAGGACTACGAACTGGAGCGCGAGATCATTGCGCTGAGCGAGAGCGCGCGCACCGAGTCCGTGTGGGTGCGCACCCAGGTCTACGAGATGCCGTCGCGCACCCTCGTGGCCGAGATGATCCTCAACGGCGCAACGATGAAGGCGTCGTACCCCCACTACGAAGCCGAGGCCAAGGAGCTCGGGCTGGCCTGAGCGCCGGCGCGCGCAGCTGCATCGAACGCCGTCGATCGAGGGGGCAGAATCCTCCTCTTTTTTCCGGGTGCCGTATGCCAGCTGTACTTGAAGGGGGTTGCCTCTGCGGCAAGGTCCGATTCAGCACGACCCAGCCGCCGCTGCGCACGTTCGCGTGCCATTGCACGTTCTGCCAGCGCATGACCGGCACGTCCTTCTACGCCGAGTCGCTTTTTCCGATGGATGCCGTGCAGTTCAACGAAGGCGAACTGCGGCAGTACGCGCACCGATCGGACGGCAGCCACAAGCAGGTCTTCGTTCATTTCTGCCCCTCGTGCGGCACAACGATGGGCCTGACCTTCGAGCGCTGGCCCGATGTGCGCGCCATCTCGCGCGGGTGCTATGACGATCCCAACGCGGTCGAACTCACGAGCCACATCTGGACCCGCTCCGCCCAAAGCGGCGTGGCCTTGCCGGCCGATGTGGATTGCTTTGCCAGGGCGCGGGCCACGCTCGATGGCCAGCCGGAAGTGGCCTCGCGGCATGAGGCGCCCGTATTGGCTCGACAAGACGGCGGGGCCTGAACTCTCGCTTCAGCCGGCCATCAGCGGCCATTCGCCCGACGACGGCGAAGCACGACCCCCAGGTAGTAGACCGAGGCGCACGTGAAGAGGCCAGCGACCACGGACCAGACGGCGCTCCCGCCGATCAGATTGGCGCCGTCGGGCGTGATGCAGCTGGAGGCGGATGCTTCGATGCAGTCCCTGTGCCTGTAATACCGCTCATGGAACGCCCACCAGAAGAACCCCGCCGCAGCGGCGCATGCGACGCAGAGGATGGCGGGCCGGGTGATTGGAAGAGGGTCTGTGGTCATGGGCTTGGATCGCCATGCCGGGCAGCCAGGGGGCCGCGGAGCACGATGCGAATGAGCGCTTTCCTCACGGCGGACGTTCAGCGCGGCCGAGACGCCACACGGAGCGCTTCTTCCCTGATGTACGAAGAGGCTGCCGTCTTCGCCAGATCGTGCAGCGTCTGCAGCAATGAAACGCCGCCGATCTCCGTCGTGCCGGCGTTCAGGATGCGCCCGACCATCGTGATGCCGAGTTCGCTGGGCTGTCGCGCGAGGGAGCGAAGAAGCTCAGGCTGGTAGTTCGGCAAGCTCTCCAATCCGTGAACGATGGTCCACATGACCCCGTAGCCGTCTTCCTCCGGGTAACGCTCGAAAACGCTCAGCATTTCGGGCATGGCTTGCTCCGGATTACCTGCCCTCCAGAGTTCATCCAGAAGCGAGTCCAGGTAGCGCCAGTTGCCGTCCTCCGGCGGTTCGAAGTTGGCGATGTCGTGGGCGATCTCGGAAGTGGTTCGGGGCATTGGAAGTCTTGTGCGCGTGGCTGCTTCTGGCCGACTGTAGCCGTTCAGCAGCTCAGGCGGCCTTGCGCTTTTTCTGTACGGACCTCGGCGCCTCGCTTCGCGCCAGCCACAGTCCGCTCGCAACGATCAACGCCCCGCCGCCCAGCGTCCATGCATCGGGCGCGGCCTGCCAGAACACCCAGTCCATCACGAGCGCCCACGCGAGCGCGCTGTATTCGAAGGGCGCGATGGCCGCGGCCTGGCCGTGGCGGAAGGCCTCGGCGATGGCCAACTGGCCCAGGAAACCGCTGAGGGCCAGGCCCGCCAGCGCCCACGCGTGCTCGGCCTGCAGCGGCACCCATTGCGGCGCCGCGAACAGGCTGCCGCCGAGCGCCATGCCCGCCGTGGTCCAGAAGACCAGCGCGGCGCTCGGCTCGGTGCGGCTGATGAGCCGGCCCAGCATGTTCGACAGCGCATAGCAGACGGCCGCCACCAGGATCGCCAGCGCACCCGTCGAGAGGAAGGCCCCCTGCTCGGGCCGCAGCGCGACCACCACGCCGACGAAGCCCAGCCCGATGGCGATCCAGTGCCGCGGCTGCACCGATTCGCCCAGCATCGGCACGGCGATGAGCACCATCAGCAACGGCGCGATGAACGTGAGCGTGTAGGCCTCGGCCAGGCCCAGGGTCTTCAGGCCGTGCACGAAGAGCACCAGCATCGTCATATTCAGCGCGGTGCGCAGCAGGTGCAGGCGCCAGCGCAGCCGACGGTTGAAAACACCGGCTGCCTCGCGCCGCCGGGCGATGTACAGGCACACCAGGGGCAGCGCCGTGAGACCGCGCAGCGCCATCACCTGCACCGGCGGGTAGTGCCCGGCCAGGGTCTTGAGCAGCGCGTCCATGCAGGCGAAGAAGGCGCAGGCCAACAGCATCGCGGCGATGCCACGCAGGGTTCCGGTCGGGTGCATGGTCAGGCTGTGGTCTCGCGGCGGTGGCCGGGACGGACGGGGTTTGTTCTTGAACGCCGAGCATAGGCGCTGCGAACGTCGAGGGCTTGGCCTGATGCTGCCGGCCCCTGCCTACCGACACTCGTTCCAGTACCCATCCGGGTTCGCCTCCAGCGGCGTGGCGACCCGCTTGAGCGACGTGCGGCCCTGCGCGTCCTTCGCGACCACGAAGATGTGCCCGTCCTGCACCGGGAAACCGTTGCGCAGAAACTTGAAGCCACTGCGCACCGACGAGAAGTCGGCCTCGTTGAGCGCGTTGCGCAAGGCACCGCGATCGGCGACGGAGCCCTTGGTCTCCTTCAGCGCACTGTCGATCAGGAGCGCCGCATCGAAACCTTGCGCCGCGTACTGCGAAGGGATGCGCCCGTGCTTCTTTTCGAAGGCGGCAACGAAAGACCTGCTCGTCGGGCTCGGCAGGTCGGGGCCCCAGACCGCGCCGGCCACCACACCAAGCGCTGCATCCTTGAGCAGCGGCAGCGTCGTGCCGTCGACCGTGCCCACCGTCAGCAAGGGCACCTTGTTCAGCAGGCCCGATCGGTTCATCTGCTGGATGAAGTTCACGCCCATCTCGCCCGGCAGGAAGGCCACCACCGCATCGGGCGCCACGTGCTGGATCTGCGCCAGCGCTGCCGCGTAGTCGGTCTGGTCGGGCTTGACGTTGATTTCGCTCACCACCTCGCCCGAGTAGTAGCGCTTGAAGCCCCGCAGCTGGTCCTTGCCCGACGCGTTGTCAGGCGCAATGAACAGCGTCTTCCAGTAGCCCTTGTCGACGGCGTAGCGTCCCACGATCCCGGCCTGGTACTCGTCCTGGTACGAGGCGAAGACGAACCGGGTGTTGCACTGCTTGCCGGCGATCGGCGCGGGGCCGGCATTCGAGCCGACGAACAGCATGCCCGCCCGGGCGATCGGCTTGGCCATGGCCATCATCACGTCGGAGAAGGTCACACCGGTGACGAAGCTGACCTTGTCCTTCTCGATCAGGTTCTGCACCAGCTGCGCCCCGCGCTCGGGGTTGTGCTGGTCGTCTTCCTTGAGGACCGCCACGGGAACACCGCCGAGCATGCCTTGGCGCTGCTCGACCGCCAGCATGAAGCCGTCGTACTGTTCCTGCCCGAGCGCGGCCCCGGGTCCGGAGAGCGTGCCGATGAAGCCGATGTTGACCTGCGCGGAAACGGCCAGTGCCGCGGCGCCCAAGGTGCAGGCCACGAGGGCCGTGCGGATGCGGTGGATCAAGATGTTCCTTGTGATTTCGCTCGCGATGTTTCGCGGTTCGACTACCCGGCCTTCAAAGGGCCGACGACCTTGTAGGCGCTGAGGAGGATGCCCGATGGCATTGCTTTCGTGGTGACAAGCTCGAAGGCGCGTGGTGGAGTGCCCTGTGCGAAGAAGCGCTTTCCCGCGCCCAGCAGCACCGGATAGACGAGCAGCACGACGTCATCCACCAGGCCATGCGCGAGCAGCGTCGATGTCAGCGAGGAACTGCCCCAGAGGGTCAGGTTCGGGCCCGCCTGCGACTTGATGCGGCGAACGCCCTCGACGACGTCCGGCCCCACGCTTTCGAACGGGCCCCATGCCAGGCTTTCGGGGCGGTGGGTCACGACATGCTTGGTCGCCGCATTCAAGCCGTCCGCCATCGCGCTGCTCGGTGCCTTGGGCCAGTAGTCCGACCACATGTCGTAGGTGCGACGCCCGAGCAGCAGATCGAAGCGCCCGCCATGCGCGGCGAGCACTTCATCCCGGCCGGCGGGGCTGCGGTAGGGCGTGGTCCAGTCCGCGTAGGGAAAGCCGTCTTCGCCCGAGGTCTGGATCACACCATCCAGCGAGATGTGCTCCATGATTTTCAGCGTTCTCATGCGGGTCTCCTTGCTTGGGGTGGGAGGGCGCTCAATGGGCCTGCGCATCAAAGTATGCCGGCCACGACAGCGGCGAAGCCTGGAGCCCTTCGGCCCCACGGAATGCAGACATGGCTTTCGCGCGTGAGCCGAAGTTCATCGTTGCCACGCCGAGGTTGAAGAACGTGTTCCGATCGGTGGAGCCGAGTTCGACTGCACGCTTCAGGACGGATGCAGCCTCTTTGTGCTTGCCTTGATCGGAAAGCACGGCGCCCAAGCACGTCAGGGCAAGGACATTGCCAGGAGATTCAACGAGCGCCTTCGAGAGCAACGCTTGCGCAGAGGCAAGGTTGGCTTCCCACTTGTCGGGGTTGTTCCATGCGTCCTCGACCAGTAATCGGCTGATGGAGATGAAGTCCTCGCTCATAGGCTGTTCAAGCTTTTCTCGACTCTATTCCGTCCAGCACTCGACTGACTGGCCCCGGTCAATTCAGGTTGCAAGCAGATATTGAAGCACCGCCCTTTGCACCGGCAAGAGGAGCTTCTTCTGCTCGTAGCCGATGAAGTGCGGATAGCGACGAGGGTCCACCGAAAGTTCACCACCGACAGTGAACGGTGGCGTCGGCAACAGCACGGGGTTGCCCATCCGAGCCAGATCTTCAACGGACAGCGGACGGCTCAACTGCTCCGTGCCCCGAGGCCAGCCATCGGTGATGACCACGTCTGTTGCTTCTGGGGAAGCCGATGAAAAGGCGACGTTGGGGATGGTCTCGTGGAAGCTCTCATGGCAGACATGAACCAGCGTAAAGCCCATCACGCTGGCCAGCTCGTGCCACGAACGAAACACGTTGGTCGGCGGCCCCCAAAGGCAGATGCGCACCTTCTGGATCGGGCCCATGGTTGTTTCGATGAAGTAGGCGTCGGTAAGAACTTCGCATGGATGGCCGGTGTTCGACATCGCGTTGACTACGGGTCTGCGAGACGAGGCAGCAAACTCCGCGAGGCGTTCGTGGTTCGATTCCCGGACGACGTAGATGTCATAGAACGGGTCCAGATAACCTGCGAGATCACACACGCGTTCGCTTGTCTTCAGAAGATTCGGCAGCTCGATGACGGACAGGTCCAGTTCCTGGAATGCCTTCAGGAACGTCGTGCGCGTGCGAATGCCATTTCCTTCGAACGACCAGGCGGCGGTGCCTTGGATGCCCACACCGGGTGATGCAGCCAGACGCCAGATCGTGTGAACATCCTCGGGGGTAAGTGACGACAGGCTGACTAGGTTCATGGCTGGGGATGTGTCGGAGATCAGAGATTGGAGGATGCGGTTGAACGTCCGCTTCTAGCCGTGGAGTGCCACCTCAAGCTGGTGACCAGAAGTGAAGATTTGGAGGGTGGTGGCTCCTGACCATCAACAGCCGACTTCAATCAATTGACCGGCGCTTTCGTAAATCTCTTGAACTCTGAATAGTTGTAGAGACCAACAAGTACCCCGACAGCGAGCGCCGACATGAAGTACGCGGCAAGCATCCAAAAAGGCGCTGCAACCAAGAGTCCTCCGATCGAGCTGAAACTCATGGCAGGGAACACCACCACGAGGGGGATCACGATGGACATGATCAGCACGGGAATTGCATAGAGCACAGCAAACAGCAATCCGCGAAATTTCAGTGGAACCTTCTCATCCCAAAGGTTGGGCTGAATCATCAGCGGGATGGAAAAGAAGTGGTACGGCTTCCCGGGAACGTGAGTTGGTGGAGGGTTCATCTCAAATCAAGAAACTGGGGCAACTGACAAGGCTCACTCGTTCCCGATAGTACCTACCCACCTCAGCCGCACACCCCCTCAGCGCCACGAAGACAGAGGCGCGCGTTCCACTCGCATCAGCAACCGGGGACAATGAAAGCATGGCCAAAGGAAAACGAATCTCTTCCGACATTGGGGACGACGCGATCGAAGCGATCAAGGCGTTCGGGGCTGCCGCCAAGCTGGCGCGCACCACCGCTGGCGAGGGCCAGGCCGCTGCTGCCGCGCGCCTGGGCGTTCACGTCCAGACGATCGCGCGGATCGAATCGGGGGAGCCGGGCGTTGCCATCGGGCACGTGCTCGGCATGCTGGCGCTCTACGGCATCTCGACGACGCTGCAACAGCGACAGCAGCAACCACCGGCGGAGAACGGCGAGCGCCCCGCCTGAGCCGTCAGCCCCGCTGGGCATCGCCCACGGCAGCACGCAGCGACTGCAGCGTGGCCTCGGCGGCTTCGATGCGCCGCTGCAGTTCTTCATTGACCAGCCGCACCAGCGCGCCGAGTTCGGTGCGCGTCGGGTACACATCGTCGGTGTCGTTCACATGTTGCGGCACGATGAGCTTCTCGATGCACGCATACGCGCGACGCACCGTGTGAAAGCTATCGAGGTCGTCGCAGGCCTGCAAGGCAAGCGATTCGGCGGATACGGAAGTGACGAGAGCCATGCATGGCCTCCAAGAGGTGCGGTTTGCTGAAACCGCCGCTCCCGAGACCAATCGGAGGCGGCAGCTCGACGGGTTGGTCTACCGGGCACCTCTTGCGAGAACCGGCCGGGCTCGCGCCCGCCCGTCGAGCCGCCAAAACTGGAGGCACGAACGACAAAGCCGCAGACCCTGCGGGGAACTGCGGCTTTCGTCGCAGAGATGCTTCAGGAGACCAATCCCGGTCACGCCTCTTAGCGGCGCAACGGCCGCAGTATAGCCACGCACCCCCGCCCCCTTCGCAGCGCAAAACCGGGATGCCCCTACGACCCGTGCCCCCTCCCCCGATGCTGGAACAATGCGCCGATCTATGGATGGTCTCGATCTCATCAAAACGTTCCGCGAAGTCGCGTTCCGGCGCAGCTTCTCCCGCGCGGCCCTGTCGCTGGGCATGTCCAAGGCGACGGTCAGCCGCTATGTGGCCGAGCTGGAAGCGCGCAGCGGCGTGCGCCTGCTCAACCGCTCGACCCGCTCCCTGAGCCTCACCGACGCGGGCGAGGTGCTGCTGGAGCGCAGCACCGAGCTGGTGACGATGGCCGAGAACACGCTCAACGACCTGCAGGCGCACGGCTCGCACCCGCGCGGGCGCCTGCGCATGAGCGCGCCGCACGGGCTCATCGCGGGCTGGCTTTCGGACGTGATCGCGGAGTTCATCAAGCTCTACCCCGACGTGTACGTGAGCCTGAATTTCACCAACCACGACATCGACCTGATCGAGGAAGGCATCGACATCCACCTGACGGGCGGGCGCATCGACGACATGAACCTGATCGTGCGCCGGCTGGTGCGCTTCGACATGGTGGTGTGCGCGTCGCCCGCCTACTGGGCGCAGCGCGGCATTCCGCAGGTGCCCGAGGACATGGCGCGGCACGACGTGCTGAGCTATTCGCCGATGCCCACCACGCACCTGCCGTTCGAGACCGACGGCCAGCCGCACGACGTGGCGGTGCACAGCCGCATGGAGGCCAACGACGCGGTGGCGCTGATCGAGCTGGCGCTGCGCGGCGTGGGCGTGGCCTACGTGCCCGAGCCGCTGGCGCAGTCGCACCTGGAACGCGGCGCGCTGGTGCCGGTGCTGCGCGACCACATGCCGCACGAGCACTGGCTGTATGCCGCGTACTCGCAGCGCCGCCACAACAGCGCGGCGATGCGCGCGATGCTCGACTTTCTCGAAAAATCGATGGGGCCGGTGCCCGAACCCATGCCCGCGGCAGTGCCGGTGGCGCTGCCGGCCTGCCCTGTCAACGCCGCGACCACCGCCGCTGCCATCGCGGCGCGCAACACATCCGTGCCCAATGGAAAGGCCCCCTGACCTCATGACCACGCCCGCGCTCCTGATCCGCCCGCCCACGCCCGACGACTTCGCCGCATGGAAGCCGCTCTGGGACGGCTACAACGCCTTCTACGGCCGCGAGGGCCCCACGGCCCTGCCCGAGGCGATCACGCAGGCCACGTGGCAGCGCTTCTTCGATCCGTACGAGCCGGTGCATGCGCTGGTGGCCGAGCGCGACGGGCAGCTGGTGGGGCTGGTGCACTACCTGTTCCACCGCAGCACGACGCGCATCGAGCCGACCTGCTACCTGCAGGACCTGTTCACGCAGTCGTCCGAACGCGGCCGGGGCGTGGGCCGGCAACTCATCCAGGGCGTGTACGACGCGGTGCGGCGCGCAGGCGGGCAGCGCGTGTACTGGCAGACGCACACGACCAACGCAGCGGGGCGCACGCTCTACGACAAGGTCGCGAAGCACGAGGGCTTCATCGTCTACGCGACGATGGTCTGATCGATCAGTACTTGATGGTGACGCCGGCCTTCACGCCGGTGTTGGCCTTGCCGTCCGAATGCGCGCCGCCCGAGAAGGAGACGTCGCCGCCGGTCTTGGCGCCGACCGAGTAGGTGGGCCGCTTGCCCGAGGTGTCGGTGCCGGCTTCGAGGGCACTGCCGTCCGGGCGCTGCACACCGACCGTGGCGCCGTTCGTGCGGGCCGAGGTTTCGGTGGAGTTCACGTTGGGGGCGATGTAGGCCGTGCCCTTGTCGTCGCTGTCGACGGGCACCCTCACAGGCTCCGCGATGGCCGCCACGGCGGCGGCGCAGGCAACCCCACCCAGGAACGCAAGAATCACTCTGTTCATGGGCACCGATGGTGGATGCAGCGCGTCGCGCGGGCTGTGGGCGTGGCCTCACCGCGCGCGTAGGACGAAGGCGGCATCAGTGCCATGACAGGTTGAACAGGAAGAACGCCGCCAGCACCCACAGGAGCAGCACGAGGTGCGTGAGCTGCAGGCCCTCTTGCCGGATCCAGTAGCCGAACCACAGGCCGCCCAGGTGCATCGCGAACAGGAAGGCAGCAAATCCGGCCAGCCCCAGGTTGAGCCACGGCCGCGCGGCCGACAGGTCGCCGCCGACCACCAGCATCGCGCCGCCGGCCCAGAACGCCAGCGCCGCGCCGAGCTGCAACACCAGCACCACGCCCAGCGCCGCGCGGTGCAGCGCCACCGAGCGGATGGCGCGCGTGAGCAAGGGCGTGTCGACGGCGGGGTCAAAGCGCAACGGCGCCATCGACATCGTGCCGCCGACCGCGAACGCGGAGCCCGCAAAGCCGCGCCAGTTGTTGCGCACGGCAATCGACAGCCACAGCGCCATGCCTAGCGCGTGGAGAGACTGGAACAGCCAGACGGAGGTAGGGAGATTCATCGGAACGCCTGCGTTTTTAAATATCAAAGATTATTCTTTGATATTGACGCAACCGCCGGCCGGCGCTCAAAGTCCCTCAAGGAAGGTCGAACCAATGCCATGAACACCGCCACCACCCCACCCGGCCCCTCCCCCGAGGCGCTCGAGCGCCTGCTGGCCGCCGGCCGCGACGGCGCCCTGCTGCGCATGAGCCTGGCGCTGGCGCACCAGCGGCGCGACGACGCGCCCACGGCGCTGATGCATGTCGAGAAAGCGCTCGCCTTCGACCCCGAGTTCACCGCCGCGTGGCGGCTGCAGGGCCTGCTCGCGCTGGCGCTCGGCGACGCCGCGAAGGCCGAAGCCTCGTTCGCACAGGCGCTGGAGGTGGCGCAGCGGCGCGGGGAGCTTCAGCTGGTGAAGGAGCTCACCGTGCGGCTGCGGCGCCTGCGCACGCCGAAGCCGCCCGCCGACTGAACGGCCTCAGGCCGCCGCCGTCATCGCCAGCGGATTGAGCCCCGGCTCGCCGACGCGCGTGAGCGTGTTGCGGTCGGTGTGATGGAAGGGCTCGGCCTGGCCCAGGATCTGCATCACGGTGTCCTGGTCGTACGACCAGGTGCCGTCGGCGTTGATCTTCACCGTGATGTTCCACGCCACCGTGGTGAAGGCACGCTCCAGGAACGGGTTCGACACGATGCCGTTCACCAGGCTGCCGTGCTCGGCGCTGAGCGTGAACTCGGTGTCGCCGGGCTTCACGTGGCCGCTGGCCATGGCCACCTGTCCGCGCGGAATGGCCAGCGTGAGAAACACGGTGCTGGTGGCCGGCTCCCACAGCCAGTAGCCGACCTGGTCGTGGTACATCTTCGTGAGGCCGGGCTTGTGGATGTAGGTGTGGTAGCGCAGGCCGTACAGCAGCTGCGGGCCGTTGGTCTGCGCGTCGATGGGCTGCAGCTCGTAGTGCTCGACGTAGACCTGCGTCTTCGGGCCCTCTTTCTTCGGCTTGACGTCGACGCCTTTCATGCCCTCCCAGATGCCGGCCAGCGGCCGCAGCGGGCCTAGGTTGGCGAGCGTGTCGGGATCGGCGGGGGGTTCGGTGTAGATGTCTTCGGGAGTGGTCATGGTGTCGATCGTGGGAGGGAAAACAGGACGAGGTTGCTTCGATTCGGATTCTGCTTGAGTGCGATGGCGGCCCGGTCGCGGGTCGTGGTCAGAGCGTGTCCCAGACCTGCACGAGCCCGACGAGGTGCACCACGCCGTACACGAAGCACACGAGCGAGCTCCACACCCAGAAAGCACTGAGGCGGCGCCGATCGAACAGCCACATCGCGACGGCGACAAGGCCGCGCAGCAGGTACACGGCGGTGATGGCGGGCAGCACCAGCGCCTGCAAGGGCAGCGGCTGCAACACGCCGGCGCCCGCCAGCGCGTAGGCGGCCCACACGCCCAGCATGCCGGCGATGACCAGCGTGACGGCCACGGGGTACAGGTGGCCGGCCTCGGCGCTCGCGGCCATGCGCTCGCCTGCGCCGAAGAAGCGGTACCAGGACGGGCCGCCGAAGATGACGCAGATGTGCAAGAGCGCGGCGATGGCGCTCAGCACGGCACCGGCGATCAGGAAGAGGTTGGGGGTCACGCAGGCTTTCTCATCAGGTCAGCGCAGCAGGTCGCGCGCGCGGACGGCCTCGCGCACCGGGCCGAACGCACCGAAGCGCACGGGCAGGCCGCTGAGGGCTTCCACGCGCCGCACCCACTCGGGGGCGTTGGCGACGGGGTGCGGGTCGTACAGGGGTTGCGCACCTTCCAGCAGGTGGGTCAGCGCGTGCTGGTGGTCGAGGTCGGGCGCGTCGCTCAGGGGCAGCGACGACAACGTGTGCCCGTCGGCATCGCGGTAGCCGGTGCACCAGCGCAGGTCCGCGTGCGCGAGCGCGTCGAGGTGGCTGGCGAGCAGCCCGTCGAGCGGCCCGGCGGCGGCGAGCGCGTAACGCAGCAGCACCGCGTCGGGGTGGCCACGTCGGAACGCGCCCTGCCAGCCGTCGTCGGCGTTGTGCGGCTCGGCCAGCCGCGCATCGAGCGCGCGGTCGTGCGTGGGCAGCGGACCGGCGCCGTGCCGCGTGAGGTGGCTGCGCAGCACGCCCAGGTGCTGCACGGGCGCCGCGATGCCCGCATCGCGAAGCACCGCCTCGACGGCGGCGGTGGAGACGGTGCTCCAGGTCGTGTGCGGATGAAAGCCGCGCCACTCGTCGAGCAGCACGCCCTGCGCGCCTTCGAACAGCACGGTGCCGGCGCGCACGAGCCGTTCGCCGATGGTGTCGGCGCTCGCGGGTGGCGACTGACGCAGGCAGGGCTGCACGGCGTCGAGCCAGCGTTGTGCGAGTGAAGCGTCGGTGAGCACGGACAGCTCTTGCTCGGCGTCGGCCGACGAAGGCACCGCGTTCGCGAACTCGCGGTGCAGCGCGAGGCGCAAGGCTTCGAGCTTGTCGAGCGTGCGCGCGGGGTGAACAAGGTCGCTGTAGTGCAGCGTCGTTTCGGGCGCGGCCAGCGCCTGCCGCACGGTCTCGCCCACGCCGACGCCGCAGCTGCCGTGCGCCGCCGCGCCGCGTGCCCATTCGCGCAGGCGGCCAGCAGCCTGATGAAAAGGCGTGGTCACGCGGCAGCGCGCGTCGATGAACAGGCGCGCGAAGGCGTCGGGCACACCCGCGCGCTGCAGCACGTCGGCTTCGACGCGCAGCGCGGTCGGATGCACCACCACCGGGCTGGCGAGCACGGTCGCCACGCCGGCATGGAAGCTTCCGGCGCCGAACTGCGAGAAGGTGTGGTGGCGGCCGTCGGCCAGCACGACGTTGTGGCCGGCCTGCGCGCCGCCGTTGAAGCGCACCACGGTGTGCGCGCCCCAGGCGCCGCACAGGAAATCGGTGAAGCGGCCCTTGCCGCAGTCGCCGAAACCGAGGCCGAGCAGCGAGACGTAGCGCGTCGAAGTCAACGGCAGGCCGTCAGCCGAAGAGCCGCTTCCACCACGAGCTGCGTGCCCCGTGACCGGCGGCCGGCGTGGCGCGGCGCGGTGCGGTCGGGTCGAGCAGCGCGGCGTAGCCGT
This sequence comes from Variovorax sp. GW823-FHT04F07, assembly GCF_058795995.1. Lineage (NCBI taxonomy): Bacteria > Pseudomonadati > Pseudomonadota > Betaproteobacteria > Burkholderiales > Comamonadaceae > Variovorax > Variovorax sp. GW823-FHT04F07. The sequence continues at coordinate 626,959 of NZ_JBXAIG010000002.1, forward strand.
CGAGCGCGTGCAGCACGCCGCCCACGCGTTCCTTGGCCATGCCGGTGGAGCTCATCACGCCGGCCAGCGCGTCGAGGCTGGGCACGGCCTTCTCGGTGAGCGCGACGATGCCGGCCGCCACGGCGCAGGCGTCGTCGGGCGAGTCCATGCAGATCACGTGGTCGCCCAGCAGCTCGCGCCAGCGCGGCTCGCAGCGGCGGCGACGTTGTGCGTCGGGGATCAGGAAGAACAGGTGCGTGGTCTCGGCCGCGGCGGCGATGACCTCTTCGATGGGAATGTCCTCGTCGAGCTTCTCGCCGATGAGGCCTTCGACCTGGTGGCGCGACACCGCCGGGTACGGCAGCTCGTCGCCGGTGACGAACAGGTAGCCGCGCTTCTTGCGTTTGACCCAGCAGTCCATGTCGGTGTGCTGCGCCATGACGTAGAAGGCGAGTTCGTAGCTTTCTTCGCCGCTGCCCCCGCCGCCGCCTTCGAGGTAGCTCCAGGTGAGCCACTGGTCCATGAGGTTGGCGGTCGATTCGAACTGCCCCACCTGCAGCGGCGCCTGGTCGGAGGTGGCGTCGCCGATGGCCATGAACAGCAGTTGGGGGTCGGCCACGCCGCAGTCGGTCAGGAGCTTCATGAAGGTGGGCAGCTCGCGGCGCGCCAGGGTCTGCGGGATGTCGCCCATCGAGCCGGTGACGTCGAGCGCGAACACGATGCCCAGCGAGTTCGGGTGGTCGGCGTTGTCGCGCGACTCGCGCACCTTGAGCCCCTGCGGGTTCATGAGCGCGTGCGTGGCGGTCTGCGTGAAGACCTCGCTGCCGGACTTGGCGGCGCGGTCGGCCACGATGGCCGCGTGGGCGGCGTGCGAGTAATTTCCGTAACCCATGGACGTGCTCCTTCGTGAGGAAAAAGTGAAAGGCTGGCGGCTAGCCGGCCGGCGCGGGGTCGAAGTGAACGAAGCGCGGCGGCCCGAAGGCCTCGCGCGAGGCGACCGACAGCGCCTGCTCGATGCCCTGCGCGCCCAGGCGCTCGCAGGCGACGGCGTCGTCACTGCACTCGCGCAGCAAGGCGGCCAGCGGCGCGGAGGTGGCGCTGTCGGACAGCAGCGCGCGCACGCTGCGCGCCGACGCCATCAGGTCGCGCCCGATGGCGCCGCCCGACACGTCCTGCCTGGCCTGCGACCAGCCGATGAGCAGCACGCCGTGGTCACGCGGATGCACGAGCGCATGCGCGGGCGCGAGCGCGCGGTGCGTCCAGCCGGCGCCGTGCACGAAGGCCAGCACCTCGAGCATGCGCCGCCAGAGCCAGACGGCATGGCGCGCATCGATGCCTTGCGGATTGGCCTGCTGCACCTCCTGCAGGCTGCCCCAGAAACCGGTCGGGTGGCGCAGCACGAGCGCCTGCCGTTCGCCGTCGCCCAGGCCTTGCGCCACGCCCAGGCCCAGCGGCTGCGGCAGCCGCCGCGTGAAGTAGGCCGCGCCGGGCACCGACAGGGCTTGCAGCGCCTGCAGCACACCGGCCTCGCGCGCCAGCACGGCGTCGCCGGCCGCTTCACGCGCGAGCTTGATCGTCACGCGCTCGGGCAGCGCGCCGAGCCGTTCGGCCAGCAGCACCTCGCTGTGCTCGCCGTGGCCCAGCGGCGCGAGCACGCGGTAGTGCGCGCCGCGCCATTGCAGCAGCCGGCCGGTGTCCGCGAGCTGCGCCGCGTTGGCGCGTCGCCAGGCGGCGCGAAAGCTCTCGCGCTCGACGGTTTCGGTGCCGCGCGTGATGGTGGCGCCGCAGTAGCCGCAATTGACGGTGCGCCAGCGCGCCGCGCGCGGCAGCGGGGCCGAGCATTGGGGGCAACTCAGTGCAAGCAGCGACAGCATGGCCGCGCCCTCCTCTTCAGTCTTCTTGCGGCGCGGCCGGGTCAGGCGACGCCAGCACGCGGTCGATGCGGCGCCCTTCGAGCGCCACGACCTCGAAGCACCAGCCCGCGCAATCGATGTGCTCGCCCACGGCGGGCAGGTGGCCCGACACGGACATCAGCAGGCCGGCCACGGTGTTGTAGCGGCCACGCTCTTCGTCGGGCAGCTCGCGGATGCCCAGGCGCGCGCGCAGTTCCGACACGGGCATGAGGCCGTCGAGCTCCCACATGCCGTCGGCGCGCTGGTGGGCCCAGGCGTCGGCCTGCATGCCGGGCTGCAGCTCGCCGGTGATGGCCTCGAGCAGGTCGCGCGGGGTCATGAGGCCCTGCACCACACCGTACTCGTCGACCACGAACACGAGCCGGCCGGCGCGCGTGCGGAACTGCTCGAGCAGCTCCATGCCGGTGAGCGTCTCGGGCACGAACACGGCCGGCGTGGCCTCCTGGCCGAGCACGCCCTTGTGGGCGGAACCCAGGCGCAGCAGGTGCGCCACGCTGATCACGCCGACCACGTCGTCCAGCGAGTTGCGGCACACGGGGTACCACGAGTGCACGAGGTTGAGCGCCGCGGCGTCCGCCACCTTCTGCAGCGCCTGCGCCACGGTGTTGGAGGCGTCGAGCCATTCGATGTCGGCGCGCGGGATCATGAGCGACGACAGGCGGCGGTCGTCCAGGTGGAACACGTTGCGCACCATCTGGTGCTCGTGCTGCTCGATCACGCCGGCGTCCACGCCTTCTTCGAGGCTGGCCGAGATTTCTTCTTCCGTCACCGAGCGCGCGGCGTTGGCGTCGATGCGCAGCAGCTTCAGCGTGGTGGCGGTGGCGCCGGCCAGCAGCCACACGAAGGGCTTGGCGCCCTTGGCCAGCCCGCGCATGGGGCGCGACACGAAGCGCGCCACCGGCTCGGGGTACAGCTGGCCGATGCGCTTGGGCACCAGCTCGCCGAAGATGATGGTGAAGAAGGTGATGCAGGTCACCACCACCGCGGTCGACACGATGCTGGAGGTGCCGGCGCCCATGCCCAGGCCTTCCATCCACACGGCGAGCGGCGCCGCGAAGGCGGCCTCGCCCACGATGCCGCTGAGCATGCCGATCGAGGTGATGCCAATCTGCACGGTCGAGAGGAATTGCGTGGGCGATTCCATCAGCTTCAGCGCAGCCTCCGCCCCGGTGTCCCCCGTTTCGGCCAAGGCCGCGAGGCGTGCGCGGCGGCTGGTGGAAAGGGCCATTTCGGACATTGCGAACACCGCATTGAGGGTGGTCAGCAAGGCCAGCAGGAAGACATCCATGAACGGGGGGAGAGAATGAGGGAATGTCACTTTACTGTATCGGCGACGTCCAGGGCTGCGATGTCCCCCTGGGCCGGCTGCTCGACAAGATCGATTTCTCCCCCAGCCGCGACACCCTCGTGGTGCTCGGCGACCTGGTCAACCGGGGCCCCGATTCGGCCGCGGTGCTGCGCCGCCTGCAGGGCTACGGCGCCTCGGCGCGCAGCCTGCTGGGCAATCACGACCTGCACCTGCTGGGCGTGGCGCACGGCGTGCGCAAGGGCGGCCGCAAGGACACGGTGGCCGACCTGCTGGCCGCGCCCGACAGCGCGGCGATGCTCGACTGGCTGCGCCAGCAGCACATGGCGCTGCACATGCAGATCGGCGGCGGCGACCTGCTCATGGTGCATGCCGGCGTGCTGCCGCAATGGACGGTGGGCGACACGCTGGCGCTGGCCTCGGACGTCGAGTCGGTGCTGCGCGGCCCCGCGCTGGGCGACTTCCTGCACGAGATGTACGGCAACACGCCCGACCACTGGGACGACGCGCTCGCGGGCCATGCGCGGCTGCGCGTGATCGTCAATGCGCTCACGCGCCTGCGCTACTGCACGCCAGAGGGCGTGATGGAGTTCGAGAGCAAGGACGGCGCCATTCCCGGCCCCGAGGGCTACCTGCCGTGGTTCGACGTGCCGGGCCGCAAGACGGCCGCGGCCACGGTCGCCTTCGGCCACTGGTCGACGCTGGGCTGGCTCTCGCGGCCCGACCTGCTCTCGACCGACACCGGCTGCGTGTGGGGCGGCTGCCTCAGTGCGGTGCGCTTCGGCGCGACGCTGGACCAGCGCGAGCTGGTCCAGGTGGAATGCGAACAGGCGCAGAAGCCCGGCAAGGGGGCCTGACGAGCACCCGCCCCGTTCGGGGGCTCAGAACCCGTGTGTCATCAGCGCGTAGACCGTCTGCACGCCGGTCACGTAGTTGCCCATGCGCAGGTTCTCGTTCGCCGCGTGCTGGTTGTTGTCGGCGTTCACCAGCGGAATGATCGCGAACGGCACCTGCAGCACGCGCACGATTTCCGCCGTCGGCACGGTGCCGCCCATCATGCGGATGCGCACCGGCTCGGGCGTGGTGCCGAAGGTGTCGGTCAACGCCTTGTAGGCCCACTGGCCGATGGGTGAGTTGATGGGCGAGCCCGCCGCGTCGGCGCCCTCGCTGCGGTAGCTGAAGCTCGCGATCTTGTCGTAGCGGGCGCGCTCCTCGTCGGTGGGTGCGCCCTTCACGAGGTGGTAGCCCTGCTTGACGATGTGCGCCTCGATGAGCTTGCCCAGGTAGGGCGCGTCGGAGTCGGGCGTGGTGCGCAGGTCCATCTCGGCCTCGGCCTTGTCGGGGACGATGTTCGCCACCTTGTCGCCCACGGCTGCCGAGGCCATGCCGCGCACGTTCAGCGAGGGGTACTGCATCGCCTCCTGGTAGTTGGCGCCGACCCGGTCGGTGCGGGCGATGCCCAGGCGGCGCTTGAGCGCGGCCTCGTCGTCGGGCACGGCGGCCATGATCTTGCGCTCGGCCTCGCCGATCTTCACGCGGTCGTAGTAGCCGGGCACGGTCACGCGCCCGGTGTCGTCCTTCATCGTGGCCAGCAGGCTGGCCAGGCGCTGCGCCGGGTTGGGCGCGTAGTTGCCGTAGTGCCCGCTGTGCAGCGGCACCTTGGCGCCGTACACGGTGAGCCGTGCATCGGCCGCACCGCGGTTGCCGAACACCAGCGTGGGCCGGTTGGTGGCGTGCATGGGGCCGTCGTGGATCACGATGGCGTCGCTGCGCAGCAGCTCGCGGTGCGCCTGCATGACCTGGCTGATGGACGGCGAGCCTTTTTCTTCCTCGCTGTCGAGGATCACCTTGACGTTGACCGCCGGCTGGCTGCCGCCGGCCTTCAACGCGTCGATGGCTGCCAGCAACATCATGATCGGGCCCTTGTCGTCCGCCGAGGCCCGGCCGAACACGCGCCACTCGGGGTCCAGCGGGCCGCTGAAGAGCGGGGCCGCATCGATCTCTTCCCACTCGCCCTTGTCGGTCTTGCGCTTGAGCACGGGCGTCCACGGGCTCTTTTGCGCCCACTGTGCGGGAATCACCGGCTGCCCATCGAGGTGCATGTAGAAGAGCACCGTCTTGCGCGCGGGGTCGCTGCCCGGGAACTCGGCATACAGCATCGGCTTGCCGCTGTTGGGCAGCTGCTTCGTCGTGAAGCCGCGCTTGCGGAAGGCCTGCTCCAGCCAGTCGACGTTCTTGCGGATGTCCTCCGGCACGGTGGCGTCGTTGGGCAGGGCCAGCAACTCGAAGTACTCGCGGTAGGTGCCCTGCGCATGGCGCTCGGCCTGGGCCGGCGAGAGTTCGGCCGACTGCGCGAGGCCGTGGCCCAGCAGCAGGACGGCCGTGGGGAGCAGCGCCAACAGGCGACGGGATGAGCGGGGGGAAGGTGTGGGCATGGGTGGCAGCGCAGAAGGGAGCAGGACGGCGAACCGGGGATCTGCGCAGCATAAAAAGCGGGCACCTTTTCAACAATTGCTATTTTCTTGAGCTACCTTTGCATTCAGTGCAAACCTCACGCCACCCCATGCCCAGCCGCCGCCTGCAGGAAACCTCGCTGCGCTACTTCCTCGAAGTGGCCCGCACGGGCTCGCTCACCGAGGCGGCCGCGCGGCTGAACGTCAGCATCTCGGCCATCAGCCGCCAGGTGGCCGCGCTCGAAACGCTGGTGGGCGCGCCGCTGTTCGAGCGCCGCCCGCGCGGCATGGTGCCCAGCGCCGCGGGCGAGCTGCTGGCGGCGCACGCGCTGCGCGGCGCGCTGGAGGCCGAGCGCGTGCTGTCGGACATCCAGGCGCTGCAGGGGCCGCTGAGCGGGCGGGTGCGCATCGCCTGTTCCTCGGGCTTCGCCAACGAGTTCCTGCCGCGCACCATCGCGGCGTTCCGCGAACAGTACCCGGGCGTGCGCTTCCGGCTCGATGCCACCGGACCGACACAGGTGAGCGACGCCGTGCTGCTCGGCGAGGCGGACATCGGCCTGACCTACAGCCGCGCGGCGGTGCGCGGCATCCGGGTCGAGCACCGCCAGGCGGCGTCGGTGTTCGCGATCATGCGGCCCGACCATGCGCTGGCGAAGTCGCGCAGCGTGACGCTGGCGCAGATGCATCCCTTCCCCATCGCGCTGGGCAGCCCCGAGAACACGGTGCGCCAGCTGTTCGACGTGGGCTGCAGCAACCGCGGCCTGGTGTTCGAGCCCGTGTTGGTCAGCAACCGTTTCGAGGCGCTCGCCAACTTCGTGCTGCAGGGCGGCGGACTGGCCATCACGGGCGAGATCACGGTGCGCGACCGCGTGCAGCGCGGCGAGCTGGTGGCGGCCGAGATCCGCGAGCCCGGCATGCGCGGGCGCTCGGTCGAGCTGCAGACGCTGGCCGACCGCACGCTGCCCGAGGTGGTGCGCACCTTCCTGGCCTACCTGCGCGAACAGCTGCCGGCGGCCGGCCGCACGCCTACGCCACGCACGCGCAAGGCCGCCTGAGCTCAGCCGCGCGCGGGCCCGGACCCCGGGAAGCTGATCACCCGGCGCTGCGTCGCGCCCGAGGGGCGCAGCAGCCCGCGCCGCATGGCCTCGTGCACGGCCTGCGTGCGCGAATGGACCGACAGCTTGCGGTAGATGCTCTTGATCTGGCTGGCGACCGTGCTGTCGGAGCGGTGCAGCGCCTCGGCCACGCGCCGGTTGCTCCAGCCCTGGGCCACGAGTTCCAGCACCTTGAGTTCGCGCGGCGAGAGCAGGCCCTCGTCGCCGGTTTCTTCGTGCGCCCTGTCGAGCCCGCGCGCCGCCAGGGCCGCCTCCTCGATGTCGCACAGAATCTGCCGCGCCGTGCGCGCGGCCGCCCACACGTCGCCGCGCTCGACCGCCGTCATCAGGTTGGCCAGCTCCAGCTGGTTGGCCTGGGCAAAAAGCCGCGCCGCGGCGTTGGCGGCCACGGCGGGGCTCAAGGGCGGTGCGTCGTCCAGTTCCGAAATGGCACGCAGCTCGGCGCTTCCTTTGGACATGTCAATGCTCGCTCGGTCGATCAACGCTAGGGGAAAAAGTAAACCCGGCGTCCCTCTGCCACGAAATGCGATGCAAGGACGCCTCTCGCGAGCCTGAGGTCGCTTTGTAAACAGCCTTGACCTTCCGTCTCAGTTCTTGGGAGAATTTCGCAAAATCTGTGATTTTTTAACGCTTAGTTAGTACTATTTGGCGGGCATGGACCCTCCAGCCCCTTGGCGCCGCTCCGACCTCGCCCTATGACGCACAGCGCCGCCACGGCCCCCGAACGCCCCCTCTGTCCCCCGGGCGTGGCGCACAGCCATTTCGACGTGCACGCAGAGCCGCCCGACCGGCAGTTCCTGGCCTGGCGCGCACGCGTCGGCCATGTGATGGACGCGCTGCCCACGCGCGATGTGCTCGAGCGTCCGTTCAGCGCCGCGATCGACCGCTACGACGTGGGCGGCCTGGTCTTCACCGAATGCCGCTCCGACACGCTGGTGCTGGAGCGCTCGCTGGCCCGCGTGTCGACCGACAGCGTGCGCGACTTCGTGTTCCATGTGTTCGAGGAAGGTGGCGTCGACGACCTGCGGGTGCGCGCCACGCCCGGCGCACGCCGCAAGGGCGAACCGCCGCCCGCCCCCGCCGGCACGCCCACGATCCTTGCGCTGGACATGAACCAGCCGGTGCGCATGCGGCGCCACGACTGCCGGGTCCACACCTTCTTCGTGCCCGGCGCGCTGGTGCAGGAGAGCTTCCCCGACCCCGAGGCCCTGCACGGGCGCACGCTGGCCTGCACCACACCGCTGGCGCGGCTGGCGGCGGGGCACGCGATCTCGCTGGCGCGCCACATCGGCGGCATGACGCCGGCGGCGGCGCAGAGCGCGGTGCGCACGGGCGCGCAGCTGGTGGTGTCGGCCTTCGGCAAGCAGGCCGGCTTCGACGGCAACGCGCGCGCGGCGGCACGCGCCGCCATGTTCGACCGGGTGCGCCGCCATGTGCAAACGCACCTGCACCGCGCCGACCTCACGCCCGAGAGCGTGCTGGCCGCGCTGCAGCTGCCGCGCCCCACGCTGTACCGCATGTTCCAGCACGAGGGCGGGCTGGGCAGCTACATCCGCAGCCTGCGGTTGCGCCAGGCGGCGAGCGACCTGGCGCGCTACCCGCATGTGATGGTGACCGATATCGCCTACGGCGCGGGCTTTCGCAGCGCCTCGGACTTCAGCCGCGCCTTTCGCCGCGCCTACGGCATCGCGCCGCAGGACTTCCGCGTGCAGGCGCTCGAACGGCGGTTCTAGGCCGCCGTGCCGAAGCCGGTGTCGAACGTGCCCTTCACGTCGAGCGGCTGCTTGATGAGCCCCACCTGGCGGTAGAAATCGGCCGTGCCCTGCTGGTCGGCGATGACCTGCGCGTCGATGGGAATCCACTGCTGCTGGCGGCGCTCGAACTGCAGCTTCGCCGCCTCGGGCGGAATGCCGATGATGCGTGCGAGCGTGGCCGAGAACGCATCGACGTTGCGGTACGACCAGCGCTGCGCCTTCACCACGCGCTGCAGAAAGTCCTGCAGCACCGGCCGCTTGGCGGCAATGGCAGCGTCGGTCGCGGCGAGGTAGCTCAGCCCCGGCAGCAGGCCGCGCCCGCTGACCAGCACGCGCGCATGGCGGCTGATTTCGGCCAGCGCGGTGTAGGGCTCCCAGGTGGCCCAGGCATCGACCGAGCCTTGCGTGAGTGCGAGCTTGGCATCGGCCGGCGCGAGGAAGCGCAGGTTCACATCCTCGGGCTTCAGGCCCGCCGCGGTGATCGCCTTGAGCGTGACGTAGTGGCCGATGGAGCCGCGGTTGGTGGCGACGCTCTTGCCCTTGAGTTCGGCCGCGCTCTTGAGCGGCGAATCGGGCCGCACCAGCACCGCCGTGCCGTAGGCGTCGGAGCGGTTCGCGCTGATGGCCTTGACGCGCGTGCCGGCCGCGAGCGCGAAGATCAGCGGCGCATCGCCGATCGGGCCTGAATCGACCGCACCCGCGTTGAGCGCCTCGGCCAGCGGCGCGGCGGCCGGGAACTCCGACCACTGGATGTCGTAGCCCAGGCCCTCGAGCCCGCCCGCCGCTTCGAGCAGCGCGCGCAGCCCGCCCTTCTGGTCGCCGGCCTTGAGCACCGGTCGGCCCTGCGCACGCACGAAGGCGGGCAAGGTGGCGGTCGTGGCAGCGGCAAGGCCGCCGGCAAGCAGCTGGCGGCGCGATCGGTCGAGGTGTGAGGTCATGGGTTCGTTCTCCGTGGAAGCAGTTAAAAGGAAATCAGTGGATGAAGCCGCCCTTGACGAAGCGCACCGGCTCGGCGTCCATGCGCGCGATGAGCGCGCCCAGGCCATCGGGTGGCAGCACGGCGCCTTTCGCCGAGGCAGTCGGTGGGCTGTCGCTGCGGCACAGCAGGTCGTCGTCGGACCAGCCGGCCTGTCCCGGCTGGCCGCGCACGCGCAGCCAGCCGTCGCGGTCGGCGATCAGCTGCATGCCCGCGAGCTGGTCGGTGCCCGCGATGAGCGCCAGCGCCTCCCAAGCGGCCGGTGAATCGGCCACGCAATCGGCGGTGACACCTGCGGCCTTCGCCCCGGGCGGCAGCAGCTGCACCGTCACCAGGCGCGGGTCTTCGCTGGGCGCGACGGTGCCCGCCACGACGCGCACGCGCTGCCCGCGCCACTGCGCGAGCGACCGGGGCGCCTGCACACCGCAGCGCACCGCCATGTCGGGCAGGCCGACGGGCTGCGGCCAGTGGCCCTGCGCGCGCAGGCTCTGGCCCGCGCCCTGCGCCTTCATGTAGTCGATGAGCGCCCAGGCATCGGCCGCGTCGAGCGGGCCGCCGAAGCCGGGCATGGTGGCGGTGCCGTGAAGCACGCGCCAGAGCAGGTCGCCATCGGCGCGGCGCCACAGCAGCGGGCCCGTGAGGTTCGGCGGCCACACGGCCAGCGAGGCGGCCAGCGGCCCTTCGCCCTTGCCGTCGGTGCCGTGGCAACTCACGCAGTGCTGCGCGTAGAGCACGCGGCCCTGCGCGATGGACGCGGCTGTGAAGCCAGTCGGCGACGCCTGGAAACTCGTCGGCGTCGCTGGCACCAGCACGACGTTCGCATGGGGCCAGGGCGCGGCGATCAGCAGCATCGGCACCAGCGCGAGCAGGTACCAGCGCGGGCGCCGCCAGAGCAACGCGATCGACAGCAGCAGCAAGGCGACACCGACGCACGCCAGCGTCCACGCGAGGCTGCGCGCCTGCCCCAGGTCGATCAGCAGGTTCTCGCCCGACAGCCGGTGCGCCCACGGCCACGCCGGCTGGCCATGCACCTTTTGCACGAGGCCGAGTGCATCGAGCACGCGCAGCAGCTGCAGTTGGGCGCCCTGGAGCAGGCCGATCAGCAGGTTGAGCCAATCGGCCTCGGGCGTTGCGTTCATGTCACCAGGTGGCGTCGAGCCCCAGGTGGCGCAGCGCTTCGTGGCGAAGCTCCGCCAGACGCGCGTGGCCGCGATGCCGCGGGTACGGCAGGTCGACCACGAGCTCCGCCGCGATGCGCGCCGGCCGGTCGCTCAGCACGATCACGCGGTTGGCGAGGAACAGCGCTTCTTCCACGTCGTGCGTCACCAGCAGCGCCGAGAAGCCCGCGCGCTGCCACAGGTTGACCAGCTCGCTCTGCATCGCGATGCGCGTGAGCGAGTCGAGCTTGCCCAGCGGCTCGTCGAGCACCAGCAGCTGCGGGTCGTTGACCAGCGCACGCGCCAGCGCCACGCGCTGCGCCATGCCGCCCGAGAGCTGGTGCGGAAAGGCTTTCGCGAAGTCGGTGAGGCCGACGAGCTTCAGCGCCTCGTCGACGCGCCCGCGCTGCGCCTTGAGCACGCCGCGCGCCTGCAGGCCGAGCGCCACGTTGTCCCACACGCTGCGCCAGGGGTAGAGCGTCGGGTCCTGGAAGACGACGATGCGCGACGGGTCGGGCCGCGTGATGGGTGCGCCGTCCTGCGTGATGCGACCGGCCGTGGCGGGCTCCAGCCCGGCCACGAGGCGCAGCAGCGTCGACTTGCCGCAACCGCTCGGACCGAGCAGCGCGACGAACTCGCCGGGCTTCACCGTCAGGTCGATGTCGTCGAGCACCTGCAGCGGGCCCGCTGGCACGTCGAACCAGTGGCTCACGCCCTGGATGTCGATCTGCGCGCCGGCCTGGCGCACACCCGCTTCAGCAACAGCGGTTGCTACCATTTCACGGTCCCCTTCTGCCACGACAGCACACGGTCGCGCACCTTGAACAGCAGCGTGATCAGGCCCGAGCACAGCAGCGCCATCACGATCAGCGCGGCGTACATGTTCGAGTACGAAGCCCAGCCCTGCGCCCACGACAGGTAGAAGCCCAGCCCGGCCTTCACGCCCATCATCTCGGCCGTCACCAGCACCGAGAACGCGGCGCCCAGCCCCATGAACAGCCCCACGAACACCTGCGGCAGCGCGGCGGGAATCGCCACGCGCAGCACCAAAAATCGCTCGCTCGCGCCCATGGTGCGCGCCACGTCGTAGTAGTTGCGGTTGACGCCCGCCACGCCCGACCACGTCAGCACCGCCACCGGAAAGCCCGTGGCCAGCGCGATGAGGAACACGGCCGCCGCGTAGCTCGACGGAAAGAAGAAGAACGCCAGCGGTAGCAGCGCCGAAGCCGGCACCGGCCCCACGAAGCGCAGCACCGGATGCACCCAGTAGCCCGCGATGCGCGACCAGCCGATGGTCACGCCCGTGAGAAAGCCCGCCAGCGCGCCCAGCACGAAGCCGTGGGCGAGCAGCCGCGCCGAATGCGCCAGGCTTTCGCCGAGGCGGCGCCAGTCGTCGATGTAGGTCTCGATGAGGCTCTGCGGCGGCGCGAAGAACGGCGTGGGCAGCAGCGCGAGCTTGGCGGTCGCGATCTCCCAAAGGGCGAACAGCACCGGCAGCGCCACCAGCCAGGGCCCGGCCGGTCGCAGCGTGCGCGCCACGCGGCCCGCGCGCGCGCCGAGCAGCGCCACGAGCAGCAGCGCCGCGCCGATGGCGATGGCGGCAATGCCGAATTCGTCGGTGTAGGCCCAGTCGCTGAAGCCCACCGCCTTGTTGGGCCAGTAGACGGTGAGCAGGCCCAGCGCGATCCAGCCCGCGCTCGCGAGCGCGCCGGTGCGCCAGAAGCCTTCGGCGGGGCGCGCGAACACGGCGGCCGGCGCGGCCTTCTCGATGCCGGGGCGGCGCCAGTTCCCCGGCGCCGGCGGTGCTTCCAGCACCCGGTCGATGACGGCGCTCATGCCAGCGGATCGAAGGACACGTGCTCCGCGAAGCGCACCGGGTCGGTGGTCTTCTTGAGCACGCCGACGCCGCGGAAGTCGCGCGCGTAGAACTCCACCTCGTCGCGCAGCTTGCGGCCCAGCGGGTGGTGGTTGTGCGTGAGCGTGCCCAGCAGCGCGCGCAGGTCTTCGACCGGCACCTTGGGCGAGTACTTGGCGAAGAGCTTGGCCGACTCGTTGGGGTTCTCGGCCACGTAGTCGGAGGCCTGCGCGATGGCGCGCACCAGCGAGGCCACCGTCGCCTTGTCCTTGCGCACCAGCTCGCCGCGCGCGCCGACGATGCAGCAGACCTTGTCCTTGTACTCACCCGAGAGGTTGCTCGCGAGCTCGACGAAGGTGCCCTGGTTGCGCTTCTCGATGAGGTACACGTTCGGGTCGCCGTCGGCAATGGCGTGGATCTCGCCCTTCTTCACCGCGATGTCGAGCAGGTCGGCCGGGTACTGGCGCCAAGTCACGTCGCGGTCGGCGTCGATGCCGTTCTTGGCGAGCAGGATCGAGAAGAAGTTCTTGCCCGGGCTCGCGATGTCCGACACGCCGATGATCTTGCCCTTGAGGCTGGCCAGGCTGGTGGCGCCCGCGTCCTTGGCGCCCACCAGGCGCACGCAGCCGCCGTGCGAGCTGCCGACGATCTTCACGTCGAAGCCCGATTCGAGCGGCTTGAGCCAGCGGTGGATCATGCCCACGGCCGCGTCGGCCTTGGCGGTGGCGAGCGATTCGAGCAGCTGGTCGGTCGAGCCCGTGTAGTTGATGAGGTCCACCTGCAGGCCGTTGCGCTCGAAGTAGCCGCGCTCCTGCGCCACCACCACGGGCGAGAGGCAGAACGCGGCGGCGTTCCAGGCGAAGGTGAGCTTGCGCGTCTGCTGCGAGAAGGCCTGCGAGGCGATGAGGCCGCCCGAGGCGACCACGGCAGCGGCGGCGCCGGTGCGCAGCACGCTGCGGCGGGAAAGGGATGCGTTCATCGGGGAAAGGCTCCAGGGGTTCGTCGTCATCGTCAAAGCAGGAGTTCGGGTTCGGCCTCGACCAGGCCTGCGTACAGGCTGTCGAAGGAATGGATGGCGCCTTCGGGCCCGCCGATCTGGCCGTGCGTGTGGCGCGCGGTGGCCTCGTCGATCGGCTGCGGCGTGCCGGCCGCCTCGGCCAGCAATTGCGTGTGGCAGGCGTTGTCCAGCGCGATGTACCACCACGCGGCGGCCTCCACGGTGGGGCCGGCCGTCAGGATGCCGTGGTTCTTGAGGATGGCGCCCTTCCTGTCGCCCAGCGCGCGGGCGATGCGATCGCCCTCGCTGGTGTCGACCACCATGCCGGTGAAGTCGTCGAACAGCGCCACGTCGTCGTGGAACACGCAGCTGTCTTGCGTGAGCGTGTCGAGCTTGCGGCCCAGCGTGGACCAGGCCTTGCCGTAGGTCGAGTGCGTGTGGGCGGCGGCCACGATGTTCGGGTTGTGCTCGTGGATCGCGGCGTGGATGGCGAAGGCGGCCTTGTTGAGCGGCCGGTCGCCGACGACGGTTTCACCCTTCGCGTTGACGAGCAGCAGGTCGGACACCTTGATGCGCGAGAAGTGGATGCCCAGCGGGTTGACCCAGAAATGGTCCGTCAGCTCGGGGTCGCGCGCCGTGATGTGGCCGGCCAGGCCCTGCGCGAAGCCGAAGCGCGCGAACAGGCGGAAGGCGCCCGCCAGGCGCTCCTGCCGGTGGCGGCGCTCGGCCTGCACGGTGGGGCGCGGCGGGATGGGGTCGAACCAGTGCTTCTGCTGCGGGTTCGCGTGCAGCTTCAGCGGCTGGGCCGCGCTGCGGTCGATGGACAGGACGGCGCTCATGGCTCAGGCCGCCTTGCGCTGCGACTGCAGGCGCTGCGCGACGAGTTCACGCGTGCGCGGAATCAGCGCGCGGCCGTAGTCCGTCGCGTCTTCGAGCGGATCGAAGCCACGGATCAGGAAGGTGGTCACGCCGAGGTCGTAGTAGTCGAGCAGCGCATCGGCGACCTGCTCGGGCGTGCCGACCAGCGCGGTGCTGTTGGAGCGCCCGCCGATCTCCTGCGCGACCGCGGTCCACAGGCGCTTGTCCAGGCGCGAGCCCTTCTCGGCCGCGGCCAGCAGGCGCTTGGCGCCTTCGCTCTGTTGCGGGCCGCCGCGGTTGTAGCCCTGCACCACGCGCAGGCGTTTCGTCTCCGCCAGGATGTTCTCGGCGCGCGCCCATGCCGCGTCTTCAGTCTCCGCCAGGATCGGACGGAACGACACCGAGAAGCGCACGCTGCGCCCATGCCTGGCGGCCTCGGCGCGCACGCGGGTCGTGAGTTCGCGCGCCTGGTCGAGCGATTCGCCCCACAGCGCGTACACGTCGGCGTACTTGCCCGCGACCGGGATCGCCGCCTCCGACGCGCCGCCGAAGTACACGGGCACGTGCGGCTTGCCGTGGCGCGTCTGCACCGGCTTCACTTCGGAGAACGCGTTCTGGAAGCGGTAGTGCGCGCCTTCGTGGTCGAAGGGCTTCTCGGCCGTCCACACCTTGTGCAGCACCTCGAGGTATTCGTCGGTGCGGGCGTAGCGCTGGTCGTGGTCGAGCCAGTCGCCGTCGCGCTTCTGCTCCTCGTCGGAGCCGCCCGAGATGTAGTGCACGCCGAGCCTGCCGCCGCTGAACTGGTCGAGCGAGGCGAACTGGCGCGCCGCGAGCGTGGGCGCCACGAAGCCCGGGCGGTGCGCGAGCATGAAGTGGATGCGCTCGGTCACCGAGGCCGCGTAGGCCACGGTGAGCGTGGCGTCGGGGCTGGTGGAATGGTGCGGCACCAGCACGCGGTCGAAGCCGGCGTTCTCGTGCGCCTGCGCGAAGGCGCGCACGTAGTCGCGGTCGATGGCCGGGCCCTTGGCGGCGTGGATCTCCGAGACCTTCTGGCCCTGGATCATGCCGATGAATTCAACGTCGTTCTGGCTCATGGTGTCCTCGTGGATGCGGATGGAATGAAGGGGTCAGGCGGCAGGAAGCCGCAGCAGGTTTTCGAAGCGGCGGTCCCACAGCGGCTTCACGTCGGCGGGGCCGTCGAGCACGCCGATCTTCTGGAAGGTGTCGGCCACGTCCTGGTGGCTGCGCACCACGGCGTCGGTGACGGGGCCGAGGCTGTAGTCGCCGCTGCGGCCGTTGAACAGCTCGACCAGGTCACCCACGGGCACGCGCGTCTCGGCCGACTGCGCACGGGCGTAGGCCAGGAAGTTGCCGTTGATCCAGGCGAACGCGCGCTGCAGGCGCTGCAGCAGGTCGCCCAGTGCCGCGCGGCGCAGCGTGTCGTCGAGCGCGCGCGGGTTGGCGTAGATGGGGAAGTTGCCCGACAGGTAGCCCACGCCGGTCTTGAGCGTGCGCGCGCCGTACTGGGTGCGCGCGAGTTGGCCGTTGTAGCCGTAGATGGCCCAGGCATCGAGGTCGCCGCGCGCAAAGGCCGAGAGGCCGTCGGCCGGCGTGAGGCTCACGGGCTGGATGTCGGCGAACGACAGGCCCGCCTCTGCCAGCTGCTTGGCCAGGTAGTAGTGCGAGGTGGTGGCGCGCACGTAGCCCACGCGCTTGCCCTTGAGGTCGGCGATGCTGCGGATCGGCGCGTCCTTGCGCGCCAGCGTGGCCTGGTTGTTGAGGTCTTCGTGCGTCACGGCCACGAGCCGCACGCTCGACTTCTGCCGCGCCGCGAACACCGGCGGGATCTCGCTGCCCGAGCCCAGGTCGAGCGCGTCGCCGTTGATGGCCTCGATGTGCAGCACGCCGTTGTTGAGCTCGCGCCAGTCGATCTTGTAAGGCGTGTCGGCCTGGCCCGAGGCCGTGAGCAGCGGCCGCCACAGGCCCTTGTAGGTGCCCACGCGCAGGGTCACGCCCGACAGGTCGCGCGAGGGCGCGGCGGCCTGCGCCACGCCCGAAGCCGCCACGCCCCATGCGGCGGCGGCCTGCAGCAGGCGGCGTCGGTCCAGCGGGAAATCGGGTGTCATGCCTTGTGTTCTTTCTTCTTCACTCACTCACGAGGAGAAGCGAGACCGTACCGAGACGGGCCCCGAAAACGAACGCAGAAAAACGAATTTGGATATGCGCGATGCATCCTTCGCGCGCTGGCAGCGGGCCTTTACCGTGCGGGCACCATGAGTGCACTCCCCTTGCGCCGCGCGCCGGCCATTCCCGAAACAGACACCTCGCCCTCCGTCGACCTCAGCGTGCTGGCCCGCCTGTCGGACCAGTTCGCGTCCACGGCCGAAGACCACGACCGCAGCGGCGCCTTTCCGCGCCAGAACTTCGAGGCGCTGCAGGCGCACGGCCTGATCGGCCTCGTCGCGCCCGCCGCATACGGCGGCGGCGGCGCCACGCTGGCCGCGGCGCGCCGCGTGATCGCGGCGGTGGCGCGCGGCGAACCCGCCACCGCGCTGATCCTCACCATGACCTACCTGCAGCACCAGGCGCTCGCGCGCCGCGAGAGCCGCTGGCCCGCGCACCTGCGCGAGCGCGTGGCACGCGACGCGGTGGCGCACGGCGCGCTCATCAACGCACTGCGCGTGGAGCCCGCGCTGGGCTCGCCGGCGCGCGGCGGCCTGCCCGGCACCGTGGCGCGGCGCACGCCCGAGGGCTGGCGCATCGACGGCCACAAGCTCTACACGACGGGCATCGAGGGCCTGTCGTGGCTCGCGGTGTGGGCCCGCACCGACGAGCCCGCGCCGCGCACCGGCGTGTTCCTGGTGCCGCGCGACGCGCCTGGCATCCGCGTGATCGCGAGCTGGGACCACCTGGGCCTGCGCGCCTCGGGCAGCCACGAGGTGGTGTTCGAGGACGTCGCCATTGCCGCCGACCACGCCGTCGACCTGCGCGCGCCCGCCGACTGGGCGCCCGGCGCCGGCAGCCAGACCGACATCGACGCCCATGCGGCGCAGCAGGCCTGGATGGTCGTGCTGCTGGGCAGCCTCTACGACGCCGTGGCGCACGCCGCGCGCGACTGGCTGGTCGACTTTTTGAACCGGCGCGCGCCCGGCAGCCTGGGCGCGCCGCTGGCCAGCCTGCCGCGCGTGCAGGAGCAGGTGGGCGAGATCGAGGCGCTGCTACGCACCAACCGCGTGCTGCTCGACGACGCGGCCGCCGCGGTCGACAGCGGCCACACCCCGCCCGCCGCCGACAGCGGCCTGCTCAAGCACACCGTGACCACCCACGCCATCCGCGTGGTCGAGCTGGCGCTCCAGCTGAGCGGCAACCACGGCCTCACGCGCCAGAACCCGCTCGAACGCCACTACCGCGACGTGCTGTGCAGCCGCATCCACACGCCGCAGAACGACGCGATCCTGGTCGCGGCGGGCCAGCGTGCGTTGCAGGTGTCGGGAGGTGCCGCATGAGCGCGCTGCCAATTTCTCGCCGCACCTGGCTCGCGCAAGGCGCCGCGCTGTCGCTGGCCGTGGCCGGCCCGTTGCGCGCGGTGGCGCAACCCCAGGCCACGCTGGTGCTCGGCGACCAGGCCGGCGGTCTGCGCTCGCTGTTCGAGGCCTCCAAGGCCCTCGACGACGCGCCCTTCGCCTACCGCTGGGCCAACTTCCAGGGCGCCGCGCCGCTGTTCGAGGCGCAGCGCAGCGCCGCCGTCGACACCGCGATGGCCGGCGACCTGCCCGTGCTCGCGGCGGCCGTCGGCAAGACGCCGCTGAAGATCGTCGCCACGCGCGTGGGCAAGGCCGAGTCGCTGGGCATCGTGGTGCAGCCCGACTCGCCGCTGCGCCGCGTGGCCGACCTGCGCGGTCAGACGGTGATCGTCTCGTCGGCGCGCGGCAGCATCTCGCAGTACCAGCTCTACGGCGCGCTCGAAGAAGCCGGCGTGCGGCGCGACGAGGTCACGGTGAAGTTCGTGCTGCCCACCGACGCGGCCGCCGCGTTCGCGTCGAAGCAGATCGACGCCTGGGCCATCTTCGACCCCTACTACGCCATCGCGCTGCAGCAGGGCGGGCGCATCCTGCGCGACGGGCGCGGCATCAACACGGCGCTGGGCTTCATCACCGCGAGCGAGCATTCGCTGGCCGATGCGGCCAAGCGCGCGGCCATCGTGCAGTTCCTCGAGCGGCTCGCCCGCGCGGGCGACTGGGCGCTGGCCAACCCCGAGGCCTATGCGCAGGCCTACAGCCAGCTCACGCGGCTGCCGATCGCGTCGGCGCGCCTCATCACGGCGCGCGCCTCGGTGGCGGGGCGGCCCGTGAGCGAAGCCGACATCACCGCGCTACAAACTGTGGCCGACCGCTCGGCGCGTGACGGTATCCTTCCCACACGCGTGGATGTGCGCGCGATCACCGACACCCAACTCTGGAAACGCCCCGCATGATTGCTCCGCTGCGCGATTTCGTCGGCGCCTTCGGCCGGCTGCTCGACAGCCGGCCCGACGAGCCGCGCATCCTGTCCGAAGGCGGCGCGCTGCTGCGCACGCTGGTGGCGCGCGACGACTGGCTGCCCGACGCCTTCGCCGTGGCCGACCCGACCTACTACCAGCAGTTTTTGCTGCACGCCGACAGCACCGAGCGCTTCTCGGTCGTGAGCTTCGTCTGGGGACCAGGCCAGGCCACGCCGATCCACGACCACACGGTGTGGGGCCTCATCGGCATGCTGCGCGGCGCCGAGTACAGCCAGCCCTACGAGCTCGACGCCGACGGCACCGCGCGGCCCCAGGGCGAGCCGGTGCGGCTCGACGCGGGCCATGTCGAGGCCGTGTCGCCCACCGTGGGCGACCTGCACCGCGTGCACAACGCGCACGCCGACCGCGTGTCGATCAGCATCCACGTGTACGGCGCCAACATCGGCGCCGTGCGCCGCCACACCTACCCGGCCGAAGGCGGGCGCAAGCCCTTCGTCTCCGGCTACTCCAACACGCTGCTGCCCAACCTGTGGGACCGCTCCGCCGAACTCCGAAACACTGCCGCATGACGACGACAACGACCGCCTCCTTTCCCCTGCTGCCCTTCGCCGCACTGCGCGAACGGCTGATCGCGCGCGAGGAGACCGCGCTGCTCGACCTGCGCGAGGAAGACCCGTTCGCCCAGGAGCACCCGCTGTGGGCCGCCAACCTGCCGCTGTCGCGCATCGAGATCGAAGCGTGGCGGCGCATTCCGCGGCGCGACACCTTCATCGTGCTGTACGGCGCGCACGACGGCGTCGACCTCGCGCCGCTGGCCGCACGCACCTTCGCCGCGCTCGGCTACACCAACGTGCACCTGCTCGACGGCGGCCTTGAAGGCTGGCGCGCGGCGGGCGGCGAGCTGTTCCGCGACGTGAACGTGCCGAGCAAGTCCTTCGGCGAGCTGGTCGAGCACGAGCGGCACACGCCCTCGCTGTCGGCGCCCGAGGTGAAGGCGCTCATCGACAGCCGCGCCGACGTGGTCGTGCTCGACGCGCGTCGCTTCGACGAATACCAGACCATGAGCATCCCCTCGGCCACCAGCGTGCCGGGCGCGGAGCTGGTGCTGCGCGTGCGCGAGCTCGCGCCCGACCCGGCCACGCGCGTGATCGTGAACTGCGCAGGCCGCACGCGCAGCATCATCGGCACGCAGTCGCTCGTGAACGCGGGCATCCCGAACCCGGTGGCGGCCCTGCGCAACGGCACCATCGGCTGGAAGCTCGCGGGCCAGGTGCTCGACCACGGCGCCGGCCGGCAGGCACCGGCTGCAGTGTCTGAGGCGAACCGCACCCAGGCGCAGGCCGACGCGCGCCGCGTGGCCGACGCCGCGGGCGTGCGCCGCATCGCCCTCGACGCACTCGACACGCTTGAAGCGCCAGGCCGCACCGTGTACCGCTTCGACGTGCGCACGCCCGAGGAATACACCGCCGGCCACCTGCCCGGCTTCGCGAGCGCGCCCGGGGGGCAGCTGGTGCAGGAAACCGATCACCAGGTGCCGGTGCGCGGCGCACGCATCGTGCTGGCCGACGACGACGGCGTGCGCGCGTCGATGAGCGCCTCATGGCTCGCGCAGATGGGCTGGGAGGTGTACGTGCCCGATGCGGTGCCGCCAGCCGCCGCGCACAGCGAGACCGGCACGCCAACGTCGGCCTACCCGCCCGTCGCAGCCACGGTCGCCGAGATCGCGCCGCAAGCCTTGGCCGAGTTGCTGAAGCAGCAACCCGCCACCGCCGTGATCGACGTGACCACGAGCGCCAACTACGTGAAGCGCCACATTCCCGGCGCCTGGTACGCGATCCGCGCGCAGCTCGCCCAGGCGCTCGACCGCCAGGCCCTTCCGTCCGCCCCGCGCTACGTGCTGACCTGCGGCAGCAGCCTGCTCGCCCGCTACGCCGCCGCGGACCTGCGCGCCCTGCTCGACGCACGCGGCCAGCGCGACGTGGAGGTGCAGGTGCTCACGGGCGGCAACACCGCCTGGTTCGCCGCCGGGCTGCCGGCCGAGACCGGCGAGACCCGCCTGGCCACGGCCCGCACCGACCGCTACCGCCGGCCCTACGAAGGCACCGACGCGCCCGCCGAGGCCATGCAGGCCTACCTGGACTGGGAGTTCGGGTTGGTGGAACAGCTGGGACGCGACGGCACGCATCACTTCCGCGTGGCCTGAGCGCGCGCAGCGCAGACGAAAAAAAGCCGGGCATGCCCGGCTTTTTGCTTTCACTGTCGCGCGACGCCGGTTTAACCCGGCTCGGCCGCCTTGAACAGTGCCGCGACCTTGCGCTTGCTCTTGATGTTGCTCGAGATGCCGCGCGCGGGCGCGGCCTTGGCCGACGCTTCCCAGGCCGGCGCGGCTTCGCGCTCGCCGGACTCGTAGGGCTTGTCGAAGAACGGATCGCGCGGCGCGGACGGTGCGCGGTGCGGGCGGCCGCCACCGCTCATGCTGCGGCGGGTGTCGGCTTCGCGGCGTTCGCGCGGCTGGTCGAGCACGTCGCGTGCGTCGCCGGCTTCGCCTTCTTCACGCCAGTGGCGGCGTCCGTCGTTGATGCGGCCGCGCGGGCGGTCTTCTTCGAACTCGACGGGTTCGAGCTCGATCTTCTTCTTGATCAGCTTCTCGATGTCGGCCACCAGGCGCGCATCGTTGCCGCCGCTGGCGAAGCTCACGGCCAGGCCCGAAGCGCCGGCACGGCCCGTGCGGCCGATGCGGTGCACGTAGTCTTCGGCGTTGAACGGGATGTCGAAGTTGAAGACGGCGGGCACGTCCTTGATGTCCAGGCCGCGGGCCGCGACGTCGGTGCACACCAAGAGGTCGACTTCGCCGGCCTTGAACGAGGCGAGCGCCTTCAGGCGTTCGTCCTGGCTCTTGTCGCCGTGCAGTGCGGTGGTACGCAGACCGTCGCGCTCCAGCGAGCGTGCGAGGCGCGCGCAGCCGAGCTTGCTGTTGACGAACACGAAGGCCTGCGTAATGCCGCGTTGCTTGACGATCTGCTTGAGCGCACGGCGCTTGTCGTCGTCGGAGACGCTGTAGAAGTGCTGTTCGACGGTGGAGGCCGTTTCGTTCGGCCGCGCCACTTCGATGGTGACCGGGTTCTGCAGGTAGCTGCTGGCCAGTCGCTTGATCTCGGGCGAGAAGGTGGCCGAGAACAGCAGCGTGGTGCGCTGCTTGGGCAGGTAGCTCAGGATGCGCTGCAGGTCGGGCAGGAAGCCGATGTCGAGCATGCGGTCGGCCTCGTCGAGCACGACGTATTCGACCTGGTTGAGCACCGCGTTCTTGGCTTCGATGTGATCGAGCAGCCGGCCCGGCGTGGCCACGAGCACTTCGACGCCCTTCTTCAGCTCCAGCGTCTGGGGCTTCATGTCGATGCCGCCGAACACGACCGTGCTGCGCAGGTTGGTGTACTTGGCGTACAGCTTGACCTGTTGCGCGACCTGGTCGGCCAGTTCACGCGTGGGCAGCAGCACCAGCGCACGCACCGGATGCCGCGCGGGCGAGGTGGAGGCGTTTTCGTGCTTGAGCATGCGCTGCAGCAAGGGCAGCGAAAACGCCGCCGTCTTGCCGGTGCCGGTCTGCGCGGCGCCCATCACGTCCTGGCCTGAAAGCACGACCGGAATGGCCTGTGCCTGGATGGGCGTCATGGTCTCGTAGCCCATTTCGGCCACGGCGCGGGCCAGCGGTTCTGCCAGCGAAAGATTGGAGAAGGACATTGTCATTGAGCCTTCTATTGTCGCACTGCCGCAAAAAACGGCAGTGACAACGAAACGACAACATCCGCGCAGGCCGAATTGCTATTTATTCAATAGCAAAGACCCCAATGAACTCGGGGCTCTCGGGAGACAATCTTTACAGATTGCGCGCGTTGAAGGTGTCGCAGGACTTCATTTCACCCGTCTGGTAGCCCGTGCCGAACCAGCGTTGGCGCTGTGCACTGGAGCCGTGGGTGAAGCTGTCGGGCACCACGGCGCGGCCCGCCGAGCGCTGCAGGGCGTCGTCGCCGATCTTCTGCGCGGCGTTCATGGCGGCCTCGATGTCGCCCGGGTCGAGCCACTTCTTCGACTCCTGCGAGTGGTGCGCCCACACGCCCGCGAAGCAGTCGGCCTGCAGCTCGACGCGCACGCTGACGGCGTTGTTCTGCGACTGGCTCAGGCGCCCGCGCATGCCGTCGACCTTGGCGGTGATGCCCAGTTCGTCCTGCACGTGGTGGCCGACCTCGTGCGCGATGACGTACGCCTGCGCGAACTCGCCGGGTGCGCCGAGCTGGTTCTTCAGGGTGTCGTAGAACGCCAGGTCGATGTAGACCTTCTTGTCGCCCGGACAGTAGAACGGCCCCATGGCCGATTGACCGGTGCCGCAGGCCGTGGGCGTGGCGCCGCGGAACAGCACGAGCCGGGGCGCCTGGTAATTGCCGCCGCTCTTGCGGAAGAGATCGGTCCAGACCACCTCGGTGTTCTTCAGCACGGTGGAGACGAAGGCCGCCTCGCGATCGCCGGTGGGCGGCTTGGGCGCGGGGCCTTGCTGCTGTTGCTGCACCTGGACCGGGTCGCCGCCGCCGCTGAGCAGGCTCAGCACGGTGAGCGGGTTGATGCCGAAGATCCAGCCGGCGATGAGCGCGACCGCGATGGTGCCGATGCCGATGCCGCGCCCACCGATGAAGCCGCCGCCTCCGCCGCCACCCCCGCCGTCACGGCGGTCTTCGACGTTGTCGGATTGTTCGTTGCCTTCCCATCTCATCGCAGTCTCCTTGCCGGCTTGCTGAACGGCGTATTTGCCGGAACGTCGCAGGATGGTACTTGGCCCGGCCGCCCGGAACGTAACCGGCGGTCAGGATGCCTGTATCAGGCTGTCAGGTCTTGGGCAGCGTGACGCCGCGCTGGCCCTGGTACTTGCCGCCGCGGTCCTTGTAGCTGGTCTCGCAGACCTCGTCGCTCTCGAAGAACAGCACCTGCGCGCAGCCTTCGCCCGCGTAGATCTTGGCGGGCAGCGGCGTGGTGTTGCTGAACTCCAGCGTCACGTAGCCTTCCCACTCGGGCTCGAACGGGGTCACGTTGACGATGATGCCGCAGCGCGCGTAGGTGCTCTTGCCCAGGCAGATGGTCAGCACGTTGCGCGGGATGCGGAAGTACTCCACGGTGCGCGCCAGCGCGAAGCTGTTGGGCGGGATGATGCAGTAGTCGCCGTGCATGTCGACGAAGCTCTTCTCGTCGAAGTTCTTCGGGTCGACCACGGTGCTGTGGATGTTGGTGAAGACCTTGAACTCGGGCGCGCACCGGATGTCGTAGCCGTAGCTCGAAGTGCCGTAGCTGATGATCTTGTGGCCGTCGTTCTCACGCACCTGGCCCGGTTCGAAGGGATCGATCATTCCTTCGTTCTCGGCCATGCGCCGGATCCATTTGTCGCTCTTGATGCTCATATGCGCTCGCTGATGCTGCTGCGGGGGAAATCGGGGCCGAATTGTGGCATGGGCGCCCTGCGCGCCTTCCCCGCAGGCGCCGCTCAGCCCGCCTGCGAAATCACCGTGCGCTCGACCAGCCGGTCGTCGCCCAGCACGATCATCGCGAACAGCAGCTCTTCGAGGTTGTTGGCCAGCGAGGTCTTGCGCGCCAGCAGCGGCGTGGCGGACGGGTTCAGCACCAGGAAGTCGGCCTCGCAGCCCGGCTGCAGGTTGCCGACCACGCCGTCGAGCCCCAGCGAACGCGCGGCGCCGCCGGTGTGGTGCCACCACAGCCGCGAGGGCGCGATGCTCAGGCCGGTCTTGGTCTGGCCCTCACGGCCCACGTAGTACGCGGCCAGCATGGTGTGGAAGGGGCTGAAGCTGGTGCCGCCGCCCACGTCGCTGGCCAGGCCGTACGGTTGCTCGAGGCGGTCGGCCGCGCCGAAGTCGAAGAAGCCGCTGCCCAGGAACAGGTTGCTCGTGGGGCTCACGGCGGCGGCCGTCTTCGTCTCGTGCATGAGCGCACGGTCGGTGTCGTCCAGGTAGATGCAGTGGGCGTACACGGCGCGTTCGCGCAGCAGACCGAAGTCGGCGTACACGTCCAGGTAGGAGCGCGACTGGGGGTACAGCTCGCGCGCCCACTTCACCTCGTCGCGGTTCTCGGCCACGTGCGACTGGATCCAGGTGTCGCCGTATTTGGCGGCCAGCTCGCCGGCACCGCGCATCTGCGCGTCGGTGCTGGTGGGTGCGAAACGCGGCGTGATGGCGTAGCCCAGGCGGTCGACGTTGTGCCACTTGCGGATCAGCGCCTCGGTGTCGACCAGGCTCTGCTCGGTGTCGTCGCGCACGCCGTCGGGCGAGTTGCGGTCCTGCAGCACCTTGCCGGTGATCATGCGCAATTGGCGGCGCTGCGCGCTCTCGAAGAAAGCGTCGACCGAGGCGACGTGCGAGGTCGCGAAGGTCAGCGAGGTGGTCACGCCGTTGCGCAGCAGCTCGTCGAAGAACACGTCGGCCACCACGCGCGAGTGCGCGGGGTCGGCGAACTTGCTTTCGGCCGGGAAGGTGTAGTTCTCGAGCCAGGGCAGCAGGCCGGCGGCGGGCGCGCCGATGATGTCGGTCTGCGGGTAATGCACGTGCATGTCCACGAAGCCCGGCGCCAGGATGCGGCCCGGCAGGTGGGTGGTGTGGGCGCCGGCATGGCGCTGCGACACGTCGGCATGGCTGCCGGCGTCGAGCACGCGCTGGCGGCCGGTGCTGTCGGGGGCGACGACCAGCAGGCCGTCCTCGTCGAAGACAGGCAGGCCGGCGGCGTCGAATCGCAGGAGGGAGGCGCGGTAGGCTTTTTTCATCGTGGATTCGGAGGGTAATCCAGCCCCGGACGACGGGAATTGCCCTGCGCGTATGAGTGCTATACGCGCAACGCTCTCTTCAGGCGGGGCAAAAGGCCGCGCTCAGCGTGTCACCCGCCCCTGCACGCCCTCGGCCAGCCAGTTCATCTGCAGGATCTGTTCGTCGCTCAGCTGCGCGCCCTTGGCGATCGCGACGCGGCCTCCGTTGTCGCGCACGTCGGCCGCCGCCGCGCGGAACGGCTGCAGCTTGCCCGCCGCGATGTCCTTCTGCCGCGCCAGCACCTCGTCCTGCACGGCCTTGGGCACCTTCGTGCCGAAGTCGCCGACGCGGATCATTCCTTCCTTCACGCCGCCCCAGAGGTTGCCGCTCTTCCAGGTGCCGTCGAGCACGGCCTTCGCGCGTTGCGTGTAGTAGCCGCCCCACTGGTGCGTGACCGCGACGATCTGCGCGTCGGGCGCGATCTTGCGCATGTCGGAGTGGTAGGCCACGGCCATCTTGCCGCGCTCCTGCGCGGCGGCCATCACGGCGGTGGAGCCGGTGTGGAAGGCGAGCACGTCGGCGTTCTGGTTGAACAGCGCCATGGCCGCGTCGCGCTCCTTCGGCGGATCGAACCACTCGTTGAGCCACACCACGATCACCTTGGCCTTCGGGTTCACCGAGCGCATGCCGAGCGTGAAGGCATTGATGCCCTGCAGCACCTCGGGAATCGGAAAGCCCGCGACGTAGCCGGCCACGTTCGTCTTCGTCATGCGCCCGGCCGCGATGCCCGCGAGGTAGCGGCCTTCGTAGTAACGGGCGTTGGCAGTCGCCACATTGGGCGCGGTCTTGTAGCCGGTGATCGATTCGAACTTCACGCCGGGGAAGTCCTTCGCGACCTTCAGCGTCGGCTCCATGTAGCCGAAGCTGGGCGTGAAGATCAGCTGGCTGCCCTGCTGCGCGAGGTCGCGGATCACGCGCTCGGCATCGGCGCCCTCGGGCACGTTCTCGACGAAGACGGTGTTCACGCGGGGGCCCAGCGCGGCCTCGACGGCCTTGCGGCCTTCTTCATGCTGGCGCACCCAGCCGGCATCGGTGACCGGCGTGACATAGACAAAGCCGACCTTCAGCGCGTCCTTGGCGGGAGGCGGCTTCGGCGGCGCGGTCTGGGACAGGGCGGGAGATAAAAAGCAAGCGGCTGCCAGCGCCAGAACGGCGCGGCCCGCGAGGTTTTTGTACATGGTGTTCCTCTACATGGCCCCGGAAAAGCAAAACCCCGCAGCAGGCCGGGACGCCCTGCTGCGGGGTTCGGATTTTAATGCCGCAGCCTCCCGTCAGCCATGGCCGCCGCAGAACGCGAACGCGAACGCATCCGGCCGCGCAGACGCATCGGATGCGGCGGCCAGGAACGCCGCACACTCATTACGATCCGTGCCTCCGCATCACACCCTGCCAGCCATGACCCTCAGCATGCATTTCGACTTCACGCCGCTGCCACGAACGCCCGTGCTCGAGCCATGCATCGTCGCCAACGCGGCGGGCTACGACCTCTTCACCAACGAGACCGTCACCCTGGCCTTCGGCACGAAATGCGTGATGGTGAAGGCCAAGAACCGCGATCCGATCCC
Organism: Variovorax sp. GW823-FHT04F07; assembly: GCF_058795995.1. Taxonomy (NCBI): domain Bacteria; kingdom Pseudomonadati; phylum Pseudomonadota; class Betaproteobacteria; order Burkholderiales; family Comamonadaceae; genus Variovorax; species Variovorax sp. GW823-FHT04F07. The sequence goes on from NZ_JBXAIG010000002.1 coordinate 654,239, forward strand.
CTTGCCCTACTTCGAGCTGGCCGAGCTCACGATCGAGAACCGCGAAGTCGCGACAACCGGCGGTACCACGCAAGGCCTGACGGGGCTGGGCAACCCGACGGGCCGGGAACACATCTCCGCCACGACGCAACCGACCCTGCAGAGCTTCATTTCCTTCGTCACGCATCTCGGCGAACTGCACCTGTTCTACCGCGGCATGCCGCCGACCGTGCTGCGCATGGCACTGGCCGAGGCCTTCGCCGTCTGGCGCCAGCACCAGCCGGAATGGCTCGAGAAGCGACGCAAGGTCGTGGACGCCTATGCCGACAGCGAAGGACTGGACGCGCAGACACGCGACGCGCTGAAAGCGAGGTTGCTGACGCCGATCGTGCCGCCTGCGTCGGCCGCGCCGCTCTCGTTTCCTTCCGCCGGCTTCCCCACCGACGACATGCCGGCGCCGGACACCTTCGACCCCGCGACCCGCCTCGGCGTGTGCCCCTCGTGCAATGCGGAGATTCCGTACTTCTCCGAGGAATGCCCCCAGTGCCGGGCACTTTTCGGACCGGACTCCGCATGGCAGGTGCGGCCGCTCTGACCGCCCTTGAAGTGAAGCCAGGCTGGCGGAGTTCCTGGGGCACGTCTTCTTCGTGCACGACCGACGGCCTCACCCGCCGAACGCAGGCGTCATGCCAGTAGCGCGGTGGCACCGACGCCGTAGCGCGCCGCCGGCGCCGTGCTGGACAACCGGCCCGACATCGCACGCCGCGCCGCATCGAACGCATCCCACTCGGCCAGATCAGGCAGCGCCGGAATCGTGACCTGCTCGCCTTGGTCGAGCCCCGCGAGGGCCGCGTCGACCATGTCTTCTGCCGTCATCACGATCTCCTTGGGCAGGTGCGCCATCGGCACGCCCGCAACGCCCCAGAACTCGGTGGCTGTCGCGCCAGGCAGCACCGCCTGCACGCGCACGCCCTTGTCCTTCAGCTCGTGCTGCAGCGACTGGCTCAGCGCCAGCACGAAGGCCTTGGTGCCGCCGTACACGCCGTTGAGCGTCTCGGGCGAGATCGCCACGATGGAGGCGATGTTCACCAGCGTGCCGCCGCCGCGTTCGACGAAACCCGGCACAGCCGCGTAGGTGAGCCGCGTGAGCGCGCTCACGTTGAGCTCGATCATGTCCGCCATCTTGTCGATGTCCGAGCCGAGCAGCGGCCCGGCGGCGCCGAAGCCGGCGTTGTTCACCAGCAGGGTGATGTCGCCGCGAGTGCGCAGCACGGCTTCCACGGACGCGATGTCCTTCCGGTCGGACAGGTCGGCCGGAAGAACCTCGACCTTGCGCCCGGTCTCGTCAGAGAGCTTCGCGGCCAGCGCGGCAAGGCGCTCGCGGTTGCGCGCCACCAGGATCAGGTCGAAGCCGCGCCGCGCGAGACGGTCCGCGTACACGGCGCCGATGCCCGACGACGCGCCGGTGATGAGGGCCGTGCCCTTGTTCGGATTTGCTTGCGTTGCAGTCATGGAGTTTCCTTCGTCGCCACGGGTGTGTGGCCGTGGGGAGAAGTCTCTTCCTGCAAGGCGATGGCGTAAATGTCATATAAGCCACCTTTCAGGACATGCGCTGCTCAAGCCGCCGCGGCCTCCCGACGGGCCACGCGGCGCACGCTCTGCGGCGGATGCCCCAGCGTGCGCAGGAAGGCGCGGCGCATGCGCTCGGGGTCGCCGAAGCCCGTTTCGCGCGCGACCACGCCGAGCGCGAGGCTGCCCTCGTCGATCAGCGCGCGTGCCGCCTCCACGCGCAGGTTCTCGACCGCGTGCGCCGGCGACTGCCCGGTCTCGGCCTTGAAGGCGCGGCTGAACTGGCGCGGGCTGAGGTGCGCGACCTCGGCCAGTTCGTCCACCGACAGCGTCTCGCGCAGGTTGGCGCGCGCATGCACCAGCGCCTTCTGGATGCGATCCGACTTGGGCGCCAACTCGAGCAGCGCGGAATGCTGCGACTGCCCGCCCGCGCGGCGGTGGTACACGACCAGCTTCCTCGCCGCGAACCGTGCCGCCTCCACGCCGAGGTCTTCTTCCACCAGCGCCAGCACGAGGTCGATGCCCGCCGTCATGCCGGCCGAGGTCCACACCGGCCCGTCGTTGATGAAGATGCGGTCGGGCTGCACCTTGACGGCGGGATGGCGCTTCTGCAGTTCGCCCGCAAAGGACCAGTGCGTGGTCGCCCGGCGTCCGTCGAGCAGGCCCGCGTCCGCCAGCCCGAAGGCGCCGGTGCAGATGCTGGTCACGCGGCGCGCGTTGCGCAGCCCCGCGCGCAGGAAGCGGCACATCTTCTCGGACGTGGGCGCGATGAAGAGCGCGCCGCTCATCACCAGCGTGTCGAATTTCCCCGTGCCGAAGCGCTTGCTGTCGGTGACCACGCCCGACGAGCTGGCCACGGGGCCGCCCTCCTCCGACAGCAGCTCGACCTGGTAGACCTGCTTGCCGGCATGGAGGTTCGCGAGCTCGAAGGCGGCAATGGCAGCGAGGTCGAGGATCTGGAAGCCGGGGAAGACGAGCATGCCGATGCGTTTCATGGCCATGTCCTGAAAAGAGGGTTGTTAGAGGTAGTAGACACAAGGCTAGACCAACCCGTCACACCGCGCCAGCGGGAGGGATACGGCCCGCGCCCTTCCCGCGCCGCGATGGGTGTCCCCACCAATCGGCAAGCGCCAGCCAGCGCGGGTCGTCCCACAATGGGCGCTCCCCACCATGACCAACCCGACGACAACGACAGCAGGCGCCCCCACAGCCGAACCGGGCGCCCACGCATACTGGCAGCGCAACCTCGCCGTCTGCATGTTCGGCTCCTTCACGACCATCATCGCGATGACGCTGCTGCTGCCCTTCCTGCCGCTGTACGTCGAGCAGCTCGGCGTGAAGGACCACGCCGCCATCGTGCAGTGGTCGGGCGCGGCCTACGGCGCCACCTTCCTGAGCGCCGCGCTGGTCGCGCCGCTGTGGGGCCGGCTGGCCGACCGCTACGGGCGCAAGCCGATGCTGATCCGCGCAAGCCTCGGCATGGCGGTGGCGATGGCGCTGATCGGCCTGGCGGCCAACGTGTGGCAGCTCGTGGGCCTGCGGCTGCTGGCGGGGCTGCTCGGCGGGTACGCCTCGGGCTCGATGGTGCTGGTCGCCACGCAGACGCCCAAGGACCGCACCGGCTGGGCGCTGGGCACGATGTCGTCGGCCATCATGGCGGGCAACCTCGTGGGGCCGCTGGTGGGCGGGGTGCTGCCGCCGCTGGTCGGCATCCGCAACACCTTCTTCGCGGCGGGCGCGATGATCTTCATCGCCTTTCTCGCGACGGCCTTTCTCATCCGTGAAGAGAAGAAGGCGCCTTCCGCAGCGAAGCAGCGCGGCGCCTCCGACGACACCGGCTGGGCCGCCGTGCCCGACAAGCGCCCGCTGGTCGCGATGCTCTTCACCGGCATGCTGCTGATGCTGGCGAACATGTCGATCGAGCCGATCATCACGGTCTACGTCGCCACGCTGCTCGACGACCCGCAGCGCGTGACGATGATGGCCGGCCTCGTGATGTCGGCTGCGGCACTCGGCAGCATCCTCTCGGCCTCGCGGCTGGGCAAGCTGGCCGACCGCGTGGGGCACTGGAACGTGATCGTCGGCTGTCTCGCGGTGTCGGCGCTGCTGCTGATTCCGCAGGCCTTCGTCACGGCAGGCTGGCAACTGGTGGTGCTGCGCTTCCTGATGGGGCTGTCGCTCGGTGGGCTGCTGCCGTGCATCGCGAGCGTGATCCGCCACAACGTGCCCGAACGCGTGGCCGGCAACATGCTGGGCTACTCGACGTCGGCGCAGTACGCGGGCCAGGTGGCGGGCCCGCTGCTGGGCGGCTTCGTGGGCGGGCACGTCGGCATGCGCGCCGTGTTCCTCGGCACCTGCGTGCTCATGGCCGCAGGCGCCGGGTGGAACTGGCTCGCGCAGCGCGCGGCTGCGTCGTCGGCTACTCGCTGACGACGGCGCTGCGGTAGGCCGCGTCGCCCTTGATCTCCGCTTCGGAGAACGGCACCTTCAACCACTGCCCCGCGCTGTAGGCCCGGGTGTAGTCGGCGTTGTGCGCCGAGGCCGGGTCGTCCGAGAGCGAGAACGTGAGGAAGGTGTGCGCCTCGACGCCACCCTCGGGGAAGCGCACGATCTGCATGTAGCTGTTGCCGTTCGGGTTGCCGTCCATGGTGTAGCCGCCCTTGTCCAGACGGTTCTCCGAGCACGCGATGGTGAAGTAGCCCGGGCCGTGGCAGCCGCCGTACAGCGGGATCTTCTGGCCGCCGCGCGTGGCGAACAGGTAGTCGCCACGCTGTGCATCGAGTGCGAAGCCGCTGGCCTCCACGCGCGCGACGGCCGCGCCGAAGGCCTGCTGCAGGGCACTCGCGGCACCGGCCTTCAGGTCACGTGGCGTGTGGATCGGATCGCTCGCGCTGAAGGGCACGTTGTAGAGCGTGGCGGCGGATTGCAGCGACGCGCGGTTCCAGAACTCGTCCCAGATGTGTGCGCCGCGCGCGCCGAGCGTGCCCGTGTTGTTCCAGGCCCTGAGCACCGCGCAGGCCGGGCCGGTGTCCACGTCGCGCCCGATGGCTGCGCCGCCTTGCGGATCACTCGCCACGTTGATCGTCGGCGTCGCGCACACCATGGCCAGCGCCTGGTCCTTGAACAGTTCGGCCGTCAGCACGCGGCTGTTGAGCACCATCTGCTTGACGGTCTCCGGCGTGGCCGCCTTGCCGGCGTAGCTGTCGGTGCCGTCGATGCGTGCCTGCGCCATCAGGTTGCCCAAGCGCGTGCGGAAGCTCACTGGCGCCGTGCCCGCGGGTCCCATGATGGCCGGGTAGCCGGTCATCGGCGCCTTCGGGTTCGCGAGCCAGTAGCTGTCGTTCGAGTTCTCGACATAGTCGTCGCGCAACAGGCTCGGCAAGCGGGCCGCGCCGATGGCGCCCTTCTGCGCCGAGTCGGCATCGGTCTGCCAGTCGCATTCGCTCTTCGAGCCGTCGAAGAACGGCGCGAGCGGGAACGAGGAGGCGGCTGCCGCACCCAGCGGTGTCGTGCAGCTGGCCACCTGGGTGGGCGACACGTTGGGAACCGCGCCGATGTCGGCATACCAGGCCTTGGCCGCGCCGCGGCCCACGGCCACGGTGTTGACCCACGGAATGGCCGCTTCCTCGCGCTGGATGGCAATGAACTCGTCGAGCGACTTGGCCTGGTTCCAGCGCAGCCAGTTCTTGAAGGTGCGGTAGTTCTCGCCGTTGATGTCGCGGATCGCGAAGGCCGTGGTCTGGCTCCAGGCATAGGGCGCACCCGCCGCGGCCAGGTTGACCATCGGACCGTACTCCGACTTGTAGAGCGTGCGCGTCACCGGCGCCACGCTGCCGTCGGCCTGCTTCACGTTGACGGTGATGTTGAGCGCCTGCATCTTCACGGGCTTGCCGTCGCGCATGTAGCTGGTCGGGTCGCCCGCCGCGAGCTTCAGTTCGTAGAAGCCGAAGCGCCGCGCGGTGGACACCGTGTGGCTCCACGCGATGTTGTCGTTGAAGCCGATGAGGATCACCGGGATGCCGAGGAACGAGGTGCCGCTGATGTTGAGCTGGCCCGGAATCGTGAGCTGTGCCTGGTAGAAGCGGTCCGGTCCGCGCCAGTACCAGTGCGGGTTGCCGAAGAGCAGCGGGCTGCTGTCGCCGGTGGCGGCCGTGCCGAAGCCGATCATGTTGCTGCCCACGCCCTCCTTGCCGCCCACCTGCAGCAGCTTGGGCACGGGCACGCTGGCCGCCGCCAGCTGCAGCGCGGGCTTCTTCGCGCCGCCGCGCGCGGCCATCTTGGTGGGCGCCGCCGGTGCCGGTGCGATCGCATTGGCGATGTTCGGCAGGAAGACGCTGTAGCCGCCCGCGAGGTTGGCCGCGTACATGCGGCGGTAGATGTCCTCGGCAGTGATGGGCTTCACCCAGGCTTCGTTGCGGCAGGCCTGGTGCGCCGTGCCGCCGGCCTTCACGTCGCGCACGTAGCGGTTGTAGCCGGCGGCGAAGCCCTCGACCAGCTGCTTCAGGTTGTCGGGCTGGGCGGCGATCATCTTCGCGAGCACGTCGGCCGAGATCACCTGCTTGTGGAAGAAGTCGGAGTCGATGTTCTTCGGCCGCGCGATGGTGCTGCTGGCCACGAGCTGCGCATCGCCGCCGAGGTACTGCGAACGCTCGCCGCGGTAGGTGAGGAAGGAGTCGGCCATCGTGCACAGGTCGTCTTCCGCCTGCGCAAAACCGTAGCCGTAGCCCACGCCGGGCCAGTTGTCGGCCTTGATGTGCGGCACGCCCAGGGCGGTGCGGCGGATCTCGGCCTTGTAGGCGCCTTCGGCCGGCGGGTTGGTGGGCGGGTTGCCGCCGATGGGAAAGAACGGGAACCCGTTGCCGCCTCCACCACCGCCACCGCAGGCGGTGAGCGTGGTCGCTGTGACCAACGCGAGCAGGGACAGCGGCATGGCGCCGCGCGAGGATGTCTGTCTCATGGATGTCTCCGGTTGATGCTCTCTTGATGGAGCACCGCCAGCTTAGGCAGGCAGGCCGGCTGCGGCTTGAACGCAGCCGCTGTCCTGCGCCGCGCCTGGAGACCTTCGAAGGCGCCTCAGTGCGCGAGGCCGCGCCCCCACGCGTGCGAGGCCTGCTCGTCGGCCGTCACGCGCACCTGGTTCGACAGGAAGGACGGCGACAGGCCGAAGTAGCGCTGGAAGGTGCGGCTCATGTGCGCCGCGTCGGTGAAGCCGCTGACCAACGCCACGTCGGTCAGCGGGCGGCGCGCGGTGAACTGCTGCACCGTGCGGCGCACCTTGGTCCACAGCGCATAGCGCTTGATCGACACGCCCACCTGCTGCGCGAACAGGTGCGTGAGCCGGTCGGGCGAAAGAAAGGCCAGTGCCGACAGCTCGCGCAGCGGGATCTGCCCCGCATGCGTGCGGATGGCCTGCAGCACGCGGTCGATGCGCGGGTCGATGACGGCCTGCAGCTCGGGGCACTCGGTGATCGACGTGACCAGCTTCGAACTCAGCACCTGCAGGCGCCGGTCGGACAGCGCGCCGTGCTGCGCCGGTTCGAAGTCGTCGCGCGCGCGGCCGAAGCGGCGCGCGTCGAGCGGCTGGATGCCGTGGCCGCCCAGGTGCCGCGAGAGCATGCGGTAGGCGCTGGAGGCCGGGTCGAGGTTGAGCGACAGCAGTCCGCAGCCGTCGACATCGAGCCGGCGCGACACGTGCGGCCCCACCAGCGCGGCGGTGCAGCGCACGCGCGTGCCGTCGACCGCCTCCAGCGTGAAGGGATGGCCGCTCACCGAGGCCAGCAGCGTGGCCGACGAACGCGCCGTGAGCCCCGACTGGATCGCCGGCGTGATGTAGAGGAACCTGTCGTCCCACAGGTGCAGGGAGTTGTGCCGCGTGGTGGTCATGCCGTCTCGCTTGGGTCTTGTCTCTTGTACTTGTCTCCAGCGGCGGATTCTCACGCATCGCGGCGGCGGCCCGCGCAAGGGCCTGCGCTCAGCGGGGTTGCACGGTCTCGAGCTGCAGATGCTGGCGCACGGCCTCCAGCAGCAGCGTGGCCAGCCGGCTCGCCGGGGCCTCGGCGCGGGCCTGCGCGCGGTACAGCACGAGCGAGATCTGCGGCAGCGCCGGCAGCGAGAGCACCGCGCGGTCGAGCGCGCGCACATGCGCAGGCAAGCCGAACGGCGTGCGCACGGTCAGGCCCAGGCCGGCCGAGGTCGCGGCCCACAGCGCCGCCAGGCTGGCGCTGCCGAAGGCGCGGCGCCACGGCAGGCCGGCGCGGTCGAGCGCGGTGATGACGATCTCGCGCAGCGGGCACGGGGCGTCGAGCATGATGAGCGGCAACGGCTCCTTGCTCTTCACGGCGCGGACGCCCGCGCGGTGCTCGCGCTCGGTCCACCAGGGCGCATCGACGCGCTCGGGCGCCGTGGGGCCGATCCACAGCAGCGGCATCCGCGCCACGCGCTCGGCATGCGGCGACAGCGGCTGGTCGCCCGCGTCCCAGGCCAGCGCCAGGTCGAGCTGGCCCAGCTCGAGCCGCTCGCGCAGCTCGCCGCTGCGCGCCACGCAGGCCTCGATGCGCACCTTGGGATGGGCACGCGCGAAGCGGCCGAGCACGGCCGGCAGCAGCGTCTCGCCGAAGTCTTCCTGCAGGCCCAGCCGCACCCAGCCCTGCAGGTCGGCGCCACGCAGGGCGGCGCTGGCCTCGTCGTTGAGCTCGAGCATGCGGTGCGCGTAGGCCAGCAGCGTCTCGCCGGCATCGGTGAGCGCCAGGCCGCGGCCCTCCTTGCGGAACAGCACGGTGCCGGCCTGCGACTCCAGCTTCTTGAGCTGCGCGCTCACGGCCGAGGTCGAGCGGCCCAACTTGTCGGCCGCGCGCGCGTAGCTGCCGAGGGCCATGCCGGTGGAAAAGGTGCGCAGCACGTCGAGATCGAACATCACCTGGGTCATCGCGGGTCCTTGCATGAGGTCTCTCAATCATCCTGAATTTCAGGACGATCCGCTCATTATTTTCTGATTTTCAAAACCTTTGCAGCGGTGGACACTGCGCTGCAACATGACCCATTCGCCCTCCTCCACCCCGCTGTCGCCCCGCCACCGCTGGAAGGTGCTCGCCGCCGGCGTGGCCGCCAACGCGGCCTTCTCGGTCGCCTTCAGCGGCATTCCCATGACCGCCGTGCTCATGCGCACTGGCTACCAGCTGGACAACGCCGCGCTCGGCCTGGTGCTCGGCCTCATGGGCCTGGGCATCGCCGTGAGCGAGCTGCCCTGGGGCCTGCTGACCGACCGCTGGGGCGACCGCCCCGTGCTGCTGGCCGGGCTGGGCAGCACGGCAATCGCGCTGGTCGCGATGGCGCTGTGGGCCGCGCCGGGCGCCGGCCATGTGCCGGGCCTCGGCGTGCTGGGCGCGGGGCTGCTGCTGGTGGGCCTGCTCGGAGGCAGCGTGAACGGCGCCAGCGGGCGCGCGGTGATGACCTGGTTCGACGCCGGCGAGCGCGGCCTGGCCATGAGCATCCGCCAGACCGCCGTGCCGATGGGCGGCGGCATCGGCGCGCTGGTGCTGCCCTTCGTGGCGCTGCACTTCGGCTTTGCCGCGCTGTACGGCCTGCTGGCGCTGCTGTGCGCGCTGAGCGCGGCGATGAGTTGGGCCTGGGTGCACGAGCCGCCCGTGGCGCCCCGCCACACGAGCGTGGAAGCACCGGCGCCGAAGACCGGCCCGCTGCGCGACGTGCGCGTGTGGCGCATCGTGGCCGGCATCGGCATCCTGTGCGCGCCGCAGTTCGCGGTGCTGTCCTTCGGCACGGTGTTCCTGCACGACTTCGGCCACGTGGGCCTGGGCACGATCACCGCCGCCATGGTCTTCGTGCAGGTCGGCGCGATGGCGATGCGCGTGTGGAGCGGCCGCTGGACCGACCGCCGCCGCAACCGCCCGGCCTACCTGCGCGCCTGCAGCGCGCTCAGCGTGGTGCTGTTCGCGGGCCTGGCCGCGCTGGTGATGGCGGCGGGCACCGAGGCACCCTCCACACCGCTGCGGCTGGCGCTGATCGCGCTGCTGGCGGTGAGCGGCGTGTGCGTGTCGGCCTGGCACGGCGTGGCGTACACCGAGCTGGCCACGCTGGCCGGCGCGGCGCGCGCCGGCACCGCATTGGGCATGGCGAACACCAGCGTGTTCCTCGTGTGCTTCGTCACGCCCTTCTCGATTCCGCACCTGCTGGCGCTGCAGGGCTGGCCGGTCGTGTGGCTGGCGGCCAGCGCCTGCGCGCTGGTGGCCATGCCGCTGCTCGTGCCGCGCCGCAACGCCGATCCCGGCGCCTGCACGGCCGAGCTGGCTCAGAAGGTCGCGAAGACGGCGTTGAGCCGGTCGACGTAGGCGCGCTTGGCGGCCGCGTCGATGAAGCTGCCCTCGAAGCTGTTCGCCGCGAGCTGCCAGGCCTGTTGCACGCCCAGGCCGGTGGCGGCGAAGGTCTGCGTGAAGTTCTGGTTCATGTAGCCGCCGAAGTAGGCCGGGTCGTCCGAGTTGACGGTGGCGACCAGCCCCGCGTCGAGCAGCGCGCCCAGGTTGTGCTGCGACAGGTCGGGGAACACGCACAGCTTGAGGTTCGACAGCGGGCACACGGTGAGCGGAATGCGGTCCTGCGCCAGCCGCTTCATCAGTGCCGGGTCTTTCGCGCTTTGCACGCCGTGGTCGACGCGCTCGACCTTCAGCACGTCGAGCGCGCTCCACACGTAGGCCGGTGGGCCCTCTTCGCCCGCGTGCGCGACGAGGTGAAAGCCCAGTTCGCGGCAGCGTGCGAACACGCGCGCGAACTTCTCGGGCGGGTGGCCGACCTCGCTCGAGTCGAGCCCCACGCCGATGAACTTGTCGCGGTACGGCAGCGCCTGCTCCAGCGTCTCGAAGGCCTCTTCCTCGCTCAGGTGGCGCAGGAAGCACAGGATGAGCGAGGCGCTCACGCCCAGCTTGGGCAGCGCATCGACGCAGGCGCGGTGCAGGCCGTTGACCACCGTTTCCATGGCCACGCCGCGCGCCGTGTGCGTCTGCGGGTCGAAGAACATCTCGGTGTGCACCACCTGGTCGGCGGCGGCGCGCTCCAGGTAGGCCCAGGCCATGTCGTAGAAGTCCTGCTCCTTCAGCAGCACGCTGGCGCCGGCGTAGTAGATGTCGAGAAAGGTCTGCAGGTTGGTGAAGGCGTAGGCCTTGCGCAGGTCTTCCACGCTGGCATACGGGATCGAGACACCGTTTCGCTGCGCGAGCGCGAAGATCAGCTCGGGCTCGAGCGAGCCTTCGATGTGCATGTGCAGTTCGGCCTTGGGCATGGCGCGCAGCAGCTCGGGCAGGCGTTCGGCGGGAATGCGCTGCGCGAAGCTGGGGTCGAAGAGGGGGCGGCTGGAATCGGTCATGGGGCGTGGGAAATCGACGTTGTGATCGCGCACAGCATAAGGGCAGACACCCTGCGCGGCATCCCCGAAAACGTATACGCTGCCAGCCCCATTTCCCCCAAACTGATCTGGGTCAAATCGGGCCATGGCGGATGCGCTAGGCTTGGACCCCGGCAGGCCCGGCATCGGGCGTGTTCCCTCCAATCCGCGCGCAGCGTGCATTCGTGCCCCTGGCGCCGTCCTTGATCGACTCGCATGACCCTACAAAACGCCTTCACCCGCGAAGACCTGCTGCGCTGCAGCCGCGGCGAACTGTTCGGCCCCGGCAACGCCCAGCTGCCCGCCCCGAACATGCTGATGGTGGACCGCATCACCCACATCAGCGCCGAGGGCGGTACCTACGGCAAGGGCGAACTCACGGCCGAACTCGACATCACGCCCGACCTGTGGTTCTTCGCCTGCCACTTCGAAGGCGACCCGGTGATGCCGGGCTGCCTGGGCCTGGACGCCATGTGGCAGCTGGTGGGCTTCTTCCTCGGCTGGCAGGGCCTGCCGGGCCGTGGCCGGGCCCTGGGCTCGGGTGAAGTGAAGTTCACGGGCCAGGTCCTGCCGACCGCCAAGCTCGTCACCTACAGCATCCAGATCAAGCGCGTGCTCAAGGGCAAGCTGAACCTGGCCATCGCCGACGGCTCGGTGAGCGTCGACGGCCGCCAGATCTACACCGCCGAGGGCCTGCGGGTCGGCGTGTTCACTTCCACCGACAACTTCTGAGGGTTTCGCCATGCGCCGCGTCGTCATCACCGGTCTGGGCATCGTTTCGTGCCTGGGCAACGACAAGGAGACCGTCTCCGCCAACCTGCGCGCCAGCCGCCCCGGCATCCGGTTCCAGCCGGCCTACGCCGACATGGGCCTGCGCAGCCAGGTGGCCGGCTCCATCGACCTTCCCCTCGAAGACCTCATCGACCGCAAGCTCTATCGCTTCGTCGGCCACGCGGCGGCCTACGCCTACCTGGCCATGAAGGACGCCGTTGCCGATGCCGGCCTGACCGACGAGCAGGTGTCGAACCCGCGCACCGGCCTCATCGCCGGCTCGGGCGGCGCCTCCACGCTGAACCAGATGGAAGCGCTCGACCTGCTGCGCGAAAAGGGCGTCAAGCGCGTCGGCCCCTACCGCGTGACGCGCACCATGAGCAGCACCGTGTCGGCCTGCCTGGCCACGCCCTTCAAGATCAAGGGCCTGAACTACTCCATCGCCTCGGCCTGCGCCACCAGCGCGCACTGCATCGGCAACGCCATGGAGCAGATCCAGATGGGCAAGCAGGACATCGTGTTCGCCGGCGGCGGCGAGGAAGAACACTGGACCCAGTCGTTCCTGTTCGACGCCATGGGCGCGCTATCCACCAAGTACAACGACAGCCCCGAGAAGGCCTCGCGTGCCTATGACGCCGAGCGCGACGGCTTCGTCATCGCGGGCGGCGGCGGCATGGTGGTGGTCGAGGCGCTCGACCACGCACTGGCACGCGGCGCCAAGATCTACGCCGAGATCGTCGGCTACGGCGCCACCTCCGACGGCTACGACATGGTCGCGCCCAGCGGCGAAGGCGCCGTGCGCTGCATGCAGATGGCGCTGTCCACCGTCGACACGCCCATCGACTACCTGAACACCCACGGCACCTCGACGCCCGTCGGCGACGTCATGGAAATGAAGGGCGTGCGCGAAGTCTTCGGCGACAAGGCGCCGGCCATCAGCTCCACCAAGAGCCTGTCGGGCCACTCGCTGGGCGCCGCCGGCGTGCACGAGGCGATCTACTGCCTGCTGATGATGGAAGGCCACTTCATGGCCGGCTCGGCCAACATCGAGGCGCTCGACCCCGAAGTGGCCGACATGCCGATCCTCACCGCGACGCGCGAGAACGCCACCGTCGACACCGTGATGAGCAACAGCTTCGGCTTCGGCGGCACCAACGCCACGCTGGTGCTCAAGCGCTGGCAGGGCGCGTAGCCCGGCCACCTGCCGGCCCCGTCGCGCCCGCGACGACGGGCCCGCAGGCGCTTCGCTAGACTGGGTTTTCCGTTCTTCATCCATCCACCGCGCGAGGAGACCCATGGCGATCGACACCCTTTCCACCTGGCACCGGCTCGTCAAGACACGCGACGTGGCGGGGCTCGACGCCCTGCTGGCCGACGACGCCGTCTTCCTCTCGCCCGTGGTGCACCGGCCTCAGGTCGGCAAGGCGATCACGAAGCAGTACCTCGCCGCGGCCTTCCAGGTCTTCTTCAACGAGAGCTTTCGCTACGTGCGCGAACTCCAGGGTCCGACCGACGCCGTGCTCGAGTTCGAACTCGAACTGGACGGCATCGCCATCAACGGCGTGGACATGATGAAGTGGAACGCCGAAGGCCGGATCACCGAGTTCAAGGTGATGCTGCGGCCGCTGAAGGCGGTGAACCTGATCCACCAGAAGATGGCGGCGCAGCTGCAGGCGGCTGCGCAGCAGTAAACGCGCTCAGGGGCAGGCCAGTTCCGTCCTGGCCACGGCGCACAGCCGGGCCTTCTCGGCTGCGGGCAACGTGAGCCCCGGCATCAGCCCGTCCAGCCGCAGCACCGCCGGGTAGAGGCGCGTGTCCTGCGGGTTCTTGCGGTAGGCGCGCAGCACCAGCTGCTGGCCTTCCTTGCCGCAGTGCTGGCGCTGCTGGCGCGCCACTTCCTTGTCGTGCGCCGAACCGTCGCCGTTGAATTCGCCGGCGAAGTGAAAGCACATTTCCGCGTCGTCCACGGCCTTGCGCAGGCGCTGCTCTTCCTTCGAGAACGTCGGCGGTGCGGCGAACGACATCGACACGGCCAGCAGTGCCGCGCCTGCCGCCATGACCCTCTGCAGCTTCATGGTGTGAATCCTTTTCCTGAATGAAAAAAGGGCCGTCCGCAGACGACCCTTCTCGTGGCAATCGCCGAAGCGATCGATCAATGATTACTTCTTGTCGCCGCCCGGCACCTTGCCTTCCACGCCCTTGACGTAGAAGTTCACGCCCGACAGGAACTTGTCGTCGGCGACCGCGTCCTTGGCGATCAGCTCCTTGCCGTCCTGGCCGACGATCGGGCCCTTCCAGATCGAGAAGCTGCCGTCCTTCAGGCCCTTCTTGATTTCCTCGACCTTGGCCTTGGCTTCGGCGGGCACGTCTTCGGCGATCGAGACGATGTCGATCGCGCCTTCCTTCACGCCCCACCAGGTCTGGCCGGTGGCCCACTTGCCGTCCAGCGCGTCCTGCGTGGTCTTGATGTAGTACGGCGCCCAGTTGATGATGGCCGAGCCCAGGTGGGCCTTCGGGCCGTAGGCGGTCATGTCGGAGTCCCAGCCGAAGGCGCGCTTGCCCTTCTCTTGGGCGGTCTTGAGCACGGCCGGCGAGTCGGTGTTCTGGAACAGCACGTCGGCGCCGCCGTTGATGAGGGCGGTGGCGGCTTCGGTTTCCTTGGGCGGGCTGAACCACTCGTTCACCCACACGACCTTGGTCGTGATCTTCGGGTTGACCGACTGCGCGCCCAGCGTGAAGCTGTTGATGTTGCGCAGCACTTCGGGGATCGGCACCGAGCCGACCACGCCCAGCGTGTTGCTCTTGGTCATCGAACCGGCGATCACGCCGGCCATGTACGCGCCTTCGTAGGTGCGGCTGTCGTAGGTGCGCATGTTCTCGGCGGTCTTGTAGCCGGTGGCATGCTCGAACTTCACGTCCTTGCTGTCGTTGGCGACCTTGAGCATGGGCTCCATGTAGCCGAAGGTGGTGCCGAAGATCAGCTTGTTGCCCTGGCCCACGAAGTCGCGGAACACGCGCTCGGCGTCGGCCGACTCGGGCACGCTTTCGACGAAGGTGGTCTTGATCTTGTCGCCGAATTCCTTCTCGAGCGCCTTGCGGGCGTTGTCGTGCGCGAAGGACCAGCCGCCGTCGCCCACGGGACCGACATAGGCGAATGCGATGTTCAGCGGGGCCGCCGGTGCGGGGGCCGGGGCGGCCGCGGGGGCCGGCGCCGGCGATGCTGCGGGGGCGGCCGCCTCTTCCTTCTTGCCGCAGCCGATGAGGGCCGCCGAAGCCACCGCGGTGAGGGCGGCGAGCTTGAGAAGGGAACGCTTGTTCAGATCATTCATTGTCGAAATCCTCGGAAGAAAAGGACGGGTTGGCAAAAAAACGAGAACGCGATTATGAGCCGGGGTAGAACGGTTTCCCCATCGATGCCGGCATGTTGATGCGGATGAAGGCGGGGTTGCGCGAGATCAGCGCCAGCACCACGATCGGCGCGATGTACTGGGCCATGCTGAGGAACTGCGAGGGCACGTCGACGCCGCTGCTTTGCAGGTGGAAACCGAGCATCGAGACGCCGCCGAACAGGTAGGCACCGAGCAGCACGCGGATCGGGCGCCAGGTGGCGAAGGTGGTCAACGCCAGCGCGATCCAGCCGCGGCCGGCGACCATGCCCTCGACCCACAGCGGTGTGTACACGGTCGACAGGTACGCACCCGCCAGGCCGCACAGCGCGCCGCCCGCGATCACCGCCAGGAAGCGGATGCGCCGCACCGGGTAGCCCAGCGCATGCGCCGACTCGGGCGACTCGCCCACCGAGCGCAGCACGAGGCCGGCGCGGGTGCGGTACAAAAACCAGATGAGCCCGATGGTCAGCAGCACGGCCACGTACACCATCGGGTGGTGCCGGAACAGCGCCGGGCCGGCCAGCGGAATGTCGGCCAGCACGGGAATGGCGAAGGGCGTGCTCTCGGGCAGCTTGGCCTGCACGAAGCTGATGCCCGCGAAGGCCGAGAAGCCGACGCCGAACAGGCTCAGCGCCAGCCCCGTCGCGTACTGGTTGGTGTTGAGCCAGATCACCAGCACGCCGAAGAAGGCCGCGAGCAGCGCACCGGCCGCCATGCCGGCCAGAAAGCCGAGCCAGGGGTTGTGCGTGATGACCACCGTCGCGAAGCCCGCGATGGCGGCGCACAGCATCATGCCCTCGGCGCCGAGGTTGACGACGCCGGCCTTCTCATTGATCAACAGGCCCAGCGCCGCGATGGCGAGCACGGTGCCCGCGCTCAGGGTCGAGCCCAAGAGGAGTGCGTAGCTTTCCATGGTTCAGAGCCCTCCTTCGGTGGCACGCGCGGTCGGCGCAACGGGCGCAGTCGGCGCGGTGATCGGCGTGCTGACCTGCAGCGAGCTCGTGGTCAACGTGGCGGCCTTGGCGCCGGCCTTGCGGCGGATGCGGTAGGCGATGAGCGTGTCGCAGGCCAGCAGCGTGAACAGCAGCAGGCCCTGGAACACGCCGGTGAGCGACTTGGGCAGGCCCAGGCGCGACTGCGCGAGCTCGCCGCCGATGTAGAACATGCTCATCAGGATGGCCGAGAAGATCATGCCCACCGGATGCAGCCGCCCGACGAAGGCCACGATGATGGCCGCGAAGCCGTAGCCTGCGGGCACGTACGGCGTGAGCTGGCCGATGGGGCCCGCCACTTCGAGTGCACCGGCCAGGCCGGCCGCGCCGCCCGAGGTGAGCAGCGCGATCCACACCGCGCGGCGTGCCGAGAAGCCGGCATAGCGCGCCGCCGCGGGCGCCAGCCCGCCGACCTGCTGCGCGAAGCCCGCGCGCGTGCGGAACAAAAACACCCACAGCGCGCCCGCGCCGACCAGCGCGATGATCAGCCCGATCGACACGCGCGAACCCTTCATGAGCCGCGGGATCTGCGTCACCGCCTCGAAGGTCTTGGTCTGCGGGAAGTTGTAGCCCTGCGGATCTTTCCAGGGGCCGAAGACCAGGTAGCTCAGCATCAGCGTGGCCACGTAGACCAGCATCAGGCTCACGAGGATTTCGTTGGCGTTGAACTTGTCGCGCAGGAACGCGACGATGCCCGCCCACACCATGCCCCCCGCGATGCCCGCCAGCAGGATGGCCACGACGATCCAGCTGCCGGTGCTCTTGTCGGCCAAGAGCGCCACGCCGCCCGCCGCGATGGCGCCGCAGACAAACTGCCCTTCGGCGCCGATGTTCCAGACGTTGGAGCGAAAGCACACGGCCAGGCCGAGCGCAATGATGAGCAGCGGCGTGGCCTTGACCATCAGCTCGCCGATGGCGTAGCCGCTCTTGATCGGTTCGTAGAAGAACACCTGCAAGCCCTTGACCGGGTCCTTGCCGAGCGCGGCAAACAGCGCCACGCCGATGAGCACGGTGATCAGCAGCGCCAGGATCGGCGAGCCATAGCTCCAGAAGCGCGACAGCTCCGGGCGGGGTTCAAGCTTGAGCATGCGCGCCCTCCTTCTTGTTGTTGTTCTGGTGGGGCTGCGCCTGCGGCCACAGGCCGCTCATCCACTCGCCGATCTGCGGCAGCGTGGCCGCCGCGCGGTCGATCGAGGGCGACAGCCGCCCCTTGGCGATCACGTGCAGCCGGTCGCAGATGTTGAACAGCTCGTCCAGCTCCTCGCTGATCACGAGCACGGCGCAGCCGGCATCGCGCAGCGCCAGGATCTCGGCATGGATGAGCGCCGCCGCGCCCACGTCCACGCCCCAGGTGGGCTGCGAGACGATGAAGAGCTTGGGGTTGGCGTCGATCTCGCGACCGACGATGAATTTCTGCAGGTTGCCGCCCGACAGCGAGCGCGCCGCCGCGCCCGGGCCGCCGGCCTTCACCTTGAAGCGATCGATGATGGAACGCGCCTGCTTGTCGAGCTCGGCGGTGCGAATCCAGCCGCCCTTGCCCACCGCATTGCTGCGCGTGAGCAGCAGGTTGTGCGCCAGGCCCAGCGTGGGCACGGCGCCGCGCCCCAGCCGTTCCTCGGGCACGAAATGCAGGCCCAGCGCACGCCGCGCGCGCGGGCGCAGCCGGCCGGCCGGCTGGTCGAACACGCGCACCATGGCGGGCTCGGCGCGCACGTCCTCGCCCGAGAGCGTGTACAGCAGTTCCTTCTGGCCGTTGCCCGAGACACCGGCGATGCCGACGACCTCGCCCGCGCGCACGTCGAACGAGATGCCGTCCAGGTCGACGCCGAACTGGTCTTCGCGCGCCAGCTTCAGGCCCTGCACGCGCAGCGCCACCGCGCCGGCATGCAGCGGGCGGTGCTGCAGCGGCGGCGGCTCGCTGCCGATCATCAGGCGCGAGAGCGATTCGGTGCTCTCGTTGCGCGGGTTGCACACGCCCGTGACCTTGCCGCCGCGCAGCACGGTGCAGGCGGTGCACAGCTCCTGGATCTCGTGCAGCTTGTGGCTGATGTACAGGATGCTGCAGCCTTCCGAGGCCAGCTTGTTCAGCACGCCGAACAGGCGGATCACGGCCTGCGGCGTGAGCACCGAGGTCGGCTCGTCCAGGATCAGCAGCTTGGGGTTGGTGAGCAGCGCGCGGATGATCTCCACCCGCTGCATCTCGCCCACCGACAGCGTGTGCACGGGGCGCGAGGGGTCGATGTCCAGCCCGTACTCGCTCGCCTTGGCCGTGATGCTGCGGGCCACCTCGGCCAGCGCGAGCGACTTGTCCAGGCCCAGCCAGACGTTCTCGGCCACGGTGAGCGTGTCGAACAGGCTGAAGTGCTGGAACACCATGCTGATGCCCAGCGCCCGCGCCTGCTGCGGGTTGCGCAGGTTCACCGCCTGGCCGTCGAAGGTGACGGTGCCTTCGTCGGGCTTGACCGAGCCGTAGATGATCTTCATCAGGGTCGATTTGCCCGCGCCGTTCTCTCCGAGCACGGCATGGATTTCGCCGGGCTGCACGGCCAGGGAGATGTCGCTGTTGGCCACCACCGCGGGGTACCGCTTGGTGATGTGCGCCAGCTGGAGTCTGGGGGTTGTCATGCCGGGTTTCGTGGGTTTGTCTCGTTCAACATCAACAAGCGGGGACAGCTATAAGTTTAATAGCGTCCCCGCGACCATCGGCGCCCGACGGCGCGTCCTTCAGTGTCCGCCGATGTAGGCGAACTTGAACAGGAAGATCGCCGCGATCACCCACACCATCGCATGCACTTCCCGTGCCCGACCGGTGCACAGCTTGAGCACGGCGTAGGTGATGAAGCCGAAGGCCAGGCCGTTGGCGATCGAGTAGGTGAAGGGCATGGCCAGCGCCGTGACGGCCGCCGGGATCACCTCGGTGGTGTCTTCCCAGTCGAGCTCGACCAGGTCGCGCAGCATCAGGCAGCCCACGAAGAGCAGCGCCGGTGCGGTGGCGTAGGCCGGCACCGAGCCCGCCAGCGGCGAGATCATCAGGCAGGCCAGGAACAGCACCGCCACCACCACGGCCGTGAGGCCGGTGCGGCCACCGGCTTGCACGCCGGCCGCGCTTTCCACGTAGGCCGTGGTGCTCGAGGTGCCCAGCAGCGAGCCCGCGAAGATCGCGCCGCTGTCGGCCAGCAGCGCCTTGTTCATGCGCTCCATCTTGCCGGGCACCAGCAGGCCGGCGCGCTTGGCCACGCCCATCAGCGTGCCGGTGGCGTCGAACATCTCGACCAGGAAGAACACCAGCACCACATTCAGGATGCCGCCCTTGAGCGCGCTCAGGATGTCCAGTTGCATGAAGGTGGGCGCGATGGACGGCGGTGCGTCGAACACGCCGTGGAACTTGTTGCCGCCGAAGAAGAACGACAGCACCGTCACCGTGAGGATGCCGATCAGGATGGCGCCGCGCACCTTGAGCCGGTCGAGCGCCACGATCATTAGGAAGCCGATGGTCGCCAGGATCACGGGGGCCGAGTGCAGGTCGCCCAGCGTGACGAAGGTGGCCGGCGAAGCCGCGACCACGCCCGCGCTCTTGAGCGCGATGAGCGCCAGGAACATGCCGATGCCCACGGTGATCGCCGTTCGCAAGGACTGCGGTATGCCCGCGATGAACAGCTCCCGCAACCCGGTGACCGTCACGATCAGGAACAGACAGCCCGAGATGAACACCGCGCCCAGCGCGGTCTGCCACGTGTAGCCCATGCCGAGCACGACCACGTAGGCGAAGTAGGCGTTCAGGCCCATGCCCGGCGCCATGGCTATCGGGTAGTTGGCGTACAGGCCCATGATCAGCGTGCCGATGGCCGCGATCAGGCAGGTGGCGACGAAGACCGCGCCCTTGGGCATGCCCGCGTCCCCGAGGATCGAAGGGTTCACGAAGATGATGTAGGCCATCGTCAGGAAGGTGGTCAGCCCTGCGATGACTTCGGTGCGCACGGTGGTGTTGTGCTCGGTCAGCTTGAAAAAGCGTTCCAGCAGACCGGCGTTGGCCGGTGCGGTGGCCGCACGCAACGGCGCCGCCTCGGTGGCCCCGGCGGCCCGGGGAGTGGTGGCCTTGGGCACCTCTTCATACCTGTTCATTTCGCTTGTCTCCAGCTGTTGTATGTGGCGGTTCGTTCATCGTTGCCTCGGTCGCGACGCCGGCGCGACGGAGGGCTCAGGGAGGATCGGAAAGCGGCTCAGCCGGCAGGGTTCGGGCAGTGGCGGCAGGCGCGGCATCGAAGCCGGGCCGCAGCGACGCCGCCACGCCCTTGATGCATTCGCGCAGCCAGCGCGCGGAGCTCGACGAATGCGTGCGTTCGTGCCAGAGCTGGTAGTACATGAGGCGCGGCAAGGCAGCCGGGCACTCGAGGATCTTCACGGGCAGCCGTGCGGCAAAACGCTCGCAGTACTGGCGCCCGGTGGTGAGCACCAGCAGGCTCGAGGCCACCATGTCCGGGATGAGGCTGAAGTGCGCGCAGCGCGCCGTGATGTTGCGCTGC
The DNA here is from genome assembly GCF_058795995.1 of Variovorax sp. GW823-FHT04F07. NCBI lineage: Bacteria > Pseudomonadati > Pseudomonadota > Betaproteobacteria > Burkholderiales > Comamonadaceae > Variovorax > Variovorax sp. GW823-FHT04F07. The sequence goes on from NZ_JBXAIG010000002.1 coordinate 674,853, forward strand.
CGGCCCAGCTCGTCGAGCATCTGGTCGATGATGCCGCGCCCGCCCGGGTGCATGGGCGTGGGCGCGATGTGCTCGGCCGCCAGCCAGGTTTCCAGGTCCCAGCCGCGGCGCACCGCCGGATGGTCCTGGTTGACCAGCGACACCACCTCGTCGCCAAAGAGGCGCGCCATGTGCAGGTCTTCCGGCGGCTTGAGCCAGTTGCCGATCACCAGGTCGACCTGCCCGAGCGCCAGGTGCCCGTGGTAGTCCGAGTCGGGCGAGAGCGCATGGATCTCGATCTGGCACAGCGGCGCCTCGCGCTTGACCTGCGCCACCAGCATCGGCAGGAACAGCGGGTCCATGTAGTCGCTGGCCGCGATGCGGAACGTGGTGGCCGCCGACTGCGGCTCGAAGCCGCGCGCATCCGAGAACAGCATCTCGGCCGCCCGCAGGATGCTGGCCGCGGGCTCGATCATGCGCAGCCCCGCGTCGGTGGGCACCATGCCCGAGCCCGAGCGCACCAGCAGCGGGTCGCCCGACAGCTCGCGCAGGCGCTTCAGCGCGGCCGAGACGGCCGGCTGGTACATGCCCAGGCGGATGGCGGCGCGCGAGACGCTGCGGTCGGTCAGCACGGTATGAAGCACCCGAATCAGATGAAGGTCGATCTTGTCGAAAAGCGCCTGGTCTCTCATGGCTGTTCACACCTTTCTTGTCTGTGCGAACAGTTATACAGCGCAGCATTTGGAGAACGGAAGGACGCTCGGACCGTGCGAGCACGGCCGGTGCTCATTCGCCAGAGGCTGCCTGCACCGCGGTCAGGGCGCGGAGGATGGATTCGCTCGTGGCCGGCGCCTTCAGCGGCGGATCGACCCGGTGCCCGCCCGCGGCCGACACGGCATCGCGGATGGCGAAGAACACCGAGAACGGCAGCAACAGCGGCGGTTCGCCCACGGCCTTGCTGCGGTGAATCGAGTCTTCGAAGTTCTGGCCCTCGAACAGGCGCACGTTGAACACCGGCGGGCAGTCGTTGGCCGTCGGGATCTTGTAGGTGCTGGGCGCGTGCGTGGTGAGCTTGCCGCTTTGCGGATGCCACACCAGCTCCTCGGTGGTGAGCCAGCCCATGCCCTGGATGAAGGCGCCCTCGACCTGGCCGATGTCCACGGCCGGGTTCAGCGACTTGCCCGCGTCGTGCAGGATGTCGGCGCGCAGCAGCTTCCATTCGCCGGTGAGGGTGTCGACCACCACCTCGCTCACCGCCGCGCCGTAGGCGTAGTAGTAGAACGGGCGGCCCTGCATCTTGTCCTTGTCCCAGCTCAGGCCGGGCGTGGCGTAGAAGCCGTCGGACCACAGCTGCTTGCGGTCGAGGTACGCCTCGCCCACCACGGTGCTGAAGGCCAGCGTGCGGCCGTTCACCTCGACCTGGTCGTTGGCAAAGCGCACGTCGGCGGCGTTGCCGCCATGGCGCTCGGCGGCGCAGGCGGCCAGGCGTTCGCGGATCTGGCGCGCGGCATCCTGCGCGGCCTTGCCGTTCAGGTCGGCACCGGTCGAGGCGGCCGTGGCCGAAGTGTTGGCCACCTTGGTCGTGTCGGTCGCGGTGACGCGCACGCGCTCGAAGCTCACGCCCAGTTCGTGCGCCACCACCTGCGCCACCTTGGTGTTCAGGCCCTGGCCCATCTCGGTGCCGCCGTGGTTCACGAGGATCGAGCCGTCGGTGTACACATGGACCAGCGCGCCGGCCTGGTTGAAGTGCTTCACGTTGAACGAGATGCCGAACTTCAGCGGCGCCAGCGCCAGGCCGCGCTTGAGCACCGGGCTCTTGGCGTTGAAGGCGGCGATCTCTTCGCGGCGCAGGCGGTAGTCGCTGGTTTCCTCCAGCTCGGCCACGAGTTCGTGGACGATGTTGTCGGTCACGGTCTGGCGGTACGGCGTGACGTTGTTCTCGCCCTTGCCGTAGAAGTTGACGCGCCGCACGTCGAGCGGGTCGCGCTTCAATTCGCGCGCCACCGAGTCCATGATGTTCTCGATGGCGATGGCGCCCTGCGGGCCGCCGAAGCCGCGGAACGCGGTGTTGCTCTGCGTGTTGGTCTTGCCCGAGAAGCCGTGCATGCTCACGTTGGGCAGCCAGTAGGCGTTGTCGAAGTGGCACAGCGCGCGCGTCATCACCGGGCCCGACAGGTCGGCCGAATGGCCGGCGCGCGACACCATGGTGATCTCGGCGCCGAGGATGCGACCCTCGTCGTCGTAGCCCACGTCGTACTCGTACCAGAAGCAGTGGCGCCGGCCGGTGATCATGAAGTCGTCGTCGCGGTCCAGGCGCAGCTTCACGGGGCGCTGGAGCTGGCGCGCCGCGATGGCCGCCACGCAGGCGAACAGCGCCGACTGCGACTCCTTGCCGCCGAAGCCGCCGCCCATGCGCCGGCATTCCACGTGCACCTCGTTCGAGGACAGGTGCAGCGCGTGCGCCACCAGGTGCTGCATCTCGCTGGGGTGCTGCGTCGAGCAGTGGATGTGCAGCGTGCCGCCCTCCTTCGGGATGGCGTAGCTGATCTGGCCTTCGAGGTAGAACTGTTCCTGCCCGCCCACGTCGAGCGTGGCGGTGTGGCGGTGCGGCGCCTTCGCGATGGCGGCGCGCACTGCGGCCTCGTCGCCTCCGTTGGCGGCCCCGCCGCTGCGCACGATGTGCATCGGCGGCACCACGTACTGGCCGCGCGCATGCGCGTCCTGCGGCGTGATGACGGGCGGCTGCGCCTCGAGGGTGATCGCGTCCTTGGCCTTGGCGGCGGCGCGGCGCGCGGCATCGCGGGTTTCGGCGATCACGGCGAACACGGGCTGGCCGAGGTAGCGGATCTCGCCGCCGTCGTTCACGGGCAGCAGGATCGGGTCGTCGTGAATGATCGAGCCGCAGTCGTTGGTGCCGGGGATGTCGTCGGCGGTGAGCACCGTGACCACGCCGGGCATGGCGCGGATGGCGTCGAGCGACAGCGCCGTCACGCGGCCGTTGGCGGCCGGCGACAGGCCCAGCGCGCAGTGCAGCGTGCCGGCGAGTTCGGGAATGTCGTCGATGTAGGTGGCCTCGCCGGCCACGTGCAGGTGCGCCGACTCGTGCGGGCGGCTGATGCCCACGCGCATGCCGCGCCCGTGCGCCAGCGCTTCGGCGCCCACGTCGATGCGGGCGGCGGTGTTCTTCAGGTAGTCGGCAAAGGCCTCGGCGGGCTGCAGCAGGCGGGCGTCGATGGGTTTGTTCATGGTCAGAGTCCTTCCGCCGCAACCTTGGCAACGACATGGGGCATCACGCTCCAGACGCTGGTTTCTTCGATGGACAGCGCGTCCTGCGTGCGGGTTTCGAGCCACAGGCGCTGGATCAGGTTCTGCGCCACCTGCAGGCGGTAGTCGGCCGAGGCCCGCATGTCGGAGAGCGGCTTGAAGTCTTGCACCAGCGCCAGCTTGGCGGTGGCCACGCTGGCCTGCGTCCAGGGCTTGCCCACGAGCGCAGCTTCGGCGTTGGCGGCACGCTTGACGGTGGCGGCCATGCCGCCGAAGGCCAGGCGCACAGCTTTCACCGTGTCGCTGCCGGCTTCCAGTTCGATGGCGAAACCCGCGCACAGCGCGGAGATGTCGCAGTCGAAGCGCTTGCTGATCTTGTAGGCGCGCACCTGACGACGCATGGCGGCCAGCGGCACGGCCAGGCCCTGCACGAACTCGCCGGGCTGCAGCTCGTTCTTCATGTAGTCGAGATAGAACGCGGGCAGCGGCATGCGGCGCACGACGTCGCCGCGGCGCAGCTCGATCTCGGCATCCAGCGACATCAGCACCGGCGGCGAATCGCCGATGGGCGAGCCGTTGGCGACGTTGCCGCCCATGGTGCCGGCGTGGCGGATCGGCGGCGAGGCAAAGCGCAGCCACACGTCGGCCAGGCTGGGCACGCGCTCGACCAGCGCGCCGAAGGCGGCTTCGAGCGAGGCGCCGGCGCCGATGTAGAGCTCGTCGGCGCGCTCTTCCACGGTCTTCATCTCGGCCACGTCGCCGACATAGATGATGTCGCCGAGGTCGCGGAACTGCTTGTTGACCCACAGGCCGACGTCGGTCGAGCCGGCCAGCAGCTGGGCGCGCGGCTTCTGCACGCGCAGCGCGGCGAGCTGGGCCAGGGTCTTGGGGGCGTGGAAGTGGTCGATGCGGGCGCCGAGCGGGGCCGCGTAGTCCAGGCCGTCGTTCTTCAGCGCGGTGAGCGCGGCCACCACGGGCGCGGTGTCCAGGCGCACGGCCGGCAGATCGAACATGCGCTGGCCGGCGTCGAGGATGGGGCGGTAGCCGGTGCAGCGGCACAGGTTGCCCGACAGGTCGTCGGCCAGCTGCTGGCGCGTGGGCTGCGTGCCCTCGGCCTGGTGGTGTTCGTAGGTGGCCCACAGCGACATCACGAAGCCCGGCGTGCAGAAACCGCACTGCGAGCCGTGGCAGTCGACCATGGCCTGCTGCACGGGGTGCAGCGGGTGAACGGCGTGCTTGGCGGGGGCGTCGGCCTTGGGCTTGCACTGCGATGCGCACTGTCCCTTGAGGTCTTCGACCGTGAACAGCGCCTTGCCGTGCAGCGTGGGCAGAAACTGGATGCAGGCGTTGACGGTCTGCAGCTGCAGGCCGTCGATTGCGCCGGGTGCGTGGGCGTCGGTGGCCAGCTCGCCGATGACGACGGTGCAGGCGCCGCAGTCGCCTTCGTTGCAACCTTCCTTGGTGCCGGTGCAGCGCGCGTCCTCGCGCAGCCAGTCGAGCACCGAGCGGGTCGGATGGACCCCGCTGACGTCGACGATCTTTCCGCGATGGAAGAAGCGGATCGGTTGAATCGGATTGCTGCTGCTCTCGGTGCTCATGCTTTTTCAGGCTCGTGGGCGGCCCGTCGTGGGCCAGTCATGGACGTTAGCGGCTTGCGTGGGGTCTTGCATACGGGCACGCCCATAACGCGTATGTGAGGGTCGGTATGCCACGTCCGGGGAAACCCTTGGATTGACGTTGCAATTCCCGGGCCACGCCGGAAACCGAGGGTTTTCAGCCGTTTTTCAGCCGTGTGCGATGGCGGTCCAGGCGGTGGCCAGCAGCGTCACGCCGGCCACGAAAAGCAGCCCGGCGACCAGCCATTGCAAGGTGCGCGGTTGCAGCTTGTTGGGCAGGCGGTGGTGCAGCCGCGTCGCGGCGTAGACGACGGGCATGGCGCAGCCGGCCAGCAGCGCCGAGTGCCACGAGAAGTGGCCCGTGGGCACCACGATGACGAGCCGCACGAGCGAGTTGAAGGCGAACATCAGCAGCAGCGCGCGGCGCACGAGTTCGCGGTCCAGCGGCTGGCGGTACATGTGAAAGACGATGGGCGGGCCCGAGGCCGAGAACAGCCCGCCCAGCACGCCCGAGAGCCCGCCGATGAGGGCGAAGCTGGTGCGGCCCGACACGGCCGGCAGCGGCTTGCCCTGCAGCAACAGCAGCACGGCGCAGATCAGGATCGACACGCCCAGCAGGCCCCGCAGCCACGACACGGCGCTGCCGCTGAGCCACACGAGCAGCATGAGCCCGACGATGACGCCGACAGTGCTGCCGTTGAGCGCGGGCTTCATGAGCTGCCAGGGCACGGGGCCGGGGCGCGCGCGGAAGTAGGTCCAGGCGTTGATGAGGCTCAGCACGGTCGCGGCATTGGCCGCGTCGTTCACGCTGGCGATGTCGAACACCGACACGAGGCCCAGCAGGATGAGGCTGAACGCAAAGCCCGTGAGGTTCTGCGCGTAGGTGGCCAGGCCCACGCAGGCCATGAAGATCAGGACCGGGACGGCCCCGGAAAGAATCGCTTGCACCGGGGGTTTCGTCAGCGCGCGCCGAAGCTTGCGGGACGGTGAAGGGAGACGGGGGAAAGGGGATGCGGGACGGACATTCGGACGGGGATCGGGGGATGGGGGCGCGAGGCGGGAACGCTTGAGAATAACGCGTGTGTCCGGGGGCGTGCCCAGGCCACCGGGTACTTCCCTCCGCGAATGTCCCCCGGGCTTCGCCCTCCTCCTTGATTTCGCTGCGGGAAGCACCCAGTGCCCTGGGCACGAGGGGCGCTGCGGGTGTTCGCTGATCGCTGTCAGCCGCGCTCCGAGAACAACGCCACGATCACCTGCCGGAGCCACCGGTTGCCCGGGTCGGCCTCGAAGCGCTTGCTCCAGTGCAGCGACACGGTGAAGTCGCGCAGCGGAAACGGCGGCTCGACGATGGCGTAGCCGCCCTCGGCCGCGAAGCCGCGCGCGATGTTGCGCGGCATCACCACCGCCAGGTCGGTGGCGCGCACGATGGCCGGCAGCACCATGAAGTGCTCGGTCGTCAGGCGCAGCCGGTCTTCGAGGTTCAGCAGTTGCAGGATGCGCAGCGTGTCGGCGTGGGTGCGCACGGCCACGTAGTCGAGCTCGTGCAGCGCGGCGAGCAGCGCCTGGCCGCTGCGTCGGCGCTTCACGAAGGGGTGGTCGTGGCGCAGCAGCACGATGTAGCGGTCTTTCAGCAGCTGGGTGCGCTGGGTGTCCTCCACGTGCGGCAGGAAGCCGAAGGCGAAGTCGACCCTGCCGCTGTCCAGCGCGGTGGCGATCTCGCCCGGCGCGAGCGGCATGGTCTCCACGCGCACGCCGGGCGCCAGCTCGCGCAGCCGCGCCATCAGCGCAGGCAAAAAGCGCCCCTCGCCGATGTCGCTCATGTGGATGCGAAAGAGCTTGCGCGAGGCGGCCGGGTCGAAGCGCTCGGGCTCGCTCAGTGCCTGCTGCAGCATGGCCAGCGCCGACTGCACGGGCACCGCCAGCCGCTCGGCGCGCGGCGTGGGCGCCACGCCGCCGAGGCTGCGCGTGAACAGCGCGTCGCCCAGCAGCAGGCGCAGCCGCGTGAGGCCGTGGCTGGCCGCCGGCTGCGTGAGGCCCAGCGCCTCGGCGGCGCGGCTCACGTTGCGGGTGCGGTAGACGGCGTCGAACAACCGGAGCAGGTTGAGGTCGACCGAATCAATATGCACCCCATTCATATTCGATAGCTGGCTCATTGCATTGAAGTATGACGCAGGCCCGCCCACACTCCCGCGTTCTCCCCACGACAAGAAGCACGAGACACGATGGAAGTTTCATTCAGCAAGGAAGTGGAAATGCTGCGCCTGGGCGCGGGCGACACCTTCCACGGCGAGGGCATCCTCGCGATCACCAAGGGCCTGCTGCAATCGGGCGTGGCCTACGTCGGCGGCTACCAGGGCGCGCCGGTGTCGCACCTGCTGGACGTGATGGTGCAGGGCAAGGCCTACATGGACGAGCTGGGCGTGCACGTCGAGGCCTGCTCCAACGAGGCCTCGGCGGCGGCGATGCTCGGCGCCTCCATCCACTACCCGCTGCGCGGCGCCGTGACCTGGAAGTCGATCGTCGGCACCAACGTGGCGGCCGATGCGCTGTCCAACCTGTCGTCGCCGGGCGTGACCGGCGGCGTGCTGATCGTGGTGGGCGAAGACTACGGCGAAGGCGCCAGCGTGATCCAGGAGCGCACGCACGCCTACGCGCTCAAGTCGAGCATGTGCCTGCTCGATCCGCGGCCCGACCTGGGCGTGATGGTGCGCATGGTCGAGCAGGGCTTCCAGCTGTCGGAGGCCTCGAACATGCCCTGTCTGATGGAGCTGCGCATCCGCACCTGCCACGTGCGCGGCAGCTTCGACTGCAAGGACAACATCGCGCCCGCCGTGTCCACGCGCGCGCTGATGGACGAGCCCGCCGGCTTCGACTACATGCGCCTGGCGCACCCGCCCGTCACCTTCCGCCACGAAAAACTCAAGGGCGACGAGCGCATGCCGGCGGCGCGCCGCCACATCGTGGCGAACGGCCTCAACGAACTGATGCCCGGCCGGCGCCACCCCGACCTGGGCATCGTGGTGCAGGGCGGCCTGTACAACGCACTGATCCGCAGCCTGCAGCAGCAGGGCCTGGCCGATGCCTTCGGCGACACCGACATCCCGATCCTGGTGCTCAACGTGACGTATCCGCTGGTGCCCGAGCAGGTGGCCGACTTCTGCGTGGGCAAGCGCGCGGTGCTGGTGGTGGAAGAAGGCCAACCCGAGTACATCGAGCAGGACATCGCCACGCTGCTGCGCCGGCGCGACATCCAGACGCCGCTGCACGGCAAGGACCTGCTGCCGCAGGCCGGCGAGTACGGCGTGGAGGTGCTGTCGGGCGGCCTCGCGGCCTTTGCCGAACGCTACCTCGGCGCGAGCGAGGCCGCCACTTCGGCGCAGGCCTGGCTGGCCGGCAACCGCGAACGCCGCGAGGCGGTGGCGCGCCGGCTCGATACGCCGCTGCCCAACCGCCCGCCGAGCTTCTGCGTCGGCTGCCCCGAGCGGCCGGTGTTCTCGGCCCTCAAACTCGCGCAACAGGAGACCGGGCCGGTGCACATCGCGGCCGACATCGGCTGCCATGCCTTCGGCACCTTCGAGCCCTTCTCGATGGGCCACTCGATCCTCGGCTACGGCATGAGCCTGGCCAGCCGCGCGGGCGTGGCGCCGATGATGAACCGACGCACGCTGTCGATCATGGGCGACGGCGGCTTCTGGCACAACGGCCTGCTCACGGGCGTGCAGAGCGCGCTGTTCAACGACGACGACGCGGTGCTGCTGATCTTCAAGAACGGCTACACCTCGGCCACCGGCACGCAGGACATCATCTCCACGCCCGACGACGAGATCAAGGAACGCGCCGTCGACAAGCAGCAGAGCCTGGTCGACAAGAACCAGACCATCGAGGCCACGCTGAAAGGCCTGGGCGTGCAATGGATGCGCACCGTGACCACCTACGACGTGGAGCGCATGCGCAAGACGCTCACCGAGGCGCTCACGAGCGACTTCAACGGCCTGAAGGTCGTGATCGCCGAGGGCGAGTGCCAGCTCGAGCGGCAGCGCCGCATCAAGCCGTGGATCGCCGGCCTGCTCAAAAAGGGCCAGCGCGTGGTGCGCATGAAGTACGGCGTCGACGAGGACGTGTGCAACGGCGACCACGCCTGCATCCGCCTGTCGGGCTGCCCCACGCTCACGCTCAAGGACAACCCCGATCCGCTGAAGGTCGACCCGGTGGCCGTCGTCATCGACGGCTGCGTGGGCTGCGGCCTGTGCGGCGCCAACGCGCATGCGGCCACGCTGTGCCCGAGCTTCTACCGCGCCGAGGTGGTGCAGAACCCGAAATGGCACGAACGCCTGCTGCACGGCCTGCGCAGCGCGATCGTCGGCGCCCTGCGCCCGGCATGAGAAGAAAGAACCGAGACATGGAACAGAACCGTCCCACCACCCTGCTCGTGTGCGCCCTCGGCGGCGAAGGCGGCGGCGTGCTCACCGAATGGCTGGTCGACGCCGCACGGCACGCGGGCTACGCGGCGCAGAGCACGTCGATCCCCGGCGTGGCGCAGCGCACCGGCGCCACCACCTACTACCTCGAAGTGTTCCCGGTGCCGATGGCGCAGCTGGGCGGCCGGCGCCCGGTGTTCAGCCTGGGCCCGGTGCCGGGCGCGCTCGACGCGATCGTCTCGTCGGAGCTGCTGGAGACCACGCGCCAGATCGGCAACGGCATGAGCGCGCCGCTGCGCACGCTGGTCATCAGCTCGTCGGCGCGCGTGCTCACCACGGCCGAGCGCATGGTGCCCGGCGACGGCCGCGCCGACGCGCAGCGCCTGCTGGACGTGGTCAAGGCCTTCAGCCGCGAGCACCACGTGCTCGACATGGGCGCCATGGCGCGCGAGGCCGGCACGGTGGTCAGCGCCGTGATGCTGGGCGCGATCGCGGGCAGCGGCCTGTTCCCGTTTCCGCGCGAGGCCTACGAACGTGCGGTGCGCGGCGGCGACGAGGCCGCACCCGACAAGCTCGGCAAGATGGCCGCCGCCAGCCTGCGCGGCTTTGCCGCCGCCTTCGAGGCCGTGCGCGCACCGCGCGCCCAGGCCGCCTTCGTGCAGGGCGTGCTGGCCGGCGACGACACGCGCGACGCGCCCCCGCCGCCGCAGGCCCTGCCCGACGACGTGGCGCGCCGCTTTCCGCCGGCCGTGCACGACATGCTCACGCTGGGCCACGCGCGGGTGCGCGACTACCAGGACAACGCCTACGCCGCGCTGTACGCCGAGCGCCTCGCGCGGGTGCTCGAGGCCGAGCGCGCCGCCGATCCGTCGGGTGCGCAGGGCTTCGCGGTCACGCGCGAAATGGCGCGCTGGCTGGCGCTGTGGATGGCCTTCGACGACATCGTGCGCGTGGCCGCGCTGAAGGGCCGCGCCAGCCGCGCGCAGCGCGTGCGGCAGGAAGTGCGCGCCGGTGACGACGACCTCGTGAAGGTCTACGACCACTTCAAGCCCGGCGCGCCCGAGTTCGCGGCGCTGCTGCCGCCGTCGCTCGCACGCCGCGTGACCGCCTGGGACCGTGGCCGCCAGTCGCGCGGACTTGCGCCCTGGGCGCTGCCGCTGCAGGTGGGCAGCCATTCGGTGCTCGGCATGGCCTCGCTGCGCGTGCTGGCCTCGCTCACCTGGCTGCGCCGGCGCGGCAGTCGCTTTGCCGAAGAGCAGGCGCTGATCGAGCGCTGGCTCGCCGCCGTCGAGACCGGCACGCGCGCGCACTGGGCGCTGGGCCGCGAGCTGGCGCTGTGCGGCCGGCTCATCAAGGGCTACGGCAGCACCAACGAACGCGGCAAGCACAACCTGCTGCACGTGATCGACGAGCTCGCGGGCCGCGCCACGCTGCAGCCCGCCGCGCGCGCCGAGGCGATCGCCGCGGCGCGCGAGGCCGCGCTCGCCGACGAAGGCGGCAAGGCGCTGGACGCCGCGCTCACGCGCCACGGCGCCGCGCCGCGCCCGGTGCAGGCGCAACCCATCCGCTGGATGAAGCGGCCCAAGACAACGACCACGATCTGAGGAGACAAAGAACCATGACCCCATCCACCCTCGTTTCATCGCGCCGCCTGCTGCTGGCGCTCGCCCTGGCCAGCACCGCCTTGTGCGCGCCCGCCGTGCATGCCGACACCTGGCCGTCCAAGCCCATCAAGGTGATCGTCAACTTCCCGGCCGGCGGCGCGGCCGACCAGCTCGCGCGCGCCGTCTCGCAACCGCTGCAGGAAGCGCTGAAGCAGCCCGTGGTGATCGAGAACCGCGGCGGCGCCAACGGCAACGTCGGCGGCGAGGCCGTGGCGCGCGCGGCAGCCGACGGCTACACGCTGCTCATGAGCTCGGGCGGCATGGTGTCGGTGAACCCGCACCTGTATGCGCGCATGAGCTTCGACCCCGCCAAGGACCTGGTGCCCGTGGCCGCGGCCGCGCGCGTGCTGGTGTTCCTGGTCACGCGGCCTTCCCTGCCGCCGACCGACGTGAAGTCGTTCATGGCCTACCTCAAGGCCAACCCCGGCAAGCTGTCGTACGGCTCGCCGGGCAACGGCAGTTCGCCGCACCTGGCGGGCGAGATGTTCAAGAGCCAGGCCGGCCTGTTCGCGCTGCACGTGCCCTACCGCGGTGCGGCGCCCGCCTTGCAGGACCTGCTGGCCGGCCAGATCGACTACGCCTTCGACCCCGGCATTGCCCTGAACCAGGTGCGCGCCGGCAAGCTCAAGCTGCTGGCCGTGGGCAGCCCGCACCGCTCGTCGCAGTTCCCCGACGTGCCCACGCTCGACGAGGCCGGCCTGCGCGGCTTCGACGCCGACACGGTGTTCGGCTTCTACGCCCCGGCCGGCACGCCGCCCGAGGTGGTGGCGCAGCTCAACACGCAGGTCAACCGCGCGCTCGCGCTGCCGGCGGTGAAGGAGCGCATCGCGGCCATTGGCGGCGAGCCGGCGCCGGGCACGCCGGCCGATTTTCAGCGTCGCGCGGCAGCCGATTCGCAACGCTTCGGCGCGCTCATCCGCGAGCGCGGCATCAAGGCCGACTGAGCAGCCGGGACAATCGACGGATGAGCAGCACTCCATCTCCCCACGACGCTTCCGGCAAGGAAGTCGTCTACACCGCACGCGTCGAGTTCGGCGACTGCGACCCGGCCGGCATCGTCTGGTTTCCCAATTTCTTCCGCTGGATCGACGCGGCCTCGCGCCATTTCTTCGCCGAGTGCGGCGTGCCGCGCTGGGAAGACACCGCCCGCACGCTCGGCGTGATCGGCACGCCGCTGGTCGACACGCACACGCGCTTCGTCAAGGCAGCCAGCTACGGCGACACGCTGCACATCGCGGTGCGCATCACCGAATGGCGCGACAAGAGCTTCGTGCAGACCTACCGCGTGACGCGTGGCGACGACCTGATCCTCGAATGCGAAGAGGTGCGGATCTTTGCGGCGAAGCGCGAAGGCGGTGGCATCCGCGCGGTGCCGATTCCGCCGACGATCCGCGCGCTCTGCACGGGCTGAGCCCCACCGCCTGCCCGCTCAGGCCGCGTCGCGACGCAGCTGCGCGAGCAGGCCTTCCACACCGAGGTCGATCAGGTCGAAGGCCTCGATGAAGGCCTGGTGGCCGCCGTACCACGGGTCGGGCACGTCACCGCCGATGGCTTCGGCGAACTCCGAGAGCAGGCGCACCTTGCGCGCCGCCTCGGCGGGCGCGCGCCGGCGCAGCGCGGCGCAGTGCTGCTGGGTCATGCCGATGAGCCAGTCGAAGCGCTCGAAGTCGGCCGCATGCACCTGGCGTGCGCGGTGCGCGGGCATCGCGATGCCGCGCCGCAGCGCCTCGGCCACCGAGCGCGGATCGGGCGGATTGCCGCGCTCCTCGTCGGAGATGGCGGCGCTGTCGACCTCCACCGCGAAGCCTGCGCGCTGCGCCTTGTGGAGCAGCAATGCGTGCGCGGTCGGCGAACGGCAGATGTTGCCGGTGCACACGAACAAGATGGCGGGGGTGCTTGGTTTCATGCGCGTCGACTATAGGCACAGGGACAGGCATTCGGCATAGGCCACCCTACCCCTGGCATCCCCCGGTCGGGGGATGCCACGAGGGAGCGAGGGCGAATCGCACCCCCTCTGTCCAATGGACAGCTCCCATATCTTCGGTATCGCCTGACACAACTCCTTGCGCTTCACTACGGCCCATGGTCAGTGCAAAGGAGGTCACGATGCCCCGACCCAGTCTTCACAGCGCGAGCATCACGCTGAAACTTCCCTTCGACATGAGCGCCGCGCAAGAGGTCGAGGCCCTGCGCGCCGCGGGCATTCCGGTGGACGACCTGGGCAATGCGCTGTCGGGCTTTCTGTTCGTGCGCTTCAGCAACGGCTGGCGCAGCGACTCGAACATCTTCCGCTGGTTTCCGGCCCCTATCGAACGCAGCGCGAACGAGGCCCGGCTCCACGCCACGCAGCCCCGACGCAGCCTGTTGCTTCATGCCAAGGGTTGACGCTGCCAATGATGCGGTGCAACAATCCGGAAATCATCATTTCGGAGCCCCGTGCGTGGACAGTGCCAGTTGGATCAGTGACAAGACGCGTGCCTCGGCAGGCGTGACACCCCCGGCCCTCTAGCGCAGGCAGCTCCCGCGCTTGCGGCCGCCGTGTCCGCAGCGCGAACCCCTTGCCCCTCGGGCAAGCGGCTCCCCCTACCGATTCCCGTTGTTCTTCGTCGCTGACTTTGTCAGTCAGCTTGCGTGCGTCCGTGCGCGAGGCCCTTCAGCGTGAAGGAGCCTTGTCATGCGCCAGTTTCAGATTCGTCCGTTGCATCCGCAGGTGCGACCGTTGCACGGTCGTCCGTCGGCGCACGCCGGTGCACCTGCGCGCGTGAACCCGGCCCCGCACGTCGACGACGAGCAGGCCCTGGACCGCGCCGCCGCGCTGTGGACCACGCGCCGCATCCGCAGCTTCTTCCTGCTGCTCGACCCGCCCGGCCACGGCACCACGCGCCGCTGAAGCCCGCCCCTGCCACCCCCACAGAACAGGAGGCCCTCATGGACCCGGACCCTTGCTTGCGCCGCTGTGCGCCGCCTTCACTGCCCGATCGATCCCCCACTCACCTCGCAGCCTGCCGCGCTGCGGAGGAGCGCCGCCGGCTGACTGCTGAGTAATTAAGCAAGTCGTCACGGGCGTTTCCTTCCTTCGCGGCGCGCCGCACCCGAAGGAGAAACGCCCATGACCCGCGAACGCCTGCGGCGTGTCGTGCGGACGGCCACGGCCGCCCGTTCCAACGCCCGCCCCTTTGCCTCCCGCCGCCCTGCGCCAAGCCGCGCCTGGCTGGCCACCCTCTGCGGCCTGGCCGCCACGCAGACCCACGCCGCCGGCGGACACCACTCGGTGGACGACGCCGCCATCCTCGATCCGGGCCAGTGCCAGATCGAGACCTGGGGCGGCCAGCGCCTCGTGCACCTCGGCCCGGCCTGCCGTGTCGGCCCGGTCGAGCTCGGCCTGAACCTCGAGCGTGAGCGCAGCGCCGAAGGCCGCACGCTGCGCGCCGGCCCGCAGATCAAGTGGGCCTTCGCGCTCACCGACACGCTGAGCGCCGGCGTGCTGGCCTCTGCCTCGTGGCAACGCAGCAACGTCGGTAACGCCTCGCTGCGTCTCACCGACGGCAGCGTGGTGATCCCCGTCACCTGGCAGTTCGACGACGCCTGGCGCGCCCACCTGAACCTGGGGCGCGACTTCCATCGTGCGCAGCCGAGCACCAGCCACTCGGGCGCGGCGCTCGAATGGGTCGCCCTGCCGGCGCTGTCGCTCGTGGCCGAGCGCTTCCGCGAAGGCGGGCGCAGCGCCTGGCGCGCCGGCCTGCGCTGGACGGCCACGCCGGCCCTGAACGTCGATCTCAGCCATGCCCGCGACCTGCGCCACGACGGCCCGCGCGGCTGGACGCTGGGCCTCACCTGGGCGTTCGCTCGCTGAGCGCCCTCACACAGGAGAAGAACAATGAAGAACGTCCTGAAGTCCTTTTTCGAAAGCTTCCTGCGCAGCCGCCACATGCGGCACCACTTCGAGCGCTGGCAGACGCTGCTGAGCGCCAAGCCCAGCAGCCTCGGCTCGGCCGCGATACCGCCCGAGATCGCCAAGGCGCTGGCCGCCGCCTCGCACACCGACGCGGGCGAGGTGCTGGTGCGCCTGAACAGCTCGTCGCAAGGCCTGACCGAAGCCCACGCGCTGGCGCTGCGCAAGCGGCTGGGCAGCAACGAGGTGCGCCACGAGCAGCCGCTGCCGTGGTGGAACCACCTGTGGCAGTGCTACCGCAACCCCTTCAACCTGCTGCTGACCGTGCTCGCGCTGGTCTCGTACGTCACCGAGGACACGAAGGCCACGGTGGTGATCGGCAGCATGGTGCTGCTGTCGACCGTGCTGCGCTTCCTGCAGGAGTCGCGCTCCAACAAGGCCGCCGACCGGCTCAAGGCGATGGTCAGCAACACCTCGACGGTGCTGCGCCCCGCGCCCGGAGAGAAGGCCGGCCGCGCCGGTGACGAGGGCTTCGACCTCGCGCACGCGGGCACGCAACGCATCGAAGTGCCGATGCGCGACCTCGTGCCCGGCGATGTGATCGCGTTGTCGGCCGGCGACATGATCCCGGCCGACGCGCGCTTGCTCTCGGCGAAAGACCTGTTCATCAGCCAGTCGGCGCTCACCGGCGAATCGATGCCGGTGGAGAAGTTCGCAGCCACCGCCGCCGACCACCAGGCCGGCGTGCTCGAGCGCGACAACCTGCTGTTCATGGGCACCAACGTGATCAGCGGCACCGCCACCGCGGTGATCGTGCACACGGGCGAGCGCACCTTCTTCGGCGCGCTGGCCCAGCGCGTGAGCGCGACCGACCGCGGCACCACCGCCTTCCAGGCCGGCATCAACCGCGTGAGCTGGCTGCTGATCCGCTTCATGCTAGTGATGGCGCCGCTGGTGCTGGTGATCAACGGCGTGACCAAGGGCGACTGGTGGGAGGCCGCGCTGTTCGCGCTGTCGATCGCGGTCGGCCTCACGCCCGAGATGCTGCCGATGATCGTCACTGCCACTCTGGCCAAGGGTGCGGTCGTGATGTCGCGCCGCAAGGTGATCGTGAAGCGCCTCGAAGCCATCCACAACTTCGGCGCGATGGACGTGCTGTGCACCGACAAGACCGGCACGCTGACGCAGGACCGCATCGTGCTCGAACGCCACACCAACGCCTGGGGCGAAGACTCCGACCACGTGCTGCAGCAGGCCTACCTCAACAGCTTTCACCAGACCGGGCTGAAGAACCTGCTCGACAAGGCCGTGCTCAGCCACGCCGAAGTGCAGCTCGACGCGCAGCTGCAGACCGGCTGGCGCAAGGTCGACGAAGTGCCCTTCGACTTCTCGCGCCGCCGCATGTCGGTGGTGGTGGCGCACGGCGAGGACGAGCACCTGCTGATCTGCAAGGGTGCGCTCGAAGAGATCCTGTCGGTGTGCACCTCGGTCGAACGCGGTGCCGAAGTGCTCGCGCTCGACGCCGACGTGATGGCGCGCATCCACCGCGTGGCCTCGGAACTCAATGCCCAGGGCCTGCGCGTGGTGGCCGTGGCCAGCCGCACGCTGCATGCCGACGCGCGCAAGCCAGCCTACAGCGTGGCCGACGAGGCGGGACTCACGCTGCTGGGCTACGTGGCCTTTCTCGATCCGCCGAAGGAATCGACCGCGCCCGCGCTGCAGGCGCTGGCCGCGCACGGCGTGGCGGTGAAGGTGCTGACGGGCGACAACGAGCTGGTCACGCGCAAGGTCTGCGGCGACGTCGGCATCGACGCCGGACGCATGGTGCTGGGCCACGAGGTCGAGCGCATGAACGAGGCCGAGCTGCGGCAGGTGGTCGAAATGCGCCAGGTGTTCGCCAAGCTCACGCCCGCGCACAAGGAACGCATCGTGCAGGCGCTGCATGCCAACGGCCACGTGGTCGGCTTCATGGGCGACGGCATCAACGACGCGCCCGCGCTGCGCGCTGCCGACATCGGCATCTCGGTGGACGGCGCGGTGGACGTGGCCAAGGAATCGGCCGACATCATCCTGCTCGAGAAGAGTCTGATGGTGCTGGAGCAAGGCGTGGTCGAAGGCCGCCGCACCTTCGCCAACATGCTCAAGTACATCAAGATCACGGCCAGCTCGAACTTCGGCAACGTGTTCTCGGTGCTGGTGGCCAGTGCCTTCCTGCCCTTTTTGCCAATGCTGCCGCTGCACCTGCTGGTGCAGAACCTGCTGTACGACGTGTCGCAGATCGCGATCCCGTTCGACAACGTGGACGAAGAGTTTTTGAAGACGCCGCAGCGCTGGAACCCGGCCGACCTGGGCCGCTTCATGGTGTTCTTCGGGCCGCTGAGCTCGGTGTTCGACATCCTGACCTACACCGTGATGTGGTTCGTGTTCGCGGCCAATTCGGTGGAGCACCAGACGCTGTTCCAGTCGGGCTGGTTCATCGAGGGCCTGCTGTCGCAGACGCTGATCGTGCACCTGATCCGCACCCGCAAGATTCCGTTCCTGCAAAGCCGCGCGGCCTGGCCGCTGCTGGCCATGGGCGCGGCGATTGCGGCCGTGGGCATCTGGCTGCCGATGGGGCCGCTGGCGCACTACTTCAAGCTGCAGGCGCTGCCGCTCGCGTACTTCCCCTGGCTGGTGCTGATGCTCGTCGGCTACGCGACGCTGACGCAGGCCGTGAAGGGCTGGTACGCGCGCAAGTACGGCTGGCAATGAGACACACACCACCCGGCGGACGCAGGGTCGCGGCTGTCACACAAGGCCGCTACCCTGCTTCGCACACAGAGGATCAGGAGGATCACTCATGGAAGCCATTCGCCACATCAACCTGCCTTCGCTGCTGGACACCCTGGTCAGCGTGGGCGCGGCCTTTCTGCTGGGCTCGCTGATCGGCTTCGAGCGCCAGGTGCGCCAGCGCACCGCGGGGCTGCGCACCAACACGCTGGTGGCCGTGGGCGCGGCCGTGTTCGTCGACATGGCGGCCCGCCTGGGCGGCCCCGACGGCGCGGTGCGCGTGGTCGCCTACGTGGTCTCGGGCATCGGCTTTCTCGGTGCTGGCGCGATCATGAAGGAAGGCGCCAACATCACCGGCCTGAACACGGCCGCCACGCTGTGGGGGTCGGCCGCGGTGGGCGCCTGCGCGGGCGCCGACCTGCTGGGCGAAGCATTGATCGCCGCGCTCTTCGTGCTGGCGAGCAACACGCTGCTGCGGCCGGTGGTGAACCGCATCAACCGCCGCCCGGTGCACGAGGAATCGAGCGAGGCGACCTACACGGTGCGCGTGATCTGCTCACGCGCGGCGCGGCCCGAGGTGATGGACCAGCTGCTGGTGCAGCTGGAGGCCGCGAACTACCCGGTGCGCGACATCGACCAGCACGCCTTCGGGCAGGCCGACACGGAGATTGCAGCGACGCTTTACGCCACCGCGGTCGAGCCCGAGGAGCTCGACCAGGTGATCGCGGAGCTGGAAACGCTGGAAGGCGTCCAGCAGGCGTTCTGGAACGCCTCCGCCGAAGACTAGTTAAACGCCGAGGATCGAAACGGCCTTGGTGTTCAGGTACGCCTCGATTGCCTCAGGGCCACCTTCCGAACCGTAGCCCGAATCCTTCACGCCGCCGAACGGCATTTCCGGCGAGGGCGTGGCGGGCTGGTTGATCCACAGCATGCCCAGCTCGAGCTTCTGGCTCAGCAGGTGCGCGCTCTTGATCGACTTGGTGAAGGCGTAGCCGGCCAGGCCGAACGGCAGGCGGTTGGCTTCGGTGATGGCTTCTTCGAGCGTGTCGAAGCCGCGGATGGCGGCGATGGGGCCGAAGGGTTCGTTGTTGAACACGTCGGCGTCCAGCGGCACGTCGGTGATGACGGTGGGCGCGAAGAAGTTGCCGGTGTCGCCGACACGTTCGCCGCCGGTCGCGACCGTGGCGCCCTTCTTGCGCGCGTCTTCCAGCACGTGGGCCATGGCCGTGAGGCGGCGGGCGTTGGCCAGCGGGCCGAGGTTGGTGCCTTCGACCAGGCCGTCGCCGAGCTTGAGGCCTTCGGCGTGCTTGACCAGCAGGCTCGCGAACTCATGGCGCAGGCTGTTGTGCACCAGGAAGCGGGTCGGCGAGATGCAGACCTGGCCCGCGTTGCGGAACTTGGCGGCACCGGCGGCCTTGACGGCCAGCGCCACGTCAGCGTCTTCGGCCACGATCACCGGGGCGTGGCCGCCCAGTTCCATCGTGACGCGCTTCATGTGCGAACCGGCCAGCGCGGCCAGCTGCTTGCCGACCGGGGTCGAGCCAGTGAAAGTGACCTTGCGGATGATCGGGTGCGCGATGAGGTAGCTCGAGATCTCGCCCGGGTTGCCGAACACCAGGCCCACCACGCCGCCCGGAATGCCGGCGTCGACAAAAGCCTTCAGCAGCGCGGCCGGCGAGGCCGGGGTCTCTTCGGGCGCCTTCACTAGGAAGGAGCAGCCGGTGGCGAGCGCGGCGCCGAGCTTGCGCACGATCTGGTTGACGGGGAAGTTCCACGGCGTGAAGGCCGCGACGGGGCCGACCGGCTCCTTGATGACCAGCTGCTGCGCGGCCAGGTTGCGCGAGGGCACGATGCGGCCGTACACGCGGCGGCCTTCGTCGGCGAACCATTCGATGATGTCGGCGGCGGCCATCATTTCGACCTTGGCTTCGCCCAGCGGCTTGCCTTGTTCCTGCGTCAGCAGCTTGGCGATGTCCAGGGCGCGTTCGCGGATCAGGCCGGCGGCGCGGCGCATCACGGCGGCGCGCTCGTTGGCGGGCGTGTCGCGCCAGGCTTCGAAGCCACGCTGGGCGGCGGCCAGGGCACGGTCGAGGTCGACGATGCTGGCGTGCGCCACCTTGCCGATGGCCTTGCCGGTGGCGGGGTTCAGCACGTCGAGCGTCTTGCCGTCGGCGGCGTCGACCCATTGGCCGTCGATCAGCAGGCGGGTGTCGGTGTAGGTGGCGGTCATGGCGAACTCTTTCCTTCGAGGACTGGATGGTGAAAACGAAACGGGAAATCGGGCGCGCGGCGCGGCACCCCGTGGGGGTGCGCATGCGACAACGGCGGCCAAGCGCCGCCGGGGCCGTAGATTAACCTGAGTTCACAAAGCTTGCCGGCGGCCCCCGCCAGGGGCCGGGGCGCGCCTACAGCACGAGGATCGCGCGGAAGTCGTTGACGTTGGTGTTCGTGGGGCCGGTCACGAACAGGTCGCCGATGGCGTCGAAATAGCCGTAGGCGTCGTTGCGGTCGAGATGATCGGACAGCTTCTTGCCCTGCGCCGTGGCGCGCGCCAGGGTATCGGGCGTGACGAAGGCGCCGGCGTTGTCTTCCACGCCGTCGATGCCGTCGGTGTCGGCGGCCAGCGCCCAGACCTGCGGCTGGCCCATGAGCGCGCCGGCCAGGCCCAGGCAGAACTCGCCGGCCCGCCCGCCGCGGCCCTTGGCCTGGCCGGGCTGGCGCGGACGGATGGTGACGGTGGTTTCGCCGCCCGACAGGATGACGCAGGGCCGGACGAAGGGCTCGCCGCGCAGGGCCACGGCGCGGGCGAGCGCCGCATGCACCTTGCCCACTTCGCGCGATTCGCCTTCCATTTCGTCGCTCAGCACGTGCACGCCGATGCCGGCGGCACGCGCGGCCGCGGCAGCGGCTTCGAGCGACTGCTGCGGCGTGGCGATGAGGTGGGTGCTGTGGCCGGCGAACACGGCGTCGTCGGGCTTGGGGGTTTCGAGCGCGCCGCTTTCGAGCTGCGCGCGCACGGGCGCCGGCACCTCGATGCCGTAGCGGTCGAGGATGGCCAGCGCGTCGGCGCAGGTGGTGGCGTCGGGCACGGTGGGGCCGCTGGCGATCACGGCCGGATCGTCACCGGGCACGTCGCTGATGGTGAGCGTGACCACGCGCGCCGGCGCGCAGGCCGCCGCGAGCCGGCCGCCCTTGATGCGCGACAGGTGCTTGCGCACGCAGTTCATCTCGCCGATGTGGGCGCCGCTGTCGAGCAGCTGCTTGTTGATGCGCTGCTTGTCGGCCAGCGTGAGGCCCTCGGCCGGCAGCACCAGCAGCGACGAGCCACCGCCGGAGATGAGGCACAGCACCAGGTCGTCGGCCGTGAGGCCTTGGGTGAGCGCCAGGATGCGCTCGGCCGCCTGCTGGCCGGCCGCGTCGGGCACGGGGTGCGCGGCCTCGACGAGCTCGATGCGCTGCGGCACGCCTGCGGGGCGCGGCGGAATGTGGTCATAGCGCGTGACGACCAGGCCTGACAGCGACGCGTCGGCCGGCCACAGCGCTTCGAGCGCCTGCACCATCGAGCCGCCGGCCTTGCCGGCGCCGAGCACCACGGTACGGCCCTTGGGCGGTTTCGGCAGATGCGCGCCCAGCGTGGACAGCGGCAGTGCGCGGTCCACCGCCACGCGGTACAGGTGTTCGAGGAAGGCGCGCGGGGCTTCGCGCGGATCGGGAGCTGTTGCTGAGGGCGAGGTCGATGCGGTCATGGCTTGCGTGTTGTCTCCATTCGGCGATTGTGCGACGACCGGTGGCCCGCCCTCGCAGGCCACGGTCTTCTAGTTCGTCTTGGCGCCGGCCTGGAACCAGCGGCTGATGAGCGCCCGCTCTTCGTCAGTGATGTTCGTCGCGTTGTTCATCGGCATGATCTTGGTCACCACGACCTGCTGGTAGATCGCCTGGGCGTGCGCCGTGACCTGGTCGGGCGTGTCGACGCGCACGTTCTTCATCTGCACGGCCGCGCCGTGGCACATGAAGCAGCGCTGCTCCAGCACCTTCTGCACGTCCTGGTAGGCCACGGCGGGCGCGGCCTGGGCGGCGGTGGCCGCCACGGGCGCGGCCGGCTCGGGCTTCATCCACACGATGGTCAGGCCCAACACCGCGATGCCGACCATGGCGTAGGGCAGCGGGTTGCCCGCGTTGCCCAGCTTGAAGCGGTGACGCACCACGAAGAACTGCCGGATGGCCGCGCCGCCGAGCATGATCAGCAGCAGCACGATCCAGTTGTACTTGTGCGTGTAGGTGAAGCTGTAGTGGTTGCTCAGCATCGCGAACAGCACCGGCAGCGTGAAGTAGGTGTTGTGCACGCTGCGCTGCTTGCCGCGCTGGCCGTGCACGGGGTCGACCGGCCGGCCCTCGCGCAGCGCCTTCACGTTCTTGCGCTGGCCCGGGATGATCCAGAAGAACACGTTGCCGCTCATGGTGGTGGCCATCATGGCGCCCACCAGCAGGAAGGCCGCGCGGCCCGCGAACCACTGGCAGGCCAGCCAGGTCGCGAAGACGATGAAGACCGCGATCAGCACGCCGACGATGGTGTCGCCGTTCTTGCGGCGTCCGAAGATCTGGCAGATGCCGTCGTAGACCATCCAGAACACGACGAAGAAGGCCAGCGCCACGGCAATGGCGGCGCCAGGCTGCCAGTCCATCTTGCTCTTGTCGATGAGGTACGTGCTTGCGTTCCACAGGTACGACATGGTGAACAGCGCAAAGCCTGTGAGCCAGGTCGAATAGCTCTCCCAGTACGACCAGTGCAGGTGGTCGGGCAGCTTCTTGGGCGCCAGCGCGTACTTCTGGCTGTTGTAGAAGCCGCCGCCGTGCACGGCCCATTGCTCGCCGCCCACGCCCTTGTCGAGCGACTCCTGGTCCTGCGGCTTCTCGAGGCTGTTGTCCAGCATCACGAAGTAGAAGGAGGCGCCGATCCAGGCGATGGCGGTGATGACGTGGACCCAGCGCAGCAGCAGGTTGGCCCAGTCGAGGTAGTAGCTTTCCATATAGCGCTCTCTCAACCCTGTTGGCGCGTGGGGGCGCCAAGGAGGGGTTTCAGCCTGCTCACCACCGCGGGCGCTGTAAGCAGAGAAAGTGCCGCGAACGCAGGTCCGTGGAAATGGACCTCGCTCCGCTGCGGCTTGTTGTGGACCGAAAGTGTATACAGTTTTGGCACGAGGCGGGATGCTATTTGCGGCGTCGCCGCCAAGGGAAAACCCTGTTCAGCCCAGCGATTGCAACAACTGTGCCGCCACGGCGACCGCGATCACCTCGGGTTCCTTGCCCGTGATGCCGGGCACGCCGATCGGGCAGGTGACGCGCGCCAGCTCGTCGGCCGTGAAGCCGCGCGCCTCCAGCCGGTGGCGGAAGGTGGCCCACTTGGTCTTGCTGCCGATGAGGCCGATGTAGGGCAGGTCGTTGCGCGCGCGCAGGCGCTTCAGGCAGGCGATGACGATGTCCAGGTCTTCGGCATGGCTGAAGCTCATGATCAGCACGCGGCTGCCGGGCGCGAGCGCGGCCACCGCGTCCTGCACGGGTTCGGAGTGCTCGGTGTCGATCTGCGCGGGCAATGCGTCGGGGAACACGCCGTCGCGGCTGTCGATCCAGCGCACCGAGAACGGCAGCACGGCCAGCAGGCGCGCCAGCGCGGCGCCCACGTGGCCGCCGCCGAACAGCGCCACGGGTTCGAGTTGCGCGACCAGTTCTTTTTGCAACGCGGGCGCGTCGGCCGCACCGATGCGCCGGTAGGTCAGGAACATCACGCCGCCGCAGCACTGGCCCAGGCTCGGGCCCAGCGGGTAGCGCTGCACGCCGTCGAGGCTGCGCGTGCCGGCCAGGATCTCGCGCGCTTCCTGCGTGGCCTGGAACTCCAGCTGCCCGCCGCCGATGGTGGCCGTGAGGCCGTCGGCCCAGACGGCCATCCAGGTGCCGGCCTCGCGCGGGGCCGAGCCCTGCGTCGATTCGACGCGCACCAGCACGGCGTCTTCATCTCGAAGACGCGCCAGCAATTGATCGACCGCACCGTTCATGCCCGAAACCTTCGGTTGCCGAGGCGGCAACAACTCACGGTATAACCCCGGCGATGATGACGAACCGCCAGCTTACGCCGCGCCGCCTCGCCTGGGCCGCCACTGTTCTTTCCGCCTTGTGGCTCGCCGGCTGCGGCTCGACGGGCTCGGTGCCCGGCCAGCTGAGCGGCGCCAGCAGCGCACAGGGCAGCGGCCCCGCGCCGCATGCCTCCAACGCGACCACCGCGCGCGAGTACCGCCGCGACGCGGCACGCCACATCTACAACGCCAACGCCTCGCGCATCTACAAGGGCCAGATGCCGCCACTGCTGTACGCGGTCGGCACCCTGCAGGTGAACCTGGACACCGGCGGCAAGGTGATCTCGATGCACTGGCTGCGCGCGCCCAAGCACGCGCCCGAGGTGATCGCCGAGATCGAGCGCGCCGTACTGCAGGCCGCACCCTTCCCGCCCGCCCAGCGCCTGGGCGCAGTCACGTGGACCGACACCTGGCTGTGGGACAAGAGCGGGCGCTTCCAGCTCGACACCCTGACCGAAGGGCAGCAACAAGGCGACTGACCTCAGGAGCCGCGGTACGTGGAGTAGCTCCACGGGCTGACCAGAAGCGGCACGTGGTAGTGCTGATCGGTGTGCGCCACGCCGAAGTCCAGCGCCACCTTGTTCAGGAAGTTCGGCTCCGGCAGCGTCACGCCGCGGGCCTTGAAGTAACCCGCCACGTCGAACACCAAGCGGTAGGTGCCGACCTTGATCGAGTTGTTGTCGTAGAGCGGGCCGTCGCTGCGGCCGTCCGAATTCAGCGTGAAGCGCTTCACCAGCGTCGCGGCGTCGCCGTCGGTGGTGTACAGCGCCACCTCCATGCCGGCCGCGGGGCCGCCGTGCATCGTGTCCAGTACGTGAGTGCTCAAGCCCATGGGGCCTCCTTCAAAGGGTGTCGGATCGGTGAGATCAGAGTGCGGGAAATTCCGGTGGACAAAAGTGTATACAGTTACCGGCTTTGGGTCTATCATGAAAAACATGGAGTCCTCCACCACCCGTTCGATCGTCGATGCCCTCACGAAGGCCATCGTCGAGCACCGCCTTCAGCCCGGCACCAAGCTCGCCGAGCAGAAGCTGGCCGATCACTTCGGCGTGTCGCGCACTTTGGTGCGCCAGGCGCTGTTCCAGCTCTCGCAGAACAAGCTGATCCGGCTCGAGCCGGCGCGCGGCGCCTTCGTGGCCGCGCCCGCCGTCGACGAGGCCAAGCAGGTGTTCGCCGTGCGCCGCATGCTCGAGGCCGAGATGACCCGCGCCTTCGTGCGCAGCGTCACGCCCGCCAAGATCAAGGCGCTCAAGGAGCACGTGGCGCTCGAGAAATCGGCCGTCGGCGGCGAAGACGTGTCGGGCCGCACCGAGCTCTTGGGCGACTTCCACGTGCGCATGGCCGAGCTCATGGGCAACCAAGTGCTGGCGCAAATATTGGGCGAGCTGATCTCGCGCTGCGCCCTCATCACGCTCATGTACCAGAGCACCAGCGCCGCCGAGCACTCCAACGACGAGCACGCCGACATCGTGAAGGCGCTGGCCGCGCGCGACGAAGAACTCGCCGTGCGCCTCATGACCGAGCACCTGGAACACGTCGAGGCCAACCTCACCTTCGACCGCAAGGTCCCGACCAACGACATTTCCCTCGCGCTGTCCTGATCCACACCATGACCGTCTACGACACCACCCTGCCCTACCCGCGCGACCTGATCGGCTACGGCCGCAACCCGCCCCACGCCCGCTGGCCCGGCGGCGCGCGCGTGGCGGTGCAGTTCGTCCTCAACTACGAAGAAGGCGGCGAGAACGCCACGCTGCACGGCGACGCGGGCTCCGAGCAGTTCCTTTCCGAGATGTTCAACCCGGCGAGCTTCCCCGACCGGCACATCAGCATGGAAGGCATCTACGAGTACGGCTCGCGCGCCGGCGTGTGGCGCATCCTGCGCGAGTTCGAAAAGCGCGGCCTGCCACTCACCGTGTTCGGCGTGGGCATGGCGCTGCAGCGCTACCCCGAGCTCACGGCCGCCTTCAAGGAACTCGGCCACGAGATCGCCTGCCACGGCTGGCGCTGGATCCATTACCAGAACCTCGATGAAGCCACCGAGCGCGAGCACATGCGCCTGGGCATGGAAGCGATCGAAAAGCTCACCGGCGAGCGCGCGCTCGGCTGGTACACCGGCCGCGACAGCCCGCGCACGCGCCGCCTCGTGGCCGACTACGGCGGCTTCGAATACGACAGCGACTACTACGGCGACGACCTGCCCTTCTGGATGAAGGTGCAAAAGACCGACGGCAGCGTCGTGCCCCAGCTCATCGTGCCCTACACGCTGGACTGCAACGACATGCGCTTTGCGCTGCCGCAGGGCTACTCGCACGCCGACCCGTTCTTCCAGTACATGAAGGACACCTTCGACGCGCTGTACGCCGAAGGCGACCCGAACGGCGACGACAGCCCCAAGATGATGAGCATCGGCATGCACTGCCGCCTGCTCGGCCGCCCCGGCCGCATCACGGCGCTGCAGCGCTTCCTCGATCACATCGCCACGCACGACAAGGTCTGGGTCTGCCGCCGCGTCGACATCGCACGCCACTGGAAGCAGGCACACCCCTTCGAAGCCGGAGCCGCATCATGAGCACCCCTCTCCTCACCCTTGCCCAACTCAACGCCGCCGCGCCGGCCGCCGCCGTCGCCATGCTCGACGGCGTGTACGAGCACTCGCCCTGGATCGCGCAGCGCGCGCTGGTGCAGCGCCCCTTCCGCTCGCTCGCGCACCTCAAGCACGCGCTGGTGCAGGCGCTGGCCGCGTCGTCGGCCGACGAGCAGATCGGCCTGATCCGCGCCCACCCCGAGCTCGCCGGCAAGGCCATGGTCAGCAAGACGCTCACCGCCGAGTCGACCAACGAGCAGAACAAGGCCGGCCTGACCGACTGCACGCCCGAAGAGTTCGCGCAGATCCAGAAGCTCAACGCCGACTACAACGCCAAGTTCGGCTTCCCGTTCATCCTCGCGGTGCGCGGCCCGCGCGGCACGGGCCTGGCCAAGCGCGAGATCATCGAGACCTTCGCGCGCCGGCTGCACAACCACCCGAGCTTCGAGCTCGGCGAGGCGCTGCGCAACATCCACCGCATCGCCGAGATCCGCCTGAACGACAAGTTCGGCGCCGACATCACGCTCGGCAACGACGTGTGGGACTGGCAGGAGCAGCTGTCGGTGCACACCGACCCCGGCTATGCCGAGAAGGGCCAGCTGACCGTCACCTACCTGACCGACGCGCACCGCGCCTGCGCCGCGAACATCTCCGGCTGGATGCGCGACTGCGGCTTCGACTCCGTGCACATCGATGCCGTGGGCAACGTGGTCGGCCGCTACGAAGGCGCCACGCCCGACGCCAAGACCCTGCTCACCGGCTCGCACTACGACACCGTGCGCAACGGCGGCAAGTACGACGGCCGCCTGGGCATCTTCGTGCCCATGGCCTGCGTGCGTGAACTCAAGCGCCAGAACCGCCGCCTGCCCTTCGCCTTCGAGGTCGTCGGCTTTGCCGAAGAAGAAGGCCAGCGCTACAAGGCCACCTTCCTCGGCTCGGGCGCGCTCATCGGCCACTTCGACCCGCGCTGGCTCGACCAGAAGGATGCCGACGGCATCACCATGCGCGAGGCCATGCAGCACGCCGGCCTGAAGGAAGAAGACATTCCGAAGATCCAGCGCGACCCCGCGCGCTACCTCGGCTTCGTCGAGGTGCACATCGAGCAGGGCCCCGTGCTCACCGAGCTCGACCTGCCGCTGGGCATCGTCACCTCCATCAACGGCAGCGTGCGCTACGTGGGCGAAGTCATCGGCATGGCCAGCCACGCCGGCACCACGCCCATGGACCGCCGCCGCGACGCCGCCGCCGCCGTGGCCGAACTCATCCTCTACACCGAACAACGCGCAGCGAAAGACGGCGACTCGGTCGGCACCGTCGGCATGCTCGAAGTGCCCAGCGGCTCGATCAACGTCGTGCCCGGCCGCTGCAAGTTCAGCCTCGACCTGCGCGCGCCCAACAACGCGCAGCGCGACGCGCTGGCCAGCGACGTGGTCGCCGCGCTGAAGGACATCTGCGAACGCCGTGGCGTGCGCTACGAGCTCGAGGAAACCATGCGCGCCGCCGCCGCACCGAGCGAACCCGCCTGGCAGCAGCGCTGGGAACAGGCCGTCGACGCGCTGGGCATTCCCCTTTTCCGCATGCCCAGCGGCGCCGGCCACGACGCCATGAAGCTGCACGAGGTGATGCCGCAGGCCATGCTCTTCGTGCGCGGCATCAACTCGGGCATCAGCCACAACCCGCTCGAGTCGAGCACCAACGACGACATTCAATTGGCCGTGCAGGCCTTCCAGTTGCTGCTGGACAACCTCGCCGCCGAACAAGCCCACTGACCGACCCCACAAGAACAACCACCATGACCGACTACGCCAAACTCGACGCCTGGATCGACGCCCACTTCGACGAGGAAGTGCAATTCCTGCAGCAACTGGTGCAGGTGCCCACCGACACGCCGCCCGGCAACAACGCGCCGCACGCCGAGCGCACCGCCGAGCTGCTGAAAGACTTCGGCCTCGACGCCGAGAAGCACGCCGTGCCCGCGCAGGACGTGAAGGACTACGGCCTCGAATCGATCACCAACCTGATCGTGCGCCGCAAGTACGGCAACGGCGGGCGCACCGTGGCGCTCAACGCCCACGGCGACGTGGTGCCGCCCGGCGAAGGCTGGACGCACGACCCCTACGGCGGCGAGATCGTCGACGGCAGCCTGTACGGCCGCGCCGCCGCCGTCAGCAAGAGCGACTTCGCCAGCTTCACCTTCGCGCTGCGCGCACTCGAGGCCGTGGCCAAGCCCACCCAGGGCAGCATCGAGCTGCACTTCACCTACGACGAAGAGTTCGGCGGCATCCTCGGCCCGGGCTGGCTGCTCGAGAAGGGCCTGACCAAGCCCGACCTCATGATCGCGGCCGGCTTCAGCTACGAAGTGGTCACCGCGCACAACGGCTGCCTGCAGATGGAAGTGACCGTGCACGGCAAGATGGCGCACGCCGCCGTGCCCACCACCGGCATCGACGCGCTGCAGGGCGCCACCAAGATCCTGAACGCGCTGTACGCGCAGAACACGCTCTACCAGAAGGTCACGTCGAAGGTCGAGGGCATCACGCACCCGTACCTGAACGTGGGCCGCATCGAAGGCGGCACCAACACCAACGTCGTGCCCGGCAAGGTCGTGTTCAAGCTCGACCGCCGCATGATCCCCGAAGAGAACCCGGTCGAGGTCGAGGCCAACATCCGCCAGGTGATCGCCGATGCCGCCGCCGAAAGCGCGGGCATCACGGTCGAGATCAAGCGCATGCTGCTCGCCAACTCGATGAAGCCGCTGGCCGGCAACAAGCCGCTGGTCGACGCAATCCAGAAGCACGGCGGCGAGCTGTTCGGCGAGCCCATCAAGGCCATGGGCACGCCGCTGTACACCGACGTGCGGCTGTACGTCGAGGCCGGCATTCCCGGCGTGATCTACGGCGCCGGCCCGCGCACGGTGCTCGAGTCGCACGCCAAGCGCAGCGACGAGCGCGTGGTGCTCGAAGACCTGCGCCGCGCGACCAAGGTGGTGGCGCGCACGCTCAGCGACCTGCTGGCCTGAATGCGCGCAAGCTGTTGAAAGTACACGCCTTCGGGCGTGAACTTTCATCGCAGTTTCATCGAAGCGTCACGACAGGATTTCAGACTCCGGGGTTCTCCGGCGGATGCGCTTTCACGCCATCCGCCTCATTGAAATCCCGATGCGACGGCCAGCCATGCGCTGGCCGTTGCCGCTTGTGTCGCCATGAAAACCCTGTCTCCCGCACCCCGCTTTCGCACCACGCTTTTCTCTTCCCTCGCGCTCGGCGCGGCCCTGCTGACCGCGTGCGGCGGCGGCTCCGGCGGCGGTGCGCCGTTCGCCGGCCTGCCCATCGCACCGCCGGCCCCTGCACCGGCGCCCTCGCCCGCCACGCCACCACCGGCCGCGCCGGCCGGCCGCTGGACCGTGGGCGACCTGCATGTCCACACCATCCAGTCGGAAGACACGCAGCAGATTTCCACGCTCGACCAGGTGCTCGCCAAGGCCTTCGACACCTTCGGCCTCGACTGGGTCGCGCTGTCGGACCACCTGCGCATGTCTTCCTATGACAACGACGGCCGCAAGCTGGACCCGGCGATCCCGTTCTCGCGAGGCATGGCCCTCTATCAGGTGCCGCGCATCAAGGCACTGCAGGCCGGCGGCAAGTACGCCGACAAGACGATCTTTGCGTCCTTCGAGTGGGACATGGCCACGCACGACCACGGCAACGTCGGCATCCTGACCGACAGCCCCATGTCCGACGCGGCACTCAAGGCCGTGAGCCAGTTCGAATACCTGTTCACCAACCGCGACCCCGCGCTGTTCCCCGCCGCCGACGTCGCGGCCTGGAACGCCAAGGACGCGCGCGCTTTCACCACGCACGACGACGTGCTCAAGGCCATTGCGTGGCTCAAGAAGAACTACCCCGACTCCAGCTACCTGCAGATCAACCACCCCTCGCGCAACCCCGGCAAGTACACAGCCGCCCAGCTGCGCGAGATGAACGATGCCGCGCCCGACATCGTGTTCTCGCTCGAAGGCATGGTCGGCAACCAGATGGAGCCTGACCGCGGCGGCTACAACAGCGCCTACACGCCAGCCAACCTGCCCTCGCGCACCTACGGCGGCGTCGACTACCTCGTCGCCAAACTCGGCGGCACCTGGGACGCGCTGCTGTCCGAAGGCCGCCGCATCTGGAACACGGCCGACTCCGACTACCACTTCACCACCTCGCAAGGCCTGTACAGCAGCGGCTACGCGCCCGGCGAGTACGCCAGGAACCACCTCTGGGGCGACATCAAGGACCCGAAGTCGCTGCTTACCGCGATGCGCTCGGGCAAGCTCTTCGCGGTCAACGGCGGCCTGATCGACGCGCTCGACTTCAAGGTGCAAAGCGCCAAGGGCGCGGGCGAGATGGGCACCGAAGTGAGCGCCAAACCCGGCGAAGACCTGAAGATCACCATTCGCTTCAAGAGCCCCGAGCGCAACAACTTCGAGTACCAGCTCGGCAGCGGCGTGTACGCCAACGTGAAGCCGGTGGTCGACCACATCGACCTCATCGCAGGCGACGTCACCGGCCGCGAACTCCCGGGCACGCCCGGCTACGCGCGCGACATCAACCCGACGACCCGCGTGGTCAAGCGCTTCACCCGCGCCGACTGGACGCTCGATGCCGAAGGCTACTTCGCGGTGAGCTACATCGTGAAGGCCGGCAACAACCAGTACTTCCGCCTGCGAGGCACCAACCTGGGCACCGACGTGCCGAACGAAACGGCAGGCGGCGAGCCGCTGTTCGATGCACGCACGCCCACGCCGGCCGGCGACGACCCGGTCACGCGCTTCAACGCGATCAATGCGCGCAACTACAACGACCTGTGGTTCTATTCGAATCCGGTGTTTGTGAAGGTGGCGGCGCAGTAGGCGGCGCCCTCGCCCCCGGCCTCCAAGGCGCCATGTCCCTCGCGGGGCATGGCGCTTTTTCTTTGCCCCGACCCGCCTCGCATCAGGGAATCTACGGATATATGATTCCCCGCATGGTCTTGATTGGGTTCAATTTTTGTATACAAATAACGAACCCATAAAGACGGCGCGAAATTTGCGTCAAAAAGTCCCTCATCCCAACCAAGTACGAGGAAAGACCATGAGCACAGTCGCCAGCCATGCCCCCGCCGGGGCCAGCGAAGCCGGCATCGCGCCGCACGCGGAATCGAACGCCCTCATCAAGCCGGGCTACGACCCGCGCCTGACCAACGAGGACCTCGCCCCGCTCAAGAAGCAGACCTGGGGGCAATACAACATCTTTGCGTTCTGGATGTCCGACGTGCACAGCGTGGGCGGCTACATCACGGCCGGCAGCCTGTTCGCGCTGGGCCTGTCGAGCTGGCAGGTGCTGGTGGCGCTGCTGGTGGGCATCGTCATCGTGCAGATCTTCTGCAACCTGGTGGCCAAGCCCAGCCAGGTGACGGGCGTGCCCTACCCCGTGGTGTGCCGCGCCTCCTTCGGCGTGCTGGGCGCCAACATCCCGGCCATCATCCGCGGGCTGATCGCGGTGGCCTGGTACGGCGTGCAGACCTACCTGGCGTCGGCCGCCTTCATGGTGCTGGCGCTGCACATGGCGCCGGGCCTGGCGCCGTATGCCGACGTGGCGCAGTACGGCTTCGTCGGCCTCTCGGCCCTGGGCTGGGTGGCGTTCATGGTCATGTGGGTGCTGCAGGCCTTCGTGTTCTGGCACGGTATGGAAGCGATTCGCAAGTTCATCGACTGGGCCGGCCCGGCGGTGTACGTGGTGATGGCCGTGCTGTGCGGCTGGCTGGTGTGGAAGGCCGGCTGGAGCAACATCGACCTGAACCTGGGCGGCATCAAGTTCCAGGGCTGGGACGCGCTGCCGGTGATGCTCTCGGCCATCGCGCTGGTGGTGAGCTACTTCAGCGGCCCGATGCTCAACTTCGGCGACTTCTCGCGCTACGGCAAGAGCTTCGACGCAGTGAAGAAGGGCAACTTCTGGGGCCTGCCCATCAACTTCGTGTTCTTCTCGCTGCTCACCGTGATCACCACGGCGGCCACGCTGCCCGTTTTTGGTGAACTGATCACCGACCCGGTGCACACCGTGGGCAAGATCGACAGCACCACGGCCGTGGTGCTGGGCGCGCTGACCTTCATGATCGCGACCATCGGCATCAACATCGTGGCCAACTTCGTGTCACCGGCCTTCGACTTCTCGAACGTGGCGCCGCAGCACATCAGCTGGCGCACGGGCGGCATGATCGCCGCGGTGGGTTCGGTGTTTCTCACGCCCTGGAACCTTTACAACAGCCCCGAGGTCATTCACTACACGCTGGACGTGCTGGGCTCGTTCATCGGGCCGCTGTTCGGCATCCTGATTGCCGACTACTACATCGTGCGCAAGCAGCGCATCGACGTCGACGCGCTCTACACGATGAGCCCGAAGGGCGAGTACTGGTACAGCGGCGGCTACAACCCGAAGGCGATCCAGGCGCTGGTGCCCTCGGCCCTCGTGCCCATCCTGTGCGTGATGGTGCCGACGCTGCGCGGCGCCGCCAACTACGCGTGGTTCATCGGCATGGGCCTGGGCTTCATCCTGTACGTACTGCTGAACCGCAACAACAAGACTTGAAACTGTAGAGAGTAAGAAAGGGACCGCGCCGTGCGCATCAAGATCATCAACCCCAACACCACCTGGAGCATGACCGAGAAGATCGGTGCCTGCGCCCGCGCGGTGGCGCACGCCGGCACCGAAATCGTGGCCGTGAGCCCGGCCATGGGGCCGGTCTCCATCGAGAGCCACTACGACGAGGCGCTGGCCGTGCCGGGGTTGCTGCAGGAGATCGCCGCGGGCGAGCGCGACGGCATCGACGGCTACGTGATCGCCTGCTTCGGCGACCCGGGCCTGAAGGCGGCGCGCGAGCTGGCGCGCGGCCCGGTGGTCGGCATCGCCGAAGCGGCGATGCACCTGGCCAGCATGATCGGCAGCCGCTTCAGCGTGGTGACCACGCTGGGACGCACCATGGGCCAGGCCTGGCACCTGGCCGAGATCTACGGCATGGAGCGCTTCTGCGCCAACGTGCGCGCCTGCGAGCTGCCGGTGCTCGAACTGGAAGAGCCGGGCTCCAACGCCCGCGAGCGCATCGTCGACGAATGCCGGCGCGCGCTGGAAGAAGACGGCGCCGACTGCATCGTGCTCGGCTGCGCCGGCATGACCGACCTGTGCGCGCACATCGAGCAGGTGCTCGGCGTGCCGGTGATCGACGGCGTGGCCGCGGGCACCAAACTCATCGAATCGCTGGTGGCGCTGAAGCTGCGCACCAGCAAGCGCGGCGAGCTGGCAAGGCCCTTGCCCAAGCCCATGATCGGCGCGCTCGAAGGCTTCACCCTCACGCGCTGAGCCACAATCGACGGATGCCCCGCGCCAGTTCCAAAACCTCCGTCCCTTCCGCCGCCCCCGTTGCCGCACCGGCCGAGAACGGCGCGGCGCCGGCCGACAAGAACAGTTCCATCGAAAGCATCGCCAACGACATCGCCACCGCGATCGTCGAGAAGCGCCTGCCGCCGGGCACCTGGCTGCGCGAAGAGGCGCTGGGCCGCGTCTACTCGGTGAGCCGCACCAAGGTGCGCGCGGCCCTCTTGATGCTGTCGAAGGACAAGCTCATCGAGATGATTCCCGACAAGGGCGCCTTTGTCTGCCAGCCCACGGTGGACGAGGCGCGCGAGGTGTTCGCGGTGCGCCGCATCCTCGAGCGCGAGGTGGTGCGCCTGTTCATCGCCAACGCCCGGCCACGCGACTACCAGACGCTCGAGCAGCACATCAAGTTCGAACGCACCGCGCTGCGCCAGAGCACCACCATGGGCACGGTGCGCGAGAAATTGCTGGGCGACTTTCACGTGGCGCTGGCCGAAGCCACCGGCAACCACACGCTGGCCGAGATGGTGCGCGAACTGGTGGCACGCAGCTCGCTGATCGCGATGCTGTACCACTCGTCGAACGACCCGCACTGCTCGTCCGACGAGCACTCCGACTTCCTGCGCCTGTGCCGCAAGGGCGACGTGGAAGCGGCCGTGACCTGCATGATCGAGCACCTCGAACGCATCGAGGCCAGCCTCGAACTGGGCACCGAGAAGCCCGACCGCCAGCTCGATCTGGTGAAGGCGCTGCTGGCCTGAACCTGCGTCGCTGACGCACCCCACTCCCAACACCTGAGAGCCGGCCGAGCCGCCGGATGCCCCGGCGCGCGCCTCCCACAGCGCTTCTTCGCCGGATTCGGGTTTACCTGAATCCGGATTGCCGCATAAATTGTATACAGTTTCGCGTACACAACTGGTGTGCGCGACGGCTCTGCGACGCGCATCACTGCTCCGTTCCCCTCGCCGCGCCAGGAGACAACGATGACGGCAGATTCCCTTTCCAGCAATGTCCATCCCGTGGACCAGCGCCTGCCTTCGGGCAAGCTCGCGGCCCTCGGCCTGCAGCACGTGCTCGTGATGTATGCGGGCGCCGTCGCGGTGCCGCTCATCGTGGGCCGTGCGCTCAAGCTCTCGCCCGACGAGGTCGCGCTGCTGATCTCGGCCGACCTGTTCTGCTGCGGCATCGCCACGCTGATCCAGGCACTGGGCGCCACGCAGTGGTTCGGCATCAAGCTGCCCGTGATGATGGGCGTGACCTTCGCCTCGGTGGCGCCCATGGTCGCCATCGCCAACGCCAACCCCGGGCAGAACGGAGCGCAGCTGCTGTTCGGCGCCATCATCGGCGCGGGGGTGATATCGATACTGATCGCGCCGCTGGTGAGCCGCATGCTGCGGTTCTTTCCGCCCGTGGTGACGGGCACGATCATCGCGGTCATCGGCATCAGCCTGATGCGCGTGGGCATCAACTGGATCTTCGGCAACCCTGTGGGCCCGACGGCGCCCGCGCTGGTCGACCCGGTGTACGCCAAGTGGCTGGCCGAGGTCACCTCGCCGGGCAGCTCGATTCCTGCGGTGCCCAAGGGCTTCGCGATCATGCCGACCGTGCCCAACCCCAAGTACGCCGATCTGTCGGGCTTCGGCGTGGCCGCACTGGTGCTGGTGTCGATCCTCCTGATCGTGAAGTACGCCAAGGGCTTCATCGCCAACATCTCGGTGCTGCTGGGCATCGTGATCGGCGCGGTGGTGGCCTCGCTCACCGGCCTCATGACCTACGAGAAGGTCGGCAAGGCCGCCTGGGTCGACGTCGTGCTGCCCTTCCACTTCGGCATGCCGCTGTTCGACCCCATCCTGATCCTCACGATGACGCTCATCATGATCGTCGTGATGATCGAATCGACCGGCATGTTCCTCGCGCTCGGCGAAATGACCGACCGCAAGATCAGCCAGCAGGACCTGGCCAAGGGCCTGCGCACCGACGGCCTGGGCACGCTCATCGGCGGCATCTTCAACACCTTCCCGTACACCAGCTTCTCGCAGAACGTGGGCCTGGTGGCCGTCACCGGCATCAAGAGCCGTTATGTGTGCGTGGCCGGCGGCGTGATCCTGATCGTGCTGGGCCTGCTGCCGAAGATGGCCGCGCTGGTCGAGTCGCTGCCCACCGTGGTGCTCGGCGGCGCGGGCCTCGTGATGTTCGGCATGGTGGCCGCCACCGGCATCCGCATCCTGTCGGGCGTGGACTTCAAGACCAACCGCCACAACGCGATGATCGTCGCCGTGGCCATCGGCGTCGGCATGATTCCGCTGATCGCCCCCAACTTCAAGCAGTGGATGCCGCACTCGATCCACTCGCTGATCGAGTCGGGCATCCTGCTGGCGTCGATCACCGCCGTGCTGCTGAACCTGTTCCTCAACGGTGCGAAGCACGACGAAGAAGCGGTGATCGCGGCGGCCAAGCACGCCGACGCGCACTGATGAACTAGATCATCGCCAACGGCGTCTTGCGCTTCGGCACCGGATAGATCCGGTCCAGCGCCGCCAGGGTCGTCGCATCGAGCTGCAGCTCGGCGGCGGCCCTGTTTTCTTTCAGGTGCGCGCTGCGCACCGCCTTCGGAATCGCCGCCACGCCGGGGCGCGCGATGACCGCGGCCAGCGCCAGTTGCGCGGCGCTCACGCCGAGGTCGGCCGCCAACGTGCCCAATGCCTCGTCGCCCGCCAGCGCACCCTGGTCGATCGGGCTGTAGGCCATCAGCGGCACGCCGCGTTTGCGCTGCCAAGGCAGCAGGTCGAACTCGGGGCCGCGCTCGCCGAGCGACAGGTACACCTGGTTGGCCGCACAGGCCGGGCCGGTGCCCACGACCTGCGCCAGCTCCTGCATGTCGTCGGTGTCGAAGTTGCTCACGCCCCAATGGGCGATGCGACCGGCCGCGACCAGTTCGTGCATCGCCTCGACCGTGTGCGCCAGCGGGTGGTTGCCGCGCCAGTGCAGCAGGTACAGGTCGATGCGCTCCAGCCCGAGCCGCGCCAGGCTGCGCTCGCAAGCCTGGCCCGTGCCGCGGCGGCTGGCGTTGTGCGGGTAGACCTTGCTGACGATGAAGAGCGCGTCGCGTTGCACGTCGCCCGCGCGCAGCGCCTCGGCCACGGCCTGGCCGACCACGGTCTCGGCGCCGCCTTCGCCGTACATCTCGGCCGTGTCGATCAGGCGGTAGCCCAGGCCGATGGCCTCGCGCACCGCGGCCACCTCGGCCGCGCGGCGGGTGGCGTCTTCGCCCATGCGCCAGGTGCCGAGACCGAGAACCGGCATCTCGCCGCCGGTGGGGAGTGGAAATGTTCGCATGGGCACGATGGTACGCAGGCCCTTTGGGCGGGTGCCCGGATGCGGGTTTTCCGCCCCCGGTGCCTTCTAATTTTTCGAAGCTCAAGTCAGTTCGATGACCATCAATTGCTTATCTTCCGCCGTGTTCTGGCGTTTTGGCCTTCGCTTTTTGTCAATGCCTGGTGGGTGCCAACCCCCATCGCGCGCGCCCCACCCGCTCCTAGAATTTTTTGACGGCCCGGTGTCACAAGCGTCGGCGCTCTTATCGAAACGGTTCAGGAACAGGTTGAGTCAATGCAGCAGAAGCAAAAGCACAGGATTGCCGTCATTCCCGGAGACGGCATCGGCGTCGAAGTCATGCCCGAGGGCCTTCGCGTGCTCGACGCGGTCAGTCGGCGCTTCGGCATCGATTTCGCGTACGACCATTTCGACTGGGGTTCCGACCACTACGTGCGCACCGGCCTGATGATGCCGGCCGACTGGGCCGACAAGATCCAGGGCCACGACGCCATCTACTTCGGTGCCGTGGGCGATCCCGCCAAGGTGCCCGACCACATCGCCGTGTGGGGCCTGCTCATCAAGATCCGCCGCGACTTCGACCAGTACGTCAACCTGCGCCCCGTGCGCCTGATGCCCGGTGTGCCCGGCCCGCTGGCGCACCGCAAGCCGGGCGACATCGACTTCCTCGTCGTGCGCGAGAACACCGAGGGCGAATACACCTCGGTGGGCGGGCGCCTGTTCGAAGGCACGCCGCGCGAGATGGCGATCCAGGAAGCCGTGTTCACCCGCGTGGGCGTGGACCGCATCATCGACTACGCGTTCCAGCTCGCCAACCGCCGCAAGCGCAAGAACCTGGTGGCCGCCACCAAGTCGAACGGCATCTCCATCACCATGCCCTACTGGGACGAGCGCCTGGCCGAGATCGCCACGCGCTACCCCGACGTGGCCACCAGCAAGTACCACATCGACATCCTGTGCGCGCACTTCGTGCAGCACCCCGACTGGTTCGACGTGGTCGTGGCTTCCAACCTGTTCGGCGACATCCTTTCCGACCTGGGCCCGGCCTGCACCGGCACCATCGGCATCGCGCCCAGCGCCAACCTGAACCCGGAGCGCAAGTTCCCCTCGCTGTTCGAACCCGTGCACGGCTCGGCGCCCGACATCGCGGGCAAGGGCATCGCCAACCCCATCGGCCAGATCTGGTCGGCCGCGCTCATGCTCGACCACCTGGGCGACAACGACCCCGTGTACGCACAGGCCTCGGCGGCCGTGCTCTCGGCGATCGAGACGGTGCTGAGCGAAGGTCCGCGCACGCGCGACATGGGCGGCACCGCCAACACGGTGGACGTGGGCCGCGCGATTGCCGAGTGCATCGCTTCGGCATGACGCCGCCCGGCCTTCCTTGTCGCGTTGGACAAAACGCGCTGCGCCCCGGTGCCCAGGGCACTGGGTGCTTCCCGCAGCGAAACCAAGGAGGAGGCCGAAGGCCGGGGGACATTCGCGGAGGGAAGTACCCGGTGGCCTGGGCACACGCCCTGAACAGCGACAAAAAACGGAGCCACTGAACCATGGGCCTGTTCCTGCTCAAGCGCACCTTGACGCTCATCGGCACGCTGATCGGCGCGTCCGTCATCGTGTTCCTGGTGCTCGAAATTCTCCCCGGCAATGCCGCGCAGATGCTCATGGGCCCCGACGCCTCGCCCGACGCCGTCGCCGCCCTGGCCACCAAGCTCGGCCTGGACCAACCCGCGTGGACGCGCTACTGGCACTGGATCGGCGGCCTGCTCACCGGCAACCTCGGAGACAGCTACGCCTACAGCTCGCCCGTCGTCGACCTGATCCTCGAGCGCCTGGCCCTCACCGTGCCGCTGGCCGTGATGGCGATGGCCTTCACCGTCGTCATTGCATTGCTGGTCGGCGTGACGGCTGCGGCGCGCCACAACAAGCTCGGCGACGTCGGCCTCATGGGCATGGCCCAGGTCGGCATCGCCATCCCCAACTTCTGGTTCGCGATCCTGCTGATCCTGGTGTTCTCGGTGCAGCTGCAGTGGTTCTCCGCCGGGGGTTTTGAAGGCTGGGGTGAAGGCATCCTGGCTGGATTGAAGTCGCTGCTGCTGCCGGCACTGTCGCTGGCCGTGGTGCAGGCCGCGATCCTCGCGCGCATTACGCGCTCGGCCGTGCTCGAGGTGATGCGCGAAGACTTCGTTCGCACCGCACGCGCCAAGGGCGTGTCCCAGCGCATGGTGCTGTGGACCCACGTGCTGCGCAACGCGATGATCCCCGTGATCACCGTCATGGGCATGCAGTTCTCCGAGTTGCTGGCCGGCACCATCGTGGTGGAGAACGTGTTCTACCTGCCCGGGCTGGGGCGCCTGATCTTCCAGGCCATCAGCAACCGCGACCTGATCGTGGTGCGCAACTGCGTGATGCTGCTCGCGGCGATGGTCGTCATCGTGAACTTCGTGGTCGACGTGCTCTATGCCGTCATCGACCCGCGCATCAAGGCGAGCGACATATGAGCGCCATCCTCTCCCCTTCCGTGCCCGCATCCGCCGCGCCCCTCGCGCCGGGCTTCTGGCGCCGCGCGGTCAAGCACCGCAGCTTCGTCATCGGCGGCGTGTTCGCGTTGCTGCTGTTGCTGGCGGCTCTGATCTCTTTCGTCTGGACGCCCTGGTCGCCCTATGCGATGGACATGGCCAACAAGATGCAGGGCCCCTCGGCCACGCACTGGCTCGGCACCGATGCCTTCGGGCGCGACGTGGCCTCGCTGCTGCTGGTGGGTGCGCGTGCGTCCATCCTCGTCGGGGTGATCGCCGTGGGCATCGGCCTCGTGGTCGGCACGGCGCTGGGCCTGCTGGCTGCCGCAAGACGCGGCTGGGTCGAAGAGGCGGTGATGCGCCTGTCGGACTTCACGCTCGCCTTCCCCGCGATCCTGTCGGCCATCATGATGACGGCCGTGTTCGGCGCCGGCATCGTCAACGCGATCATCGCGATCGGCATCTACAACATCCCGACGTTTGCGCGCATCACGCGCGCCTCGGCCAACGCGATCTGGTCGCGCGAGTACGTGGCTGCTGCACGCGCCTGCGGCAAGGGATCGTTCGCGATCACGATGCAGCACGTGCTGCCGAACATCTCGGCCGTGCTGATCGTGCAGATCACCATCCGCTTCGCCATCGCGATCCTGGCCGAGGCCGCCCTCTCCTACCTCGGCCTCGGCACGCAGCCGCCGCAGCCTTCGTGGGGCCGTATGCTCAGCGAAGCCCAGACCCTCATGTTCCAGCAACCGCTGCTGGCCGTCTTCCCCGGCATGGCCATCGCCTTCGCGGTGCTCGGCCTGAACCTGCTGGGCGACGGTCTGCGCGACCTGCTCGATCCGCGCCTGGCCCGCGCAAGGTAGACCGCCATGCCCCTCCTCGAAGTCAACGACCTCCACATCGGCCTGCAGACACAGCGCGGCCCCGCCGAAGCCGTGCGCGGTATTTCCTTCTCGCTGGAGCGCGGCGAAACGCTGGGCATCGTCGGCGAGTCGGGCTGCGGCAAGTCGATCACCGTCATGTCGCTCATGGGCCTGCTGCCGTCCACCGCCAAGGTCACGGGCAGCATCAAGCTCGACGGCCAGGAACTCGTCGGCCTGCCCGAAAAGCAGATGTGCCAGCTGCGCGGCAACCGCATCGGCATGATCTTCCAGGAGCCGATGACGGCGCTGAACCCCGTGCACACCATCGCGCGCCAGGTCGGCGAGCCGCTGATGCTGCACCGCGGCCTCACCAAGGCGCAGGCGCGCAAGGAAGCGCTCGACCTGCTCGACCGCGTCGGCATTCCCGATGCCGCCTCGCGCCTCGACGCCTACCCGCACCAGTTCTCCGGCGGCCAACGCCAGCGCATCGGCATCGCGATGGCGCTGGCCTGCGGCCCCGACCTGCTGATCGCCGACGAGCCCACCACCGCGCTCGACGTGACGATCCAGAAGCAGGTGCTGGACCTGATCCAGGGCCTGGTCGCCGAAATGGGCATGGCGTTGATCCTCATCTCGCACGACCTCGGCGTGATCGCCAGCAGCGTGCAGCGCATGCTCGTGATGTACGGCGGCAGCGCGGTGGAAAGCGGCCCGACCGAGACGGTCTTTGCCGACCGCGCCCACCCCTACACGCGCGGCCTGTTCGCCGCGCGCCCCGCGCTCGGCGCCGTGCGCGCGGGCCGGCTGCCCACCATCCGCGGCAGCGTGCCCGAGCTGGTCGACATTCCGCGCGGCTGCGGCTTCGCGGGCCGCTGCGACTTCACGACCGACGCTTGCCACACCACGAAACCGCCGGTGGCGCGCCAACCCAACGGCCATGCGGTGAGCTGCCTGCACCTCGACGCCGTCGCCGCGCACGCCACGCTGGCCGCCGCATGAGCACCCTGATGACTTCAACGTCTTCTGCCCCCACCCCGCTGCTGCAGGTGACCGACCTCGTCCGGCACTACGCATTGCCGCGCGAAAAGCTTTTCGGCCCGCCGCCCACCGTGAAGGCGCTCAACGGCGTGAGCTTCGACGTGCAAGCCGGCAAGAGCGTGGGCATCGTCGGCGAATCGGGCTCGGGCAAGTCCACCATCGCGCGCCTCGTGATGGCGCTGGACACGCCCACCTCGGGCAGCGTCGCACTCGGAGGCCGTAACCTGCACACGCTCTCGAAGGCCGAGCTGCGCACCGCGCGGCGCGACTTCCAGATGGTGTTCCAGGACCCGTATGGCTCGCTCGATCCGCGCCAGACCGTCGCGCGCATCGTCGCCGAGCCGCTCGAAGCGCTGGCCGAAACGCGCCGCGCCGAGCAGCGCGAACGCGCCGCCGAAGCCCTCGCCGCCGTCGGCCTGCGCACCACCGACCTCGACAAGTACCCGCACGAGTTCTCCGGCGGCCAGCGCCAGCGCATCGCGATCGCGCGCGCGCTCATCACGCGCCCCAAGCTCATCGTGGCCGACGAGCCCGTGAGCGCACTCGACGTGTCCGTGCAGGCCCAGGTGCTCAACCTCATGCAGGACCTGCAGCAGCAGTTCGGCATCAGCTACCTGCTCATCAGCCACGACCTCGCGGTGGTCAACCACCTGTGCGACGAGGTGTGCGTGGTGTTCAAGGGCCAGATCGTGGAACGCGGCCAGCCCGCCGAACTTTTTGCCCACGCGCAACACCCATACACACGCACCTTGCTGTCGGCCGTGCTGCACACGCCATCGCGGTAGGCCCGAACGGGTCGAACCGGCAGCCTCTTTTTTCTTCCAGGAGAACCCCCGAATGTTGAAGCGACGCACCCTCATGGGCACCGCCATCGCCGCCGCGATCCCCGGCGCCTTCCCGCTGTTCGCGCAGGCCC
Organism: Variovorax sp. GW823-FHT04F07; assembly: GCF_058795995.1. Taxonomy (NCBI): domain Bacteria; kingdom Pseudomonadati; phylum Pseudomonadota; class Betaproteobacteria; order Burkholderiales; family Comamonadaceae; genus Variovorax; species Variovorax sp. GW823-FHT04F07. Next base: position 717,233 of record NZ_JBXAIG010000002.1, read on the forward strand.
AGACCGGCAAGAACATGCTGACCATCGGCATGCCGCTGGAACCGCCGGGCCTGGACCCGACCACCGCCGCCGCCTCGGCCATTGCCGAGATCGCGCACTACAACATCTTCGAGACGCTGACCAAGATCAACGCCGACGGCAGCGCCACGCCGCTCCTGGCCGAGAGCTGGACCGTGTCGCCCGACCTGAAGACCCACACCTTCAAGCTGCGCAAGGGCGTGAAGTTCGAGAACGGCGAGGCCTTCGATGCCGCCGCCGTCAAGTTCAGCTTCGAGCGCGCGGCCGGCGAGAAGAGCACCAACAAGGACAAGCGCTTCTTCAGCGAGATCAGCCTGAAGACGCCCGACGCCGACACGGTGGTCATCACCACCGCGCAGCCCAACCCCGACCTGCTGTTCATGCTCGGCCAGGCCACCGCCTGCATCGTCGAGCCCAAGAGCGCCGACACCAACGCCACCAAGCCCGTGGGCACCGGCCCCTACAAGCTGGACAGCTGGCAGCGCGGCTCGGCCTGTTCGCTGGTGAAGTCACCGACGTACCGCAACCCGGCGCTGGCCAAGGTCAACAAGTTCGTCTTCAAGTTCATGTCCGACTCGGCCGCGCAGACCGCGGCGCTGATGGCCGGCGACATCGACATCTTCCCGCGCGCCGGCACGCGCAGCGTGGGCCAGTTCCGCGCCAACCCGCGCTTCCGCGTGCTCGAAGTGGGCACGCGCAGCAAGGTGATCCTGGCCATCAACAACAAGCGCAAGCCGCTGGACGACGTGCGCGTGCGCCGCGCCATCCTGGCGGCGGTGGACCGCAACGTGGTGATCCAGGGCGCGGCCGACGGCTTCGGCAAGGCCATCGGCAGCCACTACCCGATCGGCGCGCCGGGCTATGTCGACACCACCGGCATCAACCCCTTCGACATCGCCAAGGCGAAGAAGCTGCTGGCCGACGCGGGCGTGAAGACGCCGCTGGAGCTGCGCATGACGCTGCCGCCGCCTTCGTACGCACGCCAGGGCGGCGAGGTGATCGCGGCCCAGCTCGCGGCCATCGGCATCCACGTGAAGATCCAGAACGTCGAGTGGGCCCAGTGGCTCAGCGGCACCTTCGGCGGCGGGCACGACTTCGACCTGAGCATCGTGGCGCACGTCGAACCCTTCGACCTCGTGAAGTACACCGAGCCCGACTACTACTGGGGCTACGACTCGAAGAAGTTCCGCGACCTGTACGCCTCGGTGCAGAGCGAGCCCGACGAGAAGAAGCGCAACGCGCTGCTCGGCGAAGCGCAGAAGATGCTCGCGAACGATGCCGTCAACGGCTTCCTGTTCCAGGCCGTGTTCCCCACGGTCGCGCGCAAGGAAGTGAAGGGCCTGTGGCCGAACATGCCGATCGTCGCGAACGACCTGGCTGCCATTTCGTGGGGTTGATGCGGCCATGACGAAACCTCTTTACGCCCTGGGCGTGCAGGAACTGCACGCCGCCTACGCCGCCAAGGAACTCTCGCCGGTCGAGGTGACGCGCGCGGTCAACGAACGCATCGCGGCCTGCGAGCCGCAGCTGCGCGCCACCTGGCTGTTCCGCCCCGAGGCCGCGCTCGAGCAGGCGCGCGCTTCCGAGGCGCGCTGGCGCGCCGGCACACCGCGCGGCACGCTCGACGGCGTGCCCGTGACCATCAAGGAAAACCTCGCGACCGAGGGCGACCCGATGCCGCTGGGCACCGCCGCCTACGAGCTCGTGCCGGTGACCTACGACTCGCCCCCCGCCGCGCGCCTGAAGGCCGACGGCACGGTGATGGTCGCCAAGACCACGATGCCCGACCTGGGCATGCTGTCGTCGGGCCTGTCGAGCTTTCATGACCTCTCGCGCAACCCGTGGGACACCTCGCGCACGCCGGGCGGTTCCAGCGCGGGGGCCGGCGCGGCCGCCGCCGCAGGCTACGGCCCGCTGCACGTGGGCACCGACATCGGCGGCTCGCTGCGCCTGCCGGCCAGCTGGTGCGGCATCTTCACGCTCAAGCCCAGCTTCGGCCGCATTCCGCTGAGCTCGCCCTACATGGGCCGCTGCGCCGGGCCGATGACGCGCACCGTGGCTGACGCGGCGCTGATGATGGCGTCGGTCGCGCAGCCCGACGACCGCGACTATTCGGAACTGCCGCCGCCCGTGATCGACTGGAACGCCTTCGAGGTCGATCCGTCGTTCCTCAAGGGCAAGCGCGTGGCGCTGCACATGGACGCAGGCTGCGGCCTGCCGCTCGATCCGCAGATCGCGCAGGCCGTGCGCGATGCCGCCAAACGCATCGAGGCGGCCGGCGCGCACGTCGAGGAAATCCCGGCCTTCATGACGCCGCAGATGCTGCAGGGCATGGACCACTTCTGGCGCATGCGCTCGTGCCTCGACATGCAGGCCATGAGCGCCGAACAGCGCGCGAAGATCCTGCCGTACATCCGCGAATGGGCCGAGAGCGCGGCCGGCTTCTCGGGCGCGCACGTCTTCGACGGCTACAGCCAATTCGTCGCCACGCGCGCGGCCACGGTCGCCGCCACCAAGGCCTACGACTTCGTGATCTCGCCGGTGTCGCCCAACATGCCCGCGCCCGCGGACCATGCCTCGCCCACCAACGACCCGATGCGGCCGCTGGAACACATCGGCTTCACGGTGCCCTACAACATGTCGGAGCAGCCGGCCGCGTCGGTCAACTGCGGCTACTCGACCGAAGGCCTGCCCATCGGCCTGCAGGTGGCCGGCCGCCGCTTCGACGACCTGGGCGTGCTGCAGTTCAGCCGCGCCTTCGAACAGATTCGCGACGCCCAGAAGCTCTGGCCTGAACCCATCTGATCCGACCTGATCCGCCACACGGAGACACACCTTCCATGAACGCCACCCACTACATCGACGGCCGCCGCGTGGCGTCCGAAGGCAACGCCACCATCGACGTGATCGACCCGAGCGACGGCCAGAAATTCGGCGAAATCGCGCGCGGCACCGCCGCCGACATCGATGCCGCCGTGCGCGCCGCGCGCCAGGCCATGGGCGAGCACTTCGACGGCCCCTGGGGCGCCACCACCGCGCTCGAGCGCGGCCGGCTGCTCGCCAAGCTCGGCGCCGCCGTGATGCAGCACCACGAAGAGCTGGCGCAACTCGAGGCACGCGACACCGGCAAGGCGCTGCGCGTGGCACGCAACGATGCGACCGCGCTGGCGCGCTACTTCGAGTACTACGCCGGCGCCTGCGACAAGCTGCACGGCGACACCCTGCCCTACGAGCGCGGCTACACCGTGCTCACCGTGCGCATTCCGCACGGCGTGACGGGCCACATCATTCCCTGGAACTACCCGATGCAGATCGCGGGCCGCAGCGTGGGCGCCTCGCTCGCCGCGGGCAACGCCTGCGTGGTCAAGCCGGCGGAAGACGCGAGCCTCTCGCTGCTGCGCCTGGCCGAGATCGCGACCGAGGTCGGCTTTCCGGCCGGTGCGCTCAACGTGGTCACGGGCTACGGCAAGGAAGCCGGCGCCGCGCTGTGCGCGCACCCGGGCATCGACCACATCTCGTTCACCGGCTCGACCATGACCGGCCGCAGCGTGGGCCTGGCCGCGGCCGAGCGCCACTGCCCGGTGACGCTGGAGCTGGGCGGCAAGTCGCCGCAGATCGTGTTCGCCGACGCCGATCTCGACGCGGCCGAGCCCGTGCTGCTCAACGCCATCATCCAGAACGCCGGCCAGACCTGCTCGGCGGGCAGCCGCGTGCTGGTGGAGCAGTCGATCTACGAAGAAGTCGTGCAGCGCCTCGCGAAGCGCTTCACGGCCGTGCGCGCGGGCACGCCCGCCGAAGACCTCGACATGGGCCCGCTCATCAACGAGAAGCAGTTTCGCCAGGTGCGCGACATGGTCGCGACCGCCGAGGCGAGCGGTATGAAGGTGGCGGCGCGCGGCACCGTGTCGCCGCAGGCACCGTCCACCGGCTACTACCAGGAAGCCGTGCTGTTCCGCGACGTGCCGCACGACAGCGACCTGGCCCAGCGCGAGGTCTTCGGCCCGGTGCTGGCCGTGATGCCCTTCGCCGACGAGGCCGAGGCGGTGCGCCTGGCCAACGGCACGGACTTCGGCCTGGTGGCCGGCGTGTGGACGCGCGACGGCGCGCGCCAGCTGCGCATGGCGCACAAGCTGCATTGCGGCCAGGTGTTCGTGAACAATTACGGGGCGGCGGGTGGTGTAGAACTGCCTTTCGGCGGCGTGAAATCGAGCGGCTTCGGCCGCGAGAAGGGCTTCGAGGCCCTGCTCGGCTTCACGACCCTCAAGACCATCGCCATCAAGCACGGATGAATTCATGACCACCACTGAACAGCAACCACAAACCTCGCGCAAAGTCGGCCTCGTCGGCGTCGGCCTCATGGGCCATGGCATCGCCAGCAACATCGTCAAGCACGGCCACCAGCTCACCGTGCTGGAGCACGCAGGCAACCAGCCGATCGACGACCTGCTGAAGGCCGGCGCCACCTCGGTGAAAGACGTGGCCACGCTGGCCGCGCAGGTCGATGTGCTGATCCTGTGCGTGACCGGCACGCCGCAGGTCGAGGCCGTGATGCTGGGCGACAACGGCGCGCTGAGCACGCTGCGCCCCGGCACCGTGGTGATCGACTGCTCCACCGCCGTGCCCGCCTCCACCGCCAAGGTCGCGCAGGCCGTGCTCGCCAAGGGCGGCCGCTTCCTCGACACCCCGATGACCCGCACCGCCAAGGAGGCCGCCGAAGGTCGCCTGAACCTGCTGGTGGGCGGCGACGCCGAGGTGCTGGCCTCGTGCCTGCCGCTGCTGCGCTGCTTTGCAGAGAACGTCACGCACGTCGGCGATGTGGGCGCGGGCCATGCGATGAAGCTGCTGCACAACTTCGTGTCGCTGGGCACCGTGGCACTGCTGTGCGAGGCCGCGGCCTGCGCGCAACGCGCCGGCGTGAAGCCCGAGGTGTTCGTGGACGTGCTCGCCAAAGGCGGCGGCAACGGCGTGGCGCTGGAACGCCTCAAGCCCAAGCTGCTGACGGGCAGCACCGATTCGCTGAAGTTCTCGATGGCGAATGCGAAGAAGGACCTGGGCTACTACAACGACATGGCGGAACAGTCGTCTTCGAGCCATGGCATTGCGCAGGCTGTCGATGCCTTGCTGGCGCACGGGGTCGAAGTGTTCGGGCCGGATCGAATGGTCCTGGATCTGGTCGAAGCGCTGCGCTGAAACTCTTCAGGGCGCGTGCACAGGCCACCGGGTACTTCCCTCCGCGAATCTCCCCCGGCCTGCGGCCTCCTCCTTGATTTCGCTGCGGGAAGCACCCGGTGTCCTGCGCACGATGAGCATGGCTGTGGTGCTGGCCGTTCAGGCGCTGCGGCGAAGTGCCAGCCCCAACCCGCCCGACCGCTTCAGTGTTGTTGGATGGCGGTAGCCAGTTCTGTGCGCACGGCCGCGAACACGGCCGCAGGATCTGGGGCACGCGATATCGGGCGGCCGATGACCACGTGCGTCGCGCCAGCCCCGATGGCCTGCGAGGGCGTCGCAGCCCGCGCGTGGTCATTCTTTTCATCGCCTGGGAGCTGCGTGCCTGGCGTCACGATCAGGGCATCGGGCGGCAGGATCTCGCGAAGCAGCCTCACCTCCAATGGCGACGAAACAACGCCATGGCAACCGGCCGCGGCTGCCAGACGGCCCAGCCGCGCGACCTGCTCTGGAACCGTCGAGGTGACGCCCACCTCTTCCAGGTCCTGGTCGCTCATGCTGGTGATGACCGTGAGCGCAAGCACCTTCAATTGAGGGAATTGGCTCGCGGCCTCGACGGCCGAGCGAAGCACGGCGGAACCGCCTGAGGCGTGCACCGTCACCATCGACGCACCCAGATGTCCGGCTGCGGTGACCGCGCCCGCCACCGAGCTGGGAATTTCCAGCAGCTTGAGATCCAGGAAAACGCTCTTCCCTGCCTCTGCGAGCTCGCGGACGACCGAAGGTCCTGCCGCTGTCAGCAGCTGCAGGCCGACCTTGTAGTGCGTGGTCGCTGCGCCCAGTTGCTTCACGAGGTCCGCCGCCAATGCGGCGGCTGGGAAGTCGAGCGACACGATGATGCGGCTGTCCGTACTCATTGATTTGTCCTCCATGCCGACGCCCCGCGCTCGGAGGAAACTCAGGCTTCCGAACGCTCCACGACCACCTCGCTGATCTGCACCATGGGTTGAATGTCCGTGTAATTGGCGATGTCGCCCCGGATCTCCTCCTGGTGCTGGGCAGAGGCTGCCCGGTAAGCGTCAACGGAAGTGCAGACGAAGTCGCACTTGGCGATGTACGCAGGGTCGGTGCCCACACCACGCCCCGAGATGCCCTTGTCCACCATGTAGTACAGGCACGCTGCGCCGAGCAGTCGTTTCATCATGGGCATGTGCCTCTCGCGGTAGTACGCGTGATCGAACCGCGCGCCTGCGGCGTAGGGGTACATGACACTGACCTTGATCATCGAGATTTCTCCTGGGGTTGCACGCTGGTTGATCGCCTCAAGCGGGGAATCGCGCGCCCGACGCTTCCAAGGGCAGGCGCAGGCCGTTCGTGAGGTAGCTGACGGTGCGATAGAAGCCGGCCAGCATCAGCAGTTCGATGATGGCTTCTTCGCTGAAGTACGTTCGCAACGCGTCCCACAGGCCATCGTCGATGTCGGCGTGCGCGTGCAAGGAGTCGCACAGGCGCAGAAGCACCTGGTCCTCGGCCGACCAGCAGGCGTCGTTCGCCGAAGCCGTGACACTCGCCTGAACCTGCTCTGGCGTCAGGCCAGCGAGCTTTGAGAAGACCGTGACGTGGATGCCCCATTCGTATTCGGATTTGCACAATGCCGTCGTGCGGTGAATCACGATCTCGCGCTGTCGGATGCTCAGGTGGCCTTTGTCCAGCAACCCGCCGGCAAAGAACTTCTGAAACAGACGCGGGTCGCGTGCCAAGGTCGTGAACAGCCGCAAGGGAGGCTGTCCCTTCATCACCCCGTCGAGTGACCTGGAAATGTCTTCACCGAATGGTGGCGTTGCTGGCTCGATGCGTGCGGGCATGCAGACTCCTGATTCAAGGGCCACGCCATCGTAGGTCCGTTGCTGTATAAAGTAAAGCATGACGACACCTCGCATCGGCCACCCAGTTCGCGGTTCCACCACTGGCCGCCCCCTCATGGTCGCGCTGGACCTGCTGGGCCGGCGCACGGCGCTGCGCGTGCTCTGGGAACTTCGGGAGGGCTCGCTGACCTTCAGGGCCCTGCAGGAAGCGTGCGAGACGAACACCCGATTGCTCAACACGCGGCTCACCGAACTGAGGGAAGTCGATCTGGTCGAACATGCCGAAGGTGGCTATCGACTGACGGACGAAGGGCGGCGGCTTTCGAAGGCGCTGAAGCCGTTGTCAGCCTGGGCGGACCAGTGGGGGCGCGGAAAGCGATGAGAAGCGGGGCATCCGCGGCGAATGGCTCCGCCTATGATCAGAAACGTTTTTGTGGAGAAGCCCGTGACCGGCATGTTCGCGCTGCCCAGCCTGTCTCGCAGGTCGTGCGGGACACATCGCGTCAGTGCCTTGGAAAACCTATGAGAAAAATCTTTCCTCTCTGCGCCCTCGTGTTGCTGTCCGCCCTCTCGGGTCAGGCCCTCGCAGGTGCCAATACGGCGCGACTGAACTGCACGGGCAGTCACGCGGGGCAGGCACTCACCTTGGTGGGTGATGTTCCCGCCTCCATCGTGGAGGTCGATCTGAAGCTCTCCTACGGCGGGCAAACCATGCGCCTGGTTTCACCCCAGGCGGAAACCTCCGAGTCCACGGATTTCCGCCATGGCGTCTTCAGGCTGGAAGCTGCGCTGTCCGGTTCGAACAAGCTCCAGCTTCAAGCCAAGCCCAAGAGCATCAAGTACAAAGGCAGCATGGGTGCCGGCAAACTCAACGCCAGCTTTGGCGCCATCCTCAAGAATGCGCCTGAGCCCTTTCAATCCGCGCTGAAAGGGGCCGAGCTCACTTGCATCTATGCATACGAAGTTTGAGCGTGGGCCCACAAATCGTTCAAGCAGGCAAACAGCCGCCGCGCGTTCAACCGCGAGCGCCTCGGCGAACTGCGATGCCTGCGATGGAATGGCCCCCATCTGCGGCCACGACCCGAGGCTGAACCCTTGTTTCTCGCTCGCCCGATGAAGCGGCTGCGTCTCTTTGCCGCCCTGCTGTGGCTCGGCATCGCCCTCGGTCCGGCCCGCGCAGCGCCACCGACCTACCAGGCGCTGTACGCCAACCCGGAACGCGCGTTGCCGATGCAGCCGACCTGGCAACTGCAGCCAGTGGATGCACAGGCGCCACCGTGGGAAGACATCTTCACCTTCACCATCGGCATCGCCCCCAACCTGATCGAACGGGCGCGTTGGCTGAGCCTGAATCCGGGCAAGCACAGCGAGCGCGCCCCCGCGTTGTTCGACGCCCTCGACGGGCGCGTGCTTTTCCTTTCACCGACGGCGCGCAGCTTCTGCGACGGACGCTGGCAGGTCGTGCGGCAGGAATACATCTCCGTCAATCCCGCACTGCAGCCGCTGCACCGGGTGTGGCTGGTGGAGCGAAAGCCCGGCGGCGGGCTGCGCACCACCACGGCCAACGGGCGCATCGATGCGCAAGGCCAGTGGGCCGTTCCGCCCGTGAGTTGCGATGGCAAGGACACGATCTCCGCCGACTCCCCCGCCGCCCTCTCGTACCTGATGCCCGATGGATCCAGGCCCGTGCCCTCCGAGCTGCAGGTGGACACGGTGTTCGCACAGCCCGGCTTGCGCGATGCACGGGGACAGTGGCGCCCCCCCGCCCCGCCGCGGGACATCACCACTGCACGGTGGATGGACTACAAGCGGCAGATGGTGACGCCTGGCTCCACCGGCTCGGGCCTGATCGACGCGCGCGGACGCATGGTGATTCCGTTCATCTTCGGCGAGCGGCCCGATGCCACAGCCCAGCGGCGCATCCAGCTGTGCACCGCCACCGGGCTGGATCTGCAGCGCAACGCCGGCACGCCGCAGGTGTGTCGCTGGCAACGACTGCATGGCAGCAGCAATGCCGGCGCCGCGCTGCGGCCGGTCAAGGACGCGGCCACCGGCCGATGGGGCTACCAGAACGCGCAGGGCCAATGGGCGATCGCGCCGCAGTTCGAATCGGCGCGCCGGTTCCGTCATGGCTACGCCGTCGTCTCGGGTGCGTTCCCAGAGGACTGGCGGCCGCCCGGGTGGCAGGACGAACGGCCGATCATCCGGCAGTTCCACCGCGTGGGCCGCCATTGGGTGGTCGACGCCCTGGTGCGCAACGCATCCACGGGCGGCGCGTGGGAATTACGCTATGGCCTGATGAACGATGCAGGGCAATGGCTTGCCGCCGTGCCGCAGCCCGCGCTGCACGTCACCGTGCTGGTTCCGCCCGGTGGCCGCAGCGGCCACTATGCCGAGATGCTGGCCAGCCACTTGCCCACCCTGCTGGGACGCAGCGTGCAGGTCGATCACGTGCCGACAGCCACCGAGGCCGACTATCGCCGGCTGATGACGGAGGGCGGCAACGAGAAGGTCCTGCTCGCGGCGTTGCGGCTGCCGCGCGGAGGCATCGAGGGCGTGCACCAGGCCGCTCCGATCGATGCGCTGATGCATTCCCTTCGCCCCGTCACGCTGCTGGCATCGGAGCCTCTGGTGCTGGCCATCGACAGCACGAAGGCCGACACGCTGGGCATCCGCAGCACGGACGACCTGCTGGCCTACGCACGGGCCCATCCGGGCAGCCTGCGCATCGGCACGGGCGACGACGGCTGGACGGGCCACCTCGCCTTCGGCCAGTTCCGCGCAGCGAGCGGCGTCGACGTGCAGCGTGTGGTCTTCAAGGGCATGTACCCCGACTCGGACGTCATTACCAAGGAGCATGCGGTGGACCTGCTGTTCGCGCCCGTGAACGGCGTGGCGGTCGCCGTGCGGCGCGGCCAGTTGCGTGTGCTGGGCACCACCGCCGACCCGGCGCACCCGCAAAGCTTCGAGGGCGTGCCGTGGCCGACGCTGGGCTCGAGCGCGCCCTTGAGCGGCTACACGACCTACGACCACTTCAGCCTCTGGGCACCCGCGAATTCGGAGGCCGCGTCCAATCGCACCTTGCAGGAGGCCGTGGCCCAAGTGCTTGCCACGCCCGAGGTGCGCAAGCAGCTGCAGGACCTTCGCGTGGTCGGCGGCGGCGGTTCGCCAGAAAGCCTGCTGGCGCTGGAAGACGAAGAGCGCGAACGCTGGATGCGTGCGCTTTCATCACCGGCGCGTTGAGGGCGTTGAGGGCGCTGTCCCGCACCATCACTCGAACCGTATCTCGGCCACGGTCGGCGCATTCGGCTCCCTGGTCCTGGCATTCGCAATGGCACCGTCTTTCTCGTTCCTGAACCAGTAGCGGCACCCGGTTCGAGAAATCATCGTCACGCACATCGAGCCGTCGGCGTTGAGAACCCATTTGCCCGACGCCTTGCCGGGCCCGCTCTGGTTGACGAAGTCGACGCGGCCATCCGTATAGAACTGCCAGCGCGAGACCATGCCGGTCGACAGATTGCTCGAGACGATGGGTTTGCCGATCAAGGTGCTCTCGACCTCGGCTTTGCTCAGGAACACGCGGCCATGGATGGGTGCGGGCTCCTCGGAGATGGCCGGCACGACGGCGATGCACAGCAGCGCGCGGATGGCGTAACGGGTGAACATGACATGCCCCTCTGACGTCGCGCAGTCGGCATGCGTTCAGCCGAGCGCGTGCGTCCAAGCGCCTGGTTGGCCTGTCGGTAACGCCCGAGGGCGTTACATGGCATTAACTAAAAAGCGCTACTTTTCTGCGCGCCAGATCCAGCCGGCGTACGCGAACGAGGCCTGCTTCTTCCTGCGCGCCACGGCCACGCCGGGAGGCGGTGGCCCGAGGTCGAGACGAGGAAGGCGGCGTTCTTTTTCTGCGACAACACGGCTTGTGCTCCGATGGCCCCTCGGCAAGGTGGCCGAAGGGCGTTGTGGGTGGCCTACGCAAACTCCGTGGCAACGGCGCCGGCGACGGCGGAAGAGCACTGTGAAGGCAACTGTGCAGTGGCTTGTATGGCACTGTGTCGTGCGTACGGTGCCTGTAAACGGCCTGTCGATTTCGCGGGCCCGTTTCGCCTGCCTGCTGTCGCGGATCACAGGTGCTGCCTGCGTGCGAAGCGCGCCGGCCCCTGCACCGTCCAGCCACCGCCGGCCGGATCGAGGTCGCGAAGGCATTGCGTGAGCCCGTTGTCCAGATCGAGGGTGACGCCGATCCGCCAATGCCCGGTGGCGCCGCGCTCCACCTGCAGCACGGCGAAGCCGTTGCCGGTGCCCACGGCCGCCGTGACCATCGTGGCGCCGAAGGCACCCGGCACGGCGCCGAGCTCGACCTGGCCGTCGAGCCAGAACGCGTCGGGCCGCGCATTGACGAAGGTCCAGGGTGCATACAGGCCCGAGGACACGACCGAGATCACCTCCACCGGCCCGCCCGCCGCCTGCAGCCAGAGGCTCGACACGCTCGACATGTGGCGGTCGCCCGACAGCACCACCACGTGGCGCGCGGTGGTGTCGCGCAGCAGTTCGAGCAGCGCGCGCTGCGAGGCCGGGTAGCCGCTCCAGTCGTCCATCCCCAGGCGTTGCGCCGGGTCGCCGAAGACCGCCGCGCGCGGCATCGGGAACAGCGCCACCGGCGACACGATGAACTTGGGCAGTTCGGCGGGCGCAGCCTCGAGCCACTTCTTCAGGTCGCCCATGTCGGCCCCGGCACGGATCGCCGCCTGGTCCAGTGGCGTGGCTTGCGCGTCCCTGCGCAGCGCCCGCCGCTGCCGCGTGCTGCGCGTGTCGAGCATGTAGAACGGAAAACCGGCCGGCGCGATGCGGTAGTCGAAGGGACGCGGGTCGCGCTGCGGGCCGATGCCCCGCACCAGCTTGTGCTGCTGCGCGACGTAGCCGTCGAGCGCGGCGCGCACGGCCGGCGTTCCACAGGGGTCGGGGCCCGGCTCCCAGTCGTCCATCACCTCATGGTCGTCGAGCAGCGGACAGGTCGGCAGCGAGGCCATCACCTGGCGCAGCGCCTCCAGCCTGAAGGTGAGCGCATAGGCCTGGCCGACGTCGTCGCCGCCGGCCGGCACGAAGAGCCCTGCGGTCTGGTCGACATACACCTGGTCGCCGGCCAGCACCAGCAGCTGCGGCTTGTGCGGCGGCGCGAGCACCTCGAGCCGCTGCGCGAGCCGCCGGTACGACGCCTGCGCGGGCACTCGGTCGACCAGGCCCGGCACGTACTGGCAACTGGCGAGCACGAAGCACAGCGAGGCCTGCGCGGGCTCGCCCTCGCGCTGCACGGCGCCCATCCATGCGGGGTCGAGGCGCACCACGGCGCGCTCGCGCTGCGCGTCGGTGGCGGCGTCCAGTGTCTTCATCACCTGGTTGCGGATGGGCTCGATAGGTTCGTCCTGCGGCTGCGCGAACAGCCCGGCCGACAGCCTCCGGCCCAGCACCTCGAGGGGGCCGCGCGCCATGGGCAGGTCGTCGTGCGCTGTCAGCACCGCGAAGCCCTGGTAGTCGGCAAGCCGATCGTCGAACAGGTCGATCTCCACCGCCTCCTGCAGGAGCTTGTCGCGCGTGGTCTCCAGGCCCACCATCCATGCGAAGTCGAAGCGCCAGCGCCCGTCGCGGCGCCACGCGGGCACGAAGACCACGGCGCGCGCCGACACATGCGCGGGCGGCGGACGCAGCGCCAGCCGGCAATGCAGCCGGCCCGCGTTGTCCGCCGACCGGCTCGCAAGGCCGAGCCACGGGCCGGTCCACGGCAGGCTGGCCCGCCAGTCGGGCGGCACCGGATGGCCGCGGCCGGGCTTGTGGTCGAAGGCTTCGAGGAAGCGCACGATGTGCGGGAACACGTCGATGCAGGCCTTCTCGCCGATCAGCGTGTCCTGGTGCCCGTAGTCGCCGAGCACCAGCAGCTGGTGCGGGGTACCTTCGCCGAGGAACAGGTCGCTCCCGGAAGGCTTCGAAGCGTCCGACGGCTCCGGCAGCTGCGGAGGTTCCCGCGGCAGGCCTTCGTCCTTGCCGAACACGCGCTTGAGCAGCCAGAAGCTCTCGTAGGAGCCGCGCCAGTCGAACACTGCGTTGCGCTGCCCGTGCAGCATGAACACCGGAAAGCCGAAGCGCTGGCCGACCTGCTCGAAGCCGACCGAGTGGCCCTGTCCGCCGGCATCGGTCAGCACCTCTTCGCGGGCGTAGTTGCCGACCTGGGCGAGGCCGCGCACCTTCACGAAGCCGTAGATCGAATCGAGCGCATCGAGCGTGTCCTTGCCGATGTTGTGCAGCCGCATGGTCTGGCCGAAGATGGCGTCGGCCCGGTGCCGCACGGCCGCGAAGCCCGGCGCCTCGCGCAGACGCTGCGCCTCCCCGTCGTCGTCGGGGTAGGGAAAGGTCGCCAGCAGGCCGTCGACAAGCAGGCGCTTCATGCGCGTGAGCGTGGGTCGCGTGTCGAACTCGTCGATGCCGATGAACTGCTGCAGGTAGCCCGCCACATAGCCCCGGAAGCGGTTGAAGGCCGTGGCGCGCAGCAGCGGCCCCACCTGCGACAGCACCACCGCGCCGATGGAGGCATGCAGCCCCGGCAGGCGCAGCACCGCCACGCTGAACATGGCGGCGCCGATGCAATGGGCCACCACGTCGATCTGGATGGGCGCCGCTTCGTCGGGCGTTGCATGCGCCGCCTGCACGGTGCGCAGGGCGTCCGGAATGTCGGTCTCGGCCACCTCGTCGAACGACCAATAGCGCCGAGGCCGGTTCGGAAAGCCGATGCTGGTGCGCAGGTCGAGCACCCAGACCTCGCGCCCGGCCGCGAGCAGGCTGTACACCAGGTTGCCGGGAATGCTCTTGTGCGCGAAGGTGGAACCGCTCGCGCCGTAGCCGTGGACCAACATCACGGGCCGCGTGCCCGCGCGGCGCACCGGCGGGTGGTAACGCGACAACAGCCGCGGCGGCGCGCTGCCCGGGCCCGCTGCGGTGACGAGCTCGACCGGCTCGGGCCGCACGCCGTACACCTCGCCGGGCAGGCGCTCCCAGTCGTGCTGCGGCGAGTCGGGCGGCGGCACGAAGTTCAGCAGATGAACCTGCAGCACGATGCGCAGCACCCACAGCGCCAGCTCGGCCAGGTCGGCCAGCTGGTTGGGCATGTCCTGCTGGTGCTCGATGCGCAGCAGGGGTTGCAACGTCTCGACGAAGTACGAAGGGTCCAGCACCAGCCGGCCCAGCGACTTCGGCGCATCGGGGCCGAGCTGATGCAGGTCGCCCTCGCTCAGCTGCCGCCACGGGTTGCCGCCTTCGACGAACGCGATGCGCTTGGTGAGCCGCAGCCGGTCGCCCTCCTTCAGTGGCGCGCCGTGCGCGATGCGCGCCACCGTCCAGTCGTATTCGATGAGGCGCACCTGCCCCAGGTGCGAGCACAGCGCCAGCAGGTCGGCCATGGCGGGGCCTTCAAAAACGGCATCGTCCTCATCGATGGCGCCGCCGGCCGATGCGGCGCGCGCGTCCAGCAGGCTTTGCACCAGCGCCAGCAGCTTCTTGCGTGCCAACCCGTGGCTGCGCAGGATGCGTTCGATGCTGTCGCTCTTCTCGCGCACGAGCATCGATGCGGTGCCGGTGCAATGCGCGACGGGCGCGCGGTCGCCCTTGCCGAAGCGCAGGGTCACCACCGGCTGGGACAGCACGCGCGGCGTCACGCGCAGGGACGGCACGTCGAACGGCTCGAATTCCACTTCGGCGCTCAACGCGAAGGCCTGGCCGTCGATGTGCACGCGGCCCGTCATGCGCTCGCGCAGCGAGACGCGCGTGGGCGCGGGCGCATGGGGACGGGTCAGGTCGCGGCGCAACGGGCGCTGCGACGGCGGCGGCTGCGGCGAACCGGCCAGCGCCAAGCCCCAGTCCTCGGCCAGCACGGGCACCGCGCGCTCGGCCAGCGCGGCGATGGTGAGCGAGGGGTTGATGCCGAGCGACACCGGCACGATCGAGCCATCAAGCACCGCCAGGCCCGGCAGCAGCGACGGCACAGCAGAAGCACCCGCAGCGCCGTCGTAGACGCGGCCCCAGCTGTCGACCACGCCGCGCTCGCACCCGTCGGCCATGCGGCAACCGCCCAGCGGGTGCACGGTCAGCACCGAGCCCACGCCCTCCAGCTGGCCGACCAGGTCGGCGAGGCTGCCGAACGGCGGTATCGGTTTCCACAGCGGGTTGGCCAGCACGCGCCCGCCGAGTCCGCCCGCGCCATCGTGGGCCGCATGCAGTGCGCGCATCTGCGCCTCGAACACGGGCAGTGCGGCCACCTTCGGCCACGCCACACGCACCTGCGCGTCGGCCAGCACGGCGCCCTCGCCGCCATGACCGACGAAGCCGATCTGGCCGGCCGCCCCGTCGTCGCCCATCATTCCGTAGACCGGCGTGCGGCGCAGCATGTCGTCGTCCACGGCCAGCGGATCGCCCCCTTCGTCCGGCGCGTGCAGGTCGAGGTCCATGTGCGCGAGCGCCTGCAGCGCGTCGGTGGTGGTCACCACTTCGGCCAGCAGGCGGCGCAGCGGCGCGGGAATGGCGAACTCCTCGATCACCAGCGGGCGCTCGCCCGGCGTCGCGCAGGTGCGCAGCAACCCGGTGATGGTCGGCCCGATGCTGCGCTGTGCCGGCGCCTCGCCTTCGGGCGCGCTGGACAGCGCTTCGTCGTTCTGCGCCGCCGCCACCGCGATCATGTCGCCGTTGGCCGAGAAGCCGCGGCCCACCGCCAGCGAGACGGGCAGGCCTGCGCCCCTGGAACGCAGCAGCAGCTCGGTGGAGCCCAGCGTGCCGGCGGCCACCACCACCCGCCGCGCGCGCACCACGTAGGGCCGGGCGTTGTCGGTGCGCGCCTTGCGCCGGTCGGTGAAGAAGAACTCGACGGCATAGCCGCCGCCTCCCGGCAGGGCCGCGATGCGGTGCGCGGTGCCGCCGGTGAACAGGCGCGCGCCCCGTGCATGGGCCAGCGCCAGGTAGTTGGTGTCCAGCGATTTCTTGGCGCGGTGGTTGCAGCCGCTCACGCAGTCGCCGCAGCGCAGGCAGCGGTGCATCGCCACCTGGGCCGGCGTGCGCGTGCCGTCGGCGAAGGCGATGGCGACATGGGCCTTGCCGCTCGCCGCATGCAGCCGCGCGCCGGCCTTCAGCAGGGAGTCGAGCTTCGACACGCTCTCGGGGATCTGCTCCAGCGCCAGCATGGCCTCTGCCTTGCCGTAGCCCTGCGCGAGCGCGGCAAGGTCCAGGCCCACGGGCCAGGCGCCGCCCTCAAAGGCATCGGGCGTGGCGCGCTCCATCACCGCCGCATTGATGAGCGACCCACCGCCCAGCCCGTTGCCGAGCAGCGCGTTCACTTCGCCGCCCAGGCGCAGATCGAACAGCCCCGAGGCGTTGCCGCGCGCGGGCCGGCCGTCCTGCATGCTGAAGCGCACGTGCCCCGGCAGCTCGGCGAAGGTGGCCGGAAATTCGCCCGGCAGGTATTCGCTGCCGCGCTCCAGCACGTAGACCTTGATCGGCACGGCGCCCGGTGCGATGCCGGGCGCCGCGTCCAGCGACAGCGCGCCCGCCAGCCGTGCCGCCGCCACCGCGCCGCCGTAGCCGCTGCCGATGACCAGCACATCGCAGTGCAGCGCGTCGGGCGGCGCCGCGGCGATCTCGCGCACCAGCACCTCGGCGCCCTGCGAGAGCAGGCGGTCGCCGGGGACATCGTCATCGTCGCGGCCACCGTCGTTCATGTTCGGCTCCTCGCGGAAGGGATCGCGGATTCAGGAATGCTCGATGGCCGCGGCCAGCGCGCGGCCGAGCGTCTGGTCGTCGACAGGTTTGCGCAGCAGCGGCAGCGCCTGCCGCCGCGCCGCCTCGACCACCGCCGGGTCGGTGTCGGCCGTGACCATGACGATGGGCAGCGCCGGCTGTGCGCCGCGCTGCGCGCGCAGGCGCCCGGCGGCATCGAAACCCGAGACGCCGCCGCCGAGCCGGCAGTCGAGCACCACCGCATCGGGCGCGTCGACCTGCGCCAGCGCCTCGTCGAGCGTGGCGGCGGACAGCACGCGGCAGCCCATCGCGCCCAGCGCGTTGAGGTAGGCGCCGCGCACCATCGGGTCGTCCTCCAGCACCAGCACGCAGCGCCCGGCCAGGCTCCACGGCGCGTCGGCGCCGTCACCCTCGCAGCCGTCGGCACCGACAGGCGCGGCGCGCGGCAGCCGCAGGCGAAAGCAGGCGCCCGCGCCGAGGCGGGACTCGAGCTCGACCGGCACGCCCAGCAGCTCGGCCATCCGCCGCACGATGCCCAGGCCCAGGCCATGCCCCGCGGCAGGCGCGGTGCCGGAGCCCGTTGCCTGGAGTTGCACCAGGTCCTCGAACACGAGCCGGTGGTTCTCGGGGGCGATGCCGGGGCCGCTGTCCTGCACGGTCAGCTCGACCCCGGCATCCGATGCATCCAATGGGTCCTGCGTGCGGACCCGCACCTCGACCTGCCCGCCCGCGGGCGAGAACTTGATCGCGTTGTCCACGAGGTTGGCCAGCATGCGGCGCAGCAGGTCGGGGTCGGTGCGCACCGCCAGGCCGGGCGGACAGTCGGTGTGCAGACCGACCCGGCGCGCCGCCGCCGCGGCGCCGAAGCTGGCCATCACGGCGGTCAGCAGCCGGTCGATCTGCACGCGCTGCGGCTGGGCCACCACCACGCCGGCATCGAGTTTCGAGACGTCGAGCAACGCATCGAGCATGGCGCGCAGCTGCTCCAGGCTGCTGTCGACCACCTCGACGATCGCGCGCGCATCGGGCGCCATCGCCACGTGGCGCAGCGCCCCCACGTTGAGCGCCATCGCCTGCAGCGGCTGGCGCAGGTCGTGGCTGGCGCCGGCCAGGAAGCGGCTCTTGTCGTTGTTGGCGCGCACCGCCTGGTCGCGCGCGATGGCCAGCTGCGCGCGCTCGAACTCCAGCGAGGTGGCCAGCGCCTGGTTCTCGGCGCGGATGCCGAACGACTCCTCGAAGGTCTGCAGGTTGCGCCGGGCAAAACGCGTCTGCACGCCGAAGAACATCAGCACCAGCGCGGCCACGCCCCCGCCGAGCCAGCCGCCGGCCACCAGCCACATGGCGGCCGTGGGCACGAAGAGCAGCCCTGCGTAGGCCAGGAAGGCGGGCATCACGGTCGCGCTGGTCGACACGGCGCCCGCGCCCCAGGACACCAGGATCATCGTGAGGACCGCGTCCAGCGTCGGGTCGAGCCGGGCCATGAACAGCGCCGCGGAGCCGTTGCAGGCGCCGATCAGCACGTTCCAGTGCACGGTGGCGCGCAGCCGCGCGGCGATGGGGCGGGCGCGGTCGGCGGCCATGCGCGCGAGCGCGGCGGCGCGCCACTCGCGGCTGGCGATCACCGCCGCGAACCAGCCGAGCACCCAGGGCGTCGGCACGTCGCGCCAGACGATGGCCGCGACGACGACGGCGGTGAGCAGGATCTGCCAGCGCAACCCCACGGCCTGCTCGGCGACGACCTGCAGGCGCCGTTCGTCCAGATCGTCCAGCGCGGCCGGCATGCTCACGCAGCCTCGAGCGCCCATGCCGCCTGCGCGTCGAAGACGCGGCACATGGCATCGGTGCGGTTGCGCGCGCCGAGCGCCCGGTAGACCATCGACAGGTGCACCTTCACGGTGCCCTCGGCAATCAGCAGCTGGCGCGCGATCAGCTTGACCGGCATGCCCCGCATCGCCAGCGCCAGCACCTCGCGCTGGCGCGGCGACAGCTCGACGCGCAGGAAGCCCGCGAGGTCTTCGCGCGACAGCTCGTCGGGGTCGCGCGCGCGGGTCACGTCGTCGGCCAGCACGAACTCGGCCGGCAGGTAGATCTTGTGGCGCAGCACCACGCGCAGGGCGGCCTCCATGTCCTCGAGCCGGTACGACTTGGGAATGAAGCCGGCCGCGCCGGCCTCGATGACCTCGCGCACGCGCTGCGGCGAACTTTCCGCCGACTGCATGCACACGGGCGTGGCCTCGAAATGCGCCTTCACGGCCTTGAGCGCCGCCAACCCGGACAGCTGGGGCAGGTGGTAGTCGAGCAGCAGCAGATCGATGCCGGTGGGGTCACGCTGGCAGGCCTGCTCGGCGTCCCGCACTGCGTCGAAATGGAAGGGACGGCCGGGTTCGATCTCGGCGGCCATGCGCTCCAGCAGCAGGCGCGTGCCGTTCCAGACGATCTCGTGGTCATCGACCAGCAGAACCTTCATACAGGCCTCTCGTCTACGGTGACCCTCCCCGTCCTGAATGCAGATTAGCGCAAAGCCCCCCAAGAAGCGAGCGTGCGCACCTACACCAAAGGCCTAGTCGGACGGCCACGTCGGGGACTAGGCGCTGCGCGCAATGGTTGCGGCGGGCGCCGCGCGGAAAACTGGCTGCATCGATCGCCACTTCGCATCCGATGCACCGAGGTCCGCCATGAACACCCCCCCATCTCTTGCCGCGCTGCGTGCCGCATGGGAGCCCCTTGCGTGCCGCTTGTGCATCCTGGCGCTGCAGCATGTGGCGCTCGCCCGCTGGCTGTGCGCCGCAGCCATGCTCGCCGTCTCGCTGCTCGCTGGCTGCGCTGCATTGCCCAACGAGGTACCCCGTGTCGCGTCGCACGCGCGCACCGACCTCGGGGACAGCCCCCTGGCACGCATCGCCGCCGCGTCGCTGCCGGCTGCGGACAGCGCGATGTCCGCGATGTCCGATGCATCCGGCGTGCGCCTGCTACCGGGCGGCGACCAGGCCTTCGACGCACGCATCGCACTCGCGCAGGCCGCACAACACACCGTCGACGCGCAGTACTACGTGGTGGCCCCAGACAGCGCGGGGCGGCAGTTCCTGCGCGAGCTGCGCGACGCAGCGCAGCGCGGCGTGCGCGTGCGCCTGCTGGTCGACGACCTGTACGCGGGCGGAGACGACGAGATGCTGGCCGGGCTGGCCGCGCACGCCAACGTCGAGGTGCGCGTCTTCAACCCGCTGCCGGTGCGCAGCGGTGGCCTGCGCACGCGCGTGCTGCTGTCGCTGCACGAGATCGGTCGCGTGAACCGGCGCATGCACAACAAGCTCTTCATTGCCGACAACAGCTTCGCCATCACCGGCGGACGCAACATCGCCGACGAGTACTTCGGACGCAGCAAGCCGGCGAACTTCATCGACATGGACGCACTGGTGGCCGGGCCGGCGGTGCGCGCGCTGTCGGCGAGCTTCGACGCCTTCTGGAACGGACCGTTGTCGTACCCCTTCGAGGCCATTGCGGCCAGCGGCTCCCCGGCACCGGCTCCTGCGCGCGAACGCTTCGCTGCGCTGGTGCGCGACCTCGGGCGCGTCATGCCGCCTGCCGACGAACCCGATGCACTGGGACGTGGCCCCGTCGGCGCGCAGCTGGCGCAGGGGCGCGTCGCGCTGGTGCCTGCGCAGGTGCGCGTGGTCGCGGACGCGGCGGTGCCAGGCCGCTTCGCTGCTGATGCCGGCGGCAACGTCGAAGAAGCCGCAGCGCCCCAAGGCCGCGAGGGCGCGGTCATGGCCGCGAACCTCGACCTCTTCCGGACCGCGCGCTCGGAGGTGCTCGTCGTCTCGCCCTACTTCGTGCCCATGCCCCGCATGATCGGGGCGCTGAGCCATGCGAGCCGCGAGGGCGCGCGCGTGTCGCTGATGACCAATTCGCTCGCCACCACCGACGAACCGCTCGTGCACTACGGCTACGCGCGCTACCGCAGCGCCCTCTTGCAGATGGGCGCCATCCTGTATGAGCTGATGCCGGCCAGCGAAGCGCATCCCGCCTGGAGCGACACCGAAAGCGGCCGCGGCTCGCTCGGGCGCCTGCACGCCAAGCTGGCGGTGGTCGACCGGCGATGGTTCTACGTGGGGTCGATGAACATGGACCGGCGCTCGGCGCACTGCAACACCGAACTGGGCCTGATCGTCGACAGCCCCGCGCTTGCAGGCGAGCTGGCGGACCTGATCCAGCGCGTGCGCATGCCCGCGAGCTTCACCGTGAGCGAGGTACCTCTGCGAGGCGGCTTGCAATGGAGCTTCCTGCGCGACGGACGTCGCTGGGTGCTTCACCGGGAGCCCGAATCGAACTGGGCCCAACGACTGCGCTGGTCCGTGCTGTCGCTGGTGGTGGACGAAGATTTTCTGTAACCCGGCTTACGCAAACTGCCACATGACGCTCTTCGAAAGAGCGGCGCTTTCGTGCAAGAAATAGATCACTGCACGCGTGGCCCGGGACTACCATTCCATCGTTCACGTGCGGTTCGGCACGAGACTGCCGCGGACTGTTTGCTCACTCGTGCCGCAAGGAGAGTCGCGATGGCAAGTCCGATGAACGTCAACAAGCTTCAGACGAAATCCCATGACGAACCGGATGAGGTTCGGGAGCCCGAGAAGACCCGGGTCGAAGTGGTCCGCCTCGAGGGCTACACGCTCGGACGCTTCAAGTTCGAGCCCGGATGGCGCTGGTCGAAGTGCATCAAGCCGGTCGTGGGCACGGACAGTTGCCAGGTGGCTCACGTCGGGTACGCGGTCTCCGGCCGGATCACCGTGCAAATGAACGACGGCTCGCAGACCATCATCGAGGAAGGCATGTCGTACACCATTCCGCCGGGTCACGACGCATGGGTCGAAGGCAACACTCCGTTCGTCGGCCTGGAGATGATGAGCGCAGAGGAATACGCAAAGTCCAAAAGCTGACCCGAGGTGAGAGGCCTTGGGAAGGGACTTCTTCGGGATGGTCGAACGGGGCGTGACACTCGCGACCGTCCGGCTCACGCGCCCGGGTCTACGGATTGCGTGGGCGGCGAGCCGGGCGCCGAGGACGTTTCAGCCCTTTCGCATGGTGATCGCATGAAAAGGGCAAGTCACTGCGCAATCGCTGCAGCCCGTGCACCGATCCGCGTCTTGAAGCGTCGACAACTTCTTCCATTGCTCGACTTCGAGACTGAGAAGGTGAAGGTCGCACGCGGCGACGCACCAGCCGCAGCCCGTGCAACGCGCGGCGTCGACAACGGGCAGCCAACCGGGTCGGTGCGGGCGGCGAGGCTGATGTACGTCCATCTATGGTTTCAACGAGCCGTATCGGCCCGGAAGGTAGCATGCTGCTGGCTCCAGTCGGCCAACAGCGGACCTTCGCCAACGCCCTCCACTAACGCCGCGGCCCCCCAACTACAGTGAGCTTGATTCTGATCTTGCGCGTCAAAGATGTACTTTCTTTCTGTCTTCCAAGACAAACGCGAAATTGTTGCGAGGCGCCCGTTTGCGGACTTTGCCGATGCGGTTGCTGCTTGTGGCGACTACTACGAACCGAGGACGTTGGGAGCGGTGCTTGAATTCAATGTTCAGGTGACCGGCAAAATATTTCGCCGTGCTACCGCTCAACTCGCGCGGCCCGAGGATGTTCCTTTTGAGTACGCCGACTCGCCCCTTGCGTGGAGAGCAGCGAAGCAATCGAACGCCTTCAGATTCGACCATTCCTATCACTTTCTTGTTGAAGGTGAAGCTGGCATTGAGCAGACCGAGCAGTGGCAGCGTGACGATGAGGCGGATGCCGAGTAGCAGCAGGTGACGCCCGCATCTGGCAAGCGGCTGCAACCAGCTTCAGTCGGCCAAGACCGGACGCTCGCTGGTGGCGCTCAATTCGCCCGATAGCAGACTTAGCGGGATCTAGTGTCGTGGACGAGTACGGCGAAAGAACAGATAAGGAGAGACATGTTCCTTAGAGCATTCATGGCGGCTTGCGGTGCGCTGTTGTTAGTTGCGTGCTCCAGTCCCAACGGCGGGAGACAAAGCTGCGAGTTGAGTGCACCACCAAGCAACGCTCAAGTCCAAGAAACTCATGGCACAACCCTCCTGATATATCCAAGCACGGTTCCGCCTCAGTACTCTGGATGTAGGAGCGTTTGGTTTTCTAATGGTCAGCTATTCGCTCGCGTTCGAGTGGAAGATGGGGACGTGAGGTCCGTCTATATCCAAGCGCCTGAAAAAACTCCGGTTGTGTGCGAGTTCGAGATATCGGGGCAACTGAAACTCGGAGACGCCCGCAGGTGCCTTCCTCAGGAAAGATGGCTGTTGAACTGAAATGTCTACGACGCGGGGCGGTGTCATGTCCGTGAGATGACGTGTTTCAACGTACGCCTCGGCATGACCGGCTACAGTCGGCCACAACCGGACTTTCAATTCCGCAGTCCATTTCTTGAAGCTAAGGCGAGTGCACATGGCGCATTCGAGAATTGCTCTCTTCGCATTCACAAGAGGTTAACCAATGAACCGGAGTATTTGCAGCGCAGTGACAGTGCTCGTCTTGGCATTGCATACCAACGTCTTTGCGCAAGCGTCGGTGAAAGTTGTCGAGGCGGCTCGACTCCAAGCGGCTCCTGTCCCAGTGGTGGTAGACCTCACGGAGCAAATCTCTTGGGTCAGAAAGGCTGAGTCCTGGATGCAGCGAGACGTTGAGCAAGGATTGCTCCCAGGCAAGTACGGCTTGCAGCTGAGGGACGCGGATGGCGTCTACCACCTTGGACCAGAACTAGCTGTGTATGTGGTGGAGCGAAACTCGGTCGCAGTGTTTCGTGGCGGCGTGTTTATTCCTATCTCCCAGGCGGCCTCACCGCGCCTATTTGCGGTGGAGGAGGGCAATCCTCGAAGGGGGAAAACTCTGGCTGAGGCGATGAGCTCACAGCCTCCAGGGGGAACTATCCTCCCTCTCGGGCTTGCCTTGATAGAAGCTTGGGCGGTAGCGTCAAACCGAGGAAATTTGGTGCTACTTCAGGAAATACAGGACGATGTTGTCGCGGCAAAGGTACGGGCCATCTTCAACCCCTAGAAAATGTCTGGTAAATGCTCCAGCGGCCGCATCTTGTTGGGCAACCACTAGCAAGAATCGGCCAAGAGCGGTCGGTGGTTATGACGAGCCTCTCACTCTCCAAGGGTTGCTTCGCCGGAAGCAAGCTTTACCTTGCAAGACAGGTCAGAAAATTATGAGCAGCCAGCCGGATTTCTATGAGAGCACCAAGGAGATGGTTCAGCTGAGACTGGGGCGTGTGCTAACCCCAGAAGAGGGACGCTCAATCGTGTCTTTTTCGATGCTGACTGAGCATCAGCTGAGAGAAATCAGGACGATAGGCGAAGCCTCCACTGTGGATGCAGCCGATTTTGTACTCTTCCTTTGCACGCCGGAGCTTCGGCAGGACGCGTTTGGATTTGCAAAAATTTTTCTCGAGAGTCGAGTAGACGTCCAATCCGTCATACGCCATTTTGAAGAGCGACGCGCTCGGAGAACACAGAGGGCTTAGGCTGTGTCACAAAAAATCCACTTCACCGAACGTCTGGTTTGTGGGTTTGCGTACTTCTGCTATGGGCCCACAAGAGACACTCCAGCATCTCCAAAGCAGGCACTCATCAGCGCGGTTCAAGCCCGCTAATTGACAGCGTCATGAGTCGATCGCATCAAGACTTGATTGCTGCGCCTCGACTGCTCAGAGACTCGCGTCTGTGAGTGTGTTCGCTTCACGATGACGTGCGATCTCACGGACATCGGCCCACCATTTTGACCATCGCTGCGCCACCTTGTCCGCAGTGAAGCGCTCCGCGGACGTCAAAGCGCCGAAGCGAAGGTCATAGGCTTTCTCGGGGTCCTCCAGCAGCGCGACGATCGCATCGGCCATCGCGTCGACGTGCCCGGGGGGAATCAGGATGCCGGCATTCCTGCCTTCCAGCAAATCCTTCGGGCCGTACTTCACGGAAAAGGCGACCAACGGACGTGCGTGGGCCAGGCATTCCAACCCGAACAGCGAGAACCCCTCCTCGTTGGACGCCATCACGCCGAGACTCGACTCCTTGAAGAGGGTTGCAACATCATTGGCATAGCCGTGGATGTGGATGCTCCCCGCCAGACCCGAAGCGTCGACGCGGGCCTGGAGCGTCGCTTGCAACGGGCCCACGCCGTGGGTGTGCAACTGTGCGTCCGGAACCCTTTTGAGGACGCGCTCGAACACCTGAAAAAGCAGTTCATGCTGCTTCTCCGGCGTGTAGCGCGCCAGATAGATCACCCGCTTCTCCTGCAAGGAAGCAGATTCCACGATCTCGGGCACACCAGGCAACGCGTGCGGAATCACGTTCAGCTTCGTCGCCGGCATACCGGACTCGAGCAAGTCCCGATGTTGCTCCTCCGTGGCAACGATCAGGCTGTCGCAGGAGTCCGCATCTTCGAACAGATGCCGATAGCTGGTTTTCAGTTGCCCATTGGGAAGCCGATGGGTGCTGTGCAAGAAGGCACTGACAGTGTGGTGAAACCGGCGGCTCGCCGTACTTTGCCGGAGCTTGCGATACATCTTGTTCTTGTCCACGAGGAAGTGCCAGGTGACGTCTTCCTCCAGATTGGCGGCCATCATCGCGCAGACAAAATCGCTCTCGGTCGCGTGGGTGACCGCAGTGCCCTGCGCATCGCGCAACTCGATGGCCTGAAGATCCGCGCCGCTTCGGCCCGACTTGAACGTCTTTCGCATCAAGATCTGACCGTTCGCCAGCCCGAACTCTTCACACCCGACCTGTGTCGGATCCCAGGCTGCGGGGTGGCTGATCTTTCGCAGCGAAGGCTTGGCAGCGCTGGCAGAAGATGAACTGCCTGGTGAACGTGATGGCCGTGATGAAGCGAGCGGGGTCAGCAAGCCCTGAGAGCTCATGTCCACCAGCCATTCGTAGACATTGAGCACCTTCGTTTCCGAAGGCAGCATCCCCTTGTCCTTCAAGCTCGCTTCGTTCTCACGCAGGCGAGGAGAGAAATTGCTGGTCAGTATCCACGGCGTGATGCCGAGCTGGCCGTGGAAGAGATGGGCGCGGCGGATGCCTGCGACCTCAATGCCGTTGCCGATCTGACGCAAGTTTTCCTGCAGGAACAACACGCGCTCTGTCGGGGAGGACTTCTGACTTCCTGCAGCCCCCTCTGCAGGGGGCGTCGATGTCTTGAGTGTGGGCCGGACCTGCTGGAACAGATCGCCCCCTTGAGTTTTTCCTTGCTTGCCTGTGGATGCAGTTGGAGCGACCGAAATATCGACATATTTCATCTCTGCAGCGCTTTCTTCTTCGTTGGCAAGGCGCTGAAGATAGCTGACCAGAACCTGACTTACAACAGAATTAGGAATCGGCCATGGCTTTGGGTAATGACAAAGTACTGAATTTGAAGCCGGCCGATCTGGCATTTCCACGCAGAGTTCTGCTGCCAGTGCGCCCATGAACGGCTGCGACTGCATGCCGCATTCAACTTTGAAAACGCAAGCGGATGCTGGCTGGCGAGTGGAGCGACACGCGTCCAGCCGAACTTGATGACGCCCGACTCGCAGGGAATCTCGACGATGTTGAAGTCAGCGTCGATGGCCATCTTCAAGCGCTCCGCACCGCGCCCTCTCACTCGCCTGAAACAACTCCCCCGCCTTGCGCGCCAATTCCGCCGCAAGCCAAAGCAGGTTGTCCAGTTGCCGGGGGCCTTCGCCGCTGCACCAGTCGATGTCTTCCCCGTGGCAGACCCACAGCAGGGCTTCGAGTTGGGCGAGTGTGTTTTCGAGGAGGTTCGCCGGGTCTTCGTGAGTGATTCCGGCGGGAGGTACCGGCGTGCGAGGCCGGGCTATAGTCTTGGTAGCCATTTTTGTGCGTTCCTTCCAAGGTGATTGCACGTCTTTGGTTAGACGGTCGGGGTGCTCGTAACACCCCGGCCGTCGCCTTTTGATACCTCGCATTTGCATCGCTGCTTTCGCACCGACAACCTGCCGCGAGGCAAGCAGCCTTTCAACATTTCAACGGCTGTGTATGTAGCGCCTTCCGAGTCCCCTTGTTGGGGTTTTGAGTGACAGGGGCAGCTACTTTAGAGAAGAGCGCAGCGCAGTGGCGCTTTCGTGCGGCACGAAGTCCCGACGAGCGCCAACAAATGCAGCTTCCGCAATGCGCCGCACGCGGGCCTTACGAGCGCCGTGCCAATCCGCAGCAGCGCTGAACACGCTCACGTCGATGGGGTGCCTTGCGCAGCGAAATCAAGGAGGAGGCCGCAGGCCGGGGGACATTCGCGGAGCAAGGTGCCCCATCGGCGGGAGCGTCGCCCCGAATGACGCTCAGGGCATCCCTCGCGCCAACAGATGGTCCACCAACCGACGCTGCGGAAAACTCAACGCCTCCTGCCGCGTACACAGGTACATCCGTCGTGACGCCCACGCATCGGTGAGGTTGATGAAGCGCAGCTTCATCTCCTTGCGGTAGGTCACCGCCGCCCCCTCGGGCAGGATGCCCACGCCCATTCCCGCTTCGATCATCCGGCACACGGCCTCGAAGCTCTTCACGCGCACACGCAGGCGCAGCACCTTGCGCGCGCTCATCGCGGCGTCTTCCATGGTGCGGGAGATGGCCGAGTCGTCTTCGAGCCCCACGAAATCGAAGTCGAGCAGTTCTTCGAACGACACCTCGCGCCCGCGCCACGGATGCTTCTGGCGCACGATGGCCACGAGCCGGTCGGTGCGGTACGGAATGAAGTGCAGCGCCGGGTCGACCGCCTCGCTGGTGATCACGCCCACGTCGGCCTGGCGGTCGCGAATCGCCTGCACGATGTACACGCTGCGGTGCTCTTCCACGCTCACGCGGATCTCGGGGTAGCGCAGCCGAAAGCTCGCCACGTCGTCGGGCAGGAACTGGCCCATCGCCGACGCGTTGGCATGCAGCCGCACGCGGCCGGTGGCGCCCTGCGCGTAGTCCGACAGGTCGGCGCGCATGCGGTCCACGTCGCGCAGGATCTGGCGCGCATGCATGGCCAGCGACTCGCCCGCGCCCGTGGGCGTCACGCCCTTCGAGGTGCGGTTGAGCAGCCCCACGCCGAGCTGGCTCTCGAGGATGGCCAGGCGCCGGCTCGCGGCCGACAGCACCATGTGGCTCTCGGCGGCCGCCTTGGACAGGCTGCCGTGCTCAATGGCGCGCAGGAACAGCGCCAGCGAATCCAGGTCGGGTCTCATCGGGTCCTCGGTCGATCGGGCGGACATTGTCGGGCCTGCGCGGTTGCGAACGCATGGCCGAAGGCCTTTCGGCGAATCGACGGCGGCGGCGATGGTTCTTCCGGAATGCGGGTTTCCCCGTCGAAACGAAGAAGCACTTTCGGGCCGGGGTGCGAAAGAATCGTCGCTGTCTCGGCGGCAACCCCGGCGAGGCGTTTCGCGGGCCGGCCCTCTACCGGGGCCACGCCCGCATTCCACGAGTCCTACCCGGAGTCTTTTCTCTCATGGCAACCCACGAACTCGCCAGCGTTGCGCTGGACGACAAATACACGGCCACCGAAGGCCGGATCTACCTGAGCGGCATCCAGGCGCTGGTGCGCCTCATGCTCGTGCAGAAATGGCGCGACCAGCAGGCCGGCCTGAACACCGCGGGCTTTGTCTCGGGCTACCGCGGCTCGCCGCTCGGCGGTCTGGACGAAGCGCTGTGGAAAGCCCAGCCGCAGCTCGAAGCCAACGCCGTCAAGTTCTTGCCCGGCGTGAACGAGGAGCTGGCCGCCACCGCCGTGTGGGGCACGCAGCAGGTGCACCTGACCGGCGAGAGCGCGGTCGATGGCGTGTTCGCCATGTGGTACGGCAAGGCGCCCGGCGTGGACCGCTGCGGCGACGTGTTCAAGCACATGAGCCACGCGGGCACCTCGCCCAAGGGCGGCATCCTGCTGGTGGCGGGCGACGACCACGGCGCGTCGTCGTCCACCCTGCCCAACCAGAGCGACCACCTGTTCGCCGCCTCGATGATCCCCATGCTCTACCCGCAGAGCGTGGAGGAGTACATCGAGCTGGGCCTGCACGGCTTTGCGATGTCGCGCTTTGCCGGTCTGCCGGTGGGCTTCAAGGCGCTGGCGGACACGGTGGAATCGTCGGGCTCCATTGCCGCCGGCGCACTCGACGTGCACACGCGCCTGCCGAAGGACTTCGTGTTCCCGCCCGGCGGCGTGCATGCGCGGCTGTCGACCGACACGCTCGGCGTGCAGGCGCGCAAGCAGGAGGCGCTGATGCAGGACTACAAGATCTACGCCGCCATCGCCTACGCGCGCGAGAACCGCCTGAACCGCGTGACCATCGATTCGCCGCAGGCGCGGCTGGGCATCGTGGCCTCGGGCAAGTCGTACCGCGACGTGCTCGAAGCGCTCGAAGAACTCGGCATCGACGCCGACGAGGCCGCGCGCATCGGCATCCGGCTGTTCAAGGTGTCGATGCCCTGGCCGCTGGAGCCCGACTCGATCCGCGAGTTTGCCGACGGGCTCGAAGAAATCCTGGTGGTCGAAGAGAAGCGCCAGATCGTCGAGTACCAACTCAAGGAGCACCTGTACAACTGGCGCGAGAACGTGCGCCCACGCGTGATCGGCAAGTTCGACGAACAGGGCGAATGGGGCGCGCACCCGCGCGGCCAGTGGCTGCTGCCGGCCACGGCCGACTTCTCGGTGGCGCAGATCGCGCGCGTCATCGCCGGGCGCGTGGCGCGCTTTCACACCAGCGACCGCATCCGCATGCGGCTGGCGATCCTCGACGCGAAGGACGTGGTGCTCGGCAAGGCCGTGGCCACGCCCTCGCGACCGGCCTGGTACTGC
Source organism: Variovorax sp. GW823-FHT04F07 (assembly GCF_058795995.1). NCBI lineage: Bacteria > Pseudomonadati > Pseudomonadota > Betaproteobacteria > Burkholderiales > Comamonadaceae > Variovorax > Variovorax sp. GW823-FHT04F07. Next base: position 746,890 of record NZ_JBXAIG010000002.1, read on the forward strand.
GCGGGCTGCCCGCACAACACCTCGACCAAGGTGCCCGAAGGCAGCCTGGCGCTCGCGGGCATCGGCTGTCACGTGATGGCCACCGCCATCTACCCCGAGCACAACCGCACCACCACGCACATGGGCGGCGAAGGCGCGCCGTGGCTCGGGCAGGCGTGGTTCTCCAAGCGCAAGCACGTGTTCGCGAACCTCGGCGACGGCACCTACTACCACTCGGGTTCGCTGGCGATTCGCGCGGCCGTGGCGGCGGGCGTGAACATCACCTACAAGATCCTCTACAACGACGCGGTCGCGATGACGGGCGGGCAGCCGGTCGACGGGCCGATCACCGTGCCGCGCATCGCGCACCAGGTGGCGGCCGAAGGCGTGAAGCGCATTGCGCTGGTGGCCGAAGACCCGACGCGCTGGGCCGATCGCAGCCTGCTGCCGCCGGACCGCGACGGCTTGTTTTCGCTGAGCGTGCACCACCGCGACGACATGGACGCGGTGCAGCGCGAGCTGCGCGGCTTCGAGGGCGTGTCGGTGCTGATCTACGACCAGGTGTGCGCGGCCGAGAAGCGCCGCCGCCGCAAGAAGGGCGAGTTCCCGCCCGCCGCGCGGCGCGTGTTCATCAACGACGCGGTGTGCGAAGGCTGCGGCGACTGCGGCGAGCAGTCGAACTGCACCGCCCTGCTACCGAAGCAAACCGACCTGGGACTGAAGCGCAGCGTGGACCAGAGCGCGTGCAACGCCGACGAGTCGTGCATCAAGGGCTTCTGCCCGAGCTTCGTGACGGTCGAGGGCGTGAAGCCGCGCAAGCACGCCCCCGTGGCCGTGAAGGCCGCCGAGGAACCCGCCCTGCCCGCACCGGCGCCGCTCGCGCTCGAAGGCATGCACAACATCCTCATCACCGGCATCGGCGGCACGGGCGTGATCACCATCGGCGCGCTGATCGGCATGGCGGCGCACCTCGAGGGCAAGGGCGTGAGCGTGCTCGACATGACGGGCATGTCACAGAAGAACGGCTCGGTCACGTCGCACGTGCGCATCGCGCGCGACGCGGCGCAGCTGAAGGCGCAGCGCATTCCCACCGGCGAGGCCGACCTGATCCTGGGCTGCGACATGCTCACGGCCGGCGCGCCCGACGCCATCGCGCGCATGCGGCCGGGCCGCACCTACGCGCTGGTCAACACCTTCGAACAACCGACGGGGCACTTCGCGCAGCAGCCCGACTGGGAGTTTCCAGCGACGCAGGTGCGTGCGCTCATCGAGGAATCGGTGGAAGGCCGCGCCGACTTCATCGACGCCACGCAGCTGGCCACGCGCCTCATGGGCGACGCCATTGCCGCCAACCTGTTCCTGCTGGGCTTCGCGTTCCAGAAGGGGTTCGTGCCGCTGTCGGCGCAGGCACTCGACAAGGCCATCGAGATCAACGGCGTGGCCGTGAAGGCCAACCAGGCCGCGTTCCGCTGGGGCCGCAAGGCGGCGCTCGACCTCGCAGCCGTCACGCGCCAGGCTGCGCCGGCGCAGGTGGTGTCGCTGCAAAAGCCCCAGAGCTTCGAGGCGCTGGTGGCCGACCGCACCGCGTTCCTCACGGCGTACCAGAACGCCGCCTACGCACGCAGCTACGCGGACCTCGTCGAACGCGTGCGCGACGCCGAACAGCGCACGCGCGGCAGCACGGTGCTCGCCAAGGCCGTGGCCTCGGGCCTCTTCAAGCTCATGGTCTACAAGGACGAGTACGAGGTGGCCCGGCTGTATGCCGACCCGCGCTTCATGGAGAAGCTCGGCGAGCAGTTCGAAGGCAAGCCGGTGCTGCGCTTTCACCTGGCACCGCCGGTGCTGGGCCGGCGCGATGCCGAAGGCCGCGCGGTCAAGACCAGCTTCGGCCCGTGGATGCTCGGCGCCTTCCGCGTGCTCGCCAAGCTGCGTGGCCTGCGCGGCACGGCGCTCGATCCGTTCGGCCGCACCGCCGAGCGCCGCATGGAGCGCCAGCTCGTCGCCGACTACCGCGCGATGGTCGAAGACCTGCTCGCGCGCTTCGAGCGCATCGACTTCGACACCGCCCTGTCGCTGGCGCGCCTGCCGGAGCAGATCCGCGGCTTCGGGCACGTGAAGGAAGAAAGCATCGTGTCGGCACGCGTGCGGTGGGAAATGCTGCGCGGGCAGCTCGACAGCGCAGCACCTGCGCGGGCGGTTCGACCGGAGCCTGTGGCCGCTTAGTCGATGGAGCGGCCGGCGCGGCCCGCTACAGCAGGCCTCTGGCAGAGGCCTTCAGCGTGGCGGCCGCGCGGGTCGAGCAACCGAGCTTGCGAAACACACGTTCGACGTGCGTGCGCACCGTGCTCGCGCTGATGTTCAACGTGCGCGCGACCTGCTTCGTGTTGTCGCCCTGGCTGATGCAGCGCAGGACGTCCAGCTCGCGCTGGGACAGCGAAGCATCGTCCTGCGCAGGCACCACGGGCTTCGCAGGCGTGCCCGAGAGCGTGCAGGCAAGCAGTGCGCCGACGACCTCCGCGTCGAAGCGACCGGCCTCGGCGTCCGCCTGCATGCGATCGCGCGCCTGCGCGTCGGTCAGTTCGGGTCGCCACGGGCGGCGGGTGCGGTGCGACACCCACTGCTCGGCCGCCGCGACGACCTGCCCTTCGAGCGGCATCGACGCGCCGGAGCGGCCACGGAAGTAGCCGGAGCCATCGCGCCGCTCGAAGGCGAACGAGGCGATCTCTGCTTCTGCCGCGAGACCGTCGATCTGCCCCGCTGCGCGGGACGTCCAGTACGGCACGAGCCGCAGGCGCTCCATCGACGCGGCCGGCAGCGGCTCGGGCGCATTCCAGATGGCGTTGGGCACCGCGGCCCGCCCGATGCCGTGGATCAGGCCGGCCCGGTGGATGCGATGGCACATCGCTTCGCTCATGCCCAGCTGGGCGCCGCAATCGCGCGCCAGGCGGGCCACGCGCCGCGAGTAGCCCGTCATCCACGGCAGCTTGAGGTCGCTCACGTCGCCGACGAGTTCCAGCCCGACGCGCCGGCGCATCGACACCGGCGGATCGGCGGCGTCGGTCCACGGCGCGGGCGACGCATCCAGCCGCGTCATCCACGCCACAGCGTGCGGTGCGCAGGCGTCGACCAGGAAGCCGGGGTAGAGGCTGTCGGCGCGCCCCCGCGCGAGCGTGAGGGCTTCGTCGAGCCCGTAGAGGCGGCTGAAGATTTCGAGATCGCTCGCCAGGGCCACGACGTAGGTGGCCAGCGGCACGCCCTCGCCCTGCAGCAGGCCGGGGACGCCGCTGCCGTCGTAGGCCTCGAAGACGGCGCGCAGCGCGGCTTCGGCCTCGGGCCCCAGGCCGAGCATGTTCGCGATGTCGCCGGCAATCTCGCAATGGATCTGGGCCATTGCCACGACGGCCCCGGGAATGGACGCCTGGTGGGGCTGGCGCAGGCGCGGTTGCGCGGAGGCCAGAAGGGCTCGCCGGCCCAGCACGTCGTCTTCCAGGAAGTCCGCGAACTCCTGCGCGTTCGCCGTGCAGCCCGACCAGCGCAGCAGCGCCACGTGTTGCGCGACCTCGGCCTGCGCCGCGTTGCAGCCGGCCTGTGTCGCGATCATGCCGGCCAGCCAGGCGGTGCGCAGCGAATGGTCGATGGACTGACCCATGCTCAGGTCGCCGATGAAGGCGAGCGCGCGGGCCGCGTCGAAAGCGGTGAGGGTGGTGTCTTCGGGCATGGGATCGCGGGGGCGAGCGCACAGCATCGCACAGCCGCCGGTTCGGCGCGTGTCGGTCATTCGACCGATACCGTGGTCCGGGGGAACGCAGAAGAATCGTTGCACCCGCCTCGTGCGAGGCGCGCCCCCTCCTCTTACCCACACCCTTTCATGCCCGACATCATCCACCCCCCTCTGCAGCCGGCCGCCTGGCTGCGCAAGCTCTACCTCATCCGCGCGGCCTTTTCCTTCGTGTGGGTCGCGCTGGCCTTCAGCGTCGCCAGGCAGTCGCCGGTGCTGACGGCGATCCTGCTGGTCGTCTATCCGGCGTGGGACGCGCTGGCGAACCTGGTGGACGCCCGGATGACGGGCGGCCCCCGGGCCAACCCGAGCCAGATGCTGAACACCTGGATCAGCGCGCTGGTCACCGCGGCCGTGGTGGCCTCGCTGGTGCTCGGGCTCCAGATCGGCCTGGCCATCTTCGGCGTCTGGGCCATCGTGTCGGGCCTGCTGCAGCTGGCGACGGCCGTTCGCCGTCGAAAGAGCCATCGGGGGCAGTGGGTGATGATGCTGAGCGGCGCGCAGTCCGCGCTGGCCGGCGGCCTCTTCGTCGCACGGCAAGGCACCGACGCCCCGGTCCTGCAGACGCTCGCAGGCTATGCGACGGTGGGCGCCGTGTACTTCCTGATCTCCGGACTCGTGATCCTGCTTCGCAAGCCGCAGGAGCGGCCCGTGAACCCGCTCACCGCCGCGCCTACAGCATCTTCCACTTCTGGCGGTCGATGACGCGGCGGCGCGTGTCCATGTTCAGCTGCGACAGCTCGATCTTCACCTGGTCCTTCGTGATGTCGACCAGCCCCCAGTTGCGCTGCAGCGCACCGACGGTGACGGCCGTGCGCAGCGCGGCGCCGGAGGACGTGGCTTCGAACAGGCTCCAGGGGCCCGCCGGCCACGGCACGGCGAAGCGGTTCTCGTGCACGTCGCCGCTGAGGATGAGGATGCGGCGCTTCTCCGCGAGCTTGAGGATCGCGGCGTGCTCGGCCGCGCAATCCATCCAGGTCTCGCCGTGGCGGGCTTCGAAGGTGAGGCCGCTGGCGATCAGGTGCACGGTCTTCTCGTCCGAGTCTTCGATGGCCTTCTTCAGTTTCTTCATCTGCGCGCTGCCGAGCACCGCCGTCGCGCCGCCCTTGGTCTTGTAGCTGCGGCCGTCGGTGAGGTGCAGCATCACCGGACCATCCGCATCGCCGACATTGCTCAGCATGAGGGGCCGGTAGCCGGGTTCGGCAACGCCCGAGGCCCAGGGATCGCCGGCCTTGGGAAAGGTCTTCGGATCGTGTGAATCCAGCGCCTTGCGGTATTCCTGGAACGCCGCGCGGGTCGGGTCCAGCAAATGCCGGTAAGACGGCTGTCCCTCGATCTGCGCACCGCAAGCGCCGTTCCACAGAAAGTCGTGGTCGTCCCAGATCGGATGGATCTGCAGGTCGGTCTTGCGCACCAGCTTGGCGAACTCCTTCTGGTTCAGCTGGTCGCGCAGCCGGCCGAAGGCGTGGATCGCGAAGTCGTTGGCGCCCATGGCCTTGATGGCGCCCATGCTGGAGCCGTCCGCGTCGTAGTAGGCCGAGTCGCCCAGCAGCACCAGGTGCGTGGCGCCGGACGCGCCCACCTGGGTCCAGACAGGTTGTTCCTTGAAGGTCTGGGCGCTGAAGCAGGAAGTAAAGGCGATCTTCATCGGGAGGCTCCTCGTTGTGGGTGCGCGGATGCTAGGAGCCGCCCCGAAACGTCGCCTCCCCCATCCATGGGAGGCACATGCCGCGGGCCGCAAGGGCTCAGCGCCCCTCGTCTTCCCAGTCGACCCACTCCACCGGATGGGTCTTGAGGTACCCGCTGACGGCGGCACCGACGGTCGGAAAGAACGCGGCTTCGCCCAGCCGCGCGAAGAGCCCGAAGCGCTTCAGCTTGTCCTTGACGGGGTCCTTCATCTCGGCAAAGCACAGCTGGATGCCGGCGTCGCGCAAGCTGTCGACCAGCTCGGCCAGCATGTCGGCGGAAGTCACGTCCACGCTGGTGACGGGCTCCGCCGCGACGACCAGCCAGCGCACCGGCGCGGGCGACGACGCGATGGCGTCGCCCACCCGGTCGCGGAACAGCTCGGCATTGGCGAAGAACAGCGGCGCATCCCAGCGAAACAAAACCAGGCCCGGAATGAGGCGCGCATCGGGATAGCGCGTGATGTCGTGGTAGCCCTTGACGCCGTCGGCGCGGCCCAGCACCGCGGAATAGGGGCGCCAGGCATCCCACAGGAATTCGATGACCGCGATCACGATGGCCAGGCCGATGCCTTCGACGGCGCCCAGCACGACCACGCCGACCGTGCAGGCGATCGACAGCCAGAACTCCCAGCGCTGGATGCGGTAGATCCGCCGCAGGTCGGCAATCTCGATCAGGCCGATGGCCGATGCGATCACGACCGCGGCCAGTGCGCTGGTGGGCAGGTTCTTCAGCAGGTCCGGCGCCGCCACCAGCAACAGGGCAACGGCCAGCGCGCCGACGACGCCGGTCAGCTGGGTCCTGGCGCCCGCGGCCTCGGCCACCGGGGTGCGCGACGAACTGCTGCTGACGGCAAAGCCCTGGAAAAATCCGGCCGCCAGGTTGGCGGCGCCCAGCGCCACCATCTCCTGGTTCGGGTCGACGTGCGTGCGGGTGCGCGCCGCATAGACACGGGAGAGCACGCTGGTGTCGGCGAACGAGACGAGCGCGACGGCGCAGCCGCCGATCAGCACGGGGCCGATGTCGGCGGCCGTGACCCACGGAATGCCGAACGCCGGCAGGCCTTGCGGGAGGGCGCCGAGCACCGGCACCCCCTCGCGTGTCGCCAGCCCCAGCACGCCGACGGCCACGGTCGCGCCCACTACGGCGATCAGGATGCCCGGCACACGCCGGCGGCCCTTGAGCAGCAGGATGACCGCCAGGGTGCCCGCGCCGACCATGAGCGTGGTCGCGTGGGTCTTGCCCTCCATCACCGACACGGCGATGGCCTTCAGGGTCGCCAGCGGCGCGTCGCCCTCGACCGAAAAACCCAGGAGCCTGGGCAGCTGGCTGATCAGCACGGTCAACGCGATGCCGTTCATGTAGCCGTAGCGGATCGGCTTGGAAAGCAGCTCGGTGACGAAGCCCAGGCGCGCAACGCCCGCGAGGATGCACACCGCGCCCGACACGATCGCCATCAGGCCCGCCAGGGCGATGGCGCGCTGCGGGTCGCCGCCCGACAGCGGAAGGACGACGGCCAGGATGAGGGCCGCCAGCGAGGAGTCCGGGCCCAGCACCAGGATCCGGCTGGGGCCGAACACGGCGTACGCGAGCAACGCCACGATGGTCGCGTAGAGGCCGTGGATGCCGGGGACGCCCGACGCCTGCGCGTAGGCGATGCCGACGGGCACCAGCATCGTGGTCAGCACCAGCCCGGCCACGATGTCGTGCCGCAGCCAGGCCAGTTCGTACCCGCGCAGCGTGCGCAGTCCCGGCAGCCAGCGGCGCCACCCGGCCGCATCGGCGGCCTTCGCCCGCGGCGCACTGCGGCCGGGTTCGGAAAGAGGAGGTGGAGGTTCCAGGTCGTTCATGCGCCGCGGGCCACAGGGTGGACGGACAGTGCAGAGGCGCGCCGGGAAAGGCAAGGGGGAAGACACGGGTGCCGGCATGGGCCGCGCGACCCTCCCCGCCCCTGCGCCCCGGGTGCCTGCGAAACACGCGCTTGACCGGCTGCGCCCGCGCCCGAAATTCGCTAGGCTGTGGTGGCGCGCGATGCCATCGAGCGCGGAGACAACGCGATGAGCCAAGGCACATCTCTTCGTCTGCATGTACCGGAGCCCACCGGGCGGCCGGGGCACGAGACCGATTTCTCCTACCTGCATCTGTCGCGTGCCGGCGAGGTGCGAAAACCGCCGGTCGACGCATCGCCGGCCGACACCAGCGACCTGGCCTACACGCTGGTGCGCGTGCTCGACGACGACGGCCGCGCCGTCGGCCCGTGGGCGCCGCCGGCCGACCCCGAACTGCTGCGCCGCGGCCTGCGCGCGATGATGAAGACACGCGCCTTCGACGCCCGCATGCTGATCGCGCAGCGGCAGAAGAAGATCTCCTTCTACATGCAGTGCCTGGGCGAGGAGGCCATCGCCACCGGCCACGCGCTGGTGCTGCAGCAGGGCGACATGTGCTTTCCCACCTACCGCCAGCAGGGCCTGCTGCTGGCGCGCGACGACGTGACGCTGCTCGAGCTGACCTGCGAGCTGATGTCCAACGAGCGCGACCCGCTCAAGGGGCGGCAGCTGCCGGTGTGCTATTCGATGAAGCGGGCCGGCTTCTTCTCGATCTCGGGCAACCTGGCCACGCAGTTCATCCAGGCGGTGGGCTGGGGCATGGCCTCGGCGATCAAGGGCGACACGCGCATCGCCTCGGGCTGGATCGGCGACGGCGCCACCGCCGAGTCCGACTTCCACACGGCGCTGACCTTCGCGCACGTCTACCGCGCGCCGGTGATCCTCAACGTGGTCAACAACCAGTGGGCGATCTCGACCTTCCAGGCCATCGCCGGCGGCGAGGCCACCACCTTCGCGGCGCGCGGCGTGGGCTGCGGCATCGCCTCGCTGCGCGTCGACGGCAACGACTTCCTGGCGGTGCTGGCGGCCTCGCGCTGGGCGGCCGAGCGCGCCCGCAGCAACCTGGGGCCGACGCTGATCGAGTGGGTCACCTACCGCGCCGGCGCGCATTCGACCTCGGACGACCCGTCGCGCTACCGGCCGGCCGACGACTGGGCGCATTTCCCGCTGGGCGATCCGGTCGCGCGCCTGGCGCAGCACCTGACGGCCATCGGCGCCTGGTCGCAGCAGGAGCACGCGCAGACGCAGGCCGACATGCAGGCGCAGGTGAACACCGCGGTGAAGGAGGCCGAGCGCTTCGGTTCCATGGCCGACGGCCATGTCGCGGGCGACGCCGCCCTGTTCGAGGACGTCTACAAGGACATGCCCGAGCACCTGAAGCGCCAGCGCGAACAGCTGGCGTCCGAGGGGTGACGGCCATGGCCTCGATGACCATGATCCAGGCCCTGCGCTCCGCCATGGACGTGATGCTGGAGCGCGACGACAACGTGATCGTCTACGGCCAGGACGTGGGCTACTTCGGCGGCGTGTTCCGCTGCACCGAAGGCCTGCAGGCCAAGTACGGCCGCTCGCGCGTGTTCGATGCGCCGATCAACGAGGGCGGCATCGTCGGCTCGGCCATCGGCATGGGCGCGTACGGCCTGCGTCCGGTGGTGGAGGTGCAGTTCGCCGACTACGTCTATCCGGCCTACGACCAGATCGTGTCCGAGGCGGCGCGCCTGCGCTACCGCTCGGCGGGCGACTTCACCGCGCCGATCACCATCCGCATGCCCTGCGGCGGCGGCATCTACGGCGGCCAGACGCACAGCCAGAGCCCGGAGGCGCTGTTCACGCACGTGTGCGGGCTGCGCACGGTGATGCCCTCCAATCCGCGCGATGCCAAGGGCCTCCTGATCGCCTCGATCGAGAACGACGACCCGGTCATCTTCCTGGAGCCCAAGCGGCTGTACAACGGCCCCTTCGACGGCCACCACGACCGGCCGCTGGTGCCCTGGTCGGCGCATCCGCTGGGCGAGGTGCCCGAGGGCTACTACACGGTGCCGCTGGAGTCGGCGACGGTGTTCCGCCCCGGCGCCGACCTGACGGTGATCAGCTACGGCACCATGGTCTTCGTCTGCGAAGCGGCCGCGCGCGAGACCGGCATCGACGCCGAGATCATCGACCTGCGCAGCCTGTGGCCGCTGGACCTGCAGACGCTGGTCGCCTCGGTGAAGAAGACCGGCCGCTGCGTGATCGTGCACGAGGCCACGCGCACCAGCGGCTTCGGCGCCGAGCTGACGGCGCTGGTGCAGGAGCATTGCTTCCACCACCTGGAAGCGCCGATCGGGCGCGTGGCCGGCTGGGACACGCCCTACCCGCATGCGCAGGAGTGGGCCTACTTCCCGGGCCCCGCGCGCGTCGGTGCGGCCTTGCGCCGCGCCATGGAGAACTGAATGGGCACGCTCACGATCAAGGTGCCGGACCTGGGCGAAGGCATTGCCGAGGTGGAGCTGGTGGCGTGGCGCGTACAGCCCGGCGACACGGTGGCCGAAGACCAGGTGCTGGCCGACGTGATGACCGACAAGGCCACCGTCGAGATTCCCTCGCCGGTCGCGGGCCGGGTGCTCGCGCTCGGCGGCGAGGTGGGGCAGCAGATCGCGGTGGGCGCGGAGTTGATCCGGATCGATGTGGCCGGCGGCGGTGAGGCACGGGAGGAGGCGCCGGTCGTATCGGCGGCGGCGCCTGCACCGGCACCAGTCGAACGCGCACGCCCCTCGGGCGGCAAGCCGCTCGCCGCGCCCGCGGTGCGCCATCGGGCGGCGGTCCTCGGCATCGATCTGCGGCAGGTGCCGGGCAGCAGCGCGGACGGCCGCATCCTGCACGAGGACCTCGACGCCTGGCTGCTGCGCCGGCCCGGTCCGCCGGCGCCGGATGTCGCGCGCTACGCCGAACGCCACGACGAGGAGGCCGTGCCCGTGACCGGCGTGCGCCGCCGCATCGCGCAGCGCATGCAGGACGCGATGCGCCGCATTCCGCACTTCACCTACGTCGAGGAGGTCGACGTGACCGAGCTGGAGCTGCTGCGCGCCCGCATCAACGAACGCTGGGGCGGCGAGCGGGCGCACCTGACGCTGCTGCCGCTGCTGGTGCGCGCGGTGGTGCTGGCCGTGCCGCGCTTCCCGCAGATCAACGCCCGCTTCGACGACGAGGCGGGCGTGCTCACGCGCCACGGCGCGGTGCACGTCGGCATCGCCACCCAGACGGCGGCCGGCCTCATGGTGCCGGTGCTGCGCCATGCGGAAGCGCGCGACCTCTGGTCGAGCGCGACCGAGATCGCCCGCCTGGCCGATGCCGCGCGCGCCGGCCGGGCCACGCGCGACGAGCTGAGCGGCTCGACCCTCACCGTCACCAGCCTGGGCGCACTGGGCGGCATTGCTTCCACGCCGATCATCAACGCGCCCGAGGTGGCGATCGTCGGCGTCAACCGCATCGTGCAGCGCCCGGTGATGCTGGGCGGCGCGGTGGTCGCGCGCCGCATGATGAACCTGTCCTCCTCCTTCGACCACCGCGTGGTCGACGGCCAGCTGGCGGCCGAATTCGTGCAGGCCGTGCGGGCTTCGCTCGAGTGCCCGGCGCTGCTTTTCATCGAGTAGCCGCCCCGCACAAGCCTCACCGCCCCGGCGCGCGGCGGGGGTACCCCGTCGACCGGAACGCCCCGGGAATACCCTCTGAACCCCCTGCAATCTTCTTGCCTACAGTTCTTGTATGCAAGAAAAAGCGATCCTTGCATGCAAAACCTCGACACGACAACGACAGGAGATTTCCATGCCTCGCTTTGCCAAATCGCTCTTCGGACAGGTGGTCATCGCACTGGTGATCGGCGTGCTCGTCGGCCTCTTTGCGCCCGAGTTCGCCGCCAAGCTCAAGCCGCTGGGTGACGGCTTCATCAAGCTGATCAAGATGATCATTCCCGTGCTGGTGTTCTGCGTGGTGGTGCATGGCATCGCCGGCGCGGGCGACCTCAAGCGCGTGGGCCGGGTCGGCGTGAAGGCGCTGATCTACTTCGAGGTGCTGACCACCATCGCGCTGGCGATGGGCCTGGTGCTGGCCTTCGTGTTCGAGCCGGGCGTGGGCATGAACGTCGACCCCAAGGCGCTGGACGCCAGCGCCATGAGCGCCTACGCCTCCAACGCCGACAAGCTCACCAGCGGCGGCACGGTCGAGTTCCTGATGAAGCTCATTCCCACCACGGTGGTGGCCGCCTTCGCCACCGGCGACGTGCTGCAGGTGCTGCTGTTCGCGGTGCTGTTCGGCTGCGCGCTGTCGCTGCTGGGCGATCGCGGCGCGCCGGTGGCGGCGGTGGTGGACGCGCTCTCGCTGGTGCTGTTCAAGATCATGGGGATCATCATCAAGCTGGCGCCGCTGGGCGTGCTGGGTGCCATTGCCTTCACGGTGGGCAAGTACGGCATCGGCTCGCTCAAGCAGCTGGGCATGCTGGTCGCCCTCTTCTACGGCGCGGTGCTGGTCTTCGTGTTCGTGGTGCTGGGGCTGGTGATGCGCATGTCGGGCTTCAGCCTCTGGAAGCTGCTGCGCTACCTGCGCGAAGAGCTGGCCATCGTGTTCGCCACCACCTCGTCGGACAGCGTGCTGCCGCAGATCATGGCCAAGCTGCGCCGCATGGGCATCCGCGATTCGACGGTGGGCCTGGTGATTCCCACGGGCTACTCGTTCAACCTCGACGCGTTCTCGATCTACATCACGCTGGCGGCGGTGTTCATTGCGCAGGCCACCAACACGCCGATCTCGATGGCCGACCTGCTGACCATCCTGGCGATCGCGCTGGTCACCTCCAAGGGCGCGCACGGCGTGCCGGGCTCGGCGATCGTGGTGCTGGCCGCCACGCTGCATGCGATTCCGGCGATTCCCGCCATCGGCCTGGTGCTGGTGCTGTCGGTCGACTGGTTCATGGGCATCGCCCGCGCGCTGGGCAACCTGATCGGCAACTGCGTGGCCACCGTCGCGATCGCCGCGTGGGAAGGCGACATCGACCGCGAACGTGCCCATGCCGTGCTCGACGGCACCTATTCGCCCGACGACGAGCCGCTGGCCGAGGCGCCCGTGGTAAACACCGGCACCGCCGCTTCCACCGCCCACTGAAAAAATGCCCGCCGACGTCAGCCCCACCGCCATCGCCGAACGCGTCGTCGAGGCCATCCTCGCGCAGAAGCTCGCGCCCGGCGACCGGCTCGGCGAGCAGGCGCTGGCCGAGAACTTCTCGGTCAGCCGCACCATGGTGCGCGAGGCGCTGATGCAGCTGCAGGCGCGCGGTTTCGTCGAGGTGCAGTCGCGCCGCGGCTGGTACGTGGTGGAGCCCTCGGCCGAGGAAGCGCGCGACGCTTTTTCGGCACGCCGCATCGTCGAGGCCGGCATCCTGGCCGCCAGCGAAGGCCGGCCGCTGGGCCAGGTGATCCGCAAGCTGCGCGACCACATCGCCGACGAGCAGCGCGCCATCGAAGGCGCCGACGCCGCCACGCGCGCCTTCCTGCTGGCGGACTTCCATGTCTGCCTGGCCGAGCAGATGGGCCACCAGCTGCTGGTCGACGTGCTGCGCGACCTCACGGCCCGCACCACGCTGGCGGCCACGCTCTACCAGTCGAAGCACGAGGCCGGACAGTCGTGCGCGGAGCACGGCGCCATCGTCGCGGCGCTCGAGGCAGGCAACATCGAGCAGGCGCGCCAGCTCATGCTCGACCACATCGGCAATGTCGAACGGGCGCTGGAGGTCGACGCCACCGCCGAGCCCGATGCGCCGAGCCGGCTGCGCGCCACGCTGGCGCCGGTGGCGCTGCCGCGTGCGGCCAGGCGTTGAAGCTGTGCCGTGTCGTGCATTTGTGCCGCCGCCAGCTATCAATTGAATAGCTGACACCCGCCGCCGGCCCTGCGCCTGCGGCGTTTTTCCTTGGCAACCCTGCTGCGCCGCACAAGGGCGCGCCGGCTGACACGGCGGCGGGTTCCGGCTCGGCTACAGTCCGAGACACTTATGAACTCTCCCCAACTCCAGCGCGGCGTCTTCCTCGCCCTGCTTGCCGCCGTCACCGTCGCCTTTCTGTGGGTGCTGATGCCGTTCTTCGGCGCGGTGCTCTGGGGGGTGGCGCTGGCGATTCTGTTCACGCCGCTGTTCAAGTGGCTGCTCAAGAAGATGCCGGGCCGGCGCAACGTGGCCGCGATGTCCACGCTGGCGATCTGCCTGTTCATCGTGATCCTGCCGCTGGCGATGGTGGGCGTGTCGCTGGTGCAGGAGATCGCGCTGATCACGCAGAGCATCCGCTCGGGCCAGATCAACTTCGCGGCCTACTTCCAGCAGATCCTGGACGCCACGCCGCAGTGGCTGCTGAACATCGTGGAGCGTTTCAACCTGGGCGACATGGCGGCCTGGCAGGCGCGCGTCTCGGCCATCGCGGGCCAGGCCAGCCAGCTCATCGCCAGCCAGGCGCTGGCCATCGGGCAGAACACCTTCGACTTCGTGGTGAGCTTCTTCGTGATGCTGTACCTGCTGTACTTCCTGGTGCGCGACGGCACGTCGCTCTCGAAGACCATGCGCGACGCGCTGCCGCTGGCCAAGCCGCACACGCACTACCTGCTGAACAAGTTCACCACCGTGATCCGCGCCACCGTGAAGGGCAACGTGGCCGTGGCCATCGCGCAGGGCACCATCGGCGGGCTGGCCTTCTGGTTCCTGGGCGTGCAGGGCGCGCTGCTGTGGGCGGTGCTGATGGCCTTCCTGTCGCTGCTGCCGGCCGTGGGCGCGGCGCTGATCTGGGGCCCCGTGGCTATCTACTACCTGGCCACCGGGCACTTCTGGCAGGGCGGCGTGCTGATCTTCATCGGCGTGTTCGTCATCGGCCTGGTCGACAACATCCTGCGCCCCGTGCTGGTGGGCAAGGACACGCAGATGCCCGACTACATCGTGCTGATGTCGACCATCGGCGGCATGGCGATCTTCGGCATCAACGGCTTCGTGATCGGGCCGGTGATCGCGGCGCTGTTCATGGCGGCCTGGAGCCTCTTTGCCGACTCGGGCCATGTGGGCACGGGGCACGCGACCGAAGAAGCCGCAGAAGCCCCGAAGAACGGGCAGGACAAGGCCTGACACGGCGCCGGGCCTCCGGCGTTCGCTCCTTCTGCGTGCATTTCGCGCGCGCATTCACGCATTCCGTCGCATGACGCTGGGCACCGCCCGGCGACTGCGGGATCGTCGGGCCCTCCACCCATCACGAGGCCTGCCATGCACCTTCCCGCTTTCCTCTCCCGCCCCGCCGCGCGCGGCCTGATCGCCGCTGCCGCGCTCGCCCCGCTCGGCGCCCTCGCCGCCGACCTGAACCTGCGCATCGCCGATGGCCCGGCCGCCGGCGCCACGCTCTACGTCGCGCTGTACAACGACGCCGCCAGCTACGCCGAGAGCAAGGCCCTCGCCTCGCAGACCGCGCCTCTGCGCGAAGGCAAGGCCCGCTTCGTCTTCACCGACCTGGCACCGGGCCGCTACGCGCTGCGCGTGTTCGCCGACGAGAACGGCAACGGCAAGCTGGACACCAACCTGGTGGGCATGCCGATCGAACGCTACGGCTTCTCGAACGACGCCAAGGGCAACCGCGGCGCGCCCGACTTCGAGGCCGCGGCGCTGCGCATCGACGCCGACGCGCAGGCCGTCATCCACCTGCGCTGAGGAGACACGGCCATGGAACGACGCGAACTCCTGCGCCTGCTGGCCACGGCCGGCGCCCTGCCCCTGCTCGCCCCGCTGGCGCGTGCCGCCGGCACCACCGACGACTGGCAAGCCCAGTTCGAGGCCGCCGACGCGCCCTGGAAGATCGGCTTCGCCACGCCGCCTGGCGACCTGCCCCTGACCCGCGCCACCGTGCGCGGGCGCTTTCCCGACGCCGTCGCCGGCACGCTGTTTCGCATCGGCCCGGCCGGCCACGACCTGGGCGGTGAGCGCTACCACCACTGGTTCGACGGCGACGGCATGGTGCATCGCTTCGTCATCGAAGGCGCCGACGTGCGCCACCAGGGCCGCTACGTCGCCACGCCCAAGCGCGTGGCCGAGGTGAAGGCCGGCCGCCACCTCACCGAAGCCTTCGGCACCATGCCGCCGGGCGTGGAGCCGCCCACCTCGGCCGACGCCATCAACGTCGCCAACACCAGCGTGCTACCGATGCAGGGCGAGGTGCTGGCGCTGTGGGAAGGCGGCTCGGCCACGCGCATCGATGCACGCACCCTCGACACGTTGGGCGTGAAGACCTGGCGCGCCGACCTCGCGGGCATGCCCTTCTCGGCCCACCCCAAGGTCGACCCGGACGGCACCGTGTGGAACTTCGGCGTGAGTTCCGGCCAGAGCCTGCTCGCGCTGTACGAGATCGCGCCCGGCGGCGCGCTGCGCCGCGCGGCCGTGGTGCCGGTGCCCGAGCTGCCGATGGTCCACGACTTCGCCGTGACCGCGCGGCACCTGGTGTTCCTGATGCCGCCGCTGGTGTACGACAGCAAGCGCAAGGAGGCCGGCGCGAGCTTTCTCGACGCCCATGTCTGGCGGCCCGAACTCGGCATGCGCGCGCTGGTGGTCGACAAGCAGAACTGGGAGAAGCGCCAGCTGCTGGAGCTGCCGGCCGGCTTCCTGTTCCACGTCGGCAATGCGTGGGAGGAAGACACGCCGCGCGGTGCGCGCATCCACATCGACTACGTGCGCACGCAGAACGCCGAGTCGGTGTTCACCAGCAACCGCGAGGTGATGCGCGCGCGCCGCGTGCGGCGCAACGAGCCGCGCCTGACCGTTGCCACGCTCGACCTGGGAACGGGCAAGGCCACGCAGCGGGAACTGCCGCTGGAAGCCGAGTTCCCCCGCATCGACCCGCGCCGCGTCGGCCTGCGCCATCGCCAGGTGGTGCACGCCACGCAGACGCGCGCCGACGTGCCCGGCTTCGGCGCCGTCGCGCGCACCGACATCGAGAGCGGACGCAGCCAGCGCTTCAGCTACGGCGCGCAGGCCATCGTGGAAGAGCACGTCTTCGTGCCCGACGGCGCCAAGGCCGGCTGGGTGCTGGGCACGGCGCTGGACTTCGGCCGGCAGCGCACGGTGCTGTCGTGCTTCGCCGCCGACCACCTGGCCGCCGGGCCGGTGGCGCAGGCGACGCTGCCTTACGCGCTGCCGCTGGGGTTGCACGGCGCCTTCGTGAAGGCCTGAGCGCTGCGGCCACGCGCACGCGGGGCCAGCAGCGGTCTCCTGCTCAGGCGGCCTTCGCGATCGGGATCGTCAGGCCCCGGTGCACCTCCGCCTCACCGTGCCTGGCGAGCAGCTGCATCAGGTGCTTGCGGATCAGCATGCCCGGCCGGTCGGACTCCATCGAGTACTCCACGCCGCGCCGGCGCGTGTCGACCAGCGCATCGGGGTCGGTCGATTCGAGGATGTCCTTGTCCTCGCGCGTGATCTCCTCGTCGAAGTCGATCAGCATCTGCGCCGCGCAGTCGGCCTCGGTGTCGTTGCGGAACAGCCACTGGCACAGCTGCATGCGCCCGTCGTCGATGGGCGTGAAGCAGTTGATGATGATGTGGCGGATGCCGCTCGGGTACTCGATGTCGAGGCGGCGCGCGAACGGCAGGAAGTAGGCGTTGCGCATGTGGCGCGTGGTGATCGCATCGGTCACGCCGCTGATGGCGTGGAACTTCACCGGGTTGGTCGCTTCGATCACCGTCTCGGCGTAGAAGCCCGCTTCGTTTTCCACCAACTCGTACTTGCTCGGCTTCGGGCTTGCGGCCACGCCGAAGGTGGCGCGGTGCACGAAGCTGAAGTGCGAGTTGTCGAACGAATTTTCGAGCGCGCGCATCGGGCTGGTCTGCCACTCTTCGTAGAACTGGAAGATGGTGCGGTAGCCCGGGTCGTCGAACTCGGGAATGGCCGGGATGTCGGCAATGGGTTCTTCCAGCGCCACCCAGGCGTAGCCGTAGCGCGCGGTGCAGGGGTAGGCCGTGGTCTTGTACTCGGGCGAAATCTTGCGGTCGGGCTCGTACTGCGGGATGCGCACCACCTGGCCGCTGCGGTCGTAGGTCCAGCCGTGGTAGCCGCACTGGATCGCGCCCTGCCCGCAGGCCTTGCCTTCGCCGTCCACGCACCAGCCCTTCGAAAGCTTCGCGGTGCGGTGGCAGCAGCGGTCGCGCAGGGCAGCCGGCTGACCGTCGGCGTCGAGAAACAGAACGATGTCTTCGCCCAGCAGCCGGAAGGGCTTGGGGCCGTGGGCCAGTTCGGTGAGCGGCATGACGGCATGCCAGAACTTGCGGAAGACGGGTTGTCGGGTGACGAGCATGGGCGAACTCCTTCGTTGTTGCGTGGGGGAACGAACGTGAAAGAGCAATTTCCTGCTTCGTCGGCATGCCTGATGAAAGGCATGCGCGAGGCTGAACGCTTCTACTCTGCGCCGATCGACTTGCAATTAGCGCGCCCGGATTGTGGCGCGCCCTTGTCGCGCGTCCAACCCCCACGCTGCCATGCCCGAGCGCCGCACCCTGGCATGCCTCATGCAAGACAGCGAGCAAGAGTAGAAGCGTTCAGCAGCGCACGCACCATCCCCGTGCGCCCGCCCGGAAATTGCTCTTGAGGCGCCTCCCGCCCGCGGTGGGAGGCATCCGTCAAGACCACCGACTCCGAGGCCCCACCATGCAACGCCGATCCTTTCTTGCCGCCGCTGCCGCCACCCTCGCCGCCCCTGCCGTGTTCGCGCAGGGCGGCAAGCTCACACCGCTCAAGTTCACGCTCGACTTCCGCATCAACGGCCAGACCGCGCCCTTCTTCCTGGCGCAGGCCAGGGGCTACTACCGCGACGAGGGGCTGGACGTGACGATCGACACCGGCGCCGGCTCGGTCGCGTCGATCACGCGCATCGCCAGCGGCGTCTACCAGCTGGGCCTGGGCGACATCAGCTCGCTGGTCGAGTTCAACGCACAGAACCCGGGCACGCCGGTGGTGCAGGCCGTGTACCAGTACTACAACCGTGCACCGTTCGTGATCATCGGGCGCAAGGACCGCGGCGTGACGACCGACTTCAAGAGCCTCACCGGCAAGAAGGTGGCGGCCGCCGCCGTCGAGTCCACGCGCCGCGCCTGGCCGATGGTGGCGCGCAAACAGGGCATGCGCGGCGACGCCTTCCAGTGGCAGACCACCGACTTCAGCGCGCGCGACAACGTGATGGTGCGCGGCGACGTCGATGCCGCCACCTACTTCCACGACTCGGCCGTCTCGCTCTTCGCGCGCATGAAGGCCGACGAGCTCTCGGTGCTCAAGTACGCGGACGCGGGCGTCAACCTGTACGGCAACGCGATCCTGGCGAGCAGCAACCTCATCGCGCAGAACCCGAAGGTGGTGGCGGCTTTCTTGCGCGCGACCAACCGCGCCATCGTCGAGACCTTTGCCAACCCCGTGCCGAGCATCGCGGCCATGCGCCAGCGCGAACCGATCCTGGACGAGAAGGTCGAACTCGAACGCTGGGGCCTCACGGCGCAGTACGTGGGCGCGGCGGACACGCGCGGCCACGGGCTGGGCGACATCCGCAAGCTCACGCTCGAACAACAGGTCGACGAGGTGGCCGACACCTTCGGCCTGAAGACGCGGCCCTCGGCCGATGCCCTCTTCAACAGCTCGATGCTGCCTGCGCGCAGCGAGCGCCTTCTTCCCGCACCCAAGGCATGACCCCTCCTGAAAACCCCACTCCTTCCCTCCCCGAAGAAACCACGCTCGACGAGCGCGACGGCCGCTACCTGCGCAAGGCCATCGTGTGGTCGCACGCCGCGCGCCGACGCGGCAACCGGCCCTTCGGCTCGGTCATCGTCTCGGCCGCCGGCGAAGTGCTGGCCGAGGCCGCGAACAGCAACGCAGAAACCGGTGACTGCACCGCGCACGCCGAGGTGAACGCACTGCGCGCACTGGCCGGCCGTGGCCTCACGCGCGAGGAGCTGGCGGGCGCCACGCTCTATGCCTCAGGCGAACCGTGCGTGATGTGCGCGGGCGCGATCTTCTGGTCGAACATCGGCCGCGTGGTGTTCGGCATCGACGCGCAGCGGCTGCGTGTGTTCCGCGGCGAGCGGCAGGACCAGCGCGACGCGGAACTGTCGTGCCGCGACGTGTTCCGCGCTTCGCCGCATGCCATCGAGTGCATCGGGCCGGCGCTCATCGATGAAGCTGCGGCGGCCCACGACGGCGCCTGGAAGACCTGAGCCGGCGCACTAGACTCCTCGCATGCCCTGGCACGCCCGTCTCCACCTCGCCTACCAAAAAGAAGCCGACCGCAGCGTCGCCCGTTTCCGCCACGACGGCCCGCTGCGCATCCTGCAGAGCCTCTACCCCGAGGGCGATGCGGTGTGCCACAACGTGCTGGTGCATCCGCCGGGCGGCCTCGTGGGCGGCGACACGCTCGACATCGACATCGAAGCCGCCGATGGCAGCCACGGCCTGATCACCACGCCCGGCGCCTCGCGCTTCTACCGCTCCGAAGGCGAGACCGCGCTGCAACGCACGCGCATCCGCCTCGCACAGGGCGCGCGGCTCGAATGGCTGCCGCTCGAAGCCATCTGCTACAGCGGCTGCCAGGCGGAGAACCGGCTCACCCTCGAGGTCGCACCGGGCGCCGAGATGATCGGCTGGGACGTGTGCGCACTCGGCCTGCCGAACGCCCACCAGCCCTTCGAACGCGGCACCTACTTGCAGCACATCGAAGCGCCCGGCGTGTGGCTGGAGCGCGGGCGCATCGATGCGAGCGACCACCGCCTGCTGCAAAGCCCGCTGGGCCTGGGCGGCCACCGCTGCCTCGCTTCGCTGTTCGTCGTGGCGGGCTCGCCGATGGCCAAGGCACGGCGCGAGGCCCTGCTGGCGCAGGCGCGCACGCTGCTTGAGGCACACGAACTGCACGAGAGCGCGGGCGCGACCAGCCCGCATGCGGAGGTGGTGGTGCTGCGCGTGCTCGCGCCGGTGGTCGAACCTGCGATGCAGCTGCTGCGGCAGGTCTGGCAGGCGTGGCGCGGCGAGCTGTGGCAACTGCCGGCGGCCACGCCGCGCATCTGGGCGACCTGAGGAGCAGGCGGCAATCGCCGCTACTTTCGTGTTGTCAGGCGGTAGGTGCCGTTGAACGGGTATGGGGACGAACTGCCCTGCCCCACCGCCTGCACGTCGACCGTCAGCGTGTGGCCCGAGAAAACAAGCGCGCCCGTGAGGCGCGGCCTGCGCTCCTTCTCGTAGTGCTCCCGCAGTCGGAGGTCGACAGGGTGCGTGGAAGGCGCCTTCTTCTCGGCCGCCTTGTCGAATTCGCTCACCTCGTACACCGAGGCGTCGGCTGCGTCGACGCGCCCCTCGATCGACGGCACCCGGATGCGGGATTCGAGTTCGTAGCTGCGGTGGAAGATCAGTGACACAGGGTCATGCACCATCAAGCCCCGGGTGGCGTAGAGCGTGACCTCGTAGCCGTCGGCGGTCCGGGTGACGGTCGCGTCGGGCTTGTTTCCCGTTGCCGTGCACCCGGCGAGCGCGAGCGCCAGCACGAACGCGAACAGGAGCCAGGACACGGTGCGCTTGCATCGGTTCGCAGAAGAAGGAGTGGGCATGCAACGGCGCGCTCGTGAAGGAGCGCCGAGTATGGCCGCACCGCACCCGCCATCAACCGCAGGCGATCTTTCCGGACGGCGCGCTGCGCAGCCTGTTGAGAAACGCCAGCTGCACCCTGGCCGTTTCGCTGCCCTGCCCGGCGGCGCGCAGCATCCACGTGCGCGCCTCGCAGCGGTCGGCCTTCACGGCCGATCCGTACAGCGTGGGCCCCGTCAGCAGCACCATGCCCAGCATCTCCTGCGCCTCGGGATGGCCTTCGGTGGCGGCCTGGCGCAGCTGCTCGAGCATCGTGCGGTAGTCGCGTGCGGCCTGCGCTTCGAGGGCGAGCTGGTAGCGCTGCTCGGTCTGCAGGTCGGTGTTCACATCGAAGGGCTTCGCCGCGGCGATGGCGGCAACGAGGCACAGCGCGCCTGACAGGACAATGCGCCAGCGCAGCGACCAACTGGCGATCTGGTTGAGTTCGGATGACATCGGTTTTTCTCCACGAATTGCGTGGCACCGATGGTCCCGCGAAGGCGCGCGCAGGAGAAACTGGAATTCACGCAGGACGCCTCAGGCGGCGCCTGAGCCCTGCGCGAAATTCGTTCAGAACATCGCCAGCACGGCGGCGTTCACCGCATAGCCGCCGGCCGCCAGGAACACGAACAGCAGCGCCCCCAGCTTGAGCGGTTGCGCCCCCGCCTTGCGCAGGCTCGCGGCGCTGGTGCGCAGGCCCATCGCGGCCATGGCGGTGGCCAGCAGCAGCGTGTCGAACTGCACGAGCGCGGCGACGAGTGCACGGGGTAGCACGTCGAGCGAATGCACGGCGCTCACAGCGATGAACAGCACCGCGAACCATGGCACGCGCACCTGGCGCCAGCACGCGCCCGGGCTCGCCGCGCCCGGCGTCGACGCCGCCACGCGGAACGACAGGCCCATGAGGAACGGCGCCAGCATCATCACGCGCAGCATCTTCTCGACCACGGCCGCGTTCGCCGCGCCCGGGCTGACGGCCTCGCCGACCGCAACCACCTGCGCCACCTCGTGGATGGTGGAGCCCGCGAAGAGGCCGAAGGCATGCTCCGTGAGCCCGAGGTACGGATAGAGCAGCGGGTACGCCACCATCGACAGCGTGCCGAACACGACCACCGTGGCAACGGCGATCGACACCTTGTGCTCTTCGCCGCGCACCACGGGCTGCGTGGCCATCACGGCGGCGGCGCCGCAGATGGCGCTGCCTGCGCCGATGAGCGCGGCGGTCTCGCGGTCGAGCCCCAGCCAGCGCGTGCCGATGCGCACGGCGAGGCCGAAGGTCAGCGCCACCATCGCCATCGCGATCAGCACGCCGGGCCAGCCGACGGCGCCGATGTCGCTCAGCGAGATGCGAAAGCCGTAGAGCACGATGCCCGCGCGCAGCAAGGCGCTGCGCGCGAAGTCCACGCCGGCGCCGGTGCGCTGCGACACCGCGGGGAACACCGTGTTGCCCGCCACCATGCCCAGCGCGATGGCCAGCGTGAGCGCGCTCAGGCCCAGGTGCACCATCGGCGGCCATTCAGCCAGCAGCGCGGCGGCGGCCGCCAGCAGTGCGGACAGCAACACGCCGGGGCCGCAGCGGCGAACGAAGGAGAAACCGGGCAAGGAGGCGGCAAGGGAGGACATGGACCCGAGCTTAGGAATCGACACCTCATGAGTCAAAGACATAAACTTCACCGATGCATGAAGTTAAGTTATGAGCCTGAACCTGCACCTGGTGCGCCTGTTCGTCGCCGTGGCCGAGGCGGGCAGCTTCTCGCGCGCGGCCGAGGGCCTGTGGATCAGCCAGCCGGCGGTGTCCAAGGGCATCCGCGAACTGGAGCACCAGCTCGACCTGACGCTCATCGAGCGCGGCGCGGGCAAGGGCTTTCGGCTCACCGAGGCGGGCGCGTCGCTGCTCACGCATGCGCGCGGCATCTTCGCGATGGAGCGCGCGGCGCTGGACGACGTGCGTGCGCGCGTCGGCGTGCAGCGCGGCAGCCTCACGCTGGGCGCCAGCACGACGGTGGCGAGCTACTGGCTGCCGCCGCAGATCGCGGCCTTCTGCGCCGCCTACCCGGCGGTGGTGCCGCGCGTCACGGTCGGCAACACGCAGTGGGTGTGCGAGCAACTGCTCGAATGCCGCATCGACCTTGCGCTGGTCGAGGGCCGCGTGGACGAGGAGCGCGTCGAGGTGCGCGAGTGGACCACCGACCCGCTCGCCATCGTCGCGCCGCCCGATGCCGCCCTGCCCCGGCGCGGCGTGACGGCCGCGCTGCTGGGCCGGCAGCACTGGATCCTGCGCGAGCCGGGCTCGGGCACGCGCCAGGCCACCGAGGCGCTGTGCGCGGCGCACGGCATCGACGCGCCGCCGTGGATGGAAATGGCGAGCAACGAAGCCATTGCGCGCACCGTGGCCAGCGGGGTCGGCATCTCGATACTGCCGCGCGTGGTGGTGGCCGACATGCTCGCGCTGGGCACGCTGCGCGAGCTGAAGCTGCCGGGCGCGGTGCTGTCGCGGCCGCTGTACCGGCTGGCGCTGAAGAACCGGCCGCTCTCGCCGGCGGCGCTGCGGATGGCGCAGATCCTCGACGCCTCGTGACATGAAAAAAGGGCGCACCGTGTGCGCCCTTTCTCGTTGTTGTCAGCCGGCTGCGGCTAGCAGCAGCGGCCCTTGCCCGCGCCGTAGCGCGCCTCGAGCCGCTCGCGGAAGAATTCCTCGTAGCTCATCGGCGCCCGGTCGGGGTGGGTGGCCGCCATGTGCGTCAGGTAGACGTCGTAGTCGGGCAGCCCGACCATGAGCCGCAGCGACTGCTTGATCGAGCGGGCGATGTAGCGCCCGGCTTCCGGCATGGCGAGGCCCATGGCGTGCTTCCGCTCGGTCAGTGGGCGGCGGACGAGGCCGCGCCCATCGCCTCGAACGGCGTCTCCTGCGTGGTCGGCCGGTTGGCGGCGCGGGCTGCCAGGCAGGCCTTGATGCTGTAGACCAGCACGCTCAGCACCACGAAGATGAACAGCGCGCACAGCGCCGCGTCGAGCCGGTCGTTGAAGACGATGCGCGACATGGCTTCGGGCGTCTTGGCCGGCGCGATCAGCACGCCGTTGGCCAGGCCGTCGGCGTACTTGGCCGCGTGCGACAGGAAGCCGATCTTCGGATCGCTCGAGAAGATCTTCTGCCAGCCCGCCGTCAGCGTGCAGGCCAGCAGCCACACGGCCGGCGCCGCCGCCACCCAGGCGTAGCGCTCGCGCTTCATGCGGAACAGCACGACCACGCCCAGCATCAGCGCCACCGCGGCCAGCATCTGGTTGGAGATGCCGAACAGCGGCCACAGCGTGTTGATGCCGCCCAGCGGATCGACCACGCCCTGGTACAGGAAGTAGCCCCAGGCCGCCACGCACAGCGCGGTGGCGATCAGGTTGGCCGGCAGCGAGTCGGTGCGCTTGAGCGCGGGCACGAAGCTGCCCAGCAGGTCCTGCAGCATGAAGCGGCCGGCGCGCGTGCCGGCGTCCACCGCCGTGAGGATGAAGAGCGCCTCGAACAGGATCGCGAAGTGGTACCAGAAGGCCATCATGGCCTGCCCGCCGATTACCTGGTGAAGGATGTGGGCCATGCCCACGGCCAGCGTCGGCGCGCCGCCGGTGCGCCCGAGGATGGTGGTCTCGCCCACGTCCTTGGCCGTCTGCAGCAGCATCTCGGGCGTGACGACGAAGCCCCAGCCCGAAATGGTGGCGGCGGCCTGTTGCACCGTGGTGCCGACCAGCGCGCCCGGGCTGTTCATCGCGAAGTAGATGCCCGGCTCGATGCACGAGGCCGCCACCAGCGCCATCACGGCGACGAACGATTCGGCCAGCATGCCGCCGTAGCCGATGAAGCGCGCGTGGCGCTCGTTGTCGAGCATCTTGGGCGTGGTGCCCGAAGAGATCAGCGCGTGGAAGCCCGAGACGGCGCCGCAGGCGATGGTGATGAACAGGAACGGGAACAGGCTGCCCGACCACACCGGGCCGTTGCCTTGCGCGAACTGCGTGATCGCGGGCATCTGCAGCGTGGGCATCACGACCACGATGCCAATCGCCAGCGCGATGATGGTGCCGATCTTCAGGAAGGTCGACAGGTAGTCGCGCGGCGCCAGCAGCAGCCACACCGGCAGGCTGGCGGCGACGAAGCCGTAGCCCACGAGCATCCAGGTGAGCGCCTTGCCGTCGAAGGTGAAGGCCGGGCCCCACACCGGGTGCTGGCTGACCCACTGTCCGCCGAAGATGGCCGCCATGAGCAGCACGAAGCCGATCACCGACACCTCGCCGATGCGGCCCGGGCGGATGTAGCGCAGGTACACGCCCATGAACAGCGCCACCGGAATCGTCGCGGCCACCGTGAAGCTGCCCCACGGCGATTCGGCCAGCGCCTTCACCACGATCAGGGCCAACACCGCCAGGATGATGATCATGATCATGAAGGTGCCGAACAGCGCGATCATGCCGGGCACCACGCCCATCTCCTGCTTGACCAGGTCGCCCAGCGAGCGGCCGTCGCGGCGCGTGGAGATGAACAGGATGATGAAGTCCTGCACCGCCCCCGCGAACACCACACCCGCCAGCACCCACAGCAAACCGGGCAGGTAGCCCATCTGCGCGGCGAGCACCGGCCCCACCAGCGGGCCGGCGCCCGCAATGGCCGCAAAGTGGTGGCCGAACAGCACGTTCTTGTCGGTCGGCACGTAGTCCAGGCCGTCGTTGTGGCGGTGCGCGGGCGTCTTGCGGTTGGCGTCCAGCCCCAGCACCTTGTCGGCGATGAACAGGCTGTAGTAGCGGTAGGCGATCAGGTAGGTGCAGAGCGCGGCGGTCACGACCCACAGGGCGTTGATGCTCTCTCCCCGGCTCAGGGCGACGGTGCCCAGCGCAAAAGCGCCGAGCACGGCCACGGCCAGCCACACCAGATGGCGGCGAATGTTGGGCATGCGGATGTCTCCTCGATATGAACCGGGCGAGTGTTCCCCGCCCGCCGCCGGGCCGCATCCGTCGGACCGCGCGGGCTGGCCGGGTGGAATTGCCTAATGGATAACCCCTATCCGCGCCCAAATCGCCTCCGCCCGACAGCCGCCGGAAGCGCCGCAAATCCGTTGCGCTCACATTAGATGTGATAAATTCACATTCACTAACAATGTGAAACATCTCTGACGAGTCCACGATGACCCAGCATTCGCAGGCACGCGCCCCCCGCGGCTTCACATTGATCGAGGTCATGATCACGGTGGCCATCGTGGCCATCCTGGCGTCGATCGCGCTGCCCAGCTACCGGCAGTACATCGTGCGATCGAAGCGCTCGGCGGCCCAGGCGCAGATGATGGACATCGCCAACCGGCAGCAGCAGTTCCTCATTGCCAACCGCGGCTACGCCGACAAGACGGCACTGACCGCCAGCGGCTACAGCCTGCCCGCCGAAGTCAGCAGCAACTACAGCTACGACGTCGCGCTGCAGGAATCCGGCCCGCCCACCTTCACGATCACCTTCACCGCGATCGGCAGCCAGCAAAGCGACGGCAACCTCGGGCTCACCAGCGAAGGCGTGAAGACGCCGTCCAACAAATGGTGAGCCCCGCCCTGCGGCGCCAGCGCGGCGCCACGCTGATCGAAGTGCTGGTCACCCTGCTCGTGCTGGCCTTCGGCCTGTTCGGCCTCGTGGGGCTGCAGGCCCGGCTGCAGGCCTCCGAGATGGAGTCGTACCAGCGCTCGCAGGCGCTGATCCTGCTCAACGACATGGCCAACCGCATCGCCATCAACCGCCGCGTGGCGGCCAGCTACGCCACCAGCGCACCGCTGGGTGGCACAGATGCCTGCCCCACCGGCACCGGCACGCGCCAGCAGATCGACGCCAAGGAGTGGTGCAACGCGCTGCAGGGCGCCGCCGAGTTCTCGGGCAACGACAAGTTGGGCACCGTCATCGGCGGGCGCGGCTGCGTGGAAGACATGGGCAACAACGAGTACCTCGTGACGGTCGCCTGGCAGGGCCTGGGCCCGATCTCGGCGCCGCCGGCCGGCGTGGCCTGCGGCAAGGACCTCTACGACGGCGGCACCGGCTCCAAGTGCATCAACGACCTGTGCCGCCGCACCGTGACCACGCTCGTGCGCATCGGATCGCTCTCATGAACCCGCGCCCCACCGCACGCCGCGCCCAGCGCGGGCTGACGCTGATCGAGCTGATGGTGGCCATCACCATCATGCTCATCGTGATGGCCGCGCTGCTCACGCTGTTCCTCAACGTGAGCGGCTCCCAGCGCGAGATGGAACGCGTCAACCGCCAGATCGAAACCGGGCGCCTGAGCATCTTCGTGCTCGAGAACGAGATCTCGCACGCGGGCTTCTGGGAAAACTACATGCCCGAGTTCGACGACCTCACGGTCAGCGCCGCGCCCACGCACGTGCCCACCGGCAACGTGCCCGACCCGTGCCTGGCCTACTCGGCGGCGAACTGGACCGAGGACTACAAGCGCCAGCTGCTCGACCTGCCCGTGCAGGTCTACAGCAGCGTGCCGGCCACCTGCACCGACCTGCTGACGCACCACAAGACCGGCACCGACATCCTCGTGGTGCGCCATGCCGAAACCTGCCTGCCCGGCACGCCCCATTGCGACGCCGACGTGGCCGGCGCGATGTACTTCCAGTCGTCGCTGTGCGGTACGCAAAAGCCCTCGTCGTTCGACCTCTCGACCGGCGCGTTCGACCAGATGTTCCTCAAGGACTGCACCACCCCTTCACCCAAGCGCAAGCTGGTGGCCGACATCTACTACGTGCGCGACTACGCCGAGGCCGAAAACGACGGAATTCCCACGCTGGCACGCTCGCGCTTCGACCTGGTGGGCGGCACGCTCGCGCAGCAACCGCCCACGGCGCTGATCGAAGGCGTCGAGGGCTTTCGCGTCGAGCTCGGCCTGGACACGCTGAGCAAGACCGGCGCCGCCGTCAACTACGCCCAGGCCATCGCCTGGGCCGACCCGGCGAACAAGTCCACCCCGTCCAACCGCGGCGACGGCAGCCCCGACGGCGCCTTCGTGCACTGCGGCGCGACCTGCACCGCCGACCAGCTGGTCAACGCGGTGGCCGTGAAGCTGTATGTGCTCGCGCGCGCCACCGCCATCTCGCCGGGCCACACCGACACGCGCAGGTACCAGATGGGTGCCGTGGCGCTCGGGCCGTTCAACGACCACTACAAGCGGCACGCGTTCGCGACCACCGTGCGCCTGACCAACGTCACCGGCCGGAGGGAAACGCCATGAAGCCACGCGTGCACGCCGGCCGCTCCACCCAGACCCAGCGCGGCGCCGCGCTGATCATCGGGATGATCATGCTGCTGCTGATCACGCTCGTGGTCACCGCCGCCTTCAACCTCAGCGGCGCCAACCTCAAGGCCGTGGGCAACCTGCAGACCCGCAACGAAGCCGTGGCCGCCGCCAACCGCGCGATCGAGGAAGTGGCCGCCAGCCTGCTGGTGCCCGGCAGCGACGGCACCCCGTCGCTCGCGCCGCCGCAGGGCACCGTGAGCATGGTCGACATCAACAACGACGGCCTGGACGACTACACGGTCACCGTCGCCCCGCCCGTGTGCGTGCGCGCCACCAAGGCGGTCGACAGCGGCGGCGGCGGCAGCACGGGCCCGGGCGGCATCACGGGCGGCGCGTCCAGCAGCGGCTCGGGGCTCGCGGCCCTGCCCGACCAGTACAACACCGTGTGGGACATCAGCACCACCGTGACCGACACCACCCCCGGCGCCACCGGCACCACCACCTCCGTGCGCCAGGGCGTGCGGGCGCTGCTCAACAAGGCGCAGTTCGAAGCGCTGTGCGCGCCGCCGCCGGTCGCGCCAGCCGAACCCGCGCCAGCCGCCTCTTGAACCACGACGATGAACGGGTCCCCGCCATGACAAGGAAACTACTCACCACGCTGTGGGCCGCCGTGCTGCTTGCATTGCCGATGCAGGCGGCGCAGGCGGAGGACATCGATCTCTTCGTGGGCTACAACCCCAGCGCCACCCAGGCCCCGAACGTGCTGTTCGTACTGGACAACACGGCCAACTGGAACCAGCCCTTCACCGACGAGCTCAACGCGCTCGCCAGCGCCTTCGAAAGCCTGCAGGCCGACAAGTTCAAGGTCGGCCTGATGATGTTCACCGAGACCGGCCAGGGCAATTCGAACAGCGACGGCGGCTACGTGCGCGCCGCGGTGCGCACGCTCGACAGCGGCACCAAGCTCAAGTACGGCGCCATGATCCGCAGCCTCGACAAGCTCGGCGACAAGTCCAACGGCGGCAAGGCCGGCAAGACCATGGCCGAGGTCTACCGCTACCTGGCCAGCGCCGCGCCCATCGCCGGCAACGGCAAGGTCAAGACCGACTACACCGGCAACGTGAGCGGCACCTCGGCATCGAAGGCCATCTACGCGCTGACGCGCAACGCGCTGGCCAGCGTCAACGCCAGCACCTACGTCGGCCCGAGCACCGAGAACTGCATCGGCACCTTCGTCATCTACATCAGCAACGGCGCGGCGCAGGACAACACGAACGACAGCAAGCTCTCCACCGACGCCTTGCGCGCCGCCGGCGGCGACACGACGCAGATCACGCTCACCACCAGCGGCTCGCAGGACAGCACGGCCGACGAATGGGCGCGCTTCCTGCAGACCAGCATGGGCGTCAAGGTCTACACCATCGAGGCCGCCAAGGCCACGCAGGGCCAGGGCCCGGGCTGGAGCGCGCTGCTGCTGAGCATGGCCAAGCAGAGCAACGGCGAGTACTACGACATCTCGGACAAGCCCCAGCTCGGCGCCGCGCTCGGCGAGGCGCTGGACGACATCTTCAGCAAGATCCAGTCGGTCAACAGCGTGTTCTCCTCGGTGAGCCTGCCCGTGAGCGTGAACACCCAGGGCACCTACCTGAACCAGGTGTTCGTGGGCATGTTCCGTCCCGACGAGAACGCCTTTCCGCGCTGGAACGGCAACCTCAAGCAGTACAAGCTCGGGCTGGACAGCAGCAGCCAGCTGATCCTGCAGGACGCCGACGACAAGAACGCGGTGAACAACCAGACCGGCTTCATCGCGCCCTGCGCGCGCAGCTTCTGGACACCCGCCGCCAGCGACAGCGACGCCTACTGGAGCTTCCGGCCGGCCGGCGACTGCATCAAGAAAGAAGCCGCGGACAGCCCCGACGGCAACGTGGTCGAGAAAGGCGCACAGGGCCGCATGCTGCGCGGCATCGTGCCGGCCGTGCGCAACATGAAGACCTGCGCGGCGGGAAGCTGCACCGCGCTCACCGCCTTCGACGACGCCAACACGGCCATCACCACCACCGCACTCGGCGTTACCGCAACCGCCGAGCGCACCCAGCTCATCAACTGGGCGCGAGGCCTGGACAACCAGGGCGACGAACGGCCCAACGCCCAGGGCAACCCGGTGCCCTCGAGCGCCATGCGTCCCTCGGTGCACGGCGACGTGGTGCACTCGCGCCCGGTGGCCATCAACTACGGCACCGACGCCTCGCCCCAGGTCGTGGTGTTCTACGGCGGCAACGACGGCGTGCTGCGCGCCATCAACGGCAACCGCAACACGGCCATCGACGGGGCCGCCGCAGGCTCCGAGCTGTGGTCGTTCATGCCGCCCGAGTTCTACGGCAGCCTCAAGCGGCTGTACAACAACACCACGCGCATCAACTTCCCCGGCCTGCCCGTCAGCCTGGGCACGGTGGCGCCCAAGCCCTACGGCATGGACGGCGCGGTCGCGGCCTACCGCCAGGGCAACACCGCCTGGCTCTACGCCAGCATGCGCCGCGGCGGCCGGCTGGTCTACGCCTTCGACGTCTCGTCGCCCGCCGCACCCACGCTGAAGTGGCGCAAGGGCTGCCCCAACCAGAACGACGACACCGGCTGCGACACCGGCTTCGAAGGCATCGGCCAGACCTGGTCGGCGCCGAAGGTGCTGCGCGCCACCGGCTACGGCAGCGGCAGCAGCCCGCTGTTGGTCTTCGGCGGCGGCTACGACAAGTGCGAAGACGTCGACACCAACAGCGCCGCCCAGGCCTGCGGCGCCGGCGTGAAGGGCAACCGGATCTACGTGCTCGACGCCAACACCGGCGCGCAGCTCAAGGTGTTCACCACCGCCCGCCCCGTGGTCGGCGAAGTGACGGTGGTCACCGACACCCTGGGCATCGCCACCATCGCCTACGCAGCCGACCTGGGCGGCAACGTCTACCGCATCGCCATCGGCAGCGCGGCCCCGTCCGCCTGGGCCATGACCCAGATCGCCTCGCTCGGCTGCGACACGGTGACCACCTGCACGCCCAACCGCAAGTTCATGTTCGGCCCCGACGTGGTCGCGGACAACGGCGCCTACGTCGTGCTGCTGGGCTCGGGCGACCGCGAGAAGCCGCTGCGCCACTACAACGTCGCGCTCGGCGTGGCCAACCGCTTCTACATGCTGGTCGACAAGCCCACCGACGCCACCTGGCTGACCAGCGAGGCCGACCGCTGCGGCACCGGCAACGAGGTGCTGTGCCATACCTCGCTGCAGGCCATCACCGACGCGAGCACGCCGAGTTCGTCCGACCTCGCCACCAAGAAGGGCTGGTACCTCGGGCTCGCAGCAGGCGAGCAGGTCGTGACCGGCTCGGTGACCGCCTACGGCGTCACCACCTTCAACACCCACACGCCCACCAACCCCAACACGCAGTCGTGCCGGGCCGACCTGGGCACCGCGCGGGTCTACAACGTGTCGTACGTCAACGCGGCCGCCCAGGGCACCAACGGGCGCTTCCAGAACGTGGTGGGCGGCGGCCTCGCGCCCACGCCGGTCGTGGGCCGCGTGCAGCTGGACGGCGATGGCGGCATGCGCGACGTGGTCATCGGCGCCAACCCCGACTCCTTCCTCAGCCCCAAGGGCACCGCGCCCAAGGCCGCCTTCAAGCAGCCCAAGGGCCGGGTCTACTGGTTCATCCAGAAGTAAAGCCGTGCACCCGCGCATGCGCCACCACCACCCTAGGCAGGCCCGCCCCCGGCCGCGCGGCTTCACGCTCATCGAGCTGATGGTCACGCTGGCCGTGCTGGTGGTGCTGATCGCCATTGCCGTGCCCTCGTTCGACGGCATCCGGCTGTCCACCCGCCTGAGCAGCTACAGCACCGCGCTGGTCGCGGGCAGCCAGCTGGCGCGCAGCGAGGCCATCAAGCGCAACGCCCCCGTCACCCTGTGCGCCTCGGCCAACGGCACCAGCTGCAGCACCAACGGGCAGTGGGAAGCCGGCTGGATCGTGCGCAGCGACACGCAGGTGCTGCGCGTCGAGCCCGCGGCCGCCAGCGGCTACCGGCTGCGCGAGGCCGGCGGCGCCAGCGCCGTCGTGTTCCAGGCCACCGGCCTGGGCGCCGGCCAGAGCCGCATCACCATCTGCCGCGCCACCCCGAGCGCCGACCAGTCGCGCGCCGTGAGCATCAGCGCCACGGGACGCACCACCGTCACCCGGGCGAGCGGCGGCACCTGCGCCGCGACCTGACCCGGCCGGCCGAGGGGGGTCCGCCGGACGAACGACAATAGGGCCCTGTGGCAAGCCCGGGCGCCGGTCCCGCCTCTCTTGCCTTGACGACCTTCACCAGGAACAACGCTCCCGCATTCATGGAACACCGGCTGGACTGGGCCCTTGCCGCCTGCGCTCGCATCCTCAGGCCCGTGGTCCGGCTGGCGCTGGGCATGGGCGTCAAGCACCCGCACCTCGAAGCCCTGCTGCGCGACCTGCTCATCGAGGAAGCCCAGCGCACCTGGCGCGCCCAGGGCGTGACCAAACCCAACCTCAGCCAGATTTCGGTCACCACCGGGCTGAACCGCAAGGTCGTCACCGCCAAGGTCCGCGCCACCGTCGACCCCCTGCCCCACACCGAGCTGTCAGCGGCTGCCAAGACTTTTACGTTGTGGTTACAGATGACCACCGACGACGACACCCTGCGCCGCCTGCCCGTCGTCACCGAGAGTGACGGGCCCTCGTTCGAGCGCGTGGCCCGCCTGGCCAGCCGGGGCAACGTGCACCACCGCACCATCCTCGACGAGCTGGTGCGCCTGCAGATGGTGGCCGAGAGCGACGGCAGCGCCGAACTCACGGCCGACGGCTTCGTGCCGGTGGAAGACCTGCAGTCGATGCTCGCCTTCCTGGGCGACAACGGCCGCGACCACCTGCTGGCCGCCGTCTCCAACACCCTGGGCGAACAGCCCCGCATGCTCGAGCGCGCCGTGTACGCGCGCGGGCTCACGCTGGCCGACTGCACGGCCATCGAACGCCTCGTGCGCGAACGCTGGGCCGGCCTGCACCACGAGCTGGCCCGCGAGATGACCGAAGCCGTCGACCGCGTGCCCCCCGAGGCCACCGCGAAGGCACGCATCCGCGTCGGCATCTACACGTATTACGAAGACGAAGAAGGCGCGCCCGCCCCCGGAGCGCCCCAGCACAACGAGTCCCCCCGATGAAAACGCCTCCCCTCTCCTTGCGACTCGTGCGCGGCCTGCTGATGGCCGGCGCCATGGCCCTGCTTCTGTCCTGCGGGGGAGGCGGCGGTGGCGGGGGAGGCGGCGGCACGCCGGGCTTCGGCACCGCCGGCACCACGGCCACCGGCAACGGCGGTGGGGGCGGCGACGGCGGCTCCGGCAGCGGCTCGGGCAGCGGCAGCACCGGAAGCACCGATGGCGGCGGCGACAGCACCGCCAGCAACACCAACGGCGACGGCTCGGGCGTGGGCTCCGGCGGCACCGGCGTGACCGCCGACGCCGCCGGCATCGGCGCGGCCGACGGCCTGGGAAGCGTGATCCTCAACGGCCTGCGCTACAACACCGACAGCGCCACCTTCAGCCTCGAGGACACCACCGAGCTGCAGATCGGCATGAGCGCGCGCATTGCCGGCAAGGTCGACGCCGACTTCAACAACGGCATCGCCGCCACGGTCGTCTCGGCCGCCGAGTTGCGCGGCGCCGTGTCGGCCATCGACCTGAAGGACGGCAGCTTCACTGTGATGGGCGCCCGCGTGACCACCGACAACGCCACCGTCTGGGGCGACGCCAAGGGCGCCACCGACCTCGTCGACACCGCCGTGGTGCAGGTGTGGGGCCTGCCCGCCGCGCCGGGCATCCTGCGCGCCACGCGCGTCCAGGTGGCGCCCGCCACCACCGCCCCGCTGGTGACCGGCACCGTGCAGAACCTCGACCGCGGCGGCCAGCAGTTCACGCTCGGCCTGCTGACCGTCGACTTCGCCAGCGCAGCCTTCGGCCCCGGCATCGACGCCGCCAGCCTGGCCAACGGCGCCATCGTCCGCGTGCGCGGCACGGCGGCGCCGGCCGCCGGCCGCTTCACCGCCACCCAGGTGCAGGGCTGGTACGCCATTCCCTCGGCCGACGGCATCGCGCTGCAGCTGGCCGGCGTGGTCACCGACTTCGCCGCGCTGGGCGACTTCCGCGTGCTGGGCAACAAGATCGACGCGCGCAACGCCCAGATCACCGGCGGGCCCAGCGGCTCCATCGGCAACGGCGTGAAGGTCGAGGTCGACGGTTTCCTCTCGGGCCAGGTGCTCGTGGTCAAGAAACTGCGCATCCGCCACGTGCCCGGCACCGGCGGGCCGGTGTCGTTCACCGTCATCGGCGCCATCGGCGGTTACGTGTCGGCCGCCGACTTCACCGTGCGCGGCCAGCGTGTGGATGCCAGCGGCTCCGGTACCATCTTCGAAAACGGCACCGCCGCAGACCTGGGCAACGGCAAGCGCGTGACCGTCGTCGGCGACCGCGTGGTCGACGGCGTGCTCATCGCCCAGAGCGTGAGCTTCACGCAGCCCTGAGGTCCGGGCCCCGGCGGTCCGGCCGCGCAGTGCGTGCACCCAGGGTGCATGCACCGCGCACCCCACAGGCCACGCCACCCATGGCGCGACCGGATCGATCGGAGCCATGGACACCCACACCACCTCTGCGCCCGCTCCTGCCACGTCGCCCCGCTGCTGCATTGCCGGCGGCGGCCCGGCCGGCATGGTGCTGGGCCTGCTGCTTGCGCGCGCGGGCGTGCCCGTCGTCGTGCTCGAGAAACATCTCGACTTCCTGCGCGACTTCCGGGGCGACACCGTGCACCCCTCGACCCTCGAAGTGCTGCACGAACTCGGCCTGCTCGACGCCTTCCTGCAGCGCCCGCACAACCGCATCGAAGAGCTGCGCGGCACCTACGAGGGCCGCGGCGTGACCATTGCCGACTTCAGGCGGCTGCCCACGCACGCCCGTTTCCTGGTGCTCATGCCGCAGTGGGAGTTCCTGGACTTCATGTGCGACGAGGCGCGGCGCTACCCCGGCTTCGAGCTGTGGACCGACGCCGAGGCCATCGGTCTGCTGCAGGACAAGGGCCGCGTCAACGGCGTGAAAGTGCGCGTCGGCGCCCGTAGCCCCGACAGCGGCGGCCCGAAGGACATCGAGCTGCACGCCTCCCTCATCGTGGCCGCCGACGGCCGCCACTCCACCCTGCGCGACGCGGCGGCGCTGCCGCACATCAGCTACGGCGCGCCCATCGACGTGCTGTGGATGCGCCTTCCCAAGCTCCCTGGCGACCCCGAGGCCACCGGCGGCCACATCGCCGCGGGCCACCTCCTGGTGACGCTCAACCGCGGCGACTACTGGCAATGCGCCTTCGTCATCCGCAAGGGCGGCAGCGCCGAACTGCAGTCGCGCGGCATTGCCGCCTTCCATGCCGAGATCGCGCGCATCGCGCCCTTCTTCGCCACGCGCCTGCCCGAGGCCCTGCCCGACTGGGAGGCCGTGAAGCTGCTCGAGGTGAGCGTCGACCGGCTCGAATCGTGGTCGTGCCCCGGCCTGCTGTGCATCGGCGACGCCGCGCACGCCATGTCGCCCGTGGGCGGTGTCGGCATCAACCTCGCCGTGCAGGACGCCGTGGCCGCCGCCAACCTGCTGGCCGCGTCGCTGGCCGGCAGCGCCACCGACAAGGAAATCGACAACCTGCTGCCCCAGCTGCAGCGCCGCCGCGAATGGCCCGTGCGCGTCACGCAGGCCGCGCAACGCCTCGTGCAGGACCGCGTGCTGATGCCCGTGCTCAGCCGCAAGGCGGCTGCATCGACCGCGCCCCGCCCCATGCCCTGGGCCCTGCGCCTGCTGGGGCGCTGGCCGTGGCTGCGCACCCTGCCCGCGCGCGCCGTGGGCATCGGCGTGCGGGCCGAGCACGTGCAATCGCCGCGCGCGTAACGCGCGAATCGGGTTCGCCGGATCAGCCGGGCCGGCGCGCCTGCGTCGGCTGGCGCGACCAGTACACGCCGTCGAGCCGATCGAGCCGCACCTCGCCGCCCGTGGACGGCGCATGAACGAAGCGCCCGTCGCCCACATAGATGCCCGCATGCGTGGGCGACGCCGAGCCGAACAGCACAAGGTCGCCCGAGCGAAGCTCCGACATCGGCACCGGCCGGCCGAAGCCCGCCATGCGCGACACCGTGCGCGGCGGCACCTGCCCCACGCTGTGGCGGTACACGTAGCCGATGAGCCCGCTGCAATCGAACCCGCCCTCGGGCGAGTTGCCGCCATAGCGGTACGGCGTGCCGACCAGCCCCAGCGCATGGATCGTGATGCTGTTCGACTGCTCCGACGTCAACGGCGGGATGTTGCTGCTGGGCACCGAACCACCGGGCGCGCGCGCAGGCGGCGGGCTCGCGCAGCCGACGGCCAGGAGGCAGGCGGTGACGGCGGGGATCAGTCGGAACAGGAGCCGCTGCTGCAGCAGCGACAGTGATGCGGGGGAATGAGGAGGCGTCGGCAATGGTGTGTCGAGCATGGGCGCAGGCCGGTCTTGTGGACGTGGCCCGACTCTAGCGCGAGTGAGCCGGATCGCAATGCAGAGCCCCTTGGCGGGCGACAACGCCCTCGCCCTTCCTCGTCATCAGCTGAAGCCGAAGACCAGCAGCAGGTTGTTCGCCGGCATCGCGTGCCGCTCGCGCAATGCGAGGCCGACGCGGCGCGCCTCTGCCACCACGTCGTCGAGCCGGCGAATGCCCCATGCGGGATTGCGCGCGCGCAGGTCTTCGTCGAACGCCAGATTGCTCGGCGCCGTGGGGCCGTGCTGTGCTTCGTCTTCGAAGTAAGGCCCGTAGGTGATCAGCACGCCGGTGCCGGCACGCAGATGCCGCGCGGCACCGGCCATCAGCGCGGCGCAGGTGGGCCAGGGTGCGATGTGCAGCATGTTGGCGCAGTAGATGGCGTCGAACTTCTCTTCCTCTTCTTTGCCTTCTTGAGCGAATGCAGGGCCTTGCGAGGGCCACTGCGGCGCCATCACGTCGAGCAGCAGCGGCGGGCGCAGATTGGGCTGCGCGGCTTGCTCGACGCGACTGGCGATCGCGGGGAGCGAGCGGGCGTCTGCGTCGGTGGGCTGCCAGGTCCATGAAGGCATGGCGGCGGCGAACCAGGCGGCGTGCTGGCCGGTGCCGGAGGCGATTTCCAATGCGGTGCCGCGCTCACCGAGGATGCGGGTCAGGGCATCGAGGATGGGTTGTTTGTTGCGGTCGGCGGCTGGACTGAAGGGAAGGTCGGGCATCAAGAGGAACTTGAGGTTAGGTTTGCAGAGTATCAAAGCAAAATCGTTCGGCTTCGGTCCCACAATGTCGACAATGCAGTGGAAGCAGCCATACATGAAGCAAGACAGAATGACCGCAATCGCTGCAAAGTAGACAACTTCGCCCCGGTAGAGCGATCTGGAATTCGGGTCATCACCGTCCGGCGGCCAAGACTTCAACATCCCCACCACACAGCCTTGCCGAAATCAGCTCTCTAGAGCACAGTCAACCCATAGCACCCCTTGACCGGCAAGCGTCCAAAGCGGTACTTCCGCAGCGATTCGGACCGCGTCAGATGCGCCACGGTGCTATTGGGCACGACAAATTCACGGTCCCGCCACGCAGGCAGCAGCCACGCTAAGGCCTGCTAGTGACAACTCAAGTAACACGGACTGCCAGAATCCAGATCAAACATGCGAAACCCACCCGAGCGCTACCTTCAAACCCTGCGGGATCATTTCACGCTGGCTCCCGATTGGTTCGACACGACGTCGAAATCGGAGAGACATGACCGCCCCAGCGCGACCGGCGCCGCGCTGACGACCTATCTGAATGGGCATGAGACAGCGTTCCAGCGCTGGTTTCACTTCAAGGAGGCGTTCTCACCGGAATTCATCACCGCAGCCATCGGGTCGCTCGGGTACCGCCCTCAACACGTGATCGATCCATTTGGAGGGTCGGGCACCAGCGCTATCACATCGCAGCTGCTCTCAATCGATGCAACTACAGTGGAGGTCAGTCCATTCTTGGCTGATGTCATCAAGGCCAAGGTGAGCCCACTGACCGCAGAGAAGCTGCGCTCGGCCGCGGCTGATTTTCAGGCGCAGTTGCACGACACTCCCGCAGACTTGAGCTGTCTGGCTCACCTGCCCGCGACATTCATCGAATCAAACGAAAAGGATCGCTGGATCTTCCCGCGTGGCGTGGCGGGGCGCCTAGCGCAATACCTCACCTGCATCGAGTCCATCCAGGACATCGACGTACAACGCTTCTTCCGCGTGGTACTCGGCGCCGTGCTGGTGGACTGCAGCAACGTCTATGTGAACGGCAAAGGCCGCCGCTACCGCGGTGCGTGGAGGCTCAATCAGCCCACGGTCGAAAAGCTTGATGAGTACTTCGCCCGCCAATTCAACACATCATTCGAAGATGTCCTGCGTTTTGAGGGCCGTCCTCGATCGCGAGTCACGGTGATCAACGGCGACTCGCGAAGCGCGCTGCAGCAGGTCCAGGAGCCCGCCGACCTGATCGTCTTCTCGCCACCGTATCCAAATTCTTTCGACTACACCGACATCTATAACGTGGAGCTTTGGGTGCTGGGGTACTTCGGCTGCGCTGCTGACAATACCCGGCTGCGTAACGAGACCTTGCGTTCCCATGTGCAGATCAGGCGTGGCTATGAAGGCCCCGTCGGCACATCCGACACACTGGCGCGCACAGTAAAGGCGCTGGACGAAAAGCGGCACTCGCTGTGGGACAACGACATTCCGGAAATGGTCGGCGCGTACTTCCGAGATCTGGAACTGGTGCTTGAGCAATCCAAGCGCCTGCTGGCAAGCAATGGTCGCGTCATGATGGTGGTCGGTGATTCCCGTTACGCCAACGTCCGCATCGAGGTTGCCACAGTACTGGCCGAGCTTGCCCGAAGCATGGGCTTCGGGCGCGTGACCACCAAGGAGGTCCGCCAGATGCGCGCTAGCGCGCAGCAGGGCGGCAACTACCAGCTTGCCGAAAGCATCGTCGAGCTCAGCTTATAGCCCTCATCGTCAAGGCTTGTTTGACGGAAGCGCTCCTGGCAGCGCTGGAGGCGTCGTTGGCGGTGCGGCCGAGCCAGGCAGCGCGGCGACCTTCCTTTTGCCTCTTGCCGCGGTAACCGAGGTTGTGGCCGGCGGGAGTAGCGGGAAGCGGTCCTTCCGGTGCTCTTCGTGCGAGGCCGTGATCCAGTACCTGCGCCCCATGACATTGAGCTGGATGGTGGCGTCCTGCACGGCTTGCTCGAGCTCCGGGCGATTGCCGGCGCAGAAATCGTAGACACACAGGAACGCCCCATCGAGCTTCTCGTGGTCGCGATATGCCTTCGTCTGCTGGACTCCCGAAACAGCCCAAGTAACGTTTGCGGCCAGTCCGATTTTGCTGAGCGTCGTGGTGCCGGGCTCAGGCGTATGACAGTCGCGCGTCACCTTCAGCTCGAACACCGCGCTACTGTCCGAACTGCGATCCGGCGTCAATATCAGGTCTGCACGTCCATTGCCGATATTGACTTCCTGCTTTACTTTGGCGCGGTCGGCGTACGCGCCCAACAGGTACAACCACAGATCGTGTTGCACGATCGCCTCGGGCGGACTAACCGTGATGCGCTGTTTCGCGTCCTTCCACCAGGTCAAGGTCTGACGCGCCACCTTCTCATAGAACTCAGTGAGCTTTTCATCGAGCGTCTGAAGGTTCAGGATCATCGGCGCATCGTCCAGTGGCTTCTGAAACGGCTGCGCGCCCGCATCCAACCCTTGCATCCAAATCCACAGCTCCGTCGTGCTCATCAATGCGATCGTGAGGCAGTTGCCCAAGCCAGCCTGCGCGATAGTCTGTTCTACGTCATTGACGTCCAAGACCTGCTGCGGCCTTGTGAACGCGCCCGCATTCAAAGCGCCGACACCGAACGTTCCGGATAGCGCATCGGCGACACGGGATCCCAGCATGGGGCGACGCACCCAGCCAAGCTCCTTGCCGACCTTTGCCCAGTCAGGTACATAGACCAGCACGACCGGGTTCGCGAGCGCCTCACCTTTAGTCCGAAGCAACCGCGCGTGATCTGCGAGCCTGCGTGTCCAGGCATCCAGGAACGATTCCTTCGTGCCCACATCAGCGACGGACACAACGGCCGCACCGTTGCTAACGACAGCCGCAACGGCCTGCAGGTTCGCGCCGCCCAAGCCGGGGAGAGTGGTGGTGCTTGCGTTCATGCTGGGGCCAATGCCTTATCCAAGTAGTCACAATACAGCCTCACACCGTCTCGCTGGGCGTCTGGACGCAAAGCGCTAAGCTTTTCGATGAGCAGGCGTGCTAGGCCCATGTTCTTGTTGTCTGAGCTCCACTCGGAGAAGTCCACCACCTCACCATCGAGAACGAGGGCATCGCCGTAATTCGCATCGATCGCGCCGATGTCAGCGCGCTCATATAGAAATCGGCCAAAGCAGGCGCAGACAAGTTCGCGAAGCAGCTGAGCGGTTCTTTGCGCTTCCAACGAGTGAATGACGATGGCCTGGCTGATCTGCGCACCACGCTCGCCCAGTGCATAGTGCGCGGCGAGGTGCCCTTTCACACCGAATTCCACATGTTCGATTGTGAGCACGCCAGCAAAGGCCATACGGTCGACCTCACGCTGAACATCAGGGAAAAACGGATATGCCCCGCGCTTCAGCACCCGACCGCGAACCCGTGTGACACCGTAAAGGTCAGCCAATGTATTGGCCAAGTACAAGATGACATGCAACTGCGCCGTACTCACAGGCGCGAGTCCCATGCGTTGGGACTCAGAGATGCACAGCACCACCCACGCCTTCCACATGCCGGCGCTTTCCAGGCTCATCGACTTCTCGTCGGACTCGCCCGGCCTGAGCCCGTCCTGACTCATGGTGCCCTCGCGCCGTCACGACGTTCAGGATAGATCGCCAGATCTCGCTCCTCTTCGTAGGCGACACGAAATCGATCTAACGCGCGAGTGGGCGCAGCAATCCTGATCAAGTCCAGAACGTGGGATTCCCGTGCTTCAGGCGGGATCGTCTCCGGCATTTCGCTCATCTGCTCGTCGACCACCTGACCGTAGAACCGCTGGTCCGGGTAGGCGCCGAAGAGCGCCGGGATCATTTCCTCACGGTTGACGTTGGACGACGCGATCAGCCGCGTGCCGTGCGCTGGCCCAGCCCTAGTGGCAAATCGGCGCAGCAGGTCAGCCGCGCGTGGCACGAAGACCGAATCAAGGCTCGCCTCTGGCGTCTCCAGAATCAGCATGGTCGGAGCTCCCGGCGCAGCCAGTGCAAGCAACGCCATCCTGAAGGCCAG
Organism: Variovorax sp. GW823-FHT04F07; assembly: GCF_058795995.1. Taxonomy (NCBI): domain Bacteria; kingdom Pseudomonadati; phylum Pseudomonadota; class Betaproteobacteria; order Burkholderiales; family Comamonadaceae; genus Variovorax; species Variovorax sp. GW823-FHT04F07. The sequence goes on from NZ_JBXAIG010000002.1 coordinate 788,476, forward strand.
ATCGATGAACTCTTTCTGCGACTCCGATACCGACTGCCCAGCCTCGCGCACGGTCGCACCATTGCGATGAACACCTGATGTGAGCGCAGGGATGAAATGAGGAAACGGGAACTGCTCAGTATTGGCCCGCTGCCCCAATTGCCGATAGCGGGGCGAGTACTTGATCTCGCATTGCTCGGCCAGGAATCCACTGATGTATCTCGCGAAGGTCTGCTCGATTTCCGCGGAGACTGCTTGAACTTCTTGGTGAATGATTTCAGCCAGCTCTCCGAACTGCCTGGCCAACTCGACTCGCTCGACGTCCAGTTGATTGAGCACTGCTTCGAAGCTCAGCATTTGCTTTTGGAGTTCGTCCCGCTGAGCCATCACCGCCGGCACGCTCTGGCCAAGCTTCTTGAGTTGCCGCTCCAGTTCGACGATGGCGCCGGTGACCGAGACGAGCTCCGCAGAGGTCGTCGAGTAATCCTCCTCAGCCGACTGAAGCGGCACCGCCATAGATACGAGATTGGCTTCGGCTTCAGCAATCTCCCGTCGCTGCGCTTCGATGTCTTCGCCGGTAAAAGGATCTGTTGCCGGGCTGTGAGCGTTCTCCAGCGGGCTGTCGCAGACCGGGCAAGTGTTCATCATGAGCTTGGCGGCCACGCGCTGAGTCGCCTCCTTGCCCTTATTGCCGCAGACAAGGCATCCCACACCTGCCTCGAAATGCGCCAAGAGATATCGAGCCGGACCGTCCAACGATGGGAAGAACGATTCGTAGAACGAGTTGAGTTGGACGGCCAACGATGCCCGCTTTTCGTGGATCTCCTGGCGGCGGTTCTCAATCTGCTCGCGGAGGCCATCGCGAGTCCCACTCAGCTCGCTCTTGCGAGCAGCCAGATCCTTCAGCTGACTGCGTCGCTCGTCGAGTGTCTTGACCAGCATTTCGATCTGACCGCCCTCAATCGTGCTGTTTTGCTTTTCGAGCTTGCGCTTGCGTCCGTGCACCACCGCGTGCATGTTCCGGTACTCGCTGTCCTTGCTCAGAAGGTCATTGAAGAGCTCGACGTAGCGCGTGCGCTCACCCATAGCCCCGAAGAGAATGCCCAGTATGTCGCCCTGCGCGGCCGGGTCCCAGACCAAGCTGCGGCGATCTTCCAGATAGAAAATGACGTAGCGCAGTAGAAACACGAAATCATCGAACGACGACAGTCCAGCGGCGGCCTGCACCGTGTCTCGGTAGGCCACTTCCAGTTCGGCGGCTCGCGCGTGCGGGACTTGCTGCTGGTCCACCCACAGCTCCGTGACATCCAGGTTAGCCAGCGACCGCGTGACTTCGAGATGCCGCTCGCCGAGCTTGAACCAGATCGTCACCTTCGCGTTCACCGCGTCATCGGGAACCCTCTTGCGAAACCAGTTCCGCTCCACAGGAATTAGGCGGCGCTTCTTGTCGCCCAGGGCGTCGTCGCCGGGCACGTCCGAGGCGCCGGACAGCGAGCGGAGCAGGATGTTGAGCAACGTCGTCTTGCCGAGACCGTTGATGCCAACGATGACGTTGACGCCGTCGACGAAATGATGGTCGAGGCCTGGCTTGTCGGCCGTGCCGACGTAGAGGCCATACTCGGTAACGCGTACGCGCTCCAAGACCGGGAAGTTAGCCATGCACGCCTCTCAGGGACAAACAGTGGACCGCAGGTGGTCGGCTGCCGATCAAGATCGAGTGCCGGCCAGGATTCGAAGCGCGCACGAAGCATCGCCGAGACGAGAGGCTTGGATGAAACAACGAAGCGTGTACACCTGAAATCTCGTAGCCGGATTCTTGATTGCATCGGTCCGCTTAGTTGTTAATGTACCGGACACTTGTTAGGTTAAAGATTTTGGTTTTCCCGGTATTCATATCCGTCGTGATGACCTGCGCTACGCGCACGAGGGCCAACCCCTCACCCTCCCCCACTCTCCTGAAACAACGCCGCCGCATCCCGCGCCAAATCCGAAGCGATCCACAGCAAGTTGTCCCGATGCCCTGCCCCTGCATCTTCAAACCACCCATCGCCGGCGCCGTGGCAGCACCACAGCAGTGAGTTCAGTTGTTCCAGCTTGCATTCCAGCAGGTCTGCTGCGCTGGGGGTGGTCGCGTGGGGAGGGGTCAACCCGATAGGCCGGGCCATAATTCGTTTAGCCATTTGTTGTGCTCTCTTTCAAGGTTATGCACGTCACTTGGTTAGACGGTCATGGTGTTCGCGCACCGTGGCCGTCGCCTTTTGTGCCTCACGTTCGCATCGATCGATCTGCATCGATGGCCCGCCGTGAGGCGAAGCGGTTCATTCATTCACTCAATCAGTCAGTGGTCCGTGGTGTGGTGTGTGCTGCCCTCCTCGCCCACATGGCGGGTCGTTTCATCACGGGGCATTCACTGTAGAGAAGTCCTGCCCGGCACAGAGAGATATTTCGCCGAGGAATGCGCGGTTCGCGCAAGTAATCGCGCTGCGGCAGCGGCGATTCACAAAGCCCTGACAGTCAGGCCCTGAAAGCAAGGCCCGAGCCCCGCATCGGCAGCAGTGCCTCAGCCCTGCCCGCCGAACTCTCGCGCGTGCTCCACCGCGTACTTGATGAGCTCCGCCTGCCCTTCGATGCCCAGGCGCCGCTTGATGCTCTGGCGGTGCGCCTCCACGGTGCGCACGCTCAGGCCGAGGTCGCGCGCGATCTGCTTGCTCGATTCGCCGCGGCCGAGCGCGCTCAAGATCTCGCTCTCGCGCGGCGTGAGCAGCGGGCGCGGGGTCTGGTTGCGAAAGAGTTTCTTCGACACGGCCGGGCTCAGGAAGGTGCCGCCTGCCGACACGGCCTCGATGGCGGCCACGATCTCCGCGGCCGGCGCGTCTTTCAGCACGTAGCCACGCGCGCCGACCTGCAGGGCCTTCTGCACGTACTCGGGGTTGTCGTACATGCTGAGCATCACGATGTGCGGCGCGGGTTGATGCTGCTGTTGCTGCAGCAGCAGCAGCGCCGCCAGCTCGATGCCGTTCATGTCCTTCATGCCCACGTCCATGAGCACGAGGTGCGGCTGCGCGGGGCCGATGAGTGCCAGCGCCTCGGCCGCGCTGCCGGCCTCGCCAACGATCTCCAGGCCGGGCATGGCGCCCAGGCGCGCGCGCAGGCCGTCGCGCACCAGCGGGTGGTCGTCGACCAGGAACAGGCGCACGACAACGGGAGCAGCAGCAGCGGCGGAGTCTTCTTTCATGGCCGCTATTCTGGCTTTGCGCGCCGCACGGGCACTTCGGCCACGATGGACGTGTGGCCCCGGCCCGAGCGCATGCGCAGCCGGCCTTCGATGGACTCCATGCGCTCGCGCATGTTGCGCAGGCCGATGCCGCGCTGCGGATCGAGCTGCATGGCCTCGACGTTGAAGCCGACGCCGTCGTCGCTGATCTCCAGGCGCACGGACTCTTCGTCGAAGCCCAGTGCGATGTGCACCTGTTGCGCGCGGGCGTGTTTGCGCACATTGGTCAACGCTTCCTGCGTGACGCGAAAGAGCGCGGTCTTGGCTTCTTGCGACAGCTCGAAGGGTTCGCCCTCGACCATGATGGATGCGTCCACGCCGCCTTCTTCACCGAACTCGGCGCCCAGGCGCTCCAGCGCGGCGGGCAGGCCCAGGGTGTCGAGCAGCGCGGGGCGCAGCCGGTGCGAGATGCGGCGCACCTCGGTGAGCGAATCGTTCAGCCGCTGCAGCGCCTTGCCGAGCGCGGGCGGCGGCGACTGGTGCGCGCGGTCGAGCTGCTCCACCGCCGATTCGATGAGCAGCTTGGCCGACACCAGCGTCTGGCTGGTGCCGTCGTGCAGTTCGCGCGCGAGGTGGCCGCGCTCTTCTTCCTGCGACTGCACCACGCGGCGCGCGAGCAGGCGCAGCTTGGCTTCGGCCGTGCGGTGCTCGCTGAGGTTGAGCAGCAGCCCGGCCGCGCTGACCACGCCCAGGCACAGCGCGGCGATGCCGGCGATCCACAGCAGCGTGGCGGTGACGTTGGCGTTCATCTGCCGGTCGAGGGTGTCCATGGTCGACTGGATGTCGTCCAGGTACAGGCCGGTGCCGACCATCCAGCTCCAGCGCGGCAGCGCCGTGACGTAGCCGAGCTTGGGCGCCATCTGCGCGCTGGAGGGCTTGCGCCATTCGTACTCGACGTAGGCGCCGCCCTTGTCGCGCGCGCCCTTGATCAGCTCCTGGATGGTGAAGCGGCCGTGCGAATCGCGCAGGTTCCACAGGTTCTGCCCCACCAGCTCGGGCTGGCGCGAATGCATGAGCGAGTTGCCGTCCATGTCGTAGACGAAGAAGTAGCCGTCGTCGCCGTAGTTGAGCGTGGCCAGGCGGCGCAGCGCCTCGGTGCGCGTGGCCTCGTCGTCCAGGCCCGACTCGTACAGCGGCAGCAGGTTGCTCACGGCCAGGTCGACGTAGCTGCGCAGCTCGCTGCGGCGCTGGGCCATGTAGCTGCGCTCGATGAGCGCCCGCTCGCGCTGGGCCAGGTCGTGCTCCTGGTGACGCACGGCCAGGGCCACGAGCACCAGCGCGACCAGCAGGGGCGCAACGGCCAGCGCGACGATCTTGGTGCGGAGGTTCATCGGGGAGGGAGACTACCACCGGGGCGGTGCAGGGCTTCCGGCTTGCCGACCGTGGAGGAATCCCATTCGGGTAACGATCGATACGAGTGTGTCTTGACGGGGCGGATTACAAAGCCGGACCTGCACTACATACAAAGGGAGGACTGCATGGACAACACCGCACGTCGTCTGGCTTCGGGGCCTGCGAACAAGAGGCACCCGACGCCCCGGCCGAGGACAGGCTTTGACAGCTGGGCCGAGGGCGTCGACAAGGCCGACGACCAATGGAACGCCTATGACTGCGAGATCCGCTCGGCGGTCAACGAATACAACATGCACCTGTCGCGCACACCGGGCTATGTCCCGCTGGACTGGCAGGTGGTCAAGGCCATGCTGTGGGTGGAAACCGGCGCCAAGGCGCCCTCTTGGAAGTCGAGGCCCATGCAGATCGGCAATGCCTCGGATGCCGGACTGATGGCGCTGCTCGGGGACCGCGAAGGCGGCGACCTGGTCGTTCCGCCCTCTCTTCGAGTCAGCCTGTCTGCCAGTTCGGTCAGGGCCGAGCCCGCATCGAACATTCGCGCAGGCATCGGCTATCTCTTGATGCGCATGGCAACGTTCGAGTTCAGGAACATCTTGAGCACGGACGGCAAGCTCCATGAGGTCACGGTGAAGGACGGCGACAGTCTTGAAAGAATCGCCAAGGAGCAAGGGAGCACGCCGGAGGTCATGAAGAAGCTCAACCCGTCTGCGCACCTGCTCAAGGCGGGTCAGGTGCTGAAGTACCAGAAGGCGGCGGTCAGGAAGGTCATCGCGGGATGGATGCCGCTCACCTCAGCAAGCATTGCCACCCGCTACAACGTCGGCGATTCAGACTACGCCCGGAAGATGGACCATGCACTGCGCGCAGTGCGCAAGGCACAGGAGGCGGTATGCAGATGAGCCGGACGTTCGCGCTGATGGCTCTTGCCTTGGCCGGTCCATGCACCGCCCTTGCAGACGCACCGTTCACAGGCAAGTTCAGCGGAACAGGCCGCGCATGCTCGGGCGGACTGTATGTGCGAACCAAGACCATCGAATGGAACTCGAGCTTCAGCATCTGCAAGCCCTCACGCTATGAGGTTCTTGACAACGAGTTGAACAAGAAAGAAGGTGAGCGGATCGCCTTTCGCCTCCAGTCTCCCAGCCGCCAATGCCTGTACCCGGTAATCGAGGTGCAACGGCTCAGCACCTACAGCTGGGGCGTGCAGGGCTATCAGTCGATGGAGTCGTACCGCAACCGTGCTCTGCCCGGCTGGGCCAATTCGCCGCTTGAAGAGCGGCTGATCCTGTCGTGTCCCATGACGCGCCTGGAGTGAGTGCGGAGGTTCGTCGGGGAGGAGAGGCTGACGCTGGTGGGTTCAGCGCCGAGCCGCAAACATGCGTCGAGGCAAGATTGCAGAATCAGCGGGTGGACTGCTGCAGCAAGCCACGCTGACGCAAGACACTCAGAAGCTCTCGTTGATCGGAGCTTCCATCGAGCAACAGATCCAGGTTCTGCCCTACCTTCGATCGGATGGAAAGAAAATCGAACTCGTAGCCGATGCCGCTGACTTGGCGGTGACTGACCCGGGCCCTCTGCAAATCGATGTGCCACGCCCCGTCGATGCTGCGCAGCCGCGTGTTGTCGAATTCAAAGGCTCGCACCCGTGAATGCGAAAAGAGGCTGATCCTTGAAAAAGGGATACCCCACACCAGCCAGGCGACCAAGGGAACGAGCACGCAGAGTACAACCATGGCCTTGAAGAACCCGGCATTGGATGCGTTCAGGAGAATCATCAAACCCGTGGTGCCAGCGAGCGCGTATCCAGCCCATATCCAGGCGAGAAAACACGGCCAGCAGAACACGATGGCACGGGTTTGCAGGGCTCCTGCGCGCGCTGTTCTGGAACTGCTCCTCAGTTCGAGATAGTGATTGATGACCGGCGCCAATGCATCGACTTCCGTCGTCAACAGCAGCTTGCGAAATGGACGCGTGTGAACGATCAAATAGTTGTCGCTGTCGGGCACCCCCTCGATGGAAAGCACGTCGATCCAATCCACGTGACCGAGCCCTTGCACCGACAGGCCGTTTTCTCCGATATCGACCTGCGTCGTTGCATTGAATGGGTCCGGTCGACCCTTGGTCGATGGAAGCCAATTTTCTTCGATCCAGATCCAGGCGGTCACAACGCCGACCAGGCCAGCGAGCCACAGTACAAAGAGCGCAACCGCTGCGATCATGGTCAGCAAGATGTACCAACCGGTGGCATCCATGTCGATAAGCCAAACAGCCGCACCCATGAGCAGCATGGAATACGCCAGGCAGAGAAAGATGATCACCCCGATGCCGGTTGCATCCATTTGGGTCACCTGGATGCGACGTGAAAAGACCGGCGAACTCATTGCGCACCGCCGGAATTTCGACGCCGATGCGCTATTCGTGTTGGCGATTCACGCACGCCAACTGCAAGCCCGAAATGAAGACAACTTCGCTCGCTCATATTTCCCCCTGCTGATTTTTTGTTTTCTTGCGATCCGCGAAGGAGTGACCTGCGCGAAAAGACGAGCAAATATAGCAAGCCGCTTTTCGCCGCGGAGGGCGCCCGGCACGCGCCGCGATGCGCAAGGTATTGAACTCGTGCGCTGACCGACGTCGTGCAGCGGCTCATGGCGCCGTGCACGGGGTGGAGCTACCGCCGCTGACGACTCTTCTTATCGGCTGGCTGGCATGACCGCGGGCCAGCAACAGATCTCTGCGGCGCAGCAGAGGATGGGGAGTCGTCCGCCTTCAGTGCAGGCTCGTCGGCCGCCCCGAAGCCACCCACGCATCCAGCCCCCCCGTCAGCGGCAGCGCCCGCCGCGCCCCGCGCGCCAGCAGCACGCGCGCAGCCTGCGCGGCCGAGACTTCGTTGGGGCAGTTGCAGTACAGCACCACGTCGCGGTCGGGGTCGATGGTGAGGTCCAGGTTGCGCTGCTGCAGCGCCTTGAGGGTGTACGACAGCGCGCCCGGAATGCGGCGCGGGTCGACCTGCACGCCGGCTTCGCCGCGAACGTCGATCACCAGAGGTGGCACGTCGCCGCTCATCAGGTCGAACAGTTCGTCGACGCTGATGCGCGGCATGCCGGTGAGCCGCGCGAAGGCGCGGCGGCGCCAGTAGCGCACGGCGAGCATCACGAGCAGGACCACGCCGAGCGCGGCGGTGGCGATGCCGCCGGCCTGCGCCAGCACGGCGAGCACCTGCTGGATCTGGTCGCGAAAGAGCCAGCCCAGGCCGAGGAACAGGCCCGTCCAGACCAGCGCGGCCACGATGTCGAAACCGACAAAGCGCCGCACCGACATGCCCAATGCGCCGGCCATGGGCGGCGCCACCACGGACACGCCGGGCACGAACTTGGCGGCCACGAGCGACATGCCGCCCCAGTCGGAAATGAGCGATTCGCCGCGTCGCACGCAGGAGTCCTGCGACAGCGAGATGCGGCACAGCAGCCGCATGAAGCGGTAGCCGAAGCGGCGCCCGGCATAGAACCACGCGCCGTCGCCCAGCAGGTTGGCGATCACGGCGGCCAGCACCACGCCGACCACCGACACGTCGCCCGCCGCCAGCAGCGCGCCGGTGACGACCAACACGGCCGCGGCCGGCACGGGCAGGCCCAGGCGTGCGGCGAAGCTGGCGGCAAACACCACCAGGATCGCGTTCTGCACCAGCAGCGACATCAGCTGCGCCATGCGGGCCGCCGTTCGGTCGTTGCCGGGGGCCGCAGGGCGGCGCGCCGGGAGGAGGTGTGGGATGTGGTCATGCCGGGCGCGATTCTCCCGCATGGCCCAAGCACGTACTGCGCGCAGGCCATCCGGGCGCCCGCACGCCCGTTCGCTCAGCGGGGCGCGTCGCCCTTGCGGTACTCGGCGGTGAGCGCGTCGAGCTTCTGCTTGAGCGCCGGGTCGAGCACGTAGCTGGCGGCGGCCACGGTGGCGTCGAGCTGCTCGGGGCGGCTGGCGCCCAGCAGCGGCGCGGTGATCAACGGGTTGGCCATGACCCACGCCACGGCCAGCGTGGCCAGCGGCACGCCGGCTTCGTCGGCCAGCGCGTGCAGCTGGGTCACGGTGTCGAAGCTGCGGTCGTTCCAGTAGCGGTCCTGGTACATGCCGCCGGCGGTGCCGAGGGTGAAGCGGGTGTTTTCCTCGGGCTTGGCGCCGGGCTTGTACTTGCCGGTGAGCAGGCCGCCGGCCAGCGGGTTGTAGGGAATCACGCCCAGGCCCTCTTCGGCCGCGAGCGGCAGCAGCTCGCGCTCGATCTCGCGGAACAGCAGGCTGTAGCGCGGCTGCACCGACACGAAGCGCGTGAAGCGGTGCAGCTCGGCCTTGCCCAGCGCGCGGGCCAGGCGGTAGGCCAGGAAGTTCGACACGCCGATGTAGCGCGCGCGGCCCGACTTGACGATGACGTCGAGCGCCTCGAGGCTTTCTTCGAGCGGGGTCTCGCGATCGTCCATGTGCAGCTGGTACAGGTCGACGTGGTCGGTCTTCAGGCGCTTGAGCGACAGGTCGATGGCGTCGAGCAGGTGCTTGCGCGAGGCGCCCTGGTCCCAGGGGTTGGGGCCGACCTTGTTGACGGCCTTGGTGGCGACCACGAAGCGGCGGCGGCCGGCGGGGCCCTGCTTGTCGAGCCAGTTGCCGATGATCTCTTCGGTGCGGCCGGTGGTCTCGATGGTGCCGCCCAGCGGGTACACGTCGGCGGTGTCGAGGAAGTTGATGCCGGCGTCGGCGGCCTTGTCCAGGATCTGGTGCGACACGGCCTCGTCGGTCTGCAGGCCGAAGGTCATGGTGCCCAGGGCCAAGCGGGACACGGTGAGGCCGGTACGGCCCAGGCGGGTGGTGGGGATGCTCATGCAGGCTCGCTCCGAGAAGGTGAGAGAGGGAGGGAAAGAGGCGGCGGCCATCATAGGCACGGCCGCGCATTCCTGCAGGCGCTGGAGATTCAGGTGGATTCGAGGTGCACGCCGGGCGCGCCGCGTTCGACCGAGAAGCGGGCCATGGCCGCGACGGCGGAGTCCGCGCTCTTCTCGTCGTCGACCGCGCGGAACTCGACGGCGCAGCCGCGCGCGTCGAGCGTCATGAGGCCGTAGCCGCGCTTGTCGGCGCGGCCGTAGCGCAGGTGTTCGTTCTTCGCGCGCATGTGGGCCACGCTGGCGGCGCTGGGCCCTTCGGAGGTGATGGCGCCGCCGACGAACTCGGTCGCGACGACGGGCCCCTGCGGCTCGCGGCGCAGGTCGGCGGCCCAGAAAGCGTGCACGTCGCCGCCGAGCACCAGCGCATCGCCGCCGCGCGACGGGTTGGCGGCCAGCGCGTCGAGCAGGCGCGTGCGCGCGGCGGCGTAGCCGTCCCAGCCGTCCATCCAGTAGCCGTGGCCGGGGCCGCGCTGGCGGTCGGCTTCGGCGAGCAAGGTGGGTTGGGCGATGACGGTCCAGCGCGCCGGCGGCGTGGCGAGTTCGTTGGCGAGCCAGGCCTCCTGCTGCATGCCGAGCAGGCTGCGCTCCGGGGCCAGCCGGTCGGCGCAGTCGACCAGCGGCTTGGTGCTGCGGCCCGGGAGGCAGGCGTGGTGCGAGCGGTACTGACGGCCGTCGAGCAGCATCACGTCGAGCATGCGGCCGAAGCGATGCCGGCCGTAGATGGTCGCGCCTGCGCCGCGCGGGCGCATGGAGGCGGGCACGGGCATGTGCTCGTACCAGGCCTGGTAGGCGGCGGCGCGGATCGCCAGGAACTGCGCCGGGTCGGGCGTGCGCGGCGAGACGTCGTCGGTGTAGTCGTTGGCGACCTCGTGGTCGTCCCAGGTCACGAGCCACGGAAAGGCGGCGTGCGCGGCCTGCAGGTGCGGGTCGGTCTTGTAGAGCGCGTAGCGGTTGCGAAAGCCGGCCAGGTCGGTGGGAATGCCGCCTTCGTGCCGACGCACGTTGTGCGAGCCACGCGAGCTTTCGTAGATGTAGTCGCCCAGGTGCACGACGAAGTCGAGCGGCTGCGCGGCCATGTCGCGGTAGGCGGCGTAGTAGCCCTCCTCGTACTGCTGGCACGAGGCGAAGGCGAAGCGCAGTGGCTGCACGGTGGCGTCATCGTCGGCCGGCGCGGTGCGCGTGCGGCCGACGGGGCTGCGCACGCCGGCGGCGGTGAAGCGGTACCAGTAGGGGCGGCCCGGGCGCAGGCCCTGTACCTCGACGTGCACCGAGTACGCGAGGTCGGCCTCGGCGCTGGCGATGCCCTTGGTCACGATGCGACGAAAGCGCTCGTCCTCGGCCACCTCCCACTGCACCGCCACGGGCGCACCGCCCATGCCGCCGCCCTGCAGCGGCTCAGGCGCGAGCCGCGTCCACAGCACCATGCCGTCAGGCCGCGGCGCGCCCGAGGCGACGCCCAGCGTGAACGGGTCGCGCGCCACCGCGGTCTGGGCGCGCAGGTGCAGGAAGGGATGGCCGAGCGCGGCGGCGGCGAGGCCGGTGTGCAGCAGGCGTCGGCGGGTGAAAAACGGAGTGGTCATCGGGCGTCCTTCTTGGCGCGTCGCTCGGCGATCTCGAGGTCGATCGATGCTTGCAGCTGCGCTTGCCGTTCGGGGTTCTTCGGGCGGGTGTCGAAGCTCCTCGTGCGTATGCCTTCGACCGACTGTGAGGAAACACGGCGAGACTTTCCCCACCAGATCGCTGCAGCGCCGCCGAGCAGGAACAGCGCGACCATGAATTCCGCGGCGACCCGGTTCAGGTCGCTCTTGAGGATCGGCTGCGCTGCGTTGTCTGTCCGGTCCCGCGGAGGCAGCAGGACTGCGAGCTTCTTGCCCACGGGGCGCGCGCTGAACTTGCCGCCACGGCCGGCCCGCAGAACGGCTTTTCGGCCATCGGGCCAGACGTAGTCGACCCGCACCTCGTCGCCGTTGACGCCGGTGACGACACCCTCGACTTCGTCATAGGAAAGAAGAACCAGCGCCGCGTCATACGCCGACAGCAGCGCGACACACAGCATGGCGACGCCCATCGCAGCAACACAAGTCGCCACCAACAATCGAAAGATATGCATGGACTCCAGCCATCAGGAACGTGCCTGATTCTGGCGCCCTTCTCTTACAGCACCGCCACTGCAGAACGGCGTCTCAGCCCGCCGACCCTTCGCAAGCCACAGCCACCGGCCGCCGCGCATCCGCACGCGCGCTCGCGACCGCCCAGGCAAAGATGCCCACGCCCGCCAGTGCCAGCAGCGCGCCGACCCAGCCGGTCGAGGTCCAGCCCAGGCCGGCCGCAATGGCGACGCCACCGAGCCAGGCGCCGAGGGCGTTGGCCATGTTGAAGGCCGAGTGGTTGAGCGCGGCGGCGAGCGTTTGGGCGTCGCCGGCCACGTCCATCAGGCGGATCTGCAGGGCCGGACCGATGGCGACGGTGGTGCCGATCAGGAACACGGTGAAAGCCGCCGTCACGACGTGGTGCGCCGCGAAGGTGAAGCTGGCGAGCACCAGCGCCGCGTAGACGAGCACGCCGCCGATGGTGCGCATGAGCGACTTGTCGGCCAGCCGCGAACCCACGAGGTTGCCGGTGACCATGCCCAGGCCGAACAGCGCGAGCACGAAGGGCACGCCGCCCAGCGGCAGGCCGGCCACCTCGATCAGCGTGGGCTTGATGTAGCTGAACACGGCGAACATGCCGCCGAAGCCGATGGCGCCGATGCCGAGCGTGAACCACACCTGCTTGCGCTTGAGCGCGCCGAGTTCGCGCCAGGGGCTGGCGCCGGCGGCGGGTGCGATGTCGGGCACGTCGCGGCGCAGCAGCGCCACGGCGACGAGCGCGATGACGCCCACGAACACGAAGGCCGCGCGCCAGCCGAACAGCTGGCCCAGCCACGCCGCAATGGGCACGCCGACCAGCGTGGCGCCGGTGAGCCCCAGCATCACGAGGCCGACGGCGCGTGCGCGCCGCCCCGGTGGCGCGAGCGTGGCGGCCACGAGCGCGGCCACGCCGAAGTAGGTGCCGTGCGGCAGGCCGGTGGCAAAACGCAGCAGGTTGAGCGACAGGTAGCCGGGCGCCATCGCGCTGGCGAAGTTGCCGGCCGCGAACACGGCCATCAGCGCGATCAGCAGTGCGCGTCGGCCCCAGCCGGCGGCCAGCACCGCGAGCACGGGCGCGCCGATGACCACGCCCAGCGCGTAGGCGCTGATGACGTGGCCGGCCTGCGGGATGGTGACGGCGATGTCCTTCGCGACCTCGGGCAGCAGGCCCATGATGACGAACTCGCCGGTGCCGATGGCAAAGCCGCCGACGCCGAGCGCGAGCACCGCGCGCAGGAATTGGGCGGACGAGACGGACGGTGCAATGGCGATGGTTTCCGCGCCTTCGCGGGCGGACGGTGAGGCGTTCAAGGCCGGGCTCCTGGGGGGTGCCCGGCGGACGCGGGCAAGGCCCGATTCTAGGGTAAACCCTTAAATTGTGAAGATCCTCTCGTGCGCCGCGTCAGTACCGTCTTGCAATTCAGATCGCAACCAGCTGCCGCACGCCCTGCGCTTCCATGTCCTTGCCCAGGCCGCGCGCAATGACTTCGCCGCGCTCCATCACGAGGTAGTCGTCGGCCAGCTCCTGCGCGAAGTCGTAGTACTGCTCGCACAGCACGATGGCCATGTCGCCGCGGTCGGCGAGCATGCGGATGACGCGGCCGATGTCCTTGATGATGCTGGGCTGGATGCCTTCGGTGGGCTCGTCGAGGATCAGCAGCTTGGGCTTGGGCGCGAGGGCGCGGGCGATCGCCAGCTGCTGCTGCTGCCCGCCGGAGAGGTCGCCGCCTCTTCTGTTGATCATCTGCTTGAGCACGGGGAACAGCTCGAACAGCTCCGCAGGAATCGGCGTGCCGCCGCTCTTGTAGGCCAGGCCCATGCGCAGGTTCTCTTCCACCGTGAGCCGCGCGAAGATCTCGCGGCCCTGTGGCACGAAGCCGATGCCGGCCCTGGCCCTGTCGTACGGCGTGGCCTTGTGGATCGGCTTGCCTTCGAGTTCGATGCTGCCGCTCTTGATGGGCACCAGGCCCATGAGCGACTTCAGCAGCGTGGTCTTGCCGACACCGTTGCGGCCGAGCAGGACCGTGACCTTGCCGAGCGTGGCTTCGAAGCTCACGTCTCTGAGGATGTGGGAGCCGCCGTAGTACTGGTGGATGTTCTTGACTGTCAGCATGGTGGATGCCTTCCTTGGTCTTTATCGGGGGCGCCCGGTGTGCGGCACGGCGCGGTCGGCCCCACTGTGCCGGCCCTTCGGGCTGCCCTGCGGTGCTCGCGTTTCGCGGGGCCTCGCAGAACTCGCTGCGCTCAGACAGCTGCGAGCCCTGATCCGCGAATCGCTGCGCTCCTCGGCGGCACAGAGGGGCCGCCCACGCCGCACCGCACACCGGGCGCTGGTCGTGGCGTTGATGCCGGCGGCTTTGGCCGCGGCGACAAGTTCACCGGCCAAGGTAGACCTCGATCACGCGCTCGTCGGCCTGCACTTCGTCGAGCGTGCCTTGCGCGAGCACGGAGCCATCGCACAGCACGGTCACGATCTCGGAGATGGTGCGGATGAAGCTCATGTCGTGCTCCACCACCATCAGCGAATGCTTGCCCTTGAGCGTGAGGAACAGCTCGGCGGTGCGCGCGGTTTCCTCGTCGGTCATGCCGGCCACGGGCTCGTCGAGCAGGAGCAGCTTCGGGTCCTGCATGAGCAGCATGCCGATCTCGAGCCACTGCTTCTGGCCGTGGCTCAGGTTGCCGGCCAGGCGCGACACGCTGTCGGCCAGGTGAATGGTTTCCAGCACTTCGGCCAGGCGGTCGCTTTGCGCCGAGTCGAGCCTGAACAGCATCGAGGCGCGCACGCACTTGTCGGTCTTGAGCGCGAGCTCGAGGTTCTCGAACACGGTGAGGTGCTCGAACACCGTCGGCTTCTGGAACTTGCGGCCGATGCCCAGCTGGGCAATGTCGGCCTCGCGATGGCGCAGCAGGTCGATGGTGCTGCCGAAGAACACGGTGCCCGAATCGGGGCGCGTCTTGCCGGTGATGATGTCCATCATCGTGGTCTTGCCCGCGCCGTTGGGGCCGATGATGCAGCGCAGCTCGCCCGGCGCAATGTCCAGCGAGAGCTTGTTGATGGCCTTGAAGCCGTCGAAGCTCACGCTCACGTCTTCGAGGTACAGGATGCGGCCGTGGGTGATGTCGACTTCGCCCGGCGTGGCGATGCGGCTGAAGCCTGCGGTGCGGCCACCCGATTCGGTCTGGCCCGTAGCCGCGTGCAGGCCGGCTGCGCGTGCGGCGCGCTCGGCACCGGCTTCCATCAGGTCGGGCGTCATGCGCGGGCTCCCTTCGCGTCCACGGGCAGCGAGACCAGGGCCTCGGGTTCGACGCCCTTCTCCGCAGCGATGGCGCGTCGTGCTTCTTGCACAGGCTCGGCCGCTGGCGTCTTCTCCTTCGACAGCCACTTCTTCACCAACCCCACGATGCCGTTCGGCAGGAACAGCGTGACAGCAATGAACAAGGCGCCCAGGAAGTACAGCCAGTACTCGGGGTAGGCCACGGTGAGCCAGCTCTTGGCGCCGTTGACGATGAAGGCGCCGATGATCGGACCGATCAGCGTGGCGCGCCCACCCACCGCGGCCCACACCGCGATCTCGATGGAGTTGGCCGCGCTCATCTCGCCCGGGTTGATGATGCCGACCTGCGGCACGTACAGCGCGCCGGCCACGCCGCACATCACGGCGGAGATGACCCAGATCGTGAGCTTGTACGGCAGCGGGTTGTAGCCCGAGAACATCACGCGCGTCTCGGCATCGCGGATGGCCTGCAGCACGCGGCCGAACTTGCTGCCGATGAGCCACTTGGCGAACAGGAAGAAGCCCAGCAACGTGAGGCCCGTGAGCGCGAAGAGCGTCATGCGCATCTCCTGCGTGGCGATCGGGATGTTCAGGATGCGCTTGAAGTCGGTGAAGCCGTTGTTGCCGCCGAAGCCGGTCTCGTTGCGGAAGAACAGCAGCATGGCGGCGAAGGTCATGGCCTGCGTGATGATCGAGAAGTACACGCCCTTGATGCGCGAACGGAAGGCGAAGAAGCCGAACACGAAGGCGATGAGGCCGGGCACCGCCACGATCAGCAGCAGCGTCATGCCGAAGCTGCCGCTGAAGGTCCAGTGCCAGGGCAGTTCCTTCCAGTCGAGGAACACCATGAAGTCGGGCAGGTCGCTCTTGTAGTTGCCGTCGCGGCCGATCTGGCGCATGAGGTACATGCCCATCATGTAGCCGCCCAGCGCGAAGAAGAGGCCGTGGCCGAGCGACAGGATGCCGGTGTAGCCCCAGATCAGGTCCATGGCCAGCGCGCAGATGGCGTAGCACATGATCTTGCCGACCAGCGCCACGGCGTAGTCGCTCATGTGCAGCGGGCTGTCGGCCGGCACCCACATGTTGAGCACGGGCGCCACGGCGCACACGACGATGAGCGCGACGAAGAAGGCCGTCCAGCCTTTGCCGCTCAGCAGCGGCCCCTTGGTTGGCAATGTGACCTTGCTCATGCCTCTGCGCTCCGGCCCTTCATCGCGAAGATGCCTTGCGGGCGCTTCTGGATGAAGATGATGATGAAAACGAGCACCGCGATCTTCGCGAGCACCGCGCCCGCCCAGCCTTCGATGAACTTGTTGAGAATGCCCAGCCCCAGCGCCGCATACACGGTGCCCGCGAGCTGGCCGACGCCGCCCATCACGACCACCATGAAGCTGTCGACGATGTAGCTCTGGCCCAGATCAGGGCCGACGTTGCCGATCTGGCTCAGCGCGCAGCCCGCCAGGCCCGCGATGCCCGAGCCGAGCGCGAAGGCGTAGGTGTCGATGCGTGCGGTGTTCACGCCCATGCACGAGGCGATCGGGCGGTTCTGCGTGACGCCGCGCACGAACAGACCCAGGCGCGTCTTGCCGATGAGCCAGCCCATCGCGAGCAGCACGAGCGCCGCGAAGACGATGATGCAGATGCGGTTCCACGGCAGCGTGACGTTGCTCAGCATGGTGAAGCCGCCGCTCATCCAGCCGGGGTTTTCCACGCCGACGTTCTGCGCGCCGAAGAGCGAGCGCACCAGCTGCTGCAGCATCAGGCTGATGCCCCAGGTGGCGAGCAGCGTCTCGAGCGGACGGCCGTACAGGAAGCGGATCACGCCGCGTTCGAGCACCGCGCCCACGAGCGCCGAGGCGAGGAAGGACACGGGAATGGCGGCCACCAGGTACCAGCCGAACGCCGCCTCGGGCATGTACTTCTGGAAGATGCCCTGCATCACGTAGGTGGCGTAGGCACCGATCATCATCAGCTCGCCGTGCGCCATGTTGATGACGCCCATGAGGCCGTAGGTGATGGCCAGGCCGAGCGCGGCGAGCAGCAGCACCGAGCCCAGGCTGATGCCGCTGAAAACGGCGTTGATGCGGTCGCCCCAGACCAGCGCGCCGTCGATGTTGGCGATCGATGCGGTGATGGCCGCCTTCACGTCGGCTTCGGTCTCGTCGGCCAGGCGCTGGTTGAGCAACAGCTTGGTGTCGGGGCTGCGGTTGTTGCCCAGCTCCTTGGCCGCGGCCAGGCGCCTGGCCTTGTCGGCGCTCGTGAGCATGCTGGCGGCGCGCACGAGTTCGAGCTGCGCCTTGATCTTCGGGTTGGTCTCGGCGGCCAATGCCTTCTCGACCATCGGAATGCGCGACTCGTCGGGCTCCTTGAAGAGCGCCTGTGCGGCTTCGGCGCGCACCGCGTCGTCGGTGCTCGTGAGCTTGAGCGCAGCCTGCGCGGCATCGAGCGCGCCGCGCATGAGGTTGTTGTTGACGACGTCTTCGGCAGTGTCGGGCACCTTCAGCTCGGCGCCCGTCACGGGGTCGAAACCCTTGTCGTCCTTCATCACGAAGACCTTGTCTTCGGTGTACTTCACGGCGTCGTCGGCCATGACCTGGATGAAGGCGGCGGTCTTGTCGTCGGCGGTGAGGACGGCCTTGTTGAGTGCGGCGATGCGGGCTTCGGATTCGCCGGAGGCGATGGCCTTGGCTTCGTCGGCGGTCAGCGCATGGACGGGCGCTGCTGCCAGCAGCAACAGCGCCGTCGTGCAGGAACAAATTGAGCGCAGTAATGGATGCACAGCGTTTCTCTCATTCGGGAACACCGAGGAACCGGCTTTGCCGGCCCTCAGGTGTTGCCCCCGGTCGGGGGAAGGCGAAGCGACACGAAGTGCGCACAGCCTGGGAGCGAGCCCCAGTTACATCGACTTGCCAGCGGGGTAATCCGGCTTCTTGTCGTTGCCTTCGATGTACGGGCTCCACGGCTTGGCCTTGACCGGGCCCGGCGTCTTCCACACCACGCTGAACTGGCCGTCGGCCTTGATCTCGCCGATGAACACGCTCTTGTGCAGGTGATGGTTCTTCTCGTCCATCTTCGACACGATGCCCGACGGCGCGGTGAAGGTCTGGCCGGCCATCGCCGCGATCACCTTGTCGGTGTCGGTCGACTTGGCCTTCTCGACCGCCTGCTTCCACATGTGGATGCCGATCCAGGTGGCTTCCATCGGGTCGTTGGTGAGCGGCTTGTCCTTGTGGCCGGCGATGTTCTTGGCCTTGGCGTAGTCGCTCCACTGTTTGATGAACGCCGTGTTGGTCGGGTTCTTGATCGACATGAAGTAGTTCCATGCCGCCAGGTGGCCCACGAGCGGCTTGGTGTCCACGCCGCGCAGCTCTTCCTCTCCCACCGAGAAAGCGACGACCGGCACGTCCTTGGCCTTCAGGCCTGCGTTGCCCAGTTCCTTGTAGAAGGGCACGTTGGAGTCGCCGTTGATGGTCGACACCACCGCCGTCTTGCCGCCGGCCGAGAACTTCTTGATGTCGGCGACGATGGTCTGGTAGTCGCTGTGGCCGAAGGGGGTGTACTTCTCGTCGATGTCCTTGTCGGCCACGCCCTTGCTCTTGAGGTAGGCGCGCAGGATCTTGTTGGTGGTGCGCGGGTACACGTAGTCGGTGCCCAGCAGCACCCAGCGCTTGGCGCCGCCGCCTTCCTTGCTCATCAGGTAGTCGACGGCCGGAATGGCTTGCTGGTTGGGCGCGGCGCCCGTGTAGAACACGTTCTTCGAGAGCTCTTCGCCTTCGTACTGCACGGGGTAGAACAAGAGGCCGTTCATTTCCTCGACCACCGGCAGCACCGACTTGCGCGACACCGAGGTCCAGCAGCCGAAGATCACCGAGACCTTGTCCTGGCCGAGCAGCTGCTTGGTCTTTTCAGCGAACAGCGGCCAGTTGGAGGCCGGGTCGACCACCACGGGCTCCAGCTGCTTGCCCAGCACGCCGCCCTTCTTGTTGATGTCGTCGATGGCCATCAGCACCGTGTCCTTCAACACGGTTTCCGAGATGGCCATCGTGCCCGACAGCGAGTGCAGCACGCCGACCTTGATGGTGTCGGCAGCAAATGCGGGCGCAGCAGAAATGCTGGCCAGCGCGACGGCGGCGGTGAGCGCCTTGAGGGTGAAACGACGTTGCATGTGGACTCCTGCTCCGGGTGGGTTGAACCTTGTCGACAGCGCGGGGCTGGCGATGGAGAGGAGTCTGCGGAACGCACCACAAAGGGGAAATACGCCGGGTGGCGTACACGGAGGTACTCAGGCGGGTGGCGGGGCCGGGTACTTCACGGCGTTGGCGAGCATCTTGTGCTTCGCCGCCTCGACCGGATCGATGCCGAGCTTGTCGGCCAGCTGCAGCAGATAGAGCAGAACGTCCGCAATCTCGGTGCCGATCTCGGCGCGCTGGTCCGCGGGCAACGCCCGGCTTTGCGCTTCGGTGAGCCACTGGAAATGCTCGAGCAGCTCGGCAGCCTCGACCGACAACGCGGCGGCGAGGTTCTTCGGGGAGTGAAATTGCTCCCAGTCGCGGGCTTGCGCGAAGTCGCGCAAGGCCTGGGTCAGTGCTTGAAGTTCGGTGGCCATGTCAATCCTGCGGGGGTCTTCCGCGAGTTTGGCATGGCCGCCCGGCTACGCCATGCGACTTCCCCGCCCATGCAGCACCGCCACCAGCAGCGCCGACACCATCAGATAGACCAGCGCCACGCCGAACGCGGCCGTGTAGTCCGCCTCGTGCCCCAACTGCCCATAGAACAAGATCCCGACCAACGCCACCCCCAGCGCATTGCCCGCCTGCTGCACCATCGACAGCACGCCCGAGGCCACGCCCGCGTGCTGCGGCGGCAGGCCGGCCAGCACGGTGGACACCAGGGGCGCCATCACCATGCCGAGCCCCGCGCCCTGCACGAACAGCAGCGGCACCATCCACGCCACGACATGCGTGTGCCCCGGCCAGCCGGCCACGTTGGCGCACTGCAGCGCATGCCCCGCCGCGAGCACGAGGGCGCCGAGCGCGATCGGTGGCGTGCCGCCGAAGCGGCGGGCGATGCGTGCGCCGGCCATCGAGGTCGCGAAGAAGCCGACGGCCAGCGCCGTGAAGACGATGCCCGAGTGAAGCGCGCCCAGCCCCATCCCCTGCTGCAGGTACAGCGCGAGCACGAAGTAGAACGAGGCGTTGCCGGCATAGAAGGCCAGCGTGGTGAACAGCCCGGTCACGAAGCGGCGGTTGGCGAGCAGCACCGGCGCCACCAGCGGCGCACCGCCGCGTGCCGCAAGGCGGCGCTGCTGCGCGGCGAAGAGGCCCCACAGCGGCACCGCGGCGGCCAGGCACAGCCAGCTCCACAACGGCCAGCCCTGCTGGCGCCCTTCGACCAGCGGCAGCACCACGGCCACCGAGCCGGCCGCGACCAGCGCCATGCCGGCAAGGTCGAGCCGGCTGTCGCCCCGGCCCTGCGCCAGCGGCGGCACCACGCGCGGCGCGAGCACAAGCGCCAGCAGGCCGATGGGCACGTTGATGAGAAAGCAGCTGCGCCAGCCGAGCCCCGCAAGGTCGGCATGGATCAGCGCGCCGCCCACCAGCTGCCCCAGCGTGGCCGCCAGGCCCAGCGTGAGGCCGTAGGCCGCGAAGGCGCGCGTCCGGTCTTCGCCCGCGTAGGCCAGGCCGATCATCGCGAGCACCTGCGGCTGCAGCAGCGCGCCGGCCAGGCCCTGCAGCAGGCGCGCGGCCACGAGCAGCCCGGCGTTCGGCGCCACGCCGCAAGCGGCCGAGGCGAGCGTGAACAGCAGCAGCCCGAGCATGAACATGCGGCGCCGGCCGAACAGGTCGCCCAGCCGCCCGCCCGTGACCAGCCCCGCGGCGGTGGCCAGGCCGTAGCCCGCCACCACCAGCTGCAGCGTGCCCGCGCTGGCCTGCAGGTCGTGCTGCATGGACGGCAGCGCGACATTGACGATGAAGAAATCGAGCACCACCAGGAAGGTGCCGCTGAGCATGACCCACAGGCCCAGCGGACCCGGTGCGGCGGACGTGATCGATGGGGCAGAAGAAACGGCAGGATTCGACGAGGTCATGACCCCCACTGTCGGCACCGGCCGGCATCGCGGCAATGACCTGCGAGGTCATGCGCGCAGGGCGCGGGCGTTCAGCGCTTGTCGAACTGCGCGGACGCAAAGGCCCAGGTCATGCGCGTGGCGTCGGGCCCGAGCGGGTCGCTGAACAGCTGCCCCCGCGACCCGCCGCTCCACGAGTGGCCGAGCCCCGCGATCTCGCACAGCGTGACCAGGGTGCGGCCCTGGCGCTTGAAGTCGGTCACGCGCATGGCACGGCGCTGGCCGCGTTGCAGGTCACGCGCCATGCCCGCGTGCGCGCCCACGGCGGTGGCCCAGACGGCCGCGCTGCTCATGGCGTTGCTCGGCGCCACCACGGCGTCGGCGTCGCCGTGCAGCACCAGCATCGGCGGCAGCGTCGTGAAGACGGCCGCCGCGCCCATGGCCTTGCCGACCGCGGTGACGGGCATCGGCGGCACGTGCTGTCCGCGCATGGCGCCGAGCGCGGTGGCCGATGACTTCGCGGCGCCGGGCGCCACGCCCGAGTGCATGACCACGGCGCGAAAGCGGTTCGGGTAGCGCGTGGCCAGCAGCGCCGCCATGCTCGCGCCCGCCGACAGGCCGGCCACGGCCACACGGTCGCGGTCGACGGGGTACAGCATGCAGGCCTGGTCGACGGCGGCCATCAGCGTGGCGGCCTCGGCGTCGGCCTTGCCGGAGCGGCGCTCGTACCAGTTCCAGCAACCCGGCGGATGGGCGATGCGGTCCTGCTCGGGGTAGAGCACGAGAAAGCGCTGGCGCACGGCGAGCGCGTTCATGCGCGTGCTGGCCGCGAAGTCGCGACCGGTCTGGCCGCAGCCGTGCAGCATGACCATGAGCGGGAGTTTCTCGCCGGGCTGCAGCACCAGGTCGGCCGGACGGAACAGGTGATAGCCGCGCGCCCCGCCCGCACCCATCGCCATGCCGCTGATCCAGTCGCCCTTGCCGGGCGGCGGCTTGAGCCGCTTGGCGGTCGCGCGTTGCACCTGGCCGGCCACGCGCTTGCCGTTGCTCAGCGTGAGCTTGGTGAGCGCCTTCAGGTTGCGCTCATAGGCGCGGGCAAAGAAAGAAGCGGTGGAGCGACGGGCCATGGCGCAGTGTGCAGGCAAAGCGCCGGGCGGCCAAACGGCCGCGAAGCCTTCAGTAGATTTCCGGCACGATCATGCTGACAGGGACGGGTTGGCGCAGGTAGTCGTCATGCCGCTCGCGCGCCGGCAACTCGACCGGCGCGTGCGCCACTTCCTGGTAGGGCAGCTGGCCCAGCAGGTGGCTGATGCAGTTCAGGCGCGCCTTCTTCTTGTCGACGGCCTGCACCACCCACCACGGCGCCTCGGGGATATGGGTGCGCTCCAGCATGATCTCCTTGGCCTTGGTGTACTCCTCCCAGCGGCGGCGGCTCTCGAGGTCCATGGGGCTGAGCTTCCACTGCTTGAGCGGGTCGTGGATGCGGCCCAGGAAGCGCATGTGCTGCTCGTCGTCGGTGATGGAGAACCAGTACTTGATGACCTTGATGCCCGAGCGCACGAGCATCTTCTCGAATTCGGGCACGGTGCGGAAGAACTCCTCGTACTCGTCGTCGCTGCAAAAGCCCATCACGCGCTCGACGCCGGCGCGGTTGTACCAGCTGCGGTCGAACAGCACCATCTCGCCAGCGGCCGGCAGGTGCGCCACGTAGCGCTGGAAGTACCACTGCGTGCGTTCGCGGTCGTTGGGCGCGGGCAGCGCGGCCACGCGCGCCACGCGCGGGTTCAAGCGCTGGGTGATGCGCTTGATGACACCGCCCTTGCCCGCCGCGTCGCGGCCTTCGAAAAGAATGACCACCTTCTGCTTGCTGTGCTGCACCCAGTCCTGCAGCTTGACCAGCTCGCCCTGCAGGCGAAAGAGTTCCTTGAAGTAGGCCTGGCGCGCCGCCTTGTCGGACACGGAAGACGCGGCCGCGGCGGGGTCGAGCCCGTCGAGGTTGCGGTCTTCGATCTCCAGTTCGAGCTCTTCGTCGTAGCTGTCGATCAGGTCGCGGGCGATGCGTTGCATCAGGTCTTCGTGGTCGGGAAGTGCGCTCGTCAGCATGATGAAAAGGGGCAAGAGTGGCGGGTAGACAAAAAGCATGCTGCACCCGCCGCATGACGACGGCGTGACGGTTTTGCGGCTGTTTTCTGTAAGCCGACACGCCGTTGTCACATGGCACGAACACCATCCGGGGCACGCTGGCAGCCCGCCAAACGGGCGTCTGCCTGTTCACACGTCTTTTCTGACCACGCACCTTGTCGGTATTTCATGACCTCGCCGCGCAGTCCTATGGCGGCGACGAAGCCGGGCTGATCTGCGGCTACCTGTTCGACGCCGCGGCGCCGGAGCCCGCGCGGGCCATCGATTCGGCGCAGGCCGCCGCGTGGCTGGCGGATGCCGGCCAGCTCGGCGACAGCAACGCCTACGTGTGGCTGCACTTCAACCTGAGCCACGCCCATGCGGAGCGCTGGCTGGTGCGCCACGCGGCTCTGTCGGACACCTTCTACGAGACACTGCACGAAGGCCTGCCCTCCACGCGCATCGAGCGCGCGGACGACTCGCTGATCGCGGTCATCAACGACGTGCACTTCGAGTTCAGCTTCGAGCCCTCGGACATCTCGACGCTGTGGATCAGTGTCGGCCCGCGCCTGGTGGTCACGGCGCGCACCAAGCCGCTGCGCTCGGTCGACGCGCTGCGCACGGCCGTGAAGGCGGGCGAGGCGCCGCGCTCGAGCACCGAGCTGCTCGAGCACCTGCTGCGCGCGCAGGCCGACGTGCTGGTGAAGATCGTGCGCGGCGTCACCTCGCGCATCGACCGCATCGAGGACGAGCTGCTGGCCGGGCGCCTGGACCACAAGCGCGCACGGCTGGGCGTGCTGCGCCGGCTGCTGGTGCGGCTGCAGCGGCTGCTGGCGCCCGAGCCGGCCGCGCTGTTCCGCCTGCTGCAGGGCCCGCCGGCCTGGATGGCCGAGCCCGACGTGCAGGAGCTGCGCGGCTCGACCGAGGAGTTCTCGGTGGTGCTGCGCGACATGCAGGCGCTGCAGGAGCGCATCAAGCTGCTGCAGGAAGAAATCGCCGCCAACGTCAACGAGGACAACAACCGCAGCCTGTTCGTGCTGACGGTGGTCACGGTGCTGGCGCTGCCGATCAACATCCTGGCCGGCCTGTTCGGCATGAACGTGGGCGGCATTCCGCTGGCGGAGCACAGGCACGGGTTCTGGATCGTGGTGGCGATCGTCGCCACCTTCACCGCCGTGGCCGCCTGGACGGCGTTTCGCAAGAAGCGCTGAGGCGCGGTCGCACTCAATCCGGCGGCAGCGGCGCGGCGGCCGCGTCCTGCATGCATTGCAGGAAGACGCGCGTGGGCGTGTTCATCGCCTCGCTGCGCAGGCGGAAGGCGCACATGGGGCCGCGCAGCAGTTCGCCCGGCATGGCGATGCGGCGCACGAGCCCGCGCCGCTCGAAGTCTTCGGCGTAGTGGTTGGCGGTGGCCCACAGCAGGCCCGAGCTGCGCACGAGGTGCAGCGCGAGCGGGGCCGAGTCGGCCTGGATGTCGGCCGGATGCGGCCCGCCCGGACGGCGGTGCACCGACAGCATGCGGTCCAGCTTGGGCCGCAGCGGCGTGCGGTGCGGCGGCAGCACCCAGCGCTCGTTGGCGGCCTCGGCCCAGGTCGGCGCTCGCTTGAGCGCCAGCCGGTGCCGCGGCGCCGCCACGATGCTGCTGAACTCCTCGTACAGCGGCGTGACCTCGACGCGGTTGAGGTCGACCGTCCACTCCGCGTGCGCGAGCATGAGGTCGATGCGCCCGTCCTGCAGCGCGCCGTGCAGGTCCTCGATCTCCAGCGTCTGCACCATCGGGCGCACGTGGGGCAGCATCTGCGAGGCCTGCAGCAGCGCGGCCGCGAGCCGCTGCGCCGAAAACACGGGCAGCACGCCCAGGCGCAGCTCGCCGCTCACGCCCACGCGCAGGTCGCGCAGCGACTCCTCGGCCAGCATCAGCTCGCCCAGCACGCGGTCGGCGTGCCGGACCATGCTCAGCCCCGCCGCCGTGGGCGCGATGCGCTTGGTGGTGCGCTCGAACAGGCGCACCTGCAGCGTGGCCTCGAGCTGGGCCAGCGTGCGCGACAGCGCGGGCTGGGTGGTGTTGAGCAGCTCGGCCGACTTGCTCAGGCTGAGCGTGCGGCCCAGCTGGCTGAGCAGCCGCAGCTGGCGCAGCGTGAGGTTTCGTTCCAGGAAGGAGGCCATGGCCATTTATATCGGCAACGGTATGAGTACGCTCGGATTTCTCATTTGTCGCCCTCGCCCGGCCTGCCCAGAATCCGCCCACCGCCCTGGCACCCCGGAGACCCGCGATGACCGAACCGACGAAGCGATCCCTTTGCGCCGCCCTCATGGCCGCCGCCCTGCTGGCCGGGCTGCTGCCCGCCGGCGCCGCGGCCCAGGCGTACCCGTCCAGGCCCGTGCGCCTGATCGTGCCGTGGGCGCCCGGCACGCCGGCGGACGTGGCGGGCCGCGTGGTGGCCGAGCGCATGGCGGGCGCGCTGGGCCAGACCGTGTTCGTCGAGAACCGGCCGGGCGCGGCCGGCACCGTGGGCTTGGGCGAGGTGCTGCGCCAGCCGGCCGACGGCTACACGGTCTACATGCTGTCGTCGGCCTCGCTGGTGGCGCCGCTGCTGTTCCCCAGCCAGTCGCTGGACCTGCTCAAGAGCCTGGAGCCGGTCGGCATGACGGCCTGGAGCTACAACGTGCTGGTGGCACCCGCCGGCTCGGCGCTGGGCTCGCCGCGCGAACTGGAGGCCGCGGCCAAGGCCCGGCCGGGCACGCTGAGCTTCGGCTCCGGCGGCAACGGCACGCCGGCGCACCTGGCCGGCGCGCTGTTCGCCCAGCAGACCGGCAGCCAGCTCACGCACGTGCCGTACAACCAGTTCCCGATGGCGGTGGGCGACCTGCTGGCCGGGCGCCTGGACACCATGTTCCTGACCGCGTCAGCCGCATTGCCGCAGATCCAGGCCGGCAAGCTGCGCGCGCTCGCGGTGACCGGTGCGCAACGCCTGCCGGCCCTGCCCGCCGTGCCCACGATGATCGAACAGGGCTACGCGGGCTTCGAGCTGCGCTCCTTCGACGGCATGACGGTGCGCAGCGGCACGCCGCGCGAGATCGTCGAGCGGCTCGGCGACGCGCTCGCCAAGGCGCTGGCCGCCCCCGAGGTGCGCGAACGCCTGGCCACGCTGGCGCTCGAGCCGGAGCCGATGACGCCGGCGCGCTTTCGCACCGTGCTGGCGGCCGAGTCGGACAAGTGGCTGCGCCTGGGCCGCAACGCCGGCATCAAGGCCGACTGAGCGCGCGATGCAGGCAGACATCGTGATCGTCGGGGGCGGCTCGGCAGGCTGCGTGCTGGCCGCCCGCCTGAGCGAAGACCCCGCGCTGCAGGTGGTGCTGGTCGAGGCGGGACAGCCCTCGCACAACCCGTGGCTGCGCATTCCCATCGGCTACTTCAAGACGGTGGGCCACCCCCGGCACGACTGGCGCTTCGAGACCGACCCCGAGCCGGACATGGCGCAGCGCCGCCTGCCCTGGCCGCGCGGGCGGGGGCCGGGCGGCTCCAGCCTCATCAACGGCATGCTGTACCTGCGCGGCCACCGCGCCGACTACGACCAGTGGGCCGCCCTGGGCAACCCGGGCTGGGACTGGGACAGCGTGCGCCCGTACTTCGACCGCTCGCAGCCCGCGGCCGACGGCCCGCTGTGGGTGTCCGAGCTGCCGCGCGATGCCCTGTCCGATGCCTTCATCGCCGCGGCGGCGCATGCCGGCATCGCGCCCACGGCCGACTTCAACGGCGGCGACAACAGCGGCGCCGGCTACTTCCGGATGACGACGCGCCACGGCCGGCGCATGGACACCGGACGGGCCTTCCTGGCGCCGGCGCGGGGCCGACCCAACCTGCGCGTGCTGTCGGGCGCGCAGGCGACCCGCGTGTGCTTCGAGGGGCGGCGCGCCGTCGGCGTCGAGTGCGTGCGCGACGGCAAGGCCGAACGCGTCTCGGCGCGGCACGAGGTGATCCTGAGCGCCGGCGCCATCCAGTCGCCGCAGCTGCTGCAGCTCTCGGGCGTGGGGCCGGCCGGGCTGCTGGGCCGCCTGGGCCTGCCGGTGGTGGCGCCGCTCGAGGGAGTGGGGCGCAACCTGCAGGACCACCTGCAGGTGCGGCCCAGCTACCGCTGCCAGGGCATCGAGACGCTCAACGACATCGCCCACAGCCGCTGGCGCAGCGCGCGCGAGTTCATGCGCTACCTGCTGACGCGCGGCGGCGCGCTGAACGGCGGCGTCTACCGCGCCGGCGCCTTCTTTCCGGCGGGCGACGATGCCGCCGGGTGGCCCGATGCCCAGATCCACTTCGGGCTGGTGAGCTTCGAGCGGCCGCACCAGCCGCCGCACCCCTTCCCGGGCGTGACGCTGTCGGCCTGCCTGCTGCGCCCGCACAGCCGCGGCGAGATCATGCTGCGCTCGGCCGATCCGCTGGCGGCGCCGTCGATCCAGCCACGCTACCTGTCGCACGAAGCCGACCGGGTGCTGGCCGTGCGGCTGGTGCGCAAGATGCGCGAGATCGCCGCCGCGCCGCCGCTGGCGCGTTACCTGGCGCAGGAGCACGAGCCCGGCCCCGCGCTGGCCAGCGACGCGCAGCTGCTGGACTGGGTGCGCCGCCGCGGCGGCAGCATCTTCCATCCGGTGGGCACCTGCGCCATGGGCCCCGCCGACGATGCCAACGCGGTGGTGGATGCCCGCCTGCGGGTCCATGGGCTGCAGGGGCTGCGCGTGGTGGACGGCTCGGTGATGCCGCGGCTGGTGTCGGGCAACACGAACGCGCCGATCATCATGATCGCCGAGCGCGCCGCCGACCTCGTCAGGCACGACCTGCGCGCCTGAGCGGCCACAGGACGGCATGCGCCAAGCCGCTTGGGCGATGAGGTTAATGCTATTTATCTAGTAGCACCGCGAAGCATCCACACGCCGGTGTCGGCGGACGAGAGCGCCTAGAATCGGGCGGTGCCTTCTACTCTCAATGCCGACCTTCACTGCCACTCCGTGGTCTCCGACGGCACATTGACGCCCGAAGCGCTGGCCGCCCGCGCCGCCGCCAACGGGGTCGAGCTCTGGGCCCTCACCGACCACGACGAGGTCGGCGGCCAGCACCGCGCCGCCGCGGCCGCGCGCGAAAACGGCATGCGCTACCTCACGGGCACCGAGATCTCGGTGACCTTCGCGAACGAAACCGTGCACATCGTCGGCCTGGGCTTCGACCCCGACGACGCCGCCATGTCGCAGGGCCTGTACGACACGCGCGGTGGTCGCGGCAAGCGCGCGCAGGAAATGTCCGAGGGGCTGGCCAAGGTCGGCATCCATGGCGCCTACGAAGGCGCGCTCAAGTTCGTCGGCAACCCCGAACTCATTTCGCGCACGCACTTCGCGCGCTTCCTGGTCGAGCAGGGCCACTGCCGCGACACCCCCGAGGTGTTCCGCAAGTTCCTCACCGAAGGCAAACCGGGCTACGTGCCGCACCGCTGGGCCTCGCTGAAGGACGCCGTGCACTGGATCACCGCCGCCAAGGGCATGGCCGTGATCGCGCACCCGGGCCGCTACAAGTTCACGGCCAACGAGGAGTACGCGCTGTTCCTCGAATTCAAGGCGCACGGCGGCCAGGCGATCGAGGTCGTCACGGGCAGCCACACGCCGGCCGAGTTCGTCGAGTACGCCGACAAGGCGCTCGAGTTCGATTTCGCCGCCTCGCGCGGCAGCGATTTCCACAGCCCCGACGAGAGCCACTGCGATCTCGGCAAGCTGCCACCGTTGCCCGGCAGCCTCACGCCGGTGTGGGAACTGCTCGGCCACCGCATCCAGCAGTGAGCCAGAGCCCCGGGCCCGGCATCGACAGCGCGGCCACCGCCGCGCTGGCCCAGGCACGCGCCGCAGCGCAAACCCGCCGCCGCACCGAATCCGAACGCATCCTCGCGGGCATCGGGCTGGTCATCCTGGCGGTGGCCTGCTTCGCCACGCTGGACACCGCCACCAAGTACTCGACGCTCGCCGTGCCCGTGCTCATGGGCGTGTGGTTCCGCTACGCCTTCCAGGCCGTGGCCACCACGCTGGTGCTGCTGCCGCTGCGCGGCACGGCCCTGCTGCGCACGCAGCACCCGCGCTACCAGGCGCTGCGCGGGGCGCTGCTGCTGGGCTCGAGCCTCTTTGCCTTCCTGAGCCTGCGCTACATGCCGCTGGCCGAGTTCACGTCGATCGTGCTGATCGCGCCGCTGGTGATCACGCTGCTGGCGGCCACCACGCTCAAGGAGCAGGTGTCGCCGCTGCGCTGGACGTTGGTGGCCGGCGGCTTCATCGGCACGCTGGTCATCCTGCGTCCGGGCGGCGGCAGCTTCAGCTGGGCCGTGCTGCTGCCGCTGGGGCTGGTGCTGACCAACGCCTGGTTCCAGGTGCTCACGAGCAAGCTCGCGCAGACCGAGAACCCGCTGACCATGCACTTCTACACCGGCTGGGTCGGCACGCTGCTGGCCTCGGTGGCCGTGCCCTTCGCCTGGACCGCCCTGCCCTCGTGGGAATGGTGGGCGCTGCTGTGCCTCATGGGCTTCATGGGCACGGTGGGCCACTTCATGCTGATCCTGGCCTACCAGCGCGCGCCGGCGTCCACCCTCACCCCGTACCTGTACGCGCAGATCGCCTTCGCGATGCTGGGCGGCTGGCTCATCTTTTCCCACGTGCCCGACCGCTTCTCGCTGATCGGCATGGCGATGATCGCCGTGTGCGGCGCCGCCGGCGCGTGGCTCACCGTGCGCGAGCGGCGCGTGCCGATCGAACCGGCGGAATCCTGATCAGGAGCAATTCACCATGGCCCAGTACTTCGAAGTCCACCCCGAGAACCCCCAGCAGCGCCTGCTGAAGCAGGCCGTGGCGCTGCTCGCGCGCGGCGAGGTCGTGGCGGTGCCCACCGACTCCAGCTACGCGCTGGCCTGCCACCTGGACGACAAGGACGCGGTCGACCAGCTGCGCCGCATCCGCCAGGTCGACGACAAGCACCACCTCACGCTGCTGTGCCGCGACCTGAGCGAGCTGGCCAACTACGCGCGTGTCGACAACAAGCAGTACCGCCTGCTCAAGGCCGCCACGCCCGGGCCCTACACCTTCCTGCTCGAAGCCACCAAGGAAGTGCCGCGCCGCGTGAGCCATCCGCAGCGCAAGACCATCGGCCTGCGCGTGCCCGACCACAAGGTGCTGCTGGAGCTGCTGGAACTGCACGGCGCGCCGCTGCTGGCCACCACCCTCATCGCCCCCGGCGAGACCGAGGCGCTGAACGACGCGCAGGAAATCCGCGAGCGCTTCGAGAAGCAGATCGGCGCCGTCATCGACGCCGGCGCCTGCCCGTCGCAGCCGACCACCGTGGTCGACCTCACACCCATGGGCGCGGGCGACGACCCGGTCGTGGTGCGCCAGGGCCGCGGTGCGCTCGCGGTGCTTGGCCTCTGACGAACGGCTCGGCCGCCTCTTTCCTCTCTGACACAATCGCGCAGTGGATATTTCCAATCTGATACAGACGGTTCTGATTTACGCACTGCCGGTGATCTTCGCGATCACCGTGCACGAAGCGGCGCATGGCTACGTGGCACGCCACTTCGGGGACAACACCGCCGCCATGATGGGCCGCGTGACGCTCAATCCCATGAAGCACATCGACCCCATCGGGACCATCCTGATGCCCCTGATGCTGTACTTCGCGACCTCGGGCGCCTTCCTGTTCGGCTATGCCAAGCCGGTGCCGGTCAACTTCAACCGCCTGCGCCATCCCAAGCGCGACATGGTGTGGGTCGCGCTCGCGGGCCCGGCCTCCAACTTCATCCAGGCCATCCTGTGGGCCGTGCTGCTCATCGTGATCGTCGCGGCCGGCGTCAGTGAAACCTTTTTCATCAAGATGTGCCAGGGCGGCGTGCTGGTCAACCTCGTGATGTGGGCCTTCAACCTGTTCCCGCTGCCCCCGCTCGACGGCGGTCGCGTGCTGGCCGGCCTGCTGCCCAGCGGCCCGGCGCAGAATTTCCTGGCGCGCATCGAGCCCTACGGCTTCTTCATCGTGATGGCGCTGGTGCTCGCCGGCATCGTCAGCAACTACTGGCTGCGCCCGCTGATGGATGCCGGCTACTTCGTGGTCAACCTGCTCATCACGCCGCTCAAGGCAATGCTGCTCTAAGTCTTCTCTTTCGTCCCATGGCTTCGTCTTCTCCAGCTCCCCTGCGCGTCCTGACCGGCATCACGCCGTCGGGCACGCCCCACCTCGGCAACTACGTCGGCTCCATCCGCCACTCGGTGCGCCAGAGCGTCGCGGCCGGCGTCGAGAGCTACTTCTTCCTGGCCGACTACCACGCGCTCATCAAGGTGCAGGAGCCGGCGCTCATCCAACGCTCCACGCTCGAGATCGCCGCCAGCTGGCTGGCCTGTGGCCTCGACCCCGAACGCGTCACCTTCTATCGCCAGTCGGACATCGCCGAGATCACCGAGCTCACCTGGTTCCTGACCTGCGTCACCGGCAAGGGCGTGCTCAACCGCGCCCACGCCTACAAGGCCCAGCTCGACAAGAACATCGCCAAGGGCGAAGAGCCCGACGCCGACGTGACGGCGGGCCTGTTCATGTACCCCGTGCTGATGGGCGCCGACATCCTGATGTTCAACGCCCACAAGGTGCCCGTGGGCCGCGACCAGGTGCAGCACATCGAGATGGCGCGCGACATGGCGCAGCGCTTCAACCACCAGTACGGCGAGCACTTCACGCTGCCCGACGCCGAGATCGACGATGCGGTCGCCACCTTGCCCGGCCTCGATGGCCGCAAGATGAGCAAGAGCTACAACAACACGATCCCGCTGTTCGCGCCGCGCGCGCAGCTGCAAAAGCAGATCGCCAGCATCGTCACCGACTCGCGCGCGCCCGGCGAGCCCAAGGACACCGAGGGCTCGGCCCTGTTCCAGATCTACCAGGCCTTCGCCAGCGCCGAGGAAACCGAAGCGCTGCGCAAGGCGTACGCCGACGGCATCGCCTGGGGCGACGCCAAGCAGGTGCTGTTCGAGCGCATCGACCGCGAAGTGGCGCCGCTGCGCGCGCGCTACGAGGCGCTCATGAACGACCCGGCCGAGATCGAGCGCATCCTGCTGCTGGGCGCCGAGAAGGCGCGCAAGCTGTCGCGCCCCTTCATGACCTCGCTGCGCCATGCGGTCGGCCTGCGCAACCTCGCGGCGGGCCGCGATGGCGCCGGTGCCAAGGCCGCCAAGGTGGCGAAGCCCAGCTTCAAGCAATACCGCGAGAAGGCCGACGGCCTGTTCTATTTCAAGCTGCTCGATGCGCGCGGCGAAACCCTTTTGCAAAGCCGTGGATTCGCGTCGCCGCAGGAAGCGGGCCGTACCATCGCCGACTTGCAGGCGCAACGCGGCGCGGCGCTCACGGCATTGGCCGCGCAGCTCGAACCGGTCGACGCGCAACAGGCTCGCGCCGCCACCGAGGCGCTGGAGGCACTGGCGGAGGCAACGTCCACCACCCAGGGACATTGATCCGGCAACAACCCGCGGGCCATCCGCCGGCGGGTGTGACAAGAGAGAAGACGGTGCGATCACAAAGGAAGAAAACATGAGCATTTATGTCATCGACGACCACCCCCTGATGCGCGACGCGATCGTGATGGTCCTGCGTCGCCTGCGCCCCGCCGAGAACATCGTCGAGCTCGAGCGGCTCGACAAGCTCGCCAGTTCGGTCCAGCAGCGTGGCGCGCCCACTCTCTTCTGCCTGGACCTGAAGCTGCCGGACACCAATGGCGTCTCGGGCGTGATCGCGGTCAAGCAGGTCTATCCGAACGTGCCGATCGCCGTGTATTCGGCAGCCCCGGCTGCCGACATGGAAGACGCCTGCATCGAGGCTGGCGCTGATACCTACATCGAGAAGTCGGCCAGCTCCAACGAGCTGGCAGCCGCCCTGCGCGGCCTGCTGATGGCCGGATCGGAAGACGACACCGAGGAGATGCCGGCCGCCAACAGCGGCAAGCTCTCCAAGCGCCAGACCCAGCTGATCGCCATGCTCGACAAGGGCATGAGCAACCGCGACATCGCGACCGACCTGGAGATCAGCGAACACACGGTGAAGGTGCATCTGTGGCGCCTGTTCCGCCGTCTGGGCGTGAAGAGCCGTACGCAGGCCCTGCACTATGCACGGACGAATGGATTGTTGTCTGGCTGAGCCTGAAAAGCTGGCTTGACTTGATCAGGAACCGCGCCTCGTGCGCGGTTTTTTCATGGGCGGCGCGCGCGCCGCTCAGCCGCCCGACGCACTCACCCGTGCCTGCGCCACCGCCTCATCGGCATCGTGCAGCGCCACGCGGAACACGCTGCCGCTGCCCAGGCGCGAGCGCACGCTGACCGGGTGGCCCAGCACGTGCGACAGCCGCGCCACGATGGCCAGGCCGAGACCGAAGCCGTCGGAGGTGCCGGCGTGGTCGGCGACCTTGTAGAACTCCAGGAACACGTCGCGCAGGTGCTCGGGCGCGATGCCGATGCCGGTGTCCCAGACCTCCACGCGCATGCCCTCGCGGGTCTGGCGCGCGGCCAGCAGCACGCCGCCTTCGGTCGTGTACTTGATGGCATTGGCGAGCAGGTTGCCGATCATGCGGCGCACGCGGATCGGGTCGGTGAGGAACGAGCCCTCGGTCACGTGCACCCGGAAGTCCAGGCCCCGGCTCTCGGCCACGGGGCGGTACTGCAGCTCCAGGTCGTGCAGCAGCTCGGCCACGTCGACGCGCTCGATGTGCAGGCGCACCTGGCCCGCGTCGATGCGCGCCAGGTCGAACATGGAGTCGAACAGCGCGTTCACCGCGTGGGTGGCGCGCACGATCTTCGGGGCCAGTTCGAGCACCAGCTCGGGCTCGTTGCGCAGCCAGTCGGCGTACAGCGACAGCGCCAGCACGGGCTGACGCATGTCGTGCGCGGCGCTGGCCAGGAAGCGGTTCTTCATGGCCACGGCCGACACCGCCGCCTGCCGCTGCTGCGTGAGCGACTTGATCAGGATGTGGTTGTGGAACAGCAGCTCCAGGCTGTTGCGCGCGGTCTCATGGATGTTGCGGCCGGCGCGCAGCAGCAGGAACCAGTGCAACGCCGGCAGCAGCGGCATGAGGTAGCCGTACTGGAAATGCGGGTGCTGCATGGTGACGGCCACGAGGCGCACCAGCACCGCGCCGAGCATGGTGATGAACAGCGTGTTGACGTAGCGCTTGAGCAGCGGCGGGTGCAGCGCCAGCCCGTTGAGCGGGAAGGTGCCCACGCCGGCCACGATGAGCCAGCTCATGAACTGGTTGACCTGCGGCGTGCGCTCGAAGAACAGCAGCACCGAGCAGCCCCAGACCACCGCGCTGGTGCTCCACACGAAGCCGTAGCGGTCGGTGAACTGCTGCTGCGCGACCGCGCTGCGCCCGGCATAGCGCACGGCGTACACGCGTGCGCCCCAGGCCCGGCAGGCGGTGGCGATGATGCCGGCGGCCAGCCAGGTCAGCAGCTCCCAGCGGGGCACGTGGCCCCAGCTCAGGCCGACCATGGCGGGCATGAGCGCCGCCGAGACGAGGTAGGAGCCGCGCGCCGAGCGCATCAGGCTGCGGATGAGTTCCCCGCGCACCCACGACTCGGCCTCGTCGGCCGACGCCGGAGCGGGTGTCACGCTTGCGATCGACGCATTCGCCATGGATGC
Source organism: Variovorax sp. GW823-FHT04F07 (assembly GCF_058795995.1). Lineage (NCBI taxonomy): Bacteria > Pseudomonadati > Pseudomonadota > Betaproteobacteria > Burkholderiales > Comamonadaceae > Variovorax > Variovorax sp. GW823-FHT04F07. The sequence goes on from NZ_JBXAIG010000002.1 coordinate 823,282, forward strand.
ATGACCGTGGTGGATTCGGCCAAACCAGAGAAAGATGGAGACAGGCGCCTGCGCAGGCGCCGGAAGTTCGCGATCTTAACGGCCTGTCGGCCATCGTTTCGGGAAGTAACCGCAGAAAATCCGCCCGCCCCGCGCAGCGGTCCGCCGCGACGCCCCGTTTACCATGCGGGCTGCCGACACACACCGCACGCCATGCTGAACAACATCACCCCTTTCCTCGTCCACTGGGCCATCACCGGCATCTCGCTGTGGGTCGCCAGCCACCTCTTCAAGGGACTCAAGTTCGACAGCACCTCGGCGCTGATCGTGTCGGCGCTGCTGCTCGGCCTGGCCAACGCCATCGTCAAGCCGCTGCTGATCTTCCTGACGCTGCCGCTGACGCTGCTGACCTTCGGCCTGTTCCTGCTGGTCATCAACGCGCTGATGATCCTGCTGGTGGCGGCGCTGGTGAAGGGCTTCAAGGTCTCGGGCTTCTGGACCGCGCTGTTCGCGAGCATCTTCGTCTCGCTGCTGAGCATCGTCATCGGCTCGTTCGTGACGGGCGGCGACCCGGCCGAGCAGATCCAGATGCCGCAGGGTGGCAACTGGCTCTGAGCGAGCCCCCGCCTTTCTCGCGGGCCCCACCCGTGCGCGCGAAATGCTCCGCGCCCTTCGAAATCAGTTGGACGACCGGTGCGGCTTCGCGGGAAACCCGTGCGCCCGCGATGCCCAGGCAATCAGAAGGCCGGGGAGCAACAGCGCCAGCAGTGCCCATGGAAAAGCGCCGACGCTCGATGTCTCCAGCAACACGCCACCGACGATGCCGCCGCCCGCAATGGCGATGTTCCACACCGTGACGAGGATGGATTGCGCCACGTCCGCGCCGGGGCCGGCTGCTTCGGCCGACGCGGTCTGCAGCAAGGCCCCGGAGCCGCCGAAGGTCAGCCCCCACGCGGCCACCGCGACATAGACCACCACCGGCTGCGTGCCGGCGACGCCCAGGGCCAGCGACGCCAGCGCAAAGCCCGCGAGGGCGAGCAGCACCAGCGAGCGCAGCATGCGGTCGATGAGCAGCCCGCTGATCCAGATGCCCGCCAGCGACGCCACGCCGAAGACCAGCAGCACCGCATCGACCCGATCGGACAGGCCCGCCGGCGCCAGGAACGGCATCACGTAGGTGTAGAGAATGCTGTGCGCCAGCACCCACAGCGCAAGCACGGCCAGCACCGGTCGCACGCCGGGCGTGACGAAGATCCGGCGCACCGGCGCGCGCTTTTCGGCCGACTGCCCCGGATAGTCGGGCACCTGCAGGAAGACCCAGGCCATCACCGCCAGCGTGAGCAGCGACATGCCACCGAACGCGGTGCGCCAGCCCAGCGTGGCGCCCATCAACGTCCCCAGCGGGACGCCCAGCGACAACGCCAGCGGTGCCCCCAGCCCGGCCACTGCCAGCGCGCGCCCCTTGAGGTGCTCGGGCACCATGCGCCGCGCATAGCCCGCCAGCATCCCCCAGATCAAGCCGCCCGCCATGCCGGCCATGAAACGCGCAACCAGCGCGACTGCATAGCTCGACGTCAGCGCCGTGAGCGTGTTGAAGGCCAGCACGGCAACCAGCGCCGCGATCAGCAACGGCCGGCGCCGCCAGCCCAGCGTCGCCGCCGTCAGCGGGATGGCCGCAACCAGCGAGCCGATGGCATAGAGGGTCACGAACTGGCCCGCGAGCGCTTCCGACACGCCCAGGTCCTGGCTGATGCGCAAGAGCATGCCGGCCGGCATCGTTTCCGTCAGCAGTGCCAGGAAGCCGGTCATCGACAAGGCCAGCAAGGCGGCCACGGGCAGTCGTTCAGCGCGCTCGCCCCCGGTGGCGGTTGTGGTGGTCATTCAGTTGTTTTCCATCGTCTGTGCCCGCGTTGGCCGGGTGGCCCGCGTTGGCGTTCACCGCAGTGTGGGCGGGAATGCATCAATGAAAAATGGGCTAAAGTTTCAAATACATGTGACTCTCCAGTCATCAATCAAAGTCGCTCCATGGAAAACCTGGGTTCGCTGAACGTCTTCGTTCGCGCCGGCGAAACGCGCAGCTTCACGGCCGCGGGGCAGCAGTTGGGCATCTCGGCCTCGGCCGTCAGCAAGGCCATCGTGCGGCTCGAAGAACGGCTGGGCGTGCGGCTGTTCCATCGCTCCACGCGCACCGTCCACCTGACGCCGGAAGGCGCGCTGTTCCTGGAGCGCTGCCGGCGCATCCTTTGCGAGGTGGAATCGGCCGAAGCGGAGCTGCTGCAGACACAGAGCGCGCCGCGCGGCAAGCTGCGCATCAGCCTGCCGTCGGTGGGCACGCTGTTCATGCCCAAGCTGGCGGCGTTCAAGCGGCTCTACCCCGACATCGAACTGGACATCGACTACGCCGACCGGCTGGTGGACGTCATCGAGGAAGGCTTCGACGCGGTCATCCGCACCGGCGAGCCCAGCGATTCACGGTTGATGGCGCGCCGCATCGGCTCGTGCCGCAAGGTGATCGTCGGTGCGCCGGCCTACTTTCGCCGGGCCGGCGTGCCGCGCGAACCGCAAGACCTGGCAAGCCACGCCTGCCTGCTCTACCGCTTTCCCAGCACCGGCAAGCTGGACGTGTGGCCGCTGGGCCTTGCGGCCGGCGCGCCCGCCATCGACCTGCCGGCCAGCATGGTGACCAACACGCTCGATCCGCAAGTCTGCTTTGCCGAGCAGGGGCTGGGCATTGCCTGCGTGCCGGAGATCGCCGTGCGCCAGCAATTGGAACAGGGCCGCCTGGTCACGGTGCTGGACGACCACAACCGCGAACACATGATCTTCCACGTGCTGTGGCCGTCGAGCCGGCAGCTGTCGCCCAGGATCCGTGTGTTCGTGGACTTCATCGCGCAGCACCTGTTTCCGCTTTCGGATGCGCTGGAGCAGCCGATTCGCTCAGGTCAGCGCTGCGCGCCCGCCATGTAGTCCACCGTCAGCTGCGTCAGCGTGCGCACGCCCACCAGCAGGCTGGCCTCGTCGACGAAGAAGCGCGGCGAGTGGTTGGGCTCGGCCTTGTTCGCGTCGCGGCCGGGCGGCGTGGCGCCGATCATCACGAACAGGCCGGGCGCCTTCTGCGCGAAGAACGAGAAGTCTTCGCCGCCCGTGCCCTTGGGGATCACGATCGGCGTGGCGCCGGGCACGCGCTGCAGGCTGGGCACCATCTTCGCGGTCAGGGCCGGGTCGTTCACGGTGGGGGCGTAGCCGTCGGCCTCGACGCGGACCTCGGCCGTGCCGCCGCCGCTTTGCGCGATGTGCGAGGCGGTCTCGCCCATGCGCTTGATGATGAACTGGCGCATCTCGTCGTCGTAGGTGCGCAGCGTGCCGCTCATCTCCACGCTGTCGGGAATGATGTTGTAGCGCGTGCCTGCGTTGAAGGTTCCCACGCTGAGCACCGAGGGCTCCTTGGTCACGTTGACCTGGCGGCTCGCGATGGTCTGGAAGCCCAGCACGATCTGCGAGCCCAGCACGATCGGATCGACCCCGCTCCAGGGCTGCGAGCCGTGCGTCTGGCGGCCCTTCACGCTGACCTTGAAGGTGTCCGAGCTCGCGGTGATGGGGCCGCTCTTGTAGCCGATCTGCCCGGTGTTCAGCGCCGAGACCAGGTGCAGGCCGAACACCGCGTCGGGCTTGGGCGCGTCGAAGGCGCCTTCGGCCAGCATGCGGCGCGCGCCGCCGATCTCGGCGTTGGGCAGCTTCTCTTCGGCCGGCTGGAAGATCAGCTTCACGGTGCCGGGCAGCTGCGCCTTCATCGAGGCCAGCACCTCGGCCACGCCCATGAGGATCGCCACGTGGCCGTCGTGCCCGCAGGCGTGCATGACGTCGACCGTGGCAAAGCCCCACTGGGCACGCGCCTTGGAGGCGAAGGGCACGTCGACCTGTTCCTTCACGGGCAGCGCGTCCATGTCGGCGCGCAGCGCCACCACCGGGCCGGGCTTGCCGCCGCGCAGCGTGGCGACCACGCCGGTCACGGCCACGCCTTCACGCACCTCGTAGCCCAGCGCCTTCAGGTGGGCCGCGACCAGCGCGGCGGTGCGCTTTTCCTGGTTGCCCAGCTCGGGGTGCTGGTGGATGTCGCGGCGCCAGTCGATCACCTTCTGCTCGATGGCCTTGGAGCGCTCGGCGATCAGCGGGTACAGCGGCACGGCGGCGGCCGGCGCGGGCGATGTGGCAACAGCAGGCGCCTCCTGCGCCGAAGCGCACAGGGACGAGACGGCAAGGACGATGGGCAGGCACAGGCGCGCGGCCGGACGGAATCGGTGGGACATGGTGATGTGTTGTCAGAAAAGCAAGAAAGGGAAGGACCCGCCGGGCGGGAGCCCTTCGTCCGCACGGCCCCGTCGGGCCGGCAGCCGATGCGCCCTTGTCTGCCGCCCGACCCCGTGAGCGTAGGAAGGCCACCGATTGGCGTCCAATCGCTTTTGCATCGACTGATAATGATTGCCTATCGATGGCTGCCGACACACCTACGCCCTCCTCCGTGCTGCACGAGCGGCTGCTCGCGCGCCTGCGCCTGCGCCACCTGAAGCTCATCGACGCGCTGGCCGCGCACTCGCACCTGCGCCGCGCGGCCGAGGCGATCCACATCAGCCAGCCGGCGGCCACGCAGATGCTGCAGGAGGTCGAGGGCCTGCTCGACACCCCGCTGTTCGAGCGCCACGCGCGCGGCATGCGCATCACCGAGGCCGGGCGCCTGCTGGCGCTGCACGCGCGCATGGTGATCGACGCCATGCAGGTGGCCAGCGACGGCCTCGCGGCGCTGGCCGCGCAGGAGACCCGCGCGCTGCGCATCGGCGCCATCGAGGCGGCCATCGCCAGCGTGCTGCAGCCCGCGCTGAACCTGCTGCATGCCCAACACCCCAAGCTGCGCCTGTTCATCGAGGAAGGCAACATCGAGCGGCTCACGATCGGCCTGCGCGCGGGCGCCTTCGACGCCGTGCTGCTGCGCCAGCCGGCGCGCGTGCCCGACGCCCACCGCTTCGTGCCGCTGCGCAGCGACGAGGTGGTGGTCATCGCCGGCATCGGCCACCCGGCTGTGCAGCGCAAGCGCCTGCGGCTGCGCGACCTCGCCGATTCGCGCTGGGTGCTGCCGCCCGCGCACTTCGCGGTGCGCCAGGTGATGGAAGCGGCCTGGGCCGCCGAGCGGATCGTGCCGCGCCCGCATGCCATCCAGGTGCTCACGCCGCAGCTGGTGCGCGCCCTGCTCTCGCAGTCCGACGTGGTGGTGCCGGTGCCGCGCACGGTGCTCGACCAGCTCGACCGCGTGGCCGTGGCCGAGCTGCCGCTGCGCATGAACGCGCCCATCGCGCCGCTGGGCATCCTCTACCGCAGCGACAACGAGGTCGGGCCGCTGCAGCTGCTGGTCGATTTCCTGGTCGCGCAGGCGAAGAAGAAGCCATAGAGAGCGCTTCAGGCGGGTTTTTCATGCGGGCAATGCCCCGCTTCACACCCGCTTAACTGTGGGGCCGCACACTCGACGCCACCCGCCAGTCCCCTCGGGACATGGCACGGTTTCCGCTCTGTAAAGTTCGCCGCCCCCGCGCCGCGGCATTGAACTCGACGGCGCGAGCCCGCTCCATCTTTGGCTTTCGTTACTTCTGCCTGTCCATGCCCGTCCACTTTGCCTCCCGCTCCGCCCCGCTCCTCACGGCCCTGTGCATCGCCGCCGCCCTCGCGGGGTGCTCGCGCACCAATGTGGAGGCCCCCGGCGCGGCCAAGGCGGCCAACGCCCCCGCGAAAGAAGTCGGCATCGTCACACTCAAGTCCGAGGTGCTGGCCCTGAGCACCGAGCTGCCCGGGCGCACCGCGGCCCCGGTGATCGCCGAGATCCGCCCGCAGGTCGGCGGCATCCTCAAGGAGCGGCTCTTCACCGAAGGCTCGCAGGTCAAGGCCGGCCAGGTGCTCTACCAGCTCGACCCCGCCTCGCTGCAGGCCGCCCATGCCAGCGCGCAGGCCAGCGTGCGCAAGGCCGAGTCGGCCCTGACCACGGCCCGCACCGTGGCCAAGCGCAATGCCGAGCTGGTGAGGATCGACGCCATCAGCCGCCAGGTGTTCGACGAGACCCAGGCCGCCGAGCAGCAGGCCGAGGCCGACCTCGGCGTGGCCCGCGCCGCCGAACAGACCGCGCGCATCCAGCTGGGCTACACGCGCATCACCTCGCCCATCACCGGCTGGGCCGAGCTGTCCACCGTCACGCCGGGCGCGCTGGTCACAGCCAACCAGGCGGCGGCCATGACCACCGTGCAGCAGCTCGACCCGATCCACGTGCACGTCACGCAGTCCAGCAGCGAGCTGCTGCGCCTGAAGCGCGAGCTGGCCAGCGGCCGGCTGCAGCGCGCCAGCGAGGCCGAGGCGCGCATCCAGCTGCTGCTGGAAGACGGCAGCCCCTACCCGCACGCCGGGCGCCTCACCTTCAGCGGCGTGACGGTCGATGCCGGCACCGGCAGCGTCACGCTGCGCGCCGTGGTACCCAACCCCGACAAGCTGCTGATGCCCGGCATGTACGTGCGCGCCGTGCTGCAGGAAGGCGTGAACGACGCCGCGCTGCTGGTGCCGCAGCAGGCCGTCACGCGCGCGCCCGACGGCAGCGCCTCCACGCTGGTGATCGACGCAGAAGACAAGGTCCAGAAGCGGCCCATCCGCATCGGCCGTGCCATCGGCACGCGCTGGCAGGTGATCGACGGCCTGGCCGCGGGCGACCGCGTGCTCATGGAAGGCTCGCAGCGCGTGAAGGTGGGCGACAAGGTGCGCACGGTCGACCTGGGCGCCAGGCCGGCGGGTGCCGCCGTGGCAAGCGCCACACCCGACGCCGCTTCCGCCACCGTCGCGCGCTGAGGCCCCGCCATGGCCCAGTTCTTCATCGACCGCCCCATCTTCGCGTGGGTGCTTTCCATCGTCGTCATGCTCGCCGGGCTGATGGCCATCCGCACGCTGCCGCTGGAGCAGTACCCCGACATCGCGCCGCCGCGCGTGTCCATCAACGCCACCTACACAGGCGCCTCGGCCAAGACGGTGGAAGACTCCGTCACCCAGGTCATCGAACAGCAGATGAAGGGGCTGGACAACCTGCTGTACATGCAGTCGACCAGCAACTCGTCGGGCGTGGCGCGCCTGTCGCTCACCTTCAACGCGGGCACCAACATCGACGTGGCCCAGATGCAAGTGCAGAACAAGCTGCAGCAGGCCATGTCGCGCCTGCCGCAGCAGGTGCAAAGCCGCGGCGTCACCGTCACCAAGGGCGGCAACGACTTCCTGCTGATCGTCTCGATGTTCTCCGGCGACGGCAGCGCCTCGGCGGTGGACGTCGGCGACTACATCAGCAGCAACCTGGTCGACGTCATCAGCCGCGTCGACGGCGTGGGCGAGGTGCAGACGCTGGGCACCGGCTACGCCATGCGCCTGTGGCTGGACCCCGACAAGCTGCGCAAGTACGCGCTCATGCCCTCCGACGTGGGCAGCGCCATCACCGCACAGAACGCGCAGGTCTCGGCCGGCCAGCTCGGCGCGCTGCCGGCCGGCGCGCAGCAGCAGCTCAACGCCACCATCACGGCGCGCAGCAAGCTGAAGACGGTCGAGGAGTTCGAGAACGTGGTGCTGCGCGCCACGCCCGACGGCGCCGTGGTGCGCCTGCGCGACGTGGCGCGTGTCGAGCTGGGCGCCGAGAACCTCACGGTGCGTTCGGTGCTGGGCGGACGCCCGGGCGCCGGCATGGGCATCGTGCTGGCCGACGGCGCCAACGCGGTGCAGGTGGCCGAGGCCGTGAAGGCCAAGGTGGCCGAACTGCAGCCGCTCTTTCCCAACCAGATGCAGACCTTCGTGAGCTACGACACCACGCCCTTCGTGAGCGCGTCGATCGACGAGGTGGTGAAGGCGCTGGCCGAGGCCATGGTGCTGGTCGTGCTGGTGATGTACATCTTTTTGCAGAACTTCCGCGCCACGCTGATCCCGGCCATTGCCGTGCCGGTGGTGCTGCTGGGCACCTTCGGCGTGCTCTCCGTGGCGGGCTACTCGATCAACACGCTCACCATGTTCGGCATGGTGCTGGCCATCGGCCTCCTGGTGGACGACGCCATCGTCGTGGTGGAGAACGTCGAGCGCGTGATGCACGAAGAGGGCCTGTCGCCCAAGGAGGCCACGCGCAAGTCGATGGCCGAGATCACGCCCGCGCTCGTGGGCATCGCGCTGGTGCTGTCGGCCGTGTTCATCCCGATGGCCTTCTTCGGCGGCTCGACCGGCGTGATCTACCGCCAGTTCTCGATCACCATCGTCTCGGCCATGGCGCTGTCGGTGTTCGTGGCGCTCACGCTCACGCCGGCGCTGTGCGCCACGCTGCTCAAGCCCGTGGCCAAGGGCGGCCACGCGGCCCCTCGCAAGGGCGTGCTGGGCGCGGTCGACCGTTTCTTCGCGGGCTTCAACCGCCGCTTCGACCAGGGCGCCGACCGCTACCAGGGCATCGTCGGCGGCATCGTGCGGCGCGGCAAGCGCAGCCTGGTGGTGTACCTGCTCATCGCCGCCGTGATGGCGCTGCTGTTCATGCGCCTGCCCACCTCCTTCCTGCCCGATGAAGACCAGGCCTTCCTGCAGGTGCAGGTGACGCTGCCGCCGGGCGCGTCCGACGCGCGCCTGCAGCCGGTGGTCACGCAGATGCAGGACTACTTCACGAAGCAACCCGAGGTGGTGAGCGTGAACGTGATCACCGGGCAGAACGGCGACCAGAGTTCGGCGCGCGCCTTCGTGAAGCTGAAAGACTGGGCCGAGCGCGAAGGCGCCGGCCAGTCGGCCGCCGAACTCGCGCGACGCGCCAACAAGGAGCTCTCGACCATCCGCGACGCGCGCATCTTCGTGCTGCTGCCGCCGGCGGTGCGCGGGCTCGGCGCCAACGCGGGCTTCAACTTCCACCTGAAGGACATCAACGGGCTGGGCCACGACGCACTCGTGAAGGCGCGCGACCAGCTCATCGACCTGCTCTCCAAGCGCCCCGAGGTGGCGAACGTGCGCAGCAACAACCTGGACGACACGCCGCAGTTCGCGGTGGACATCGACGACGCGCGCGCCGGCGCGGCCAGCCTGGCCACGTCCGACATCGACAGCACCCTGTCGAGCGCGATGGGCGGCACCTACATCAACGACTTCCTGGACAACGGTCGCGTCAAGCGCGTGTACATGCAGGGCGACACGGCCTTTCGCATGCTGCCCACCGACATCGACCGCTGGAGCGTGCGCAACAGCCTGGGCCAGATGGTGCCGTTCCCGGCCTTCTCGAGCTCGCGCTGGACGTATGGCTCGCCACAGCTGCAGCGCTACAACGGCAGCCCCAGCTACGAGTTCGTCGGCGATGCCGCACCGGGCGTGAGCTCGGGCGACGCCATGGCCGCCGTCGACGAAGTCATGAAGCAGATGCCCGCCGGCATCGGCTACGAATGGACCGGCGCTTCGTTCCAGGAACGCCTGTCAGGCGCGCAGGCGCCGGTGCTGTATGCCATCTCGATCCTGTTCGTGTTCCTGTGCCTTGCGGCCCTGTACGAGAGCTGGTCGGTGCCGTTCTCGGTGATCCTGGTGGTGCCGCTGGGCATCGTGGGCGCGCTGCTGTTCACCAGCCTGCGCGGCCTGAGCAACGACGTGTACTTCCAGGTCGGCCTGCTGACCACGGTGGGCCTATCGTCGAAGAACGCGATCCTGATCGTGGAGTTCGCCAAGCAGCTGCAGGAGCAGGGCAAGGGCGTGATCGAGGCAACACTGGAGGCCGTGCGGCTGCGGCTGCGGCCCATCCTCATGACCTCGCTGGCCTTCGGCTTCGGCGTGCTGCCGCTGGCCATCGGCACCGGCGCGGGCGCGGGCGGCCGCCAATCGATCGGCACCGCGGTGCTGGGCGGCATGGTGGTCGGCACGGCGCTGGGCATCTTCTTCGTGCCGCTGTTCTTCGCGATGATCCGCGGCTGGCTGGAAGGCCGCCGCAAGCCGGCCGACACACCGCCGGATGCCTTGCCTGCGGAACAGGGAGCTCAATGATGAAGCGCACCACCCTGCCCCGCCTTCCCCTGCGCGCACTGGCCTGCGCCGCCCTGGCCTCGGCCGTGCTCGCCGGCTGCGTCAACCTCGCGCCCGCGTACGAAACGCCAGCCTCGCCGGTGCCAGCGGCCCTGCCCTCGGCCGGCGTCACCACGACCACACCCCTGGACATCGGCTGGCGCGACTTCTTCGTCGACAAGCAGCTGCAGGGCGTGATCGAACTCGCGCTCGCCAACAACCGCGACCTGCGCGTGGCGGCGCTCAACATCGAGCGTGCGCGCGCCCAGTACGGCATTGCGCGGGCCGACCTGTTCCCCACCGTCAACGCAGGCGCGGCCGGCACGCGCTCGCGCACGCCGGGCAGCCTGTCGACCAGCGGCGAGTCGCGCATCGCCTCACAGTACAGCGCCAACCTCGGCATGACGGCCTACGAGCTCGACCTGTTCGGGCGCGTGCGCAACCTCGGCGAGTCGGCGCTGCAGGGCTACTTCCAGACCGAGGAGACGCAGCGCAGCACGCAGATCAGCCTCGTGGCCTCCGTCGCCACGGCGTGGCTGCAACTGGCCGCCGACGAGCAGCGCCTGCAGCTCGCGCGCGGCACGCTCGAGAGCCAGCGCAAGTCCTTCGAGCTGGTGCAGCGCAGCCATGCGCTCGGCGCGCAGTCGGGCCTGGCGCTGGCGCAGGCGCAGAGCACCGTCGATGCCGCGCGCGCCGACGCCGCGGCCTTCGACAGCCAGGTAGAGCAGGACCGCAATGCGCTCGCGCTGCTGGTCGGCGCCACGCCCCCGCCCGAACTGCTGCCGAGCGCCGCCACGACCGCCGACGTGGCGCAGCTGCTCGTGCCCCCGGCCGGCCTGTCGTCCAACGTGCTGCAGCAGCGGCCCGACGTGCGCGCCGCCGAGCACGCGCTGCGCGCGAGCAATGCCGACATCGGCGCGGCGCGCGCAGCCTTCTTCCCGCGCATCGCGCTCACTGCCTCGGCCGGCACCGCGAGCAGCACGCTCTCGGGCCTGTTCACCAGCGGCAGCAAGGCCTGGAGCTTCGCGCCGTCAATCAGCGTGCCGATCTTCGACGGCGGCGCCAACCGCGCCAACCTGCAGGTGGCGCAGGCGCAGCAGAAGATCCAGATCGCCACCTACGAGAAGGCCGTGCAGACCGCCTTCCGCGAAGTGGCCGACGCCCTGGCCGAACGCCGCACGCTGGCCGAGCGCCTCGACGCACAGCGCTCGCTGCGCGCCGCCACCGCGCGCAGCTTCGAGCTCTCGCAGTCGCTCTTCAAGAGCGGTGCCGCCAACTACCTCGACGTGCTGGACGCGCAGCGCAGCGACTATGCGGCGCAGCAGACGCTGATCGGCTTGCAACTCACGGAGCAGACGAACCGGCTGGCGATCTACAAGGCGCTGGGGGGTGGGTGGAGCGAGGCGTCCGGCGCACAACAACCCGCGCAAGGCGACTGACGCACCACCGCCCTACGCCCCGGCCACCGCATACGGCGTGAACCTGCTTTCGTTCTCGTTCACATCCAGCGGCCGCCCGATGAACGGGAACGCCCGCTGCGGGCAGGCCACGCGCTCGCACACCTTGCAGCCCATGCCGATGGGCGTGGGCACGTCGGGGTCCTTCAGGTCCAGGCCCTTGGCGTAGACCAGGCGCGGGGCGTGGCGGATGTCGCAGCCCAGGCCGATCGAGAAGGTCTTGCTCGGTGAGCCGAAGCCGCGCTGGCCGTGCGACACGGTGCGCGCGATCCACAGGTAGGCGCGGCCGTCGGGCATGCGCGCCAGTTGCGGCAGCACGCGCCCGGGCTGCGCGAAGGCCTCGTACACGTTCCACAGCGGGCAGGTGCCGCCGGTCTTGGAGAAGTGGAAGTGCGTGGCCGACTGTCGCTTGGAGATGTTGCCGGCCCGGTCCACGCGGATGAAGAAGAAGGGCACGCCCGACGCGCCCGGTCGCTGCAGGCTGCTCAGGCGGTGGCACACGGTTTCGAAGCCCACGCCGAACTGGCGCGCGAGCAGATCGATGTCGTAGCGCAGCGCCTCGGCCGCCTGCAGGAACGGGCCGTAGGGCAGCAGCACGGCGGCCGCGAAGTAGTTGGCCAGCCCGATGCGCGCGAGCGCGTGGGCCGGGGCGTCGCCGAAATCGGCCTGCACGACCAGCGACTCGATGAGTGCGGCCTGCTCCAGCAGCGCGAGCTGCGTGGCCAGCTGGAAGGCCTGCTGGCCCGGCTCCAGGCCGGCCGACAGGCGCAGCACGCGGCGGGCCGGGTCGTAGCGGCGCTGGCTGTCGAGCGCGCCCTCCCCTTCGTCGCCCGGCACCACGCGCACGCCGTGGGCCGAAAGAAGCCGCTGCTGGAGCCATTCGGCGAGCGGTCCGCCCTGCGCGCGAGCTTCGGCGGCGAGCGCTTCGGCGGCGGTGTCGAGCGGGTCGAAATGGTTCTGGTGGGCAAAGAAGAAATCGCGCACCACCTCGAAGGGCATGGGCCGGCTGCGCGAGATGTCGCCGCGCCCGTCGCCCAGCTCGGCGGCCATGAGCTCCAGCCGCTCCTGCGCTTCCTGGTGGCGGCGGTGCAAGGCGAGCAGCGCGCGCGCCACGGCCGGCATCTGCGACGCCACCTCGCGCAGCTCGGGCAGCGCCACGGCCTCGCCGCCGGGGTTGTCCGCCAGCGCCTCGCGCATGCGGGCCACGAGCCGCGCCTCTTCGTCTTCGGAGAACTGCTGCACGTCGACGCCAAGCGTTTTGCTGATGCGCAGCAGCACGGCCACGGTGAGCGGGCGCTGGTTCTGCTCGATCTGGTTCAGGTAGCTCGGCGACAGGCCCAGCATCTGGGCCAGCGCCACCTGCGTGAGGCCGCGTTCGGCGCGCAGCGTGCGCAGGCGCACGCCCATGAAGGTCTTGCTCATCGGGTCACCTCGTGGGTCTTTGCGATATTCGCAATATTTGCAAAATCAGCCATCTTCATTCGCAATGATTCGCCAATTCAGGCCTTCATTATGGAGGTTCGATTGCGTAAATTGCGAAGCATGACAAACCGATCCGCCGCCATCGAGCTGACCGACATCGTGTTCCCCGAGCACGCCAACCACTACGGCACGCTGTTCGGCGGCAACGCCCTGCTGCTGATGTCCAAGGCCGCCTTTCTCGCCGCGCGCGCCTTCGCGAAGTCCGACGTGGTGATGGCCAGCCTGGGCGACGCGCAGTTCCTCGCACCCGTGCCCGTCGGCCACGTGCTGCGCCTGCGGGCCTGGGTGACGCGCGCCGGGCGCAGCTCGCTCACGGTCTGCGTCACCGGCGCGGCCGAGCCGCCCGACGGCGAAGCCCGCCCTTCGCTGAAAGGCCTGTTCGAGATGGTGGCCGTCGACGGCCGCGGCCGTCCGGCGCGCCTGCGCAACACCTACCTGCACACCGACAAGGAACCCGCATGAACGACACCGCCACCCCCACCGGCTTCAAGCCCAAGAAATCCGTCGCCCTGTCGGGCGTGACCGCCGGCAACACCGCCCTGTGCACCGTGGGCCGCACCGGCAACGACCTGCACTACCGCGGCTACGACATCCTGGACATCGCCGAGGTCTGCGAGTTCGAGGAAATCGCGCACCTGCTGGTGCACGGCAAGCTGCCCACGTCCGCCGAGCTGCGCGCCTACAAGGCCAAGCTCAAGGCCATGCGCGGCCTGCCCGCGAGCCTGAAGGAGGCGCTGGAGCAACTGCCTGCCAGCGCGCACCCGATGGACGTGATGCGCACCGGTGTCTCGTCGCTGGGCTGCCTGCTGCCCGAGAAGGAAGACCACAACCTGCCCGGCGCGCGCGACATCGCCGACCGCCTGATGGCTTCGCTCGGCTCGATGCTGCTGTACTGGTACCACTGGTCCACGCAGGGCCGGCGCATCGAGGTCGAGACCGACGACGACTCGATCGGCGCGCACTTCCTGCACCTGTTGCACGGGCGCAAGCCCAGCGCGCAGTGGGAGCGCGCCATGCACACCTCGCTCAACCTCTATGCCGAGCACGAGTTCAACGCCTCCACCTTCACGGCGCGCGTGGTCGCGGGCACGGGCTCCGATGTGTACTCGGCCATCACCGGCGCCATCGGCGCGCTGCGCGGCCCCAAGCACGGCGGCGCCAACGAGGTGGCCTTCGAAATCCAGAAGCGCTACGACGCGCCCGACGAAGCCGAGGCCGACATCCGCCGCCGCGTCGCCGCCAAGGAAGTCGTGATCGGCTTCGGCCATCCGGTCTACACCGTGAGCGACCCGCGCAACGTGGTCATCAAGGGCGTGGCGCGCACGCTGTCGCAGGAGGCCGGTTCGACCAAGATGTTCGACATTGCCGAGCGGCTCGAGGCCGTGATGTGGGAGGTGAAGCAGATGTTCCCCAACCTCGACTGGTTCAGCGCCGTGAGCTACCACATGATGGGCGTGCCCACGGCCATGTTCACGCCGCTGTTCGTCATTGCGCGCACCTCGGGCTGGGCGGCGCACATCATCGAGCAGCGCATCGACAACAAGATCATCCGGCCGAGCGCCAACTACACGGGCCCCGAAGACCTGAAGTTCGCGCCGATCCAGGATCGGAAGTAAAAACACGAGAAGAAGAATAAGCACCCGTGCCTGCGCGCGGGTGCCGAGCGACAAGCGCCCCATGAACACCGACTACCGCAAGAACCTCCCCGGCACCGCGCTGGACTACTTCGATGCGCGCGCAGCCGTCGAAGCCATTCGCGCCGGCGCCTGGGCCACGATGCCCTACACCGCGCGCGTGCATGCTGAGAACCTCGTGCGCCGCTGCGACCCGGCGATCCTCGTGCAAAGCCTCACGCAACTCATCGAGCGCCGGCGCGACCATGACTTTCCGTGGTTCCCCGCGCGCGTGGTCTGCCACGACATCCTGGGCCAGACCGCGCTGGTCGACCTGGCCGGCCTGCGCGACGCCATCGCCGAACAGGGCGGCGACCCCTCGCAGGTGAACCCCGTGGTGCCGGTGCAGCTCATCGTCGACCACTCGCTGGCGGTGGAGTGCGGCGGCTTCGACCCCGATGCTTTCGCGAAGAACCGCGCCATCGAGGACCGGCGCAACGAAGACCGCTTTCACTTCATCGAATGGACGAAGCGGGCCTTCCGCAACATGGAGGTGATCCCGCCGGGGAACGGGATCATGCACCAGATCAACCTGGAGCGGATGTCGCCCGTCGTGCATGCGCAGGACGGCGTGGCCTACCCCGACACGCTGGTGGGCACCGACAGCCACACGCCACACGTCGATGCGCTGGGCGTGGTCGCCGTGGGCGTGGGCGGGCTCGAGGCCGAGAACGTGATGCTCGGCCGCGCCTCGTGGATGCGGCTGCCCGACATCGTCGGCGTGCGCCTCGCGGGCCGGCCGCAGCCGGGCATCACGGCCACCGACGTCGTGCTGGCGCTCACCGAGTTCCTGCGCGCGGCGAAGGTCGTGGGCGCCTACCTCGAGTTCCACGGCGAAGGCGCGGCCAGCCTCACGCTGGGCGACCGCGCGACCATCTCCAACATGGCGCCCGAGTACGGCGCCACCGCCGCGATGTTCGCCATCGACACGCAGACGCTCGACTACCTGCGCCTCACGGGCCGCGCCGACGAGCAGGTGCGCCTCGTCGAGGTCTATGCCAAGCAGGCGGGCCTGTGGGCCGACACGCTGAGCGACGTCGTGTACGAGCGCGTGCTGCAGTTCGACCTGTCGACGGTCGTGCGCAACATGGCCGGCCCGTCGAACCCGCATGCGCGCGTGGCCACCGCCGACCTCGCCGCGCGCGGCATCGCCGCCCCGTGGGACGACGTGCCCGGCCAGATGCCCGACGGCGCGGTGATCATCGCGGCCATCACCAGCTGCACCAACACCAGCAACCCGCGCAACGTGATCGCCGCGGGCCTGCTCGCGCGCAATGCCAACCGCGTGGGCCTGGCGCGCAAGCCGTGGGTCAAGACCTCGCTCGCGCCCGGCTCGAAAGCGGTGACGCTGTACCTGGAAGACGCGGGCCTGATGCGCGAGCTTGAACAGCTCGGCTTCGGCGTGGTCGCCTATGCCTGCACCTCGTGCAACGGCATGTCGGGCGCGCTCGACCCGGCCATCCAGCAGGAGATCGTCGATCGCGACCTGTACGCCACGGCCGTGCTTTCTGGCAACCGCAACTTCGACGGCCGCATCCACCCGTATGCGAAGCAGGCCTTCCTGGCCTCGCCGCCGCTGGTGGTGGCCTACGCCATCGCGGGCACGGTGCGCTTCGACATCGAGAAGGACGTGCTCACCGTCGTCGACGGTAAGGAGATTCGCCTGAAGGACCTCTGGCCGAGCGACGAAGAGATCGACGCCATCGTCAAGGCCAGCGTGAAGCCCGCGCACTTCCGCCAGGTGTACGAGCCGATGTTCGCAATCCAGCCCGACACGGGCGAGCAGGTCGCGCCGCTGTACGACTGGCGCCCCGCCTCCACCTACATCCGCCGCCCGCCCTACTGGGAAGGCGCACTGGCCGGCGAACGCACGCTGAAGGGCATGCGCCCGCTGGCGATCCTGCCGGACAACATCACGACCGACCACCTGTCACCATCGAACGCGATCCTGCTGGACAGCGCGGCCGGCCAGTACCTGCACCGCATGGGCCTGCCCGAGGACGACTTCAACTCCTACGCCACCCACCGCGGCGACCACCTCACGGCGCAGCGTGCCACCTTCGCCAACCCGACGCTGAAGAACGAGATGGTGCGCAAGGCCGACGGCACGGTGCACGCCGGATCTCTGGCGCGCGTGGAGCCCGAGGGCGAGGTGATGCGCATGTGGGAAGCCATCGAGACCTACATGTTGCGCAAGCAGCCGCTGATCATCGTGGCCGGCGCCGACTACGGCCAGGGCTCGTCGCGCGACTGGGCCGCCAAGGGCGTGCGGCTGGCCGGCGTGGAAGCGATCGCAGCCGAAGGCTTCGAGCGCATCCACCGCACCAACCTGATCGGCATGGGCGTGCTGCCGCTCGAATTCAAGCCGGGCACCAACCGCCTCACGCTCGGCTTGGACGGCACCGAGACCTACGATGTGACCGGCGCGCGCACCCCGCGCGCCGACCTCATGCTGGTCGTGCACCGCCGCAATGGCGAACGGCTCGACGTGCCCATGACCTGCCGCCTCGACACCGCCGAGGAGGTCTCCATCTACGAAGCCGGCGGGGTGCTGCAGCGTTTTGCCCAAGACTTCCTCGCCGCCACGAAAGCCGACTGACGATGCCGCACCTTCCGCAGATCAAGATCCCCGCCACCTACATGCGCGGCGGCACCAGCAAGGGCGTGTTCTTCCGCCTGCAGGACCTGCCCGAGGCCGCGCAGGTGCCGGGCAAGGCGCGCGATGCGCTGCTGCTGCGCGTGATCGGCAGCCCCGACCCCTATGGCAAGCAGATCGACGGCATGGGCGCCGCGACGTCGAGCACGAGCAAGACCGTCATCCTCTCGAAGAGCGAACGGCCCGGCCATGACGTGGACTACCTCTTCGGCCAGGTGTCGATCGACCGGCCCTTCGTCGACTGGAGCGGCAACTGCGGCAACCTCTCGTCGGCCGTGGGCCCGTTCGCGATCAGCAACGGCCTCATCGACGCGGACCGCGTGCCGCGCGATGGCGTGGCCGTCGTGCGCATCTGGCAGGCCAACATCGGAAAGACCATCGTCGCGCACGTGCCGATGACCGGCGGTGCGGTGCAGGAGACCGGCGACTTCGAACTCGACGGCGTGACCTTCCCCGCGGCCGAGGTGCAGCTCGAATTCATGGACCCCGCCGCCGAGGAAGACGGCGCGGGCGGCGCGATGTTCCCGACCGGGAACCTCGTCGACGACCTAGCCGTGCCCGGCGTCGGCACGCTGCAGGCCACGATGATCAACGCCGGCATCCCCACCGTCTTCGTGAACGCCGAGGCGCTCGGCTACACGGGCACCGAGCTGCAGGACGCGATCAACGGCGATGCCGCCGCGCTCGCCCGCTTCGAAGCCATCCGCGCGCATGGCGCGCTGCGCATGGGCCTCATCCGCACGCTCGACGAAGCGGCCAGCCGCCAACACACGCCCAAGGTCGCCTTCGTGGCCAAGCCCGCCGGCTACACCGCATCGAGCGGCAAGGCCGTGGCGGCCGGCGACATCGACCTGCTCGTGCGCGCGCTGTCGATGGGCAAGCTGCACCACGCCATGATGGGCACGGCGGCCGTGGCCATCGGCACGGCCGCCGCCATTCCCGGCACGCTGGTGAACCTCGCGGCCGGCGGCGGCGCACGCGAGGCCGTGCGCTTCGGCCACCCCTCGGGCACCTTGCGCGTGGGCGCGCAGGCCAGCCAGGTCGAGGGCGAGTGGCAAGTGACCAAGGCGGTGATGAGCCGCAGCGCCCGCGTACTGATGGAAGGCTGGGTCCGCGTGCCCGGCGACACCCTTTGAGCTTTCAGATCCATTCACAGGAAATCCCGATGTCGACTCGCAAGACCCTCCGTTCCCTGGCCGAGGCCCGCCGCGGCGTGCTGGTGCCGGGCGCTTTCAACGCGCTGTCGGCGCGCGTCATCGAAGACCTGGGCTTCGAGGCCATCTACGTCACCGGCGCGGGCGTCACCAACATGTGGTTCGGCCTGCCCGACCAGGGCTTCATGGGCCTGCACGAGATCGCCGACCACACGGCACGCATCCGCGACGCCGTGAACCTGCCGCTGATCGTCGATGCCGACACCGGCTTCGGCAACGCGCTGAACGTGCGCCACACGGTGCGCGTGCTGGAGCGCGCGGGCGCCGACTGCATCCAGTTCGAGGACCAGGTCGCGCCCAAGCGCTGCGGCCATTTCTCGGGCAAGGAGGTGATCTCCACCGAGGAAGCCGTCAACAAGATCAAGGCCGCCGTCGATGCCCGCACCGACCCCGACCTGCTCATCATGGCCCGCACCGACGCAGCCGCCACGCTGGGCTTCGAGGCCGCGATCGAGCGCGCGCAGAAGTTCAGCGAGGCCGGCGCCGACATCCTGTTCGTCGAGGCCGTGACCACGGCCGACGAGATCCGTGCGCTGCCGCAGCGCCTGCACAAGCCGCAACTCATGAACATGGTGATCGGTGGCAAGACGCCGATCTTCGGCGCCGAGGAACTCGGCGGCCTGGGCTACGGCATCGTTCTGTATGCCAACGCCGCGCTGCAGGGCGCGCTGGCCGGCATGCAGAAGGCGCTCACGGTGCTGCGCGACACGCGGCGTATGGACGAAGACCCGTCGCTGGTCGCGCCCTTCGCCGAGCGGCAGCGGCTGGTGCGCAAGCCCGAGCTCGATGCGCTCGACGCGCGTTACGCCAGCTAAGGTTCTCTACAGAGAGTCCTTCAGCTTCGCGCGCAAGCGGCTCACCGCCTGCCCGTGCAGCTGGCACACGCGCGACTGGCTCACTTCGAGCACCGCGCCGATCTCGCGCAGGTTCAGCTCTTCCTCGTAGTAGAGCTTGAGCAGCAACTGGTCGCGCTCGGGCAGCGCGCCAATGGCGTCCACCAGCTGGTGGCGAAAACCGCTTTCGAGCAGGCGCGCCAGCGGGTCGTCGAAGTCGCCGCGCCCCTTGCGCGCCTCCTGCGCATGCAGGTCGAGAAAGGGGTTGTCGGGGTCGCCCTTCGCGAAGTCTTCCACGTACAGCAGCTGGCAGCCCTGGATGTCCTGCAGCATCGACTGGTAGGTGTCCAGATCGACCTTCAGCTCCTTCGCGATCTCGCCTTCGGTGGGTGCGCGGCCCAGCCGGTGGCCCAGCGCCTGGATCGCCTTCTCGATGCCGCGCGCCGACTGGCGCAGCCCGCGCGAACCCCAGTCACTGGCGCGCAGCTCGTCGAGCATGGCGCCGCGGATGCGCTGGCTGACGAAGGTCTCGAACTGCGCGCCGCGGTGGTCCTGGTAGCGGCTCGATGCGTCGAGCAGGCCGAGCATGCCGGCCTGGATCAGGTCGTCGAGCTCCACGCTGGCCGGCAGCCGCGCCATCATCTGCAGCGCGATGCGGCGCACCAGCGGCTGGTGCTGTTCCAGCAGATGCGATTTCTCGATGGTGCCCTGTGCGGTGTACACGGCCGTCCGTCCTCGTGGTCGTGCCTCAGGCCGCGAGCGCCTGCGGGAACACGGCCGGCCGCGCGGGCGTGCGCCAGGTCCAGCGGCCCATGTCGTCGGCGATGGCGCGGAAATCGACCGCTGCCGCGCTGGCCGGAAAGGCCTCGACCACGGTCTGGCGCAGCCGCGCCGCATCAGCCAGCCAAGGGTCGGTGCGCACCCAGCCCACGGGCAGCAGCGACAGCGCGAGGTAGCGGCTGGCGGCCTGTGCGAGGTTGTGCATGACCTGCTGCGCGGTGCCCGCATCGGCCACGCCGTTGAGCAGGAAGCGCAGCTGCTTCAGCGCATGCGCACGGTGCAGGCGCTTGATGCCCGCGTAGGCCGAGGTGATGGCCGCCGGGTGCGGCTGCAGCACGAGCAGCAGTTCGTCGGCGCCCTGCGCCAGCGGCGACAGGCAGCCGTCGTCGTCGAAGGCCGCATCGACGAGCACGATGCCGCGCGGCCACAGCGTGCGCGGGTCGACGGTCGCGCCGGGCGATGCGGGCAGCACCTGCACGCCGCACACCGCGCTCGCAGCGGCCTGGCCGATGCGCAAGCGCCGACTCGCCACATCGGCCAGCGTGGCGCGCGGACCGAGCGCCCACACATCGCACACCGAGCGTCCCTTCGGGTGATGCTCATCAAGCAGCAGCACGTCCTTGCCCTGCTGCGCCAGCGCCGCGCCCAGGCTCATCGCGGCCGTGGTCGCGCCCGCGCCGGGGCCCATGCCCGCCACCGCGACGACGCGCACCGGCGCCTGCCCGAGCAGCCGGCGCAGCCCGTCGGCCTGGTCCGTGACGCGTGCGCTCATCGTCTTCAGCCCAGGCGTTCCAGCGCGCGCGGCGCTTGCGAAGGCGCTGCCGATTCGGTGCCCAGCGCATCGAGCAGCAGGAACAACTTGCCCACGCCCGCGTACAGCGCGCCGCCCGTCAGCGCGCGGCCGGCGCGCGTGGCGCGGCCCGTGAGCTGGCCCAGCAGCAGGCGCGTGCGATCGGCCCATTCGCCCTCGGCCTGCAGCAGGCGCCACACGGTGGTCGTGACCTGGCCGGCGACGAGCAGGCGCTTCATCATGTGCGGATCGCCGGGCTCGCCCATGCCGCCCACGAGCTGCACGCCGTCGCGCAGCAGGCGGAAGCACGGCTCGGCGTCGGCGGCCCAGCCCTGCCATTGCGCGAGCTGCGGTGCGTCGACCTCGCCGCCCAGGTTGGTGAGCACGCAGGTCTGCGACAGCAGCTTGCGGCTGCGCGCATCGACCACGCGCACGGCCACGCAGCGCAGCGTGGGCAGGGTGTCGCGATCGATGGCGTTACGTGGCAGCACCTCGACCTGCGCTTCGCATTGCAGCGCGGCCTTGCCGCGATAGCGCACGGGCCGTTCGGTCGCATCGTCGAACGCGAAGGCCAGGCGCGCGAGCGTGGTCGCGGCCCCGGTGTGCACATCCGTCACGGCCGTGCTGCCCGGCGCGCGCGCCAGCCACTGCATGCCTTCGGCCTGCCACGACAGCATCTGTTCGACCGCCGGCGGCTTGCCCAGCACATGCACGAGGCGCTTGCCGAGATCCTGTTGCTGCAGCCACTGCGCCTGACGCTGGCCCGGTGCGGCCGACTGGCGCGCCGCAGCGGTCGAAAGCCACTGGTTCGGCGCGGCCAGCGGCAGGCCGCTGCGGTCCGACAGCAGCAGGCTGCCGTGGCACACGTAGGCGTCGCCGCTGTCGGTCGCACGCAGGCCGACCTGCCCGGCCAGCGCGAGCACATGGGTGTCGCAACCCGCAGCCACCTCGCCGCGCGCGAACGCGGACAGATCGTGCAGCACGGCCTTGGCATCGACGGCCTCGTCACCGGCCTGACGCCACAGCGTGCGTGCGCCATCGAAGCCGATGTGCGCACCGGCCAGTGCGCCGGCGGTCGTCGCCAGCTCCTGCGCGTCGTGCGCCATCGCACGGATCAGGCTCTGGTAGCGCAAGCGCAGACGATCGGTCTCGCCCTGCGCCTGCGGCGAAGGCGTGGCCTCGTCGGGCAGGTCGGCTTCGGCCGGCACGAAGAGCGGGCTGTGCTGGCGCGGCTGGAACACGCTGTCCACCAGCTGCACGCGGTCGGCGCGCAGCAGGTTCTCGGGCACCTTCTGGCCGCCCGAGATGTAGTGCACCGGCAGGCGGTGGCGGATCACGGTGTCGATCAGCGCGCCCGGGTGGGTGGCCTCGTCGACCTTGGTGAAGATGCAGCCCGCCAGCGCATGGCCCTGGCGGTAGGCGTGCACCACCTCGTTGAGTGTGTCGCCGTGGCTGGTGGCGTTGAGCAGCAGCAGCCGCTTCACCGGCCGCTGGCTGCTGCCGAGCATGGCGATCTGCTCGGGCACGGCGCGGTCCCGCTGGCTCATGCCGACGGTGTCGATGAGCACCATGTGGCGGTCGCGTAGGTCGTGCAGCACCAGCTGCAGGTCGGCCGCGTCCTTCACGGCATGCACCGGCACGTTGAGGATCTGGCCGTAGATGCGCAGCTGCTCGTAGGCGCCGATGCGGTAGCTGTCGGTGGTGACGAGCGCGAGCTTGTCGGCGCCGAAGCGCATCACGCAGCGCGCCGCCAGCTTGGCGGTGGTGGTGGTCTTGCCGACGCCGGTCGGGCCCATCAAGGCGTAGACACCGCCCTGCGCGAACAGCGCGTCTTCGTCTTCATGCACCGGCACCGCGCGCACGAGCTCGGAGCGCACGAAGGCCATGCCGTCGGCGTAGCTCTGGCCCGTGGGCAACTTCTCGAGCATGGCCTTCGACAGGCGCGCGCTGAAGCCCGCGCCGAGCAGCGTGCGCAGCAGGCGACCGCGCACCGGGTCGCGGCGCTGGCTGTCGCTCCAGACCACGCTGGCGAGCTGTTCTTCGATCATGCCGCGCATCGAATGGAGTTCGCTGAGCACGGTGGGGTCGGCGGAAGCGGCCGTGGCAGGTGCGGCTGCGGGCACGGCGGCCTGCACCGTCTGCTGCACATCGCCCTCGGCCATGGCGACGATCTCGACGCCCTGCGCGGTGGCGCGGTGCGTGAGCACGATGGCCTCGGCGCCGAGCGATTCGCGCACCAGGCGCAGGGCCTCGCGGCCAGTGGCGGCGACGAATTTGCGTGCGGTGGTGCGCACGTCGGTCTGTGGATTCAAACGGCTCGTCCTCCAATGGCGGCGGTGATCTTGATGGTCCGGGCGTCAGGGATCTCGGCGTGCGAGAGCACCTTGAGCTGCGGCAGGCTGCGCCGCAAAAAGCGCGACAGCAGCACGCGCAGCGCGTGCTGCACGACCAGCACCGGTGCCAGCCCCATCTGCTCCTGGCGCACCATGGCGGCCTGCGCCTGCTTGAGCAGGTTGTCGGCAATGCCCGGCTCGATGCCGCTGCTGTTGTTCAGGGCCTGCTGCAGCACGCTGTCGAGCGAGCTGTCCAGGCCGATCACCTGCATCTCCTCGTCGCCCGGGAACAGCTGCTGCGTGATGGCGCGACCCAGCGCCAGGCGCGTGAGCGTGGTGAGCTCGGTCGGGTCTTTCACCGTGGGCGCGTGCTCGGCCATCACGTCCAGGATGGTGCGCATGTCGCGGATCGGCACTTCTTCGTCGAGCAGGTTCTGCAGCACCTTGTGCAGCGTGCTCAGCGACAGCACCTTGGGCACCAGGTCTTCGGTGAGCTTGGGCGCGGTCTTGGCGATCTGGTCGAGCAGTTGCTGCACTTCCTGGCGGCCCAGCAGCTCGGCCGCGTGGGTGTGGATCAGGTGGTTCAGGTGCGTGGCCATCACGGTGCAGGCATCGACCACGGTGTAGCCGTACACCTGCGCCTGCTGGCGCAGGCTGGCGTCGATCCAGGTGGCCTCCAGGCCGAAGGCCGGGTCGCGCGTGGGCGTGCCGGTCAGCGCGCCCGTCACCTGGCCGGGGTTGATCGCCATCCACTGGTTGGGAAAAGCTTCGCCGCGGCCGATCTCCACGTCCTTCAGGCTGATGACGTAGGCGTTGGGCTTGATCTCCAGGTTGTCGCGGATGTGGACCACCGGCACCAGGAAGCCCAGCTCCTGCGCGATCTTCTTGCGGATGCTCTTGATGCGGCCCAGCAGCTCGCCCTGCTGCGACTGGTCCACCAGCGGAATCAGCCGGTAGCCGACCTGCATGCCCAGCGGATCGACCATGGCCACGTCGTCCCAGGTGGCTTCGGCCTGCTCGGCCGAGGCCGGCACGCCCGCTCCTTGCGTGGCGGCGGCCGCGGCGGCCTGTTGCGCGGCCGCCTGCGGCTTGCGCTGCACCAGCCGCTTGCCGAGCCACACCAGGCCGCCCGCGATCAGCAGGAAAGCCAGGTTCGGCATGCCCGGGATCATGCCCAGCAGGCCGACGATGCCGGCCGTGAGGAACAGCACCTGCGGGTTGGAAAAGAGCTGGCCCGTGAGCTGGCTGCCCACGTCCTCGTCGGTGGTCACGCGCGACACGATCACGCCGGCCGCGGTGGAGATCACCAGCGCCGGAATCTGCGCCACCAGGCCGTCGCCGATGGCCAGCAGCGTGTAGGTCTTGCCGGCCGTGGAGAAGTCGAGCCCGTGCTGCAGCATGCCGACCACGAGGCCGCCGATGATGTTGATCACCATGATGAGCAGGCCCGCGATGGCGTCGCCGCGCACGAACTTGCTGGCGCCGTCCATCGAGCCGTAGAAGTCGGCCTCCTGCGCCACCTCGGCGCGGCGCTTGCGGGCGATCTCTTCGCCGATCAGGCCGGCGTTGAGGTCGGCGTCGATCGCCATCTGCTTGCCCGGCATCGCATCGAGCATGAAGCGCGCGCCCACCTCGGCGATGCGGCCCGCGCCCTTGGTGATCACCATGAAGTTGATGAGCACGAGGATGATGAACACCATCACGCCCACCGCGAAGTTGCCGCCCACCAGGAAGTGGCCGAAGGCCTCGATCACCTTGCCGGCCGCGTCGGGCCCGGTGTGGCCGTGCATGAGCACCACGCGCGTGGAGGCCACGTTGAGCGACAGGCGCAGCAGCGTCGAGAACAGCAGCACCGCCGGGAAGGCCGCGAAGTCCAGCGCCTTCATGGTGTACATGCTCACCAGCAGCACCATCACCGACAGTGCGATGTTGAAGGTGAACAGCAGGTCGAGCAGGAAGGGCGGCAGCGGCAGCACCATCATGCTCAGGATGAGGATGATGAGGATCGGGCCCGCCAGCCCCTTGAACTGCGAGCCGGAGAAGATCCGCGCCGGCAGGCGCATCAGGTCGTTCAATCCGTTCATGCCACCGCCGGCGCGTACTGCAGGTCGGCCGGCACCGGCAGGTCGGTCGGCGTGCGCGGCGCCTCGCCGCCCTCGCTGTTCCAGCGCTTGAGCTGGTACACCCAGGCGAGCACCTCGGCCACGGCGGTGTACAGCCCCGCCGGAATCTCCTCGCCCAGCTTCGTGTGCCGGTACAGCGCGCGCGTGAGCGGCGGCGCCTCCAGGATCGCGACCTTGTGTTCCTTGGCCATCTCGCGGATGCGCGCGGCCACCAGCTCGGTGCCCTTGGCGACCACGCGGGGCGCGCGCATGTCGCTGTCCAGGTACTGCAGCGCGACGGCGAAGTGCGTCGGGTTGGTGAGCACGATGTCGGCCTTGGGCACCTCGGCCATCATGCGGCGGCGCGCCATCTGCTGCTGTTGCCGGCGGATCTGCGCCTTGATGTGCGGATCGCCTTCGCTTTCCTTGTGCTCCTGGCGCACGTCCTCGCGCGACATGCGCAGCTTGCGGTAGTAGTTCCAGAGTTGAAACGGCACGTCGACGAGCGCGACGAGGAAGAGCGTGGCGGCGATCAGCGCGCAGTGCTTGGCCACCAGCACCAGTGCATGCGGCAGCGCCTCGTGCGCGGGCTGCGACATGAGCGCCATCACGGCCTCGATGTCGTCCACGATGACCCACCACGCCACGCCGCCGATCAGCGCCGACTTGGCCAGCGCCTTCACGAGTTCGGCCAGCGCCTGCGCCGAGACCATGCGGCCGATGCCGGCCAGGGGATTGAGCTTGCCGAAGTTGGGCGCGACGGCCTTGCCGGAGAACATCCAGCCGCCGAGCATCAGCGGCGCCGCCACGGCGGCCACGACCATCATGGCGAACAGCGGCCCGATGGCCATGAGTGCATGCAGCACCATGAGCCCGCTCTGCGAGAGCATGTGCGCGGGGTCGAAGGCGCTGGCGCGTTCGAACTGCAGGCCGCGGCGCAGCGCGCCGCTCAGGCTCGCGCCGAGCGACTCGGCCGCCAGCCACAGGCCGGCGCTCGCGGTGGCGAGCATGACGAAGGTGGTGAGCTCGCGCGAACGGGCCACGTTGCCTTCCTCGCGCGCCTTCTCCAGGCGCCGCTCGGAGGCGGGTTCCGTTTTCTCGAGATCGCTTTCCTCAGCCATTCATGCTCCGAACCAGCACTGGCGAAGTACGCCTTGCCCAGAACCAAATTATTGGATCCGGTGGTGCGGAACAATCTGCCGATCAGGGCCGGTATCGCCCTGCAATTCGGCCAATCAAGCAGGCTGCAAGCGGCTCAGAACCCGAGGCTCTCCAGCAGGTCGTCGACCTGTGCCTGGTCGGTCACGGCGTCGGGGTTACCCGGCTTCACCTGCGGCCCGTTCTGCAGGCTCTGCACGGCCTCGTGGCGCTTCTCGGGCGGCGAGTTGTCGATCAGTACCTGCAGCAGCTGCGTCTCGACGTCGTTGACGACCTCCATCATCTTCTTGATGACCTGGCCGGTGAGGTCCTGGAAGTCCTGCGCCATCAGGATCTCCATGAGCTGCGTGTTGATGGCGCTGGCGCGCTGGGGCACGTCGTTCAGGTAGCCGCGTGTGTCCAGCACAAGCTCGCGCGCCTGGTCGAGTTCGATCGGGTTCTCGAACCACTGGTCCCAGCGCTGCGTCAGGGCCTTCGCGTCGGTGGCCAGGGCTTCCTGCAGCGGCTGCGCCACGTCGATGGCGTTGAGCGCGCGGTGCGCCGCGCGCTCGGTGGTGGCCGCCACGTAGTTGAGGCGGTCGCGCGCATCGGGAATGGCCTGCGCGGCCTTGGCCACCTGCTTGTCCAGGCCCAGCTCGCGCAGGCCTTCGCGCAGCTGGCGCGTGAGGTGGCCGATGCGGCCCAGCAGTTCCTCGGTGGTGTTGTTGGTGGCGTCTGCCGCGCCGGCGGTGTCCTGGCTCATGCCTTGGCCAGCTTCTCGAAGATCTTGGTGATCTTCTCTTCCAGCGTCGCCGCGGTGAAGGGCTTCACCACGTAGCCGTTGGCGCCGGCCTGTGCGGCCGCGACGATGTTCTCCTTCTTGGCCTCGGCCGTGACCATCAGCACCGGCAGCGTCTTCAGCTCGGGGTCGGCGCGGATGGTCTGCAGCATGGTCAGGCCGTCCATGTTGGGCATGTTCCAGTCGGAGACCACGAAGCCGAAGCTGCCGCCGCGCAGCTTCTCCAGGCCGGCCACGCCGTCCTCGGCCTCGTCGACGTTGAGGAACTCCAGCTCCTTCAACAGGTTGCGCACGATGCGCCGCATGGTCGGGAAGTCATCCACCACCAGGATCTTGATGCTCTTGTCGATCACGATTTTTTCCAGCTCCACAGGTCGTTGTTCAAACTCGTCATACCCGGTTCGCACGTTCACCGAACGTGCGAAGGTGCGCCATCACGCGGCGACTGATCTCGTTCAGCGGCGACACCTCGTCCACCGCGCCCAGCGCCACCGCCTCGCGCGGCATGCCGAAGACCACGCAGCTGGCCTCGTCCTGCGCCAGCGTGTGCGCGCCCGCGCGCCGCATGCGCAAGAGGCCCTCGGCGCCGTCCTTGCCCATGCCGGTGAGGATGATCCCGATGGCGTTCTTGCCCGCGTGCTTGGCGGCCGAATCGAACAGCACGTCGATCGACGGCCGGTGGCGGTTCACGGGCGGCTCCTGGTCCAGGTGCGCCACGTAGTTGGCGCCGCTGCGCGCCAGCGACAGGTGAAAGCCGCCCGGCGCGATGTAGGCATGGCCCGGCAGCACGCGCTCGCCCTGCTCCGCCTCCTTCACGCGGATGCGGCACAGGCCGTCCAGGCGCTGCGCGAAGGAGCGCGTGAAGCCGGCCGGCATGTGCTGCGCGATGAGCACCGCGGGCGCGTCGGGCGGCAGCGGCTGCAGCACCTCGCGGATGGCCTCGGTGCCGCCGGTGGAGGCGCCGATGATGAGCAGCTTCTCGGTGCTCAGCAGCGGGCTGCGCAGCAGCGCCTCAGGCGCGGCCTCGTGGGCGGGGCGCGCTGCAGTGGCGGCAGGCCGGGCAGGCAGCAGCCGCGCACTGGCCGCCGTGCGGATCTTGCCGGCGATGAGTTCGGTGTAGTTGAGCAGGCCGTCGCGCACGCCCAGGCGCGGCTTGGTCACGAAGTCGATGGCGCCCAGCTCCAGCGCGCGCAGCGCGATCTCCGAGCCGCGCTCGGTGAGCGAGGACACCATGACCACCGGCATCGGCCGCAGGCGCATGAGCTTCTCGAGAAACTCCAGGCCGTCCATGCGCGGCATTTCCACGTCGAGCGTGAGCACGTCGGGGTTCGTGACCTTGATGAGGTCGCGCGCCACCAGCGGGTCGGCCGCGGTGCCGACCACGGTCATGTCGCTCTGGCTGTTGATGATCTCGCTCATCACGCTGCGGATCAGCGCCGAATCGTCGACGCAGAGCACCTTGATCTTTTTCTTGCTTGGCAGGCTCACCGGCTTCCTTTGGTTCTGTCGATCTCGTGCGGCGCGGCGGGCACCGACAGCCGGCGCAGCAGCTCGCCTTCGTCGCGGCGCACCCGCAGCACCTCGGTCTGTGCGCGCAGGCGGCGCACCACGGCCTTGCCGCTCTCGGGCAGGAAGCACACGCGGCGCGCGTGCGGTCCGCGCAGGTCCTGTGCCGCCACTTCGATGCGTTCCGCCTCCAGGTAGCGCAGCACGAAGTCGGCGTTGCGGTCGCCGATGTTGAGCGTGGTCATGCCGGCCAGCACCGCGCCGCCGCCGAACACCTTGGCCTGCAGCCGCTCGCGCCGCGCACCCGCGCGCACCAGTTCGCGCACCAGCACGTCCATGGCGAAGGCGCCGTAGCGCATCGAGCCGCCGCCGGGCTCGCCGTCGTCGGGCAGCATGAAGTGGTTCATGCCGGCCACGCCCGCCTGCGCGTCGCGCAGGCAGGCGGCCACGCAGGAGCCGAGCACGGTGCTCAGCACGGTGTGGTCGGTGGTCACGTAGTACTCGGAGGGCAGCAGCTTGACGGCCATGCGCCCGACATCGCGGTCGAAGTAGTGATGGCTTGCCAGGCTCATGCGAGGCCCGGCGTGCGCGACAGCTCGTACACGGTCTGCCCCAGCGGCCGGAAGGCCGGGTTGACGAGCGAGGCGTTCTCGGAGTGCCCGGCGAACAGCAGGCCGCCCGGCTTGAGCAGCGGCGCGAAGCGGTCGAGCACCTTCTTCTGCGTCGGCTTGTCGAAGTAGATCATCACGTTGCGGCAGAAGATCGCGTCCACCGGCTCCTTCACCGACCAGGCGCTGTCCAGCAGGTTGACGCGCGAGAACTTCACCAGCGTGGCCACCTCGGGCCGCACGCGCACCTTGCCGGCGTTGGTGCCGGTGCCCTTGTTGAAGAAGCGCCGCAGCCGCTCGGGCGACAGGCGCCGCACCTGCTCGGTGGTGAAGACGCCGGTGGCGGCCTTGGCCAGCACCGCCGTGTCGATGTCGCTGGCGATGACGCGGGCCGAGCCGGCGCGCTCGCCCAGGGCTTCCATCAGCGTGATGGCGATCGAGTACGGCTCCTCGCCCGTCGAGGCGGCGGCGCACCACACGGTGACCGGGCCCGGGCGCTTGCGCACATGGTCGGCCAGCGTGGGAAAGTGGTGCGCCTCGCGAAAGAACGAGGTCAGGTTGGTGGTGAGCGCGTTGATGAACAGCTGCCACTCGTCGCCGTCGTGGCGCGCCTCGAGCTGGTCCAGGTACGACGCGAACGCCGGCAGCTGCAGCTCGCGCAGGCGCCGCGACAGCCGGCTGTACACCATCTGCCGCTTCTGCTCGCCCAGGGCGATGCCGGCGCGGCGATGGATGAGGGTCCGGATTCTGGAGAAGTCGTGGTCGGTAAAGTGGAACTCGGTCGTCACAGCCAGCCTGGAAGCGTGACTTTCAATGGTCACGGAAACCGCCGTTTCCAATCGGCCGATCAGACGCGCAAAAGCCTTGCATTTCCGGGGGTCAGGCGGGTGGCGCGGTCACGGCCGGGCCGGCGTCGAGCGCCCACACCAGCGCCGACAGCTGCGCGGCGTTGACCTGCGCGGCGCTCAAAAAGAGCGCCTCCGACAGGCGCGCCGCACGGCCGTCGTCGGTCTCGCAGCTTTCGGCCAGCGCCACGAAGGGGCCGTAGACGCCGCTGCGCGAAAGAATCGCCTGCTGCACCGCCTCGGTGAGCTGCACCTTGCGCAGCACGCCTTCCATCGGCACGCCCAGCAGCTGGTCGAGCAGCGAGAACATGCCCGCGACGAACAGGTTGTCGGCCTCGCCGGGCGGCAGCATGCCCTGCCCCATCAGCTCGACAAAACGCCCGCGCAGGATGGCCTTCTTCATCATGAAGGGCGAGCTGACCTTGTTGCTGGTGGCCAGCAGCAACGACAGCCAGCGGTACAGCGGCGAATAGCCGAGCATCGCGACGGCATGGCGCAGCGAGTGGATCTCCACCGCCAGGCCGACCGAGGGCGAGTTGATGTAGCGCAGCAGCCGGTAGGTAAGCGCCGCGTCGTGCTTGAGCGCGCCCTCGATGGCGCGCACGTCTTCGTTGCGCAGGATCATCTGCATCAGGTGCACGATGAGCTGCGACTCGGGCTGCAATGCGTCGGCGCTGTCGCGCGCCGGCGGCAGGCGCACGGCGCCGTCGACGAACACTTGCACGCCGCGCGCGGCGCAAGCCTCGAACTCGGCCCAGTTCGCCACACGCGCGGCGATGGGCGCCGGGCCGGCGGGCGACACGTCCGCCAGCTGGGAGGGCAGCACCTCGCGGTGCGTGACGATGGCGCGCAGCTCGTCGTCGTCCGGCAGTGCGACGCCGCCGCACAACATGAAGCCGAAGCCCTGCTCGCGCAGGAACAACAGGATGGAGCGCATGTCGGCGTCCATCAGCTCGTCGGCCTTCATGCACAGCACGACGTTGCGCGGCGGCAGCGACTGCAGCTCGCTCTGGAACAGCGCATCGACCGTGACGTCGACGAACACCATCTGCCCGCCCAGCAGCCAGCCGTGGCCGCCGGGGTTCAGGTGCAGGCCCAGCGTGTCCATGAGCGCCTTGACGCCGGCCGCCGCACCCGCGTCGGTGCCCTGCCCCGCCGCGCGCCAGGCCATGCGGTAGCCGACCACGCGGCGCTTGCCGTCTAGCAGCATGGCATAGGCCACATGGCCGTCGGCGCCCACGGCGGGCGTGATGGCGGGCGTTGTGTCGGCTTGCGCGCCGTTGCCGTCGACGCCGGGGCGCCGGAAGAAATCGAACCTCATGCGGCCGTCCCTCGCGTCGGGCTCAGGAAGCCAACGCGTCGGTGCGGCGCGCGGCACCCGCAAGGGCCGCCGCGCTGGCGGCCTGCGCGCGCTGGATGCGCGGCATCGCGCCCACGTCGACGATGAAGGCCACGCTGCCGTCGCCCACGATGGTGGCGGCCGAGATGCCCGGCACCTTGCGGTAGTTGGTCTCCAGGTTCTTCACCACCACTTGGTGCTGGCCGAGCAGTTCGTCGACCAGCAGCGCGAAGCGGCTGTCGT
Source organism: Variovorax sp. GW823-FHT04F07 (assembly GCF_058795995.1). Taxonomy (NCBI): domain Bacteria; kingdom Pseudomonadati; phylum Pseudomonadota; class Betaproteobacteria; order Burkholderiales; family Comamonadaceae; genus Variovorax; species Variovorax sp. GW823-FHT04F07. The sequence continues at coordinate 855,123 of NZ_JBXAIG010000002.1, forward strand.
CGGCCTGCACGATCACCAGGATGCCCTGCGTGGGCTGCGTCTGCGCGCCGGCCACGTCGAACACGCGGTGCAGCTCGATGAGCGGCAGGTACTCGCCGCGCACGCGGATCACGTGGCCGTCGGCGGTGATGGAGTGCAGGTGCTCGGGCAGCGGCTGCAGCGACTCGATGACGTAGCTCAGCGGCAGGATGTACGCCTCGCTGCCCACGCGCACCGACATGCCGTTGAGGATGGCCAGCGTGAGCGGCAGCACGATGCGCGTGGACGTGCCCTGGCCGCCGCGCGAATGAATCTCCACGTGGCCGCCCATCTCCTGGATGTTGCGCTTGACCACGTCCATGCCCACGCCGCGCCCCGAGATGTCGGTGACCTGCTCGGCCGTGGAAAAGCCGGGCGCGAAGATCAGCTGCCACACCTCCTCGTCGGGCATGGCGTCGTTCACCGGCAGGCCCTGCTGGCGCGCCTTGTCGAGGATGCGCTCGCGGTTCAGGCCCGCGCCGTCGTCGCTCACCTCGATCACGATGTTGCCGCCGTGGTGCTGCGCCGACAGCAGCAGCTGGCCGGTGGCGTCCTTGCCCTTGGCCAGGCGCACCTCGGGGGCCTCGATGCCGTGGTCCAGGCTGTTGCGCACCAGATGCGTGAGCGGATCGACGATGCGCTCGATGAGGCCCTTGTCGAGCTCGGTTTCCTTGCCGTAGGTGTCCAGGCGCACCTGCTTGCCGAGCTTGGCGCTCACGTCGCGGATCACGCGCGGGAAGCGGCTGAACACATAGTCCATCGGCATCATGCGGATCGACATCACCGATTCCTGCAGGTCGCGCGCGTTGCGCTCCAGGTGGCCCAGGCCGCTCAGGAAGCGCTCGTAGGCCACGGGGTCGAGCACGGTCGCGGCCTGCGTGAGCATCGACTGCGTGATGACGAGCTCGCCCACGAGGTTGATGAGCTGGTCGACCTTCTCGACGTCGACGCGGATGGAGCTGGACTCCTTGGCGCCGGCGGGCACGGGCGCGGCGGCGACCGGTGCTGGTGCGGCGGGTGGCTGCACAACCGGTGCTTCAACTGCGACCACAGGTTCGGCAACGTCGACCACTTCGCGCGTGATGTCTATCTGCGATTCGTCGATGACGAAGCAGCACACGGCCACGATATCGTCGGGGTCGCAGGTGGTCGCCAGCCGCACGGTCAACTGGTCGTTGCTGCGCGTGCGCGTCAGCACGGTGCCGAGGTTGGCCAGCTCGCCGGCGAGCAGCTCGCATTCGCTGTCGGACAGGCGCGCGAAGCGCACGACCAGCACGCCGTCGCTGCTGCCGCCGTCATCGGCCGGCGCAGCGGCTTGCACGACAGGCGCCGGTGCGGGCGCGGGTGCCGGCACGGGCGCGGCGGCGTTGTTCTCCATCGCCAGCTGCTGCAGCACGCCGCAGATGTGGGCGACCCTCTCGGCGTCCGGCTCCTTGCCGGCCTGGTAGGCGGTGAGTTGTTCTTGCAAGGCGTCCTTCGTTTCCAGAAAGGCATCGATCATCGGAGCGCTCAGGTGCAGCTGCCCGTGGCGGGCCCTGTCCAGCAGCGTTTCGAGCACGTGCGTGGTGTGGGTCAAGGCGGTGAAGCCGAACGTGGCCGCGCCGCCCTTGATGGAGTGCGCCGCGCGGAAGATGGCGTTGAGCTGCTCGCCGTCGGGCGCCTCGACGTCGAGGTCGAGCAAGAGCTGCTCCATCTCCGCCAGCAGCTCGATGGCTTCGACGAAGAAGGCCTGGGTGAATTGACTGAGGTCCATCTGTGGTGCTCCGGGGCCCGCGCGCTTGCGCGAAGCCGCTTCCTTGTTCTTGTTATCCCGCCGTGTGTCCTGCCGCGGTGCGCGCCTGCGCGGCCGGTGGCGGCAGGCCGATGCGCGTGGCGCCGGCGTCGTTGCTGTTCTCGCGCTCGATGCGCTCCTGCGTGCGGTGGTTCAGCAGGATGATGCTGATGCGGCGGTTGATGGGGTTGCGCGGGTCGGCGCGGTCCAGGTGCATGCTGTCGGCCAGGCCGATCACGCGCAGCACCTTGTCCTCGGTCATGCCGCCCGTGACCAGCTCGCGGCGCGAGGCGTTGGCGCGGTCGGCCGAGAGTTCCCAGTTGCCGTACGAACGGTCGTTGGTGTAGACGATGGCGTCGGTGTGGCCCGACAGCGTGAGCTTGTTGGGCAGGCCATTGAGCACGGGCGCCAGCTCGCGAAGAATGGCGCGCATGTGCGGCACCACGCGGGCGCTGGCCAGCTCGAACATCGGGCGGTTCTCGCTGTCCACGATCTGCAGGCGCAGGCCTTCGGTGGTGATGTCGATGAGGATCTGCGAGCGGAACTGCTGGAACACCGGGCTCTTCTCGATCAGCTCGTCGAGCTTCTTCTTCATCTCGGCCAGGCGGCTGGCGTCGGCCGCGTCCTCGCTGTCGGCCTCGGTGTGGCGCACCTCGCCCTCGGCGTGCATCACGTCGGCGCCGCCGCCGGGAATCATGCTGGTGCTCATGCTGCTCTTGTCGCCGCCGGCCAGCGCCACGCGCAGCGGCATCCGGAAGTGCTCGGCGATGCCTTCGCGCTGCTTGGGGCTGGAGATCGACAGCAGCCACATCACGAGGAAGAAGGCCATCATGGCCGTCATGAAGTCGGCGTAGGCGATCTTCCAGCCGCCGCCCGCATGGCCGCCGCCGTGCCCGCCGCCGTGGGCGCGCTTGATGATGATGCGGGGCTTCGCGTCGCTCATGGCCGTCGCAGGGTCAGCGTGCCTTGACTTCGCGCACGTGGTCGTCCAGCTCGGTGAACGAGGGGCGCTCGGTCGAGAACAGCACCTTGCGGCCGAACTCCACGGCCAGCTGCGGCGCGTAGCCATTCAGGCTGGCCAGCAGCGTGACCTTGGCGCACTGGTAGATCTTCATGCCCTCCTCGACCTTCTGCTCGATCAGCGAGGCCAGCGGCGACACGAAGCCGTAGGCCAGCAGCACGCCCAGGAAGGTGCCGACCATGGCGTGCGCAATGAGCGCACCCATTTCCGACGGCGGCAGGTGGGCCGAGCCCAGCGCATGCACCACGCCCATCACGGCCGCGACGATGCCCAGCGCGGGCAGTGCGTCGCCCACGCGCGAGAGGCTGTGGCCGGGCACCGCCGCCTCGTGGCGGATGGTGTCGATCTCGTGGTCCATGAGGGCCTCGATCTCGTGGGCGTCGGTGTTGCCGCTGATGACCAGGCGCAGGTAGTCGCACAGGAACACGGTGATGCCCTCGTGCGCCAGGATGGTCGGGTAGCGGCCGAAGATCTCGCTCTGCTCCGGCGCTTCGACGTCGGACTCGAGCTTCATCATGCCCTCCTTGCGGGCCTTGGCGAGCAGCTCGTACAGCAAGGCCAGCAGGTCCATGTAGAGCTGGCGGTTGTGCTTGGAAGAACGCAGCAGCAGCGGCAACTCCCGGATGGTCGCCTTGATGGTCTTGCCGTTGTTGCCCGCGATGAACGCGCCGAGCGCGGAGCCGCCGATCATGAGCAGCTCCACGGGCTGGAACAGCACGCCGAAATGCCCGCCCATGAGGCCGTAGCCGCCGAAGACGGCGCCGATCACCACCAGATATCCCACCAGTACCAGCACGCGCTTCCCCTATGCCCTGAGGCGTCCAAAACAAAAAACCCGCGCCGGGCGCCGGGGCACTTTCACGAGACGGCGCCGCCGATGTCGAGCACCGGGCCGCCGGCAATGAGGCCGCCGCGGCGCACCGGTTCGAGCTTGGGCTTGCGCGCCTTGCCCGCGCGCGAGGGCGGGCGGCACAGCACGCACACATAGCCGTGCTTGTGGTCGTGGGCATGCGCCACGAAGTGGCCGCCGCAGCGGCTGCACGGGCTCAGCTGCAGCATGTCGCTGTCGAAGAAACGCACCATGGTTTCGGCGCGCGTGAAGTCGAGCACGACCTCGCTGCCCTGCGACTCGACCTGCTCGGCGTACAGGCGGTAGGCCTTGATGAGCGCGGGCAGTTCGCCCTCGCCGGCCTCGTCGCGCATGAAGCGGTAGATGTTGTAGAACATCGACGAGTGGATGTTGGCCAGCCAGGTCATGTACCAGTCGGTGGAGAACGGCAGCAGGCCCTTGGGCGGCGAGACGCCCTTGAGTTCCTTGTACAGGCGGATCAGGCGTTCACGGCTGAGCGCGACCACGGCCTCCAGGAACTGCAGGCGCGCGCCCAGGCCGATGAGCTCGACCGCGAGCTGCACCTGCCGCACCTCGCCCAGGATGCTCTTGGCAGTCATGCGCTGGCCGAACCTGCTTTGCGCATCTGCGGCTGGGCCTGGGCCTGGCGCGCGCTCATCAGGATCGACATGTGGGCCTGCTGCAGCGCGGGCTCCTTGCCCTCGCCGACCACGGCGAACATCGGCCGGTCGTCCAGGCGGAAGCTGCACAGCAGGAAGTTGGACGCGGCCAGCTTCACGATCTGGCTGAGCGACATGTTCATGAGCAGATCGGCCAGTTCGCGCCCCACGCCGAGGCGGAACATGGCTTCCGCCCGGTCCCGCTTCACGAGCTTCTGCGCGAGCAGCATGTAGGCCAGATTGATCTCGCCGATTTCCTTCGAAATCACGCCGCCTGCGTTGACATTGCAATTTTCCACGTCTACTTCCATTTCCGATTCCATGTCGACTCCGCACGTCCATCCAACATGTATACATTATATACACACTTATTTACACTTCGAAGACAAAGTAGACCAAAAAGTAAAAGGGTTTTGACGCGGTTTCCGACGGAAGGCTTGATACCTCCCTCTGGGGAAGCGGTTTCAGTCCTGGCACCGGCGCGCGGTCATGGAGCGCAAGCAATTGTTACGAGCGTGCGTATTCCGGCAATTGGCAATCCCCTCTCCAATTGAATTTATAAAGACTATCGAACACCGACGAGCGTTAATCGGCGGCTTTATTCAGGGTCTTTCAATAGGTCAATGACTTTCCATAGAACAACCGCCGATCAAGGCGCCGCAGCCTCGGCGCCGCCTTCCAGCCGGTGAATCCAGGCCATCACTTCCGCGACCGCTTGGTACAGCTGCGGCGGGATCTGGCGGTCGAGGTCGATCTGCATCAACAGCTTCACGAGGTCGGCCGACGCATGCACATACAGCCCGTGCGCGCGCGCCTCGCGCAGGATCGATTCGGCGACCACGCCATAGCCCTTGGCGACGACGACGGGGGCCTTGCGCGTGTCCGCATGCGAGAGCACGACGGCGCTGTGGCGGTTGCGAAGGTCATCGGTCATGCCGGCGCCTTCTCCGTGACCTGCAGCTGCTGCAGCTGAAGACCGACCGCCTCGAAGCGTTGCGCGAGCCGGCCGGCGTCGCCGCGCAGGCGAGCCACGGTGGCGTGCTCGCGCGCCTGCAGCTGCGCCTGCACGGTCGGGCCGCTCAGGCTCAGGCGCAGGTCGACCTCGCCCAGGCGCGGCAGCACGAGCGACACGGTGGTCGACCAGCGGCGCGCGGCTTCTTCCTCGGCGGGTTCGCCTTCGCGTGCGCTTGGGTTGGCGGGCTCTTCCTCGATGGTCCACGCCATCGGCACCTCGGGCCAGGCGTGGCCGCTCCAGCGGAACGCGGCGCTGGCCAGCAGGTCGAGCTGCTGGTGCACGACGGTGACGGCTTGCGGATGGATCACTTCGGCGCTGCGCGGGGCCGGTGGGCTGGCGACGTCGGCCGCAGCGCGTGCGTGTTCTGCGATGCGGGGCGCAGGCATTTCCGGCGCGGGATCTGAAAGGCCGTAGGCCGCCTGCACGCGCGCCGCATCCGGTGCGGGCGCAGCGGTGGTTTCGCTGCGCGCAACCGAACGCGCTGCTTGCGCGAAGTCGGCTTCCGGCGCATCGACCTGCGGAGCCTGCGCCAGCGCATTCGGCGCGGGCGGCGTTGCAGCATCGACCGCAGCCAGCGCCGTCACCGCAGCCACCACGCCCTGCCCTGCCGCCGTCGTTGGTGTCATCGCCACCATCACCGGACTCGCCCAGCGCGCCTGCGGCTCCCGCGCCATCTGCGCGAGCGTGCGCGTGCCGGCCGCGAATTCGGCGAGGTGCGATTCGTAGAAGAGCCCACTGTCCGCCACCGTCTGCGCCAGCGTGCCCGCGAGTGCCGCGGTGTTCGTGCCCTGGCGCGCGACGGGCAGCAGCAACGGCGCCTCGCCCCGCACCGGCCCCGGCGCGGCCTGCAGGTCGGCCAGCACCGCGCCGATCACGCGCGCGGCCAGCGACAGGCGGGTATCGATCGAAGGCGGCGCGCCGCCAGCGGGCGGCGCAGCCACCTCGCCACCGGACGCGCCCGAAGGCACCAGCCGGTCCAACGCCGCGCGCGACGGCAGGCGCACGTCGTTCGCGGTCTTCGGCACGGCCACCGCCGCACCGGGCGCGCCCACCGTGGTCTCGGGCCGCAGGCCGAGCAGGTCGAGCGGCGGCGTCAGGCGCGCGGCCCTCAGTGCGTCGATCAGTCCGGTGAGTCCCAGCATGGCCACGGTGGTTTCGTCCTGTCGGTTCGCGTCAGTGCGCGAGGCCGTAGGCCTTGCCCAGGTTCTTCTGGTGGTTGAGCGAATCCATGCGGCGGATCAGGTCGTCGAGTTGCGGCTTGATGAGCCCCGACAGCTCGGCCTGCTCGGTGCAGATGCGCTCGAGCAGGCGCAGCACGAGGTCGCGCTGCGCGGGCTCCAGCGACGCCAGTGGCTGGATCGCCTTCAGGCGCTCGACCGACGCCGAGCACCGGGCCTCCAGCTCGGGCAACTGCCCCCATTCCTTGGCACGGGCCAGCGCCAGCATCGTCGAGATGCACGCAGCCAGCTGCTCGTAGCAATGGACGATCTCGCTGCGCACGGCCATCTGTTCCTGCCCCCAGGTCACGCTCTGCATCATCAGTTGGAAGGCCTGTCGTCGATCTCGCGCCAGGCGGAAGCCAGGTGGTCCAGCAGGCGGTCGGCCTCGTCCAGCGCCTGCACGTCGTTGCGCAGGTTGGCCAGCAGCAGGCGTTGCACCACGTAGTCGTACAGCGACGAGAGATTGCCGACGATGTCGCCGCCGGCCTCGCCGGCCGCCTCGGCATCGAGGCTGGCCTTCAGGCCGTTGTCGACGATGTTGATGGCCTTCGAAATCGCCTGCCCCTTGGCGCCGATGTCGCCGGCCGTCATGTGCAGGCGCGCCGCGCCGATGGCGGTCTTCGCGCCGTCGAACAGCATGTGGATCAGTTGCAGCGGCGACGCGCTCATGGCGCGCGTCTCCACGCCGACGCGCGCGTAGACGCCGGCACCGGTGCGGGAGTGGTGAGAGCTGTACATGTCGCTTCCTGTCCTCAGCCCTTGTTGGCGTTCATCGCGTCGAACTGCTGCGCGAGGTATTTCAGCGTGCCGTTCATCTTGTTCATCGCCACGTCCAACTGCACGAACTGCTTGCGATAGCGCTCCACCGTCGCGTCGGCGCGCTCCTTCATCGCGGTGTACTGGGTGTCCAGCTGCTTGAGCGAGCTCGTCACGCCGTCCGTGGCGACCTTGAGCGCGCCCTTGGTGCCGGTGAGGTCGTCGACCAGCGCCGTCAGCTGCTTGCCGTAGCCGGCGGTGCTGCCGGTGCCGCTGGAGAACAGCTTCGCGACGCCCTCCAGGTTGGTGTCGATGGCCTTGTCGAGCTTGTCGTTGTCGATCGCCAGCGTGCCGTCCTTCTGGAACGAGATGCCGATGGCCGTGAGCACCTTCAGGTCGTTCGGGCCGCCCACCTGCGGTGCGACCAGCGCCTGGCGGATGCGCGTCTGCAGGTTGCGCAAGGTCGAGTCGCCCACCAGCGGCGCGGCGGCCTTGGCGTCGGTGTCGAAGGCCGTGAGCGACTTCGCGGTGCTCTGCAGCGCGTTGTAGGCCTTCACGAAATCGGTGATGGCCGTCTTCACCGACGTCGTGTTGGCCTTCATCACCAGGTTGAGCTTGCCGGTCTGCACCAGCGTGAGCGTGGTGCCCTGGATGGCGTCGGTCACCGAGTTGCTCGTGCTGGTGACGGCGATGTTGTTAACGGTGAGCTTGGCGTTCTGCGCCGCGGCCGTCTGCTTCAGGTTCTGCGTGCCGGCGGGGTCGTTGCCCAGCAGGTTCTGCAGCGCGGCGTCGCCGTCCACCGAGATGCGCATGGCCGAGGCCTCGCCGGTCTGCGTGGAGGTGAGCACCAGCCGGTTGGGCGTGCCGCTGCCGTCGTTCACGATGGTGGCCGACACGCCGGCGTTGGCCGCGTTGATCGCATCGCGGATGCCGCCCAGCGTGTTGTTGGTCGCATCGATGGTGATCGGCTTGGCCGTGCGCGTCGCGTCCTTGTCGAAGGTGGCGCCGGTGTACTGGCCGGTCGCCGGGTCCAGCGTGCCGCCGGAGACCTTGCCGAAGTCGATGGTGATCTTGCCGCTGCCGATCGCGGTGGTGGTGCTGGCCTGGCCCTTCGCGATGACCGACTGCGCCTGCGCGAGCTGCGAGATGTCGATGGCATAGGTGCCGACCGAGCGCGGGTCGGTGCCGCTCGCCGCCAGGATGCCGCTCACGCTGGGCGTGCCGGTGATGGCCTGGAACAGCGCCGGGTCGCCCAGCTTCTTGGCAGCGGCCTGGATGCCGGTGAGCGCGCTTTGCAGCGTGCCGTAGGCCGAGAGCTTGCTGTTGTAGCTGGTCTGCTTGGCCTTCAGGGCCACCAGCGGCTGGTTCTCCGCGGTCTGCAGCTGGGTGAGCAATGCGCCCAGGTCAAGGTTGGCGCCAACGCCGATGCTGCTGATCGATGCCATGTCGGGGGTGTCCTGAAATGCGAATGAAATGAAGAGGTCCGGAGCGGGTCGTGATCAGGCTTGCTGGCTCACCAGAAGCCCGGCCTGCCGGTCCATGACCTTGGCGATGCGAACGACCTCTTCGGTCGGAATCTGGCGAATGACTTCGCCGTTGCTGCGGTCGACTACCTTGACGATGAGCTTGTCGGTGTCGCGGTCGACCTCGAACTGCAGGCTGATCGAGCGACTCTCGAGCGAGGCGTTGACGGACTTCACCGCCATCTCGATCTGCACCGGCGTCGCCTCCTCGACCTCGACCTCGGCCTTGCGCAGTGCGGTGGCCTCGGCGGCGGCCGCAGCGGCACCGCCGGTGCGGCCGGCAAGCAGTTGCTGCAGCCAGGGGCTTTCCACGGCGGAGGCGGCGGGTACGGGCTGGGACATGGTCTGCGTTCTTCTTCTGGAGTTCGTTGTCCTGTGCGGCCTCGCCACGAACGTGGCCGCACAGGACAACGCAGGCGGCTTCGGGTCGCCCCGAAGGCCTGCGAGCAAAAAAGCAAGACACCGGGCGCCGCCCTCGCGAGGGGCGCCCGGCGGTCTCAGCGAATCAACGCAGCAGCGACAGCACGCCTTGCGTGGTCTGGTTCGCCTGGGCCAGCACCGAGGTACCGGCCTGCTGCAGGATCTGCGCGCGCGTCATGTTCGACACTTCCACGGCGTAGTCCGAGTCTTCGATGCGCGAACGCGACGACGACAGGTTGGTGATGGTGGTGCCGAGGTTGGCGATCACCGAGTCGAAACGGTTCTGCACCGCACCCAGCGAGGAGCGCAGCTTGTCGACCTTCGACAGGGCGGCGTCCAGGGCCTTGAGCGGGTCGACCGTTGCGGTGGTGTTGCTGACCGTCTTGGTGGTCAGGGCGCCGGTCTTCGTTGCGTCTGCGTAGACGGTGTTGGCCTTGCTGTCGGTCACAACGCCGTTTTCGTGCATCGTGATCGTTTCCGACGTGGCAGCGGTCAATGCGCCGCTGATGTCGACGAATTGCGCGGCAGGCGCGGTCTTGCTCTTCACGTCGCCCGTGGTGACATCCACGGTGTAGGCGTCGGTGGTGCCGGCGCCGTCGATGTCGATCTCGTTGGCGGTTGCAAACGTGTTCACCAGCGCCTTGACCGTCGCAGCGGCCACGGGCTCGTTCTTGACGTCCATCGTGCCGGCGACAGCCGTGGCGGTGAACACCGTGCCGGTGCCGTTGATCTTGATCGTGTCGCCGACAGTGGTCATCTTGCCGGTCAGCGACGAGACGGTCGCAGCAACTGCCGTACCGCCGTTGTCGGTGGCCGTCAGGTTGCCGGTCGTGTCGACGAAGAGCGCGGAGCCGTCGGCCGCGGTGATGCCGCCGGAGCTGTCGATCTTGACGTCGGTGGCCTTGCCGCTGAGGGTGACGGTGGCAGACAGGCTCTGGCCTGCCGGCGCCTTCAGCGAGTCCGTCAGCGCGGCTCCGGCGCGGCCCGTTTCAGCCAGCGTGTAGCTCTTGGACGAAGCGCTGTACGTGTAGGTGGTGTTCGCGCCGATCTTGACCGTGCCGCCGTCTTGCATCTTGCCGAGCACGTCGTTGGCCGTGGCAGCCACGGTGTTCTTCGTGTAGGCGGTGTTGCCGTTGGTGGTGGCACCCTTGGCCCAGCCGGCGACCAGCAGGTCGGCTTCGGTGGCGGCCTTGTTGGTGGCGCCCTTGCCGTTCACGTTGAAGTTGTCCAGACCCAGGGTCTTGGCGCTGATTTCCTGCAGGTCGATGTCGATGGTTTCGCCATCGTTCGCACCCACTTGCACCGTCAGCTTGCCGGCGTTGGCCGACAGCACCTTCACGCCGTTGAACTGGGTCTGCTCCGAGACGCGGTTGATTTCGTCCAGGCGCTGGCCGATTTCCGACTGGATCGAGTCCAGGTCGGTGGCCGAGTTGGTGCCGGTGGCGGCTTGCACCGACAGGTCGCGGATGCGCTGCAGGTTGTTGTTGACTTCGGTCAGCGCACCTTCGGTGGTCTGCGCGATCGAGATGCCGTCGTTGGCGTTGCGCGAAGCTTGCGTCAGGCCCTTGATGTTGGCAGTGAAGCGGTTGGCGATGGCCTGGCCGGCGGCGTCGTCCTTGGCGCTGTTGATGCGCATGCCGGAAGACAGGCGCTCGATGGCCGTGTTCAGGGCCGATTGCGACTTGTTGAGGTTGTTCTGCGTGAGAAGAGAAAGGCTGTTCGTATTGATGACTTGCGCCATGTTCGACTCCTGATTGACAAAAGGTTGTGGACTCCGGCCATCGGCCGTAACGCTGGACCCGCTTCCACGGTGAGACTCAAGCCATCGTTGAAGGGGATATCGGCGGGTGTCCGCAAACCTTTAGGGTCGCAACGAAAAAAGTTCTACGTTGCCGACCCCTGCCTCGTCATGCCTGCATGCTCATGATTTCCTGGTAGGCCGTCACCAGCCGGTTGCGCACCTGCAGCCCGGTCTGGAACGCCACGTTGGCCTTCTGCAGGTCGACCATCACGTCGTTGAGCGCCACGCCGGGCTTGCCCAGCTCGAAGGATTCGGCCTGCGCATAGGCCTGCTGCTGCGCGCCGCTGATGTTGGCGAGCGAGCGCTGCAGCTCGGCCGCGAAGCCGCCCGCGCCGGCCGGCGCAGTCGTCGCGGGCCCCATGCCGCTGGCGAGCGCGGTGGCGCGCATCTGCTGCAGGACGGATTCGATGGCATTGATGGACATGGGGAAAAGTTCACTTCCAGCTGACTTGACACGGAGCGCGCGAGCGCTCCAACCGGCAGGCAGCGTATCAAGGGAAGACCCCCATTCAAACGCGCAACTGAGGGCAAAACCCCCGGCTGTTCGACCGATCGAATTCCCCATCGCCTGCTGACAATCGTTCGCGAAACCACAGGCCGCGCACGACGTCGCCGGCCACCGGCATGACATCCCAACACCGAATCCCCTCTCTCACTCCGGCGCCGGCCCTGCGCGGCGCAACGGCCCCGGCGAAGGCGCGCCGATGAGCACGGCCGCGCCCACGGGCGGCCTGGCGGCGGGCGCCAACGGCCTGCCCCCGATGCTGGAGCGCATGCGCGCGCAGCCCCGGTTGCCGCTGATCCTTGGCGCCGCGGCGCTGGCGACGGTGGCGGCCGCCTTCTTCCTGTGGAGCCGCGGCCCCGACTACAAGGTGCTCTACACCAACGTGTCGGACCGCGACGGCGGCGCGATCATCGCGTCGCTGCAGCAGATGAACGTGCCCTACAAGTTCGCCGAGGGCGGCGGCGCGATCCTGATCGCGGGCGACAAGGTCGCGGAAACGCGCCTGAAGCTCGCGGCGCAGGGCCTGCCCAAGGCCGGCGGCGTGGGCTTCGAACTGATGGACAACCAGAAGTTCGGCACCAGCCAGTTCGCCGAGCAGGTCAACTACCAGCGCGGGCTCGAAGGCGAGCTGGCGCGCTCCATCGAATCGATCGGCAGCATCGAGGCCGCGCGCGTGCACCTGGCGCTGCCCAAACCGTCGCTGTTCGTGCGCGACCAGAAGAAGCCTTCGGCCTCGGTGGTGCTCACGCTGATGCGCGGGCGCAGCATCGACGAAGGCCAGGTGAGCGCCATCGTGCACATGGTGTCCGCCAGCGTGCCCGACCTGGACGCCAAGAGCGTCACGGTGGTCGACCAGCGCGGCAACCTGCTGTCGTCGGCGCGCGGCACCAGCCAGGGGCTGGACGTGAGCCAGCTCAAGTACGCACAGGAGATCGAGCAGGGCTACGTGCGCCGCATCGAAGCCATTCTTCAGCCGCTGGTGGGCGCGAGCAACGTGCGCGCGCAGGTCGCGGCCGAGATCGACTTCTCGGTGGTGGAGCACACCGACGAGAAGTACCGACCCAACCAGGACCCGGCGCAGGCCGCGATCCGCAGCCAGCAGTCCAGCGAATCGGCGCAGCACAACGGCGCACCGCCCGGTGGCGTGCCGGGTGCGCTGTCGAACCAGCCGCCGGTGAACCCGACGGCGCCGATCACCGCGCCCAAGCCGCCGAACGCACCGGGCACACCGAACACGCCGAACGCATCACCCGCCGCGGCACCGGCCGGTCCGAGCAACACGCGCAAGGACGTCACGACCAACTACGAGCTCGACCGCACCATCCGCCACGTGCAGCAGGCCGCCGGCGGCGTGAAGCGCCTGTCGGTCGCCGTGGTGGTGAACCACCGCGACACGGTCGATGCCGCCGGCAAGACCAGCGCCCGCGCGCTCGCACCGGCCGAGCTGGAGCAGATCCGCAACCTCGCCAAGGAAGCGATGGGCTTCAGCCAGGAGCGCGGCGACTCGCTCAACGTGGTCAACAGCGCCTTCGCCCGCGACGGTGACAGCGAGGCCGGCCCCGCGCCCGACGTGCCGTTCTGGCGCGACCGCGACACCCTCGCGTTCGGCAAGACGCTGGTCCCCTACCTGCTCATCGGCCTGCTCGCGCTGTTCGCCTGGTTCGCCGTGGGGCGTCCGCTGATGCGCCGGCACCTGGCCGCGCCGCCGCCCGCACCGCCCGTGGCCGATGCGAGCGCCGTGGCCCCCACCGGCACGGCCCCGGCCGAGCCCGAAGAAACCCTGCAGCAGCGCGAGTCCGCACGCCAGAAGGCCGACATGGACTACGCCCAGCAGACCGCCGACAAGGACCCCAAGCTCGTGGCCGCCCTGATCCAGCACTGGATGCACTCCGATGACTAGCAGCGAAGCAGGCACCCGCAAGAGCGCCATCCTGCTCATGGCGCTGGGCGAAGACCGCGCCGCCGCCGCGCTGCACCTGCTGCCCACCTCCGAGGTGCAGGCGCTGGGCCTGGCCATGTCCAAGCTGAGCGCGGTCTCGCGCGACGAGCTGGCCTCGGTGCTGGCCGAGTTCCGCCAGGAGACCGAGCAGCTGTCGGCGCTGCACTTGGGCTCCACCAGCTACATCCGTGCGGTGCTCAAGAAGGCGCTGGGCGACGACCGCGCGAGCAACCTGCTGGAAGACATCCTGCAGCCCGACGAGCCGCACGGCGGCATCGAGCGCCTGAACGAACTCGAGGCCGGCGAGGTGGCCGAGCTCATCCGCGACGAGCACCCGCAGATCCTTGCGACGCTCCTGGTGCACCTGGACCGCATGAAGGCCTCGGAGGTGCTCGAGAAGCTGCCCGCGCGCCTGCGCCACGACGTGATCATGCGCGTGGCCACCTTCGGCGGCGTGCAGCCGTCGGCGCTGAACGAGCTCACCGAGGTGCTGACCGAAATGCTCGCGGGCCAAGGCCTGCGCCGCAGCCGCCTGGGCGGCGTGCGCACCGCGGCCGAGATCGTCAACCTGATGAGCACCACGGTGGAAGAAGAAGCCATCGCCCATGTGCGCGAGCAGGACGAGGCGCTGGCCCAGCGCATCGTCGACGAGATGTTCGTGTTCGAGAACCTGCTGGGCCTGGAAGACCGCAGCATCCAGCGCCTGCTCAAGGACATCGAGAGCGACTCGCTCATCATCGCGCTCAAGGGCGCACCGCTGGAGCTGCGCGACAAGTTCCTCAGCAACATGTCGCAGCGCGCCGCGGAAACACTGCGCGAGGACATGGAGCTGCGCGGCCCCGTGCGCGTGTCGCAGGTCGAGACCGAACAGAAGGCCATCCTGCAAGTCGCCCGCCGCCTGGCGGACGCCGGCGAGATCGTGATCGCGGCGCCTGGCACCGATGACTTCGTCTAACCCCGGCGCCTTCGGCGGCTCGCGCGAGCGCCTCGCCGCCATCCACGCGGCCGCGCGCCAGGCCGGCGCCGGCACGCCCGCGCTGTCGGCCTGGGAGCGCTGGGAGATGGGCACGCTCGATGGCAAGGCGCCGTCGGGCGCGGCCCTCTCGCGTCAAACCGTGCAGCGCCCTTCCCCGCCTCCTGCACCTCCCGCGCCCAAGGTCGACCTCGCCGAGCTGGCCCGCATCCGCAAGGAAGCGCGCGCCGCGGGCGAAACCGAGGGCCGCGCCGCCGGGCTGGCCGAAGGCCGCCAGGTCGGCCACACCGAAGGCCTGGCCACCGGCCTCGCCGCCGCCAGCGTGCATGCCGAACGCCTGCGTGCGCTGGCCCGCTCGCTGCCCGAGGCGCTGCGCGGCGCCGAGGCCGAACTGGCCGAGACCGTGCTCGCGCTCGCGCTCGACGTGGCGCGCCAGGTGGTGCACCGCACCTACCAGGCCGAGCCCGAATGGGTGCTGCCGCTGGTGCGCGACCTGCTGCACGCTGAACCCGCGCTGCGCGGCGAACCGCGCCTGCTGCTGCACCCCGACGACATCGCGCTGGTGAAGAACAGCCTGGGCAACGAGATCGAGGCGGCCGGCTGGCAGCTGCGCGCCGACGACAGCCTGGCGCGCGGCGGCTGCCGCGTGCAGTCGGCCACGGGCGAGCTGGACGCCAGCCTGGCCACGCGCTGGGAGCGCGTGGGTGCGGCGCTGCGTGGCGACGCTTCCTGAGCCGATGCAGACGACGGCCACCAACCCTCATCTGAACAGCGTGCGCGCCGTGCTGGAACAGGCGCGCGCCGACGTCGCCCGCAGCACGACCACCACCGCCTCGGGCCGCCTCACGCGCGCCGTCGGCCTCGTGCTCGAAGCCGTGGGCCTGCAGCTGCCCGTGGGCAGCGACTGCCTCATCGAACTGCCGCCCGGCCATCCGCAGCGCCATGCAGAGGCCGAAGTGGTGGGCTTCGCGGGCGACCGCCTCTTCCTCATGTCACAGACCGAAGTGGCGGGCCTGTTGCCCGGCGCGCGCGTGTTCGCACGGCCCGGCCTGCGCGAGCCCGGTGCGACCGGCGACGCACACACCAAGCGCCTGCCCGTGGGCGAAGGCATGCTCGGCCGCGTGGTCGATGCGGCCGGCCGGCCGCTCGACGGCCTGGGCCCGCTCGACGTGGCGCGCCAGGTGCCGCTGGCGGCGCCGCCGATCAACCCGCTGTCGCGCGCGGCCATCGACTCGGTGCTCGACGTGGGCGTGCGCGCCATCAACGCGATGCTCACCGTCGGCCGCGGCCAGCGCATGGGTCTGTTTGCCGGCTCGGGCGTGGGCAAGAGCGTGCTGCTGGGCATGATGGCGCGCTACACCAGCGCCGAGGTGATCGTGGTCGGCCTCATCGGCGAACGCGGTCGCGAGGTGAAGGACTTCATCGAGAACACGCTGGGCGAGGAAGGCCTGGCCCGCGCCGTGGTGGTGGCCGCGCCGGCCGACAACTCGCCGCTGCTGCGCCTGCAGGGCGCGGCCTACGCCACCTGCCTGGCCGAGTACTTTCGCGACCAGGGCAAGGACGTGCTGCTCATCATGGATTCGCTCACGCGCTATGCGATGGCGCAGCGAGAGATTGCGCTCGCCGTGGGCGAGCCGCCCGCCACCAAGGGCTACCCGCCTTCGGTGTTCGCGCGGCTGCCTGCGCTGGTCGAACGTGCCGGCAACGGCGCGCGCGACGCGCAGGGGCGCGGCGGCTCGATCACGGCCTTCTACACCGTGCTCTCGGAAGGCGACGACCAGCAGGACCCGATCGCTGATTCGGCGCGCGCGATCCTGGACGGCCACGTCGTGCTCTCGCGCACGCTGGCCGAGGCCGGGCACTACCCGGCCATCGACATCGAGGCCTCGATCAGCCGCGCGATGACGTCGCTGATCGCGCCCGCGCAGTTCGACACCGTGCGCCGCTTCAAGCAGATGCTGTCGCGCTACCAGCGCAACCGCGACCTGATCAGCGTCGGCGCCTACGCGCCGGGGCACGACCTGCAGCTGGACCAGGCGATCGCGATGTACCCGCGCATCGAGGCCTTCCTGCAGCAGTCGATGCACGAGCGCACCGGCTACGAGGAGGCCATCGCCCACATGGACAGCCTGTTCACGAACACACCCTCCCCGGGACGCCCATGAGCAGCAGCAAGCTCCCCCTCGGCATGCTCATCGACCTGGCGCAGAGCCAGACCGACGACGCCGCGCGCCGCCTGGGCGCCTTGCAGAGCGCGCACCTGAGCGCGCAGCAGAAGCTCGAGCTGCTGCTGCAGTACCGCCAGGACTACCACGCGCAGCTCGACACGCTGATGCGCGGCGGCCTGCCGTCGTCGCAGTGGCGCAACTACCGCAACTTCCTCGGCACGCTCGACCACGCGATTGCGCAGCAGCGCGCCATCGCCGAGCGAGCCGGACACCAGCTCGACCGGGGCCGCACCGACTGGCAGCGCGAGAAGCGCCGCCTCAGCTCCTTCGACACGCTGGCCGATCGCGTGCGTGCGCAGGAGCTGATGGCGCAGGCCAAGCGCGAACAGCGCGACAGCGACGAACGCGCCGCCCGGCAGTTCTTCGACCGCGCCTCGCACCCCACCCACTGAATCTCCTCCAGGAACCGACATGCCTCCCATGATCCCGCCGTCCGTCACGCCTGCCGCCACCTCGCCGGTCGCGCAGGGCGGCGCACGTGGCCGCAGCAACGCCGACGAGGCGCAGGGCCGTGCGTTCGGTGCCGCGCTCGAACGTTCGCGTGCGAGTCAGGCCGAGAAGGCGTCGGATGCCGACACCGTGGTCGCTGACGCCAAGCCGCTGCGCAAGACGGAACTCGCTGAAGAGATGCGGGATGCGCAGCCTGCGGAACCGGACCTCGCTTTTCTTGCGGCAGCCGTCACGCCGCAACAGGCATTGGTGCTTGCGGGAGGTGCGACCACACAGGGCAGCGGGGCGCCAGAAACTTCGCTGGCGCCGGTCACGCCTGACGCACAAGCCGGCCTGCCTGCTAGCACGGTCCGCCTGAGCAGCGAAGCCGCCGCCACGCCCGCGCCCGCCATCGCCACCGAAGACGCTTCCGCTCCCACTGCAACCGCCGCCGCACAAAGCGCAGCGCCTGAAGCCGACAACGCCACACCGCCTTCGCTGTACGAGATCGTGCGCGCCGCCGTGGCCGCGCAGCCGATGGCTGTCGATGGCAAGAAGCCGGTGGCCGCACCTGCCGGCCCACCCGTCGGCACCGCCGCACCGGGCCGCGCGGGCGCACCGCGCACCGTGAGCGCCACCACCACCGAACAACTCGCAGCCGCTGCGCAAGCCCAGCCCGCTGGCGATGCGAAGCCTGCGACGACAGAAGCAGTGCCCGTCGCAGCAGTGTCGACCGGCACCTCTGGCGACGACGCAGCGGCGCCGTCCACCGCGCCGTTCGCGCTGCAACAACCCGCGACCGTCTCCACTGAGCGCACAACCGAAAGCCCCGTCGCACGCCCCGCCGTGCACACGCTCGCCCCCGAAGTCGGCAGCGAGAAATGGGCGCCCGCACTCGGCCAGCAGCTCGCGCGCATGAGCCTCGGCGGCACGCACACGGCCGAGCTGAACCTCAACCCCGCCGGCCTCGGCCCGCTGAAGGTCACGCTGTCGGTCGGCGAGCACCAGGCGCAGGCCGCGTTCGTGTCGGCGCACGAGAGCGTGCGCAAGGCCGTCGAGGCCGCGCTGCCGCAACTTCGCACCAGCCTGTCGGAGCAGGGCATCACGCTGGGCCAGACCTCCGTCGGCGCGGACACGCGCGCGCCCTTCGGGCAGGACGCGGCGTTTGCGCAGCAACAGCAGCAACAACACCAGCGACAGGGCGCGTGGCGACCGCAGGGCACTTCCGCTGCCACCGACATCGCCCCCTCGACAACGGCAGCACCCCGCCTCGTTGCAACCCCACGCACGGGCCCGGGCGTCGACACCTTCGCCTGAAACCGCCCCCTCCGCCTCCCGCAATGAACGGATGTGAAGCGCCTTTGTGCGCTTGTTCGGCCGTTCGCCGGCGGGCGACTTCGCAAAGAATAGATCGGACCCGTCCACCGTTTCACCATGGCTACCTCTTCTCCCGCCGCCACCGCGGCTGCGTCGGTCGCGACCGACCCGCCGGCCTCGCGCCGCACCTCGAAACTGCTGATCGGGCTCGTGGCCGTCCTCGGCCTGGCCGCGGCCGGCGCGGCGGCGTACGTCTTCGTGCTGCCCCGCTTCACCGAGCACGCCGCCGCCGAGACGGCCAAGGCCCCGGTGCCCGAGAAACCCATCTTCCTGCTGCTGGAGCCGTTGACCGTCAACCTGCAGTCCGAAGGCCGCTCGCGCTTCCTGCAGATCGGGATGGCGCTGAAGGTGCGCGACGAGCAGGCCAAGGCGCAGATCGTCGAGTTCATGCCCGAGCTGCGCAGCCGCCTGCTGGTGCTGCTGTCGAACCGCCCGCCCGAATCGCTGGTCACCTCGGAAGACAAGGCCCGGCTGGCCACGGAGATCCACAGCGCGCTGAACGCACCGCTGGCCGAGGGCCTGCCCGAGCTGGGCATTGCGAGCGTGTCCTTCAACTCCTTCGTCGTGCAGTGACGACGATGCCCGTTTGCGGACCCGCGATCCATGGCGTATGAACAGGTGCTCTCCCAGGACGAGGTCGATGCGCTGCTGCAGGGCGTCACCGGCGGCGACCTCGACCAGGCCGCCGCGCCCGCGCCGCCGCCCGATGGCCTGCCGGCCTACGACCTCGGTGCGCCCGACCGCGTGGTGCGCAACCGCATGCACACGCTGGAGGTCATCAACGACCGCTTTGCGCGCGGCCTGCGCAGCGCGCTGCTGAACTTCATGCGCCGCAGCCCCGACATCTCCGTGGGGCCGGTGCAGATCCAGCAGTTCGGCGAGTTCGTGCGGCACCTGCCGGTGCCCGCGAACATCAACATGGTCCACATGAAGCCGCTGCGCGGCACCGCCCTCTTCGTGTTCGACCCGAAGCTGGTGTTCCTCGTGGTGGACAACCTGTTCGGCAGCGACGGGCGCTACCACGTGCGCGTGGAAGGGCGCGACTTCACGCGCACCGAGCAGCGCATCATCAAGCGCCTGCTCGACCTGTCGCTGCAGTGCTATGGCGACGCCTGGCAGCCGGTGTTTCCGCTGGCCTTCGACTACGTGCGCGCCGAGATGCACGGCAAGCTCGCGAACATCGTGGCGCCCAACGAGGTGGTGATCAACACCACGCTGCAGATCGAGTTCGGCCCCATCGGCGGCTTCCTGCATGTGTGCCTGCCCTACTCGATGATCGAGCCGATCCGCGACCTGCTGTCCAACCCGATCCAGGACGAGGTCGAGGTCGACAAGCGCTGGGTCACGCAGATGTCGCGCCAGATGCAGGCCGCCGACGTCGAGCTCACCGCCGACTTCGTGACCATGCCCTCGACGCTGGGCGAGGTGATGAAGCTGCGCGTGGGCGACGTGATTCCCATCGAGCTGCCGGCGACGGTGGTCGCCAAGGTCGGCGGCGTGCCCGTGATGGCCTGCGGCTACGGCACCTCCAACGAGCGCTACGCCCTGCGCGTGCAACACATGATCTCCCACCAAGACAGCGATTCGAAGAACGACCATGACTGACAACACCTCTGCCGCCAGCGACGCGGACGACTGGGCCAGCGCACTGGCCGAGCAGACCGCGGCCAGCGCGCCCGCGCCCGACCCGGCTGTGGCTCCCGCAACGGCGCAGGTCTTCCAGCAGATCCAGGACGCGCCGGCCGCCTCGTCCGCCACGCCCGTGGACATCGCGCGCGTGCTCGACGTGCCCGTGCAGCTCACCGCCGAGATCGGCCGCACGCGCATCACCATCAAGAACCTGCTGCAGCTGTCGCAGGGCTCGGTGGTCGAGCTCGACGGCTTGGCCGGCCAGCCGCTGGACGTGCTGATCAACGGCTACCTCATTGCGCAGGGCGAGGTGGTGGTGGTGAACGAGAAGTACGGCATCCGCCTGACCGACATCGTCACGCCCTCCGAGCGCATGCAGAAGCTCGCGCGCGCATGAACCTGGCGCGGGTGTCTTCGCTGCTTGCGCTGGGCCTGCATGCGGCGCATGCGGTCCATGCCGCGCTGCCCACCGTGCCCACGCCAGTGCGCGAAGCCGCGCCGCCCGCTGCGGTCGGCGGCGCGGGCCTGCTGCAGGCGGGCTTCGGCATGGCGGCGGTCGTCGGCCTGATCTTCCTGTGCGCGTGGCTGGCGCGGCGCTTCGGCCTGCAGCGGCTGGGCGGCGGCCAGGTGGTGAAGGTGGTGTCCACCGCCATGGTCGGCCCGCGCGAGCGCGTGGTCGTGGTGGACGTGGCCGGCCAGTGGCTGGTGCTGGGCGTCACCAGCAGCCAGGTCCGCACACTGCACACGCTGCCGGCGCAGGCCACGCCTGCGGCAGTCACACCCATGTCGCCACAGAACCCGGTGGGCCTGTTCGCCCAGAAGCTGCGCGATTCCCTCGCGGGCAAAACGCGCACCGCCCCATGACGCGCCCTGCCCTGCACCGCGGCCTGCGCACCGCTTTGCTGCTGCTCGCCGCCACGCTGCCCGCCGCCGCGTGGACCCAAGGGCTGCCCGGCCTCACGAGCACGCCGGGCCCCGGCGGCAGCCAGACCTGGTCGCTGAGCGTGCAGACGCTGGTGCTGCTGACCTCGCTCACCTTCCTGCCCGCGCTGCTGCTGTCGATGACCAGCTTCACGCGCATCCTCATCGTGCTGGGCCTGCTGCGCACCGCCATCGGCACGCAGACCTCGCCGCCCAACCAGATCCTGGTGGGACTGTCGCTGTTCCTCACCTTCTTCGTGATGTCGCCGGTGTTCGACAAGGCCTACACCGAGGCCTACGTGCCCTTCTCCGAAAGCAAGCTCAGCGCCGAGAAAGCGCTGGAGCGCGGCATCGCGCCCTTCAAGACCTTCATGCTCAGGCAGACGCGCGAGACCGACCTGGCCCTGTTCGCGCGGCTCGCCAAGGCGCCCGAGATGCAGGGGCCCGAAGACGTGCCGCTGCGCATCCTGCTGCCGGCCTTCGTCATCAGCGAGCTGAAGACGGCGTTCCAGATCGGCTTCACCATCTTCATTCCCTTTCTCATCATCGACCTCGTGGTGGCGAGCGTGCTGATGTCGATGGGCATGATGATGGTGCCGCCCGCGTCCATCGCGCTGCCCTTCAAGCTCATGCTGTTCGTGCTGGCCGACGGCTGGCAGCTGCTGATCGGCGCGCTCTCGCAGAGCTTCTACTTATGACGCCCGAATCCGTCATGACCATGGGCCACCGGGCCATGGAAATCTCGCTGCTGCTGGGTGCGCCGCTGCTGCTGGTGGCGCTGGTGATCGGCCTGGTGGTCAGCATCTTCCAGGCGGCCACGCAGATCAACGAGGCCACGCTGTCCTTCATTCCCAAGCTGCTCGCAGTGTTCGCGACGCTGGTCATCGCCGGGCCGTGGATGCTCGACCGCATGCTCGACTACATGCGCGCCCTGTTCGCCAGCATCCCGCAGATGCTGGCGTGACGCCCTCGGTTTTTTCCGTCACCTCGGGCCAGCTCGAGGCCTGGCTGGTGGCCTTCCTCTGGCCCTTCGTTCGCATGCTGGCCATGGTCTCCACGGCGCCGGTGTTCGGCGAGCCCTGGGCAACGCGGCAGGTGAAGGTGGGCATCGCCGCCGTGCTCACGCTGGTGATCTCACCCACGCTCGGGCCGCTGCCGGCGGTGCCCGTGGTGTCGGCGGGCGGCTTCTGGATCATCGTGCAGCAGGTGCTGATCGGCGCCGCCATGGGCTTCTCGATGCGCCTCATCTTCACGGCCGTGCTGGCCGCGGGCGAGTACATCGGCCTGCAGATGGGGTTGTCGTTCGCATCTTTCTTCGACCCCATGAGCCACGGCAGCACGATGGTGGTGTCGCGGTTGCTGAACATGCTGGCGATGCTGATCTTCATGGCGCTGGACGGTCACCTGCTCATGCTGGAGGCGCTGGCCGCGAGCTTTCACACGCTGCCCATTGCCGACGCGCCGCTGGCGGCCGGCGGCTGGATGTTCCTGGTGCTCGCGGCCGGCGACATCTTCGCGAGCGGCCTGCTGCTGGCGCTGCCGCTGATCACCGCGCTGCTCACGCTCAACCTCGCCATGGGCATCCTGAACCGCGCCTCGCCGCAGTTCAGCATCTTCGCGGTGGGCTTTCCGCTGACGCTGCTGGCGGGGCTGGTGATGCTGCAGCTGCTGATGCCGCACCTGGCGGCGTTCCTGGAGCCGCGGTTCGCGGAGTCGCTTTCGAACATGCTGCGGTTCACGCAGGGGCTGCGGCGCTGAGGGGTGAAGGGCTGCCTGCGGCCAGTCGGCTGGTTTGAAGGACAGCAGGGTCACGGGATGGCGCGCCGCTCCCACTAAGATGATTCCGGCCGCAACACGGAAGGTCGCGCATGTCACACCCTGTTTATCTGTCCAGCTCCTCCCTGCCCCGGATGCCGGAAGGCAGCCGCAACGAATGGCGCAGCTTCTTTGGCCATGGCGCGGAGCTGGAGGCCAACGCGTTCTTCCCGCTGTTCTGGCGGGCGCTCTTCAGCCCCAGCGACATCCGGTACGCGCGCTTCATCGACGAATACGACATCGACGACGAAGCCTCGGCCGTCGACCGCGAGGAATGCATCGAGGATTTCGGCGCCGACGCGACCTACCCCTACCTCGTCATTGACAAGGCCGCAGCGGTGGCGCGGCTGACGGAGCGGCGTGAAGCGATCCTCGGCGCCGTCGGAGAACGCTACCGCCCGATCTACGCGTCCTTTGAAGCACTGATTGCGCAGCACTTCGGGGACTACCTCCTGCTGCGCACTTCCGGCCTGCCAGATGCGGCCGATGCCGAGCCATGGCTGCGCGCCGATCTTGGGGACATCGACGGTCTCCACGACAGCAAGGCGCTCGAAAGCCTGATGTCGGATCTTGCGAGGCACGATGCGGACCCGGTCTGGACCTTGAGCGGCCTCGCGTCATCCAGCGATGGCGCCTGGCCCACGCCGGCGTTGCGAGAACACTTCCCCGACCCGCGACAACGGAAGACCCGCAGACCGCCGACAACAACACAGCAGATCGACGAGCACGATCACGCGTTCGCGGAACCCAAGGCGCACGCTGCCAAGAGCTGGCTCGACCCCGCCCTGGAATGGCTGGGCGCCTTCGTGGCGGCGGGTGCGGCCTTGGGCGCCTATTACTTCACCCAATCCACCTGGCTGGCCGTGCTGGCATTCTTGTGCGTCGCCGTGGCCTTGGGCTTCGGCATTGCGAGGCTGCGCGCCCCGAGACGATGACCCCGGCCCTGGCCATCAACAAGCCTGCTCCCGCTACATCGCGCGAAACAGGTGCCCGAACGCCCGGCTGACCTTGAGCGATCGCGCCAGGCCCCGCACCGACAGGCTGTAGCGCCCGTTCTCGTCGCGGGTGGCGCTCACGATGCTGTGGATGTTGACGAGCACGCCGCGATGCACCTGCGTGAAGTCGGTGGCGTCGATGCGCGACACCAGATCGCGCAGGCTCATGCGCACCAGCGCCTCGCCCTGGGCCGTGACGACATTGACGTACTTCTCGGCGGCTTCCAGGCAGATCACCTCCGAGACCGGAATCATCCGCACGGTGTTGCCGACGCCGGCGCGGATGACCTTGATCTTTTCGGGCGCGTCCGCCGGATCGGTGATCGACTGCACGCGCTCCATCAGGGCCGCCATGCCACCGGCAGCCGGTGTCCGGGCGCGCTCGTGCAGCCTTTGCTTCAGGCGTTGCACGCAGACCTGCAGGCGTTCGAGCGTCGCCGGCTTGAGCATGTAGTCCATCGCCGCCTGCTCGAACGCCGAGATCGCGAAATTGTCGTACGCGGTGATGAAGACGAAGAGCGGTTCGGCCTGGTCGTCGGGCCACTCGTCAGCGACGGCCTCGGCGACTTCCAGGCCTGTCTTGCCCGGCATCTTGATGTCCAGGAACATCACATCGGGCGCCAGGGTCTGTGCCAGTTCGATCGCCTTCAGGCCATCGTCGGCAACGCCCACGATCTCCAGCTCGGGCCAGGCTTCGTGCAACAAGCGCTGCAGCGTTCTCGACAGCACCGGTTCATCTTCGGCAATCACGCCGCGCCACGTGCTCACGATGGAATCCTCACGACCGCGCGAACGCCGCACGGCGATCGCGCTTGCAGAGACAGGGACGCACGCAAGCCATAGCGGGTCTGGAGGCGGTCACGCACATTTTTCAGTCCGGCCCCGCAGACCTCGTCGCCACCCGAAGCGGACAGGTGCGGCGACAAGCCCAGACCGGAATCGTCCACAGCGACCTCGATGCTGCCCTCGATCGACCGTGCCAGCACTTCGATGCTCCCTGCGCCCAACTTCGGCTCCAGGCCGTGCCTGATGGCGTTCTCGACCAGCGGCTGCAACAGCATCGGCGGGATGGCGATCCGCTCCAG
The DNA here is from genome assembly GCF_058795995.1 of Variovorax sp. GW823-FHT04F07. NCBI lineage: Bacteria > Pseudomonadati > Pseudomonadota > Betaproteobacteria > Burkholderiales > Comamonadaceae > Variovorax > Variovorax sp. GW823-FHT04F07. Next base: position 880,073 of record NZ_JBXAIG010000002.1, read on the forward strand.
CTCGGCGGGCAGGTCGAGCCGGTAGGCCAGCCTGGGCCCCATGCGCAAGGACATGATGTCGAGGTACGCCCTCAGCTGGGCGAACTCCGACTGCAGCGTCGTCACCTCGTCGCGTGACGCTGCATGCGTGCTGCGCAGGTAGACGATCAGCTGGTCGATCATGCGCTCGGCCTGTCGCGGGTCTTCGTCGACGAGCGAGCGCAGAGTCGCCAGCGTGTTGAACAGCATGTGGGGCTCGAGTTGCGCGCGCAGCAGCCGCAATTCCGATTCGGTGGCGAGGCGCTGGGCGTCGGATCGGGCGACCGCTTCCTTGGCAAGCTGGTCACGCGTTGCAGCGACGTAGAGGACGAACATGGCCAGCACCAGGCCGAAGGCGAACGCCACCATGTAGTCGCTGTCATGGCCCACGACGCGGCCGATCGGTTCGTCCAGGATCAGGAGCGCGACCAGGTGCCCCCCGAAGTACCCCGTCGGGATGGCGATCGCGCCGGTCAGAAGCCAACGGGGCAGCGCCTGCATTCGCCGCAGTCGTCCAAAGCGGCCCAGCACCGCGACGCACGCGATGAACACCATGCCGACACATTCGACGAAGACGAACAGGCGCGCCGGCGTTTCGAGTGCAGGAGCGGCCCAGAAGAGCAGCCCGGCCGCGATCGCGCACAGCAGGAACGAACTGGCCGTCAGCCGCGCTGCGCCCAGCCAGCGGGCGGGAATGAGTGAATCAACGCGGATCACGGATGGCCGTCGGCTGCATGCATCGCGCCACTGTAGAGGTTGGCACGCCATGCCGCTACCGATCGAGGGCCGGTGGGGGCGAGTTTGTCCTCGAGCCGTCGTTTGAGGGGACCGAACGGCGACCGCTCGATGCCGCCTCACGACCGTTGATGCCCTCCACCGGGCGTTTGGGCGCCAAACCGGATGCGCGCCTGGCTGCGGCCGCCGACAGTGCGGACCTCACCACCCGGGAGTCCCCATGCAACGATCTTCTTCTCTTTCGCACACGCTGCTTTGCGCTGCGGCCGCCGTCTGCGCGGCCCTCGTCACGACGAACGCACAGGCCTTCGACGGCATCGTGGAAAAGCAGGTGTTCAACCTGCCCACCTACACGACCGTGAACGGCCAGGTCATCAAGGGCGTGCGCATCGGCTATGAAACCTATGGCCGCCTGAATGCAGCGCGAGACAACGTGATCCTGATCAATCACTTCATCACCGGCACCTCGCACGCCGCCGGCCGGTATGCGGCTAGCGACGCCGCGCCGGGTTACTGGGACACGATCATCGGCGCCGGCCTGCCGATCGACACCGATCGGTTCTTCGTCATCGCGACCGACGCGTTGGCCAACCCCAATCGCGCATCGGCCACCGTCGTCAGCACCGGCCCGGCCAGCATCGACGCCGCCACCGGAAAACCGTACGGCCCGCGCTTCCCGGTGCTGGCGGCGCGGGACACGGTGGAGGTGCAGAAGGCCCTGCTCGATGCGTTGGGCATTCGAACCATTTACGCCGTGGCCGGTGCGTCGGCCGGCGCCTGGATGTCGGTGGAATGGGCCTCGGCCTACCCGGAGCGCGTGCAACGCCTGGTGTCCATCGTGGGACCTGGCGTCGACAGCCCGGCCTACGCCATCGCCAAGATGAGCTCGTGGGGCGCGGCCGTGCGGCTGGACCCGAACTGGGCCCACGGCGACTACCACGGCAAGGCCGAGCCGCTGGCCGGCATGACGCAGGCCATGCGTCTCGTCACGCTCGACGCGCTCAGCTTCGCCTGGGCCGACAAGGCTTTCGGTCAGAAGTGGGCCGACCCGGGCAAGAACCCCGGCGAAGCGGCTGCAAACCAGTTTGCGGTCGATGCCACCCTCGAGAAGATCGGCGAAGCGCGTGCCAAGGGCATGGACGCCAACAGCTGGCTGTACACGCTGAAGGCCTTGCAGTTGCCCAGCGCCAAGCCAGAGCGCATCAAGGCCAGGTCGCTGTTCGTGGGCATCAGCTCGGACCAGATCTTTCCGCCGCTCCTGTCCCAACGCGCCGTGGAGATCCTCAAGGCGCAAGGCACGCCGGCAGAGTATGTCGAGATGAACAGTCCCAATGGCCACGCCGATGCACTGGGTGCCACCATCGGCCTGGCCGGGCCGGCGATTGCGTCGCTCCTGGCGAAGTAGGCGCGCGGTCTGTGGCGTTGTCAGCAAGCGTCCGGTCGGGAAAAGGAAGCCGGCCTCTTTCAAATTCCGTCCACCAGTTTTCTGGAATCGCGCGATGGATGCAGGCTTTCTTTTGGAGGCTGAAGGAGCCATTCCTCAGGCAAATTGCGCCAACCCATGTCCGACGGACCAGTTCTCCCTGGGTGCATCGGCCAGGGTCACGAACACATCCTCCGGGCGTATCCCCGGACTCTCGGCCAGTAGCTGCGCGATGCGCTGGAACAGCGCCTTCTTCTGCTGCGCGGTGCGCGTGTTGAAAACGGTGATCTGGATGTACAGGAGATCGTCGCTGCGCGCGACGCCGAAGGCGCCTCCATATCGGAAGTTGGCGGCCTCGTGCTCGGTGATCGTCATGAACTGGTCGTCTTGCGGCACGTTCAACGTGTCACGCAGGGCGCGATAGAGACTGTCGAAGATCGCCTGCCGGTACGCCTCTGGCTTTCCCGCGCGCATCGAGATGTGAATGGTGGGCATCGCTACTCCGGGTCATGGTGGAACAGCGGATGTTATGTATTCAGATTTGCTATTGATACTTATCTCAATAACAATCTTTTGTCATGACTGATCGCCCGCTGGATCTCGATGCCGTTCAGGCCTTCGTTCGCATCACCGAGCTGGGCAGCTTCACGCGCGCCGCAGAAGTCATGCAGACCACGCAGGCAGGGATCAGCCTGAAGCTGAAACGCCTGGAAGACAGGTTGGGCTGCCGGCTCCTGGAGCGCACACCGCGGCACGTGGAGCTGTCGGCGCGCGGTGCCGCCTTCCTCGGACACGCCCGGGAACTCCTGGCGGTCCACGATCGCACGCTGGCGGCCTTTGCGAGCGCCCGCCAGCGGCTGACCATCGGCATCAGCGACCACGTGGCGGGCCCGGAGTTGCCCGCGCTGATCGCCCGCATGAACGCGCAAGACGCGCAGCTGCTGATCGATATCCGGATCGGCTCCTCGGGCGATCTGCTCCAGAGCTACGACCGACGGGAACTCGACACGGTCATCGTCCGGCTGCATGCCGGACGCACGGACGGGAAGCTTCTGACGCAGGAGCGCTTCGGCTGGTTCGCTGCCGCGGGCTGGCAGCATCGCGTGGGCGAGCCCCTGCCGCTGGCCACGATGGCGCAGCCCTGCGGGGTGCGCGCGTTGGCGGAGCAGCTTCTGGACACGGCCGGCATCCCGTGGACCGAGGTGTTTGTGGGGGGCGGCGTCGCGGCCGTGGCGGCGGCGGTGGTGGCCGGACTGGGGGTCGCTGCGTTGGCGCCGCGCATGCTGCCCCTGGGCTGCGTCGACGTGGGCCCCAAGCTGGGTCTGCCCGACCTGCCGCGCCTGCCGGTCCTGCTGCACTCCCGGGTCCGGGAGGCTCGGGCGCGCGAGGCCGTGGACGCCCTGTCTGCGGCGTTCAGGAGCGTGGCGAGAAACTGATCCGACCGCGTCAGGGCGCGCGTTCGTCCACCACGAAGCCCCAGAAATCGTCGTCGCAGTGGATGCAGTGGTCCAGGAAGGATTGCATGTCCCTGGCGTGGAACCACACCAGGCCCTGCGCCTCGTCGCACAGCGCATCGGCCTGCACGTCCAGGCCGAGCGATGGGAGGTGGGCCAATTCCATGTCGGCCAGAAATTCCTGCGTGTCCAGCTTGCCTGCAAAGAGGTCGTGGTCGAGGCTGGCGATCCGGCCCTTGTGCCGGCCGTGCAGCACCTCCACGAACGGGTTGCCCGCGGGGTCGCTGCCGATGTCCAGAAACCAGTCGGCCAGCAGGCTCTCGGCCTGCAACGTCTCCAGGTCGCAGTGGGGGTCCGAGGCGCCGAAGCTGTTGAGCACCCGGAAGTTGGCATGCGACGCGCTGCTCGCCATGCCGTCTGGCTGCACATAGGCCGCGATGTCGCCGGCCTTTTCCATCTCGTACAGCGAGAAGCCGTTCTGGGTTCGCAGGAAGGTGGCGTAGGCGTTCGAGAAACCGAGGCGACGCTGCAGCGCGTCGACCGCCTGCGCGGATGCCGGTGCGCGGCCGAAGGGATTGGGGAAGAGTACTTTCATGGCGTTCGCTGCAGCCTAACGCGGATCACGGCGCACCGGCCCCGTGTCGGGTTCGTTCACCGCTCCTATCGGCCAGGCAGGTTCAGGCCGTAGGTGGCCAGAGGCCCATTCTGGGCCAGAAGCCGAACCGCGAGAATGCGGGCAACAGACACTTCAGAGGAGCTCGCCTTGACCACCGTCGCCATCACCCCCGCCATCCACGTCAGCAACAGCAAGGGCTTTGTCCTGTTCGGCGGCGTGAACGTCCTCGAGTCGAAAGACATGGCCCTGCGTGCCGCGGAAGAGTACGTGCGGGTCACGCAGAAGCTCGGCATTCCCTATGTCTTCAAGGCGAGCTTCGACAAGGCCAATCGCTCGTCCATCCATTCCTACCGGGGCCCCGGCCTGGAAGAAGGCCTGAAGATCTTCGAGGCCGTCAAGGCCGCGTTCGGCGTGCCCGTTCTCACCGACGTGCACGAGCCCTGGCAGGCGAAACCCGTCGCCGAAGTGGTGGACGTCCTGCAGCTGCCCGCGTTTCTCGCCCGCCAGACCGACCTGGTCGTCGCGCTCGCCCAAACCGGCAAGGTAATCAACGTCAAGAAGCCCCAGTTCCTGAGCCCGACGCAGGTGCTCAACATCGTGGAGAAGCTCAAGGAGGCGGGGAACTCTTCCGTCATCCTGTGCGACCGGGGCACCTGCTTCGGCTACGACGACCTGGTGGTGGACATGCTCGGCTTCGGCACCATGAAGAAGGTCACCGGGAACCTGCCGGTCATCTTCGACGTGACCCATGCGCTGCAGCAGCGCGAGGCCAACGCCATCGCCTCCGGCGGGCGGCGCGAGCAGGTGGCCGAGCTGGCGCGTGCGGGCCTGGCAGTGGGCCTGGCGGGCCTCTTTCTCGAAGCGCATCCCGACCCGGCACAGGCCAAGTGCGACGGCCCCAGCGCTTTGCCGCTGGACCAGCTGGAGCCTTTCCTCACGCAGCTGAAGGCGTTGGACGACCTGGTGAAGTCGTTCGCACCCCTTCACATCCGCGCCTGAACAGGACGCTCCCGCAGGGGCCTCTAGCGGCTGTCGAGCCGGGCCTTCATGTAGCAGGCCCGCAGCAGCGCCTGTTCGCGATGGGGATCGTGCAGTCCGTTGCCCATCGGCCGGGTTCGGCTCGCCGCCTCCTGCAGCGCCCCGGCGTGGTACTCGGCCAGCGACTGGGGCGGAACGGCCAGCGCGCCTGCGGCGTATTCGACCCTGGCTTTTTCCGTCATCCAGCCCTGCACGCGCTCGCGCGACCCGGTGTGCGTGCGGCGGTAGTAGCGGTCGGCCTCCACCTCCGATTGATAGAAGGTATCGATGGCGGTCCGCAGGGCGTCCGAGCAGCGCGACATCAGCATGTCCACGGAGGGTTCGCTGCGCGCGGATGCTCTCGCCGCGGGGACGCTGCCCGCCTGAACCGTCGGACGTTCCGGCGCCGCGGCCTCGTTCGGCATGGCGGCCGAGTCGCAGTTCCTGGCGCCCGAATGCCTGCATTCGGAGACGAGCCGCACGTACTCCTGCTGATAGACCTTGCGCGTGGCCGCGCGGTCGTCGGGTGTCAGGTTGCCGCAGCTGCGATCGAGGTACTCGATCATCGTGTAGTTGTGGACGCGGTCCGCGCCGGGGCCCGAGGCCTGCGTGGCGCGTTGCTGCAGCGCCTTGCATTCTTCGGAGGAGGCGCGCGTTCGCTGCGAGGGCGCAGGATTCGCGGCCTTCGCTTCTTTCTCGGAGAAGCAGTACCCCCGGTAGCCCCGCCCTTCCACGTACCGCCAGCGGCCCGTGCCCCGGTGCTTGGTCGCGCAGGCCCACCAGTGCACGGTGCCGTGCAGGAGGTTGCCCTCCTTCTTGCCGGGGCCCAGCGTGCTGAGTCCGCCGTTGGGGCACTGGAAGGCCTCGGAGCTGTCGAAGAAGTGCTTGGTCTGCCGCGGGTTCTCGACGCAGAAGCCGACGTCGACGCTGTAGTTGCACTGGTTGAAAAGCGTGCTGTCCTTGCCGATGACGCAATGGCTGTCGGTGCCGTCGTTCGCAGCCAGGGCGGGCAAGGCCGTGCCCAGCAGGAAGACGCTCAGGGCCAGGGTGCGAACGATCGGCATGCTTTTCTCCTCCAGGATGGCGCCTGAATCTAGCCGGCCGATTCGCAAACGAAATACCGCTTTTGTGGGAGGCCACGGGAACCGGTGGCCCGCCTCGCAAAACGCAAGTGGAGAAGCAATCCCACGCCAACGACAGGCAGCTTGCTTCCTGCCTCGTGTTCATCGCACCCGCGCTGCCTCGCTTCTATTCCTCCGGCCTGACGTCCATTCCCAGCGCCTCGGCGATGGTCAACGCTTGCACGGCGGTGATGACTGCGCCTTGGAGCTGCACGTGCTGCGGTTCGAGTGCGCTCAGGTCGCTGCCACGCAGGTCGCAGCGCGAGAAGTTGGCGCTGTGCAGCCAGGCCCCCGACAGATCGACATCGCGAATCACGCCGCCATCGCATCGTGCGCCCGTGAGGTCGACCTCGCGCATTCGTGTGCCGTTGAACGACGCCTTGCGCAAGTCGGCACCCGGAAGGCCGGCAAATGACCAGTCGCCGCCGACCGCTTTCATCACCTCGAACATGCAGCCATCGAACATGCTGCCGATGAACTTGCAATCGATGAAGCTGGCATCGAAGAACTTGCAGGCGACAAACGTGCAATTGACGAAAGCCGCATCCGTGTGGACCGACGCATTGAAGCGCGCGCTCCGGAACGTGCAGTCGGTGAACACCGAGCCGGTGTTCCTGGCCTCCGTCATGTCCAGATCGCTGAACAGGACGGCGGTGTAGGTTTGCCGGTCGACGTCCTTGCCGTACCAGCGCTCTCCAGCCAGCGTGGTCCGGGTCGCAGGTGCCGGTGCCCCATATGCACGTTCGGCCATGGATCGATTCTCCGAGGAAGGCGGGTGTGGTGCGCTGCTGCCAGGCGGACGACCGACGGCAGCCAGTCGACGCATTCTGCCCGCGTCCATCGCGACGATCGCGACGATCGGTTGTCCCCCTCCAGTGGCCAGCACGCAGCCGCTGGCCACCCCACCGTCACAGGTAGTTGAAGAGCGAAATGCTGTTCAACTTGGCAAACGTCATCTGCGTCGCCTGCAGCGACGACTGCCGCTGGTAGAACTCGGAAATCGCCGTGTACGGATCGAGGTCCTCGATCGACGACAGGTAGCTTTCTTCCTGCAGCTTGTTCATCGCACCGGCGCTATCGAGCGCCTGCAGCTCGACCTGGCGCGAGCCCACCGACGACAGCACGGTGAGCACGTTGTCGTGCGCGTTCGTGACCTTCACGTTGGCGGTGCTCAAGGCATTGCGCAGCTGCGCCTGGGCCGCCGCGCCGCCGCCGTTCAGCGGTGCGCGCAACGCCGTCACCAGCTCGCCCAGGGCCGCGAAGATGTCGGTGCCGGCGTTCTGCGCAGTCGACACGTCGAAGCTGTCGCCGTTGGCCGGCGTGCCGCTGATGGCGATCTGCACGCCGCCGAACGAGATCGGGGTGCCGGCGGTGAACGGGCCGCTCGCGGCCACGACCGGCGGCGTGTCCTTCGTCATCACCGTGTAGTCGGTGCCGGTGAAGCGGATCGTGAAGTCCTTGCCGTAGTTCGGTGCGGTGGCGTCGGTGATGCTCACGGCGCCGAACACGCCCGAGCCGGTGTTGGCAGGTGAGCCCGAGGTCACGTAGCCCGCACCGCCCTGCACCGACTGGAAGATGCTGCGGCCGTCGTCCGAGGTCGACATCTGGCGCGCCACGTCGATCTGCATCAGCCGCTCGCCCTGGTCGCCCACGTACTGCACGCCGCCGCCGGCAGCCATCACGAAGGGCGGGCTGCCGCTCTTGTAGCCGGCGAACAGGTACTGGCCGCTGCCGTTGTCGCTGTTGGCCACGCCCACGAGCTGCTCCAGGCTGCTCTGGATGGCCGTGGCAAGCGAGCCGCGATCGGCGTCCGACAGGCCGCCGCCGCCGGCCTGCACGACCAGCGTCTTCACGTGCTGCAGGATCGACGTCACCGAGTCGAGCGCGTTCTCTTCGGTCGACAGCGCCAGTGCCGCGCGCTGGCGGCTGGTGGCGAACTGGGCGCCCTCCGCCAGCGTCTGGCTCACGCCGAGCGCGCGCGCCGCGCCCACCGGGTCGTCACCGGCCGACAGGAACTTGGAGTTGGTCGCCAGCTGCTGCTGGACCTTGAACAGCTTCTGCTGCTGCAGGCCCATCGACTGCAGGCTCTGTTCGTAGAAGGATTGGGTGCTGATGCGCATCGCGGGTCCTGGAATCTGTGCAAGAGGTAGAAGGGTCAGCTGCGGATGCCGAGGATGGCGTCGAACATGGCCGACGCGGTCTGGATCACCTTGGCGTTGGCCTGGTACATCTGCTGGAACATCAGCAGGTTGCCGGTTTCCTCGTCCTGCACCACGCCCGAAATCGCGCGCTGGCTGGCCTTGATCTGGCCGGTCACGCTGTCCTGCGTGACGGCGGCGACCTTGATCGACATGGCCCGGTTGCCGACGTCGCTCACCAGCTGCGAGTAGGCGCCGTTGAAGGTCGCGGTGCCGTTCGACATCGTGGTCTTGCGCTGCAGCGCGCCCAGCAGCAGCGCGTTGCCGCCGTCGGAGACACCGCCGGTGTTCTTGCCGATGGTGAAGGTGTCGCCCTGCGCGGGCGCGCCCGTCATGGCGACGGTGATGCCGTCGAAGCTCATCTTCGCGCCGGCCGTGTAGGGCACGGGCGTGCCGGCCGGGTAGCTGGTGGCGGTGCCGTCGGCGCGCGTGACGGTCACGGCCGAGCCGGCCGGAAAGCCCGACAGCGTGCCGGTGCCCGCGTTGAAGCTCAGCGTGACGTTGCCGGCCAGCGGCGAGCCCGGGTAGGCCGCGTCGACGGTGGCCGCGCCCAGTGCGCCGCTGCCCTTGTTGCCCGCGGTGTTGCCGGTGATCACGGGCGACGCGGCGGCCACCTTGGCCGGGTCGCGCACCAGCACCTCGAGGTCGCGTGCGCCGGTGCGCGTGGGCTGCACCAGGAACGAATCGCCGGCCTGCGCCGTGCCGCTCGCGGCCGTGAGGCTCACGCCGTCGAAGCTGATCGGGAAGGTGGTGAAGCTGCCCATCGGCGTCTTGTCCGAGAGCCGCGTGACCGTGTAGGTGAGCGTGCCCGCCACGTCGGTGACGCTCACGTTGTAGTCGCTCGTGGTGAGCTTGGACGCATCGGTCAGCGTGGCGCCGAGCTCGAGGTTGCCGGCGTTGCCGGCATTGGCGATGGTGCCCGGCACGGCCTGCGAGAAGAAGTTCTGGCCCAGCGCGCCGTTCAGGTCCACGCCCAGCTTGTGCTGCGCGTTCACCGCGTCGGCCACCGACATGGCGAGCCGGCCGATGGCGTTCTGCGTGGGGATCAGCGTGTCCTTGCGGAAGGCCATGAGGCCGCCGAGCACGCCGCCGGTGAAGGCGCTGTCGTCGAGCTCGACGGTGTTGCCGGCAAAGCCCGACAGCGCCACCACCTGGCGCGTGGGGTCGGCCGACGACGTCACCGCCGCCATCTTCGAGGCATGGTCGCCCACCACCAGCGACTGGCCGGTGGCGATGAACACGTTGTACTTGCCGTCGTCCTGCTGCAGCACGCGCACATCGACCACCTGGCTCAGCTCGCTCACGAGCTGGTCGCGCTGGTCGAGCAGGTCGTTGGGCGCCTGGCCGCCGGCCACCGCGCTCATCTGGCTGATCTGCTGGTTCAGGCTGGCGATCTTGGCGGCATAGGTGTTGATCTGGCTCACGCTGCCCACGATCTGCTCGTTGACCGAGGTGTTCAGGTCCGACAGGTACTGGTCGGTCGCGCGGAACTTGCTGGCCAGCGACTGCGCCGCGCTGATCATCTGCTGGCGCGCCGCCGGGTCGGCCGGCGTGTTGGCCACGCCCTGCACGCTGGTGAAGAAGCTCTGCATCAGCGGCGCGATGCCCGAAGTCTTGTCGGCCAGCAGCTGGTCGATGCGGTTGACCTGCACGCCGTTGGTGGCCAGCGCGGCCGACTGCGACTGCGCGCTGGCCAGCTGCGCCGTGAGGTAGCGGTCGTAGCTGCGCGACACGGTCGTCACGTTGGCGCCCGAACCGATGAAGCCCGAGCCGCTGGCAATGCCGCCGGCGGAGGCGATCTGCGCGATCTGGCGGCTGTAGCCGGCCGTGTACACGTTGGCGGTGTTGTGGGCCGTGGTCATCAGCGCGGTGCGGGCGACCGCGAGGCCGCTCAGACCTGTGTAGAACATGCTTCCGGACATAAGGCTTTACCTGTCAAAGGGGTGTGGGGGAGCGGCATCGCGCGCGATGCCTCTCGGTAGTTATCGGCAGCGCGCGCCCGAAGTTGAGGGGCGCGCGTCGTCTTTACGCCTGGCTCAGAACTCCGACCAGTCGCCCTTGGCGTCGCCGGCCATGGCCAGCTGCGGTGCGCCGGTCGGTTCGCGGCGCGTGGGCAGCGCCTTGGCGCGCGGCTTGGGCGTCGGCTTCGGCGGCTTGGGAATCGGCGTGATGCGCGTGAAGCTGGCGCGGGTCGTCGCGACCGCGTTCGCGTCGAGCTTGAAGACGCTCACGGCCTGCACGAGGGCGCCGGCCTGTTCCTGCAGCGACTGCGCGGCGGCCGAGGCTTCCTCGACCAGCGCCGCGTTCTGCTGCGTGACCTGGTCCATCTGCGTGATCGCCTGGTTGATCTGCTCGATGCCCGAGGTCTGCTCTTGGCTGGCTGCCGTGATCTCGCCCATGATGTCGGTCACGCGCTTGACGCTGCCGACGATCTCTTCCATCGTGCGGCCGGCTTCTGCGACCTGCTTGCTGCCTTCTTCGACCTTTTCCACCGAGTCACCGATCAGGGTCTTGATTTCCTTGGCGGCGGCTGCGGAGCGTTGAGCCAGGCTGCGAACTTCGGACGCGACCACTGCGAAGCCTCGGCCTTGCTCACCAGCGCGTGCGGCTTCAACAGCAGCGTTCAGCGCCAGGATGTTGGTCTGGAATGCGATGCCATCGATCACGCCGATGATGTCCACGATCTTCTTGGACGATGCATTGATCGAACCCATCGTGTCCACGACCTGCGACACGACCGCGCCGCCCTTGACGGCGACCTCAGAGGCAGAGACCGCAAGCTGGTTCGCTTGACGCGCGTTGTCCGCGTTCTGCTTGACCGTCGAGGTCAGCTCTTCCATCGACGCCGCCGTCTGCTCCAGCGAGCTGGCTTGCTCTTCGGTACGCGACGACAGGTCCTGGTTGCCCGAAGCGATCTGCCCCGACGCCGTGGCGATCGTCTCCGTGCCCGTGCGCACTTCACCCACCACCTTGGCGAGATTCGCGTTCATGTCCTTCAGCGCCTGCATCAGCTGGCCCGTTTCGTCGCGGCTGTCCACGCGGATGTTCGCGCTCAGGTCGCCGGCGGCCACCGTCTCGGCCACGCCGACGGCCTTGGCCAGCGGGCGCACGATGCTGCGCGAGATGAAGAAGGCGAACAGGCCGCCCAGCAGCACCGTGAGCGCCGTCAGCAGCAGCCGCAGGTTGAAGCTCTTCGCATTCGCCGCGTCGATGGCGTGGCTCATGTCGTCGATGGCCCGGCGCTCGATGGCCAGCAGTTCGAGCACGCGGTTTTCATACGCTTTGGCCGCCGGCTGGAACGACAGCTGGTAGGCGCGCACGGTCTCGACCGTGTTGCCGCTGGCCTTGGCGCGGGTCACCTCGTCCTTGGCGGCCTGGTACTTGGCGCGCAGCTCGACGATCGACTTGTAGGTCGCCTTTTCTTCGTCGGTGACCAGCAGCGCCTCGACCTTGGCCATGGTCTCGCTGCCCTTCTTCACGCTCTCGGAGATCACGTCGGCGAACAGCATCGGCAGCGCCTCGTCGGTGGTGCGCGCGATCATCGAGGTGCGCGCGATGGCCGAGTAGGTCAGCACGTACCAGTCGGAAATGAGCCGCTCCTTGGCCAGCGGGCTCTGCATCATGATGCGCGTGGCTTCGGCGTTCTTGTGCGCCGACATCAGCCCCACGGCGCTGGAGATGAGCGTCAGCCCCAGCACGACGGCGAAGGCAAGGGTCAGGCGGGTGCCGATGCGCAGGTTCGAAAAGAATGTCATGGGGTGGTCCTCAAACGGTGGCGGCGGCTTCGATAAGGCCCATTTCTTCGCTGGACATCAGCCGGTCGATGTCCACCAGGATCAGCATGCGTTCGTCCAGCGTGCCCAGGCCGATCAGGTAGTCGGTGTCGAGCACCGAGCCCATCTCGGGCGCCGGCTTGATCTGCTCGGCCGTGAGCGTGATCACGTCGGACACGCTGTCCACCACCATGCCCACCACGCGGCCCGCGATGTTCAGCACGATCACCACCGTGAACTGGTCGTAGGTGGGCGCGCCCAGCTCGAACTTGATGCGCATGTCGATGATCGGCACGATGATGCCGCGCAGGTTGACCACGCCCTTGATGTAGTCCGGCGCGTTCGCGATGCGCGTCACGGCGTCGTAGCCGCGCAGCTCCTGCACCTTCTGGATGTCGATGCCGTATTCCTCGTCGCCGAGCTTGAAGGTCACGACCTCCAGGCGGTTGGCCACGGCGGACGCGGACGGCGCCGCGCCATTCGATCGCGGTGATGTGTCTCTGGTGTTGTTCAACATGTGTTCTTCTCCTCGTTCAATACGCATCCCGGGCGCCGGCACCCTCGCCCGCCCCGGTCCTGAATACCCCTGCGGCCCGGACCAGGCCCTGCGCCTGTTCCTGCAGCGACTGCGCCGTGGCCGACGCTTCCTCGACCAATGTGGCGTTCTGCTGCGTCACCTGGTCCATCTGTGCGATGGCCTGGTTGATCTGCTCGATGCCCGAGGTCTGCTCCTGGCTCGCCGTCGTGATCTCGCCCATGATGTCGGTCACGCGCTTCACGCTGCCGACGATCTCCTGCATGGTCCGGCCGGCCTCGGCCACCTGCTTGCTGCCCGCCTCGACCTTCTCCACCGAGTCGCCGATGAGGGTCTTGATTTCCTTCGCGGCCGCGGCCGAGCGCTGCGCGAGGCTGCGCACTTCCGACGCGACCACGGCAAAGCCCTTGCCCTGCTCGCCCGCGCGCGCGGCTTCCACGGCCGCGTTCAGCGCCAGGATGTTGGTCTGGAACGCGATGCCGTCGATCACGCCGATGATGTCGACGATCTTTTTCGACGAGGCGTTGATCGAGCCCATCGTGTCCACGACCTGCGACACCACGGCGCCGCCCTTCACCGCCACTTCGGAGGCGGAGACGGCCAGCTGGTTCGCCTGCAATGCGTTGTCCGCGTTCTGCTTCACGGTCGAGGTCAGCTCTTCCATCGACGCCGCCGTCTGCTCGAGCGAGCTGGCCTGCTGCTCGGTGCGCGAGGACAGGTCCTCGTTGCCCGAGGCGATCTGGCTCGACGCCGACATCACGCCCGCGACGTTCGCGCCCACGTCCGCGACGATCGCGAAGAGGTTGGCGCTCATCTGGTTCAGCGCGCGCAGCAGCCCCGCGATCTCGTCGCCCGGCCGCACCGTGAAGCGCACGAGGTCGCCGCCCGCGATGGTGCGCGCGACCTCGATGGCTTCGTCGAGCGGACGGAACACCGTGCGCCCGAGGAACGCACCCAGGCCCAGCCACGCCAGCGCGGCGCCAAGGCTGCCCGCTGCCACGGCGGTGGGCAGCCAGCTGTGCGCGCCGGACGCAGCGGCCAGACGGGACGCTTCCATCCAGCCCATCGCGCCCAGGCCCGCTGACAGCGCCGCCGCCGCGACGGTCACGCCGAACACGCGGCGCCGCACCGGGATGCGCCGCAGCCGCGCCAGCGGATTGGTCCAGCCGCTGCGCACCACCTCGCCCTGCAGCAGTTCGAGGCCCTTGGCCTCGCCCTCGCGCATGCGGCGGTAGAGCGCATCGGCGGCGGCCACGTCCTCGCGCGCGGGGCGGCTGCGCACGGACATGTAGCCCTCCACGCGGCCCTGGTGACGGATCGGCGTGACGTTGGCCAGGACCCAATAGAAGTCGCCGTTCTTGCGCCGGTTCTTGATCAGGCCGGTCCACGGAAGGCCCTGGTCCAGCGTGCGCCACAGGTCGGCGAAGGCCTCGGGCGGCACGTCGGGATGGCGCACGATGTTGTGCGCCTTGCCCAGCAGTTCGCCGGCCGTGAAGCCGCTGGCCGCGACGAAGGCCGGGTTGACGTAGGTGATGCGGCCCTTGAGGTCGGTGCGGGACACCAGGGCCTCTTCCTTCGAGAGTTCGTATTCGATGTCGGTGACGGGCAGATTGACACGCATGGCCGGTGCGTCGCCTTCAGGCCAGGGCCAGCGCGTTGCTGTGGGCGCTGCTGCCGCCGAGGCGGAACACGCCGACGACCTGCGACAGGCTGCCGGCCTGCTCCTGCAGCGACTGCGCCGCCGCCGAGGCTTCTTCGACCAGCGCCGCGTTCTGCTGCGTCACCTGGTCCATCTGCGTGATCGCCTGGTTGATCTGCTCGATGCCCGAGGTCTGTTCCTGGCTCGCTGCCGTGATCTCGCCCATGATGTCCGTCACACGCTTCACGCTGCCCACGATCTCTTCCATCGTGCGGCCGGCTTCTGCGACTTGCTTGCTGCCTTCTTCGACCTTCTCTACCGAGTCACCGATCAGGGTCTTGATTTCCTTCGCAGCGGCTGCGGAGCGTTGGGCCAAGCTGCGGACTTCGGAGGCGACCACGGCAAAGCCACGACCTTGCTCGCCAGCGCGTGCGGCTTCAACGGCCGCATTCAACGCCAGGATGTTGGTCTGGAACGCGATGCCGTCGATCACGCCGATGATGTCGACGATCTTCTTGGAGGACGCATTGATCGAGCCCATCGTGTCTACGACCTGCGAGACCACGGCGCCGCCCTTCACGGCCACTTCCGAAGCGGAGACGGCCAGCTGATTCGCCTGCCGTGCGTTGTCCGCGTTCTGCTTCACCGTCGAGGTCAGTTCTTCCATCGAAGCCGCCGTCTGCTCCAGCGAGCTGGCTTGCTCTTCGGTGCGTGACGAAAGATCCTGGTTTCCCGAAGCAATCTGCCCCGAGGCCGTGGCGATCGTCTCCGTGCCCGTGCGCACTTCGCCCACCACCTTGGCGAGATTCGCGTTCATGTCCTTCAGCGCCTGCATCAGCTGGCCCGCTTCGTCGCGGCTGTCCACACGGATGTTCGCGCTCAGGTCGCCGGCCGCCACGGTCTCGGCCACTTCGAGCGCATGGCCCAGCGGGCGCACGATGCCCAGCGTGAGACGCCAGGCGAACAGCGCGCCCAGCGCCAGCGCGATGGCCGACAGCACGAGCAGCGTGGTGCGGCCTTCGGTGTGGTCGGCCGCGATGCCCTTGGCGGCGGCGTCGATCTTCTCGCGCTGGTGGTTGGCCAGGTTTTCGACGGCGCCGGCGTAGACAGAGAGCGCCGCGCTGAACTTGGTGTCGACCAGCACATTGGCTTCGTCGATCTTCTTCTCGTCCTTGAGCTTGTTGAGCGTGCCCACGGTCTCGAGCACGACGACGCGCGCCGCGACCACCGCGGCATAGAGCGCCTTTTCTTCCGGCGTGGCGAGCATGGCTTCCAGCTGCTTCTGCGCCGGCGTGATGCGCGCCGAGCCGGCCGCCTGGAGCTTGGCGAAATAGGCCGCCACCTCGGGGTCGGTGGTCTTGACCATCGCGTAGTTGGCCACCGTGTTCGACTTGAGCAGGCTGAGCCATTCGGCCGCCAGCCGCTCCTTGACCAGCGCGCCCTGCACCATCTCGTCGGTCGCCTGGCCCACGTTCGTGAGGCGCAGCACGCCCGTGCCCGCAATGAACGCCATCAGCAGCAGCAGCACCGCGAAGCCGAGCCCCAGGCGGGTGCCGATTTTCAGATCCTTCAAACTCATTGCGCTTCTCTTCCTTCAATAACGGGGGACGGTGGCCGCATCGCGCGGCGGGCCACCGGCATGACATGACGGCATGGCGGGACGGCGGCCTGCGCCACCCCGTCTCCCTGTTATCGGCAGCGCGCCGCCAGACTTGAGTCTTTTTTCTAAAGAAAGGCGCGGATCGGGACGCGGGCGCATGCGTTCTCTGTCAGGCGTCGGTGGCGTTGACGTGCTGGAACACCCGGTCCAGCCGCTCGGCGACCTTGGCGTCATGGTGACTTGCACGGGCTCGTGCGTGCGCCGCGACGCCCGCGAGACCCAGGCCCGTCAGGCCGGCGGCGCCCGCCAGCGCCCACACGGCATGGAGCGCCCAAGCGCAGCCGGTGCCGACATGGAAGCCGAGGAAGAGCGCCACGGCCAGCAGCAGGAGCAATGCGGCGAAGCCCATGCCGACGCGGCGCAAGGCTTTCGGATGGAAATGCGTGGACACGGGGCGTTCAGGCCGCAACGGCTTCGTCGGCGTCGAGCTTGAAGGTGCTCACGGCCTCGACCAGAGCGCCGGCCTGTTCCTGCAGCGACTGCGCCGCGGCCGAGGCCTCTTCGACCAGCGCCGCGTTCTGCTGCGTGACCTGGTCCATCTGCGTGATCGCCTGGTTGATCTGCTCGATGCCCGAGGTCTGTTCCTGGCTCGCAGCGGTGATCTCGCCCATGATGTCGGTCACGCGCTTCACGCTGCCGACGATCTCTTCCATCGTGCGGCCGGCTTCTGCGACTTGCTTGCTGCCTTCTTCGACCTTTTCTACCGAGTCGCCGATCAGCGTCTTGATTTCCTTGGCGGCTGCGGCCGAGCGTTGGGCGAGGCTGCGGA
Organism: Variovorax sp. GW823-FHT04F07; assembly: GCF_058795995.1. Taxonomy (NCBI): domain Bacteria; kingdom Pseudomonadati; phylum Pseudomonadota; class Betaproteobacteria; order Burkholderiales; family Comamonadaceae; genus Variovorax; species Variovorax sp. GW823-FHT04F07. The sequence goes on from NZ_JBXAIG010000002.1 coordinate 897,031, forward strand.
CTTCGGAAGCCACGACCGCAAAGCCACGACCTTGTTCACCAGCGCGTGCTGCTTCCACAGCAGCGTTCAACGCCAGGATGTTGGTCTGGAACGCGATGCCGTCGATCACGCCGATGATGTCCACGATCTTCTTGGACGAGGCATTGATCGACCCCATCGTGTCCACGACCTGCGACACCACAGCGCCGCCCTTCACTGCCACTTCCGAAGCAGAGACGGCCAGCTGGTTCGCTTGACGTGCGTTGTCCGCGTTCTGCTTGACCGTCGAGGTCAGCTCTTCCATCGACGCCGCCGTCTGCTCCAGCGAACTCGCCTGCTCTTCCGTGCGCGACGACAAGTCCTGGTTGCCCGCCGCGATCTGCCGCGACGCCACCGCGATCGAATCGGTCGAGGCCTTGATGCGCGTCACGAGGTCGGTGAGCGTGTCTTCCATCTCGCCCATGCCGCGCAGCAGCCGGCCGAAGTCGCCGCCGCGCTCGGTCTCGAACTCCTGGCTCAGGTCGCCGGAGGCCACGGTCTCGGCGATCAGCAGCGCCTCGGCCACCGGATCGGCGATGCTGCGCGTGAGCAGCCATGCGAGCACCGCGCCCAGCGCCAACGCGGCCACGGCCAGCGCGACGATGTAGATGAGGCCTGCGCGGTACTGCGCGTCGATGGCGGCGGCGGTGCTGTCGATGTGCTTCTGCTGGTGCGTCACCATGGCGCGGATGCCCGCGTCGTAGCCGTCGAGCATCGGCAGCAGCTGCGTGTCGGTGCGCGTCGCGGCCTCGTCCTTGCGGCCTTCGGTCTTCAGCTGGAGGATCTGCTGGCGCAGCGCGATGTACTCGCCGCGCCGCTTCTGGATGTCGGCGCTCAGCGCCAGCTCTTCCGGCGACACGAGCAGCGCCTCGAGCGCCTTCTGCGTCTCGGAGATGGTGGCGCTGGTGGCGGCGATCTGCTTTTGCAGGTGGGCCTGCACCTGCGCGTCGTCGCTCTTGAGCAGCGAGAAGGTGCGCACGCTGTTGGTGGCCGTGCCCAGCTGCCAGGCCGTGGCCAGGCGCTCCTTGGACAGGGTGCGCGAGGCCATGTCCTGCGTGGCCTCGCCCACGCCCTGCAGCCGCAGCACGCCGATGCCCGCCACGGCCACCAGCAGCGCCAGCACCAGCGCAAAGCCGGCGCCCAGCCGCATTCCGATCGTCCAGTTCTTTATCGTCATTCGCTTGTCTCCTCTCGGGGCCTCTCGTGTCGTTGTTCTCGGGTCCGGGCAGTCAGGCTGTGCGAGCGGCTCAGCCGAACTTCTGCATGATGCGAACCAGCTTCTCGCCGTACTTCGGGTCGGTGGCATAGCCCGCGCGCTGCAGGCCGTGCGCGGCCTCGGCCGGATCGGCGGTCGCCAGCACGTTCGCGTAGCGCGGGTTGCGCGTGATGAAGCGCGCGTAGTCGGTGAAGGCCTCCTCGTACGAGGCGTAGGCGCGGAACTTCGCGCGCACCTTCTGCGGCTCGCCGTCGATGTATTCGGTGGTGGTGGTCTCGACCGTCGCGCCCTTCCAGCCCTTGTCGGCCTTGATGCCGAAGAGGTTGAAGCTTTGCGTGCCGTCGTCGGCGCGGATCTCGCGCTTGCCCCAGCCCGATTCGAGCGCGGCCTGCGCCAGGATCAGCGGCGCCGGCACGCCGCTGGCGGCGCTGGCCGCCTGTGCCGAAGCGCCCATGCGGTCCACGAACGCATCGACCTGGCCTTGCAGCGAGGCGTTCGCGGCCGGTGCGGGACCGCTCTTGACTTGATAGACGCCCAGATCGGCAGCCGTCGACACGCGCGCGCCCGGCGCCGAGCCGATGGGAATGCCCGCGCGCGGGCCGTACGGCAGGCCGGCGGGTGGCTCCAGCGACATCGGCCGCGTGCCGATGCCCTCGTCGGCTTCAGGCGCCGCCGAAGGCAATTGCCGCCGCAGCTGCGCCAGCATCGCCTCGGCCAGCCCCACGCCGCGCCCCGAGAGGTTCTGCGTGAGCTGCTGGTCGAACATCGACAAATAGACCTTCTGGTCCTGGCTGTCGAGCAGGCCGCTCGACGGCGTGGCCTCGCGCATGCTCTTGAGCACCATGTTCATGAACAGCGCCTCGAACTGGCGAGAGACCTGCTGCAGGCCCTCTTCGGGCGAGGTGCGCACCGTGCGCCGCAGCGCATCGACGCCCTGCACGTCGAGCGCAAAACGCTGGTCGAGCGCGCCGCTGCGGCTGGCCGCGTCGGTGCCGGTCCATGCGCTGTGGGGAGAGATGGTCATGCCGTCGGCCTCAGATGATCTCGAGCTCGGCGCTCAAAGCGCCGGCCGACTTCATGGCCTGCAGGATCGACACCAGGTCCTGCGGGTTCGCACCCAGGCTGTTCAGCCCCTTGACCACATCGGCCAGCGAGGCGCCGCCGCGCACCATCTGGATCGCGCCGCCGCCCTGGTTGACGGAAATCTGCGAGGTCTGCGCCACCACCGTGCTGCCGCCCGAGAACGCGCCCGGTTGGCTGATCACCGGCTCGGTGTTGATCACCACCGACAGGTTGCCGTGCGCGATGGCGCAGTCTTTCACGCGCACCGCCTGGTTCATCACGACCGAGCCCGTGCGCGCATTCACCACCACCCGCGCGCCCGCCTGCGTGGGCGTGACCTCGAGCTCCTGCAGCTGCGCGAGAAAGCCCACGCGCCGCTGCGGCTCGGGCGCCTGCACGCGGATCACGCGCGCGTCCATCGCTTCGGCGGTGCCGGCGCCGAACTGGCGGTTGATGGCGTCCGTGGCGCGCTGCGCGGTGCCGAAATCGGAGCGGTTCAGCTCGATGGTGAACGAGCCTTCCGCGCCCACCGGCGCCTCGACCGTGCGCTCCACCAGCGCGCCGGCGGGAATGCGCCCCGAGCTCAGCTGGTTGACCTGCACCTTGCTGCCGTTGGCCGACGCACCCGCGCCGCCCACCACCATGTTGCCCTGCGCCACCGCATAGGTCGCGCCGTCCACGCCCTTGAGCGGCGTCATCAGCAGCGTGCCACCGCGCAGGCTCTTGGCATTGCCCATGGACGACACGGTGACGTCGATGTTCTGGCCCGGCCGCGCGAACGATGGCAGCGTGGCCGTCACCATGACGGCCGCCACGTTCTTCAGCTGCATGTTCACGCCCTGCGGGATCGTGATGCCCAGCTGCTGCAGCATGTTGTTCAGGCTCTGCGTGGTGAACGGCGTCTGCATCGTCTGGTCGCCCGTGCCGTCCAGGCCGACCATGAGGCCGTAGCCGATGAGCGGGTTGTCGCGCACGCCCTGGATGCTGGCGAGTTCCTTCAGGCGCTCCGCATGCGCGGGCGCGATGAACAGGAGCGCGCACAGCGCTGCGATGCGCCAGCGATTCGAAGCAGGTGAAGCCTGGAGGTGTGTCATCAGAAAGGCATCACGTTGAGGAAGATGCGCTGCATCCAGCCCATGTGCTGGGCCTCGTCGATGTAGCCCTTGGCCGAGTACTCGATGCGCGCATCGGCCACCAGCGTCGAGGGCACGGTGTTGTTGCCCGACACGGTGCGCGGGTTCACCACGCCCGAGAAGCGGATGTACTCGGTGCCCTGGTTGATGCCCATCTGCTTCTCGCCGCTCACGAGCAGGTTGCCGTTGGACATGACGTCGGTCACGGTGACGGTGATCACGCCGTTGAAGGTGTTGTTGGCATTGGCGCCGCCCTTGGCGTTGAGCGTGTTGGTGCCCGACAGCTTGGTGTCCTGCCCGTCGAGCAGGCCGCCGATGAGCTTGGGAATGGCCGCGAACACGCTGGTCGTGTTGCCCGTGCGGCTGGCATTGGCGCCCGAGTTCTTGGTCGCGTTGACCTTCTCGCTGATGAGGATGGTGAGGATGTCACCGACGTTGCGCGGGCGGCGGTCTTCGAACAGCGCGTTGGCGCCGGGGCCGTCCTGGAAGATCGCACCCGGCGCGCGGCGCGCCTGCACCGCCGCGTACTGGTCGGCGCGCGCCGTCATCGGCTGGTGCACCAGCGGCTCGCGCGGCACCTGCGCGCAGCCGGCGGCCAGCGCGGTGGCGAGCAGCAGCGCCGCCGCACGGCGAAGAAGACGCACCCCCGCCCGCATCACAACTGGGCCAGGCGCTGCAGCATCTGGTCCGAGGTCTGGACCGCCTTGCTGTTGATTTCGTACGAGCGCTGGGTGGCGATCATGTTGACCAGCTCTTCCACCACGTTGACGTTGGAGGCCTCGACATAGCCCTGGCTCAGCGTGCCCGCGCCGTCCACGCCGGGGTTCACCTGGTTGGGCGCGCCCGAGGCGTCGGTCTCGGCGTACAGGTTCTCGCCCTGGCTCTGCAGGCCCGTCGGGTTGACGAAGGTCGCGAGCTGCAGCTGGCCGACCTGCACGGTGTTGGTACCGCCCGCCTGCACCACCGACACGATGCCGTCGCGGCCCACGGTGATGCTGGTGGCGTTGGCCGGGATGGTGATGGCCGGCTGCACCGGGAAGCCGCTGGCGGTGACCAGCTGGCCGTCGCGATCGGTCTGGAACGAGCCGTCGCGCGTGTACGAGGTGGTGCCGTCGGGCATCAGCACCTGGAAGAAGCCGCTGCCGCTGATGGCCACGTCGGTCGGCTTGTCGGTCTTCGTGAGGTTGCCCTGCGAGTGGATGCGCTCGGTGGCGACCACGTGCACGCCGGTGCCCACCTGCAGGCCCGAGGGCAGGCGCGTCTGGTCGGAGCTCTGGCCGCCGACCTGGCGCAGGTTCTGGTAGACCAGGTCTTCGAACACGGCGCGGCTGCGCTTGAAGCCGGTGGTGCCGACGTTGGCCAGGTTGTTGGAGACCACGTCGAGCTGCGTCTGCTGCGCGTCCAGGCCGGTCTTGGCGATGTAGAGGGAGCGGATCATTGAAAGGAGTTCCTGGAAGAGGGTCAGCCGTAGGCCAGCAGCTTGTTGGCGGTCTGCGCGTTGATGTCGGCGGTCTGCAGCGACTTCATCTGCATCTCGAAGCTGCGCGCGTTGGCGATCATGGCCACCATGGCATCGACCGGCTGCACGTTGCTGCCCTCGATGGCGCCGGAGATGAGCGTGACGGCCTCGTCGGCCTCGGCCGGCGGCAGGTCGGCGCGCATGCGGAACAGGCCGTCGTCGCCGCGCACGAGGTCGGTCACGGGCGGGTTGACGAGCTTGAGACGGCCCACCTCGGCGATGCCGGTGAGCACGGTCGAGGCCGCGTCGCGCGAACCCACGAGGCCGTTGGACGCAATGCTCACGGCCGAACCCGGCGGCACGGTGAGCGCGCCGTTGTCGCCCACCACGGGGCGCCCGCCCATCGTCGTGAGCTGGCCGTCGGCGCCGATCTGCAGGTTGCCGACGCGCGTGTAGGCCTCGCTGCCGTCGGCCGCCTGCACCACCAGCCAGCCCTGGCCGCCCACGGCCACGTCGAGCGCGCGGCCGGTCTGCGTGAGCGGGCCGTGCGTGAAGTCGGCGCCGGGCGTGGTGGCGGCCACGAAGGCGCGCGTGGGCGCTTCTTCGCCGATCACGGGCACGGCGCGGAAGGTCGCGATCTGCGCACGGAAACCCGGCGTCGAGACGTTCGCCATGTTGTTGGCGACCACGGCCTGCTGCTCCATGGCCTGCTTGGCGCCGCTCATGGCGACATACAGCATTCGATCCACGAAGTGCTCCTGCTCAGCGGATGTTCATGAGCGTCTGCATGACCTGGTCCTGCGTCTTCACGGTCTGCGCATTGGCCTGGTAGTTGCGCTGCGCGACGATGAGGTTCACCAGCTCGGAGGTCAGGTCGACGTTGGACGACTCCAGCGCGCCCGAGGCCAGCGAGCCGGCCTTGGTGCCTTCGCCCGGCGTTCCGGTGAGCGCATTGCCCGAGGCCTGCGTCTCGGCCCACACGTTGTTGCCCTTGGGCTCCAGGCCGTTCGGGTTGGCGAAGGACGACAGCACGACCTGGCCCAGCAGGCGCGTCTGCTCGTTGGAGAACTTGCCGGTGATGGTGCCGTCGGGGTTGATCGAGAACGCGGTGAGCTCGCCCGACTTGTAGCCGTCCTGGCCCAGCTTGCTCATGCCGTTGGCGCTGCCGAACTGCGTGGTGCCCGTGAGGTCGACCGAGGCGGTGAGCGGCGAGGCGCCGTTGGTGAAGGTGAGCGGCCCGATGTTGAACGCGCCCGAGGCAGGCGCGGTCATGACACCCTTGGCGTCGAAAGTCACGTTGGACAGCGCGGCGCCACCGTTCAGCGGCGCGCCGTCGGAGGTGCCGTACACGCTCCAGGTGTTGGCCGCGGTCTTCACGAAGTACACGGCCACGTCGTGCGGGTTGCCCAGCGAGTCGTAGATGGGGCCGATGGCGTTCGGGTAGTTGTAGGTGGCGGCGTCGGTGGGGTTGAACGGCGTCTTGGCTGGCACCGTGCTGCGCGCGTCGAGGTTGAACTGCGCGTCGATGTTGGCCGTGGGCTTGGGCGGCATCATGCCGCCCTGCACCTGGATCGGGCCCGGCGTGCCGCCGCTGATGCCGCCGCTGGCGTTGGCGCCGTAGCCGGTGAGCTGCAGGCCCTGCGCGTTGACGATGTAGCCGTCCTTGTCGCGCGTGAACTGGCCGTTGCGCGAGTAGAAGACCTCGCCGCTGGGGCTGGCCAGGCGAAAGAAGCCGTCGCCGTTGAGGATGGCCACGTCCAGCGGGCGCGTGCTCGACTGCGTCACGCCCTGCGTGAAGTTCTGCGTCACGCCCGACACCGAGGCGCCCAGGCCCACGCGCGAGCCGGCGTACACGTCCTGGAAGGTGGCGGCGGCCGACTTGTAGCCCACCGTGCCCGAGTTGGCGATGTTGTTGCCGATGACGTCCAGGTTGGCCGCGGCCACGCCGAGTCCGCTGATGCCTTGGGAGAAACTCATGAGGGGGTCCTTGTTCGGTGCGAGGAAGAAGAGTGCGAAGGGCGCGGCCCGCACGGACCACGCCGAAGACGAAGACGAAAGCTCAGAGGAACAGGCGCACGTCGCCCAGCCCGATGCTGGCGCCCGAGGCCAGCTCCAGCGTGACGCCGCCGGCGCCCTGCTTCACGGCGGCCACCTGCGAGAAGGTGAGCGCGGTGGCCTTCACCGTCGTGCCGTTGTTGCTGGCATCGACCGTGAAGCGGTAGGCGCCCGGCGGCACCGCCACGCCCAGGTCGTCCTTGCCGTCCCAGGTGACGGCGTTGACGCCTTCCTTCATGGCGCCCGCGTCGAGCGTGCGGATCACCTTGCCGGTGCTGTCGACGATCTTGATCTCGACGTCGGCGGCGGTGCCCGGCAGCTGCACGGCGAAGGCCTGCGTGGCGGGGTCCTTGCCGTCCTCGGGCTTCTTGGTGGTGAGCACGTCGCCGGGCGACAGCACGTTGTAGCCGATGAGCGAGGTGGCCTGCAGCAGCTGGTTGGCGCCGGTCTGGTTGACCAGGCCGGAGAGCGTGGCGTTGAGCTTCTCGATGCCGCTCACGGTGCTCATCTGCGCGAGCTGCGAAGTGAGCTCGGCGTTCTGCATCGGGTTGAGCGGGTCCTGGTTGTTCAGCTGCGTGACCAGCAGCTTGAGAAAGCGCTGCTCGCTGTCGGCACTGGAGACGTTGTTGTTGCTGTTCGCCGCCGTGGGCGCGTTCAGCCCGCTGATGGACGAGGTGTCGGAAAGGGCCATGGGGTCGGTGTTCTTCCTGCGGGAGGCGCGTGTGCGTGCGTGGGTTACTGGCCGATGGTCAGCGTCTTGACCATCAGCGTCTTGGCGGTGTTGAGCACCTCGACGTTGGCCTGGTAGCTGCGCGAGGCCGAGATCATGTTGGTCATCTCCTCGACCACGTTGACGTTGGGCATCGCCACGTAGCCCTCGGCGTTGGCGTGCGGGCTCTTCGGGTCGAACACCAGCTTGGCGGGCGACGGGTCTTCGATGACACCCGCCACCTTGACGCCGCCGATGTCGCGCCGGCCCGAGACCGCCACCTCGAACACCACCTGCTTGGCGCGGTAGGGCTGGCCGTCGGGGCCGGCCACGCTCTCGGCATTGGCGAGGTTGCTCGCGGTCACGTTCATGCGCTGCGATTGCGCGGTCATGGCGGAGCCCGCCACGTCGAAGATGTTCATGGCTGTACCGCCGACAGGAGCGACTTGATCTTGGCGTTGATGAGGGTCAGGTTCGACTCGTAGCGCAGCGCGTTGTCGGCGAAGGCCACGCGCTCGACGTCCATCTCGACCGTGTTGCCGTCGAGGCTGGACTGGTGCGGTACGCGGTACAGCAGGTCGTCGCCGGCCGTGGCCTGTGCCTGGCCCGCGAGGTGGCGCGACGAGGTGGTGGCCATCGACACCGACGATGCGGCGCGGCCGCGCTCGACGGCGTCGCTCAGGCGCGCGCCGAAGTCGAAGTCGCGCGCCTTGTAGTTCGGCGTGTCGGCATGGGCGATGTTGGCCGCGAGCACCTCCTGGCGCTGGGCCCGGAGATGGAGCGCTTCGCGGTGGAAGCGAAACGCCGCATCCAGCTTGTCGATCATCTTTGTTCCATCTGTTGAGGCGTCGCCAGTGCACGGGGCGCAGCGACCGATGGAAAGCAAGTCTATGCATGCGGCGCGTTGGCAATCGCCCGAACAAAGGGGGGTTTCGCCTGCTGCTCGCACCTTCGCCGACGGGGTGAATTCATAAGAATCCAGGGGCGCCGGTTGCGGCTTATCTGCACCGGCGACCTCATTTTTCTGGCCCTCTTCTTTCGCTTTCGATGACCCTCTCGCCGCTTCGCCAACGCCTGCTGCGCACCGCCTGCGCGGTGGGGCTGTCGTGCGCGGTGTCGACCGGTGCGATCGCAGGCGATGTGGCCGCGAAGGCCGTCGAGACCTACCTCCAGGTGCAGAGCGCCGGCCTGCCGGGCAAGGTGACGGTCAGCCTCGAAGGACGCGGCACCGAGGCCCTGCCCGCGTGCGAAGCCCCCGAGGTGTTCCTGCCGCCGGGCGTCACGCCGTGGGGCCGCCTCTCGGTGGGCGTGCGTTGCCATGCCGAACGGCCGTGGACGCGCTTCGTGCAGGCACGTGTCGCGGTGGAAGGCCGCTACCTGGTGGCGGCGCGCGCCATCGACGCGGGCCGGACGCTGGGCGTCGGCGACGTGGTCGAGCGCATCGGCGACCTCACGCGGCTGCCGCGCTCGGTGGTCACCAGCGCGGCCGAACTGGTCGGCGTGGTGAGCGCCAACCGCGTCGCGCCCGGCGCCCCGATCCGCAAGGAGCTGCTGCGCGGCGTCGCCGTGATCCAGCAGGGCCAGGCCGTGAAGGTGGTGGCGCAGGGGCCGGGCTTTGTCGTCAGCACCGAGGCCAAGGCCCTGAGCGGCGCCGCGGTGGGCGCCGTGGTGCAAGCCAGGACGCTGGACGGCCGGGTGATCCGCGGCGTGGCCGACGAGGAAGGACAGGTCCGGCTGGTGCAGTAGCGGCCGCCGCGCTCGCGCAGGCTTCACTTCATGCACGCCCTTCCTAAAGTTCTTGCACCGGCTGCCGATATACGGGTCAGCCCCTGAGGAATCACCTTGAAAATCGATCCCACCGCCCCTTCGGCCACGCCCCTGCACCGCACGCCCGCACCCGGCGCGCCGGCTCCGTCGACGCCCGCCGAGGCCGTGCAGCGCCCGAAGGAAGCGGCGCCCGTTTCCGCGCTCGTCCATGCGATGCCCGCCGCCGTGGGGGGCAGCGATTTCGACGCCGCGCGCGTGGCCGCCATCCGCGAGGACATCCGCGCCGGCCGCTACGAGATCCGCCCCGAGCGCATCGCCGACGGCCTGCTGGCCAGCGTGCGCGAGCTGCTCGCACCGAAGGGCGAGGCATGAGCACCTTGCTGGCGCACCTGCGCGCGGAAGCGGGCTGCATCGGGGAATTCCTCGTGGCGCTGGACCAGGAAGCGCAGGCCATGTCGGACAGCGACTTCGACGCGCTGAACGCCATCGCCGGCCGCAAGACCGCGCTGCTGGACCGCATGGCCGAACTCGACCGGCAGCGCGAATCGCTGCAGGCGGCGCAGGGCTTCGCGCCCGGCCGCGCGGGTGCGGATGCCGCCGCGGCCGCGGGCGGTGCGCCGACGCGCCAGGCCTGGAGCGAACTGCTCACGCTCGCCGAAGACGCGCGCAACCGCAACCTGCACAACGGCACGCTCGTGTACGCGCACCTGGACTTCACGCAGCAGGCGCTGCACTTCCTGCAGGCCCGCGCCCAACCTTTCTACGGCCCCGACGGCGTGCGCAAGACGCAGGCCGGCGCGGGCACCCGGCTGGCCGCCGGCTGAACAGCAGCCGTGAACGCATCCGCACGCTTCGCCCCCCGACGCACCGCGATCCTGCGGGTGCTGATGCTGTGGCTCGCGTGCGCCGGCGCCCATGCCTTCGAACTGGCGCCCGCCGTGCGCCCGGACGACGCCATCAACCTGGGCCAGCTGCACCCGGTGCGCGCGGCCGTCGGCGAGACGGCGCGCATCGCCTACTCGGGCGCGGCCATGGCCATCGCGATGTCGGCCGCCTACGTACCGACGTACCGGCCGGGCGAACAGTCGATCGGCCTGGCCTTCGGCAGCTACCGGGGCTATTCGGCCGCAGCGCTGGGCTTCAAGCGCAGCTCGGGCGACGGCGACATGGCCTGGGGCATGGGCGTGTCCAGCACGGGCCGGGACTGGGGCTTCAACGCGGGCATCGGCTGGAAGCTGCCGCGCAGCACGGCCGCCGCCCGCCCCTGAGCCCACGCCATCGCCCCGGGACGCCCTTCACCACCTTCGCATGGATGCCACCGACATGAAGACCTCTCCTGCCACGCCAACGCCCCGCCACGAGAAGGTCGCACGCCGGGGAGCCCGCGCGTGATGGCCGCGCAGCAGGGCGCGCGCCGCATCGCGATGGTGGGCTGCGACGAGGCGCAGCAGGCCGGCTGGGGCAACCGCCTGCGCCTGATGGGCTGCGATCCCGTGTGCTTCGACGACAGCACGGACTTCCTGCTGGCGATCACCCAGGGCCTGCAGTTCGGCCTGCTGCTGGTGGTGCTGAAGGACGAAGGCGCCTGGCCGATCCTCACGGCGATGTGCCGCGCGCTGCGCATTCCCATTTTTCTGGTGGCACGCGCCTCGCAGCGCGACCTGCTGGTCGACGTGCTGTCGGCCGCGGGCGGCGAGACGCAGGGCGCGAGCATCGACTTCGCGGTGCTGCCTGTCGACGAGTTCGAGGTGGAGCTGCGCGTGCGCGAATCGCTGCGGCGCAACCGCACGTTGCTGCAGCCGCACGCCACGGCCGCGTGCTTCGGCGACTACCAGTTCCTGGGCGAGCGCCGCGTGGTCGTGTGCCACGGCACCGAGGTGCGCCTGAAGCCGCGCGAGTTCGAACTGGCGCTGCTGCTGTTTCGCAACGCCGGCCGGCTGCTGGAGCGCGACTGGCTGCTGGCCTCGCTGTGGGTGGATGCGCGCATCGAACGCACCAGCCGCACGCTGGACTGCTGCGTGGCCAGCATCCGCCGCAAGCTGTCGCTGCACAAGGGCGGCGAGTTCGTGCTGGTCTCGGTGTATGGGCGCGGCTACGAGCTGCGGCACATGCCGGCCGCGCGGTGTGCCTCTGACGTCGACGAGGCGCCGCTGATCGACACCGCGGACTTCCCGGACACCTCGAACGAGCCGGTGTGGCTCGGCGAAAGCGCGCGGGCCTGAACATGCGCCCGCGCGACCCAAAAACCGTGACGACCTCCGGCCTCGAGGAACCACCCCGAAGGGCGGGTGCCGAAGCGTCCTCTACCAACGCCAGAAGACCGTCGCCGCCAGTATCCGCGCCTTACCTGAAGACAGGCTGAAGCCCCGCATAAAACCCTTCTGCTTCCGCACTCAGCCGCCAGTCAGCGAACGCACGTTCAATGGCAGGCCACATCGTGAGGGGGAGATCGATTGCAGGACACCATGAGACTACTCGCAGAGGCATCGCTGATTCTTGCCCTGGCCATCGTCCTCGGCGGGTTGGTGCTCGGGCTGCTGGCGGGCCCGCAGGATTCCGACGACTAGTGGGGTGTCCGGGGTCGTGAAGGGTTGGCGGGCCACGCCCCTCTGAGACAAATCTGCACGCCCATGCAGATCGACATGCGCCAGTGTGTCGAGGTACCTCTTCCGCCGCACGACGGAAGTGCATGACTCCGGCCGATTGCGTCGTCGCACGCATGCCAAATCGCCTCAAAAAGCGCATCATCGTCACTGACGAACCCATGGTGCGGACTGTTCGCGAGGCAGAGCATGACTTGGTTCAAGAAGCTTGTCTGGATCGGCGCGGGACTCGCCGTGGGAGGCGGGCTTGCCCTGTTCGTGCTGGACGAATTGAAGACGTCCCGGCTGCAATCGGCCCTGTGGCGCGACCTGGCCGAGGGCGCCCGCTTCAGCGTCGAAGACGGTGCCAGCGACGCCATCCGCTTTCCCCGGACCGGGCCCTACGACGAGCGGCTGGGCTACCACCAGCTGCCGGGCTACATCGAGCGCCTGGCGCCGCAGGGCTATGTCGTCACCCGCCAGGCCCGCATGTCGCCGCGGCTGATCGAACTGCAGGACTACGGGCTCTTCGCGCCCTACCGCGAGAAAAACCAGGCCGGCCTGACCGTGCGCGACTGCCGGGACACGGCGCTGCTGCACACCCGCGTGCCCCAGCGCGCCTACGAGCGCTTCGAGGAGGTGCCGCCGCTGCTGGTGAGCGCCCTGCTGTTCGTCGAGGACCGCCACCTGCTGGACGCGCAGCCGCTGCAGCGCAACCCCGCGATCGATCCGGAACGCTTCGCCAAGGCGGCGCTCGAGCAGGCGCTGCGCGCGGTCGGCCTGGGCCAGACGGCGACGGGCGGCAGCACGCTGGCCACCCAGCTCGAGAAGTACCGCCATTCGCCGCAAGGCCGCACCGGGTCAGTCGGCGACAAGCTGCGCCAGATGGCGTCGGCCTCGCTGCGCGCCTACCAGGACGGCGACGACACGCAGGCGCGGCGCCGCCAGATCGTCGTCGACTACCTCGACACCGTGCCGCTGGCCGCGCGCCCGGGCATGGGCGAGGTGCACGGGCTGGGCGACGGCCTGTGGGCCTGGTACGGGCGCGACTTCGGTGAAATCAACCGCCTGCTCGCCGACCAGGCGGAAGAGGCGGCAGCGCCCACGGACGAGGCGCTGCGGCAGCAGGCGGAGGCCTTCAAGCAGGCGCTGTCGCTGATGATCGCGCAGCGCCGCCCGTCGCAGCACCTGCTCGGCGACGGCGCCAGCCTGGCGCGGCTGACCGACAGCTACCTGCGGCTGATGGCCGAGGCCGGCCTGATCTCGCCCACGCTGCGCGACGCGGCGCTGCCGCTGTCCTTGCACCTGCAGCCACCGCTGCCGCCGACGCCCCGGCCCGACTTCGTGCAGCGCAAGGCCGCGACCGCGCTGCGCACCCACATCGCCACGCTGCTCGACGTGCCGCGGGCCTACGACCTGGAGCGCCTCGACCTCGAGGCCGAAACCAGCCTGGACGGCGAAGCGCAAGCGCTGGTGGCGCGCGTGCTGGCCGGGCTGCGCACGCCCGCCGCGACGAAGGCCGCGGGGCTAGTCGGCTCCCACATGCTCGACCCGGGCGCCGACCCCAGCCCGCTGATCTACAGCTTCACGCTGTTCGAGCGCAGCGCCGGGAGCAACCTGCTGCGCATCCAGGCCGACAACATCGACCAGCCGTTCGACGTGAACCAGGGCGCGCGGCTGGACCTGGGCTCGACCGCCAAGCTGCGCACCCTGGTGAGCTACCTGGAGCTCGTGGCCGAGCTGCACGCGGGCTGGGTCGACCTGAGCCCGGCCCAGCTGTCGGCGCTGGCGCCGAACCCGCGCGACCCGCTGGGCACGTGGGCGCGGCAGTACCTCCTGCGCACCAAGGATCGGCGTCTTGCGCCGATGCTGGAGGCGGCGATGGAGCGCAAGTACTCGGCGAACCCGGGCGAGGCCTTCTTCACCGGCGGCGGCCTGCACCAGTTCGAGAACTTCGAGCGCTCACGCAACAGCAGTTCGATGACGGTGCGCGAAGGCTTCAAGCATTCGGTCAACCTGGTGTTCATCCGCCTGATGCGCGATCTGGTGCGCCACCGCATGTTCGGCGGTGCGTCGGGCGCCGAGCGCCTGCTGAAGGACCCTGCCGACCCGGGCCGGCGCGAGTTGCTCGCACGCTTTGCCGACCGCGAAGGCTCGGCCTTCCTCACCCGCTTCCATCGCAAGTACCAGCACCTGCCGGCCGCGGACGCCGAAGCGCTGCTGCTGCGCGGCCTGAGGCCATCAGCACCGCGCCTGGCGAGCGTGCTCTTCACGATCGAGCCCGAGGCCGACGACGCACGGCTCGACGCGCTCCTGGTGCAGCGGCTGGGCCGCGGCGCCGACTCGCCGCGCGCATTGGGGGCGCTGCGCCGCACCTACGCCGGCCTGTCGCTGGCCGATCGCGGCTACGTCGCGCGCGTGCATCCGCTGGAACTCTGGCTGGTCGGTTACCTGCGGCGCCACCCCGGCGCCTCGCTGACCGAGGTGCTGGACGCGAGCACGCGCGAACGCCAGGAGGTCTACGCCTGGCTCTTCAAGACACGCCACAAGAGCGCGCAGGACAGGCGCCTGCGCGAGCTGATCGAGCTCGACGCCTTTGCACAGATCCATCGCTCATGGCAGCGCGTGGGTTACCCCTTCGCATCGCTGACGCCGTCCTACGCGAGCGCGATCGGCGCGTCGGGCGACCGGCCGGCCGCCCTGGCGGAGCTGATGGGCATCCTCGCGAACGACGGCGTGCGGCTGCCCACGCAACGGGTCGGCGCCTTGCACTTCGCGCGCGACACGCCCTACGAGACGCGGCTGGAGCCGCGCCATGCGAGCGCGCAGCAGGTGCTGCCCGCCGAGGTGGCTGCCACGGTGCGCCGTGCCTTGGTCGAGGTGGTGAACGACGGCACCGCACGGCGGCTGAAAGGCGCGCTGGTGGACGAGAGCGGCCGCGCCCTCGAGATCGGCGGCAAGACCGGCACCGGCGACCACCGCTACGAACAGACCGGCCGCGGCGGACGGGTGATTTCGCAGCGCAAGATCGACCGCTCGGCCACCTTCGTGTTCATGATCGGCGACCGCTACTTCGGCACGATCCTGGCCTACGTCCACGAGCCCCACGCCGCCCGCCACCGGTTCACGAGCGCGCTGCCGACGCAGCTGCTGAAGTCGCTGGGGCCGCAGTTGCTGCCGGTGCTGCAGCGCAGGGGGTGTGGGGAGCCGCAGCAGCGGGCGCAATGAGACGCGACACTGCATGCTCATACAGCAATTTGCGAGGTCATCTTGCTTTGCAATGGCGGCTCGTGGCGCTCTCGCCCCCAGGTTTGCAGCACCCGGGCTGCCCGCGGTTGGCGGGACTTCCGCAAAGCGGACCCAGCCTACTGGGGAAAGACCTGACAGGCCCGCCCACTCAGCCCCAAAACCCTGGACATCAGACCTGCCGCCCGTGCTCCACTACGCCCGTATCCTGACGAGCAAAGACGGCGGGACCATGGTCGACGGGCAAGAAATCAGCTTCCGGGACGTCCAGAGCAAGGCGCTTCACTCGCGGCAGACCTAGTGGTGCGCGGTGCACCAGAAACGGGGGCCGGAGGGTGGCGGCTTCTTCTGGCCGCCCGGAAAGCAGGCGGGATATCCACCCACAGGCAGTACCCGCGAAATACGACCCAAGCGTGATATCGCCCGCGAGCATCTATTCGGGAGGCCCGCGTTCGGCGCCATCACCGCGTAGCAGCCGGCGCCAAACATCTATTCTTGGCTGACCCTCTGGCCTCAAAGGGACAAGCCGAGGCACCCGCTCAATCAGGCGTTCCGCGCATCGGACGCATCGCCTTCATCGCGAGTCTGGTGCGACTTCTGAATCGGCTTGAGAGATTGCCGCTTCAGTTGGAGGGCGGGCCTCTCAACGAAGAACCACGATACACACGCCATCCCTCGCGTGACCACTACGGGAAGGGAAAAGTTCGGCACCGCCAGCACCAGAAGCAAGTTGATCACCGGCATGTGCCAAACACAGGTCCCGTAGCTTAGGTCGAAGCCGAGTCGCACGAACGGCGTGCCAAAGGAGAACCAAACGACCAGCGCAACGTACGCGACGAAGTAGAAAAAGCCGATGCGATTCCCCGCCGCTCCAGTTCGTTAGCGCCACAACAGCCCGCCAATCGTCACGAAGACCAAGCCTGGAAAGAGCCGCAGGAAGCGATTTTGAAAGTAGCGCGGCCCGGGCGCGTTGATGTACGACGCGTAGATCAGGAACCCACTTACGAAGAGGAAGGCCGGCACGCCTGGGAAGCGCTTCAGAAAACCCACAAACGCAAAGTGAGCGTTCAGGTACTCAGAAGCATGCACCACCACCTACAGCGCGAACAACAGCCACAACCACTCAAGGTTATTGTGCTTCGGGAACGAAAGCTCAGTACGCGGCATGCTTGCAAAACTCTGTGCATCATCCTCCCAGAAGGCGCCGGAACCTCCCAGCCTGGAAAGGACTAGAACATTCTTCGCAGGACGGAAGTCGCCCAAGGCGGGTGGAACCCGGCCCCTACAATCTCGCGCGGGATACCACATATGAAGATTCAAGAACTTACCGTCACACATCTTTTGGCCATGATGGCCGGGATCGTCATATTTATCTCAAGCTGGGCGATTGATACGCTCTTCGGAGGTATATCCGCTTTTCGGATTTTCTTAGCAGCGACCTTGCTTCTTTTTATTTGGAACGGGCTTCTAAAAGATCGTGTGGGCAAGCCAAATCCTGGGGAAATAGGATTAGTCCTGTTTGCAATCTGGGCAATGCTCAGTTATTTTTGGTCATTAAAACCAGAATTGACGGCAGCCATCATTGAATATGTGTACGTCGCGGCTGTCGCCATGTTCATTGTCACGAAAAGAATTTCAGCAAATGTCAAATTTTGGAGATTTCTGGGTTACGCCTATATCCTTGGCTGCGTAGTGGCGAGTATTCTCGTGATCAATAATGCCGCTACTTTTGCGGCTCAGGGCGAGCGGGTGGGTGTTGGAGAACTTAATCCGAACTATATTGCCTACTCATTAGTGACGAGCATCCCAGTTTCATTGGCGCTATTGACGACGAAGCGTCATCGTCTCTGGTTTAAGTCAGCGCTTGTTGGCGGCATGGCAATGACTATGTTCGCGACCATGATCACCGGCTCTCGTGGTGCTTTGCTCGCAGCGCTACTTTGCATATTGAGCTTCTTCGTGGTGAGAGCGACAAGAAACTTTTTGAAATCCATGCTCTGGATTGCCCTGTCTGGAATCGGATTGACTGTTTTTTGGGAGTACCTCCCAGGAGAAATTAGGGAGCGCCTCAATGTGTTCGCCATGATTTTTTCAGGCGATGCATCTTCAGTTGATCTTTCCGGCCGAGCCGACATTTGGCCACTCGCAATGCAATACTTTGAGGACAATCTCCTTGCCGGCATAGGAGCCGGAGCGTTTAAAGGAGTAAACCCGTTTGGCATCGAAGGCCATAATGTATTTCTAACGGTTGCAACAGAAACTGGAATCATCGGACTATTGATATACGCCCTCACGATCTTCTACATCTTCTTCGAATTGATATTTCAATCTAAGACACGAGAAATTAGAAATGCGGGAATTGCAATGCTCGCTGTTTGGGTCCCCATTGCAATGACTGGCGTTTGGGAGGGCTCAGTGGTCGCGTGGCTTGTTTTTGGCTGGCTATTGGCGGCGTCGCAGCATGAGGCAGACCCGCTCCTAGCCACAACGAAGCAGAGGCGCCGCATCCGCTTTGCGTTCTGAATGGCGCTTGCACCAATGGCGAATCGCCAGTTTCCGCGCGCTGCTCTAAATCAAGGGTTGACGATCCCGGTGGCCAAGAACCGCCGCCGCTTCTTGGAGCTTGGACTCACGCTGCTCCCGACGGTGGCGACGGCTCAGGAGCCGGGCCCAGCGCGGCCCGAGGCCTTGTTCGATGCCGAAATCAAACGCAGCCTGGCTGCTTCATCTGGAAAGGACCAAGGGGCAGGACGCATAGGGTATGACGGGGGCAGCGTCAAAGATGCCCTTGACGAGGCGAAGACATTGCAAGGCTACGAGGCTTTGCTTGCCTACCGTGGAACAGCCGTTGGGGTTCGAATTACGACACCGGGAATCGCTGGTCCATTCCGATACAACCGATCCTTGCCCAACACCACCAACGGCGGCACGCGGTTCGCCCACTCTTCGGGTAAAGGGGCGTGGGAGCGATTGTTCGACGGTCCTGTTTGGCTTACTTGGTTCGGGGCAAACGGGGATTGGAACGGCAGTACAGGAAGCGATGACACAGCTGCGATCATCGCCGCGATCAATGAGTGCAAGAATGCCGCTGTGACGGACTCCGGCGTACCTAGCGGTGAGCTCTCCGGCAAACCGCTGTACATCCCGCCTGCACGTGGAGCCTATCTGTGCAAGTCAAGCCTCCTGATTGATCGACCCATCACCATCGTGGGCGACGGCCAGGGCCGAGCGCTGAACAATCAAACAAGTTCAAGACTCTTCTTTCAGAACTCACACGGCTTGGTGTTCACCAAGGATGCATACCTCTTCGACATTCGCGGCGTGCGTATCGACGGGGTGAAGAAGGGCGGCCTGTTGCTCGAAGAGCCGGAGGCTTCGAAGCGTCGATTTGGCAACGCAGCGCTCGTATTCAACGACGGCTTGTCGCGTGGGCGATTTGAAAACTGCCAGTTCAACGGCTTCGACATTGGCAAGCTCGGCTATGGCCCGTCGGAGCGAACGAGCACGCCAGGCTGGGCAGGTGCCTACAAGTACTTCAATTACTGCGGCTTCTTGAACTGTACGTACTCGGTCTGCAATCTGGATTTCGTCACTGACGAGACGTATTTCCAGACCTACTTCCGATGCGACAGCACCGTGGACGGGTATTTCCTGATCTCAGCTCCCTACGGCGGGGCCTCTTATGCAACGCTTAATCTGATTGGCTGCATGGCCGAAGGCATTTGCAGAAAACGCGACCCGCAAACGCCGTACTTCGACTTCCAGGCACGTGGCTTCAAGTTCAAAGGCCGCACCGATGTGATCATCACTGGCGGCTACTACGAGTTCAACACCTGGTTTGTAGACGCAGGGGCGACGCTCACCAGCAACGCTTGGTTGTCACCACGCTACTCGGATCTGTTCGGAGGCGGCGGGTTGATCAACCTGAACGGATCATTTGCCAATGCTCGCACCCTCGATTTTCCAGATCTCGCCCAACCCTACTGGAACAAGACCGGTCTCTTGCACACCGGATTTTCCGTAGTCGGCGACCAATACGCCGAGCAGCTCACCGTCCAAGGACGCGGCGCGTCACTCACGGGAACAGACCTCGCCGTAGATCGACGACTCGCGATGAGCGCATTACCGAACTCCTATCGCGAGATTTTCGTCATGTGTGAGGTCGAGTACCACGCGCGCGCGGGTGTTTCATTGGCTCCAAGCATCACGGCCAAGAACGCCAACGGCAAGGCTACTACAC
Organism: Variovorax sp. GW823-FHT04F07; assembly: GCF_058795995.1. Classification (NCBI taxonomy): domain Bacteria; kingdom Pseudomonadati; phylum Pseudomonadota; class Betaproteobacteria; order Burkholderiales; family Comamonadaceae; genus Variovorax; species Variovorax sp. GW823-FHT04F07. Next base: position 916,518 of record NZ_JBXAIG010000002.1, read on the forward strand.
CCTCTCCAGAGAGCTACGCAACACCGGGCCTCTACAGCGGGCTGGAGGGGTGGAAAAGGATAACCTACACCCTCCCCTTGCCAGCGCTGATCGACGCGAAAAGGATTGCATCTATCAGCCCAGCAGTGTTGGTTTTCGGTGCCAAGAGCGGAGACGTGATCTCAATACGCCAGCTGCGCTACACCGTTCTCTCCCGATAAACGCTATCTCACTGTGCGCCCCCCTGGAGGCTTGTAGCACCCTATTTCGCCGTCAGCGCGTCGCATCTGAGTGTTCGCAGGCGAGCCCGGCAATCCTGAGTCGATCAGCGCATTCCGCCAGCCCTCCCGCTCGTTTGTCAGACCTGCCGAGCACGTCGACGAGCAGACCGATGAGATCGGCGCCAGGCTGGCCCTAGCTTGGATTGAGATCGCAGGATTACGCGCGGGCTGGAATGGCGGCGCCGACGGCTGCGTTGTGCACGCCGACAGAAGCAGCGCCAGCGCGGCGAACGTCATCCCCAAGGGATGCCATGCGAGATTGGGCATTTGAAGCCTCCTGTGTGATGGCCGGGGCGCGGCGTTATTCTTCGGTGCGCTAGCCCCGATCGGCCAACCGGGCCGATTCGGCCATGGTGCTGCGGTACTCGGCGAACTCGCGGCGTGCGTCCGCAGCGTCTGTGCGCGCGCGCCGGCCGAGCGCGTGCGCTCGATACCGGCCGTGGGCAGTGCAGCCACCAACCCAATGCCGAGAGCCCAGAGCAGCGGGGTCTTGAGGTCAGGCAACATGGTTGAATCCCCACAGTTCGCGCGGACAGTCGGCGGACATGCGGCCCTCCATGCCGCACGCGATGCACGTCATGACGCTGCGCATGTCTCGGCATCGTCGGCCCGTCGATTGGCTAGGCCCCAGGACCCGGGCGTTGTCGCTCTCCCACTTCTGCAGGAAACCTATCAGATAGGGGCTGCCTGCGACCAGCGTGGCGCCAGCAACGAAGATTGCTCCTGACAACACCGCGCGCATTCACGAGAGCCCCTCCTGCCCAGTGAGTCCCCTGCGCTCGGCCTACTCCTTGAGTCGGCGGCCTCACTCCGACTCTTCGTGCCACCACTTGCACAGAAGATAGAGGATCTGCAGCACCACCAACACGCCAGTGAGGAATGCGGTCCAGTTGATCTGCGCGTACCAGGCGATGCGGCTCGCAGGCGTCGTCCGCATCGCAAGCTCGGTAGCGATGCCTTTGATTTCTTGCTTCATGCCTTCCTTTCGGGCAATAAAAAACCCGCCGAGACGGGCTGTGTTGAAGTCGCTAGGCCTACAAGGGATAACCGGTTGCCCTTTCATGCCCGCTCACAAGAGGCTGAGACGAAGGTCATAGGTTGTGGCTGGATCGAGATCACCGCGAATCTCGAAGTCTCCGGAAACGACCAGAGAAAGCGGAGGCGTCGCGGCCTGATCGGTCTTTACCCCGCCGACGACCTTATCGCCCAGTCGAACACCTGCGATGCCCACATCCGCACCTCGCGCACGTAGACGAAGCGCCCGGCCGCGTCCGTGCGGTTGAGCTCGGTCAGCAGCATGCCCCGGTCAATCTCGGCGGTCGCTAGGTGGCCGAGCCCGGCTTCAGATGCATCTCGATCCCTCGCAGCGCATTCGCGCGGTAGTCGGGCGTCACGTCCTACCGTCCATTCCAGAACGTCGACAGCGCGCGTTTCCGCTTGGTGACGGGCGCTACCCCTGCCCGCAGGTCCTTCCGCAGCTCTGCGCACTTCACCCTGGCCTCCGCCAAGCTGATCAGCGGGTACTCGCTCAGCGACTTCGTTTTTGGCTTGCCGTCGACACGAAAGGCCATGCGCCAGACCTTTACGCTGAGAACAGATAGAGACCATGGACGTCGAACAGCTTGCGGTCCTTCTCGGACGGCTTGACGCGTTTGCAGACTGAGTCGGTGAGTGTGTTTGTAGGCATCTTGAATCAGATGCCGCTCGATGGCTACACGGATGCCTAACGACTGCCGGTGTGAGACGGCTTTGGAAGGTAGGGGGATGGACCGGAACGCAGGAGCACAGAAACGGCTAGAGCCCTGATTCTGCGTGGACCTCGGTGGGGAATCGGCAAAAAAATAGCCCCTTACGGGGCCATTCTTGGAGGAGAGGGAGGGATTCGAACCCTCGGTACTATCGCTAGTACGCCTGATTTCGAGTCAGGTACATTCGACCACTCTGCCACCTCTCCGGTGCTGTCGAGCCTCAGATTATAGCCAGAAAAATCTGACTTTTGACGCCCTGCGCTTCAACCGCGCAAAACTTCGAGGCCGCCGAGGTACGGACGCAACGCCGCCGGCACGTTGATCGAGCCGTCTTCGTTCTGGTGGTTCTCCAGCACGGCGACCAGCGCGCGGCCCACCGCCAGGCCAGAGCCGTTGAGGGTGTGCACCAGCTCATTCTTGCCCTGGGCGTTCTTGAAACGGGCCTGCAGGCGGCGCGCCTGGAAGGCTTCGCAGTTCGACACCGAGCTGATCTCTCGGTACGTGTTTTGCGCGGGCAGCCACACCTCGAGGTCGTAGGTCTTGGTGGAACCGAAACCCATGTCACCGGTGCACAGCAGCACCACGCGGTACGGCAGCTCCAGCGCCTGCAGCACGGCTTCGGCGTGACCGGTCATCTGCTCCAGCGCGTCGTAGCTCTTCTCGGGGTGCACGATCTGCACCATCTCGACCTTGTCGAACTGGTGCTGGCGGATCATGCCGCGCGTGTCGCGCCCGGCGCTGCCGGCTTCCGAGCGGAAGCACGGCGTGTGGGCCGTGAGCTTGATGGGCAGCTGCGCCTCGGGCACGACCTCGTCGCGCACGAAGTTGGTCAGCGGCACTTCGCTGGTCGGGATGAGGTACAGCGCCGAATGGTCGGGCGCGGGCTCGCCGTCCTGGCCGCCCTTCTTCGCGGCGAACAGGTCGCCTTCGAACTTGGGCAACTGGCCGGTGCCGCTGAGCGTGGCGGCGTTGACCACGTAGGGCACGTAGCACTCGGTGTAGCCGTGCTGTTCGGTCTGCAGGTCGACCATGAACTGGGCCAGCGCACGGTGCAGGCGGGCGATCGGGCCCTTCATGACGGTGAAGCGCGAGCCCGAGAGCTTGGCGCCCATCTCGAAATCGAGCCCCAGCGGCGCGCCGAGGTCGACGTGGTCCTTGGGCGCGAAGGCCAGCGGCGTGGCGTTGGCGCCGGCGCCGCCCTGGGGCGCCCAGCGGCGCATCTCGACGTTGCCGGCTTCGTCTTCACCGAGCGGCACGCTGGCGTGCGGCAGGTTGGGCACGGCCAGCAGCAGCGCGTGCAGCTCAGGCTGGATTTCCTCGAGGCGCTTGGACTGCGATTCCTGCTCGGCCTTGAGCGCGTTGACCTCGGCCATGAGCGCGTCGACCGACTCGCCCTTGGCCTTGAGCGGGCCGATCTGCTTGTTCAGCGTGTTGCGGCGCGCCTGGATTTCCTCGGTGCGGGTCTGCAGCGTCTTGCGCTCGGCCTCGAGCGCGGTGAACGCCGAGACGTCGAGGTAGGGCTGGTTCTTCTTGCGTTTTTCGAGGCCGGCCACAGCGGAGGCCAGGTCTTTGCGGAGCAGGGTGATGTCGAGCATGGGGAGATTTTAGGTGGGCGCCCGGCCCGCGCCCGCCCTCCCCGCTCGCACGCCTGCGGCGACTCAGGCGACCGTGGCCGGATCGACGTTCGCCCCGCAGATGATCAGGCACACCTTCTCGCCCTCGCGCGGCACGTAGACGCCGGTCTGCAGCGCCGCCAGCGGCAGCGCGGCGGCCGGTTCCACAGCGAGCTTCAGCTCCTTCCACAGCCACTGCTGGGCGGCGCGGATGGCCTCGTCGGACAGCAGCAGCGCGTCGCGCACCCGCTGCTGCGTGATCTCCCAGGCGATGGCGCCGATGCGGCGCGCGCCGAGCGAATCGGCCGCGATGCCGCCGACGTCCACATCGACCGGTTCGCCCGCCTCGCGAGCGCGGAACAGCGTCGGGGCCTTTTCGGGCTCGAGCGCCACCACGCGGGCGCGCTGCTCGAACCAGCCGGCCAGGCCGCCGATCAGGCCGCCGCCGCCCACGCTCACGAGCACGGCGTCGGGCAGGCCGCCCTGCGCCTCGATCTCGCGGCCGAGCGTGCCGGCGCCGGCCACCACTTCGGGCTGGTCGTAGGCATGCGTGAGCAAGGCGCCCGTTTCCTTCTGGCGCGCCAGGCAGGCGGCCAGCGCGTCGGGGTACAGCTCGCCGACCACGACCACTTCGGCGCCCAGCGCCCGCAGGCGCGCGCGCTTGGCTTCGGGCGACACGCCCGGCAGGAACACCTGGCAGGGCACGCCCAGCGCCTTGGCGGCGGCCGCCGTGGCAATGCCGGCGTTGCCGCCCGAGGCCACGATCACGCCCGCGGCGGGGATGTCGTTGGCCAGCAGGCGGTTCATCATGCCGCGGGCCTTGAAGCTGCCGCTGACCTGCATGTGCTCCAGCTTGAGCCAGACTTCGGCGCCGGGCGCGGCCACGCCCAGGGCGGCGGCCGGCAGCTTCCACAGTGGCGTTTCACACAGGAAATGGCCGGCGCGTTCGCCCAGCCTGCGGGAGGCGCTCTCGATGTCGGAGCGCCAATCGGTGTTTGTCATGATGTTCAGGAGATGTGCCCAGGGGGCGGGATGTCGTCGAGCTTGAGGCCCTTGGGAAGCGGGAACTTGATGGTTTCCTCGATGCCGTCCATCTTGCGCACCGACACGGCGCCGAAGGCGCGCACGCGCTCGATCACCTCGTGCACCAGCACCTCGGGCGCCGAGGCGCCGGCGGTGAGGCCGATGCGCGACTTGCCCTCGAACCATTCGGGCTTGAGCTCGTCGGCCGAATCGACCATGTAGCTCTCGGTGCCCAGGCGCTGCGCCAACTCGCGCAGGCGGTTGCTGTTGGAGCTGGTGGGGCTGCCGACCACGATCACGAGGTCGACCTGCGGGCTCATGATCTTCACCGCGTCCTGGCGGTTCTGGGTGGCGTAGCAGATGTCTTGCTGCTTGGGCTCGCGCACGTTGGGGAAGCGCGCGCGCACGGCGGCGGCGATCTCGGCGGCGTCGTCCACGCTGAGCGTGGTCTGGGTGACCACGGCGAGCTTCTCTGTCTGCAGCGGCGAGGCGTTGGCCACGTCGGCCACGTCTTCCACGAGGTGGATGCCGCTCGACAGCTGTCCCATCGTGCCTTCGACCTCGGGGTGCCCCTTGTGGCCGATCATGATGAATTCGTAGCCCTCTTTCGCGAGCTTGGCCACCTCGACGTGCACCTTGGTCACCAGCGGGCAGGTGGCGTCGAAGATCGAGAAGCCGCGGTCGCGCGCCTCCTGCTCCACGGCCTTGCTCACGCCGTGCGCGCTGAACACCAGCGTGGAGCCGGGCGGCACGTCGGACAGCTCCTCGATGAAGATCGCGCCCTTGGCCTTGAGCTCGTTCACCACGTAAGTGTTGTGCACGATCTCGTGGCGCACGTAGATCGGCGCGCCGAACTTGGCGAGGGCGCGCTCGACGATCTCGATGGCGCGGTCCACGCCGGCGCAGAAGCCGCGCGGCTCGGCCAGAAGGACTTCTTCGATGTTCGGGTTCATAGCACGCCGATCAGCTTCACTTCGAAGGTGACCGGTTGCCCGGCGAGCGGGTGGTTGAAGTCGAAGCGCACGCCGGTCTCGTTCGACTCGACGACCGCGCCCGCGTAGCTGCCCGAGCCGTCGGGCGTGGGGAACTGCACCACGTCGCCGACGGCGTACTGCTCGTCGGGATCGCCCATCTGGGCCAGCAGCTTGCGCGCCACCCACTGCTGCATGTCGGGGTTGCGCTCGCCGAAGGCCTCGCCGGCAGGCAGCTCGAAGGTGGCGTGCGCGCCCTCTTCCATGCCCATCAGGCGCTGCTCCATGGCCGGCGAGAGCTCGCCGGTGCCCAGCGACAGCGTGGCGGGCTTGTCGGCGAAGGTGTTGATGATGTCGCCCGCCGGACCGGCCAGCCGGTAGTGCAGGGTCAGGAAGGAGCCGGAAGTCACAACTTGGGACATGGGTGCAGCGAAGGTGGGCAAAGACGAGGGAGGTGTCCCGATAAACTGGCCCTCATTTTAAGGATCGGGGCAACACCTCGCCCCGGCCCAGGTTTCAGCAGGGTTTCATGGCATTCAAGGATCTCCCTCTCGACGCCCGGCCGCGCGAAAAGCTCATCGCGCGGGGCGCCGCCGCGCTGGCCGACGCCGAGCTGCTGGCGCTGCTACTGCGCACCGGCGTGGCCGGCAAGAACGTGCTCCAGCTGGCCCAGCAACTGCTCGAGCGCTTCGGCGGGCTGTCGGGGCTGCTGCACACGGCGCCCGATGACCTCAAGGCAGTCAAGGGCATGGGCGGCAGCGCCAAGCGCTCCGAACTCACGGCGGTGCTCGAACTGGCGCGCCGCGCCATGGGCGAGCGCCTGAAGGAGCGCACGGTGTTCGACTCGCCCGAGGCGGTCAAGCAGTACCTGCAGATGCACATCGGCTCGCGCCCGCACGAGGTGTTCGCGGTGCTGTTCCTCGACGTGCAGCACCGCCTGCTCACGCTCGAGGAGCTGTTTCGCGGCACGCTCACGCAGACCAGCGTCTACCCGCGCGAGGTCGTCACCCGCGCCCTGCACCACCAGGCCGCGGCCGTGGTGCTGGCCCACAACCACCCCAGCGGCAGCATCGAGCCCTCGCGCGCCGACGAATCGCTCACGCAAACCTTGCGCGCCGCGCTGGCGCTGGTCGACGTGCGCGTGCTCGACCACGTCATCGTGAGCCCGGGCCAGAGCTTCTCGATGGCGGAACGGGGGCTGCTCTGATGGCATCGTCTTCTTCGCGTCCCCCGGCCCTGAAGAACCTGGCCGACCTCAAGCAGGTGCAGCGCGTGCTCGCCGAAACCCGCGAGCGCGAGGCCGCCGAAGCCGCCGCGCGCGCCGCGGCCGAGCGCAAGCGTGCCGCCGAGAAAGACCTGTTCACGCGCGCCATCGGCGCCACCGAGCCGCTGCGCCGCAAGGCCGCCGTGGCGCTCGCGCCCGAGCCGCCCGCGCCCATTCCGTTTCAGCACCAGCTCGACGAGCAGCGCGTGCTGCGCGAATCGCTGTCCGACGAGTTCGACGTGACCACGCTGCTCGACGTCGACGACGCCATGAGCTTTCGCCGCCCCGGCATCGGCACCGACATCACGGCGCGGCTGCGCAAGGGCGACTGGGCGATCCAGGGGCAGGTCGACCTGCACGGCCTGCGCAGCGACGAGGCGCGCGAGGCGCTCGGCGGCTTCATCCGCAACGCCCACAAGCAGGGGCTGCGCTGCGTGCGCGTGGTGCACGGCAAGGGCCTGGGCTCGCCCGGCAAGCAACCGGTGCTCAAGACCAAGACGCAGCGCTGGCTGATCCAGAAGAACGAGGTGATTGCGTTCGTGCAGGCGAAACCGGCGGAGGGTGGGGCCGGGGCGCTGGTGGTGCTGCTGGCCCCCGTGCGGCGCTGACAGGGCACCGCACGGTGCCCTGCCCTTCTTACTTGCTCAGATCGACCTTGTAGACCGAGCGGCCCTTGCCGTTGCCGTCATCCGCGGTCAGCAGCGAGATGTTCGTCAACCCCGCGTCCGTGGCCGCGCTCAATTGCCCCTGGCCCGACGTGATCGTCACGTTGCCCGCGGTCGTCACCTTGGTGAAGCGCCAGCTGCGCGCCGCGCCGTCGGCCGCGCGCGTGATCGTCTTCTTCGCCTTGATGTAGGCGATCAGCACATCGCGGTTCGCATCGGGCGAGGCGTAGATCGTCGCGCGCCCGTCCAGCGCCGGAATGAAGCTCGCACCGCTGGTCGCGCGGTAGTTGTTCGTCGCAATGACGAACTCCTTCGCCGGGTCGATGGGCGCGCCCAGGTACATGAGGTTCTTGATGCGGCTGCCCACGGCCTGCGTCACGTCGATCTCGTACTGCATGTCGGGCGTGGTGAACATGTCGAAGTTGTAGCCCGGGAAGGGGCTGATCAGCGACTGGTCGGTCGTGAGCGCCGGGTCGATCCTGTTGAAACGCTTGGCCGCGGCCTCGAGCCAGCCCTTGATCTCGGCGCCCGTCACCTTCACCGCGTACACCGTGTTCGGGTACAGGTACAGGTCGGCGGCACTGAAGATCGCGAGGTTGCCTACGGCCACGTCGGTGTAGTCGCGTCCGCCCTCGAAGCCCGACTTGAAGGGCGCGCTCACCGACAGCACCGGCAGGCCCGCGTACTGCGGCAGGTTGGCCTGAAGGTAGGTCTTCACGTAGTCGGCCTGGGCCTGGTTCACGATCTGGATCGCGCCCGGGTCGCCGACGTCGGCAAAGAAGGTGTTCATGCGGAAGTCGGTGGTGCCGATCGGCGTCTTCACGTAGTCGATCGCGGCCTGGTGCTGGGTGTCGACCATCGGCGCCACACTCGGGTCGGCGTCGACGTACACGCCCTTGCCGATCTGGGTCGAGCGCGCCTCGACCAGCGTCTTGCTCTTGTCCACGCCCCAGGCCTTGCCGTCCCACACGAGCTCCAGCTTCACGAGGCCCAGTGCCTTGCCCCACGAACTGGGCATGACGGCCGGCACGCCGTTGACGGTGCCGGCGGCGTTGTCGACACCCGCCTGCGTGTAGCCGGGCTTGGCGCCGCGGTCGGGGAACAGGCCGTGCTGGTGGCCCATCATCAGCACGTCGATGCCGGGCACCTTCGACAGGTACAGGCCCGGGCTTTCCATCGTCGGCGAGTACGGCGAGGCGTCGAGGCCGCCGTGCTGCAGCGCCACGACGATGTCGGCGCCCTTCTCGCGCAGCTCGGGCACGTAGCGCTTGGCGGCCTCGACCGCGCCTTCAGTGCGCAGCTTGCCTTCGAGAAAGCGCTTGTCCCAGTTCATGATGCCGGGCGTGGTGAAGCCGATCACGCCGACCTTCACCGGCACCGTCACGCTCTTGCCGTCCGGCGCGGTGGCGGTGAACTGCTTGGTGACGATGGTGTAGGGCGCCACGAGCGGCTTGCCGCTCTTGAGGCTGTGCACGTTGGCCACCACCATCGGGAAGCTCGGGCCTGCGCACTTCTTGCTGCCGTCCACGCCCTCGACATCGAGGCCGCCGCCGAGCACCTGGTTGAGAAAGTCCAGGCCGTAGTTGAACTCGTGGTTGCCCAGCGTGCCGGCGTCGTAGCCGGTGGCGTTCATCACCTTGTACATCGACAGCGGCTGCGTGCACGGGATGCGGCTGACCAGCGCTTCGTAGTCGGCCAGCGCGGTGCCCTGGATGGTGTCGCCGTTGTCGAACAGCATCGTGTTCGCGAACTCCTTGCGCGCGGCGTTGATGAGCGTGGCGGTGCGCTCGTAGCCGTACGACTTGTCTTCGGCGAGCTTGAAGTAGTCGTAGCTGCGCACGTTGAAGTGCAGGTCGGTCGTTTCGAGCAGCGCGACCGTGGCGCGCGTGCCGGCGGCCACGGGCGCCGGGGCCGGTGCGGGCGCAGGAGGCGGAACGATCGGGGGGAACGTGGTGCCGCCTCCGTTGCCACCGCCACAGGCGGTGAGCACGGCGGCCAGGACGGCGGCACAGGTGGACATGGGGGCGAGGCGCGCCAGCGACGCGGCCACTGCGTTGTTCATCGAGAGGTCTCCCTGCGGATATGAGGAAGACCAGTCTCCGAAAGCCGGGTGACAGACCGGTGAATCCGGGCCTGCCGTGCAGCGCCGTTGCGACAGCCGTTACGCCAGGTTCAGGCCAGATGATTCTTTAGTGGTACCGCCGCGTCCGCCACCGCTTCGGGCGCGGGGCTGCGGCCCGCTTCGAGCAGCTTGCGGCTCATCATGTGATCGACCGGCGCGTTCACCGATTCGACGCACACGAGCTGGCCGTCGACGTAATGGAACAGCGAGAACGCCTCGGGCTTCGGCCCCGCGCGGCGCACGCTCACCAGGCCCGGCGTGCCTTCGGCCGGCATGAGGCCCGCCATCTGCAAACGCAGACCGCCCTGGTCGGACCAGAACCACGCGACCGCGTCGTGATCGCGCGCCGCGCCGGTCAGCGTGGCCACGGCCGTGCGTGCCTGGTCGTTCGCGTTCTGCACCGATTCGAGCCGCAGCGCGCGGCCCGCGCGGCGGTCGGGGAAGCGCGTGCAATCGCCCACCGCGAGCACGTCGGCCGCGCTGGTCTGCATGTGGCCGTCGACCACGATGCCGTCGGCGCACTCGAGGCCCGCGGCCTGCGCGAGCGCGGTCTCGGGCACGGCGCCGATGCCCAGCAGCAGCAGGTCGATCGGCTGCTTCACGCCGTTGACCTCGACCGACACGAGCCGGTCGCCCACGACCTCGAAGGCGCCGGTCTGCGCACCCAGCACGACGTCGATGCCGGCCGCGCGGTGCGTGGCCAGCACGTGCGCCGACAGCTCGGGCGACACGGCGCGGCCCAAGAGGCGCGGCGCGCATTCGATCACCTGAACGCGCTTGCCCAGCGCCTGCGCGGTGGCCGCCACTTCGAGGCCGATGAAGCCGCCGCCCAGCACCGTGACCTGCTGCGCATCCGCCAGCCGCGTGCGCAGGCGCTGCGCCTCGTCGGCAGCGCGCAGGCTCGCGACGTTCTCCAGGCCGGCCTGCAGGCCAGGCATCTGGCGTGCGCGCGTGCCGGTGGCCAGCACCAGGCGCTCCCACGGCAGCACCGCGCCGGAGCGCAGCGTGACGGTGTGCGCCTCGCGGTCGATGGCCACGGCGGCGTCGCCCAGGTGCAGCGTGATGCCCGCTTCGCGGTACCAGTCGGCGGCCTTGTGCGGCTGCGTGGTTTCGTCGGCGCTCTTGAGGAAGGCCTTCGACAGCGGCGGGCGGTGGTACGGCTCGCAGGCCTCTTCGCAGACCAGGTGCACGCGCGCGCCCTGCCCGGCTTCCGCCAGGCCCGCACAGAGCTGGGCCGCGGCGTGGCCGCCGCCGATGATGACGATGGAATTCATGGAGAACAGTCTTTCGGGAATCGGTGTCGGGGTCACTCGCCGCGGTTGCGCATCCAGTCGGCGGTCTTGAAGAAGGAGTCTCTGAGGCGTGCGCGCAGGTCTTCAGGCACGCCGGTCTCGCCCATCGCCTGGTCCATGCAGGCCAGCCACTGGTCGCGCTCCTTGATGCCGATGGTGTGGCCGCCGATGGCCTGCGGCAAATGCCGCGCGCGCAGCATCGGGTGGCCGAAGCGGTCGGTGTAGTGGGCGGGCCCGCCGAGCCAGCCGCACAGGAACCAGAACAGGCGCTGGCGCGCGTTGTCCAGGTCGGTGCCGTGCACGGCGCGCAGTTGCGCGTAGGCCGGCTCGAGGTCCATCAGGTCGTAGAAGCGCTCGACCAGCGCCTCCACCTTGGGCTCGCCGCCGATCCACTCGAAGGGCGTGCCGGCGGGCGGTTTGTCTTGAATCTGCATGAAAGCGAGTATCCCCTCAGGTCGCTCTAGAGTTGGATCAGATCGGGAATGCCCACATCGGTGCTCACGTCGGCCGCGTAGTCCACACCGTCGACCGCAAAGCCGAACAGGCGCAGGAACTCGGTCTTGTAGCCCGCGAAATCGGTCAGCTCGTTGAGGTTGGCGTCGGTGACCTGCGGCCAGAGTTCCTGCACGCGCGCCTGCACCTGCGGCGCCAGTTCCTTGTAGTCGGCGCGCAGGCGACCTTCGTCGTCCAGGTGCGGCGTGGCGCCGTACAGGCTGTCGGCGTACAGGCCGTGCACCTGCTCAATGCAGCCTTCGTGCGTGCCTTCGGCCTTCATCACCTTGAACAGCAGCGACAGGTACAGCGGCATCATCGGAATGGCCGAGCTGGCCTGCGTGACCACCGCCTTCAGCACCGACACGCGCGCGTCGCCACCCTTGGCCGCCAGCTGCGCGCGGATGTCCAGCACCTTCTCGTCCAGATCCTTCTTGGCGGCGCCGATGGAGCCGTTCCAGTAGATGTCGTGCGTGATCTGCTCGCCCAGGTAGGTGAAGGCCGTGGTCTTGGCGCCGTCGGCCAGCACGCCGGCCTGCTGCAGCGCGTCGATCCACATCTGCCAGTCTTCGCCGCCCATGACGGCCACGGTGTTGTCGATCTCTTCCTGCGTGGCGGGCTCGAGCACCGATTCCTTCACGGTCCCGCTGTCGGTGTCCAGGCCACGCAGCGTCACGGCCTTGCCGATGGGCTTGAGCACGGAGTTGAAGACCTGGCCGGTCTTGGGGTGCGTGCGGCGCGGCGCGGCCAGGCTGTAGACCACGAGGTCGACCTGGCCGAGGTCGGCGCGGATGGTCTCGATGGCCTGCTGCTTCACCGCGTCGGAAAAGCCGTCGCCGTTGATCGTCTTGGCGTAGCGCCCCTCGGCCGTGGCGGCGCGGTGGAAGGCGGCGGTGTTGTACCAGCCGGGCGAGCCGGGCTTGGTCGCGCTGCCCGCGCGTTCGAAGCACACGCCCAGCGTGTCGGCGCCGCAGCCGAAGGCCGCGGTGATGCGCGCGGCCAGGCCGTAGCCGGTGGACGCGCCGATCACCAGCACGCGCTTGGGGCCACCCGCGATGGGAGGTTTGGCTTTGACGTACGCGATCTGTTGCCGGACATTGGCTTCGCAGCCCACGGGGTGGGTGGTGACGCAGATGAAGCCGCGCACGCGGGGTTGGATGATCATGAAAAGCTCGCTCGGTAAGACATTCGGGGGACGGCGGCGGGGCACGTCGCGGCGTCGCGAATTTAACCCAGCCGGCAACAGGCCGATTCATCAGCCCCATATGCATATGTCGATTGACGATTTAATAATCTTGGGTTTTATTGATATGGTTCCGGCCTGAATTTCACTCTGGAGAGAGGACGATCCCCACCATGCGCCACACCCTGCTTGCCGCGGCCCTTGCCGCTTCCGCCCTGCTGACCGGCGTTGCCGCCCATGCGGACCAGCTCGCCGACATCAAGAAGAAGGGCGAACTCGTGGTCGGCGTGCTCGGCACCGACGAGCCCGCCACCTTCATCGATCCGAAGACGCGCCAGATCGTCGGCTACGAGGTCGACCTGGTGAACGCCATCGCCAAGAAGATCGGCGTGAAGCCGGTGCTCAAGCAGATCGCCGTGGCCGCGCGCATTCCCGAGCTGCAGCAGGGCCACGTGGACCTGGTGGCCGCCGGCCTCACGCACAACAAGGAGCGCGAGGCGCAGATCGACTTCTCGCTCACCACCTTCGTCACCGGCCAGAAGGCCATCGTGAAGAAGACCAGCGGCATCACCGACGTGCCGCAGCTCGGCGGCAAGAAGGTGCTGACCATCCGCGGCGGCACGCAGGAGCCCAACATCCGCAAGGCCGTGCCCACCGCCGAGGTCGTGACCTTCGACACCAGCCAGCAGGCCTTCCAGGCGCTGCAGCAGGGCAAGGGCGTGGGCTACGTGGACGACGAGGCCGCGCTGCTGCGCAGCTACGCCAAGCTGGGCCCGCAGAAGGCGCAGTACGTGGTGCTCAAGCAGAACCTGAGCACCGAGTCGCTGGCCATCGGCATCAAGAAGGGCGAGAGCGGCCTGAAGACGGTGGTGGACGACACGCTGCGTGAGCTCGAGAAGTCGGGTGAAGCGCAGAAGATCTTCCTCAAGTGGTACGGCCCGAACACCGCGTCGGGCTTCCAGACGCGCGACTTCAAGCTCGAGACCGACAAGATCGACTGAGCCCGCGCGCTCGGCACACCAGGGGCGGGCCGCCATGCGACCCGCCCTTCGCTTTTGAGCGGCACGGCGCGCATGCGTACCATGTGCGCCCCGGCGCCTTTCGCCGTGCCTCCCGTTTCCCATGCCCCTGTTCGACTATTCGCTGCTGTTGACCGGCCAGTACCACGACATGCTGGTCGCGGGCCTGTGGCTGTCGCTGCAGCTGCTCGCGGTCTCGCTCGTCTTCGCGCTGCCGCTGGCGCTGGTGGTGGCGCTGCTGCGGCTCTCGCCGCTGGCGCCGCTGCGCTGGCTCGGCTTTGCGTACGTGGAATCGATCCGCAACATCCCGCTGCTGGCCCACATGCTGTTCTGGTATTTCGGCGCGCCCGAGCTGCTGCCCGAGGGCCTGAAGACCTGGCTCTATGAAGGCCACATCGAGGCCTACAGCGCGATCGTGGCGCTGTCGCTGTACACGGCCGCTTTCATGGCGGAGGACATCCGCAGCGGCATCCGCTCGATCCCGGCCGTGCAGTTCGAGGCCGGCCGCGCGCTGGGCTTCAGCTTCCTGGCCACCATGCGCCGCGTGGTGCTGCCGCAGGCGCTGCGCGTGACCGTGCCGCCGCTCATCTCGCAGACGCTGAGCCTGTGGAAGAACACCTCGATCGCCACGGTGATCGGCGTGGCCGAGCTGATGTACCAAGCGGGGCAGGTGGAAAGCGCGACCTTCCGCAGCTTCGAGTCGTTCGCGTTCGCGAGTGCGGCGTACCTGACCGTGTCGCTGGCCATCACCGGCCTGGCGACCTGGTATCACCACCGCTTCCCGGTGCGGACCATCTGAAGGCGGCGCGCTGATGCTCGAAATCATCCACGACTACTGGGTCTACTTCCTCATCGGCCAGTACCCGAACGGCCCGCTCGGCGGGCTGGTGCTCACGCTGCTGCTGGCCTCGTGCGGGTTGGTGCTGGCGCTGCCGCTGGGCATCGTGCTCGGCCTGGCGCGCGTGAGCCCGTGGCGCTGCGTGCGCTGGCCGGTCACGGCGCTGGTGTTCGTGGTGCGCGGCCTGCCGCTGTTGATGGTGATCTTCTGGGCCTACTTCTTCCTGCCCAGCGTCACGGGCGTGAAGACCGACCAGTTCACCACCATGCTGATCGCGCTGGTGATCTTCGATGCCGCCTACCTCGCCGAGATCGTGCGCGCCGGCATCCAGGGTCTGCCGCGCGGGCAGATGGAAACCGCGCGCGCGCTCGGCCTGAGCTACTTCGGCGCGATGCGCCTCGTGGTGCTGCCGCAGGCGCTGCGCAGCATGCTGCCCTCGCTGGTGAACCAGTTCGTCTCGACCATCAAGGAGACCTCGCTGGGCTACATCATCGGGCTGGCCGAGGTGTCATTCATCGCCACGCAGATCAACACGCAGGTGTTCACCAAGCCGGCGCAGATCTACCTGATCCTGGGCCTGACCTACTTCATCCTGTGCTTCGGCCTCTCGCGCTTCGCCTACTGGCTGGAGCGCCGGCTCGCGCGCCGCGGCCTTCCCGCCGCGACCCTCAAGGTGCCCGCATGATCGAACTCCAACAAGTCAACAAGTGGTACGGCAGCTACCACGCGCTGGTCGACGTGACCGAAACCATCCACAAGGGCGAGGTGGTCGTAGTGTGCGGGCCCTCGGGCTCGGGCAAGTCGACGCTGATCCGCACCTTCAACCGGCTGGAGCCGATCCAGTCGGGCCGCATCACGCTCGACGGGCAGGACATCCACGCGCCGGGCCTGGACGTGAACGCGTTCCGCTCGCGCATCGGCTTCGTGTTCCAGCAGTTCAACCTGTTCCCGCACCTGAGCGTGCTGCAGAACTGCACCATGGCGCCGATGCAGCTGCACGGCCTCTCGCGCAAGGAGGCCGACGCGCGCGCGATGGCGCTGCTGGAGCGCGTGGGCCTGGCCAACAAGGCCAATGCCTGGCCCGGCGAGCTGTCGGGCGGCCAGCAGCAGCGCGTGGCCATTGCGCGCGCACTCGCCATGAAGCCGCCGCTGATGCTGTTCGACGAGCCCACCAGCGCGCTCGACCCCGAGATGGTCGGCGAGGTGCTGCTGGTGATGCGCGACCTCACGCGCGACGGCATGACCATGGTGTGCGTGACGCACGAGATGGGCTTCGCGCGCGAGGTGGCCGACCGCGTGCTCTTCATGGACCAGGGCCAGGTGCTCGAACGCGCCACGCCCGACGATTTCTTCAACCGCCCGCAGCACCCGCGTGCGCAGCAGTTTCTGTCCGACATCCGTTCGCCTTTTTCGAGAGACGCATGACCGACTCCTCCCTCCCCCTCATCGACGTCGCCCCGCTGGTAGCCGGGACGCCCGAACGCGAACGCGTGGCGGCGCAGATCGGCGACGCCTGCCGCGCGCACGGCTTCTTCTACGTCACGGGCCACGGCGTCGACGCCGCGCTGATCCAGCGGCTCGAAGACCTGAGCCACCGGTTCTTCGACCTGCCCGAGGAAACCAAGATGCAATGGCGCATGGCCCTGGGCGGCCGGGCCTGGCGTGGCTTCTTCCCGCGTGGCGGCGAGCTGACCTCGGGCCGCCCCGACTGGAAGGAAGGCCTGTACCTGGGCACCGAGCTGCCCGCCGACCACCCGCTGGTGCAGGCGAAGACGCCGGTGCATGGGCCGAATCTCTTTCCCGACGTGCCGGACTTTCGCGAGACCATCCTCGCGTACATGGACGCCGTCACGCAGCTGGGTCACCGGCTCATGGAAGGCATCGCGCTGAGCCTCGGCCTGCCCGCTTCCTATTTCGCTGAACGCTACACGGCCGACCCGCTGATCCTGTTCCGCCTCTTCAACTACCCCACGCAGGCCGTGCCCGAGGGGCTGGACGTGCAATGGGGCGTGGGCGAACACACCGACTACGGCCTGCTCACGATCCTGCACCAGGACACCGTGGGCGGCCTCGCGGTGCACACGCCGGGCGGCTGGATCGATGCACCGCCGGTGCCCGGCGCCTTCGTCTGCAACATCGGCGACATGCTCGACCGCATGACCGGCGGGCTCTACAAGTCGACGCCGCACCGCGTGAAGCGCAACACCTCGGGCCGCGACCGGCTGTCGTTCCCGTTGTTCTTCGATCCGAACTTCGAGGCCCGCGTGCAGCGCATCGAAGGCCTGGCCGGTGCCGACGCGCTGGACGACAGCGCCGAGCGCTGGGACCGCGCCAACGTGCACGCGTTCAGCGGGCGCTACGGCGACTACCTGCTGGCCAAGGTGTCGAAGGTGTTCCCGCAGCTGCGGGACGAAGTGCTCTGAGCCTCGGCCCTGACTTCGTCAGGGAAACCAGCGCGGCACGTGCGGCATCGCGTCGTGCAACGAATCGAGCACATGAAAGGCCTGAGCGACGATCGCCTCGGGCGGATGCTTGAGGTCGGGCACCACCACCACGCGCATGCCGGCGGCCAGCGCGGCCTTGGCGCCGTTCTCGCTGTCCTCGAAGGCGACGCAATCGGCCGGGTCCACGCCCAGGCGCTCGGCCGCGAGCCGGTACAGCGCCGGGTCGGGCTTGGCGCGCGCCACCTCGTCGCCGCCCGCGAAGGCCTCGAAGTGGTGAAGCACGTCGAGGCTGCCCAGGCAGGCCGCGATCTGCCCGCGCGTGGACGACGAGGCCACCGCGCAGCGCGTGCCGCGTCCGCGCAAGGCGGCAAGCAGCTCGGCCGCGCCGGGCTTGATGGGAAAGAGCGGTCGGGCGTCGCCGTCGGCACGCTCCAGCTGCAGCGCGGCGGTCACCTGCGTCGCCGCGTGCTGGTAGGCGGCGGGGCCGCCGAGCAGCGCGGCAAGGATCTGCTTCGATTCGCTCATGGCCAGCCCCACGCATTGCAGGTACTGGGCGTGCGAAAGCTCGACATCGAGCGTGCGGGCCGCGGCGATCCAGGCGGCCATGATGGGGCGCTCCGAATCGATCAGCAGCCCATCCATGTCAAAAATGGCGGCGGTGAACATCGAGGCGAATCCTAAGCGAGCCACGCAGCGGCCATGAAAAAAGGGGCCATCGGCCCCTTCGTTCGAGAAACGCTGCCGGTCAGTCCCGCGCCAGCGCCCGGTTCAGCCCCAACGCCGCCAGCGTGCCGAGCGCGCCCGACAGCAGGTAGATGCTCACGAAGGCCAGGCCGAAGTGGGCCGACAGGCCCAGGGCGACCAGCGGGGCAAAGGCCGCGCCGATGAGCCAGGCCAGGTCGGCCGTGAGGGCCGCGCCCACGTAGCGGTACTTGGGCGCGAAGTTGGAGGTCACGGCGCCGGCCGCCTGGCCGTACGACAGGCCCAGCAGAGCAAAACCCAGCACGATGAAGATGTCCTGGCCGATGCGTCCGCCGTCGAGCAGCGTGGGCGCGAAGCCGCTGAACACGGCGATCATGGCGGCCAGGCCGCCGAGCGTGAAGCGACGGCCGATGCGGTCGGCGATCAGGCCCGAGGCCACGATGCCGATGGCGCCGAACACCGCGCCGACCATCTGCACGATCAGGAACTCGGTGATCGACTGGTCGGAGTACAGCGAGATCCACGACAGCGGGAACACCGTGATCAGGTGGAACAGCGCGTAGCTGGCCAGCGCGGCGAACGCGCCGATCAGCAGGTTGGCGCCCTGCGAACGGGTCAGCTCGACCACGCTGGTGGGCTGCAGCTCGCGCTCTTCGAGCAGGCGCGCGTACTCGTCGGTGGCCACCAGGCGCAGGCGCGCGAACAGCGCCACCACGTTGATGGCGAAGGCCACGTAGAAGGTGTAGCGCCAGCCCCAGTCGAGGAAGTCGGCCAGCGGCAGGCTGGAATACAGGTACGCGAACAGCGCGCTGGCCAGGAAGAAGCCCAGCGGCGCGCCCAGCTGGCCCAGCATGGCGTACCAGCCGCGCTTGTTGGGCGGTGCGTTCAGCGCCAGCAGCGACGGCAGGCCGTCCCACGAGCCGCCCAGCGCCAGGCCCTGGGCAAAGCGGAAGATCGACAGCAGCACGATGGCCGTGAAGCCGATGCTCGCGTAGCCCGGCAGGAAGGCGATGCCGGCAGTCGAGGTGCCCAGCAGGAACAGCGCGATCGTCAGCTTGGTCTCGCGCCCGAATCGCCGCTGGATCGCCATCGAGATCACGGTGCCGAAGGGGCGCGCGATGAAGGCGAACGAGAAGATCACGAAGGCCCAGAGCACGCCTTCCAGGCGCTGCTCGAAGGGGAAGAACACCGCCGGGAACACCAGCACCGAGGCGATGCCGTAGACGAAGAAGTCGAAATACTCGGAGGCGCGGCCGATGACCACACCGACCGCGATCTCGCCCGGGGCGATGTGCGAATGGTCGGCGTCTGCGGCGCGGGCGCCGCCTTCGGTCGGGTGCGACACAGGCTGGGCGCCTGGTGGACTGATGCTGGACGTCGTCATCTTGCTAGCTGGCTGGCTGTAATTCGGGTGTCATGCCGGGGCACGACACAGGGGAAATTCTGGACACCCTGTAGCGTCTCACCGAATTGCGTTTACCGCCATAGGACAAAACGTCCAATAGGCGGAATCCCTTGGGCGGCGTAGATTGCAGGGTCATTTTTGCGCGGCCTTCGCACTTTCCTCTCCCGGCATGCACATCCTCAAGACCCTTCGCCGAGCACTTCTGCTGCTTTCCGCCATTTTCCTGGCGGGCTGCAACACGGTGCTGTTGAACCCCTCCGGCGACATCGCCAACCAGCAGGGACGCCTGATCGTCGTCTCCACGGTGCTGATGCTGATCATCATCATTCCGGTGATCGCCCTGACCATCTTCTTTGCCTGGCGCTATCGCCAGTCGAACAAGGAGGCCACCTACAGCCCCGACTGGGACCACTCCACGCAGCTCGAGCTGGCGATCTGGGCCGCGCCGCTCCTGATCATCATCGCGCTGGGCGCGATCACCTGGATCAGCACCCACACGCTGGACCCGTACCGCCCGCTGAGCCGCCTGGACGCGCAGCGCCCGATTCCCGCCGAAACCAAGCCGCTGGTGGTCGAGGTGGTGGCGCTGGACTGGAAGTGGCTCTTCATCTACCCCGAGCAGGGCATCGCCACGGTGAACGAGCTGGCCGCCCCGGTGGACCGCCCGATCAGCTTCAAGATCACGGCCTCGTCGGTCATGAACTCCTTCTTCATCCCCGCGCTGGCCGGCCAGATCTATGCCATGCCGGGCATGGAGACCAAGCTGCACGCGGTGATCAACAAGCCGGGCGAGTTCGACGGCTTCTCCGCCAACTACAGCGGTGCGGGCTTCTCGGGCATGCGCTTCAAGTTCCACGGCCTGAGCCATGACGGCTTCGACCAGTGGGTGGCCAAGGTCAAGACCGGCAAAGAGGGCGAACTGACCCGCGAGCAATACAAGAAGCTCGAAGTGCCGAGCGAGCGCGAGCCCGTGCGCCACTACGCCGCGGTCGACCCCGCCCTGTACGACGCCATCCTGAACCTGTGCGTCGACCGCAACAAGATGTGCATGAAGGAAATGATGGCCATCGACGCCGACGGCGGCCTGGGCAAGCCCGGCGCCTTCAACGTCGCCACCAAGCAGGCCTGGCAGGCCGACTCCCTCGACACGCCCAAGCGCAAGTACGTCACCGCGATGTGCACCACCGAAGACTAAGATGTTGCAGAACCTAGACCTGACGAAGCTCGTCTTCGGCCGCCTCTCCTGGGAGGCGATTCCCCTTCACGAGCCGATCCTGCTCGTGACCTTCGCGGCCGTGATCCTGGGCGGCCTGGCGCTGCTGGGCGCCGTGACCTACTTCAAGCTGTGGGGCACCTTGTGGAATGACTGGATCACCAGCATCGACCACAAGAAGATCGGCATCATGTACATCATCCTGGGCCTGGTGATGCTGCTGCGCGGCTTCGCCGACGCGCTGATGATGCGGGCCCAGCAGGCCGTCGCCTTCGGCGACAACGCGGGCTTTTTGCCGCCGCACCACTACGACCAGATCTTCACCGCCCACGGCGTGATCATGATCTTCTTCGTGGCGATGCCGCTGGTCACGGGCCTGATGAACTTCGTGGTGCCGCTGCAGATCGGCGCACGCGACGTGGCCTTCCCGTTCCTGAACAACTTCAGCTTCTGGATGACCACCTTCGGCGCCGGCCTCGTGATGGCCTCGCTGTTCGTGGGCGAGTTCGCCAAGACCGGCTGGCTGGCGTACCCGCCGCTGTCGGGCATCCTGTTCAGTCCTGACGTGGGGGTGGACTACTACATCTGGTCCTTGCAGATCGCGGGGGTCGGAACACTGCTCTCGGGCGTGAACCTGCTGGCCACCATCGTGAAGATGCGCGCGCCCGGCATGACCATGATGAAGATGCCCGTCTTCACGTGGACCGCCCTGTGCACCAACGTGCTGATCGTGGCCGCCTTCCCGGTGCTCACGGCCGTGCTGGCCCTGCTGTCGCTGGACCGTTACGTCGGCACCAACTTCTTCACGAACGACATGGGCGGCAACGCCATGATGTACGTGAACCTGATCTGGATCTGGGGCCACCCCGAGGTGTACATCCTGATCCTGCCGGCCTTCGGCATCTTCTCGGAAGTGGTCTCCACCTTCTCGGGCAAGCGCCTGTTCGGCTACGCCTCGATGGTGTACGCCACGGTCGTGATCACGATCCTGTCGTACCTCGTGTGGCTGCACCACTTCTTCACCATGGGCTCCGGCGCCAGCGTGAACTCGTTCTTCGGCATCACGACGATGATCATCTCGATCCCCACGGGCGCGAAGATCTTCAACTGGCTGTTCACCATGTACCGCGGCCGCATCCGTTTCGAGCTGCCCATGATGTGGACCATCGGCTTCATGATCACCTTCGTGATCGGCGGCATGACCGGCGTGCTGCTGGCCGTGCCCCCGGCCGACTTCGTGCTGCACAACAGCCTGTTCCTCATTGCCCACTTCCACAACGTGATCATCGGCGGCGTGCTGTTCGGCATGCTGGCGGGCATCACCTACTGGTTCCCGAAGGCCTTCGGCTACAAGCTGGATCCGTTCTGGGGCAAGTGCTCGTTCTGGTTCTGGATCGTCGGCTTCTGGATGGCCTTCATGCCGCTGTACATCCTGGGCCTGATGGGCGTCACGCGCCGCATGAGCCACTTCCAGGACATGTCGCTGCAGATCTGGTTCCAGGTCGCCGCCGTCGGCGCCGTGCTGATCGCGCTGGGCATCGCCTCGTTCCTGATCCAGCTGGTGGTGAGCTTCATCCGCCGCGAGTCGCTGCGCGACACCACGGGCGACCCGTGGAACGGCCGCACGCTGGAGTGGTCGACCTCGTCGCCGCCGCCCGCCTACAACTTCGCGTTCACGCCGCGCGTGCATGACAACGACGCCTGGACCGACATGAAGGCCCGCGGCTACCAGCGCCCGCTGGACGGCTTCAGCCCCGTGCACATGCCCAAGAACACGGCCGCCGGCTTCGTCATCGCGGCGCTGAGCGCGGTGTGCGGCTTTGCCCTGATCTGGCAGATGTGGCTCGTGGCCGGCATCGGCTTCGTGGCCATGCTGGTCGCGATCATCGCCCACACCTTCAACTACAAGCGCGACTACTACATCCCCGCGGAAGAAGTCGTTCGCACCGAAGAAGCACGCACGCGCCTCTTGGCCACCGCCCATGTCTGATACCACCGCCCTCCCCTCCCGGAACGCGAACGCACCGGCGTTCGACCTGTTCCACGTCCGCAACGAGGACCACCACCCCGAGAACGGCACGTTGCTGGGCTTCTGGCTCTACCTGATGAGCGACTGCCTCATCTTCGCCTGCCTGTTCGCGGTGTACGGCGTGCTGGGCCGCAGCTACGCGGCCGGCCCCTCGGGCGCCGACCTGTTCGACCTGCCGCTGGTGGCGATGAACACCTCGCTGCTGCTGCTGTCGTCGATCACCTACGGCTTCGCGATGCTCGAGATGCAGCGCAAGCGCATGGGCGGCGTGCTGCTGTGGCTGGGCATCACGGGCCTGCTGGGCCTGGGCTTCATCGGCCTGGAGCTGTACGAGTTCGCGCACCTGCTGCACGAAGGCGCCGGCCCGCAGCGCAGCGCCTTCCTGTCGTCGTTCTTCGCGCTGGTGGGCACGCACGGCCTGCACGTGAGCTTCGGCATCATCTGGCTGGTCGTGCTGATGGTCCAGTTGCCCAAGCACGGCTTCACCGCCGCCAACCGCCGCCGCCTGATGTGCCTGTCGATGTTCTGGCACTTCCTGGACGTCGTGTGGATCGGCGTCTTCACCTTTGTCTACCTCATGGGATCGATGGCATGAGCGCCCCCGCACACACCGCCACCGCCGCGCACGGCCACGGCGCACACGACAGCCACGGTCACGGCGACCACCACGACGACGGCCCCGTGAGCCACAGCACCTTCAAGGGCTACATGACCGGCTTCGTGCTGGCCGTGATCCTGACCGCGATCCCGTTCTGGCTCGTGATGGGCAAGGTGATCGCCAACCCGAGCACCACCGCCCTCGTCATCCTCGGCTTCGCCGTGGTGCAGATCGTGGTCCACATGGTGTACTTCCTGCACATGGACGCCAAGTCCGAAGGCGGCTGGAACATGCTGGCGCTGATCTTCACGCTGGTGCTCGTGGTCATCACGCTGGCCGGGTCGCTGTGGGTCATGTATCACATGAACACCAACATGATGCCGGCCATGGTCCACGACATGAAGAACATGCCCTGATGGCCTCGGCCGCCCGCCCGCGCTCCGTTGTCACGCGTGCGGCGCTGGCGGTCTGCGCCCTCCTGGCCTTTGCCGGCTTTCTTGCGCTCGGCACCTGGCAGGTCGAGCGCAGGGCCTGGAAGCTCGATCTCATCGCCCGCGTCGACCAGCGCGTGCACGCCCCGGCCGCCGACGCGCCGGCGCGACCCGAATGGCCCACGGTCAACGCGGCCAACGACGAATACCGGCACGTGCGCCTTCGCGGCACGTTCCTCCATGACAAGGAAGCGCTGGTGCAGGCCAGCACCCGGCTCGGTGCCGGCTTCTGGGTGCTGACCCCGCTGCGCAGCGCCGATGGCAGCATCGTGCTCGTCAACCGCGGCTTCGTGCCGCCTGAAGCGCGTGAACGCGCGGCGCGCACTGCCCCCGAGCCCCAGGGCGACACCACCGTAGCCGGCCTGCTGCGCCTGACCGAGCCCAAGGGCGGCTTCCTGCGCACGAACGACCCCGCGGCCGACCGCTGGTTCTCGCGCGACGTGCAGGCGATTGCCGCAGCGCGCGGCCTGGCCGACGTGGCGCCCTACTTCGTCGACGCCGAGGCCGGCGCTGCGCCCGCACAGGCCGCGCCCACATGGCCAGCGGGCGGCCTGACGGTCATCGCCTTCCCCAACAGCCACCTCGTCTACGCCCTCACCTGGTACGGGCTGGCGCTGATGGTGCTCGGCGCCTACGGGTTCGTGTGGCGCGACGACCGGCGCCGACGGGCATCGCAAGACGGTAGCGGCGAAAATGCACCGCATGCCGACGCCGCACGCCCCGACCCCGCCGATGCCCGCCGCGACTGACAAGCTCGTCGCGGTGGCCGGCGAACTGCACGCCCCGCGCGCGGGCGTCGCGAGCCTGGACAACGCCATCGGCCACCAGAACATGCAGCAGCTGATCCAGCTGCGCTGGTTCGCCGTGGTCGGGCAGGTGGCCACCATCCTCGTGGTGCACTACGGCTTCGGCATCCGCCTGCCGCTGAACCACATGCTGCAGGTGCTCACCTGCCTCGCGCTGTTCAACATGGTGAGCCTGCTGCGCCTGCGCATCCATGGCCGCGTGACCAACGAAGAGCTGTTCGTCGCGCTGCTGGTCGACGTGGCCACGCTCACGGCCCAGCTGTACCTCAGCGGCGGCGCCACCAACCCCTTCGTCTTTCTGTACCTGCTGCAGGTGATCCTGGGCGCGGTGCTGCTCAAGGCCTGGTCGACCTGGACCATCGTGGTCATCACCGGCCTGTGCTTCGCGGGCCTGGCGCTGTTCTCGCGCCCGCTGCCGCTGCCGCTGGACCACGACCGCGGCCTGTGGAGCCCCTACGTGCAGGGCATGCTGGTGTGCTTCGCGCTCAATGCGGCGCTGCTGGTGGTCTTCATCACCCGCATCAGCCGCAACCTGCGCGTGCGCGACGCGCGGCTGGCGGACCTGCGCCAGCGCGCCTCCGAAGAGGAACACATCGTGCGCATGGGCCTGCTGGCCTCGGGCGCGGCGCACGAGCTGGGCACGCCGCTGGCCACGCTGGCCGTGATCCTGGGCGACTGGCGCCGGCTGCCGCACTTCAGCTCCGACCCCGAGCTGCTGCAGGAAGTGGCCGAGATGGAAGTGCAGATCCAGCGCTGCAAGAGCATCGTCAGCGGCATCCTGCTGTCGGCCGGCGAGACGCGCGGCGAATCGTCCGAAGAAACCACCGTGCGCACCTTCCTGGACGACCTGGTCGAAGAATGGCGCACCACGCGCCCGGTCGAGGAGTTCGACTACGAGAACCTGTTCGGCCAGGACCTGCCCATGGTGTCCGACTCGGCCATCAAGCAGATGGTGTGCAACGTGCTCGACAACGCGCTCGAGGCCTCGCCGCACTGGCTGCGCCTGGAGGCCACGCACGACGCCGACGCACTCACCATCACCGTCACCGACGCGGGCCCCGGCTTCATGCCGGCCATCCTCGCGGAGTTCGGCAAGCCCTACCAGTCGAGCAAGGGCCGCCCCGGCGGCGGGCTGGGCCTGTTCCTGGTCGTGAACGTGGCGCGCACGCTGGGCGGACGCGTCGCCGTGCGCAACCGCCCCGAGGGCGGCGCCATCGTGACCATCACGCTGCCGCTGGCGGCCATCGTGCTCGAAGAGGACGACGAAGCAGCCGCCCCCCTCGCGGACACCGCCGCCCCCCAAGCCCCGAGCAGCCCATGACCCACACACCCGACACCGCCGAAGTCCGCCAGCTGCTCATCGTCGAGGACGACGAGGCCTTCGCGCGCACGCTCGCCCGCTCCTTCGAGCGGCGCGGCTACGTGGTGGTGCATGCGCGCAACCTCGAGGAGATGGAAGCGCTGCTCGAGGAAGGCGACGGCCCCTCGCCCGGCTACGCCGTGGTCGACCTGAAGCTCAACGGCGAGGCCTCGGGCCTGGCCTGCGTGCAGATGCTGCACCGGCACGACGCCGAGATGCTGATCGTGGTGCTCACCGGCTTCGCGAGCATCGCCACCGCCGTCGAGGCCATCAAGCTCGGCGCCTGCCACTACCTGGCCAAGCCCTCGAACACCGACGACATCGAGGCCGCCTTCGGCCGCGCCGCCGGTACCACCGAGGTCGAACTGACCAACCGCTCCACCTCGATCAAGACGCTGGAGTGGGAGCGCATCCACGAGATGCTGGCCGAGACCGGCTTCAACATCTCGGAAACCGCGCGCCGGCTCGGCATGCATCGGCGCACATTGGCACGCAAACTCGGCAAACAGCAGGTCAAGTAACATGATCTGCCGGTTTCGCGAATTCCTGCGGAACCAACACCGATCCCGGAGGCTCTGTTCCTGATGACGAATAGCCCGCCGCTGCAGCTGCAGCCCGCCCGTTCCACCACCGCGAAGAAAACCGCCGCGCGCGACCAGACCGCGATGGAAGAGCTCTTCAACGCCCTGAGCCACGGCCTGGGCCTGCTGCTGGCGATCGCCTCGCTGCCGATCCTGGTCTACAGCGCCGCCCAGAAGGGCCAGGCCGCGGCCGTGGTGGGCGCCTCGCTCTTCGCGGGCACGGCCATCGTGCTGTACCTGATCTCCACGCTGTACCACGCGCTGCCGATCGGCCGCGCCAAGGCCTGGTTCAACCGGCTCGACCACGCGGCCATCTACCTGTTCATTGCGGGCAGCTACATGCCCTTCCTGTTCGGCGTGCTGCGCGGGCCCTGGGGCTGGACGCTGTTCGGCGCCATCACCGCCGCCGCCGTGCTGGGCGTGAGCGCCAAGCTGTTCAACCGCCTGCGGCACCCGCTGTGGTCCACCGGCCTGTACGTGGCGATGGGCTGGATGGCGCTGATGGCGGCGGTGCCGCTGTACGAGCGCATGTCATCGGCGGGGCTGGCGTGGCTCGTGGCCGGCGGGCTGTTCTACACGGCCGGGGCTGTTGTGTTCCTGTTCGACAACAAGGTGCGCTACGCGCATTCGGTGTGGCACCTGTTCGTGCTCGCGGGCAGCACCTGCCACTTCTTCGCCGTGCTCTGGCACGCGCACGGCTGACCGATCTTCATCAATAGTGGGGTGGGAGTTCGTCACGCAGGTTGCGTGCGCCCCCGTCCTGCCCTGCGTTCTGGCTTTGCAGCCGCAGCTGCGCGACCTGCAGGATCAGGCTGTCGATCTGCTGCTGTTGCCGGTAGATCGTCATGTTCAGCTGCTCGAGCAGGTCTTCGGCATAGCTCGACTTGATCTCGAGGTCGTTCAGGCGCTCTGTCACGTCGTTCGGTGAATGTTCCATGCCGCTATTGGACAGGAAGATCCACCGCTTCTTGTTGACAGCGCCCCGCTCAGCGCCGGACCTTCGCCTCGAGCAGGTCGCCCATGCCGATACGCCGGGCGAAGTCGATGCGCACGCGTTCCGACACCTCGAAGACCTCGGCCGCACCGTCGCCCACGAAGTCGATCAGCGAACGCATCGGCCGCGTGCCGGCCGGCAGGCCCACGATGCGCACGATGTCGTCGGCCACGGCCTGCGGATCGGCGTGCTCGGGCGTGAGGGCGGACAGGCGCTCGCCGATGCGGTCCATCACGCCGTCGTAGCGGCCGTAGGCGGCGGCAATGGCCGCGTCGGAGGGCTTGCCCGCGCTCGGGAAGTGATCGGTGCCCCGGGTGAACGCGCCCGGCACGACGATCGAGGTCTCGACGCCGAAGCGCGCGATCTCGTAGGCCAGCGTCACGGCCAGCGAATCCATGGCCGCCTTGGCCGCGCCGTACGGGCCCATGAACGGCGGAAAGCCGCCCTTGGTGGTCGTGCTGCTGATCCACAGCATCAGCCCCGACTCCTGCTGGCGCAGGTACGGCAGCACCGCGCGGTTCACGCGCTGGGCGCCGAGCACGTTGGTGTCGAACACCCGGGTGATGTCTTCCGGCGTGAAGGCCTCGGTCGGCCCGACCACGAGATGGCCCGCGTTCTGCATCACCACATCGAGGCGGCCCTGCGCCTGGACGATGGTCGCCGCGGCGGCGTCGGCGGAGGCCTGCGACAGCACATCGAGTTCGATCGGATGCAGCTGAAGCCCCTGCGCCGCGGCCAGGGCACGCAGCTCGGCCGCGCGCGCCTTGTTGCGGCCCGCGATGTCGCGCATGGAGGCATAGACGATGTGGCCCGCTTCGGCGAGCGCCTTCGCGCTGAGCTTGCCGATGCCGGAGCCGGCGCCAGTGACGAGGATGACGGATTGCATGAGGGAACCCCTTGAATGAAGGTGAGAGGGAAGAAAGGAAAGTCCGGTGGTCAGCGCACGCGGCGCTGCAGCAGGTGGGCCACCCACGCCGCCATCGACCCGAGTGCCGCCGCGCCGGCCAGCGTGGCGAACAGCGACAGCGAAGGGGGCTGGTGGACCGCGAAGAACGCGATCAGCCCGAGGAAGTAGCACAGCAGGTTGTTCAGTCGCGGCACGCTGCGCATCGACACCACGAGGAGCGCCACGAACAGCACCACCACCGGCAGCGCCGCGGCGCCCGCGATCGGGGCCAGCGCGGCAATGGCCAGGGCCGCGCCCTTGCCGATCAGCAGGCCCAGGCTCACGCAGACGAGGTTGAACACGCCGTCGCGTGCGGTGACGCCGCGGGTGTAGAACGCCACCCAGCCGACGAACATCGCCCACACGGGCAGTTCGAGCACGAGCGCCATCGCCGAGGCGGCAGCGGCCACCACGGCCGCGGCGGCCGTGAACGCCGTGTACGCGAGGCTGAAGAAGCGCGGGGTGGCCGCGTGGGGTGAAGGCGGGTGCATGGTGCGTGCTCCGTGGATGTCGTGGGAAGCCACCGCTCAGGCCACGCCGCCGTTGGCCCGCAGCACCTGCCCGTTGACCCATCCCGCATCCGGCCCCGCCAGGAACGACACCACCGAGGCAATGTCTTCCGGCTGCCCCAGGCGCTGCAGCGGCGGCATCTGGGCGAAGGCCTGGATCTGTTCGTCGGTCTTGCCGTCCAGGAACAGCGAGGTCGCGACCGGGCCCGGCGCCACGGCGTTCACCGTGATGCGTCGGCCGCGCAGTTCCTTGGCGAAGACGTGCGTGAAGGCCTCGACCGCCGCCTTGGTGGCGTTGTAGATCGCGTAGCCCGGCATGTGCAGCGCGAGCGTGGTGCTCGAGAAGTTGACGATGCGCCCGCCCTCGGCGAGCCGGGTCGCGGCCTCGCGCAGGGTGTTGAAGGTGCCGCGCACGTTGATGTCGAAGGTCTGGTCGTAGAGCGCGTCGCTGTGCGCGGCCAGCGGCGCGGTCTGGAGCACGCCGGCGTTGTTGACCAGCACGTCGACCGGGCCGAGCTGCGCTTCGACAGTGTCGAACATGGCGCGCACCGCTTCAGCGTTCGCCACGTCGGCCTGCACCGCGAGGGCTCGGGCGCCGGTGGCCTTCAGTTCGGCGACCAGCGCTTCGGCGGGCGCGGCGCCCGCGGCGTAGTTGACGGCGACGGCGAAACCGTCGGCGGCGAGCCGGCGGCCGATGGCGGCGCCGATGCCGCGCGAGGCGCCGGTGACGATGGCGACGCGGGTGGAAAGAGCAGAAGAAGTGGCGGTGTTCATGGCGCGATTCCTTGGGAGTGGTGAGTGGATGAAGCGAATGGTCGGCCATTCCATCCAAAAGATAATCAGCGCCAAATCGTCAATAAAATTCCATTTACCTAAACAATAGACACGAAGGCTGACCCCATGGACCGCTTCCAGGAAATGCAGGCCTTCGTGCGCATCGCCGAGCGCCAGAGCTTCACGCAGGCCTCGGACGACCTGCAGATTCCGCGCGCCACCCTCACCACGCTGATCCAGCGGCTCGAATCGCGCCTGGGCGCCCGGCTGCTCGAGCGCACCACGCGCACCGTGCGCCTCACGCAGGACGGCGAGGCCCATTACCAGCGCTGCGTGCGGCTGCTGGCGGACGTGGAAGAGGCCGAAGGCGCCTTCACCCACGCGGCGCCCCAGGGCCTGCTGCGCGTGAACCTGCAGGGCACGCTGGCGCGGCACTTCGTGGTGCCGGCGCTGCCCGCCTTCCTCGCCCTCCATCCGGGCCTGCAGCTGCACATCGGCGAGGACGACCGGCTGGTCGACCTGGTGCGCGAAGGCGTGGACTGCGTGCTGCGCGCCGGCCCGCTGCAGGACTCGTCGCTGGTCGCGCAGCGCGTGGCGCTGCTGCCGCAGGTGACGGTGGCGAGCCCCAGCTACCTCGCGGCGCACGGCGAGCCCGCCGACCTCGCGGCGCTGGCCTCGCACCGCGCGGTGCACTACGTGTCGAGCAGCACGGGCAAGGCGCTGCCGCTCGAGTTCACGGTCGACGGTCAAGTGCGCCCCGTGCAACTGACCGCCACCGTGTCAGTCACAGGCGCCGACCTGTACACGGGCGCCGCCATCGTGGGCCTCGGGCTGGTGCAGGTGCCGCGCTACCGCGTGGCGGCCGAGTTGGCGGACGGCCGCCTGCAGGCGGTGCTGCCGGGCTTTGCGCCGCCGCCGATGCCGGTCTCGGTGCTGTATCCGCAGAACCGGCAGTTGTCGTCGCGGGTGCGGGTGTTCACGCAGTGGCTGCGCGGTCTCTTCGAGCAAGACACCGCGCAGGGCTGAGCACCGCGCCCGCAATGCCTCAGGAAACCGGGCACTCCAACGTCGCCTCCGGGTGATGCGACGGCGCCTCCCCGCGCAGGAATGCAAACACCACCACCGCCGTCAACACCGTCACCCCGGCCAACACGCACAACAGCGTCCCGAACGCGGCGCCATACGCGTGCAGCAGCGCGGCGCGGTCCATGCCCGGCAGCAAGGCCAGCGCCTGCGCCAGGTCGCCCGTCGCCACGCGCTGCGCCGCCTGCGACACCGCCACGGACGAAGGCGACGACGACGCCTTCAGCTGCAGCGCGACGAGTGCCGTGAGCCCCGCCCCCACCAGCGCCAGCGCAATGCCCTCCCCCGCGACGCGCACGGTGTTGAAGATGCCCGACGCCATGCCCGCCCGCTCGCGCGGCACCACGCTCACGGCCAGGCCGTCCATCAGCCCCCACGGCAAGCCGATGCCCGCACCGATCAGCAGCAGCGGGCCCACGAGGCCGTGCAAGGG
Source organism: Variovorax sp. GW823-FHT04F07 (assembly GCF_058795995.1). Taxonomy (NCBI): domain Bacteria; kingdom Pseudomonadati; phylum Pseudomonadota; class Betaproteobacteria; order Burkholderiales; family Comamonadaceae; genus Variovorax; species Variovorax sp. GW823-FHT04F07. Next base: position 947,376 of record NZ_JBXAIG010000002.1, read on the forward strand.
CGTGCCCGGCGCGCAGCGGGCGAGCCACACGAGCCCCGCCGCGCACACCAGCAGACCCACCGCCGAGATCATGCCCGCCGAGAAGCGGTGCGCGAGCCATGCCGCCAGCGTCGGCACGATGAGGATCGGCCCCGACAGCGCGAACATGAAGCCGCCCGCCTCCAGCGCGCTGCGACCTTCGAGCCCGATGAAGCGGATCGGCAGCAGCACCAGCAGCACGACAAAGCCGTAGGCCGGCGCCGCAGCCAGCAGCTGCACGCCGACGAAGCGCGGAAAGCGGAACAGCGACAGGTCGAGCATCGGATGCGCCACGCGTCGCTCGATGGCGATGAAGGCCGTGCCCATGGCCAGCGCGCCGGCCAGCGCCGCCAGCACCCACGGGCTGGCCCAGCCGCTGTCGGGCGCCTGCAGCACGCCCAGCGTGAGCAGGCTCAGCGCGGCCGTGAAGCTGAGCGTGCCCGGCACGTCCAGCCCCATCGCCTGCGGGTTGCGCGACTCGCGCATGCGCGGCGCGGCCAGGCACAGCGCGACGAGGCTCACGGCGCCGGGGCTGAGCATCACGGCGTGCCAGCCGACGGTGTCGGCCAGCCAGCCCGAGAGGATCGATCCGCACGACAGCCCCACGCCGAACGAGGTGCCGATGAGGCTGAACGCCCGCAGCCGCGCCGGCCCGTCGAACACCTGCGCCAGCGCCGCCGTGCCCGCCGCGAAGGCCGCCGCCGAACCCAGCCCCTGCACGGCGCGCGCGAGGTCGAAGGCGACGATGCCCGGCGCCAGCGTCAGCAGCGCGCTGCTCAGCGCCACCACCGCCAGCCCCAGCAGGAAGACGCGCTTGCGCCCGTACGCATCGGCCAGCGCGCCGGCCGCCATCAGCGTGGCGCCGAAGCTCAGCATGAAGGCGTTGGTGACCCAGTTGAGCTGCACCGGCGTGCCGCCCAGCGCGTCGCGGATCGCGGGCAGCACCACGGCCGGGCCGGTGAAGCTCAGCGGCATGCCGAGCGCGGCCAGGCAGACGGCGGCGAGCAGCCAGGCCTTGTTGGAATCGGAGGAGGACATCGGGAGGGCTTTCACGCGGGAGAAGGAAAAGGGAAATGCGTGAAGCGAAGATAAAAAGGATTCAATGAAACGAAAATGGGCCCTCAGCTCCTCACACTGCCAACCCCAGGTTGCCAATCAAGCCCATGGACAGCTTCAGCGGACTCGAATCCTTCGTGCGGGCGGCCGACCTGCAGAGCTTCGCGCGGGCGGGCCGCGACCTGGGCATCTCGGCCTCGGCCGTGGGCAAGAACGTCGCGCGGCTCGAGGCGCAGATGGGCGTGCGGCTGTTCCACCGCACCACGCGGCAGGTGCGGCTCACGGCCGAGGGCGCGATGTTCCATGAGCGCTGCCGCCGCATCCTCGACGAGCTCGGCGATGCGCGCGCCATGCTGCAGGACGCCGTCGCCACGCCGCGTGGCCGCCTGCGCGTGAGCCTGCCGACCATCGGCTACCGCTTTCTGCTGCCGATCCTGCCGGCGTTCAAGGCGCGCTTTCCCGAGATCGAGCTCGACCTCGACTTCAACGACCGGCTGGTCGACGTGGTGGCCGAGGGTGTCGACGTGGCCATCCGCAGCGGCGAGCTGGTCGATTCGCAGCTCGTGGCGCGCCGCCTCGGCCCGTTCAGCTTCGTGCTCGCGGCCTCGCCGGCCTACCTGGCACGGCACGGCGTGCCGCAGGTGCCGGCCGACCTCGCCCACCACAGCTGCCTGCGCTACAAGTTCGTGACCGGCGGAAAGATCGAGGACTGGGACCTGCCCGGCCTGCCGCCCCAGCTGCCGCCGGGCCTGGTCTGCAACAACATGGAAGCCATGCTGGGCGCCGCCGTCGCGGGCCTGGGCATTGCGTACATGCCCGACTTCCTGGCGCGCGACGCGCTGCGCCGCGGCGAGCTGCAGCGCGTGCTCGCCGCGCACCTCGTGCGGCAGGGGCAGTTCTCGGCGCTGTGGCCGTCGAGCCGGCAGCTGTCGCCGAAGGTGCGGGCGTTCGTCGATTTTGCGGGTGAGCACATGTTCAGGGACGATGGCTCAGACGCACACACGAGCTAGAACCGATTCGGACCACAATCCGTCTGATCCACGGCACCGACGGGACGCGCAATGAGTTCTTCCATGCAGGTCAAATCCACCGATGATCCCGAGAGTCATGCCGCAGAGGTCGTGCAGCCGCTTTCAGCCCGCTCCTGCGAAGAACACGAAGAAACACCCGCGCTCTTGAAAGCCTTGGAGCACGGCAGTTCCGAAATCGAACAGAACCAGTTCCGGCCTTCGGATGAGGTGTTCGCTGAACTGGACCAGGAAGACAGGCGCAGTACTTCAGCATGAAGCGCTCGACGGACCGGCGCGACATCATGTTCGCGCCCATCCTCTCGCTTCACGATGTCAGCACGATGGGGCAGGAATTCCCGCAAGGCACCGCGCGCTGACGCGGGTGCCGGGCCGGATCAAGCAGCAGCTTCAGCGACGACGCGTGGCTCGGCGGGCAACGCCTCGGCCTGCGGGGCACTCTCCTTGGGCGGCGTCTTCACAGGCTCGCGCTCCATCCGGCTCAGCGCCAGCGCCACCTGCAACGGATACAGCGTGCGCACATCGCCCTCGGCCTTGTTGCTCACCGTCGTGCCGGCGGCCTCGCTCATGCGGGCCGTGCGCACCGCGTCGAGCCGGTGGGTCGGTACCATGAACGGCGAGTGCGTCGTGTAGAGGATCTGGTTGGCGAAGTCGTGCTCCAGATGCGCCAGCAGATCGGCCTGCGAATGCGCGTGCAGGTGCAGGCCGGGCTCGTCCAGCAGCAGGATCGCATCGGCCGCGCCCTTCGTGTCCGCGAAGAACGCGACGTAGAACGAGAAGAACCACTGGAAGCCGCGGCTGCGTTCGTCGAGGTTCACTTCCACCTCGTAGGCGGCGTTGGGGTCGGACACCAGCGTCTCCAGGTGCTGCCCGTCGAGGTTGAAGCGGACCTTGAGTTCGCGGTCTTTCCACACGCGGCGGATTTCCGACGTGACGACCGAGCCCGCCCGGTTCACCAACTGATTGCGCGTCGCCAGGTCGTTCTTCGCCAGCAGGTCCTGCAGCTGCTGCGGGTCGAGCCCCGCCACCTGGCACAGCTTCTCGAAATTGCGCTCGCCCGCCGTGCGCTCGCCCCAGCCCTTGCGCGTGAGGTATTCGGCGATGTTCTGGCGGCCGGGCAGCGAGGCGTAGTCCTCGACGTAGATGAAGCGCGGCAGTTTCTCCAGCACCCAGGCGCGGGCGCGGGCCAGCGCGGGCTGGTCGTTGTCGATCGTGCGCGCCAGCTCCTCGAGCTCGGTCAGCATCTGCGCCTGCTTGTCGGCGATCTCGGCGCCGGCCGTGGCCAGTGCCTGGCGCAGCGCCTGCAGCGCCAGCAGCGCGCCGGCCGACCACTTGACGAAGTCGGGGCTCGGGATCATGGCGGCGTCGAAGGCGTCGGCCTCCTGTTCGAGCGCGGCCTTCAACTCGTCGGCGACCTTCTCGGCCGCGGCCTTCACGGCGGGCACGATCTTGCGCACCTTGGCCTTGATGTCGCTCACGTCGATCGACAGCGGGCCCAGGCCCTCGAAGCCGGTCGTGCGCGTGGCGCCGTAGCCGCGGCCGGCCGTGACCTGGCGCACGCCCGCTGCGCGCGGCAGGATGGCAGCGAGCGCCAGCTGTTCGGAAGAGTCGAGGTCCCAGCGCGTGTGCACGACGGGGGTGTCGTCGGTGCATTCGTCCAGGCGGCGGTGCCGGGGGAAGTCCTTGATGGGGCTGAGTGCCGTGAGCCCGTCGGTCGGGTTCAGGCTGTGCAACGCGCGCAGCAGGTTCGACTTGCCGCTGTCATTTCGGCCGAGGATCGCTGTGATCTGGGAGGAATCGATGGAGCCGCTGTCGTGGATCGAGCGATAGTTGGTGATCTGGAATGACGCCAAGCGCATGCAGGAATTTCTCTTCTGAATTGAATACGGGGCCGGGGAATGTATTGCATCCCCGGCCCCGTCCTGCCGATCGCGGAAGAAAAAAACTGTACGGGCCTGCGCGGCCCTACTCGGCCGCGCGGCGCAGCGTGTCGACCACCGGCCGGCGCAGCACATCGCGCAGGCCCCACCACCCCGCCGCCAGCGCGAGCACCGCACCGGCCAGCGCGCCGGCCACCGGCACGAGCGGCGACGCGGTCCAGGTGAACTCGAACACGTAGCGCGCCAGCCCCCAGCCGATCACCGAAGCCACGATGCTCGCCAGGAAGCCCGCGAGCAGGCCGACGCCCACGAGCTCGGCGCGCTGCACCTGCCGCAGCAGGCTGGCGCGCGCGCCCACGGCGCGCATCACGGCGAACTCGCGCGCACGTTCCTCGCGCGTGGCGGTGACGGCGGCGAACAGCACCACCAGCCCGGCCGCCAGCGTGAAGCCGAACAAAAACTCGACCGCGCGCACCACCTGGTCGAGCACGCGCTGCACCTGGTTGATGGTGGCGCTCATGTCGACGTTGGTCACGTTGGGAAAGCTGCGCACCAGCGCGTTGTCGAAGCCGCGCGTCTCGGGCGCGCGGAAGGCGCCCATGTAGGTCACGGGCACGTCGGCCAGCGAGGCCACGGTGTACATCACGAAGAAGTTGGCGTGCAGCGAGCCCCAGTCGACCTTGCGCAGCGAGGTGATGCGCGCGTCGTTCTGCATGCCGCCGATGTCGAAGCGCAAGGTGTCGCCCAGCTTCAGGCCCAGCGTCTCGGCCAGGCCTTCTTCCACGCTCACCTCGTTCTTCGCCTCGGGCGTCCAGGCGCCGGCGGTGACGCTGTTGTGCGCGGGCGCCTCAGTGCTGTTGCTCAGGTTGAACTCGCGGTCCACCAGGCGCTTGGCGCGGTCCTCGGTGTAGTCGTCGGGCGTCACGGGCTTGTCGTTGATCGCCACCAGCCGGCCGCGGATCATCGGGTACCAGTCGAACTTGCCAACGCCCGCGTCGCGCAGCGACTTCTGGAACGCCTCGCTCTGCTCGGGCATCACGTTGATGACGAAGCGGTTGGGCGCATCGGGCGGCGTGGCCTTGCGCCAGCTCGCCACGAGGTCGGTGCGCAGCAGCACGAGCAGCACCAGCGCCAGCAGGCCCACGGCCAGCGCGCTGACCTGCACCACGGCGTAGGCCGGGCGCGCCGAGATCTGCCGCGTGGCCAGCACCAGCCAGCGCGGCGCGGTGGTCTCGCTGACACTGCGGCGCAGCACCTTCACGGCGAGCCAGCTCAGCAGCGCGAATACGGCCACGGCGCCGGCAAAGCCGCCGACCGCAATGAGGCCCAGCTTGAGGTCGCTGCTGGCCGCCATCAGCAGCGCCGCGAAGCCCGCCACGCCGATACCGAGCACGGCGAGCGATGCAGGCTTGAGCCCGCCCACGTCGCGACGGATCACACGCAGCGGCGGCACGCGCGCCAGCTGCAGCACCGGCGGCAGGCCGAAGGCGAACAGCAGCGTGAGCCCCATGCCCAGGCCGAAGGCCACGGGCCACAGCGTGGCGGCGGGCAAGGCGGTCTCGACCAGCCCGGCCAGCAGCAGCACGAACACGTAGTGCACGGCGAAACCGATGGCCACGCCGATCGCGCTGGCCACGGTGCCGATCACGGCGAACTCGAAGGCGTAGGCCGCGGCGATGGTGCGCTGGCTCTGGCCCAGCACGCGCAGCATGGCGCAGTCGTCCAGGTGGCTGGCCGCGAAGCCGCGCGCGGCCAGCGCCACGGCCACGGCCGACAGCAGCGCCGCAAGCAGCGCGACCAGGCTCAGGAATTTCTCGGCGCGGTCCAGCGTCTGGCGCATCTCGGGTCGGCCGCCCTCGAAGGAGTCGAGCCGCACGCCGCGCAGCTCGCCCTTCTTGATGGTGGCGTCGGCCCATTCGGTGAAGCGCTTCACGGCGGCGTCGTCGCCCGCCACGGCGTAGCGGTAGCCCACGCGGCTGGCCGGCTGCACGAGACCGGTGCGCGCCACGTCGGCCTGGTTGAGCATCACGCGCGGCGAAAAACTCATGAAGCCCGCGCCCCGATCCGGCTCGAGCGTGATCACGCGGCCCACGCGCAGGCCGGTGTCGCCCAGCAGCAGCGTGTCGCCGACCTTCAGGCCCAACGAGTCGAGCAGCGAGGCATCGACCCAGACCTCGCCCGACGCCGGCACGTCGCGCGTCACCGTGCCTGCGCCCTCGGCCGTGGTGGCCGTCTGCAGGTTGCCGCGCAGCGGGTAGCCCGGCGTCACGGCCTTCAGGGCCACGAGCTTGCTGGCGCCGCCCTGGGCGTCCTCGGCCCGCGCCATGGTGGGAAAGCCGAAGGTGCCGGTGCCCGCAAGGCCCAGCGACTTCGCCTGTGCAATGAAAGTTTCGGGCGTCGGGTTGTCGCTCACGACCACCGCGTCGCCGCCCAGCAGCTGGCGCGCATCGCGCTGCAGCCCGCCCTGCAATCGGTCGGCGAAGAAGCCGACCGCCGTGAGCGCGGCCACGGCCAGCACCACGGCCACGATCAAGAGGCGCAGCTCGCCGGCGCGCAGGTCGCGCCAGAGCGTGCGCCAGCCAAGGCGAAGGGAAGCGTTCATGGCGCGAACGATAGCCGACGCCTACCGGCACCGGCGGACTCAAGGGTTATTGGAAAGGGCCGCCAGGTGTTGCCCGCTGCGCGGACCTGTCGCACGATGCGAAAAAAACGAAGGAGCGCGTGTCGATGACGACCCCACCCGCCCGGCGAGGCCCCGGCTCAGGGCAGCACGACGAGGCCCGGCGCGCCAGCTTCCACGCGGCCGATGACCGCCGCCTGCCTGAAGCCTTCGTTGCGGAAGATCTCCAGCACCGCCTCGACCGCCTCGGGCGCGCAGCTCACGAGCAGGCCGCCCGAGGTCTGCGGGTCGGTCAGGAGCGCCTGCGCGGTGGCCGGCAGGCCCTCGTGCAGTTGTACGTCGGCGCCGTAGCCCGCCCAGTTGCGGCCCGACGCGCCGGTGACCAGCCCGCCGCCGGCCATGGCGATCACGTTGTCGAGCAGCGGCACGCGCGACCATTCGACCACCGCCGCGAGCCCCGCGCCGCGCGCGAGTTCGAGCGCGTGGCCGGCCAGGCCGAAGCCGGTGACGTCGGTCAGCGCATGCACGCCGTCGAGCGCCGACAGCGCGATGCCGGGCGTGTTGAGCTTGGTCGTGTTCTCGATCAGCTGGCGGTAGCCGGCCTCGGACAGCTGCTGCTTCTTGAGCGCCGCCGACAGCACGCCCACGCCCAGCGGCTTGCCCAGCACCAGCACGTCGCCCGCCTGCGCATCGGCGTTGCGCCGCACGCGCTTGGGGTGCACCAGCCCCATCGCGACCAGCCCGTAGATCGGCTCGACCGAATCGATGGTGTGGCCGCCCGCAATGGGAATGCCGGCCGCGCGGCACACGTCCTGCCCGCCGCGCACGATCTCGGCGATGACTTCCACCGGCAGCTGGTTGATCGGCATGGCGACCAGCGCCAGCGCCATGATCGGTCGCCCGCCCATCGCGTAGACGTCGCTGATCGCGTTGGTCGCGGCGATGCGGCCGAACTCGTAGGGGTCGTCCACGATGGGCATGAAGAAATCGGTGGTGGCGATCAGCGCCTGCTCGTCGTTGAGCCGGTAGACTGCCGCGTCGTCGGCGGTCTCGATGCCGACCATGAGCTCGGGCGGAATCAGCCCGCCCGCATGGTTCTTGAGGATCTGCGACAGCACGCCCGGCGCGATCTTGCAGCCGCAGCCGCCCCCATGCGAGAAGCTGGTGAGCCGCAGCGGCGCCAACGGATTCAGGAGCTTGGAAGGTGCGGCTTCGATCATGGCAGCGGGTCGGTCGAATGGAACAAGCCGCGATTATCGAAGCCCGCACCGCCGTCTGCCCGAGTGCCCCGACACACCCTTTTCTTTTTCCACTGAACGCGTCATCACACCATGCAAACGAAACAAACCGTGTCCCGGCTCGCCCTCGCGCTGGCCCTGTCCCTCACCGCCGTGGGCGCCTTCGCCCAGGGCGTGCTGCGCGTGTCGGCCATTCCCGACGAGGCGCCCACCGAGCTGCAGCGCAAGTTCACGCCGCTGGGCGATTACCTGAAGAAGGAAACCGGCATGGACGTGCAGTTCACGCCCGTGACCGACTACGCCGCCGTGGTCGAAGGCCTGGCGACGAACAAGATCGACCTGGCCTGGCTGGGCGGCTTCACCTTCGTGCAGGCGCGCATCCGCACCAACGGCGGCGCGGTGCCGATCGTGCAGCGCGCGGAAGACGAGGTGTTCACCAGCAAGTTCATCGTGCCGATCGACAGCCCCGCCAAGACCCTGGCCGACCTGAAGGGCAAGACCTTTGCCTTCGGCGCGCCCTCGTCCACCTCGGGCAGCCTGATGCCGCGCTACTTCCTGCTGCAGGCCGGCATCAACCCCGAGAAAGACTTCAAGACCGTCGCGTTCTCGGGCGCGCACGACGCCACCGTGGCCTTCGTGGCCGCCTCGCGCGCCGAAGCCGGCGTGCTCAACGCCTCGGTGTGGGACAAGCTGGTCGAGGCCAAGAACCCCAACGCCGCCAAGGTGCGCGTGCTGGCCACCACGCCGACCTACTACGACTACAACTGGACCGTGCGCCCGGGCCTGGACGCCGCCGTGACGAAGAAGCTGACCGACGCCTTCCTGAAGCTGGACCCGGCCAACCCGGCGCACAAGGAGATCATGGCGCTGCAGCGCGCGAGCAAGTTCATTCCCACCAAGTCGTCGAACTACGACGGCATCGAGACGGCGGGCAAGTCGGCCGGCCTCATCAAGTGAGCGGAATGCGCGGATGAGTTTTTCGCTCGACAGCGCGGGCGTGGTGCACCCCAATGGCCAGCGCGCGCTGGCCGGCGTGACGCTGGCCGCGCGCGACGGCGAGCGCATCGCCGTCATCGGGCCTTCGGGCGCGGGCAAGACCACGCTGCTGCGCGTGCTCGGCGCGGCGCTGCGGCCCGGCGAAGGCCAGGTGCAGGCGCTGGGCCAGCACCCGTGGCGGCTGCCGGCGCGTGCGCTCAAGCAACTGCGCGCGCGCATCGGCACCGTGCACCAGGCACCGCCGATCGCGCCGCGCCTGCGCGTGGTCACGGCCGTGCTCGCGGGCCGGCTCGGCCAGTGGTCGACGGCGCGCGCGCTGGGTTCGCTCTTCTACCCGTCCGATATCGCGGGCGCGCACGCGGCGCTGGCCCGGCTCGCGCTCGAAGACCGGCTGTTCGACCGCTGCGACCGCCTCTCGGGCGGCCAGCTGCAGCGCGTGGGCATCGCGCGCGTGCTGTACCAGCGCCCCGCGCTGCTGCTGGCGGACGAGCCGGTGTCGGCACTCGACCCCACGCTCGCGCACGCGGCCGTGGGCCAGCTGGTGGCGCAGAGCGAATCGACCGGTGCCACGCTGGTGGCGTCGCTGCACGCGGTCGACCTGGCGCTGCGCTGGTTTCCGCGCATCGTGGGCATGCGCGACGGGCAGGTCGCCTTCGACCTGCCGGCCGCGCAGGTGACGCCGGCGCTGCTCGAGGCGCTCTACGCGAGCGAAGGCGGCGTGGCGACGCAAGGACCGCTGCCGGTCGCGCCGGTGGCCGGCACGGCCGAGCCGGCCTTCCATCGGCCGGACTGCCCGTGACGGCGACACTCGCCCGCCCCGCCCTGCGCGATCCGCACGCGGGCCGTCGCCTGGCCGGCTGGCTCGCGGCACTGGCCGTCGCCTGGCCGGTGCTCGCGCTCTCCGAATTCAAGCCCTGGGCGCTGTTCGGCAGCGGCAACCTCGCGGTCATCGGCGGCTTTCTTGCGGGCTTTTTTCCGCCCGACAGCTCGCCGGCTTTTCTCGCCTTGCTCGTCAAGGCCACGCTCGAGACCCTGGCCATGGCCACGGCCGGCACGGCCATGGCGCTGCTGATCGGCGCGCCGCTGGGCTTCGTGACCACGCGCGCGCTGTCCATCTCGCGCATCGGACCCGGCCCCGGCCGCGTGCAGGCCGGCATCGTCCGGCAAGCGGCGCGCTGGCTGCTGATGGTGCTGCGCGCCATTCCCGAGATCGTGTGGGCGCTGCTGTTCGTGCGCGCGCTCGGGCTCGGCCCCGCGGCCGGCGTGCTGGCGCTGGCCATCACCTACGGCGGCATGCTGGGCAAGGTCTACGCCGAGATCCTCGAATCGACCGACACGCGCCCCGCGCGCGCCCTGCTCGAAAGCGGCAGCGGCCGGCTCGCGGCGCTGTGCTACGGCCTGCTGCCGCACACGGCGCAGGAGCTGGCCTCGTACACCGTGTACCGCTGGGAATGCGCGGTGCGCGCCTCGGTGGTGATGGGCTTCGTGGGCGCGGGCGGCCTCGGGCAGCTGATGGACCAGTCGATGAAGATGCTCAACGGCGGCGAGGCCAGCAGCATCCTGCTGGTGTTTCTCGCGCTCGTGCTGCTGGCCGACATGCTGAGCAACGCGCTGCGAAAGCTCCTGGCATGACGACGCTGCCGCCACGCCCTCCCCTGTGCCTGCGCTGCTGGCTCGCCGTCGCGCTGATCGCCGCGGCGGTGGTCGCGAGCTTCGTCTACCTGGGCATCGACTACGGCGCGCTGGGCTCGGCCGAATCGCTCAGGCTCATGGGCAAGTTCATCGCCGAGTTCTTCCCGCCCGACGTGTCGCCCGAGTTCCTGGCCAAGGTCGGCCACGGCGCGCTGCAGACACTGGCCGTGTCGGCGCTGGGCACCGTGCTGGCCGCCGTGGCGGGCGCCGTGCTTGCGCTGCCGGCCTCGGGACGCATCGGCGGGCCGCTGCGCCATGGCGCGCGCTTCGTGCTCAACTTCTTGCGCAGCGTGCCCGAGCTGGTGTGGGCCGCGCTGATGGTGCTGGCCGCCGGCATCGGGCCGTTCGCGGGCGCGCTGGCGCTGTCGCTGCACACGACCGGCGTGCTCGGCCGGCTGTTCGCCGAAGCACTGGAGAACGCGCCGCGCGAGCCCGAGCAGGCACTGGCGCTCTCGGGCGCCGGCCCGGTCGCCGCCTTCAGCTACGCCAGCCTGCCGATCGTGCTGCCGCAGTGGGTGGCCTACACGCTCTACCGCTGGGAAATGAACATCCGCATGGCGGCCGTGCTGGGCTTCGTGGGCGGCGGCGGGCTGGGCCAGCTGCTGTACTTCCACCTGTCGATCTTCCAGCAGCAGCAGGCGATGACGGTGCTGATCGCGATGTTCGTGCTGGTCACCTTTGTCGACTTGGCGAGTGCTCGCTTGCGAAAAGGCCTAGGTCCCGCCTACGCCTGAGTGGCCGACAATGGCGGCATGAGGTCCCTTCAGCCATGAGTCATCGCCAGCCCGTCCGGGTAGCCGACCGCCACGCCTTCGATTCGATCATCGACGCCCGCTCGCCCGCCGAGTTCGCGCTCGACCACATCCCCGGCGCCATCAACTGCCCCGTGCTCAACGACGAGGAGCGCCACATCGTCGGCACGGTCTACGTGCAGACCGGCGCCTTCGAGGCGCGCCGCATCGGCGGTGCGATGGTGGCGGCCAACATCGCGACGCACCTGCGCGACACGCTGGCCGACCGGCCCGAAAAGTGGAAGCCGCTGGTCTACTGCTGGCGCGGCGGCATGCGCAGCGGCTCGATGGTCACGTGGCTGCGGCTCGTGGGCTGGGACGCGCAGCAGCTCGCGGGCGGCTACAAGAGTTTTCGCCGGCACGTGATCTCGCAGCTCGACGCGCTGACGCCGCAGCTCGACCTGCGAGTGGTCTGCGGCGCCACCGGCAGCGCCAAGACGCGCGTGCTGCACGCGCTGGCCGAACGCGGCGCGCAGGTGCTCGACCTCGAAGCCTTCGCCAACCACAAGGGCTCGCTGCTCGGCGCGCTGCCGGGCGTGCCGCAGCCGTCGCAAAAGCACTTCGAGACGCGCATCGCGACCGTGCTCGAAGCCATCGACCTCTCGCGCCCGTTGTATGTCGAGGGCGAGAGCGTGCGCATCGGGCGGCTGTCGCTGCCGCTGTCGCTCGTGGCGCAGATGCGCGCCGCGCCGTGCATCGAGGTGGAGGCCACGCCCGAGGCGCGGCTGGCCTACCTGCTGCGCGACTACGCCTACCTGGGCGACGACCGCGCGGCGCTCGCCGAGAAGATGGGCGTGCTCAAGGAACTGCAGGGCAAGGAAACAGTGACGCGCTGGCAGCAGTGGGCCCACGAGGCCGACCTGCCGCACCTGTTCGCCGAGCTGATGTCGTTGCACTACGACCCGCACTACCAGAAGTCGCAAGAGACCCACTTTCGCGCGTGGGCCAGGCGCCAGCGTGTGGCGGCGTCCGACCTGTCGGATCAGGGCATCGAGGCCGTGGCCGACGCGGTGCTGGCGCTCAGCGACCCAAGCCCGTCGGCGTAAAGCACGCCGCGCGGCGCGCGGCACAGCCCCCAGAAACGCAGGCCGCTGAGCTCGGCCATGCGCACGCCCATCGCGGTCGGTGCCGAGATGGTCGCCATCGCCGCGATGCCCAGGCGCGCGCACTTGCGCACCAGCTCGTGGCTGCCGCGGCTGGACATCAGCACGAAGCCGGGCTCCTGCAGCCGATTCGCACGCGCCAGCGCGCCGAGCAGCTTGTCGAGCGCGTTGTGGCGGCCCACGTCTTCCATCAGGTCGGTGAGTTCGCCGTCCACCGTGGCCCAGGCCGCTGCGTGGATCGCACCGGCTTCGGCGTTGAGCACCTGGCGCGGCGGCATGGCGGCGAAGGCGCGCAGCACGGTGGCCAGGTCGATGCGTTCGATCCAGTCGCGCGGCGGCACGCGCTGCGGCGACAGGTCGAGCCCCGCGAAGCTTTCGACGCCGCACACGCCGCAGCCGGTGCGGCCCGCGAGGCTGCGGCGCCGGTCCTTCAGGCGTTCGAAGCTGCGCGTGGACACTTCGAGCTGCACCTCGATGCCGGGCATGCCTTCGGGCAGGCCCGCATCGAGGGCCCCGACCGTTCGCACGTCGATGCCGCGGCAATCGGCGGCGCTGTCGAGGATGCCCTCGCTCAGCGCAAAGCCCAGCGCGAAGGCCTCGAGGTCCTGCGGCGTGGCCATCATCACGGCGTGCGAGACGCCGTTGAACACCAGCGCCACCGGCACCTCGGCAGCCAGCGTGTCGTCGCGCACCACGCCCTCGGGCGCGAGGCCGCGCTCGCCGAAGACGTGCACGGCGTGCCGCGCGAGGGGCGGCAGGGCGTCGGGTTCGGGGGTGTCTGTCATGGCCGCGGCCATTGTCCGCTCAGCCGCGGTTTTCGTCAGCCGGCAGGCTGTCGACCACCGCGCGCCCGGCGTCGGTGAGGTGCGCGACCCAGCGATCGTCCAGCTGCACCACGCGCACCCAGCCCGGTCCGCGCACGCCGCCCAGCGCGGCATCGCCCATCAATGTGAGCTGGCGCATGACCACGCTCGCGCCCTGCCCCAGCCGCTTGCCCAGGCGCGGCAGCGACATGCCGCCCTCGCCGGGCGCTTCAGCGAGCGCGCGCAGGATCGCGATGGAAAAGGCGTCGGCGTCGAACCCGGAATCGCTCATGCCGCCACGGCGTCGGCCTCCGCCGCGACCGGCGCCACATGCAGCGACAGCACCACGGGGATCGACTTGGACGTCGGCGTGCCCGCGTTCTCGGCCACCGACGACAGCGGCACCAGCGGGTTCGTCTCGGGGTAGTAGGCCGCGAGGTTGCCGCGCGGGATGTCGTAGGCCACCAGCTTGAAGCGGTCGGCGCGACGCTCCTGCCCGTCGCTCCACACGGTCTGGATGTCGACCCAGTCGCCGTCCTTCATGCCGAGCTGGCGGATGTCGTCTTTGTGGATGAACACCACGCGGCGCTGGCCGAACACGCCGCGGTAGCGGTCGTCCATGCCGTAGATGGTGGTGTTGTACTGGTCGTGCGAGCGCGTGGTGAGCAGCGTGAACACCAGCGTGTCGCGCTGCGACGCGAAGCGCGCGCGGGCCCGGTGCGCATGCGTGTCCAGCGGCACGGCGTGCGTGAAGAACACGGCCTTCTTCGACGCGGTGGCCCACACGCGCTCGCTCGCCGTGTTGCGCAGGCGGAAGCCGCCGGGGTGCGCCACGCGCGCGTTGAAGTCCTTGAAGTCGTCGAACACGGCTTCGATCTTGTCGCGGATGCGGGCGTAGTCTTCGACCAGCCAGAGCCACGGCGTCTTGCTGCGCGCGCCGATGGTGGCTGCAGCAAGGCGCGCGACGATGGCGGGCTCGGACAACAAGAGTTCCGACGCGGGCGGGTTGATGCCCACCGAGATGTGCACCATGCTCATCGAGTCTTCGACCGTCACGCCCTGCGGACCGTTAGCCTGCATGTCGATCTCGGTGCGCCCCAGGCACGGCAGGATGAGCGCCTCGCGCCCGTGGATGATGTGGCTGCGGTTGAGCTTGGTCGTCACGTGCACCGTGAGGTCGCACTGCTGCAGCGCCTTCCAGGTCTGGTAGGTGTCGGGCGTGGCGGCCGCGAAGTTGCCGCCCAGCGCGAAGAACACCTTGCCCTTGCCGTCGAGCATGAGCTGGATCGCCTCGACCGTGTCCACGCCATTTTTGCGCGGCGGCTCGAAGCCGAACACCTGCTGCAGCCGGTCGAGCAGCGCGGCCGGCGGCTTTTCCCAGATGCCCATGGTGCGGTCGCCCTGCACGTTGCTGTGCCCGCGCACCGGGCAGGCGCCCGCGCCTTCGCGGCCCATGTGGCCGCACAGCATGAGCCAGTTGCCGATCATCTGGATCGTGGCCACCGAATGCTGGTGCTGCGTGATGCCCATGCCCCAGCAGGCGATGACGCGCTTGGCGCCCAGGTACACGTCGGCCGCCGCGCGCATCTGCGCTTCGCTCAGGCCCGACTCCTGCACCAGCAGCGGCCACGATTCGGCGCGCAGGTCGTCGGCCAGCGCTTCGAAACCCAGGGTGTGCTCGGCGATGAATGCGTGGTCGAGCACCGAAGGCTCGCCGCGCGCCACCGCCGCGTCTTCGCGCTCGATGACGTGCTTCATCATCCCCTTCACGGCCGCGAAGTCGCCGCCCACGCGCAGCTGGAAGTAATGCGTGCTGATCGGCGTGGAGCCCAGCGTGGCCATCTCCAGCTTGTCCTGCGGGTCGGCAAAGCGCTCCAGCCCGCGCTCGCGCAGCGGGTTGAAGCTCACGATGCGCGCGCCGCGCTTGGAGGCCGCGCGCAGCTCGCCGAGCATGCGTGGGTGGTTGGTGCCCGGGTTCTGGCCGAAGATGAAGATCGCGTCGGCCTTCTCGAAGTCTTCCAGCGTGACCGTGCCCTTGCCCACACCCAGCTGCGGGCGCATGCCGCTGCCGCTGGGCTCGTGGCACATGTTCGAGCAGTCGGGAAAGTTGTTGGTGCCGTACTCGCGCACGAACAGCTGGTACAGGAAGGCCGCCTCGTTGCTCGCGCGGCCCGAGGTGTAGAAGATGGCCTGATTCGGGTCGGGCAGCGCGTTCAGGTGCTGCGCGATGCGCGCGAAGGCGTCGTCCCAGTCGATGGGCACGTACCTGTCGCTGGCCGCGTCGTAGGCCATGGGGTGCGTGAGGCGGCCCTGGTCTTCGAGCCAGAAATCGCTCTGCTGAGCCAGCTCGGCCACGGTGTGCTTCGCGAACAGCTCCGGGCCCGCGCGGCGCGCGGTGGCCTCGGCGGCCACGGCTTTCACGCCGTTCTCGCAGAACTCGAAGGTCGAGGCATGGTTGCGGTCGGGCCAGGCGCAGCCGGGGCAGTCGAAGCCGTCGGGCTGGTTGGCCGAGAGCAGCGTCTTCGCGCCCTTGACCGGAATGTCCTGCCGCAGCAGCGCATTCGTCACGCTGCGCAACGCACCCCAGCCACCGGCGGGGCCCTTGTAAAACTCGATCTTCTGCTCGCTCATGGCGGCAGTGTTGGCCTGTGGGGGCGTGGCGTCAAATTGAATCGCGACATGCGGCGATTCAAAATGGAAATGACGAAGGAAGAAAACGGCGCTCAGGCCTCGCGCGCACCGCCCATCAGCAAACCCCGCAGCTTGCTGCGCAGCGGCGTCTCCTCCACCTCCTGCACCCCGGCAATCTCCCGCAGCGCAAAGTCACGGCTGTCGGCGTTGTGCAGGTCGATCTCGCGCACCACCTGCCCGTCCTTGTAGACAAAGGCCACGTCGGCCAGGGCGAGCACGTCCTCGATGTCGTGCGTGATCATCAGGACCGGGATGCCCCATTGCTTGCGCACCTGCGCGAGCTCGTTGCGCAGTTCGGCGCGCAGCATGGGGTTGAGCGCGGCAAAGGGTTCGTCGAGCAGCAGCACCTGCGGCTCGCAGGCCAGCGCGCGCGCCAGGGCCACGCGCTGCTGCTGGCCGCCCGAGAGTTTCTGCGGCCGGCTGTCGGCCAGCGCGGCGAGGCCGAAGCTGGCCAGCAGCGCCTGCACGCGCTCGGCGTCGCGGGCCGGCAGCGTGCGGCGGTGCCACGCGGTGAGCCCGAAGGCCACGTTCTCGCGCACCGTGAGGTGCGGGAACAACGCGTAGTTCTGGAACAGGTAGCCGATGCGGCGCGCCGGCGCGGGCACGTCGATGCGCTGCGCGGCGTCGTACAGCGTGCGGCCGTCCAGCCGCACATGGCCCGCCGAGGGATGCAGCAGGCCGGCGATGGCCTGCAGGGTGAGCGACTTGCCGGCCCCCGAGGGGCCGTAGAGCGCGGCGAAGGGAACGTCGGTCTGGAAGCGCACGGCGAGGTCGAAGCGCCGGGCCCCGTCCTTCACCGTGAGCTGCAGATCGACATCGATCATGGCTTGCCGAAGCCGTAGCGCGCGAGCACTTCCTGGGCCGCAGGCGTCGACAGGAAGGCGATGAAGTCGCCGGCCAGCGCCTTCTGCTTGCTCTCGGCCACGACGGCGATGGGGTAGGTCACGGGCGTGTGGCCGGTGGGCGTGAAGGCGACCTTGACCTTGTCGCCGGCCACGGCCGCGTCGGTGCGGTAGACAAAGCCGGCCTCGACCTCGCCACGGCTCACGTAGTCGAGCACCTGGCGCACGCTGTCGGCCTGCACGAACTTGGGTTCGAGCGCGGTCCAGAGCTTGGCGTTGTCCAGCACCTGCTTGGTGTAGCGGCCGACCGGCACGGTGGCGGTCTTGCCGACGGCGATCTTCTTCACGTTCGCACCGCTCAGGTCCTGCAGCGACTTCAGGCCGACGGCGCCCTGCGCGGGTTCGACCAGCACGAGGCTGTTGGTGACGAAGTCCTTGCGGGTGGCGGTGTCGATGAGCTTCTGGTCGTTGCCGCGGTTCATGGTTTCCTGGTCGGCGCTGGCGAACACGTCGACCGGCGCGCCCTGCCCGATCTGCTGCAGCAGCACGCCCGAAGCGGCGAAGTTGAAGCGCACGGTGCTGCCCGCCTTGGCGGCTTCGAACTTGGGACCGATTTCCTTGAACGCGTCGGTCAGGCTCGCGGCGGCGGACACGGTGATCTGCTGCGCAGCGGCCGCAAGCGGCAGGGCCAGGGCGAGCACGACGGACAAAAGACGCAACGGACGCATGGGCACAGTCTCCTGGAAAAAGGGGGAATCAACGAAGCGAAAAGAAACGGTTCGACACGACCAGCACGGCAATCGACAGCACCGACGTGACGACCACCAGCAGCAGCGCCAGGTCGTCGTGGCCGGCCTGCACGGCGTCGTAGATGGCCATCGACAGGGTCTGGGTCTGCTTGGGAATGGAGCCGGCCACCATCAGCGAGGCGCCGAACTCGCCCATGGCGCGCGCGAACGCGAGCAGCGTGCCGGCCAGGATGCCGGGCCAGGCCAGCGGCAGCGTGACGCGCAGGAACACCGAGAACGGCGACTGGCGCAAGGTGCTGGCGGCGGCTTCGAGCGAGCGGTCGACGTTAGAAAAAGCCGCGCTGGCCGACTTGAGCACCAGCGGCAGCGCCACCACGGCCGACGCCACCACGGCGCCGTGCCAGCTGAAGATGATGGTGTAGTCGAAGTGCTCGCGCAGCCAGGCGCCGAGCGGGCTGCGGCGCCCCGCCGCCACCAGGATGGCGTAGCCGATCACCGTGGGCGGCAGCACCAGCGGCAGCATGAACACGGCCTCGAGCACGCCCGAGCCGACGAACTGCTTGCGCGCGAACACCCAGCCCAGCGCCACGCCCGCGACCAGCGCCAGCAAGGTCGCGACCGCCGCGACCTGCAGCGACAGGACCAGCGGCGACCAGTCGGTGGTGGCGATGAGCGAAGAGGTGGTCGTCGTGTTCATTGAGATACGGCGTAATTGTTACATGAGCAGCCTTCTGGTTCCCACGGGGATGCACGGATGCGCCGGTCTTCATATACTGGCGAATACAGCGTTGGAGACTTTGTCCATCCGCCCCATGCGCCTTTCCCCTCATGACACCGTTGTCCGCTCGACCTCCGGCAGGCCCGAGCTTCGCCATGTGACGCAGGTGCACGAATGGCGCATCGAGCGCACGCTGGACGCCGGCGGCTTCGTGCTGTCGATCATCGCGCCGGGCGGCGAGAGCCAGTCGTTCCTGGTGGCGCCGGGCGACGCGCAGGACATCGGCGAGGTGCTGCGCCGCAGCGCCGCATGGACCGACCGGCGCGAGCAATGACGGCGATGTGGCGCCACATGACGGGTGCGGAACGCATCCTCGAAGTCCTGCTGACGCGGCGATCGGTCTCGCCGCGGCGGCTGCAATCGCCCGGCCCCAACCCCGACGAACTCGACGCCATCATTCAGGCCGGCCTGCGCGCGCCCGACCACGGCGGGCTGCATCCGTGGCGCGTGATCGAGTTCCGCCCGCAGAACCGCGAGGCGCTGGCCTGGTGCTTCGAACAGGAAAAGCTGCGCCGCGACCCGCTCGCCAGCCCCACCGACCTGCGGCGCGCCCGCGAGCACGCCACGCGCCCGCCGCTGTTGCTGGGCTTCGTGGTGTCGCCGCGCGAGCGCAGCAAGATCCCCGCGCGCGAACAGTGGCTGGGCGCTGGCGCGGCGCTGGGCAACCTGCTGGCCGCCGCGCACCAGCTGGGCTACGGCGCCATCGTGCTCAGCGGCGAGCGCTGCTTCGACGAGACGCTGGTGCGCCAGGTCGGCGTGCAGCCGGGCGAGTACCTGGCGGGTTTCATCAGCATGGGCACGATCCGCGAGGCGCCGCCGCAGGCGCGCGAGACGCTGTCGCAGGACGTGTGGTCGTGCTGGCAGGGCGACCTGCTGCCGGGCGCGGCCGGCGAGGCGTCAGGCGACGGCGATCAGTCCATCCGGCCGTCAGAGCGCGTGCGCGGCAGCTGATCGAGCCGCGCGCCGAACCAGCCCACGCGCTCGGTCTCGCGCACGTCGAAGCGCGGCACGTAGGGCTTGATGTCGAGCACGGGCGTGCCGTCGATCATGTCGTTGCCGCTGAAATGCAGCGTCGTGCCCTCCACCGCCGTGAGCCGCACGATCGACAGGCCCAGCCGGTTGGGCCGCGCGGGCGCGCGCGTGGCGAACACGCCGTGCGTGGCGTCGTCCAGGAAGGGCACCACCTCGAGCCGCTCGTGCGCGCAGCGGTGCAGGTGCGTCACGAGGATCAGGTAGTCGAAGCCTTCGATGTCGCGCAGCCCCGGCGCGAACTCGGCGAACACCTCCAGGCGCCCCACTTCGTCGGGCGCGCCGGCCGTCTGGATGGGCATGCCCGAGGTCTCGGTGAAGCGGCTGCGCACGATGCCGACCGGGCGGCAGACGACAGGGTCGATGTCGGCGGCGTTCATGGCGCCAGCAGGCGCGTGAGCGCGCGAACGTCTGCCGCCGTCGCCAGGCGCGCGGCGTTCTCGATGGCGCGGTAGCGCTTCACGATGTCCTCGCCCACGGGCGTGAGCGCCGTGCCGCCGCCGCGCGAGCCGCCGGCGGCAGTGTTGACGGCGGGCGAGGCCAGCGTCTGGTTCATCTCGTCGATCAGCATCCACGCGCGGCGGTACGACATGCCGAGCAGGCGGGCCGCCGCCGAGATCGAGCCGGTCTCGGCCACGGCTTCGAGCACGGCGATCTTGCCGGGGCCGATGGCGATGGTGTCGTCCCGGTAGATGCGCAGGCGGAACTGGGCTTTGGATTTCATGATGGCGCGAAGGGTAAACCATCCAGGTGCCGTCGGCACCCGTGGGCCGAGGCTACGCGGCGTCGAGCGCGCCGCTGTGCTGGCGCGCCTGCGCCTGCCATTCGGGCGTCTGCAAGAAAGCCAGCGCCGCATCGAGCGCCCGCGCGGGCCGCACACCCTCCTGCGTCATGAAGCCGATGGGCGTGCGCACCTCGGGCGCCACCAGCGGCAGCGCCTCCAGTTCGCGGTGGCTGCGCACGGCCGCCACCATGGCGCCGGGCAGCACGCTGCTGACGGTGCCCGCGCTCACGGCCAGCGCGAGCGTGAGCACCGAGTTGGTCTCGATGGCGGGCGCCACCGCGGCCACGCCGGCCTCGCGCAGGGCCTGGTCGATGATGGCGCGGTTGTGCATGTCGGGCGTGAGCAGGCACAGCGGCAGCTTGCCGGCCTCGGCCCAGGCGATGGGGCGGCCGATGCGCAGCCGGTCGGCCGAGGGCTTCTTCGCGCGACGCAGCAGGAAGTAGTGTTCGATGCTCTGCGGCCAGGCCTTGAGCTTGACGCCCGGCAGGTGCATGCGCTCGGTGTAGCCCAGCGCGAGGTCGACCGAGAGGTTTTCGAGGCCCGTTTCCAGCTCCTGCGAGCTCATGGAAAGCACGGCCGGCACGATGCCCGGATGGCGCTGCTGCAGCATCGCGGCAAAGCGCGACAGCATCGGGATCGCGGTGGGCACGGCGGCCATGCGCAGGCGCCCGCGCGGGTCGCCGGCCTCGCTGCGCAGCTCCTGCAGCAGCACCTCGTTGTCGCGCAGCATGCGCTGCGCCGTGGCCAGCACGCGCTCGCCTTCGTGCGTGAGGCCCACGTACACGCGGGAGCGCTTGACGATGACGACGCCGAACTCGCCTTCCAGCGCGCGCAGCGCATTGGAAAGGGCCGGCTGCGTGATGTGGCAGGCCTGCGCGGCGCGACCGAAATGCTTGTGCTCGCTGAGTGCGACGAGGTAGCGCATCGAGGCGAGCAGGTTCATTGCGTGCGTCCTTTTTCTTCTTGCGGGCTCGCGTCCGGGGCGCCTGCGCAGGCCCTCGCCCTGCCCCGCCTGTGCCTCAGGTGTTCTTGCTGATCGAGATCGTCGGGAACTTCGCGGAAAAGTCCTTCGCCTTCTCCGCAATCCCCACCGCCACGCTGCGCGCCACGGCCTTGTAGAGCCCGGCCACCTCGCCGTCGGGGTCGGACACCACCGTGGGCGCCCCGCTGTCCGCCTGCAGCCGGATGTTGATGTCCAGCGGCAGCGCGCCCAGGTAGGCCATCTGGTACTCGGCCGCCATCTTCTTGCCGCCGTCGGCGCCGAAGATGTGCTCCGTGTGACCGCAGTTCGAGCAGATGTGCACCGCCATGTTCTCCACGATGCCCAGGATCGGCACGCCGACCTTCTCGAACATCTGGATGCCCTTGCGCGCGTCGAGCAGCGCAATGTCCTGCGGCGTGGTGACGATCACCGCGCCCGTCATCGGCACGCGCTGGCTCAGCGTGAGCTGGATGTCGCCGGTGCCCGGCGGCATGTCGACGATCAGGTAGTCGAGGTCTTTCCAGTTGGTCTGGCGCAGCAGCTGCTCGAGCGCCTGCGTGGCCATGGGGCCGCGCCAGATCATGGCCTGGTCGGCGTCGACCAGGAAGCCGATCGACATCACCTGCACGCCGTGGCGCTCCTTGGGCTCCATGTTCTTGCCGTCGATGCTCTCGGGGCGACCGTCCAGGCCCATCATCATGGGCTGGCTCGGGCCGTAGATGTCGGCGTCGAGCAAGCCCACGCTGGCGCCCTCGGCGGCCAGCGCCAGCGCCAGGTTGGCGGCCGTGGTGCTCTTGCCCACGCCGCCCTTGCCCGAGGCCACGGCCACGATGTTGCGCACGTTGGGCATCAGCTGCACGCCGCGCTGCACCGCATGGCTGATGACCTTGGTGACGATGTTGACCGACACGTTCTCCACGCCCGGCACGGCCTTGGCCGCGGCCACCAGCGACTTGCGGATGGCCGCGTGCTGGCTCTTGGCGGGGTAGCCCAGTTCGAGGTCGAACGAGACATCGCCCTCGGCGATCTGCAGGTTTTTGAGCGAGCGGGTCGCTGCGAATTCTTTGCCGGTGTTAGGGTCCGTGACGCTCTTGAGTGCGTCCATGAGCCCGTCGGGGGTGAGTGCCATTGATCAAACTCCTGAATGGCGGGTAGTCTATTCCGCCCGCCAAGCCCGTACCGGGACGCGCTCATTTCCCGTCCGAAAAACGCCGAAGAAGAAAAGACACCGACGCAATGCCCGAGACAAGCCCCGCCACCGGCCTGCTACTGACAGGCGGCGGCGCCCGCGCCGCCTACCAGGTCGGCGTGCTCGAAGCCATCGCCGAGATCCGGCGCGACGCCGTGGCGGCGGGTGCGGCCATCGGCGGCGACAACCCGTTCCAGATCATCACCGGCACCTCGGCCGGCGCCATCAACGCCGCGGCGCTGGCCTGTGGCGCCGACGACTTCGACCGGGTGGTCGCGCACATCGCGCAGGTCTGGGGCGAGTTCCGCGCCGAGCAGATCTACCGCGCCGACTCGCTCTCGGTGCTCGGCAGCGGCGCGCGCTGGCGCATGCTGCTCGGCCTGGGGCGCTTTGCGGCCAACTGGATGCGCATCAAGCCGAAGTCGCTGCTCGACAACTCCCCGCTGGCCGGCCTGCTGCAACGCCTGGTGCCGCTGGACCGCCTGCCGCAACTCATGCAGCAGGGCCACGTGCAGGCGCTGGCCGTTACGGCCTCGAGCTACAGCTCGGGCGAGCACGTCACCTTCTTCGAGGCGGCCGTGCCGATGGAGCCCTGGGTGCGCTCGCAGCGCCTGTCGGTGCGCGACCGCATCACGCACGCGCACCTGATGGCCTCGTCGGCCATTCCCTTCGTGTTCCCGGCCACGGCACTGCCGATGCCGCCGGGCCACACCGAGTACTTCGGCGACGGCTCGATGCGCCAGTCGGCGCCCATCGCGGCGGCGATCCACCTGGGTGCGCAGCGCATCGTGGTGATCGGCGCGGGCCGCATGCACGAGCCGCGCGACGAGGACGCACCCAACACCCACAGCGGCTACCCGACCATGGCGCAGATCGCGGGCCATGCGCTGTCGAGCATCTTTCTGGATGCGCTGGCGGTCGACATCGAGCGCCTGCGCCGCATCAACCACACGCTGGGCCTCATTCCCGAAGAAGCGCGCGCGGCGAGCGCGCTGCGCCCGCTCGACCTGCTGGTGATCTCACCGTCGGAGCGCATCGACATGATCGCGGCACGCCACGTCGACGCGCTGCCGGGCGCCGTGCGGCACCTGCTGGGCGGCTCGAAGGTCGCGGCCGACGTGAAGGGCGGCGCGCTCGCCAGCTACCTGTTGTTCGAGTCGGCCTACACGCGCGAACTCATGGCGCTCGGGCGCGCGGACGCGATGCGCCAGCGCGACGAGGTGCTGCGGTTCTTCGGGTGGGTGCCGAAATAAAGGCGCAGGCGGCCGGCTGAGCTCCCGCCACTCAGTCCGCTTCGTCCAGCAGCCCCAGCACCACGTCCAGCAGCACGTTCGCGCCCTGCACCAGGTCGGCGCTCGCCGTGTGCTCCTTCGGGTTGTGGCTGATGCCGCGCACGCTCGGCACGAAGACCATGGCGGCGGGCGCGATGCGCGCCATCATCTGCGCGTCGTGGCCCGCGCCCGAGGTCATGCGGCGGTGGCTCAGGCCGCGGGCGTGCGCGCTGGCCTCGACGAGGCGCACCAGCCGTTCATCGAACTGCACCGGCTCGAAGCGCGCCAGCGTGCGGGCTTCGATGGTCACGCCTTCGGTTGTTTCGAGCTGCCGCAGGTAGTCCGCCAACTCGCCTTCGGCGTCCTTCAGCGTCGCCTCGTCGGTGTTGCGCAGGTCGACCGTGAGCGTGGCGCGCGCCGCGATCACGTTGATGAGGTTGGGGTGCAGGTCGATCGCGCCGACGGTCGCGACCTGGCTGTCGCCGTAGCGGCACGCCAGCTCGCGCACGAACACCGCGATGGCGGCGGCGCAGTAGCCGGCGTCGTGGCGCAGGTGCATGGGCGTGGTGCCCGCGTGGTTCGACTGGCCGGTGACGACGATCTCCTGCCACGAGATGCCCTGCAGGTCGGCCACCGCGCCGATGGTGACGCCTTCGGCCTCCAGCACCGGGCCCTGCTCGATGTGCAGTTCGACGAACGCATGCGGCACCAGCGCGCCGCAGGCCATGTCGCCCGCGTAGCCGATGCGCGCGAGTTCGTCGCCCAGCCGCGCGCCGTCGGTGGCGACGGTGTCGAGCGCCGCCTCGAGCGCCAGCCCGCCCGCATGCACCAGCGAGCCCATCATGTCGGGCATGAAGCGCACGCCCTCCTCGTTGGTGAAAGCCGCGACCACGAAGGGGCGCAGCGTCTGGCGCTGGCGTTCGTTGAGCCAGCGCACCACCTCCAGGCCGGCCAGCACGCCGTAGTTGCCGTCGTAGCGCCCGCCCGTGGCGACGGTGTCGATGTGGGAGCCGGTCATCACGGGCTTCGCATCGGGCAGCTGGCCGGGGCGGATGCCGAAGATGTTGCCGATGCGGTCGATGCGCACGGTGAGGCCCAGGTCGCGCATCCATTGCACGAGCCGGTCGCGGCCCGCGCGGTCGGCGTCGGTGAGCGCGATGCGGCAGACGCCGCCTTGCGCCGTCGCGCCGATGGCGGCGTGCGCGTCGATGCGCGTCATCAGCGCGGCTTCGGCGATGCCTTCGCGTTGCAGCCATTGCGCCTGCGCCGCCACGACTTCTTCGCCTGTGCGGCCGGTCAGCGCGCGGTACACGCCGGGCGCGGTCGCGCCTTCGGTGCTGAACAGCAGCACGCGCGAGCTGGCGTCGAGGCCGGCGGCGCGCGCCAGTTCGGGATCGGCCGCGAGCACCTGCAGCGCCGCGAGGCCGGCCGCGCCGGATTCGCCGACCAGCACGGGCACGTCGCCCGCCTCGCCGGTGGCGAAGGTGCGCATGGCGTGTTCGGCGTCGGCATCGGTGACGGTCATGAAGAGATCGACCGAGGGTTGGAGGAAGCGCCACGCGAGCGGCGAGGTCTCGCCACAGGCCAGTCCCGCCATCACCGAATCGACGCTGCCGGTGGCGCGGTCGGGCCGGCCGCTGCGCGCGCTCTGCAGCAGGCAGTCGGCCTGCTCGGGCTCGACGACGATCAGCGTCGGCCGCGCGGCGCCGTAGCGTTCCCAGAAATGGCTCGCCACGCCGGCCGCGAGCCCGCCGACGCCGCCCTGCACGATGACGTGGGTGAAGGGGCACGGCGCGCCGGGCGCGGTGTTCTCGAGCAGCTCGTCGACGAGGATGCCGTAGCCCTGCATCACGTCGCGCGGAATCTCTTCGTAGCCTTCGTAGGAGGTGTCGGAGACGACCTCCCAGCCGTTCGCCTGGGCCAGGCGCGCGGCCTCTTCGACCGAAGCATCGTAGTTGCCCGCGATGCGCACGATCTCGGCGCCGAGCGCGGCGATGGGCGCCTCGCGCTCTTCGCTGACCTGCGCGTGCAGCACGATCACGCAGCGGCAGCCCATGCTCTGCGCGGCTGCAGCCAATGCGCGGCCATGGTTGCCATCGGTCGCGCTGATGACGACGAAGTCGCGCAGCGCCTCGGCATGCCGGCCCGCGAACAGGTCGGCGGGCGTCCAGCCCCGCTCGGGCCAACGGCGCAGCACCAGGCGCAGCAAGGCCACGGGCGCGCCCAGCACCTTGAAGCTGCCGAGCGCGGAGCGGCGCGATTCGTCCTTCACGACCACCTGCGCAACGCCCAGTTGTGCGGCGAGCCGGGGCAGCGGCCACGCCGGCGTCGGCTGCGGCGAGAGGCGGTCCCAGGTGGACAGCCACTGGCGACTCTCGCGGCCGCGTGCGATGTTCATGACGGCCTGCAGGGCCGCGTCGTAGCCGCGCCGTTGCGCGTGAGGGTTGGCGAAGAGCATGGGAAGAAAACCGGAAAGGAAGAATGGATCAGGAGGCGGCGCGCACGGGAAGCCGCTGGCGCACGATCTGCGCGAAGTAGCGCGCGCCCGTGGTCAGCACCGCGTCGTTGAAGTCGTAGCGGCCGTTGTGCAGCGGCGTGCCGCCGGGCTCGCCCTCGGCGCCGTTGCCCAGGAAGACGAAGGCGCCCGGCACGGCGCGCAGGAAGGCTCCGAAGTCTTCCGAGATCATCATCGGCGCGACGTTCGCATCGACCTTCCCGGCGCCCACCACGGCCGTGGCGGCGGCCACCGCGGTCGGCACGCATTCGGCCCAGTTCACGGTGGGCGCGAACTCGTGCGTGTAGCTGAAGGTGCACTCCGCGCCGTGCATGCGGCAGATGCCTTCGCTGATCTCGCGCATGCGCGTCTCCAGCATGCGCTGCACCGCAGGGTCGTAGCTGCGCGTGTCGCCCTTGATGACCACGTTCGACGGAATCGCGTTGCGGATGCCGTCGGTGATGAACTCGGTGCACGACACCACGGCCTGCGCGCCGGGGTCGAGCGTGCGCGAGACGATGGTCTGCAACGCCAGCACGATCTGCGCGCCGATCACGATCGGGTCGATGCCCATGTGCGGCCGCGCTGCGTGCGTGCCCCGGCCGTGGATGTGGATGACGAAGTTGTCCTCGCTCGCCATCAGGCCGCCCGCGCGCGTGGCGAAGGTGCCGGCGGGCAGGCCGGGCATGTTGTGCAGGCCGTAGATCTCGTCGACCGGAAAGCGTTCGAACAGGCCGTCGTCCATCATGGCCCGGGCGCCGCGGCCGTGTTCTTCGGCGGGCTGGAAGATGAAGCGCACGGTGCCGTCGAAATCGCGCCGCTCGCGCAGCAGCTGCGCGGCGCCGAGCACCATCGCCATGTGGCCGTCGTGGCCGCAGGCGTGCATGCGCCCGGGCGTGGCGGAGGCGTAGGGCCGCTCGGTCGCCAGTTCGGTGATGGCCAGTGCGTCCATCTCGGCGCGCAGGCCGATCACGCCCGTCCCGCTGCCGACCGTGAGGCTGGCGACCAGCCCGGTGCCGCCGATGCCGGTGTGCACTTCGAGCCCCAGCGCCCGCAGCGCGTTGGCAATGAAGGCCGAGGTCTTCGCCTCCTCGAAGCCGGTTTCGGGCATCGCGTGCAGCTGGTGCCGCCAGCCGGCCAGCTGGTCGCGCAGGGGTGCGTCTGGAAACTTCATGGCGAGATGCTATTGACAACGCAGCGGGACAGGTGCGCAAAATGAGCCGCTGCTACGCAACGTTTTTGCGTGAAGCCAGCCCTTTCTCATGACACCCCTCGACGCCCTCGACCTGCACCTGCTCGAACTGATCCAGGCCGACAGCCGCCTCTCGCAGGGCGAGCTGGGCGAGCGCATCCACCTGTCGACGGCGGCCGTGAACCGCCGGCTCAAGCGCCTGCGCGACGAGGGCGTGATCCAGCGCCACGGCGCCGTGCTGTCGCCGGCCGCGCTCGGGCACCCGCTCACCATCGTGGTCGAGGTCGAGGCCGAGAGCGAGCAGATCGAACGGCTCGACGCCATGAAGCAAAGCTTTCGCGACTGCCCGCAGGTGCAGCAGTGCTACTACGTGACGGGCGAGTGGGACTTCATCCTTGTGTGCGTGGTGCGCGACATGGCGCAGTACACCGCGCTCACCCGCCAGCTGTTTTTCCAGAGCAACAACGTCAAGCGCTTTCGCACGCTGGTGACGATGGACCCGGTGAAGGTGAGCCTGGATGTGCCCGTGTCGGCAGGGGCCTGAGCGCGCGAGCGTTCGGTGTCACGAGCCCAGGCCGAACAGCGCCAGCAGGCCCAGGACGAGCCAGCCGGCCTTCTTGGCGCTTTCGGCGCTTTCCTTCGAGATCGGCCACAGCTTGGCGCGGCGCCAGGCGCGAAAGTTGTTCGCCACCGCGAGGCCCACGCCAAGCAAGAGCAGCGGCGCCATGTCCCATGCGGCTGCTGCGATGCCCGACAGCACGACGATCAGCAGGCCCGCCACCCCGATCCCGCTCGAGGTGCTGGCCAGCACATGCGAGAGCTTGCCGCAAAGTCCGCACGCCGCGGGCGTTTCGCGGCTGGACCAGCGCTTGGCAACGGCGGCGATGCCCGGCTGGCGGCAATGGGGACAGGCGTAGGTCATGCGGCTCCCGCGAACGACGTGGAAGCCGACGATAGCCGATGCGCTCAGCGCGCCGACAACATCGACCGCAGCATCAGCAGCACCGCGCCGACGATCGGCGCCAGCGCCAGCAGCCGGCCGGGTTCGAAGGCCAGCCCTGCGACAGCGCCGACAAGGCAGCCAGCCTTGACCCACATCGGCACCGCGCCCCAGCCACGCCCATGGGTCACGGCGAGCGCAACCAGGGCGACCCAGCCGAGCGCACCGCCAAGGACCGACAGCGTCCAGCTCAGCAGGTAGAGCGCCGAGTCCGCGTCGCGGAACGCGAGGGCCGTGCCCAGGCCGCGCCAGGTGTGCCACCAGCCGTCGAACAGCAGGAAGCCGGTGGCCGAGGCGGCCCACCAGAAGAAGGCGTAGAGGCTGGCCACGCCGGCCAGGGCCGCCAGCCCGCCCAGCAGGCGGCGGGTGATGTCGTCGAAGGGCGCGGGGTCGCGCCAGGTGGCCGTTGGTCCGTGATCCATGCTCGGAGCTCCATTGGTTCGCAATGGGTCCGACGGTAGGCAGCGAATGTGCGAGCTGGATGAAGCCTGTGTGAAGCGCGGTATCAGGCTGTCGGCGCGTCGGGCGCAATGCCCAGTTCCGCGCACACGCGCCCCAGCAGCGCCTTCAGCGACGCCACCTCGGCCTCCAGCCGCGCCACGTTGGCCTTGAGCGCCGCGACCTCGCCGAGCGAATCGCCGTTCGTGGCGAAGGCGCCGTCGCCCGATGCGCCCGGCCTCGCCACCTCTTCCGCCGGTGGCCCGCTCAGCAGGTGCGCCCAGCGACTCTCGCGCGCGCCGGGCAGGCGCGCCAGCTTCACCACCAGCGCGCCGGCCGGCCGTTCGGCGAGTTCGTTGAGAAAGCCCTCGACCGACGAGATGTCGGCGAAGTTGTGCATGCGGTCGCAGGCGATGCGCAGCTCGCCGGCCGTTTGCGGGCCGCGCAGCATCAGCACGGTGAGCAGGATCACCGACTGCGACGGAATGCGCAGCACGCGGTCGATGTTGTGCTCGTAACGGAAGGCGCGCCCGCCGCTGGTCTCGGCCACGAGGCTGTAGCCCTTCAGGCTGTCGATGGCGGCCTGCACCTGCGACTCGCTGAGTTCGAGCACCGGGTTGCGGCTGGTCTTCTGGTTGCAGCCCGACACCAGCGAGTTGAGCGTGAGCGGGTAGCTGTCGGGCACGGTGCGCTGCTTTTCGGCCAGCACGCCGAGGACGCGGGTTTCGAGGAGGGACAGGACGGGCAGCGGTGTGGACATGGCGCAGGAAGAAGAGACAGGGACAGAAGTGAAAAGGCAGCCGGGCCTCAGGGCGCCACCACGGCCAGCATCGGCCCGAGGTCGCGCACGAAGTCGTTGCGCTGCAGTGTCTTCGAATAGATCGCCGACACGGTGCCGTCGAGGTACAACGCGTCGCGGCAATGCAGCACATCGCGCAAGTACAGCGCGAAGTCGTAGAAATTCACCGGCGTCTCGGCGAGGACGAAGACCGCGGTGGTGCCCGACACGCACACGCCGTTGCGGGTCTTGCGCGAATCCGAATTCGGAATGAGCGCCGGGTGCACTGCGCCGTGGCGCAGCAGCAGCGGGCCCGACTGGGTCGCCAGCTGCACGCCGCCCTTCGCGGCAATCGCCGGGTATTCCGATGCCTCGACGATGCGCGGCCCCTGGGCCGTCACCAGGAACACGCCGTTGGGCTTGCGAAAGAAATTGCCGACGCCGTCGGCCAGATTCAAAGGGGCCTCCTCGCGGCCTTCGCGCACCAGCAGGCCGACCGGTGCGAAGTCGGCGTGGTACATGCCGGCGTTCGCCGCGAACAGCAGCTGCTTGTGGCGCGCCTTCAGCCAGGCCTCGAGCCGGTCGAAGCGCTTGAAGGCGGCGCCGGTGTCGTCGTTCAGGAACAGCGTGAGCTTGTCGGTGCGCAGGTCGACCTTGACGACGGTGTAGCGCGGCGGAGCGTCCACGGCCCCGGCGGCGGACCACGCCAGGCCGGCGAGCAGGAAGACCAGCGCAGGCAGCAGCAGTTTTTTCATGCGACCTGCACTGTCTGCTTTTCTCAGCCGCCGTTGATGCGCGCGACCAGCGCCTTGGTGAAGGCCGCCGTGCCGGCGCTGCCGCCGAGGTCGCCGGTGCGCACGTTGTCCAGGTTGAGCGTCTGGTCGATGGCGGTGCGCAGGCGCGTGGCCAGTTCGGGCCGTTTGACGTGGTCGAGCATGAGCGCGGCCGCCAGCAGCAGCGCGGTCGGGTTGGCGATGCCCTTGCCGGCGATGTCGGGGGCCGAGCCGTGCACGGCCTCGAAGATCGCGGCGTTGGTGCCGATGTTGGCGCCGGGCGCCATGCCCAGGCCGCCGACCAGCCCGGCCACGAGGTCCGAGAGGATGTCGCCGAACAGGTTGGTGGTCACCAGCATGTCGAACTGCCAGGGGTTGAGCACCAGCTTCATCGCACAGGCGTCGATGATCACGGTGTCGAGCTCGAACTGGCCCTTGTACTTCTCTTCGTACAGGTCCAGGCCAGTCTCCAGGAAGATGCCGGTGAGCGCCTTCATGATGTTGGCCTTGTGCACCAGCGTGACCTTCTTGCGGCCGGTGGCCACGGCCGTGTCGAACGCGTATTCGAGGATGCGGCGGCTGCCCTTGCGGGTGTTGACGCCGGTGGCCATGGCCACGGCGTGCGGGTCGCCGTCGATGGGCACGTAGTGCTCGTGGCCGATGTACAGGCCCTCGAGGTTCTCGCGCACCACGGTCAGGTCGATGTTGTCGTAGCGCCCGCCCGGGATGATGGTGCGCGCGGGCCGCAGGTTGGCGTACAGCTGGAACTCCTCGCGCAAGCGCACGTTCGACGAGCGGTAGCCGCCGCCCGAGGGGGTTTCGAGCGGGCCCTTGAGCGCCAGGCGGGTGCTGCGGATGCTGTCCAGCGTGGCCTTGGGCAGCGGGTCGCCCGAGGCCTTGACGCCGCCCAGGCCGGCGATCTGGGTGTCCCACACGAAAGGCGCCTTCAGTGCGTCGAGCGCCGCCAGGGTCGCGTCGACGATCTCGGGGCCGATGCCGTCGCCGGGGATGAGGGTTGCGGGGATCGAGGTGGTCATCGGCGGCGGCTCACTTTCAGTAAAGAGGCTGCGAGCATACGTCGCACGGGCGACACCCCCGCGGCCTTCGGGGTCACTCCGGGTACCCCGCCGGCGGGGTGAGCAGCCCCATGGCGGCGGCCCCGGGACGGGCCGCCTAAAATGCCCGGTTCCCGGACGCGGCCCCTGGCCGCCTCCACGGGCCCCGCGCCCCTTCCGTTCGTCACTCCCGAAAGCGCCCTCCCCGATGTCCGCCCCGCGCAAGCTCTTCGTCACCACCGCCCTGCCGTATGCCAACGGCAAGTTCCACATCGGCCACATGATGGAATACATCCAGGCCGACATCTGGGTGCGGAACCAGCGAATGAATGGCGCCGACGTCAACTTCGTGTGCGCCGACGACGCGCACGGCGCGGCCATCACCATCGCGGCCGACAAGGCCGGCGTGACGCCGCAGGCCTTCGTGGCCGAGATCGCCGCGGGCCGCAAGCCCTACCTCGACGGCTACCACATCGCCTTCGACAACTGGCACTCGACCGACGCGCCCGAGAACCACCAGCTGGCGCAGGACATCTACCGCGACCTGCGCGCCAACGGCCTCATCGAGACCAAGAGCGTCGAGCAGTTCTACGACCCGGCCAAGGGCATGTTCCTGGCCGACCGCTTCATCAAGGGCGAGTGCCCCAACTGCCACTCGAAGGACCAGTACGGCGACAACTGCGAGGTGTGCGGCGCCGTGTACGCGCCCACCGAGCTGATCAACCCCTACTCGGCGCTGTCGGGCGCCAAGCCCGAGCTGCGCAGCTCGGAGCACTTCTTCTTCAAGCTGTCGGACCCGCGCTGCGAGGCCTACCTGAAGGAATGGACCGCCGCCCCCGGCCATGTGCAGCCCGAGGTGCAGAACAAGATCCGCGAGTGGCTCTACAAGGACGACGAAGGCAAGGGCGGCCTGGGCGACTGGGACATCAGCCGCGACGCGCCCTACTTCGGCATCGAGATTCCCGATGCGCCGGGCAAGTACTTCTACGTGTGGCTCGACGCGCCCGTGGGCTACCTGGCCTCGCTGAAGAACCTGCTGGACAAGCGCTGCATCGAGCTGGGCGGCGACGGCATCTCGTACACCGAGTACATGGCCGACCCCGAGCTGGAGCAGGTGCACTTCATCGGCAAGGACATCATCACCTTCCACACGCTGTTCTGGCCCGCGATGCTGCATTTCAGCGGCCGCAAGGCGCCCAACGCCGTGTACGTGCACGGCCACCTGACGGTGAGCGGCGAGAAGATGAGCAAGAGCCGCGGCACCGGCATCGACCCGCTCAAGTACCTGTCGATCGGGCTCGACCCCGAATGGCTGCGCTACTACATCGCCGCCAAGCTCAACGGCCGCAACGAGGACATTGACTTCAACCCCGACGACTTCGTGGCGCGCGTCAACAGCGACCTCGTGGGCAAGTACATCAACATCGCCAGCCGCGCGGCCGGCTTCATCGGCAAGCGCTTCGGCGGCCAGCTGGGCGCGGTGTCGGCCGACGGCGAAACGCTGCTGTCCACGCTGCGTGCCGCCGCCACGCAGGTGCAGTCGCTGTACGACGGTCGCGACTACGCCCGCGCGCTGCGCGAGGTGATGGCGCTGGCCGACAAGGTGAACGAGTACGTTGACCAGAACAAGCCCTGGGAACTGGCCAAGAAGGAAGGCGCCGAGGCGCGCCTGCACGACGTGTGCACGGTGTGCATCGAGGCCTTCCGCCTGCTCACGCTGTACCTGAAGCCGGTGCTGCCGGCGCTGGCCGTGAACGTCGAGGCCTTCCTGAAGATCGCGCCGCTGACCTGGGCCGACGCCGCGCAGGCCCTGCCGGCCGGCCACGCCATCGGCGACTACAAGCACCTGATGCAGCGCGCCGACCCCAAGCAGGTCGACAAGCTGTTCGACGTGCCCGAAGCCGCGGCTGCCGCACCCGTCGCCACCGAAGCGCAGGAGCTGCCCGGCGGCGAAGCCATCGCGCCGACCATCACCATCGACGACTTCGCGAAGATCGACCTGCGCATCGCGAAGATCGTGGCCTGCGAGAAGGTCGAGGGCTCGACCAAGCTGCTGCGCCTGACGCTCGATGCGGGCGAAGGCAAGACGCGCAACGTGTTCAGCGGCATCGCCTCGGCCTACCAGCCGGAGCAGCTCGTGGGTAAGCTCACCGTGCTGGTCGCCAACCTCGCGCCGCGCAAGATGAAGTTCGGCGTCAGCGAAGGCATGGTGCTGGCTGCGAGCCACGGCGACGAAAAGGCCCACCCGGGCATCCACGTGCTCGAGCCCTGGGCCGGCGCGACGCCGGGCATGCGCGTGCGCTGACCCGAAAACGAAAAGAAGAACTAGCCGAACTTGTTGTTCAACACGAGGTCGGCGAACACCTTGCCGCCCACCGAGATGTGGTCGCGCATCGCCTCCGCGGCGTTGTCCGCGTGGCCTTTCAGAATCCACTCGACCACCCGTTCGTGCTCCCGCTGTGAAGCGGCGAGCCGGCCGGGCTTCTCGAACATCCGCCCACGGTAGGCCGAGATGCGCAGCCGCACGGTCTGCGCCTGCTCCACGATGAAGGGGTTGCCGCTGGCGCGGTAGATCACGTCGTGCAGCGCGGCGTTGGCCTGCTGGTAGGCCTCGGCGTCGTCCGCCTGCGCCTGCGCGGCGGTGCCGGCCAGGGCGCGCAGCAGCTCCTCGCGCAGCGCCGGGCCGATGCGCAGCGCGGCCAGCCGCGCCAGCACGCCTTCGAGCTCGCCGAGCGCTTCCATCATCGCCACCAGTTCGTTCGCCCGCAGCTGGCGCACGTAGATGCCGGTGCGCGGAACGATGTCGACCAGCCCGCGCGCGCTGAGCAGCAGCAGCGCCTCGCGCACCGGCGTGCGCGAGGTGTTGAAGCTCAGGGCCAGGGCCTTTTCGTCGATGGCCATGCCGGGCGACAGCACGCCGCCCAGGATGTCTTGTTCGAGCCGGGCGCGGATGCGGTCCTGCAGGCTGTGGGTGTCGAGGGTTTTCGCGGGTTGCATGGCGATCTGGATATTAGCTAACCTTACAGATATATCAATTCATATGTTTGGTACATCAATGTCTCCCACCCTCGCGATCGACGGCCACGTGGCCTACCTGACGCTGCACCGTCCCCAGGCCGCCAACAAGCTCACGCCGGAAGATCTTCCCGTGCTGATCCAGCATGTGGACACAGTGAACCGCACGCCCGAGGTGCTGGTGCTGGTCCTGCGCGCCGAGGGCAAGTACTTCTGCAGCGGATTTGATATATCAGAGGTGGCCGCCCAGAGCCAGACCGAGGGCCGCAGCTTCGGCGAGATGGTCGATGTGTTCGAAAACTGCCGCGCCGTCACCATCGCGGCGGTGCACGGCGGCGTCTACGGCGGCGCGACCGACCTCGTGCTGGCCTGCGATTTCCGCGTGGGCGCCCGCAGCGCCGAGATGTTCATGCCGGCCGCCCGGCTCGGCCTGCACTACTACCAGAGCGGCATGGAGCGCTACGTGTCGCGGCTGGGGCTGGACACGGCCAAGCGCCTCTTTCTCACCGCCGAGAAGCTCGACGGCGCCGCCATGCGCGACTGCGGCTTTCTCACGCAGCTGGTCGACGACGCCGCCGCGCTCGACGCCGAGGTGCAGCGCCTGCGCACCGTGCTCGCCGGCATGGCGCCGCTGGCGCTGCTGGGCATGAAGAAGCACCTGAACCAGATCGCGCGCGGCACCGCCGACGCGGCCGCGATCTCGCGCGAGGTGCAGCGCACCGTCGCCTCCGAAGACCTCGCCGAGGGCGGCCGGGCCTGGCGCGAGAAGCGCACGCCGGTGTTCCAGGGCCGCTGAGCGCGCCCGCCCCTTCCCCACACAAGACCCAGGAGACAAACCCATGAAGCAAGAACTGCGAGCCCTCTCGTTCGCCGCCGCCGCGCTGCTGGCCTCGGCCGGCGCACTGGCCGACACCTACCCCTCGCGCCCGATCACGCTGCTGGTGGGCTTCCCCGCCGGCGGCGGCGCCGACACGGTGGCGCGCATCGTCGGCGACAAGCTGGGCAAGCTGCTCGGCCAGCCGATCGTCATCGACAACAAGCCGGGCGCGGGCACCACCATCGCGTCCGACCAGGTCGCGCGCGCCGCGCCCGACGGCTACACGCTGCTGCTGGGCAGCGCCAACCTCTACGGCAGCGACAAGCTGCTCTACAAGAGCGTGAAGTACGACGGTGCCAGGAGCTTCGTGCCGATCTCGCGCTGGAGCTCCGCGCCGATGCTGCTCGCCGTGAACAAGGACGTGAGCGCCAAGACCGTGCAGGCGCTGATCGCCGAGGCACGGCAGAACCCCGGCAAGCTGGCGTACTCGTCGTCGGGCGCCGGCGTGGTGACGCACCTGGCGGGCCTGTCGTTCGAGAAGGCGGCCGGCGTGCAGATGCTGCACGTGCCGTACAAGGGCGGCGCGCCGTCGATCCAGGCCGTGGCCGCGGGCGACGTGCAGCTCACCTTCGGCACGCCGCCCTCGGTGCTGCCGATGGCGCAGGGGCAGAAGCTGCGCGTGCTGGCCGTCACCTCGGGCCAGCGCTCGCCGCTCTTTCCCGACGTGCCCAGCGTGGCCGAGGCCGGCGTGAAGGGCTACGACTACACCTTCTGGTTCGGCCTCTTCGGCCCGGCCGGCCTGCCGCCGGAGGTGGCGCAGAAGCTGTTCGACGCCAGCGTGGCGGCGCTGAACGACCCCGAGGTCAAGGCGCGGATGGAAAAGTCGGGCAACGAGTCGGCGCCGTCGAAGTCGCTGGCCGAATTCCGTGCCTGGGCTTTGGCCGAAGGCGCGAAGTCGAAGGAACTCACCGAGCGCTCGGGCGCGAGCGTCGAATGAGCACGCACGCACCCAAGGCAGGCCCGCTGCAGGGCTTCACCGTCATCGACCTCACGCGCGTGCTCGCGGGCCCGTACTGCACGCTGCTGCTCGCCGACCTGGGCGCGCGCGTCATCAAGGTGGAACAACCCGGCCTGGGCGACGACGCGCGGCAGATCGGTCCCTTCGTCGAGGGCGACTCGGCCTACTTCATGTCGGTCAACCGCAACAAGGAGTCGATCGCGCTCGACCTGAAGGCGCCGGCCGACCGCGCGGTCTTCGAGCAGCTGCTGGCCACGGCCGACGTGCTGGTCGAGAACTTCCGGCCCGGCACGATGGAAAAGCTGGGCTACGACTGGCCGACGCTGCACGCGCGCTTTCCGAAACTGGTGTTCACCTCGGTCTCGGGCTTCGGCCAGACCGGGCCGTACAGCAAGCGCCCCGCCTACGACATGGTGGTGCAGGCGATGGGCGGCATCATGAGCCTCACCGGCCACCCGGGCGCGCCGCCGACGCGCGTGGGCGTGTCGATCGGCGACCTGGGCGCCGGGCTGTACGCGGCCATCGGCACGCAGGCCGCGCTGCTGCAGCGCGGGCGCACGGGCGTGGGCGACCGGGTCGACGTCGCCATGCTCGACTGCCAGGTCGCGCTGCTCGAGA
Organism: Variovorax sp. GW823-FHT04F07; assembly: GCF_058795995.1. Classification (NCBI taxonomy): domain Bacteria; kingdom Pseudomonadati; phylum Pseudomonadota; class Betaproteobacteria; order Burkholderiales; family Comamonadaceae; genus Variovorax; species Variovorax sp. GW823-FHT04F07. The sequence goes on from NZ_JBXAIG010000002.1 coordinate 984,114, forward strand.
ACGCGATCTCGCGCATGGAGGCCGAGGGCCGCGCGCCAGGGCCGATCGGTTCGCGGCATCCGTCGATCACGCCCTTCGACGTGTTCCGCGCGGCCGACGGCTGGTTCGTGATCGCGGCGGGCAACGACGCGCTGTTCCAGCGCCTGTGCACTGCGCTCGAGCTGCCCGCGCTCGCCGGGGACGCGCGCTTTGCCACCAACCCGGCGCGCTGCCAGCACCACGAGGCGCTGAAGCAGTTGCTCGAAGAGCGCCTGTCGACCGCGCCCTGCGCGCACTGGCAGGCGTTGCTGATGCAGCACAACATCCCCACCGGCGACTACAACGACGTGGCGGCGGTGGTGAACGACCCGCAGGTGCAGGCGCGCGAGATGCTGGTGCAGGTGCGCACGCAGGGCGGTCAGCCGCTCACGGTGGCGGGCAACCCGGTGCACGTCGGCGGACTGCGCACGCAGGTGCGGCGGCAACCGCCACGGCTGGACCAGGACCGCGAGGCGATCCTGGCGTCGCTCGCCCGATCCAGCGCTGCGGGTGCAGAATCCGCCCATGCAACGCAGTGACCGCCTCCGCCCCTTCGTCCTTTCCGCGCTCGGCCTCGCGGGTGCGCTGCTGCTGAGCGGCTGCGCGGTGGTCAGCGTCGCGAGCACCGCCGTGAGCGTTGGCGCCGGCGCGGTCGGCCTCGCGGCCGATGCAGCCATCGGCACCGCGCGCATCACCGGCAAGGCCGTGGGCGCGGCGGCCGACGCGGTGATTCCCGACAGCAAGGACTGACGGGCGTTCAGCGCGGCAAGCCGAGCGCCGCGAGGTGCGCAGGCGTGTGCTGCGCTTTTTCCTTGCGCACGAAGGCCGAGCGCAGCGTCGCGTGCGGCTCGGCCGGATCGAAGAAATTGCGCCGCATGTGCGCCAACTCCTCGTCGCGGTACGCCTGCAGCGGCTTGACCGCTTCGTCGCGCACACGCGCCGCCTGCTTGTCCGCCAAGCGCGCGGCCAGGTCGGGCGATGCCGCCAGTTGCGCGGCCAGCCGGCCGACCTCGTCACCCAGTTCTTCCGGCGCGGCCTGCAGCACGCGCTGCGCCAGGCCCAGCGCCACCGCGCGCTTCGCGCTCACGGGGAGCGCCGACTGCGTGAGCCGCGCGGTCTCGTCGGCGCCCACGCGGCGCGGCAGGCTGTAGGTCCAGTACTCCGAGCCGTGCAGGCCCATGAGCTTGTAGTGCGGGTTGAGCACCACGCCATCGCGGCACCACACCTCGTCGGCCGCGAGCGCGAGCATCACGCCGCCCGCCGCGGCATTGCCGCCCAGCGCGGCCACCGTGAGGCGGTCGGTGGTCGTGAGCACGGCCTCGACCAGGTCGTTCATGGCGTGGATGTTGGCCCACGACTCCTCGGCCGGATCGGCCGCCGCCTCGATCACGTTCAGGTGGATGCCGTTGGAGAAGAAGTCGCGCAGCCCGCCCAGCACCAGCACCGAGGTCGGGCGGGTGCAGGCGAAACGGTAGGCAGTGAGCAGACGCCGGCATTGCGCGGTGCTCATGGCCCCGCCCGCGAAAGAGAAGTTCAGCACGCCGACGGGGCCGTGCTCGCGGTAGCGGATGTCGGTCCAGGTGCGGCGGCCAGCGGGCAACTCGAGCGGCGCGGCCACCTCGGGCAGGCCGGCAGGCAATCGCGCGCCCAGCACCTCGACGGCCGGCAGCTTGTAGCTCGGCAGCCCGGAACCCGGCTCGCGCCAGGGCCGCAGCTGGGTGAGCCAGACCGCGCCGTCGACGGTGGCGCGGCAGACGGCGCCGGCGCGGGTGGCGATCAGTTCGCCGGGCGTGCCGCGCAGCTCGTCCTCGACATGGCCGCCGTGCAGGTACCACGGCGCGCCCAGCAGATCGTCGAGCACGCCGGGCTGCGAATCGGCCGCGCGCAGCTGTCGCAGCACCGATTCGGTGGTCTGCGTGGCCCAGTCGATGCGGCGCTCGGCCTGCTTCATGAAGGGCCGCCAGCCGGCGGCGAGGTCGGCCGCCTTCTGCCGCTTCGGCTTGTACGTGCCCGAGGCGAAGCGCTCGACGGCCAGCAGCACGGCGTCGACGGCGGCATCGGCCACCTCGCCGCGGTACAGGTCGCTCTTGCCGGCCTGCGGCGGCACCTTCAGCGGCGACCAGGCCCAGACGTCGCCCGCGTCCATCTCGGCCACGGCCTCGAGCACGGTGACGCCCCAGCTGTCGACGCCGCCCTGCAGCGTCCGGTCGAGCGAGGACGGGCCGCGGTCGCCGGGCGGGCCCGGGTGCACGATGAGGCAGGTGTGGGCGCGCCAGACGTCCTCGGGGATCGCCGTGGTCAGCATCGGCGCGATGACGAGCGCCGGCGCGTGCTGGCGCACCGCTTCACGCAGCGCCTCGTCATCGCCGAGCGCCAGCACGATGCCTGCTGTGTGGCCCCGGTCCTGGAGCTCGGCCAGCACGCGCTGCGTGAGACTGTTGAACGCGCTCGCGACGAGCAGGATGTGCATGGCGACCTCATTGACGTTTGTTTCTAAACGTCAAAAATGTATCTTTCAGCCTCGCCGCCGATAAGCTGACTGAAAGTACTCACCGCCGGGAAATCGCCGGGCCGCCGCGACGGCCGGGCCACAATGACCGCACATGTCGTCGCCGCTGAACCTCACCCGCTTTCGCCCCCGCCTGCTGGACACGATGGCCGGCTACGACCGGGGGCGGTTCCTGGGAGACCTCGGCGCGGGCGCCACTGTGGGCATCGTGGCGCTGCCGCTGGCCATGGCCTTTGCCATCGCCTCGGGGCTCAAGCCCGAGGCCGGCATCTGGACGGCGATCATCGCGGGCTTCCTGATCTCGCTGCTGGGCGGCTCGGCCGTGCAGATCGGCGGCCCGGCGGGCGCGTTCATCGTGATCGTCTACGGCATCGTCGAGCGCTACGGCGTGGCCAACCTGCTGATCGCCACCGCCTGCGCGGGCGTGCTGCTGTTCATGGCGGGGCTGTTCGGGCTCGGGCGGCTGGTGCGCTTCGTGCCGCTGTCGATCGTGGTGGGCTTCACCAACGGCATCGCGGTGCTGATCCTGCTGTCGCAGCTGAAAGACCTCCTGGGCCTCACGGTGGAGCGCATGCCGGCCGACGTGTTCTCGCAGCTGCACGCGATGGCGCTGCGGCTGGACACCTTCAACCCGCACGCCTTCGCGCTCGGGCTGGCCTGCGTGCTCGGGCTGTTGGCGTGGTCGCGGCTGTTTCGCGGCGACTCGGCGCTGGCGCGCGCGGTGCAGCGCGTGGGCGGACGCTGGGTGCAGACGCGCCCGGTGCAGATCGTCGGGCGCATCCCGGGGCCGATCGTCGCGCTGGTGTCGCTCACGCTGGTGTCGTGGGGCTTCGCGCTGCCGGTGGAGACCATCGGCACGCGCTTCGGCGGCATTCCCGAGGGCGTGCCGGCCTTCGCGCTGCCCGATTTCTCGTGGGAGACCGTCAAGCAGCTGGTGACGCCGACGCTGACCATCGCGCTGCTCGGCGCCATCGAGTCGCTGCTGTGCGCGCGCGTGGCCGACCAGGTCAGCGGCCAGCCGCGCCACGACCCCAACCAGGAGCTGATGGCGCAGGGCATCGCCAACCTGGTCACGCCCTTCTTCGGCGGCATGCCGGCCACGGGCACCATCGCACGCACCGTGACCAACATCCGCTCCGGTGGCAGCTCGCCCATCGCGGGCATCGTGCATGCGGTCACGCTGCTGGTCGTGGTGCTACTGGCGGCGCCGCTGGCACGCCACGTGCCGCTCGCGGTGCTGGCGGGCATCCTGGTGTTCGTGGGGCTGAACATGGGCGAATGGCGCGAGTTCACGCCCGGCCAGCTGCGCCACTTCAGCCGCCACTACCGCCTGCTGATGCTCGGCACCTTCTTCCTCACGGTGGTGTTCGACCTCACGGTGGCGGTGCAGGTGGGCATCGTGCTGGCGTGCGCGCTCTTCATCCGGCGCATGAGCGGGCTGTTCAGCGTCGAGCTGGTGACGCTGCAGCCGCCGGTGCTCACCTACCGGCTGTACGGCGCCATGTTCTTCGGCGCGGCGGCCAAGCTCGACGAAGCAGTGAACGCCGCGGAGCGCGCACCGCGCGGCATGACGCTGGTGCTCGACGCCACGCACCTGATCTACATCGATGCCACCGGCGTCGATGCGCTGCGGCAGTTGCACCGGGCGGTGCTGGCGCGCGACGGATTGCTGCGCATCGAGTCGCTGCAGCCGCAGCCGCTCGAGGTGCTGGAGCGTTCAGGCTTTGCCGAGGAATTGACGACGGGCCAGCCCGGCGCGTCGCACGGCGCGTAGCTATTACGGCGCTTCGGTGCCCCGGTCGGGCGACGACCCGCTGCGCACCACGCGCTGGTCGTCGTTCAGCGTGGCGGTGAAGACCATCGACGAATTCGGCGGCTGCACCCAGCGCCATTCCCATTCGGTCTCGCGCTTGAGCGCGTAGGGCGTGACCTTCGCCGGCTTGCCCAGCAGCTTGCGCAGGTCTTCCATCATCATGCCGGGCTGCACCTTGGCGAAGTTCTCGGGCGTGAGCACCTGGCGCAGCGCACTCATCTTGCCGTCGGCGCCGATGGTGATCATGTAGTTCTTCTGGCCCTGCGGCTGGCGGTTGAACTCCAGCACGCGGCCGTTGGGCACGTCCCAGACGTTCTCGGGTTCGCCGAAACGCGCACGCACGTCGGCCTCGGTCGAGACGCCCTCTTCGAGCTCGCTGATGCGCTGCGGATCGCAGCCCGCGAGCCCGATCAGCGCCGCCAGCAGTCCTGCCACGAGGCCGATCCGGCCCTTCTGAAATCGTTGCATGCCGTCCCCGGTAAAATTCGAGCGATAAAGGTCCAGTCTATGTCCATCTTCCGCCGCCCCCACTACACCTCCGAGATCACGAACTTCATCGAGGAGATGAAGCAAAAGAAGCCGACGCTCGAGGCCGAACAGCGCGCCGGCCGCGCCCTGCTGTGGGACAAGCACCTCGACCGCAGCCTGCTCGAGGAGTACAGCGAAGCGCGCGTGCCGATGCAGCCGTACGTCTACCAGACCCAACCCAAGTGAATGGTGCCCACCCGGCATCCCGCCGCCCAGCCTGCGCGCACAGCTATTAAGTTGATAGCAACTTCCTCATGAGCGCAGACGAGGACAACGGCACGATCGTGGCCAGCATGCCCGAGGTCGTCGACCAGGTCGCCCTGGCCCGGCTCTACGGCGAGCCGCTGTTCGCGATGCCGAAGGACCTGTACATCCCGCCCGAGGCGCTGCAGGTTTTCCTGGAGGCCTTCGAGGGCCCGCTGGACCTGTTGCTGTACCTGATCCGCAAGCAGAACTTCAACATCCTCGACATCCCGATGGCGGGCCTGACGCGGCAGTACCTGAGCTACGTCGACGAGATCCGCCAGACCAACCTCGAGCTCGCGGCCGAGTACCTGCTGATGGCCGCGATGCTGATCGAGATCAAGTCGCGCATGCTGCTGCCGCCCAAGAAGGTGGCCGACGGCGAAGAGGCCGAAGACCCGCGCGCCGAGCTGGTTCGCCGGCTCATGGAGTACGAGCAGACCAAGCTGCAGGCCGCCGCCATCAGCGCGCTGCCGACCTACGGGCGCGACTTCTGGAAGGCCCAGGTCTACATCGAGCAGTCGATCAAGCCGCGCTTTCCCGACGTCGACGTGGTCGAGCTGCGCGACGCCTGGGCCGACATCATGAAGCGCGCCAAGCTCGTGCAACACCACAAGATCTCGCGCGAAGAGCTCAACGTGCGCGAGCACATGAGCATCGTGCTGCGCCACCTGCAGGGCCAGCGCTTCGTCGAGTTCGAGAAGCTCTTCGACGTCTCGCGCGGCGTGCCGGTGCTGATCGTCACCTTCATCGCGATGCTCGAGCTCGCGAAGGAGACGCTGATCGACATCACGCAGGCCGAGGCCTTCGCCCCTATTTACGTCCGACTGGCCTACTCGCCGGCCTGACCCAACCGGTTCCCACCCCTGTGACTTCCGCCGTTCGCGACTTCGATGTCCTCATTGTCGGCAGCGGCCTCGCAGGCCTCTCCGCCGCGCTGCACCTGGCCCCCACGCACCGCGTGGCCGTGCTCACCAAGCGCGCGCTGAACGACGGCTCCAGCGCCTGGGCCCAGGGCGGCATCGCGGCCGTGCTGGCGGCGGGCGACAGCTTCGACGCCCACGTGGAAGACACGCTGGTGGCCGGCGCCGGCCTGTGCGACCCCGAGGCCACGCGCTTCGTGGTCGAAGGCGCGCCGCAGGCCATCGGCTGGCTGCGCGAACTGGGCGTGCCCTTCTCGGAAGAAGGCGGCGACCTGCACCTGACGCGCGAAGGCGGCCACAGCCAGCGCCGCATCGTGCACGTGACCGACGCCACCGGCGCGGCCGTGCAGCAGGTGCTGATCGAGCGCGTGCGCCGCACGCCGAACATCACGCTGTTCGAGCACCACACCTTGGTCGACCTGGTCACCGGCACCAAGCTCGGGCTGGCCGACCCGTCCTGCCAGGGCCTGTACGCGCTGGACGACGAGACCGACGAGGTGCTGGCCTTCCGCGCGCCGCACACCATCCTGGCCACGGGCGGCGCGGGCAAGGTGTACCTGTACACCACCAACCCCGACACCGCCACCGGCGACGGCATTGCCGCCGCCTGGCGCGCGGGCTGCCGGGTGTCGAACCTGGAGTTCATCCAGTTCCACCCGACCTGCCTGTACCACCCGCATGCCAAGTCGTTCCTGATCAGCGAAGCGGTGCGCGGCGAAGGCGGCTTGCTCAAATTGCCCGACGGCACGCGCTTCATGCCGAAGCACGACGAGCGCGCCGAACTGGCGCCGCGCGACGTGGTGGCCCGCGCCATCGACTTCGAGATGAAGAAGCACGGCCTGGACTGCGTGTACCTCGACATCTCGCACCAGCCGCCCGCGTTCCTGAAGGAACACTTCCCCAACATCCTGGCACGCTGCCTGGAGCTGGGCATCGACATCACGCGCGAGCCGATTCCCGTGGTGCCCGCCGCGCACTACACCTGCGGCGGCGTGCTCAGCGACCTGGCCGGACGCACCGACATCCCGGGCCTGTACGCCATCGGCGAAACCGCCTGCACCGGCCTGCACGGCGCCAACCGGCTGGCCAGCAACTCGCTGGTCGAGTGCATGGTGTTCGCGCGCGCCGCGGCCGACGCCATCGCGCAGGCGCCGTCGCGCGAGCGCGCCGCGCTGCCCGCCTGGGACGAAAGCCGCGTCACCGACGCCGACGAAGCCGTGGTCATCTCCCACAACTGGGACGAGCTGCGCCGCTTCATGTGGGATTACGTCGGCATCGTGCGCACCAACAAGCGCCTGGAGCGTGCGAGCCACCGCATCGCGCTGCTGCAGGCCGAGATCCAGGAGTTCTACGCGAACTTCCACGTCACGCGCGACCTGCTCGAACTGCGCAACCTGGTGCAGGTGGCCGAGCTGATCGTGCGTTCCGCGCAGGCCCGCCACGAGAGCCGTGGCCTGCATTTCAGTCGCGATTACCCTTCGCTGGCCGAGCCCACCGCACCCACCGTGCTGGTGCCGCCGGTCGACTGAGCCCACCCTTCGTCACCTTTCGATCACCCTCAGGATGCCCGGCCACCGACGCCCGCAGGGAGAAAGCCAACCATGTCGAACACCCCTACCTCACCCACCCCACCGTCCGAAGCCCCGCCCGCCTCGCCCTACGGCACGCTGCCGCCCGCCTCGCCCCTGGCGCAGCGCAAGCCCGTGAGCCTGCCGCGGCTGGCCGACATGCATGCGCGCGGCGAGAAGATCGCCATGCTCACCGCCTACGACGCCACCTTCGCGGCCATGGCCGACGCGGCCGGCATCGACTGCCTGCTGGTCGGCGACTCGCTGGGCATGGTCTGCCAGGGCCTGAACAGCACCGTGGGCGTGAGCCTGGAAGCGATGCGCTATCACACCGACAGCGTCTCGCGCGGCCTGCGCCGCGTGCAGGGCACGACCTGGCTCATCGCCGACCTGCCCTTCGGCAGCTACCAGGAGTCGCGCGAACAGGCTCTGGCCAGCGCCACCGTGCTGATGCAGGCCGGTGCGCACATGGTCAAGCTCGAAGGCGGCGGCTGGACCACCGAAACGGTGCGCTTCCTGGTCGAGCGCGGCATTCCCGTGTGCGCCCACCTGGGCCTGACGCCGCAGACCGTGCATGCGCTCGGCGGCTACCGCGTGCAGGGCAAGGGCGACACCGCTGGCGCGCTGCTCAAGCAGCAGGCCCACGCGCTGCAGGACGCGGGCGCCGCCATGCTGGTGCTCGAGATGGTGCCGGCCGCGCTGGCCGCCGAACTCACCACGGAGCTGAAACACTGCGCCACCATCGGCATCGGCGCCGGCAAGGGCACCGCGGGCCAGGTGCTCGTGCTGCACGACATGCTGGGCATCAACCTCGGGAAGATGCCGAAGTTCGTGCGCAACTTCATGGCCGACGCGCCGGGCGTGCTGCCCGCGCTGCAGGCCTACGTGCAGGCCGTGAAGAACGGCAGCTTCCCCGACGACCGCCTCCACGCCTGGTAAGCACAGAAGGACACCGACCATGTACATCGCCAAGACCATCGACGAACTGCGCCAGCACCTATCTTCCAGCCAGCGTCCCGCCTTCGTGCCCACCATGGGCAACCTGCACGAGGGCCACCTCGCGCTCGTGCGCCAGGCCAAGCCGCTGGGCGACGCCACCGTGGCCAGCATCTTCGTGAACCGCCTGCAGTTCCTGCCGCACGAAGACTTCGACACCTACCCGCGCACCTGGGACAGCGACTGCGAGAAGCTGCGCGCCGCCGGCTGCGACGTGCTGTTCGCGCCCGACGAGAAGGCACTCTACCCCGAGCCCCAGACCTGCAAGGTGCATCCCGACCCGGCGCTGGCCGACCTGCTCGAAGGGCACTTTCGCCCCGGCTTCTTCATCGGCGTGTGCACGGTGGTGATGAAGCTGTTCCAGTGCGTGCAGCCGCGCGTGGCCGTGTTCGGCAAGAAGGACTACCAACAGCTCATGATGATCCGCCACATGGTGCGGCAGTTCGCGCTGCCCATCGAGATCGTGGGCGGCGAGACCTTCCGCGCCGACGACGGCCTGGCGCTCTCGTCGCGCAACGGCTACCTGAGCGCCACCGAGCGCGCCGAGGCCGTGCAGCTGTCGAAGGCGCTGCGAGACATGGCAGAAGCCGTGCGCGCCGGCGAGCGCGACGTGGTCGCCCTCGAGGCGCGCGCCATGCAGTCGCTCGCGCAGCGCGGCTGGCAGCCCGACTACGTGGTGCTGCGCCGCCGCGCCGACCTGCAGGCGCCACAACCCGGCGATGCGCTCGTGGCCCTGGCCGCCGCGCGGCTGGGCAGCACGCGGCTCATCGACAACCTCGAAATCGACACCCCGCTCGCGACATGACTTACAGCGTCAAGGAAATCTTCTACACGCTGCAGGGCGAAGGCGGCCAGGCCGGCATGCCGGCCGTGTTCTGCCGCTTCGCCGGCTGCAACCTCTGGACCGGCCGCGAGGAAGACCGCGACACGGCTGTCTGCCGTTTCTGCGACACCGACTTCGTCGGCACCGACGGCACGCTGGGCGGCAAGTTCAAGAACGCCGACCTGCTCGCCGACACCATCGCCGCGCAATGGCCCGCCGGCGACACCGCGCACCGGCTGGTCGTGCTCACCGGCGGCGAGCCGCTGCTGCAGGTCGATGCGGCGCTGGTCGACGCGCTGCACGCGCGGCACTTCCGCATCGCGGTCGAGAGCAACGGCACGGTCACCGCGCCCGCGGGCATCGACTGGCTGTGCATCAGCCCCAAGGCCGGCGCGCCCTGGGTGCAGCAGCGCGGCCAGGAGCTGAAGCTGGTGTGGCCGCAGGCCGGCATCGACCTCGATGCGATGGCACGCACGGGCGAATTCACGCACCGCTTCCTGCAGCCGATGGACGGGCCCGACCGGCTCGCCAACACCGAGCTGTGCATCGCCGAATGCATGAAGCAGCCGGTGTGGCGCCTGAGCGTGCAGACCCACAAGATCACGGGCATCCGCTGACGCGCGGCCCCTTTATTTCCGAGTTTCTTTTTTTGACGATGCGCTTCACCATCAGCCAACGCTTCTTCTTCGACGCCGCCCACACGCTCAAACGCGAGATCGAGGTCGAAGGCAGCCGCCGCATTCACGGCCACACCTACCACGCGGAGGTGTGGCTGGCAGGCGAGCGCGACCCGGTGACGGGCATGGTGATCGACCTGGGCCTGCTGCGCCGCCGGCTCGAAGACGTGCGCGAGCAGCTCGACCACCACCTGCTGGACGACGTGCCGGGGCTGCATCCGCCGACCCTGGAGAACCTGTGCGTGTTCATCGCCGACGCACTGCCCGACCTGCGGCCGTCGCTGGCGCGCGTGCGCGTGTGGCGCGAGGCGCTCGGCGACAGCTGTACGGTGGAGTTCTAGCCGCCGGTCAGGCGGCGCCGATGCCGGCCACCAGGCTGCCCGGCGCCTGGCCGTTCTTCAGCCCGGCGGTGAACGCCAGCATGCGGTCGATCGGCACGCGCGCGCGCACGCCCAGTGCCGGGTCGACGTGGATCTCGCCCGCGCCGGTCTCCAGCGCGTTCGCCAGTTCCACGAGCCCGTTCATCGCCATCCACGGGCAGTGCGCGCAGCTCTTGCAGGTGCCGCCGTTGCCCGCCGTGGGCGCTTCGATGAAGGTCTTGCCGGGGTTCAGCGTGCGCAGCTTGTGCAGCATGCCGGTGTCGGTTGCGACGATGAACTCGGTCGCGTCGAAGCGCTGCGCCGCGTTCAGGATGGCCGAGGTGGAGCCCACCGCGTGCGCGAGCGCGATCACGTCCGAGGGCGACTCGGGGTGCACCAGCACCTTGGCCTTCGGGTGCTCCTTCATGAGCAGCTCGAGTTCGAGCGCCTTGAATTCGTCGTGCACGATGCAGGCGCCGTTCCAGCTGACCATGTCGGCGCCGGTCTGGCGGCGGATGTAGTCGCCCAGGTGGCGGTCGGGGCCCCAGAGGATCTTCTGGCCGGCCGCGTGCAGCGCGTTCACCACGTCAAGCGCGCAGCTGGAGGTGACGAGCCAGTCGGCGCGCGCCTTCACGGCCGCGCTGGTGTTGGCGTAGACCACCACGGTGCGGTCGGGATGCTGGTCGCAGAAGGCGCTGAATTCGTCGACCGGGCAGCCCAGGTCGAGCGAGCAGTTGGCGTCCAGGTCGGGCATCAGCACGCGCTTTTCGGGCGAAAGGATCTTCGAGGTCTCGCCCATGAAGCGCACGCCCGACACCACCAGCGTGGTGGCGGCATGGTCGCGGCCGAAGCGCGCCATCTCGAGCGAATCGCTCACGATGCCGCCGGTTTCCTCGGCCAAATCTTGCAGGTCGGGGTGCACGTAGAAGTGCGACACCATCACCGCGTTGCGCTCGCGCAGCAGGCGGCGGATGCGCTCCTTCAGCGCGACGCGCTCGTCGGGCGAAGGCTCGGGGGGCACGCGGGCCCAGGCGTGGCGCGTGTCGCAGACCGCGCCTTGCGCGGGCTGTTCGTAGTCGACATCGATGACGGAAGCGGTCGTCATGGCGGTTCAGTGGGTCAGGAAGCGCATCGAGTAGTCGATGGCCTTCACGTCCTTGGTCAACGCGCCGATCGAGATCCGGTCGACACCGGTCTCGGCCAGGGCGCGCAGGCCGTCGAGCGTGACGCCGCCCGAAATCTCGAGCACGGCCTTGCGATCGTCGCCCACGGCGTCGTTCAGGCGCACGGCCTCGCGCAGCGTGGGCAGGTCCATGTTGTCGAGCAGCACCATGCGGGCGCCGGCGTCCAGCGCTTCCTGCAGCTGGGCCAGGGTCTCGACCTCGACCTCGACAAAAGCGGCCTGCGCGGCCACGGGCGCCACCGCACGCAAGGCGGCGGCCACGCCACCGGCCGCGGCGATGTGGTTTTCCTTGATGAGCACCGCGTCGTACAGGCCGATGCGGTGGTTCAGCCCGCCGCCGGTGCGCACCGCGTACTTCTGCGCCAGGCGCAGGCCCGGCAGGGTCTTGCGGGTGTCGACGATGCGGGCACGGGTGCCCTTCACGGCGTCTGCGTACAGCGCGGTCTTGGTGGCGACGGCGCTCAGCAGCTGCAGGAAGTTGAGCGCGGTGCGCTCGGCCGTCAGCAGCGCGCGGGCGCCGCCTTCGATTTCGAGCACGGGCTGGTCGGCGGCGCAGCGCTGGCCCTCGCCGCACAGCCAGGTGATGCGCGCCTGTGGATCGAGCCGCCGCACAGTGGCCTCGACCCAGGGCGCGCCGCACACCACGGAGGTTTCGCGCGCGAGCACGCGGGCATGGGCGGTGCGGGAGGCGTCGACCAGCGAGGCGGTCAGGTCGCCGTCGGCGACGTCTTCCTGCAGGGCGCGGGCGACGTCGGACTCGGCCAGCGCGGCGACGGCCGACGCCGAGAAATCAAAGCGAGGGCTCATGTCTCTGGAATCTCTAATCTTCTTCAGGAGGAATGGCGCGAGGCCGGGCCGGCGGGCGGCTGCACCGACTCGGGCACCGGGTCGCGCCCGGTCAGCGCCGCGACGGCGTCGCGCGGGCTCACCTGGCCATCGAGCAGCGCGACCACGCCTTCGGCGATGGGCATCTCGATGCCCAGGCCGCGCGCGCGCTGCACCACGGTGCGGGCGCAGTACACGCCCTCGGCCACGTGGCCCAGCGAATCGACGGCCTGCGCGAGCGTGCGGCCCTGGGCCAGCAGCAGCCCGACCTTGCGGTTGCGCGACAGGTCGCCGGTGGCGGTCAGCACGAGGTCGCCCAGGCCCGACAGGCCCATGAAGGTGTCGGCGCGGGCGCCGAGCGCCAGGCCGAAACGGGTCATTTCGGCCAGGCCGCGGGTGATCAGCGCCGCGCGGGCGTTGAGCCCGAGCGCGAGGCCGTCGCACAGCCCGGTGGCGATGGCGAGCACGTTCTTGACGGCACCGCCGACTTCGACGCCGACGATGTCGTCGTTGGCGTATACGCGCAGGGCCGGGCCGTGGAAGGCGTCGACCAGCGCATCGCGCACGCCGGCGTGCGGGCTGGCGGCCACCAGCGCGGTCGGACGCCCTTCGGCGACCTCCTGCGCAAAGCTGGGGCCGCTGAGCACGCCCGCCTTCAGTTCGGGGGCGACCTGGGCCCAGATCTCGTGGGCGAGCAGGCCGTAGGTGGTGGGAGAGGCATCGAGCGCGGGCTCGACGCCCTTGCACAGCCACGCCACCTGGGCGGTGGTGCCGCGCAGGGCGATCAGCTGCTCGCGCAGGGCGGCCATGGGCGTGGCCACGATGACGAGGTCGGCCCCGGCCTGCGCCTGGGCGATGTCGCCCGCGCGCACGGTCAGCGAGGCCGGCAGGGCCAGCCCGGGAAGGTAGCGGGTGTTTTCACGCGCGGCCGACATGGCGTCGGCCTGGGCGGCGTCGCGCGCCCACAGCGTGACCTCGTGGCGGGCCGCCGCGTTGACTGCGACGGCCGTGCCCCAGGCACCGGCGCCATGAACGCAGATCTTCATCGTGCGCTGGCGGCGTCGTGCGGCCGGTTTACTGGGCCAGGGTGGGGGCAGCCTGGCCGGCGGCCTGGGCTTGCTGCTGCTCGTACATGGCCTGGAAGTTGATTTCGGCCAGGTGCACGGGCGGGAAGCCGCCGCGCTGGATCACGTCGGCCACGTTGCCGCGCAGGTACGGGTAGACGATCTGCGGGCAGGCGATGCCCAGGATCGGGCCCATCTGGTCTTCCGGCAGGTTGCGGATCTCGAAGATGCCGGCTTGCTTGGCTTCGACCAGGAACACGGTGCGGTCTTCGATCTTGGTCTGCACGGTGGCCGACACGGTGATCTCGAAGATGCCGTCGGCCACGGGCTGGGCGTCCACGCCGAGCTGGATGTCGACGGTGGGCTGCGTCTGCTCCAGCAGGATCGCGGGCGAGTTGGGTTGTTCGAGCGACAGGTCCTTGAGGTAGACGCGCTGGATCTGGAACACGGGATCTTGGGCTTGCTGGTCGGCCATGGCTGAACTTTCGAGGATCAAAACAATGCCCGCCGGGGAGAGGGTCCCGCAGCGGGCTGCAGATGAGGGAACAAACGATTATCGCCCGACGGCCCGCGCACTTTCGTGACGCCCGGCCGCGCGGAGCTTCAGGCGCCTTGCAGCAGCGGGACCAGGCCGCCGCGGCTGTCCAGGGCCATGAGGTCGTCGCAGCCGCCCACGTGGGTATCGCCGATGAAGATCTGCGGCACCGTGCGGCGCTGGGTGATCTCCATCATGGTGGTGCGGGCTTGCGGGTCGGTGTCGATGCGGATCTCTTCGATCTGCTCGACGCCTTTGGCCTTGAGGATCTGCTTTGCACGCGTGCAGTACGGGCAGACGGCGGTGGTGTACATCTTGACGGCTTGCATGCGCTCTACCTTGGGAAGAATCAGGCTTTTTCAACCGGCAGGTTGGCCTCTTTCCAGGCCTTGAGCCCGCCAGCGACGGCTTGGGCCTGCTCGTAGCCGAGCTTCTTGGCCGTGGCCACGGCGCGCTGGGCACGGGCGCCGGTGGCGCACACCAGCAGCAGCGGCACGTTCTTGTTCTTGACCGTGCTGGCCAGCTTTTCGTCCAGCAGGTTCAGGGGCACGTTCTTGGCGCCGATCATGTGGCCGGTCGCGAACTCTTCGGGTTCGCGCACGTCGACCAGCACCGCGCGTTCGCGGTTGATGAGCTGCACGGCGCCCTGGGCCGTGAGCGTGCCGCCGCCCGCACCCCGGAGCATCGGCCAGGCCAGCATGCCGCCCGAGGTGAGCGCCATCAGGATCAGCATCCAGTTCGCGGTGACGAATTCGATCAATTTCACGGGGGTTCCTTGGATGGCAAACCCGGGATTTTAGAATGCTGGTTTTCCCACGCGCTGCCAAAGGCCTCCGACATGCACAAACTGGTACTGATCCGCCACGGCGAATCGACCTGGAACCTCGAAAACCGCTTCACCGGCTGGACCGACGTCGACCTGACCGAAACCGGCGTCGAGCAGGCCAAGCAGGCCGGCCGGCTGCTCAAGGCCGAGGGCTACGACTTCGACGTGGCCTACACCAGCGTGCTCAAGCGCGCCACCCGCACCCTCTGGCACACGCTCGACGAACTCGACCGCACCTGGCTGCCCGTGGTGCACTCCTGGCGCCTGAACGAACGCCACTACGGCGGCCTGCAGGGCCTGAACAAGGCCGAAACGGCCAAGAAGTATGGCGACGAGCAGGTGCTGGTCTGGCGCCGCAGCTACAGCACCCCGCCGCCGCCGCTGGAAGCCGACGACCCGCGCAGCGAGCGCTCCGACGTGCGCTACGCCAAGCTGTCGCCCGAGCAGATCCCGCTGACCGAATGCCTGAAGGACACGGTGGCGCGCGTGCTGCCGTTCTGGAACGAGTCGATGGCCCCGGCCATCCGCACCGGCCGCCGCCTGGTCGTGGCCGCGCACGGCAATTCGATCCGCGCGCTGGTGAAGTACCTGGACGGCATCTCGGACGACGCCATCGTCGGCCTGAACATCCCGAACGGCATCCCGCTCGTGTACGAGCTGGACGACGACCTCAAGCCCCTGCGCCACTACTACCTGGGCGATGCCGCGGCCGCCGAAAAGGCCGCCGCCGCGGTGGCGTCGCAGGGCAAGGGCTGAAGACGTAAGCAAAAGAAGAAAACCCCGCCTGCCGGTTCCTCCGTGGAACCCCGGCAGGCAATTTGCTTCCAAGCTGTGTATATTGGTTCGACAGCCGTCGACATACAGGACATTTCACTCATGATGGGCCAGAAACTGAAGATCACCGGCTGGGTCGCCGCCGGCGCCGTTGCTGGCGTCCTGACCACCGTCTCGCTGCAGACGGTCGCGCGGGGTTCGCTCGCGCCGCTCCCGCTCGAGGAGTTGCAGCAGCTCGCGGCCGTCTTCGGGATGGTCAAGAGCGACTATGTCGAGGCGGTCGACGAGAAGAAACTCATCTCGGACGCCATCTCGGGCATGGTCGCCGGGCTCGATCCGCATTCGCAGTACTTCGACAAGAAGTCCTTCAAGGAATTTCGCGAGGGCACCACGGGCCGCTTCGTCGGCGTGGGCATCGAGATCTCGCAGGAAGACGGCCTCATCAAGGTCGTCTCCCCCATCGAGGGCTCGCCGGCCTTCCGCGCCGGCTTGAAGCCGAACGACCTGATCACCAAGATCGACGACACGGCCGTGCGCGGCCTGTCGCTGAACGAAGCCGTCAAGCGCATGCGCGGCGAGGCCAACACCAAGGTGCTGCTGACCATCTTCCGCAAGGACGAGAGCCGCACCTTCCCGGTCACGATCACGCGCGAGGAAATCCGTACCCAGTCGGTGCGCGGCAAGATGATCGAGCCGGGCTACGGCTGGATCCGCCTGTCGCAGTTCCAGGAGCGCACGGTCGACGACTTCGTCAAGAAGATCGAGGAGCTCTACAAGGAAGACCCGAACCTCAAGGGCCTGGTGCTCGACCTGCGCAACGACCCGGGCGGCCTGCTCGACGCGGCCGTGGCGGTGTCGGCGGCCTTCCTGCCCGAGAACGTCACGGTGGTCACCACCGACGGCCAGCTGGCCGAAAGCAAGTCGATCTACAAGGCGGCGCCCGAGTACTACCAGCGCCGTTCGGGCAGCGACCCGCTGCGCAACCTGCCGGCAGCGCTCAAGAACGTGCCGCTGGTGGTGCTGGTGAACGAAGGCTCGGCCTCGGCCAGCGAGATCGTGGCCGGCGCGCTGCAAGACCACAAGCGCGCCACCATCATGGGCAGCCAGACCTTCGGCAAGGGCTCGGTGCAGACCGTGCGCCCGCTCGGCCCGGACACCGGCCTGAAGATCACCACCGCGCGCTACTACACCCCCAGCGGCACCTCGATCCAGGCCAAGGGCATCGTGCCCAACGTGCTGGTCGACGAAAGCGCCGAGGGCAGCCCCTTCGCCGCCCTGCGCATGCGCGAGGCCGACCTCGAGAAGCACCTGGCCAGCGGCCAGGGCCCCGAGGTCAAAGACCCCGAGCGTGAAAAGGCCCGCGACGAAGCCCGCAAGCGCCTCGAGGAAGAAGCCAAGAAGCCGCCGCAGGACCGCAAGGTGCCCGAGTTCGGCACCGACAAGGACTTCCCGCTGGTGCAGGCGCTCAACCGCCTGAAGGGCCAGCCGGTGCTCGTCAGCAAGACGCAGGTCATCGTCGACAACAAGGACGAGAAGAAGGAAAACTGATCCCGGCGAGCGGGCCGCACGCACCGTGCGGTTCGCGCCTCCGGCGTCCCCCCCCCCCCCGCACAGGCCCAGGCAGGCGCGCATGGACGATCACGACCTGCTGCGCTATTCGCGGCACATCCTCCTCGAAGAATTCGGCATCGACGGCCAGGCGCGCGTCAGTGCCGGGCGGGTGCTCGTCATCGGCGCCGGCGGGCTGGGCTCGCCGGTGGCCCTGTACCTCGCGGCAGCGGGGGTCGGCCACATCGTGCTGGTCGACGACGACGAGGTCGATCTCACCAACCTCCAGCGGCAGGTCGCCCACACGCATGCGCGGGTGGGCCAGTCCAAGGTCGCATCCGCCGCGCAGGCCATGCGCGACATCAACCCCGGCATCGCCATCGAAACCCACGCCGTGCGCGCCGACGAGGCGCTGCTGTCGCGGCTCGTGGCTGAGGCCGACGTGGTGGTCGACTGCTGCGACAACTTCGCCACCCGGCAGGCCGTGAACCGCGCCTGCGTGGCGCACGCCAGGCCGCTGGTGGCGGGCGCGGCGATCCGTTTCGACGGCCAGCTGAGCGTGTACGACACGCGCGACGCCACCTGCCCCTGCTACGCCTGCCTGTTCCCGCCCGAGGCCAGCTTCGAGGAAACGCGCTGCGCGGTGCTCGGCGTGTTCGGCCCGGTGGTCGGCACCATCGGCACGCTGCAGGCCAGCGAGACGCTCAAGCTGCTGGCCGGCATCGGGCCGTCGCTGGCGGGCAAGCTGCTGATGTTCGATGGGCGCAGCACCAGCTTCGACACGCTGCGCGTCTCGCGCGACCCGCACTGCAGCGTCTGCGCGCAGCGGCCCCAGGCCGGCGCCTGAGCGCCTGCCAGCCCTCTTCTTTCCCTCATTAAGGCTGGCGTGCGCCCTTGGCCCGCGCGGCGCCGCGTGACGCCGCCCCGGCCGTGGGCCGGTTCGCCACCGCCAGCACGCCCGTGCAGTCGGCGTTCTCGCCGGGGCCGGTCTCGATGGTCGCGGCCAGCGCCAGCAGCGGGTTGATGGCGCCCAGCGCCAGCGCCGCCAGGCCACGGCCGGCCAGCGGCCCGATCTCGACGCCGCCCTTGGGCGCACCGAAGGTGCCGCTCACGACCAATGGCGTACGCAGCGACAGGAAGCTGGCGCTCTTGGGCTCGGGGCGGATCACGAAGTCCAGCGACTCGGTCGCGAGGTTGGCCTGGCCGGTGGCGGTAAAGACGGCGTTGGTGGTGTCCAGCACCAGCGTGCGCCCGTTCATCACGCCCTTGTTCACGTCGAAGGCCAGCGCCGCGCAGCGCAGCTCGACGTCGCGGTCGCCGCGCAGCAGGAACTTCAGGATGTCGCCGCCCACCAGCGTCGCGAACACGGGCATCAGGTTGCCGAACTGGCCGCGCCCCGACAGCACCGCCATGTCGCCCGACGCGCCGCCGAGCCAGCTGGCTACCGAATTGCCGGCGCCCGACAGGTTGATGCGCCCGTCGAGCCGGCCGACGCTGTTGCCCGAGTTCTCGAGCTTGGGAATGAGCCGGGCCAGCCGCAGGCCGCGCACGTCGAGCGAGGCGCGGATGTCGGCCGGCGTCTTCGTGGCGTCGATGCGGATCGCGCCCACGAGCTTGCCGTTGGCCACGCCCAGGTCCAGCGGGTCGAGCGACAGCACGCCGTCGGTCAGCCGGATCTTGACGCTGCCGCGGTCCAGCGGCACTTCGCGCACGTTGCGGATGCGCTCGGCCGTGTAGGCCACATCGGCGTTCATGGCGTGCAGCCGACCGAAGTCGAAGGGCGTGGTGGGCAGCACCTTGCCGCCGGGCGGTCGCTTGGGCTGGGCCGAGGCGACCGGCGCCACGCCCTCCACCGCGTTGGCGGAACGCGCCGTGGGCGGCAGGCCGATCAGCGGGCCGAGGTCGTCCATGTCCATGACGCGCGATCGCAGCGTACCCGACAGGCGCGGCACCTTGCCGGCCTGGTCGAAGGCCATGTCGCCGCCGATGTCCGACAGGCCCAGCCGGCCGTTGAGCCCCGCCGCCTCCCAGAGCTTGCCGCGCTTGCGCAGCCCGCCGCTCAGCGCATAAGGCGGGGTCTGCGGCAGCACGATGCCCAGCAGCGGGTACAGCGCGCTCAGCGTCTGGCCCTTGATCTGGAACGTGGCGTCGATGCCGTCGAAGCCCGCGAGCTGGGCCACCGTGCCATTGGCCTTGAGCCGGGTCTGGCCGGCGGCGGCGTTGATCTCCAGCGGGAACGGCGGCGCACCCGCGGCGTTGATCTGCAGCACGTTGCCGGTGCGCCCGTCGGCCGTGAGCGGCTGGCCCTTGTAGCGGCCCTTGATCCGGTAGTGCAGCGGCAGCTCGCCGCGGTTGCTGTCGTAGTCCAGATCGGCGTGCACGTCGACGCCCAGGTGCTGGGCCAGAAAGTCGACGGCGCCCTTGTCGACCTGGATCAGGCCGATGGTGGGCACGGTGCCGGTGTCGGAGGTGTCCTTGCCGAAGGCCCAGGTGCGGCGCCCATCGGATTCCATCTGCAAGCCGACGGTGGGCGCGGTCAGCGCCAGGCTCGGAATGACCACCCGCTTGTCGATCAGCGGCCACAGGCGGATCTCGAAGCTCGCGCGCTCGGCCTTCACCAGGTAGGGATCGCGCGCCCAGTCGGGGTTGGCGAATTCAATGCCATCGAAGTGGATGGTGGCGGCCTTCCAGCCCAGGTCCACGTCGAGCCGGCGGGTGATCTCGAACTTGCGCCCGGTCTTCTCGCTCACGAAGCGGTTGAGCGGCTCGCGCAGCGTGTCCCACGGGAAGAAGGCCACGAGGAGCGCGAAGGCGGTCAGCAGGACGGCGACCAGCAGCACGAAGGCCGCCAGCAGCTTCTGCCAGCGCGGCCGGGTGCGAAGGGATTGGGTTGCCATGGTCGATTCTTACCCGGATGCGCGCCCGAACCGGGTCGGCGGCGGGCCGCAGACCCCGTGCGGCTTGGCCTACGGGCGGGCGCGAGGCGGCGTGGAGACAGCCGCCTGCACATGCGTCAGAACCCGCCTACAACGCGCGGCCCTTGAACCCTGCATGATCCGCTGCGGGAAAGCCTCAATGTCCATGGGCAGGCTCTCTCCTCCGCAGGGCGCTTGGACACGAGCACCTGCCCACCTCAGAGGAAGCGCGGTTCGGCATGGATTCCAGATTGCAGACCTACGTTGTCGAAGACAACCCCACGATCCGTGAAAACCTCATCGGCACTCTGGAAGAGCTCACCTGCACCACGGTCGTGGGCTTTGCGGAAACCGAGCAGCACGCGCGCGACTGGCTGCACGACCATGCCGACGAGTGGCACCTGGCCATCGTCGATCTCTTTCTCAAGCAGGGGAGTGGCCTGGGCATCCTTCAGGCCTGCCAGTCGCGCAAGCCCGGCCAGAAGGTGGTGGTGCTCAGCAACTATGCGACGCCCGACATCCGGCGCCGCTGCGCCGAGTTCGGGGTCGACGCGGTGTTCGACAAGTCGAACGAGATCGACGCACTGGTCGACTTCTGCATCCGCCAGGCCGCCGCGCTGCGGTCCGCACCCGGCGATGCCTAGACGCAGCTCAATCGATGAGCTTGTTCTTCAGCGCGTAGTAGGTCAGGTCGCTGTTGGAGGACAGGTTCATCTTCTCCATCAGCCGCGTGCGGTAGGTGCTCACCGTCTTCACCGACAGCGACAGCGTCTTGGCGATGTCGCCGGCGGTCTCGCCCTTGGCCAGCTTCAGGAAGACCTGGAACTCGCGCTCCGAGAGCTGCTCGTGCGGCGCGGCGTCGTCCTTGCGGTCGAGCTGGCGGGCCAGCAGTTCGGCCACAGCGGGCGTGATGTAGCGCCGGCCCAGCGAGATGGTGCGAATGGCGTTCACGATCTCGATCGGATCGCACTCCTTGTTGAGGTAGCCGCTGGCGCCCTGACGGATCAGGTTCATCGCGTAGTGCTCCTCGGGGTAGCCGCTGAGGATCAGGATGCCCACGTCCGGCGCCTTGGCGCGGATCATGGCGAGTGCATCGATACCACTTTGTCCCGGCATGGAGAGATCCATCACCAGCACGTCCAGTTCGGTGGTGCGTACCAGCTCGATGGCTTCACGGCCGCTCGCTGCCTCGCCCGCCACGCGCAGGTCCACGTGCTCGGAGAAGAACTGCCGGAGGCCCGATCGCACGATGGCGTGGTCGTCCACAATTCCAATTTTGATCATCTGTTACTTTCGTCGTTGTGCCGCAGCTTTGGAAGCCGCAGCATGCCGGTCCCTGATTGTTATCAATTATTCACGAAGTTGCATTGAATGCGACCCTAAGGGTGTCATGCACTGGTTAGCCCCCCAAAAAATGGCCGTGAGCCTGTTGCTCGCGGCGCTGGCCGCACTGGCCCTCGTGGGCATCAACGAGGCAGGATACCGGCAATCGAGCCGCGCCCTGGCGGACATCGACGAGGCGCAGCAGATCCGCGGCACGCTCAACCAGATCCTGCAGAACATGCTGGACGCCGAAACCGGCCAGCGCGGCTTCCTGCTCACGGGCGAAGCCGCCTACCGCCAGCCCTACGACATCGCGGTCAAGCAGGTGGACGGCAACCTGGCCACGCTGCGCCAGCTGTACGCCGAACGCCCGGCCGAGCGCACCCAGCTGTCCGAGCTGTCCAAGCACGTGCTGCGCAAGATCGCCGAGATGGACATGAGCGTGCGGCTGCGCCACGAGGGCAACGAGGACGCCTGGAAGTTCGTCATGACCACCGACGTCGGCCGCGAGGAGATGGAAGCCATCCGCGCCACGGCCAACGAGCTGGTGAAGACCAGCAACGCGACGCTGCAGGCCGGCCAGCTGCAGGTGATGAAGTCGCTGCAGCTGGCGCGCGTCGGCACCGGCATCGTGGCGCTCGCGGCGCTGATCGCCTTCTTCCTGTACCTGCGCCAGACGCACGCGCTGCGCTCCGTGGGCGAGCGCCAGCAGGAAGCGCTGCAACGCGAACGCAACGCGCTCGAGGACGAGGTGCGCGAGCGCACCGCCTCGCTGGCCGAGCTCGCCACCCACCTGCAGGACGTGCGCGAGACCGAGCGCGGCTACCTGGCGCGCGAACTGCACGACGAACTGGGCTCGCTGCTCACGGCCGCCAAGCTCGACGTGGCGCGGCTGAAGTCGCGCCTGGCCGACTCGCCCGACGCGATCCAGCGGCTGCAGCATCTGACCGAGCTGCTCAACAGCGGCATCGCGCTGAAGCGCCGCATCATCGAGGACCTGCGGCCTTCGTCGCTCTCCAACCTCGGGCTGGTCGCCTCGCTGGAAATCCTGGGGCGCGAGTTCGGAGAGCGCTCGGGGCTGGAGATCGAGATGGCGCTGGAACCGGTGACCATGGACGAGTCGCGCCAGCTCACGATCTACCGCATGGTGCAGGAGAGCCTGACCAACATCGGCAAGTACGCCGAGGCCAGCGAAGCCACCATCGTGCTGAAGAACTACGCCAACCACGTGATCGTGGAGGTGGCCGACAACGGCAAGGGCTTCGACGCGCAGCGCATGCGTCCGTCGACGCACGGCCTGGCGGGCATGCGCCACCGGGTCGAGGCGGCGCGCGGCAAGCTCACCATCACCTCGGCGCCCGGCCAGGGCACGCGGCTCACCGCGATGCTGCCGGTGGTGAAGCCGGCGCCGCAGGCCGGCACGACGGCGAGCCCCGACACCCCCGCGTCGCGCGGTGCCTGACGCAGGCGCTGGCATTTCTTCACGCCCCGGGCCTGCGGCGACTCGGTCGCCTCCTACGCACCCCCGCCCCGGTCGCTGACAGGGCCGATGCGGCCCTGCCCTTAAGGTGGGTCCTGTGTCATCCGGCACCGGGCCGCGTCTTCAGCGATGCGCCCGGATGCATGGTTTCAAACCACAAAGAGGGAAGCCTCGAAGGAGTTCCGCATGCTGCACTACGCCGTGGTATTTCTGGTCATCGCACTCATCGCTGCCGTGTTCGGCTTCGGTGGCATTGCCGCCAGCGCGGTGGGGATCGCCAAGGTCCTTTTCATCATCTTTGCCGTGCTCGCCATCGCCAGCTTCCTGGCCGGCTTGCTACGACGCAAGTAGCGTAGTTACGATCCACAGGCTCCCGCATTTCATCTTCCCGGAAAGGACTCTCCCATGAACACGACCAAGACCCCTTCGCAACTCGCCGACGACGTGCGCCAGACCGCCCAGGAAGCGGCCGAAACCACCCGCGCCTACGCTCAGAACGCGGTGAATGCGGCGGGCGAAAAGGTCCGCGAACTGCGCCGCGACGCCGAACCGGGTGTCGAGCAGTTGGCCGCACGCGTGCAGCAAGCCGTGCAGCGCGGCCTCGACGCCGCCTCGACCACCAGCGCCCGCGCGCACCGCCGCATCGAACAGGCCGCCGACGTGACCGGCCGCTACATCTCCGACCAGCCCGTGCGCTCGGTGCTGCTGGCCGCCGCTGCCGGCGCCGCCATCACGGCGCTGATCGTGCTGGCCAGCCGCCGCAACCGCGACGACTACTGATCCGTTGCATCGCCACTGACCGACCGACCCGCCCGACCCCCTCGCACATGCTTCATCCGATCTTCTCGACGGTGCTCGGGCACCCGGAGCTCATTGCCGATCACATCGCCAACTACGCGGCCCTTGCCCGGCAGGAGAGTGCCGTGGCGGGACGCGGCCTGGTTGCCCGACTGGTCGCGGGCGTCCTGGCCGTGGCCACCGCCGTGCTTGCCCTCGGGCTGATCGGCGTGGCCGTGCTGCTCGGCGTGCTGCACGGCAGCTTCCACTGGGTGCTGGTGGCCGTGCCTGCCGTGGCGGTGGTCATCGCGGCGATCTGCACCTGGATCGCCACCCGCCCGAGTCCGAACTACGGCTTCGACGATCTGCGCGCCCAGCTGGCCGCGGACCTCGACGCGCTGCATGCCGCCGGAGCCCGCCATGAGCAGCCCTGATCCCCGCCGCCCTGGCGCACCGCAACTCACGCCGCAACAGCGGCTGGCCCTGTCGCGCCGCGCACTCGTGCGGCAACTGAACGGCGGCGAGCCGGACGCACCGGCGCCCCATCGCGTCTTGGCTGCCGGTGACACCGACGACGATCTCGAATACGCACACACCGACGCGGGTGATGCGCCGCCCGCCTCGCCCGGGCGCCGCCACAACGTCTGGAGCGCGATGGCCCGCGGCGTGGTGCAGCGCTGGTGGCGTCGCCATCCCGCGCACGCGGCCGGCCAGCTGGCCCGCCCCCTGCTCGAACACTACGCTCGCACCGAGCCCGTCAAGCTCATGGCCGCCGCGGCCGCCACGGGCTCGCTGCTGGTGCTCGTGCGGCCCTGGCGGCTGCTCTCGGCCACGGCCGTGATCGCGGCGGTGCTCAAGACCTCTGACGTGGCCGACCTGGTCAACACGCTGCTGCAGAAGCCTGCGCGGCCGCCACGGCAAGACCCGCCCTGACGTCGCGCCAACGCGTGCCGCACGCAGACAAGAAAAAGCCCGGTCGAACCGGGCTTTTTGCTGGGCGCGGCGGAAGGGCCGCTCAGCCCTTCACTTCGAGCTGGTTGTTCACCGACTTCACGCCTTGCACGGCCTTGGCGATCTCCTCGGCGCGCGACTTGGCGGCGGCCGTCGGTGCCGGGCCCTTGAGGCTCACGGCGCCGCCCTTGGTGTCGACATCGATCTTGATCGCGCTCAGGTCCGGGTCCTTGGCCAGGCCGGCCGAGACCGAGGCGGTGATCGCGGCATCGTCGACCGTGGCGGTGACGGCGGCAGTGGCGTCCTTGGCGGCTTCCTTCACATCGGCGGTGGCGCCGGCCATGCCGGTCTTGGCGTCGGCCGCGGCCTGTTCGGTCTTGGCCTTGGCATCGGAGGCCGCTTGCTCGGTCTTGGCGACGGCGCTGTCGAGCTTTTCACCGGCGGTCTGGTTGCCCGGCTTGTCGCAGGCGGCCAGGGTCAGCGCGGCGCCGGCTGCGAGCACGGCGAGCCAGGTGCGCGAGGTGGCAAAGGGAGCGAGGGAACGGTTCGACGTTGTCATGGAAAATCCTCCTGCGGTCGGAAATGGGTGCATGGACCGGCTTGGTCCACGCCAGTCAATCTAGTCCCCGCCACCCGCGCCCGGGTGTCGCCGCAGGCCCGAAGCGCTGTAGGACAAGCAAGCGACGGCAGGCGGCTCAGGCGCTGACGATCCAGCCTTCGAGCGGGTCCATGGACCCCGGCAATCCGTAGCCCGGACCGGCGCTGCCGGCGCGCTGGCGGGCCCAGGCGGCCTGCAGCAGGCACAGCACCGCGTCGAGTTCGTCGCCCTTGGCGTCGGCGCGCAGCCCGTCGCGCTGCGCGACCGTGAGTTGGAGGCGCAGGCTGAGCCGCGTGCGCCCGGCTTCCAGCGCGGCCAGCAGGTCGGTGCGCGCGACCTCGCGTTCGGGCGACTGGCGCGCGAGGTCGTCGCTCTTGTAGCTGCGCCGGCCGATCAGCTCGCGGGCCAGCAGGCCGGGATAGGCCTCCAGCGCGATGCGCTCCTTGTGCGTGCCCGCGTGCAGGCCCGGCAAGGTGGCGCCGGCGGCGAGCAGGCGCGGCACGCCAGCGTGCAGCATGTAGGCGACGGGCGGGTTCACCCACTTCATCGACGGGCTCGATCCGGCCGGCGCATCGGTCGCACGGTGCGCGAACTTGCCGCCGACCGGACGCGCCGCGCAAAAGGCGGCGAAGGTGTCGCGGATCTCGGCGCGGCTCAGGCCGGCGTAGTGGGCGATCAGCGCGTCCCACGCGGTCGGCCACTGCAGGTGCTCGATCAATTCGCGCGGCAGGCCGAAGGGAAAGTCGAAGCCGCCGACCCAGGCGGGCGTGCTGCTGTCGAGCCACCGGCCCCAGGCGTCGAGCGTGGCGAAGCGGTGCAGGCCGGTCAGCGCGACGACGTCCGGGCCGGCCAGTTCACCGACGGCCACGACGATGGGTTTGCGGGCGGTCGGTGCGCTAGAGAAATCGCAGCCGAAGAGCATCACCCGCCTTCGGTCAACCCAGTGCGAGCGCAATCACGCCGGCCGCGATGAACAGCGCGCCCAGCAGCCGCAGCATGCGATCGCCTTCGCGCAGCAGGTGCCCGCCGATCAGCGCGGCGAACAGCATCGACACCTCGCGCGCCGGCGCGACGTGCGAGATGGGCGCCTGCTGCACCGCGTACAGCACGAGCACGTACGAGACGGGGCTGATCGCCGCCACCAACAGCGCGTACTTCCACTGCTCACGCCACATGCGTACGGTGGTCGCGCGGTCCTGCAACGCGGCGGGCAGCAGCAGCACAAGGCGCACGAAGTTGCTCATGTAGTCGAGCAGGATCGGCGACATCGCGAGGAACTTGACGGCGTAGCTGTCGGTGACCGTGTAGGCCGCGATGAAGGCGCCGGTCAGCACGCCGTAGCGCATGCCCTTTTGCACGCGCTCGCGCTGCACCGGGTCATGCTTCTTGTGAAAAAGGCGCGGGCCGCCGGCCACCAGGAACACGCCGAGCACCACGCCGAAGATGCCGGCCACGCCGACGAGGCTGATCTTCTCGCCCAGGAACAGGATCGCGACCAGCGACGACAGCAGCGGCCCCGAGCCGCGCGCCAGCGGATAGACCACCGTGAGATCGGACTTGCGGTAGCCGCGCAGCAGCACGACGTAATAGAAGACGTGCAGCACGCCGCTCAGCACGATGAAAGCCCACTCCTTCGTGCCCCAGGTCGGCACGACGCTCCAGCCTAGCGTGATGCCCACGGGCGCCCACACCACGGCCATGAACACGCCGCTCTGGAACGCGAAGCGCGAGTCACCGTTCGCCTTCTTGGCGGCGATGTTCCAGCTGGCGTGGATGACTCCAGCCAGCAGGATCAGTGCGAAAGCGGAAAGGGGCACCCCGGTCGAACCGGGATCAGTGGCGGCCGACGATGGCCGCGGTGGCCATCAGTTCTTCGAGCAGCGCGAGCGAGACCTTGCCCGAGACCTTGTACGGGTCGAGCTCGGGCTTCTCGGAGTACTTCAGCAGCGTCGAGGCGTTGAGCTTGGAGAGGTTGACCTGCCCCATCGTCCAGCCACCGAAGCGGCGCTCGGAGATTTCCTCGTAGTGCAGCAGCACCACGTCCTTGTGGCGCGGATCGCGCTGGATGTGGCCGTAGAGATCGCTGATGGCGTCGCGCCCGCCCTCGATGGCCTGCAGGAAGGTGCCGGCGCCGTAGCAGAGGATGCCCGTGATGCCGCAGGCCGGGTTGTGCGTGCGCGATTTCGCGAGGATCGCCTCGATGGCCTCGGGGCTGGTATCGACGGCGCGACTGGCGTAGAGAAGTCGGACCAGCATGGCTCAGCTCTTTCGTGGCAGGAGGGAGAGGAATTCGCGACGCAGGCTCGGGTCTTTCAGGAACACGCCGCGCATGACGGAATTGATCATCTTGCTGTCCATTTCCTTCACGCCGCGCCAGGCCATGCAGAAGTGCTCGGCCTCCATGACCAGCGCCAGGCCGTCGGGCTGCGTCTTTTCCTGGATCAGGTCGGCCAGCTGCACCACGGCTTCTTCCTGGATCTGCGGGCGGCCCATGACCCATTCGGCCAGGCGCGCGTACTTGGACAGGCCGATCACGTTGGTGTGCTCGTTGGGCATCACGCCGATCCACAGCTTGCCGATGATCGGGCAGAAGTGGTGCGAGCAGGCGCTGCGCACGGTGATCGGGCCGACGATCATCAGCTCGTTCAGGTGCTCGGCGTTGGGAAACTCGGTGAGCGGAGGTGCCGGCACGTAGCGGCCGCGGAACACCTCGTTGAGGTACATCTTGGCCACGCGGCGCGCGGTGTTGTCGGTGTTGTGATCGTTCTCGACGTCGATGACCAGGCTCTCGAGCACGCCCTTCATCTTGACCTCGACCTCGTCGAGCAGCGACTCCAGTTCGCCCGGCTGGATGAACTCGGCGATGTTGTCGTTGGCGTTGAAACGCTTGCGCGCTGCATTCAGTCGCTCGCGGATCTTGACGGAGACGGGGGTGCCCTCGTCATCGTCTTTTCGATCGGGAAGCGGTTCGACGTCGGTTTTCCTCAGCATGGCGGGGATCGTACCAGTGAATGGCCCCAGGGGATTCGGGCTGCAACGCCCGCCCCTTCTCGGAGCAATGCTATCAATTAGGTAGCGCGAAGTCGGCTACCAGCGGAAGGTGGTCGGACATGCGGGCCCAGATCGGGCCGCGCGGCACGTTGCAGGCCAATGGCTCGAGCTGGCGACCGTAGACGAAATCGAGCTGCGTCACGGGCAGCCGCGACGGGTACGTGAGCGTGCGCGGGCCGCGCAGGTCGCTGGTGTCGCGCAGGCCCATGGCGTTCATGGCGTAGCGCATGCGCGCGCCCCAGTCGTTGAAATCGCCGGCCACCACCACGGCCTCGTCGGCCGGCACCTCGCGCTCGATGAACTCGCGCAGCCGGGCCACCTGCCGCACGCGGCTGCCCTTGATGAGCCCCAGGTGCACCACGATGGCGTGCACCCGGCGCCCTTCGACGTCGATCACGGCATGCAGCAGGCCGCGCTGCTCGAAGCGGTGGTCGGAGATGTCCTGGTGGCTGGTGCGGATCACCGGCCAGCGCGTGAGCAGCGCGTTGCCGTGCTCGCCGTGGCGCGTGACGGCGTTGGTCTCGTAGACGGCCGTGTAGCCCTCGGGCGCCAGAAAGTCGGCCTGCGGCAGCTCGGGCCAGCGCGGAAAGCGGGCGGCGGCCTGCCGGTTCATCTTGCGCACTTCCTGCAGGCAGACGATGTCGGCATCAAGCTGCTCGATGGCGTGGCCCAGGTTGTGGATCTCGAGCCGACGCGCCGGCCCGATCCCCTGCACACCCTTGTGGATGTTGTAGGTCGCGACCCGGAGGTTCTGCGTTGCTGCTGCTGCGGCGGCCGGTGGGTTCATCGCGCAAATTCTGGCAGCAACAGAATGGCTTCGGCGTTCGACGGGGAAAAGCAGGCGTCCGCCGCCTCGTGGTACGGCAGCCATTGCCAGTCGGTGTGCTCGCGCGGGTCGAGCACGGGCGTCAGGCGTTCGGGCACGCACAGGCCGAACAGGTGCTCGGTGTTGTGGGTGACGCCGGGTTCGTAGCGCGCGCGCCAGCCGGGGTAGATCTCGTAGACGTTGCGCAGTTGCCAGTCGACCAGCTGCGACGCCAGCGGCGTGCCCTCGCCGCACTGGATGCCGGTTTCCTCAGCCACCTCGCGTGCGGCGGTGAGCGCGAGCGGCTCGTCGACTGCGTCCTTGCTTCCAGTGACCGACTGCCAGAAGTCGGACTCGGCATCCGCACGCCGGATGAGCAGCACATCGAGTGCCGGCGTGTGGATCACGACCAGCACCGACTCCGGGATCTTCCAGGGCCGGGTGCCGGTCGTCATGGCTGCATCAGGCCGCCTGCGGCGTGTTGCGCAGCTTGATGTGCAGTTCGCGCAGCTGCTTCTCGTCGACCGGGCTCGGCGCCTGCGTCAGCAGGTCTTGCGCGCGCTGGGTCTTGGGGAAGGCGATCACGTCGCGGATCGACTCGGCGCCGGTCATGAGCATGACCAGGCGGTCCAGGCCGATGGCGATGCCGCCGTGCGGCGGGGCGCCGTACTGCAGCGCGTCCAGCAGGAAGCCGAACTTGAGCTGCGCGTCCTCGGCGCTGATCTTGAGCGCGCGGAACACCTTGCTCTGCACTTCCTCGCGGTGGATACGCACCGAACCGCCGCCCATCTCGATGCCGTTGAGCACCATGTCGTAGGCCTTGGCGATGCACTTCTCGGGCGCGGTGTCCATGAGGTCTTCATGGCCGTCCTTCGGTGCGGTGAACGGGTGGTGCACGGCGCTCCAGCGCTGGCCTTCCTCGTCGAACTCGAACATCGGGAAGTCGACCACCCACAGCGGTGCCCAACGGTCGTCGAACAGGCCCGCCTTCTTGCCGAAGGCGCTGTGGCCGATCTTCACGCGCAGCGCGCCGATGGCGTCGTTGACGACCTTTTCCTTGTCGGCGCCGAAGAACAGGATGTCGCCGTTGCGCGCGCCCGTGCGAGCGATGATCTCGGCCAGCGTGGCGTCGTCCAGGTTCTTGACGATCGGGCTTTGCAGGCCGTCGCGGCCGGCAGCAGCGTCGTTGACCTTGATGTAGGCCAGGCCCTTGGCGCCGTAGATCTTCACGAACTCCTGGTACGCGTCGATCTCGCCGCGCGACAGGCCGCCTTCGGCACCGCCGCCGGGCACGCGCAGCGCGACGACGCGACCGCCGGTCATGGTGGCGGCGTTCGAGAACACCTTGAACTCGACGCGCTTCATCAGCTCGGTAAGTTCAGTGAATTCGAGCTTCACGCGCAGGTCGGGCTTGTCCGAGCCGTACTTGAACATCGCGTCGGCGTAGCTCATGGTCGGGAACACCGGCAGGTCGATGTCCGCGGCGTTGCGGAACACGTTGCGGATCATGCCTTCGAACATCTCGCGGATTTCCTCTTCGGCGAGGAACGAGGTCTCGATGTCGATCTGCGTGAATTCAGGCTGGCGGTCGGCGCGCAGGTCTTCGTCGCGGAAGCACTTCACGATCTGGTAGTAGCGGTCGTAGCCGGCCACCATCAGCAGCTGCTTGAACAGCTGGGGCGACTGCGGCAGCGCGAAGAAGCTGCCGTCGTGCACGCGGCTGGGCACGAGGTAGTCGCGCGCGCCTTCGGGCGTGGACTTGCCCAGCATCGGGGTCTCGATGTCGATGAAGCCGTTGGCATCGAGGAACTTGCGCGTTTCCATCGTCACCTTGTAGCGCAGCATCATGTTGCGCTGCATGGCCGGGCGGCGCAGGTCGAGCACGCGGTGCGTGAGGCGGGTGGTTTCCGAGAGGTTGTCGTCGTCCAGCAGGAACGGCGGCGTGACCGACGGGTTGAGCACCTTGAGTTCGTGGCACAGCACTTCGATCTTGCCGCTCTTGAGCTGGTCGTTCACGGTGCCTTCGGGGCGCGCGCGCACCAGGCCGGTGATCTGCACGCAGAACTCGTTGCGCAGGTTCTCGGCCACGGCGAAGGTCGAGGCGCGGTCGGGGTCGCACACCACCTGCACGTAGCCTTCGCGGTCGCGCACGTCGATGAAGATCACGCCGCCGTGGTCGCGGCGACGGTTGACCCACCCGCACAGGGTGACGGTCTGGCCCAACAGGGCTTCGGTCACAAGACCGCAATAGTGAGTACGCATGGCCATAGAGATGACTTCCGGCGCCGTCGTGGCGCGTTCGTTTTTATGAGTTGGATGGCTTGATCGCCACCGAGGAGGGGCCGCCTGGAACGACCACGCCCATCGAGACGATGTACTTGAGCGCTTCGTCCACGCTCATCTTCAGTTCGACGCAGTCACTGCGCTTGAGCATGACGAAGTAGCCGCCCGTGGGGTTGGGCGTGGTCGGCACGTAGACGCTGAGGAATTCCTCGCTGCCCAGGTACTCGGCCACCTCGTTGCCCGGCGCGCCGGTCACGAAGGCAATGGTCCACACGCTCTCGCGCGGCCACTGGATCAGCACTGCCGTGCGGAATGCGTTGCCGTTCTCGGAGAACAGCGTGTCCGACACCTGCTTGACGCTCGAGTAGATCGAGCGCACGACCGGAATGCGGCGCACCACGGCGTCGCCCCAGCCGAGCAGGCGCTTGCCGACGAAGTTGCTCGCAATGGCACCGACCACCAGCAGGATGGCCAGCGTGAGCAGCACACCGAGCCCGCGGATGTTGTTGTCGTAGAGCCAGCGCTGCCATGCGCCCGGTAGCACCCACAGCGTCTGGTCGAGCGTGTCGATGATCCACTTCAGCACCGCCAGGGTGATGAACAGCGGAACGATCACCAGCAAGCCGGAGAACAACCATTTGCGCAGGGCGGACATGGGAGAGGGTTCCGTCAGTCGCCGCTCTTGGCGGCAGCCGTTGCAGCGGGGGCCGGCGCGGGAGCGGGCGCCGGTGCGGGGCTGGAGGCGGGGGACGAAGAAGCAGCGTCGGCCGACTTGGCACCGTCGCCGGACGCAGCGGCGGCCTCGGACTTCTTGCCGCCGCCCTCGCGGAAGTCGGTCACGTACCAGCCCGAGCCCTTGAGCTGGAAGCCGGCGGCCGTGACCTGCTTTTCAAATGCGCTCGCACCGCATTCCGGGCACACCGAGAGCGGCGTGTCCGACATCTTCTGCAGAACGTCCTTGGCAAAGCCGCAGGAACTGCACTTGTAGGCGTAAATGGGCATGGGAAATCGGGGTGGGAATGAGCGACGCAGCTGCCGCTCGCAAAGCCCTCGATTATAGGGGCGCCCCCGCCCGCAGGGGTCGTGGGGGCGCGACCCGGCCCGCCGTCAGGCCGGCTCGGTCGCCAGGAGGCGGTGCGGCGTGTGAGTGTTCGCTATCCATTGCGGCAGCAGCGAGCCGATGACCATGCCCGCGAACGAGGACAGCACGCCCGCCAGCTGGGCCGGGAAGGCGGTACCCCAGGGCATGGCCATGAACAGCAGCCAGACGCCGATGCCCCCCACGATCGAGGCGATGGCCCCCTGGGTGGTGGCGCGGCGCCAGTACAGGCCGCACACCAGCGGCACGAAGGCCCCGACCAGCGGCACCTGGTAAGCGCCCGACACCAGTTCGTAGATCGGCGTGCCCTGCATGCGGATCGCGTAGGCCAGCACGGCGGCGCTGAACAGCAGCACCGTGATGCGCATGGTCATCAGGTTCTCGCGGTCGGTGCCGGCCGGACGGAACTGGCGCCAGATGTTCTCGGTGAAGGTGACGCTGGGCGCCAGCAGGGTCGCCGAGGCGGTCGACTTGATGGCCGACAGCAGCGCGCCGAAGAACAGCACCTGCATCACGAAGGGCATCTTCTGCAGCACCAGCGTGGGCAGCACCTTCTGCGGATCTTCCTTCAGCAGCACGGCCACCTCCTCCGGCATGATCAGCAGCGCGCTGGCCACCAGGAACATCGGCACGAAGGCGAACAGGATGTAGGCCACGCCGCCGATCACCGGGCCGCGCGTGGCGGCCTTGACGCTGTTGGCCGACATCACGCGCTGGAACACGTCCTGCTGCGGAATGGAGCCCAGCATCATCGTGATGGCCGCGGCAAAGAAGAACACCATGTCGTGCCAGTTGGGCTCGGGCCAGAACTTGAAGAGGTCCTTGCTGACCGCGAAGGCCACCACCTTGTCGGCGCCGCCGGCCATGTCGCCCGCGAACATCGCGATGACCGCGAGGCCGACGACCAGGATGATCATCTGGATGAAGTCGGTCACGGCCACCGACCACATGCCGCCGAACAGCGTGTAGGCCAGGATCGAGACCACGCCGATCACCATGCCCAGCGGGATGCTGATGGCGCCAGCCGACAGCACGTTGAACACCAGCCCCAGCGCCGTGACCTGCGCCGACACCCAGCCCAGGTAGCTCAGCATGATGATCAGCGAACAGGCCACTTCCACGCTGCGGCCGTAGCGCTCGCGGTAGTAGTCGCTGATGGTCAAGAGCGTCATGCGGTACAGCTTGCCCGCGAAGAACAGGCCCACCAGGATCAGGCAGGTGCCCGCGCCGAAGGGGTCTTCGACCACGCCGCTCAGGCCGCCCTCGATGAACTTGGCCGGGATGCCGAGCACCGTCTCGGACCCGAACCAGGTCGCGAAGGTGGTCGTGATGATCATGAACAGCGGCAGGTGCCGCCCCGCGATCGCGAAGTCGGTGGTGTTCTTCACCCGTTTGGCCGCATACAGGCCGATGGCGATGGTGACCAGCAGATAGACGATGACCAGCGTCAACAACACGGCGAAACTCCTCCAGCCTCTAGAACAAACGCACGCGCACCAGCACTTGCATGGCGAGCAACCCCAGGACAAATCCGATGCCGCCATAGAGGATGGCCTGCAGCAGCCGGTTGGTGCGCTTCTGCGCGGCCAGCAGCTCCTGCAACTCGCGGCGGTGATCGGGCGGCCGATTTTCCAGGAAATCGTGCAGCAAGCGCGGCAATTGCGGCAGCAATTTCGCGTAGCGCGGCGCCTCGGCCCGCAGCTGCTGGAACAGCTTCTTCGGTCCGATCTGGTCGATCATCCACTTCTCGAGGAAGGGCTTCGCCGTGGCCCAGAGGTCGAGCTCGGGGTCGATGCTGCGGCCCAGGCCCTCGATGTTCAGCAGGGTCTTCTGCAGCAGCACCAGCTGCGGCTGGATCTCGACGTGGAAGCGGCGCGAGGTCTGGAACAGGCGCATCAGCACCATGCCCAGCGAAATCTCCTTCAGCGGCCGGTCGAAGTACGGCTCGCACACCGTGCGGATCGCGGCCTCGAGCTCGTCGATGCGCGTGCCCTGCGGCACCCAGCCGCTCTCCAGGTGCAGCTCGGCCACGCGCTTGTAGTCGCGCCGGAAGAAGGCCGCGAAGTTCTGCGCGAGGTACTCCTTGTCGGACTCGGTGAGCGTGCCGATGATGCCGAAGTCGAGCGAGATGTAGCGCCCGAAGGTCTCGGGCGCCAGGCTCACCTGGATGTTGCCCGGGTGCATGTCGGCGTGGAAGAAACCGTCGCGGAACACCTGCGTGAAGAAGATCGTCACGCCGTCGCGCGCGAGCTTGGGAATGTCGACGCCGGCAGCGCGCAGCTTGTCGATCTGGGCAATGGGCACGCCGTTCATGCGCTCCATCACGATGACTTCGGGGTGGCAGAAGTCCCAGAACATCTCGGGAATCAGCACCAGGTCGAGCGAGGCCATGTTGCGGCGCAGCTGCGCGGCGTTGGCGGCCTCGCGCACGAGGTCGAGCTCGTCGTGCAGGTACTTGTCGAACTCGCCGACCACCTCGCGCGGCTTCAGGCGCTTGCCGTCGGGCGAGAGCTTCTCGATCCAGCCGGCCATCATGGCCATGAGGGCCAGGTCCTTCTCGATCACGCCGCGCATGTTGGGGCGCAGCACCTTCACCGCCACGTCGCGGATCTCGCCCTGGTTGGTGCGGATGGTCGCGAAGTGCACCTGCGCGATCGAGGCGCTGGCGATGGGCGTTTCGTCGAACTGCACGAACACGTCGCTCACCGGACGGCGGAAGGCGCGCTCGATGGTCGCGACCGCCACCGCCGAGGGGAACGGCGGCACGCGGTCCTGCAGGAAGGCGAGCTCGTCGGCGATGTCGGGCGGCAGCAGGTCGCGCCGCGTGGACAGCACCTGGCCGAACTTCACGAAGATGGGGCCCAGCCGCTCCAGCGCCTCGCGCAGGCGCTGGCCGCGCGGCGCGTCGAGGTTGCGTCCAACGGAGACGATGCGTGCCACCACGCGCAGCCAGGGCTTCTGGAAGCTCGTGAGCACGAGCTCGTCCAGGCCATAGCGCAGTGCGACCCAGACGATGAACAGGCCGCGATAGAAGCGACTCATTCGGCGTGGCCCGCCGCACCGCCGGCACGGGCCGAGCGGTCGCCGACGAACTGGCGCAGCGCGCCCACCACGCGGCGCACGCCGTTGCCCAGCGTGTGCGCAGGCACGTCACCGATCACGCGGGCCAGATCGTCCTCGACGTCCCAGCGCACGTGGTCGACCAGCCAGTTGACCTCGGCTGCGAGTTGCACGTCGCCGACGATCTGCACGGAAGGCTTGTCGCCGCGCAGCGTGGCGCGGGCGATGTCGAAGGGAGAGTCATCGATCACGGTGAGCGTGAGTTCGGGCGTAGAGCCGGCAGGTGCCAGGTCGAGCAGGCCGGCCGGCGTGGCCACCAGTTCCATCGTCACGAAGCGCCACTGGAAGCGCACCACCCTGCCCTGTTGGCGCAGCAGCCGCTGCTGCGCTTCGGGCTCCTGCTGCAGCACGTGGTTCAGGAACAGGACCGCGCGGTGCTGGATCTCGTGGACGGCCCAGGCCGGCGGTTGCAGGCGTTCGCCGATGCGGTTGAACAGGTCGCCGAGCAAAGAAAAAGGGGACGATGGTGTAGCCATGGTCCCCATTATCCCGTCAGTGCTACGGCCGGGTGACGGCCGTGGCTCAGGTTTTTGTCACTGCAACGCTTGCACGCCTGCGACGAGCCAGCCGGCGCTGCCGGTCTTGGTCATGTTCCAGACTTCGCGGAACGGGGCCGGGCCCGCCGAGGCGTCTTCGCGGATCATGCCGGAGAACTCCACGCTCGCCATGTAGGCGTCGGGCAGCTCTTCGATGCCCAGCAGCTTGGCGTCGAGCATCACGACTTCGGTCTTGTTGAGCGCACCGCCCGTGTGGCTGGCGCGATCGGCCAGTTGCGTGCGGATCTCTTCGACCATGCTGTCGGTCATCATGGAACGCAGCATCGACACGTCGGCGCGGTCCCAGGCGTCTTGCAGGGTCACGAAGTTGCGCTTGGCGGCGGTGAGGAACCCGTCGGCGTCGAAGCCCGCGGGGATGCCCCAGGACTGCGAACCGGCCAGTGCCGAACCGATCATGCTGCCGCCGGCTGCGGCACCCGCGGCCGAGAGGCTGCTGCCGTGCGATGCCGGCGCGGCATCGAACGCCGTGGCGTTGCGCTCCCACGGCCGTGCCGAGGCGTCGTTGCCGACGTTGGCCGGGCTGTACTGTGCCGGTGCGCGTGCATCGGCGGGGCTGCCGGCGCCCTGGAAGGCGAAAGCGCCCTGGCGGTTGGCGTTGCCCGACGACGCGGCCGAGCGCGCCTTGAAGATGCGCCACACCGCGAGCGCGGCGAAAGCCAGCAGCGCGATCAGCAGGATGTTGGCGAAGCCGGCACCCAGGCCGAGCGAATTTGCGAGCCATGCCAGGCCCAGGCCGGCGGCCAGGCCGCCGAGCATCGCGCCCCACGGACGCTTCGGTGCAGCGGCGGCGGGCGTTGCGGGCTTGGGCGCCGCATTGGTCGCGTTCTGCTGCGCGGGGGCCGCGGGCTGCGTGGCCTGGCGCTGCGTCACGTTGGACGACTGGCGACCGACGGACTTGCCGCCACCCATGCGAGCAGCTTCCGCCTGAACGCTCACCAGCACCAGTGCTGCTGCCAAGAACAAAGAACCCAAACTCTTCATGCCGTCTCCTCTTGAGCGAAAAATTCGCGTCGTCATCGTGATCAACACTTGATTCCAACATGGAGGGCAGCAATTCCCCCCGTCATGTTGTGATAGTCCACATGTCCGAAACCGCCCTCTTTCATGAGGGTCTTGAGCTCCTCTTGCGAGGGATGCATCCGGATCGATTCGGCCAGGTAGCGGTAGCTCGCATCGTCGCCGGCCACGAGCTTGCCCAGGCGCGGCAGCACGTTGAACGAATACCAGTCGTAGGCCTTCGTGAGCGGCTTGGCGACCTTCGAGAACTCGAGCACCAGCAGCTTGCCGCGCGGCTTGAGCACGCGGTTCATCTCCTTGAGTGCGATGTCCTTGTGCGTCATGTTGCGCAGGCCGAAGGCCACGGTGACCACGTCGAAGTGGTCGTCGGGAAAGGGCAGCTTCTCGGCGTCGCAGACCGTGGTGGGCAGCACCACGCCGGCGTCGAGCAGGCGGTTGCGGCCGGTGCGCAGCATGGCTTCGTTGATGTCGGTGTGGACCACCTGGCCCGTGGCGCCGACCTTCTTCGAGAAGGCGAGCGCGAGGTCGCCGGTGCCGCCCGCGATGTCGAGCACGCGCGAGCCTTCGCCCACGTTCGCGACCATCACGGTGTAGGCCTTCCAGGCCCGGTGCAGTCCGGCCGACATCAGGTCGTTCATGATGTCGTAGCGCGAGGCCACCGAGTCGAAGACGCCGCGAACGCGTTGCGCCTTCTCGCTTTCGTCGACTTTCTCGAAGCCGAAGTGGGTTGTACTCATGCGCTGGATGTTAGGCCGGAAGGCATTCCTTCAAGGCGACGACCCCGCGGGCACGGCGGACATTTGTTGCTTTTTCCTCCAACGGAGGGCCGCCGCAACGCGCGTCTTTGCTGTGTGTAAGGCTATCTTTTCAATAGCAACAGGGTATGTTTACCCTCGATTCCGGCGATGCTCAGTGGCTGCTGCAGGCGTGGCCACCCTTGTCGGCCATCGGAGCGTCGCGGTCCACGCCGGCCGCGGCCAGGCGCCGCTCGTAATCGGCCCACAGCTCGGCCTGCCGCGCGCCCAGGTCGTACAGCAGGCTCCAGGTGTAGATGCCGGAGTTGTGGCCGTCGCTGAAGGCCGGCTGCACGGCGTAGTTGCCGACCGGCTCGAGCCCGACCAGGTCGACGTCGCGCTTGCCGGTCTGCAGCACCTCCTGCCCCGGGCCGTGGCCCTGCACCTCGGCCGACGGCGAATAGATGCGCATCAGCTCGAAGGGGATGCGGAAGGTGGCGCCGTCCGAGAAGCCGACCTCGAGCACGCGCGATTGGCCATGCACGGTGATCGATTGGGGTGTCGGCGCGCCGGCTTGCAAACCTGCCATGGGGAATCCGTTCGGAAGAAGAGAAAAGAGAAAAGGGAGAGGACTCGCGCAGTATGCCGCGCGCTGCGCGCCAGCGTGCCGGCCGCCTGCGCTTAGCATCGCTGCATGCCGTCACGCACACGCCCTCCCCTCCTCCTGTCGCGTCCGAACCGGGCCGCCCTCGTCCTCTGCGCCGCGCTCGCGGGCACCGCCCTCGCCCCACCGGCCCATGCCTTCTGGGGCCTGATCGGCAAAGCGGCAGGCAAGGCCGCGACCGCCGGCAAGGCGGCCGGTGTGGCGGGCAAGGGCGCAGCAGTCGGCGCCGGTGCGGTGGCAGCCGAAGGTGCCACCGGCGTGGCCGCCAAGGGCGCGATGGCACTGGGCGACGACGCCGCGCATGCCGCCCAGGCCGGCTCGCGCGGCTTCGGCGGCGCGCATGAACTGAGCACCGTGAACGCCGCGCTGCCACCCGAGGTCGCGGCCTACCTTGCCAAGCCGGCGAAGGAGCTCACGCCCAAGGACACGTCGTTCATGATGGACAGCTACCGGCAGATGGTCGAGCGCGCTGGCAAGAGCGGCGACTTCACCGCCGTCGAGCGCATGCCGACCTCGGCGGGCACCGCACGCACGCTGCCCGCGGAGCCGGTCAAGGCTGCTGCAACACCGCAGCCGACGAGCACTGCAGCAACCTCGTCGTCCGGCAGCTCGGGCGCGCTGCCCTTCCACGCGGTGCGCCTGCTGGCCCATGCCGCGCATGCGGGCAACAAGAGCGCGCAGGCCGAGCTCGATCGCGTGTGCAGGGATGGCAGCGTGGCCTCGAAGCGCTTCTCGAAGGAAACGCGCGCCACGCCGGAATTCAAACAGGCCTGCGCGGACCGCAAGGCAGGCAGCGCGACGCGCACCGCCGCGGCCAACTAAGAAAAAGCGAAGGCCTCAGGCCAGCGTCGCCAGCCGGCGGACCATGTCGGCCTCCGCCTGCGGCAGCAGCGCCTGAACGGCGGCCAGCCGCTCGGCCGGCGCGGTGCGCTGCACGGCAGCCCAGACCGAACCGGGGAAATGGCTGTCCCAGTCGAAACGCGCGATCACGTGCCAGTGCAGGTGCGCCACCATGTTGCCGAGCGCGGCGATGTTGAGCTTGGTGGGCGCCAGCGCGTCGCGCAGGCACTGCTCCACGCGCACCACGGCCTCCATGCACAGCGCGCGGTCGGCCGCGTCGAGATCGGAGAACTCCGCCGCATGGTCTTGCCACACCACGCGATAGAAGGCCGGAAAGCCTTCTTCCTGTGCATGGATGACACGCAGCTTCGCGCCTTCGAACACGATGCGCCCGCCGGGCGCGTCGCACAGTGGGCAACCGGCCACCGCCGTCATACGAGCACCCGCTCGATGCCGCCCTGGTTGGCAGCGGCCACGTAGTTCGGCATCCAGTCGTCGCCGAGCAGCTTGTTCGCCATCTCGACCACGATGTAGTCGGCTTCGAGCAGGCCGTTGTTCAAGTCGTTGCCGTAGCGCGAGAGGCCTTGCAGGCAACTCGGGCAGCTGGTGAGGATCTTCACGTTGTCGGTCGCGCCGACCTTGCCGGCGTCGCGCAGCGCGGCCTCGCCCTTCTTCAGCTCTTCTTCCTTGCGGAAGCGGATCTGCGTCGAGATGTCGGGCCGCGACACGCCCAGCGTGCCCGACTCCCCGCAGCAGCGGTCGTTCTTGAGCACGTTGTCGCCGACCAGCGCCTTCACGGTCTTCATCGGGTCCTGCTGCTTCATCGGCGAATGGCAGGGGTCGTGGTACAGGTAGCCGCCACCGCCCGCATCGGCCAGGGTGATGCCCTTTTCGAGCAGGTACTCGTGGATGTCGATGATCCGGCAGCCCGGGAAGATCTTGTCGAACTGGTAGCCCTGCAGCTGGTCGTAGCAGGTGCCGCAGCTCACCACCACCGTCTTGATGTCCAGGTAGTTGAGCGTGTTGGCGACGCGGTGGAAGAGCACACGGTTGTCCGTGATCATCTTCTCGGCCTTGTCGAACTGGCCGCTGCCGCGCTGCGGATAGCCACAGCACAGGTAGCCCGGCGGCAGCACGGTCTGCACGCCCGCGTGCCAGAGCATCGCCTGCGTGGCCAGGCCCACCTGCGAGAACAGCCGCTCCGATCCGCAGCCCGGGAAGTAGAAGACCGCCTCGGTTTCCGAGCTGGTCGTCTTCGGGTTGCGGATGATCGGCACGTAGTCGGCATCCTCGATGTCGAGCAGCGCGCGCGCCGTCTTCTTCGGCAGGTTGCCCGGCATCTTCTTGTTGATGAAGTGGATCACCTGCTCCTTGATGGGTGCGGGCCCCAGCGTGGCCGGCGGCGCGCCGGTCTGCTTCTTCGCGAGACGACTCAGCAGGTCGTTGGCCAGGCGCTGCGCCTTGAAGCCGATGCCCACCATGCCCGCGCGCACCGCCTTGATGGTCTGCGGGTTGGTCGCGTTCAGGAAGAACATCGCGGCCGCGTTGCCGGGGCGGAAGCTCTTCTGGCCCATCTTGCGCAGCAGGTTGCGCATGTTCATCGACACGTCGCCGAAGTCGATCTTCACGGGGCACGGCGTGAGGCACTTGTGGCACACGGTGCAGTGGTCGGCCACGTCCTCGAACTCTTCCCAGTGCTTGATGCTGATGCCGCGCCGGGTCTGCTCCTCGTAGAGGAAGGCCTCCACCAACAGCGAGGTCGCGAGGATCTTGTTGCGCGGGCTGTACAGCAGGTTGGCGCGCGGCACGTGGGTGGCGCACACCGGCTTGCACTTGCCGCAGCGCAGGCAGTCCTTGACGCTGTCGGCGATGGCGCCGATGTCGCTCTGCTGCATGATCAGCGACTCGTGCCCCATGAGGCCGAAGCTCGGCGTGTAGGCATTGGTCAGGTCGGCGTGCAGCGTCTGCGCCTGCCCGGCGGGCGCGCGCAGCAGCTTGCCCTTGTTGAAGCGGCCCTCGGGGTCGACCCGGGCCTTGTATTCGGTGAAGGGGCGCAGCTCTTCATCGGTGAGGAACTCGAGCTTGGTGATGCCGATGCCGTGCTCGCCCGAGATCACGCCGTCCAGGCTGCGTGCCAGCGCCATGATGCGCACCACCGCGGCATGCGCGGCCTGCAGCATCTCGTAGTTGTCGCTGTTGACGGGGATGTTGGTGTGCACGTTGCCGTCGCCCGCGTGCATGTGCAGCGCGACCCACACGCGGCCCTTGAGCACCTGCTTGTGGATGGCGGTGCACTCGGCCAGGATCGGCCCGAACTCGGCGCCCGAAAAAATCTCCTGCAGCGGCTGGCGCAGCTGGGTCTTCCAGCTCGCGCGCAAGGTGTGGTCCTGCAGTTGCGGGAACAGCGAGTCGACGTTCTGCAGCCAGCCGGCCCACAGCGCGCGCACCTCGTGCACCAGCGCCACGGCCTGCGCCACGCGGTCTTCCAGCAGCTCGGCCGCCGGAATCTCGTGCGCGTCGTCGGTCTTGCCCAGCGGCAGGTTGCCGCGCGTGAGAAAGGCTTCGAGCGCGTCGGTGAGCGCGAGCTTGTTCTGCAGCGACAGCTCGATGTTGATGCGCTCGATGCCGTCGCTGTACTCGGCCATGCGCGGCAGCGGAATCACCACGTCTTCGTTGATCTTGAAGGCGTTGGTGTGCTTGCTGATGGCGGCCGTGCGCTTGCGGTCGAGCCAGAATTTCTTGCGCGCCTCGGGGCTGATGGCGATGAAGCCTTCGCCGCTGCGCGAGTTGGCGATGCGCACCACTTCCGAGGTGACGCGGGCCACCGAATCGGCGTCGTCGCCCGCGATGTCGCCGAACAGCACCATCTTGGGCAGGCCGCCGTGCTTCTTCGACTTGGTGGCGTAGCCCACGGCCTTCAGGTAGCGGTCGTCCAGGTGCTCCAGGCCGGCCAGCAGCACGCCCGAGCGCTTCTGCTCGGCGAACATGAAGTCCTTGATCTCGACGATGCTGGGCACGGCGTCCTTGGC
Organism: Variovorax sp. GW823-FHT04F07; assembly: GCF_058795995.1. Lineage (NCBI taxonomy): Bacteria > Pseudomonadati > Pseudomonadota > Betaproteobacteria > Burkholderiales > Comamonadaceae > Variovorax > Variovorax sp. GW823-FHT04F07. Next base: position 1,026,569 of record NZ_JBXAIG010000002.1, read on the forward strand.
GTTGCCGAAGAACTCGAGGCACACGGTGCGCGTGTGCGCCGGCATCTTGTGCACCACCCAGCGGCAGCTGGTGATGAGGCCGTCGCAGCCCTCTTTCTGGATGCCCGGCAGGCCGGAGAGGAACTTGTCGGTCACGTCCTTGCCCAGGCCTTCCTTGCGGAAGGTCTTGCCGGGAATGTCCAAGCGCTCCGTGCGCAGCTTCGTCTTGCCGTCGGCGGCGAAGTACTGCAACTCGAAGAGGGCGCTCTCGGCGTCGTGGATCTTGCCCAAGTTGTGGCCGATGCGAGTCACTTCGAGCCATTCGGCCTGCGGCGTGACCATGCGCCACGAGGCGAGGTTGTCCAGCGCCGTGCCCCAGAGCACGGCCTTCTTGCCGCCGGCGTTCATGGCGACGTTGCCGCCGACGCACGAGGCCTCGGCGGAGGTGGGGTCGACCGCGAACACGAAGCCCGCGCGCTCGGCCGCGTCGGCCACACGCTGCGTGACCACGCCGGCCTCGGTCCAGATGGTGGGCACGGGCGCGGCCAAGCCGGGCAGCGCGACGTGCTCGACCTCGGTCATGGCTTCGAGCTTCTCGGTGTTGATGACCACGCTCTTCCAGGTCAGCGGAATGGCGCCGCCGGTGTAGCCGGTGCCGCCCCCGCGCGGGATGATGGTCAGGCCCAGCTCGATGCAGCCTTTGACCAAGAGGGCCATCTCGGCCTCGGTGTCGGGGCACAGCACGACGAAGGGGTACTCGACGCGCCAGTCGGTGGCGTCGGTCACGTGCGACACGCGCGAGAGGCCGTCGAACTTGATGTTGTCCTTGGCCGTGAGCCGGCCCAGCACGCGGGTGGCCTTGCGGCGCAGCGCGGCGACGTCGCGGAAGGTGTCGTCGAAGGCGGCGACGGCCTGGCTGACCAGGCCAGTGAGCTCGCCCACCAGCTGGTCGCGCGGCAGGTCGCTGTCGGGGGTGCGGCGCTTCTGCACCTCGCCCAGGCGGTGGCGCAGGGCGTCGACCAGCTGGCCGCGGCGGCGCGGGTTGTCGAGCAGGTCGTCGACGAGGTAGGGGTTGCGCTGCACCACCCAGATGTCGCCCAGCACCTCGTAGAGCATGCGCGCCGATCGGCCGGTGCGGCGCTCGGCGCGCAGGGTCTGCAGCAGGTCCCAGCCGCGTTCGCCCAGGAGGCGAATCACGATCTCCCGGTCGGAGAAGCTGGTGTAGTTGTAGGGGATCTCGCGCAGTCGTACAGGCTCTGCGGCCTGTGACAACAGCGTATTCAACGCGGTCGGAGCATTCATCGGGTGGGGCCCTTGGCCAGGCGCTGCGCGCCCATGTAGCCGGGGAGTCGATTTTAGGGCAGGCCCCGGGGGCTTTGCCGTGCCCCTGCCGCTATTCCCTATCGCGGGGCCCGCACGGGCCCCGGCGGGCTCAGAACAGCACGCGGCTGCGGATCGTCCCGCCCACCTTCGCCAGCTTTTCCAGCGCCAGGTCGGACGAGGCGGCGTCGATGTCCATCACGACGTAGCCGATCTTCTCGTTGGTCTGCAGGAACTGGGACGAGATGTTGATGTTGTTGTCCGAGAAGATCTTGTTGATCTCGGACAGCACTCCCGGCACGTTGCGGTGGATGTGCAGCAGGCGGTGCTTGCCCGGGTGCGCCGGCAGCGCCACCTCGGGGAAGTTGACCGACGAGGTCGAGGTGCCGTTGTCGCTGTACTTGACCAGCTTCTCGGCCACTTCGAGCCCGATGTTGGCCTGCGCCTCCATGGTCGAGCCGCCGATGTGCGGCGTGAGGATCACGTTGTCCAGCCCGCGCAGCGGCGACTGGAACTCGTCCTTGTTGGTGCGCGGCTCGACCGGGAACACGTCGATGGCGGCGCCCAGCAGCTTCTTGCTCTTGAGGGCCTCGGCCAGTGGCTCGATCTCGACCACGGTGCCGCGCGAGGCGTTCAGCAGGATGGCGCCCGGCTTCATGGCGGCGATCTCGGCCGCGCCGATCATCCATTGCGTGGCCTGGGTCTCGGGCACGTGCAGGGTCACGATGTCGCTCTGGCCCAGCAGCTGGTGCAGCTCGCGCACCTGGCGGGCGTTGCCCAGCGGCAGCTTGGTGACCACGTCGTAGAAGGCCACGTGCATGCCCAGCGCCTCGGCCAGCACCGACAGCTGCGCGCCGATGGAGCCGTAGCCCACGATGCCCAGCGTCTTGCCGCGGATCTCGAAGGCGTTCTCGGCCGACTTGAGCCAGCCGCCGCGGTGCGCCACGGCGCTCTTCTCGGGCACGCCGCGCAGCAGCAGGATGGCTTCGGCCAGCACCAGCTCGGCCACCGAGCGGGTGTTGGAATACGGGGCGTTGAACACGGCCACGCCGTGTTCGCGGGCGGCCTCGAGGTCGACCTGGTTGGTGCCGATGCAGAAGCACCCGGCCGCCACCAGCTTGTGCGCAGCAGCGAACACCTCGGCCGTCAGCTGGGTGCGCGAGCGGATGCCCACGAAGTGCACGTCGGCGATCTTGGCCTTGAGTTCGGCGTCGGGCAGCGCACCCGGCAGCGACTCGATGTTGGTGTAGCCGGCGGCGCGCAGCACCTCCACGGCCGAGGGGTGGATGCCTTCGAGCAAAAGGAACTTGATCCTGCTTTTGTCGAGGGAGGTTTTGCTGCTCATGACGTACTCAAGGAAGCCCCGGCCATGGCGACAAGCTAGGCCAAAAAAGGGAGGGCGATGCTAGCATGGTGCAGCGCAGCATGAGGCCCGCAACCCGCGCCGGGCTTGACGCCAAAGGGGTTTCCCCGATTGGAGGAACCCTTCGGTCCGTGCCCCAATGTGACGCGGCTGTGTCACGCACATGCCCTAGCATTCGCGCTTTCCATTTTTTCCCTTCAGGAGTCTTCATGCGATTCAAGACGCTCGCGTTGGCATCGGCGCTGGCCGCCACGCTGTTCAATGCAGCCCAGGCCCAGACCGAGATCCAGTGGTGGCATTCCATGACCGCCGTCAACAACGAGTGGGTCAACGACCTGGCCAAGCAGTTCAACGAGAGCCAGAAGGAATACAAGATCGTCCCGACCTTCAAGGGCACGTACGACGAATCGATGACGGCCTCCATCGCGGCCTTCCGCTCGGGCAACGCGCCGCACATCCTGCAGGTGTTCGAAGTGGGCACCGCCACCATGATGGCCAGCAAGGGCGCCGTCATTCCGGTCGGCCAGGTCATGAAGGACGCGGGCGAGAAGTTCGACCCGGCCGCCTACATCCCCGCCGTGGCCGGTTACTACACCGCCCCCAACGGCCAGATGCTGAGCTTCCCGTTCAACAGCTCGACCACCATCTTCTATTTCAACAAGGACGCCTTCAAGGCGGCCGGCCTGCCCACCGACAAGGCACCCGCCACCTGGCCCGAAGTGGTCGCGGCAGCCGCCAAACTCAAGGCCAGCGGCCACAAGTGCCCGTTCACCACGGCCTGGCAGAACTGGACGCAGGTCGAGAGCTTCTCGGCCTGGCACAACGTGGAATTTGCGAGCAAGGCCAACGGCCTGCAGGGCCTGGACGCGCGCCTGAAGGTGAATTCGCCGCTGCACCAGCGCCACATCGAGAACCTGGCCAGCATGTCCAAGCAGGGCCTGTTCATCTACAAGGGCCGCGGCAACGTGCCTGAAGCCTCGTTCGTGTCGGGCGAGTGCGCCATGATCAACACGTCGTCGGGCTTCTACGGCAACGTGGCCAAGAACGCCAAGTTCGCCTACGGCCTGGCACCCCTGCCCTACTACCCGGACGTGCCGGGCGCACCGCAGAACACCGTGATCGGCGGCGCCAGCCTGTGGGTCATGTCGGGCAAGAAGGCCGCCGAGTACAAGGGCGTGGCCAAGTTCTTCAGCTTCATCTCGACGCCTGAAGTGCAGTCCGCCAGCCACAAGCGCACCGGCTACCTGCCGGTGACCACCGCCTCGTACAAGCTCACCGAAGAATCGGGCTTCTACAAGCAGAACCCCGGCACCGACGTGGCCGTGACGCAGATGATCCGCAAGGTCACCGACAAGAGCCGCGGCATCCGCCTGGGCAACTACGTGCAGATCCGCGCCATCGAGGACGAAGAGCTCGAACAGGTCTGGGGCGGCAAGAAGACCGCCAAGGAAGCCCTCGATTCGATCGTGACCCGCGGCAACGAACAGCTCGAACGCTTCCAAAAGGCGAACAAAAGCTAACGATTGAAGATCCGGGCTCCGTGTCCGGCTAATATCGCCCGCCCCCGCACGCCCTTCTTCCAGGGTGCGCCGGGCGGGATTTTTTATGTAGGGGCTTCATGGAAAAACGCGTTTTCTTTCGCTCGGGCTGGTTGCCCTGGCTGCTGCTGACACCGCAGATGGCGGTGATCCTCGTGTTTTTCTTCTGGCCGGCCGGCCAGGCGCTGTTGCAGTCGCTGCAGCAGCAGGACGCGTTCGGCACGTCGGTCGAGTTCGTCGGGTTCGACAACTTCCGCCACCTGTTCGACGACCCGGCCTATGCCGAGTCGTTCAAGACCACCGCCCTGTTCTCGGTGCTGGTGGCCGGCATCGGCATCAGCCTGTCGCTGATGCTGGCCGTGTTCGCCGACCGCATCGTGCGCGGCGGCATGTTCTACAAGACCATGCTGATCCTGCCGTACGCCGTGGCGCCCGCCGTGGCGGCCGTGCTGTGGGTCTTCATGTTCTCGCCCTCGCTGGGCGTGGTGGCCTATGCCCTGGGCAAGATCGGCATCAACTGGAACCACCTGCTCGACTCGGGCCACGCCATGACGCTGATCGTGATGGCCTCGGTGTGGAAGCAGATCTCGTACAACTTCCTGTTCTTCCTGGCCGGCCTGCAGTCGATTCCGAAGTCGCTGATCGAGGCCGCGGCCATCGACGGCGCGCGCCCGTGGCGCCGCTTCTGGACCGTGCAGTTCCCGCTGCTGTCGCCCACCACCTTCTTCCTGCTGGTGATCAACGTGGTCTACGCCTTCTTCGACACCTTCGCGATCGTCGATGCGGCCACGCAGGGCGGCCCGGGCAAGGACACGACCATCCTGGTCTACAAGGTCTACCACGACGGCTTCAAGGGCCTGGACCTGGGCGGTTCGGCCGCGCAGTCGGTGGTGCTGATGGTGATCGTGGTGGCGCTGACGGTCATCCAGTTCCGCTACGTCGAGAAGAAAGTGCAGTACTGATGAAGCAACAAGAACAAATCGAATTCGGCGGAGCGCAGCATGGTTGAGAAACGCGGCACGCAGGGCATCCTGGCCCACGTCATCATGATCCTGGGCGTGTTCATCGTCGCCTTCCCGCTCTACCTGGCGTTCGTGGCCTCCACGCACACGGCCCAGGAGATCGTGCAGGCGCCGATGCCCCTGACCCCCGGCTCGAACATCGTCGACAGCTACAAGGGCGCGCTGTTCGGGCGCGAGAGCAGCGCGGGCTCCAACGCCCCGGTGGCGCACATGATGTGGGTGAGCTTCGTGACGGCCATGGTCATCGCCATCGGCAAGATCACCATCTCGCTGCTGTCGGCCTTCGCCATCGTGTACTTCCGCTTCCCGTTCAAGAAGATCTGCTTCTGGGCCATCTTCGTGACGCTGATGCTGCCGGTGGAGGTGCGCATCCTGCCCACCTACAAGGTGCTGTCCGACCTGAACATGCTGAACACCTACGCGGGCCTGACGGTGCCGCTGATCGCGTCGGCCACGGCCACCTTCCTGTTCCGCCAGTTCTTCCTCACGGTGCCCGACGAGCTCACCGAAGCGTCGCGCATGGATGGTGCGAGCCCCATGCGCTTTTTCTTCGACGTGCTGCTCCCGCTGTCCAAGACCTCGATCGCGGCGCTGTTCGTGATCCAGTTCATCTACGGCTGGAACCAGTACCTGTGGCCGCTGCTGGCGACCACGAGCGAAGACATGTACCCCGTGGTGGTCGGCATCAAGCGGATGATTGCCGGCGGCGACGGGCAGAACGAATGGAACGTCGTGATGGCCACCGCCATCCTGGCGATGCTGCCGCCCGCGCTGGTGGTGATCCTGATGCAAAAGTGGTTCGTCAAGGGCCTTGTAGATACCGAGAAATAAAAAATGGCAGCTCTTTCCCTACGCAACGTCATCAAGCGCTACGGCCACGGGCCGAAAGCCAACCAGGTCATCCACGGCGTGAGCGCCGAGATCGCCGACCACGAATTCATCGTCATCGTCGGCCCTTCGGGCTGCGGCAAGTCGACGCTGCTGCGCATGGTCGCGGGCCTGGAGGAAATCTCGGCCGGCGAAATCTGCATCGGCGGCAAGGTCGTGAACCAGCTCGAGCCCTCCGAGCGCGACATCGCCATGGTGTTCCAGAACTACGCGCTGTACCCGCACATGAGCGTGTTCGCGAACATGGCCTACGGCCTGAAGATCGCCAAGGTACCGACGGCCGAGATCAAGGTGCGCGTCGACAAGGCGGCCAAGATCCTCGAGCTGGGCCACCTGCTCGAGCGCAAGCCGCGCGAACTCTCGGGCGGCCAGCGCCAGCGCGTGGCCATGGGCCGCGCCATCGTGCGCCAGCCGCAGGTGTTCCTGTTCGACGAACCCCTGTCGAACCTGGACGCCAAGCTGCGCGCCCAGACCCGCCTCGAGATCCAGAAGCTGCACCGCGAGCTCGGCATCACCTCGCTGTTCGTCACGCACGACCAGGTCGAGGCCATGACGCTGGCGCAGCGCATCATCGTGATGAACGGCGGCGTGATGGACCAGTTCGCGACGCCCGAAGAGGTGTACTCCAGGCCCGCCACCACCTTCGTGGCGAGCTTCATCGGCTCGCCGCCGATGAACCTGCTCAAGCACGCACCGGGCGTGCGCCCGGGCCAGATCCTGGGCATCCGCCCCGAGCACATGAAGCTCGACGAAAGCGGCTGGACGGTGCAGGTCGAGCAGGTCGAACTGCTGGGCGCCGAGCGCCTGGTGTATGGCCGCATCGGCGAAGAACAGATCATCATGCGCACCGACGAAGGCGACCACCCGCCGGTGGCTGGCGACACGGTGAAGATCGCCGCGCGCGAAGACAAGCTGCACTGGTTCGACGCCGGCTCCGGCAAGCGCGCCGACTGAGCGATGGCCGAACGCAGCCCCTGGCCCTACCCCCGTTGGGTCGCGCACCGCGGCGCCGGCAAGCTGGCGCCCGAGAACACGCTCGCGGCCTTCCGCTTCGGCGCCTCGCACGGCTACCGCATGTTCGAGTGCGACGCCAAGCTCAGCGCCGACGGCGTGGTCTTCCTGATGCACGACGCCACGCTCGACCGCACCACCAACGGCCACGGCATCGGCGGCCAGCAGACGTGGAGCGCGCTGTCGCAGCTCGACGCGGGCGGCTGGCATTCGCGCGCCTTCGCGGGCGAGCCGCTGCCCACGCTGGAGAACCTGGCGCGCTTCTGCCGGGCCAACGACCTGCTGCTGAACATCGAGATCAAGCCCACGCCCAGCACCGAGCGCGAGACCGGCGAGGTGGTGGCGCGCGAAGCCGCGCGCCTGTGGCAGGGTGCGGCCGTGCCGCCGCTGCTCACCTCGTTCCAGGTCGATGCGCTGAAGGGCGCGCAGGCCGTGGCGCCCGAACTGCCGCGCGGCCTGCTGCTCGACACGCTCTGGAACGGCTGGCTCGACACCGCGCTGGGCCTGGGTTGCCAGGCCATCGTCTGCAACCACGCGCTGTGGGACGCCACCACCGTGGCGCAGGTGCATGGCGCGGGCCTGCGCTCGCTGAGCTACACGGTGAACGACGATTGGGCCGCGCAGCGCCTCATCGACCTGGGCACCGACGGCATCATCACCGACCGGGTGGACCTGTTCAGCCCCGCGGGCTGACGCTGCATTTCTTACCCGTTCTTACGTCATGGCGGCTTCTATGATGCGGCCATGAATCGGACCTCTCGCCTGGCGGGCCTGTGCCTTCCCGCCCTCCTGGCTCTGTGGGCCCTGCTGACGTGCGGCGGCGCCTTCGCGCAGCCGGACGCCAGCATGAACGCAGGCAACGGCAACCCCAACAACAGCGCCAACACCGCGGCGGCGGCCGCCCCGCCCCCCACCATCGCCGAACTGCGCGCGCAGTTCGCCCGCATCGCGCCTTCGGGCAAAGGCAACGCCAGTGTCGTTCCGGGCGCCGAAGACGACGCACGCAAGCAGCTCGCGCAGATCAACGAGATCGGCGTGCAGGCCGACAAGTTCGTCGCCGCCCGCGCCAGCGAGCTGGCCGACCTGAACGCGCGCCTCGGCGAACTCGGCAACCCGCCCGCCGCCGGCGCCACCGAAGACCCCAACATCACGCGCCAGCGCGCGCAGCTGACCAAGGAACGCAACGCGCTCGATGCGGACATCCGCCTGGCCAAGCTGCTGGCGATCGACGTGCGCCAGCGCGGCACCGACGTGGTGTCGCAGCGGCGCCAGCAGTTCGAGGCCGAGCTCACCAGCCGCGCCGCCTCGCCGCTCAGCGGCGAGTTCTGGGACGACCTGCGCGAGGCCTGGCCCGACGACTTCGCGCGGCTGCAGGCGATCGGGGCGGCGCTCGGCGACGGCTTCGACCAGGCGCTGCAGCCCGAAAGCCGCACGCCGGTGATCGCCTCGTTCATCGGCGCGCTGCTGCTCGCCTGGCTCGGCGTCTGGGCCGCCGAGCGCGGGCTGGCGCGCCTGGCCACGCGCGTGCTGCCGGCCGGGCGGCTGCGCCGCTCGCTGCTGGTGATCGCCATCGTCGCCACGCACGTGCTGCTGGTCGCCGTGGCCGCGCACGGCGTCGTCGAAGTGCTCAAGGCCTACGCGATGTGGGACGCGCAGGCGCGCAAGGCGCTGCAATCGGCGGCGCAGACGCTGACCTTCATGGCGTTCATCATCGGCCTGGGACGCGGGCTGCTGGCCACGGGGCGGCCGTCGTGGCGCCTGCCGGCCATTCCCGACCTCACGGCGCAGCGCCTGTCGGCGCTGCCGTGGCTGGTGGCGCTGGTGGCCGCGCTGGCGTGGACGCCGGCCGAGATCAACGCGCTCATCGACGCCAGCTTTGCCGCCGTGGTCACGACGCACGTGGCGACGGCGCTGCTGCTCACCGCGCTGGTGGGCACCGTCGTGTACCGCCTGAAGGCGCTGCGCGCCGACGCGCCCGACGCCGGCCTGCCGGAACGGCCGATGTGGGTCGGGGTGCTGGTGGCGCTGATCGTGGTACTGGTGATCGCGATCTGGGTGCTGGTGGCCTTCGGCTACGTGGCGCTGGCGAGCTTCCTGGCCTCGCAGCTCACCTGGAGCGGCATCGTCGCGGCGGCCTTTTACGTGCTGTTCAAGTTCGCCGACGACCTGTTCATGGCCGTGGTGTCCTCGCGCAGCGCCTCCGGCCAGCGGCTGCAGAAGAGCTTCGGCCTCGCGCCGCAGACGCTCGACCAGGCGGCCACGGTGCTCTCGGGCCTGAGCCGCGTGGCGCTGTTCTTCTACATGCTGGTGGCGCTGGCCGCGCCGCTGGGCACGGGCCCGGGCGAGGTGTTCCAGCGCGGCGGCAAGCTCGGCACCGGCGTGAAGGTGGGCGAATTCCAGCTGGTGCCCGGCGCGATCCTCAGCGCCGTGGCGGTGGCCGTGATCGGCTTCATCGTGCTGCGGGTGTTCAAGCGCTGGCTCTCGCGCAGCTACCTGCCGAGCACGCAGTTCGAACCGGGCATGCAGAGCTCGATCACCACGCTGCTGGGCTACGTGGGCGGCATCCTGGTGGTGGCGTTCTCGCTGTCGGCGTTGGGCATCGGCATCGAGCGCATCGCGTGGGTGGCGAGCGCGCTGTCGGTGGGCATCGGCTTCGGCCTGCAGGCCATCGTGCAGAACTTCATCTCGGGGCTGATCCTGCTGGCCGAGCAGCCGGTGAAAGTGGGCGACTGGGTGGTACTGGGCACCACCGAGGGCGACGTGCGGCGCATCAACGTGCGCGCCACCGAGATCCAGCTGGGCGACCGCTCGACGCTGATCGTGCCGAACTCGGAGTTCATCACCAAGACCGTGCGCAACATGACGCTGGCCAACGCCGAAGGCCGCGTGCTGATCCGCCTGCCGATGCCGCTGACCACCGACGCGCAGCGCGTGCGCGAGCTGATCCTCGAGGCCTGCCGCGCGCACGAGGGCGTGCTGGAAACGCCGGCGCCCTCGCTCACGCTCGAAGGCATCGAGAACGGGCTGCTGATCTTCCAGGCCATCGCCTACGTGCCGAGCCCCCGGCTGGCGGGCGGCGTGCGCAGCGACCTGCTGTTCACGATCCTTGACGCGCTCAAGCAGGCCGACCTGCCGCTGGCCACGCCCACGACGCTGGTGATGGCGGCGCCCGCGCCGGTGCTGCCCGCCGAGCCGTCGCCGGCGCCCGCCACACCGGCGTCTCCGCTGCCGGGCACCACCAGCACCTGACGCCGCTGCCGCCCTATTCGAGCGGCAGCGCCCCGGTGCACTTGATCTCGTTCAGGCACACGCTGGAGCGCACCGCCGACACGCCCGGCATGTGCATCAGCGTGTGCATCAGGAACTGCGACAGCGCCTCCAGGTCGCGCGCGACCACCTTGAGCACGTAGTCGAAGTCGCCCGTCACCGAGTAGCACTCCAGGATCTGGCGCATGTCGGCGATCAGGTCCTGGAACTTGGGCAGCTCGTCGACGTGGCCGCGCGCCATCGTGACGTGGATGAAGGCGATCACGCCCAGCCCGATGTGCCGTGCGTTGAGCCGCGCGGCGTAGCCGCTGATCAGCCCCAGTTCCTCGAGCCGCCGGTGGCGCCGCAGGCACTGCGCGGGCGACAGCTGGGCCACCTCGGCCAGGTCCAGGTTGGACGCGCGGCCGTGCGCCTGGAGGTGGTCCAGAATCCGCCGATCGGTCCGGTCGAGTTCGATGATCTGCAATTTCATATCCCAATGCGCATCAATGATGCAATTATGTTTCCTAAAGCGGGGAAAGCCCGAGGCATTCATGCACCTTAATTGTGCAAAGTACGATCTAGACTTCGACGCGCCCGGACGGCGTTGCGCCACGCCGGGCCGCTGAATTGCGCGCCCTGGTGCTTTGCCGGTGCCTTGCCGGCGGCTTCGAACGCACCCACACCCCTTTCCCCACCCGGAGACCCTTACGTGAAAAACGCTTTGCTTCGCACCCCCTTCAGCGCCGTGGCCCTGGCCCTCGGCGTGCTCGCCGCCGCACCGGCGCTGGCCGCCGACAAGTCGGTCGCCGTGACCGCCATCGTCGAGCACCCGGCGCTGGACGCCGTGCGCGACGGCGTGAAGGAAGAGCTGAAGGCCGCCGGCTACGAAGCGGGCAAGAACCTCAAGTTCACCTACCAGAGCGCCCAGGGCAACGTGGGCACCGCCGCCCAGATCGCCCGCAAGTACGTGGGCGATGCGCCCGACGTGATCGTCGCCATCGCCACGCCGTCGGCGCAGGCGACCGTGGCCGCCACCAAGACCATTCCCGTCGTGTACTCGGCCATCACCGACCCGGTGGCCGCCAAGCTGGTGAAGAACTGGGAGCCCTCGGGCACCAACGTGACCGGCGTGTCCGACCTGTCGCCGCTGGAGAAGCACATCGACCTGATCAAGAAGGTCGTGCCCACGGCCAAGCGCGTCGGCGTGATCTACAGCCCCGGCGAAGCCAACTCGGTGGCCATCGTCGAGTCGCTCAAGAAGGCCGCCTCGGCCGCCGGCATGACGGTGGTCGAAGCCGCCGCCGCGCGCACGGTCGACGTGCCCACCGCCGCCCAGAGCCTGGTCGGCAAGGCCGACGTGATCTACACGCCCACCGACAACAACGTGGTTTCGGCCTTCGAAGGCATCGTGAAGGTGGCCCAGCAGGCCAAGCTGCCCGTGGTGGCCGCCGACACCGCCACCGTCGAGCGCGGCGCCGTGGCCGCGCTGGGCCTGAACTACACCGACATCGGCCGCCAGACCGGCAAGATCGTGGTGCGCATCCTCAAGGGCGAGAAGCCCGGCACCATCGCCTCGCAGACCAGCACCAACTTCGAGCTGGTGGTGAACCCCGGCGCGGCCAAGCTGCAGGGCGTGACCCTGTCGGACGCGCTGCTGAAGTCGGCGAAGGTCGTCAGCACCAAGTAAACGCCGCCCCGGCGGGCCTTCCGCTCCCGGCGCAGGCCGGGCGCCGGGGCCCGCCGACTGCGCTCCCGCCGGAAGCCCCCATGTCCCTCATTGCTTCGCTGGGCGCCATCGAGATCGGTCTGATTTTCGGACTGGTCGCGCTGGGCGTCTTCATGTCGTTTCGCATCATCAACTTTCCCGACCTCACGGTGGACGGCAGCTTTCCGCTGGGCGCCGCCGTGGCCGCGACGCTCATCGTCGCGGGCTGGAACCCCGCCGCCGCCACGGCCGTGGCCTGCGTGGCCGGTGCCGCCTCGGGCTGGCTCACGGCCTGGCTCAACGTCAAGCTGAAGATCATGCAGCTGCTCGCGAGCATCCTGGTGATGATCGCGCTGTACTCCATCAACCTGCGCGTGATGGGCAAGCCCAACGTGGCGCTCATCACCGAACCCACCGTGTTCAGCATGGTCAGCTTCGGCGGCATGCCCGAGCAGTGGGCCAAGCCGCTGCTGCTGCTGATCATCGTGATCGCCGCGAAGATCGTCGTCGACCTGTTCTTTGCCTCCGAAGCGGGCCTGGCGATGCGCGCCACCGGCGGCAACGCGCGCATGGCGCGGGCCCAGGGCATCTCGACCGACTTCCAGACCATGGCGGGCCTGGCGCTCTCCAATGCGCTGGTGGCGCTGGCCGGCGCGCTGTTCGCGCAGAGCCAGGGCACGGCCGACATCTCGATGGGCGTGGGCACGATCGTGATCGGCCTGGCCGCCGTGATCATCGGCGAGACCCTGCTGCCCGCGCGCAGCATGGTCATCACCACGCTGGCCTGCGTGCTGGGTGCGCTGCTGTACCGCTTCTTCATCGCGATGGCGCTGAACACCGACTTCATGGGCCTGCAGGCGCAGGACCTGAACCTGGTCACCGCCGTGCTCGTGGCGTTCGCGCTGCTGGTGCCCGCCTACAAGCGCAAGCTGGGCGGACTCTTCAAGGGGAAGAACTGATGCTGCGCGCCCAACAACTCGAAATCACCTTCAACCCGGGCACGCCGATCGAGAACCGCGTGCTGCGCGGCCTGAGCCTGGACATTCCGACCGGCCAGTTCGTCACCGTGATCGGCTCGAACGGCGCGGGCAAGTCGACCTTCCTCAATGCGATCAGCGGCGACCTGATGGTCGACAAGGGTCGCCTGGAGATCGACGGCAAGGACGTGACCCGCCTGAACGCCTGGCAGCGCTCGGGCATGGTGGCGCGCGTGTTCCAGGACCCGATGGCCGGCACCTGCGAGGCGCTGACCATTGAGGAGAACATGGCGCTGGCGTGGAAGCGCGGCGAGCGGCGCGGCTTCGGCTTTTCGCTCAACCGCAACCTGCGCGAGCTGTTCCGCGAGAAGCTGTCGATCCTGAAGCTGGGCCTGGAAAACCGTCTGGCCGACCGCATCGGCCTGCTCTCGGGCGGCCAGCGCCAGGCCGTGAGCCTGCTGATGGCCTCGCTGCGGCCCTCGCGCATCCTGCTGCTCGATGAGCACACGGCCGCGCTCGACCCGAAGACCGCCGCCTTCGTGCTGGAGCTCACCGCCAAGATCGTCGAAGGCAGCCAGCTCACCGCGATGATGGTCACGCACAGCATGCGCCAAGCGCTGGACTACGGCACGCGCACCGTGATGCTGCACGAGGGCCAGGTGATCCTCGACGTGGCCGGCGACCAGCGCGCGGGCCTGGACGTGCCCGACCTGCTGCGCATGTTCGAGCAGACGCGCGGCGAGAAGCTGGACGACGACAAGCTGCTGCTGGCCTGATGGACGCGGCGACTCCTCTTCTGCTCGTGCGCGACATGCGCGCGGACGACCTCGACGCGGTGCTGGCGATCCAGCTCGCCTGCTACGGCGCGGGGTTCGTGGAGGACGGCGTGCTCATCGCGCGGCGGCTGGCGGCCTCGCCGCACACCGGCTGGGTGGCCGAGCACGGCGGCGCCGTGCGGGCCTACCTGGCGGCGTATCCCTCGCAGCGCGGCAAGCTCACGCCGTTGCACGGCGATTTCGAGATGGCGCCCAACGCCGACGCGCTGTACCTGCACGACCTGGCCGTGCACCCCGAGGCCTCGGGGCTGGGCCTGGGGCCGCGCCTCGTGCGCCATGCCTGGGCCCACGCGCTGCGCGCCGGCTGGCGGCATTCGACGCTGGTGTCGGTGCAGGCTTCGATCGGGTTCTGGGAACGCCAGGGCTATGCGGCCACGGTGCCGGCCGATGACCTGCAGCAGGCCCGGCTGGCGACCTACCCCGGGGACTCGGTCTACATGGCCCGCCGGCTGGACTGAGCCCGGCTCAGCGGCCCCAGCCGCGCATCGCGATCCACTGCACCGTGCCGCAGACCACCGCCAGCGCGGCATAGGTGGCCATCGAGCCGTCGCGTCCCGTGAGGATCAGCCCGGCCAGCGAGGTCAGCAGGCCGGCCCCGAAGGTGATCGCCCATTGCTTCCACCAGTGCGGAATGCCGGTGCGCGGGCCGCCGAGGAAGCGCCCGACAGCCACGAGCACCAAGGCGATGAAGGCCGCCGGTGCCGCAAAATTAAGCAGGTGGTTGAAGAGATCCAGCAGGTCCATGAGGGGCTGTGAGTGAGCGCAAGGCCATGTGGCGGCGCATATGGCTGTCATAGGGAAAGCCATTTGCCCCTCGGCAAACCTCGCCCGGCTGCTGATTTTATAATCATGGACATGTCAGTCTGGGCTCTCGGCTTGAACCACACGACCGCGCCGCTCGATCTGCGCGGTCGTTTCGCGTTCGCGCTCGACCAGATCGCCCCGACGCTGCACAGCCTGCGCAGTTCTTTTGGCAGCAGCAGCCACCCGCAGGTCGAAGCCGCGATCATCTCGACCTGCAACCGCACCGAGATTTATTGCGCCTCCGAGCACATCGCGCTCGACCACACCTTCGGCTGGCTGGCCCAGAGCGGCGGCGTGGCCCCCGCCCTGCTGCGCTCGCACGCCTACACCCTGCACGACGACGAAGCCGCGCGCCACGCCTTCCGCGTGGCCAGCGGGCTCGATTCCATGGTGCTCGGCGAGGCCCAGATCCTCGGCCAGATGAAAGACGCCGTGCGCGCGGCCGAAACCGCCGGCGCGCTCGGCAGCACGCTCAACCAGCTGTTCCAGCGCTCGTTCGCAGTCGCGAAGGAAGTGCGCACCGCCACTGAGATCGGCGCCCACTCGATCAGCATGGCCGCGGCCGCCGTGCGCCTGGCCGGCCAGCTATTCGAAGACCTGCGCAAGACGCGCGTGCTGTTCGTCGGCGCAGGCGAAATGATCGACCTCGCGGCCACGCACTTCGCAGCCAAGGAACCCAAGGCCATCGCCATCGCCAACCGCACGCTGGAACGCGGCGAAAAGCTCGCCTCGCGCTTCGGCGGCGAAGCCATGCGGCTGGCCGACCTGCCGGCGCGGCTGGCCGAGTTCGACATCGTCATCAGCTGCACCGCGAGCACGCTGCCGATCATCGGCCTGGGCGCCGTGGAGCGCGCGCTCAAGGCACGCAAGCACCGCCCGATGTTCATGGTCGACCTGGCCGTGCCGCGCGACATCGAGCCCGAAGTGAAGGCCCTCGAAGACATCTACCTGTACACCGTGGACGACCTCGCCCAGGTCGTGCAGCAGGGCCAGGCCAACCGCCAGGCCGCCGTGGCGCAGGCCGAGGTCATCATCGACGCCGGCGTGCAGAGCTTCATGCACTGGCTGGGCCAGCGCGGCACCGTGCCGCTGATCCAGCAGCTCAACGCGCAGGCCGACGAATGGCGCGCCACCGAGATGGCCCGCGCGCGCAAGCTGCTGGCCAAGGGCGAATCGATCGATGCGGTGCTCGAAGCCATGTCGCGCGGGCTCACGCAGAAGATGATGCACGGCGCCATGGCCGAGCTGCACGCGGGCGATGCCGCCTCGCGCGAACAGACGGCGCAGACGCTGTCGCGCCTGTTCCTGCGCAAAGAGCGTTAGCGACGACGCGCGTCGATGGCCCCGCTCGCCGCGCGGGCCGCGGTTTCCATGCGCCCTGCCGCTGCACTGCGGCGTTCCCCTCCCCCTTTTTCGAGCCCCTTCCGTCGTGAAATCCTTTCTGCGCCACCAACTCGAACGCTACGCCCAACGCCTGGGCGAGCTCGACTTCCTGCTCTCGCGCGAAGACATCATGAGCGACATGGCGCAGTACCGCACCATCTCGCGCGAGCACGCCGAGGTCACGCAGATCGCCGGCCGCTACGAGCGCTTCAAGCAGCGCGAGGCCGACATCGCGGGCGCGAAAGAAATGCTCGACGACCCCGACATGGCCGAGATGGCCAGGGAAGAAATCGCCGGCGCCGAGGCCGAGCTGGTGCAGCTCGAAGACGAGCTGCAGCGCCTCCTGCTGCCCAAGGACCCCGACGACGCGCGCAACGCCTTCATGGAAATCCGCGCCGGCACGGGCGGCGACGAATCGGCCCTCTTCGCGGGCGACCTGCTGCGCATGTACACGCGCTACTGCGAGCGCGCCGGCTGGCGCTGCGAAGTGGTGAGCGAAAGCGAGAGCGAACTCGGCGGCTACAAGGAAGTGGTGATCCGCATCGTGGGCGACGACGTCTTCGGCCACCTGCGCTTCGAGTCGGGCGGCCACCGCGTGCAGCGCGTGCCCGCCACCGAGACGCAGGGCCGCATCCACACCAGCGCCTGCACGGTCGCCGTGCTGGCCGAGCCCGACGAGACCGTGGCGGTGCAGATCAACCCGGCCGACCTGCGCATCGACACCTACCGCGCCAGCGGCGCCGGCGGCCAGCACATCAACAAGACCGACTCGGCCGTGCGCATCACGCACATCCCGACCGGCATCGTGGCCGAGTGCCAGGACGACCGCAGCCAGCACCGCAACAAGGCCAAGGCGCTGCAGGTGCTGTCGGCGCGCATCCAGGAGAAGGAACGCAGCGAGCGCGCCGCCAAGGACGCCGCCATGCGCAAGGGCCTGATCGGCAGCGGCGACCGCTCGGACCGCATCCGCACCTACAACTTCCCGCAGGGCCGGCTCACCGACCACCGCATCAACCTCACGCTCTACAAGCTGCTGGCCATCATGGAAGGCGACCTGGGCGACGTGCTCGAGGCGCTGCGCGCCGCGCGCGAGGCCGAGCAGCTGGCCGAGCTGGAATCGAGCCTGCCCGCGTGATGACCGACGCCGCCGCACCGTCCACCGTGGCGCAGGCGCTGGCCGCGGCCATGGCCCTGGGCATCGACCGCCTCGACGCCCAGCTGCTGCTGCTGCACGCGCTGGGCCGCCCCGTGAACGACCGCGCCTGGCTGCTCGCGCACGACACCGACCCGTTCCCCGGCGAGGCCTGGCCCGCGTTCGCGCGCCAGCTGTCGCGCCGCACGGCGGGCGAGCCGGTCGCCTACCTGCTGGGCGAGAAGGAATTCCACGGCCTGCAGCTGCAGGTCGACGCCCGCGTGCTGGTGCCGCGCCCCGACACCGAGACGCTGGTCGAGTGGGCCCTCGCCTGTCTCGATGGCCGCCCGGCCCCGCGCGTGCTCGACCTCGGCACGGGCAGCGGCGCGATCGCGCTGGCGCTGCAGCACGCGCGCCCCGACGCGCAGGTCGACGCGGTCGATGCCAGCGCCGACGCGCTCGCGGTGGCCCGGGCCAACGCGCAGCGCCTGGGCCTGCCCGTGCGCTTCACCGAATCGAGCTGGCTCGACGGCGCCGCCGACGGCTACGCGGTCATCGCCAGCAACCCGCCGTACATCGCCGCCGGCGATCCGCACCTGCCCGCGTTGCGCCACGAGCCCACCCGCGCGCTGGTCGCGGGCGCCGACGGCCTGGACGACATCCGCCAGATCGTGCGCGACGCGCCCGCCCACCTGGCCGAAGGCGGCTGGCTGCTGCTAGAGCACGGCCACGACCAGGCCGAGGCCGTGCGCCAGTTGCTGGCCACCCGCGGCTTTGCCGAGGTGCAAAGCCGTGACGACCTCGCCGGCATCGCGCGCTGCTCCGGCGGCATCTGGCGCACGGTGAAATAATCCCCCCAGCCCACTTTTCTTCAGGAGTCCCCATGTCCGACGCTCAACAACGCATCGACGACCTCGTCAAATCCAACGAACTCGTGCTCTTCATGAAGGGCAACGCCAGCTTCCCGATGTGCGGTTTCTCGGGCCGCGCCATCCAGATCCTCAAGGCCGTGGGCGTCGACACCAAGACGCTCAAGACCGTCAACGTGCTCGAAGACGACGGCATCCGCCAGGGCATCAAGGAATACAGCAACTGGCCCACCATCCCCCAGCTCTACGTGAAGGGCGAATTCGTGGGCGGCTCGGACATCATGATGGAGATGTACGAGTCGGGCGAGCTGCAGCAGGTGATCGGCGGCGGCGCGTCCGCCTGAGCCTTCCGCTCCCTGTTTGACGGGCGCCGCGCCCCGCGTGCGCCCGGACCCGGTGCCAGTCATGGCACCATGGCGGTCTACGACGTGCCGCCATGACTCTCACCCAAAGCCTGCTCATCATCGCGCTGCTGATCGCGATGAGCGCCTTCTTCTCCCTCGCCGAAATCTGCCTGGCCGCCTCGCGCCGCCTGCGTCTGCGCCAGATGGCCGACGAGGGCGACCCGCGCGCGGAAAAAGTGCTGCGCGTGCAGGAGCAGCCGGGCCACTACTTCACCGTGGTGCAGATCGGCCTGAACGCCGTGGCGATCCTCGGCGGCGTGGTGGGCGAAGGCTCGCTGAGCCCGTATTTCGCCCGCTTCTTCGAGAACTGGCTCAGCGTCGAGGTGGCGTCCAACATCGCCTTCCTGTGCTCGTTCGTGATCGTGATCGCGGTGTTCCTGGTGTTCGCCGACCTGTTCCCCAAGCGCCTGGGCATGAGCGCGCCCGAGCGGCTTGCCGTGCGCATCGTCGGGCCGATGCTGCTGCTGATCACCGCCTTCAAGCCGCTGGTGTGGTTCTTCACGCGCGCGACCGACCTCTTGTTCAAGGTACTGGGCATGCCGATGGCGCGCGACGACAAGATCACCTCGGCCGACATCCTCGCCATGACCGAGGCGGGTGCGCAGGCCGGCGTGCTGGCGGCGCGCGAGCAGCAGGTGATCGCCAACGTGTTCGAGCTGGACACGCGCCTCGTCAGCAGCGTGATGACCGCGCGCGAAAGCATCGCCTGGTTCCTGCACGATGACCCCGAGTCGGTGCTGCGCGCGCGCATCGTGGCCGAGCCCTATTCCGCCTACCCCGTGTGCGACGGCGACATCGACCACGTGCTGGGCTACGTGGATGCCAAGGACATGTTCCAGCGCGTGCTCAGCGGCCAGCCGCTGGCCTTCGACCAGGGCCTGACGCTGCACAAGGCGCTGGTGATTCCCGACCGCCTCTCGCTCACCGAGGTGCTCGAGCAGTTCCAGCAGGCGCACGAAGACTTCGCGATCATCGTCAACGAGTACAGCTTGGTGGTCGGCGTGATCACGCTCAACGACGTGATGAGCACGGTGATGGGCGACCTGGTGTCGACCTCGACACCCGAAGAAGAGCAGATCGTGAAGCGCGACGAGAACTCGTGGCTGATCGACGGCATCACGCCCATCCAGGACGTTCAGCGCGCGCTGCACATCGACGAGTTGCCGCATGCCGAGGAGTACGAAACGCTGGCCGGCTTCCTGATGGTGATGCTGCGCCGCGTGCCCAAGCGCACGGACAGCGTGACCTGGGGCGGCTACACCTTCGAGGTGATGGACGTCGACAGCTACCGCATCGACCAGGTGATGGTCACCAAGGGCTCGGCGACCGCCAAGGCGGTGGTCGCCGACTGAGCGACGACCTTCAGGCCGCCGAGCGGTCCCTGTCGACGTAAGCCCAGAGCCGCTGGTTCGCGAACACCGCGTTCGGGTACGGCGCGCGGCCCCGGCTGCCGTTGTAGCGACCCAGCGTCATGAACAGGTCGCCCTTCTCGCGGTCGAGGTAGTGACGCAGGATCACGCAGCCGAAGCGCAGGTTGGTCTGCATGTGGAACAGCTTGGCCGAGTCGCTGTCGCCGATCACGCGGGTCCAGAACGGCATCACCTGCATGTAGCCGCGCGCGCCCGCACTGGAAACCGCGAACTTGCGGAAGTTGCTCTCGACCTGGATCAGGCCCAGCACCAGGCTCACGTCGAGCCCCGAGCGCTTGGCCTCGTACCAGACGGTCTGCAGGAACTCGATGCGCGTGGCCGGGTCGGCGACCTTCTTGCGCAGGCGCTCGCTCATCTCGCCGAGCCACCGCAGGTACGCGAGGCGGGCCTCGGTGTCGGCGAACTGCGGCACCGGCGGCGCCTTGTTGTGGATGGCCGAGCTCAGCGCGGTGCGCACCGAGTCGATCAGCGGCTCTTCGATCTGCGCGCCGGCCCAGGCCACCTGGGGCAGTGCCAGTGTCGTCAGGGCGCCTGCCGCAACGCTGCCCAGCAGGCAGCTGCGTCGCGAAAGGCCCCCCGCCACGCTCATGCCGCGAGCTTGCCGGCGATGAAGTCGGCAATGCCGGCCACGGGCACCTTGGTGGCGGCGGTGTCGCGCCGGCCCTGGTACTCGAGCTGGCCTTCCTTGAGGCCGCGGTCGGAGATGACCACGCGGTGCGGCACGCCGATCAGTTCCCAGTCGGCGAACATCGCGCCCGGGCGCTCGCCGCGGTCGTCGAGCAGCACGTCGACGCCCTTGGCCAACAGTTCTTCGTAGAGCGCTTCGGCCGCGACCTTGACCTCGGGGCTGCGGTCCATGCCGATCGGGCAGACCACGACCGTGAACGGTGCCAGCGCGTCGGGCCAGATGATGCCGCGCTCGTCGTGGTTCTGTTCGATGGCGGCGGCCGGCAGGCGCGTGATGCCGATGCCGTAGCAACCCATCTCGAGGAACTGCGGCTTGCCGCCTTCGTCGAGGTAGGTGGCGTTCATGTCCTTGCTGTACTTGGTTCCCAGCACGAAGACGTGGCCCACTTCGATGCCGCGCTCGATGGCCAGCACGCCCTTGCCGTCGGGCGAGGCGTCGCCGGCGACCACGTTGCGCAGGTCGGCGACCAGGTCGGGCTCGGGCAGGTCGCGGCCCCAGTTGACGCCGGTCATGTGGAAGTCGATCTCGTTGGCGCCGGTGATCCAGTCGGCCAGCACGGCGGCCTCGCGGTCGGCCACGAGCTTGACGGGCTTCTTGAGGTTCAGCGGGCCGAGGTAGCCCGGCTTGCAGCCGAAGTGCTCGTCGATCTCGGCGGTGGTGGCAAAGCGGAAGCCCTTGTCCAGGCCGGGCAGCTTGCTGACCTTGATCTCGTTCATGTCGTGGTCGCCGCGCAGCAGCAGCAGCCAGACCTGCGCGCCCTGGATGTTGCCGGCGTCGTCGAGGATGTCGGTGGCCAGCACCAGCGACTTGACCGTGGTGGCCAGCGGCACGCCGAGCAGCTCGGCCACGTCGGCGCAGGTGCTCTTGCCGGGCGTGGGCGTCTTCTCGAGCGCGTTGGCGGCGGCCGGGCGCGGGCCGGCCGGGGCCAGCGCCTCGGCCTTTTCCATGTTGGCGGCGTAGGTGCTGTCGGGGCAGTAGACGATGGCGTCTTCGCCGGTGGCGGCGATCACCTGGAACTCTTCGCTCAGGTCGCCGCCGATGGCGCCGCTGTCGGCCGCCACGGCGCGGTAGCGCAGGCCGAAGCGGTCGAAGATGTTGCGGTAGGCCTGGGCCATCACCTGGTAGCTGGCCTTGGCCGCGTCGAGGTCGCGGTCGAAGCTGTAGGCGTCCTTCATGATGAACTCGCGCCCGCGCATCAGGCCGAAGCGCGGACGGCGCTCGTCGCGGAACTTGGTCTGGATCTGGTAGAAATTCTTCGGCAGCTGCTTGTAACTGCGGATTTCCTGGCGCGCGATGTCGGTCACCACCTCTTCGCTGGTGGGCTGGATCACGAAGTCGCGGTCGTGGCGGTCCTTGATGCGCAGCAGCTCGGGGCCCATCTTCTCGAATCGGCCGGTCTCCTGCCAGAACTCGGCCGGCTGCACCACGGGCATCGTGAGCTCGACGGCGCCGGCGCGGTTCATTTCCTCGCGCACGATGGCCTCGACCTTGCGGATCACGCGCAGGCCCATGGGCATGTACGTGTAGATGCCCGTGCCGAGCTTCTTGATCATGCCGGCCCGCATCATGAGGCGGTGGCTCGCGACCTCGGCGTCAGCGGGCGCTTCCTTCAGGGTGGAGACAAAGAATCGGGAAGCTTTCATCGGGATCGCGCAGGTGGGTTCGAAGTGAGGAGGGAGACAGGCACCCCGGAGAGACCCTGAGAGCCCGGAACCGGTCGCTTGCCGAGTGCAACCCGGCATGCATAATCGACTCAGTTCAAAAATTGGGGTTTGATTATGCTCGACCGGGACGGCTTCAGGCCCAACGTCGGCATCATCCTGCTCAACCAGAGAAACCAGGTTTTCTGGGGCAAGCGCATACGCACGCATTCCTGGCAGTTTCCGCAAGGCGGCATCGACCGTGGCGAAAGTCCCGAGCAAGCCATGTTCCGGGAACTGCACGAGGAAGTCGGGCTCCACCCGGAGCATGTGCGCATCGTGGCCCGTACCCGCGACTGGTTGCGCTACGAGGTGCCGGATCGGTTCATCCGCCGTGACGCACGGGGCCACTACAAAGGCCAGAAGCAGATCTGGTATCTGCTGCAACTTGTCGGCCACGACTGGGATCTCAACCTGCGTGCCACCGACCATCCCGAATTCGACGCCTGGCGCTGGCATGACTACTGGGTCCCGCTCGACGTGGTCGTCGAGTTCAAGCGCGGCGTCTACGAGATGGCGCTTACCGAGCTTGCTCGCTACCTGCCCCGGCAGGATTTCCGCAACCGCTTCCTGCGCAGCAACGTGCGCGCCCGAGAATTCGAGCGCCACACGCTGGACCATGGAGCACCTGCGGGCCTCGACCTGCCGCCCGGCGGCAGCTTCGATCCGCATCCCGACCTTCCTTCTGCGAGCGATGAACCTCCTCCCAAGAACAGCGCGCCTTCTTCTTTCCCGACGCCACGCTGAGCGTGCGCTCGTCATCGCCTGCGTCAGCCTGCTGGCCGCCTGCGCCTCCCGCGGCTACGACACCGACAACCCCGACTGGGCCCAGGCCGGCATGCCACCCGCGCCCAAGAGCACGGAGCAGGACAAGGAGTGGGAAGAAACTGCGGTGCCGCCGCCGCCGACCTTCAGCGAAAGCCGTCTGCTGCCGATCGCGATGCCGCCCTACATGACGCTGAAGTTCGGCGTCGACCCGAACACGATCGCCATCACGAAGGACGGCATCGTGCGCTACGTGGTGGTGGCGCAGAACCGGGCCGGTGGCGCCGTCAATGCGTTCTACGAAGGCGTGCGCTGCTCGACGGCGGAGATGAAGAGCTATGCCCGCTTCAACAACGGTGCCTGGCAGGAAATGAAGACGCCCGAGTGGAAGCGCGTAAGGGACATGAACTCCAGCTACGTGCCGGCGCTGGCGTCGCAGGGCCTGTGCCGCGGCAACGCACCGCGCAGCTCGGTCAACGAGATGGTGCAGAACATCCGCAACCCGCTGCGCGAACTGCCCTGAAGCAGCGGCGGGGCACGGCGCCCCGCCCTGGCGGCGATCAACCGGGCATCAGCACCATGTTGTCGCGGTGCACCATCTCCGGCTCGGCCGCGTAGCCCAGCAGCCGCTCGAACTCGGCCGAAGGCTTGCGGCACAGCAGCCGGGCCTCCACGCTCGAATAGTTGGCCAGCCCGCGGGCCAGTTCGACGCCGTCGACGTCGCGCACCGCGATCACGTCGCCGCGCGAAAACTCACCCGACACGCCCGTCATGCCGATCGGCAACAGGCTCTTGCCTTCGCCGCGCACCTTGGCAGCCGCACCGGCATCGACGATGACGGCACCACGCAGCTGCAGGTGATCGGCCATCCAGCGCTTGCGCGCCTGGTGCTTGGCGGTCTGCGCCACCAGCAGCGTGCCGATGGATTCGCCGCGCGTGAGCCGCAGCAGCGCGTCGGCTTCGCGGCCCCAGGCGATGACCGTGGAAGCGCCGGAGCCTGCCGCGCGCTTGGCCGCGAGGATCTTGGTGATCATGCCGCCCCGCCCGATGCTCGAGCCGGCGCCGCCGGCCATGGCTTCGAGCGCCGGATCGCCTGCGGCGGCCTCGTGCACGAATTTCGCGTCGAGGTCCTTGCGCGGGTCGGCCGTGTACAGGCCCTTCTGGTCGGTCAGGATGATCAGGGCATCGGCCTCGACCAGGTTGGCGACCAGCGCGCCGAGCGTGTCGTTGTCGCCGAACTTGATCTCGTCGTTGACGACGGTGTCGTTCTCGTTGATCACCGGCACCACACCCAGGCGCAGCAGCGTGACCAGGGTCGAGCGTGCGTTGAGATAGCGCTCGCGGTCCGCGAGGTCGGCGTGCGTAAGAAGTACCTGCGCGCTGCCGATCTGGTTCTCGCGCAACTTGGTCTCGTACATCTGGGCCAGGCCCATCTGCCCGACGGCTGCCGCGGCCTGGAGCTCGTGCACTTCGTGCGGACGGGTCTTCCAGCCCAGGCGCTTCATGCCTTCGGCGATCGCGCCGCTCGACACCATGACCACTTCGCGCCCGTCGCGCACCAGTTCGGCCAGTTGCCGGCACCACTCGCCGATGGCACCTTCGTCGAGGCCGCGCCCCTCGTTGGTCACGAGGCTGGAGCCCACCTTGACGACGATACGGCGGGCATCCCGCAAGGCAGTGGAACCGGAATTCGAGGTCATGAAGAAAGAAGGCGTGTTTCAGGAATGCAGCCTGCGCTGCTTGCTATCCATTTTGCAGCACCGAAGGTGCCGCGACGCCCTCAGTTTCCTTCGGGCGGCAGCGGAACGAAGCGCGGATCGACCACGACGGTTTCGTGCTCGGCCACCTGCTGCGCCTTGACCTGCTGGTACACGGCCTTGATCAGGTGCTCGCAGCCTTCGCGCGTGAGCGCCGAGATCTCGAAGACGGGGCCCTTGAAGCGCAGGCGCTTGACGAAGTCCTTGACGCACGCGGCGCGCTCGTCGTCCGGCACCATGTCCAGCTTGTTCAGTACCAGCCAGCGCGGCTTCTCGTGCAGCGCCGCGTCGTACTTCTTGAGCTCGGCCACGAGCGCCTTGGCCTGGGCGACCGGATCGACGCTGTCGTCGAACGGCGCCATGTCGACCACGTGCAACAGCAGGCGGGTGCGCTGCAGGTGACGCAGGAACAGGTGACCGAGGCCGGCGCCTTCCGAGGCACCTTCGATCAGACCGGGCAGGTCGGCCACCACGAAGCTCTGCTCGGGGCCGACGCGCACGACACCGAGGTTCGGGTGCAGCGTGGTGAAGGGGTAGTCGGCAATGCGCGGACGGGCGTTCGAAACGGCGCTGATCAGCGTCGATTTACCGGCATTCGGCATACCCAGCAGGCCCACGTCAGCCAGCACCTTGAGTTCGAGCTTGAGGCTCTTCTTCTCGCCGGGCCAGCCGGGCGTCTTCTGGCGCGGCGCGCGGTTGATCGCGCTCTTGAAGCGCATGTTGCCGAAGCCGCCGTCGCCGCCCTTGGCGATGGTGATGACCTCGCCGTCCTTGAGCAGCTCGTACAACACCTCACCCGTCTCAGCGTCGGTGATGATCGTGCCGACAGGCATCTTGAGGACGATGTCGTCGCCGGCGGCGCCGAACATGTCGGAGCCCATGCCGTGCTCGCCGCGCTTGGCTTCGTGCCGGCGCGAGTAGCGGAAATCGACCAGGGTGTTGAGGTTCGAGTCGGCCACCGCGAACACGTGGCCGCCACGGCCGCCGTCGCCGCCGTTGGGGCCGCCGAACTCCTTGTACTTCTCATGACGGAACGACACGCAGCCGTTGCCGCCATCGCCCGCGGCGATGTCGATGAAGGCTTCGTCGACGAACTTCATGGGATGTCCAGTTTACAAATGAAGAAGCCCCGGCAATGCGGGGCCTCGGAAAGATCGAAGTGACTGCGGGGCTTAGGCCGCGGGCGTCACGTTGACCATGTGCTTGTTCAGCGCACCCTTGTGACCGAACGACACGTGGCCGTCGACCAGGGCGAAGAGCGTGTGGTCCTTGCCCACGCCGACGTTCACGCCGGGATGGAACTGGGTGCCGCGCTGGCGCACGATGATCGAGCCTGCGCTGATCAGTTCGCCGCCGAAGGCCTTCACGCCGAGCATCTTGGGCTTGGAATCGCGCCCGTTTCGCGTGGAGCCGCCGCCTTTTTTCTGTGCCATGGAATGTGCTCCTTAGCCGGCGATCGCGCCGATTTGCAGTTCGGTGAACTGCTGGCGATGGCCTTGACGTTTTTGATAGTGCTTGCGACGGCGCATCTTGAAGATGCGAACCTTGTCGTGCAGGCCGTGCGACAGCACCGTGACTGTCACCGTTGCGCCGGACACCAGGGGCGTGCCAACCTTGATTTCAGCGCCGTTTCCGACAGCCAGAACCTGGTCGATCACGATTTCCTGGCCTACGTCCGCAGCAATCTGTTCTACTTTAATTTTCTCGCCGGAAGCAACGCGATACTGCTTGCCGCCGGTTTTTATGACCGCGTACATGTAAACCTCTTAGAAATGAGTCTCCGCAGCGAATTCCGCAGAGCCCAAGATTATAGCGCGGTTTGCGAACACTCACCACCCCGACGCCGAGACGCTCCAGGGAATCGTGCACGGCTCCCTATAATTCGCGCGTTCCGGCCTCCAGGGCCGCCCTCATCCTCGCAGCGCCCCGCGCCTTCGCTTTGCCAGTTCCCGCCGCCGACACCTCCCCCACCGCCACCGTGCTGGACCTGATTGCCGGCGACATGGTCGAAGTCGACCGTGTGATCGCCCAACGCCTCAATACTGGCGTTCCGCTGGTCAGCCAAGTTTCGCAATACATCATCTCGGCCGGTGGCAAGCGGCTGCGGCCGGCGCTGCTGCTGCTCATGGCAGGCGCGCTCGGCTACACGGGCGAACAGCGCTTCAACTTGGCGGCCGTGGTGGAGTTCATCCACACCGCGACCCTGCTGCACGACGACGTGGTCGACGAATCGACCCTGCGCCGCGGCCGTGCCACCGCCAACGAATCCTTCGGCAACCCAGCCAGCGTGCTGGTGGGCGACTTCCTGTACTCGCGCGCCTTCCAGATGATGTTGGATGCAAACAACATGCGCATCATGCAGATCCTGGCCGAAGCGACCAACGTGATCGCGGAAGGCGAAGTGCTGCAGCTGATGAACATGCACGACGCCTCGCTGGACGAAGCAGCGTACCTGCGCGTGATTCGCTCCAAGACCGCCAAGCTCTTCGAGGCAAGCACCCGGTTGGCGGCCGTGCTGGCCGGCAGCACATCCGAAGTCGAAGAGGCCTGCGCCACTTACGGGCAAGCACTGGGCACCGCCTTCCAGGTGATCGACGACGTACTCGACTACGCGGGCGACGCCCAGGAAACCGGAAAGAACGTCGGCGACGACCTGCGCGAAGGCAAGACCACTCTGCCGCTGATCTTCGCCATGCAGCGCGGCACACCCGAACAGAGCACGCTGGTGCGCGCCGCCATCGAGGCCGGAGATACCGCCCAGCTGGGGAAAATCGTCGAGATCGTTCGCGAAACCGGCGCGCTGGAAGCCTCGCGCGCGGCTGCCGCGGCAGAGGCCGAACGCGCAATTCATGCATTGCGCGACCTTCCGTCGAATTTGCACGCTTCAGGTTTGCTACAATTAGCGGCTCAGTTGCTTGAGCGACGTGCCTGAAACACCTCCACAGAGTTGGCATCTAGGACGAGTTCTTTTTCTTGCAACCAATCGGGGTGTAGCTTAGCCTGGTAGAGCGCTACGTTCGGGACGTAGAGGCCGGAGGTTCGAATCCTCTCACCCCGACCAGTTTTTCTCGGCTGGTCCAGTTAATGTCAGCCCCTGTTGCTGTGTAACGATTTACAGCACAGGCGTGTTCAGCGATGATCGTGAAGCACTTTTTCACATCTTTTGCATTCGCTGAATGGCCGCTGCCGAAATTCCCGTTAAAGAAACTACGCAGATCGCCCTTCCCGGCCTGGCGCGCGCCCTCGTGTCGGCTGGCAAGCTCGCGGCGAAGACAGCCGAAGACATCTATCAGAAGTCACTGAGCGGCCGCACCAGCTTCATCGCCGAACTGACCGGCACCGGCGCCGTCTCGGCCGCAGACCTCGCCCACACCCTGTCAAGCGCCTTCGGCGCCCCGCTGCTCGACCTCGATGCCATCGATCACCAGCGCCTGCCCAAGGACCTGCTCGATCCGAAGCTCTGCCTTGCGTACCGCATCGTCGTTCTCAGCAAGCGCAACAACCGCCTGATCGTCGCGACGGCTGATCCGTCGGACCAGCAGGCCGCGGAAAAAATCAAGTTCGCGTCGCAGATGGGCGTGGACTGGGTCATCGCCGAGTACGACAAGCTCTCGCGCATGATCGAAGCCGCTGCAGCGAGCGCGGCTGAAACCATCAACAGCATCGTCGGCACCGAGTTCGAATTCGACGATGTCACGGCCGACACCTCGGGCGATGCCAACGAGCAGGCCATCGCCGAAGTCGAGGACGCACCCGTGGTGCGCTTCCTGCACAAGATGCTGCTCGACGCCGTCAGCATGCGGGCCTCGGACATCCACTTCGAGCCCTACGAACACCACTACCGGGTGCGCTTCCGGGTCGATGGCGAGCTGCGCGAAATCGCCAGTCCGCCCACGGTCATCAAGGACAAGCTGGCCTCGCGCATCAAGGTCATTTCGCGGCTCGACATCTCGGAAAAACGCGTGCCGCAAGACGGCCGCATGAAGCTCAAGATCGGCCCCGACCGCGTGATCGACTTCCGCGTGAGCACGCTGCCCACGCTGTTCGGCGAGAAGATCGTCGTGCGTATCCTGGACCCGAGCAGCGCGCGCATGGGCATCGACGCCCTGGGCTATGACGCCGACGAGAAAGAACGACTCCTCCACGCCATCGGCCGCCCCTATGGCATGGTGCTGGTGACCGGCCCCACGGGTTCGGGCAAGACCGTGTCGCTCTACACCTGCCTGAACCTGCTCAACCAGCCGGGCGTCAACATCGCGACGGCGGAAGACCCGTCGGAAATCAACCTGCCCGGCGTCAACCAGGTCAACGTCAACGAGAAGGCCGGTCTCACCTTCGCAGCGGCGCTGCGTGCCTTCCTGCGACAGGATCCCGACATCATCATGGTCGGCGAAATCCGCGACCTCGAAACCGCCGACATCTCGATCAAGGCCGCGCAAACCGGTCACCTGGTGCTGTCGACGCTGCACACCAACGACGCCCCGACCACGCTCACGCGCATGCGCAACATGGGCATCGCACCGTTCAACATCGCGTCAAGCGTGATCCTGATCACCGCGCAACGCCTCGCGCGCCGGCTGTGCATGCTGTGCCGCGCGCCGCTCGACATCCCACGCGAAGCCCTGCTCGATGCCGGCTTCAAAGAGGAAGACATCAACGGCACCTGGAAGCCCTACCGCCCGGTTGGCTGCGCCGCCTGCAGCGGCGGCTACAAGGGCCGGGTCGGCATCTACCAGGTGATGCCGATTTCTGAAGCCATCCAGGAAATCATCCTGCGCGACGGCAGCGCGCTGGACATCGCGAACCAATCCGAAGCCGAAGGCGTGCGCTCGCTGCGCCAGTCCGGCCTTCGCAAAGTCATGCAGGGCCTCACTTCGCTCGAAGAAGTCGTCGCCTGCACCAACCTATAACGAACACACTGAACCGGAGATCGAATGGCAACAGTGGCATCCTCCCGCTCCCAGGTCACGCACAAGGAATTCGTCTTCGAATGGGAAGGCAAGGACCGCAACGGCAAGCTGGTGCGCGGCGAACTTCGCGCCGCCGGGGAGAACCAGGTGCAGGCGGCCTTGCGTCGCCAGGGCGTGCTGGCCTCCAAGATCAAGAAGCGCCGCATGCGCTCGGGCAAGGCGATCAAGCCCAAGGACATCGCAATCTTCACGCGCCAACTCGCGACCATGATGAAGGCCGGCGTGCCGCTGCTGCAGTCCTTCGACATCGTGGGTCGCGGCAACGCGAACGCGAGTGTCGCGAAGCTGCTGAACGACATCCGCAGCGACGTTGAGACCGGCACCTCGCTGTCGGCTGCTTTTCGCAAGTTTCCGAAGTACTTCGACAACCTGTACTGCAACCTGGTGGAGGCCGGTGAGGCTGCCGGTATCCTGGAAGAGTTGCTGGACCGTCTCGCGACCTACATGGAGAAGACCGAGGCGATCAAGTCGAAGATCAAGTCGGCATTGATGTACCCGACCTCGGTGGTCGTCGTGGCCTTCGTGG
Source organism: Variovorax sp. GW823-FHT04F07 (assembly GCF_058795995.1). NCBI lineage: Bacteria > Pseudomonadati > Pseudomonadota > Betaproteobacteria > Burkholderiales > Comamonadaceae > Variovorax > Variovorax sp. GW823-FHT04F07. The sequence continues at coordinate 1,056,885 of NZ_JBXAIG010000002.1, forward strand.
TGGTGGCCGTCATCATGATCTTCGTGATCCCCGCGTTCAAGGAGGTGTTCACCTCATTCGGCGCCGATTTGCCTGCGCCGACGTTGTTTGTCATGGCGATCAGCGAGTTTTTTGTTTCCTATTGGTGGCTGATCTTCAGCGTGCTCGGCGGCGGCATTTATTTCTTCCTTCAAGCTTGGAAACGCAACGAACGCGTCCAGAAGGTCATGGATCGCCTGCTGCTGCGCCTCCCGGTTTTCGGCACTCTGATCGAGAAATCCTGCATCGCCCGCTGGACCCGCACGCTCGCGACCATGTTCGCAGCCGGCGTACCGCTGGTGGAGGCGCTCGACTCCGTGGGCGGCGCGTCGGGCAACTCGGTGTACGGTGACGCCACCGCCAAGATCCAGCAGGAGGTCTCGACCGGTACCAGCCTCACGGCCGCCATGACCAACGTCAACCTGTTCCCTTCGATGGTGATCCAAATGACGGCCATCGGCGAGGAGTCGGGCTCGATCGATCACATGCTCAGCAAGGCCGCCGACTTCTACGAATCCGAAGTCGACGACATGGTGGCCGGCCTCTCCAGCCTGATGGAACCCATCATCATCGTGTTCCTGGGCGTCATCATCGGCGGCATCGTGGTGTCGATGTACCTGCCCATCTTCAAGCTCGGCCAGGTCGTCTGATGCTGGCGTCGCAAGGGTTCGACACCGCGTTGGCCGGTGTGCTGGGGCTATTGATCGGCAGTTTCCTCAACGTGGTGATCTACCGCACCCCGGTCATGATGTACCGCGGCTGGCTGGGCGATGCGGTCGCCAACCTCATGTCGTCGAAGGACATGCCTTCGCTCTGGTCGCTGGTCTTCGGCCCGAAGGCCGTGCCGCCCGCAGGGCTCGAGGCGGCCGCCGACAAGGCCGCCGAAGCGCTCGAGAAGCTCCCGCCCTTCGATCTCACGCGCCCCGCCTCGCGCTGCGGCGCGTGCGGCCACAAGATCCGCTGGTACCAGAACATCCCGGTGCTCAGCTACCTCGTGCTGCGTGGCCGGTGCGCCAGCTGCAAGACCTCGATCAGCCCCCGCTACCCGCTCGTCGAGCTGATCACGGGCGCGCTGTTCGCCCTGTGTGCACACCGCTTCGGCATCACCCCCACGGGCACGCTCTGGGCGGCCTTTGGCGCCGTGCTGATCTGCCAGTTCCTCATCGACTTCGACACCCAGTTCCTGCCCGACGCCCTGAACTACCCGCTGCTCTGGCTCGGCCTGGTCGGTGCCGCCATGGGCTGGACCGGCGTCAGCCTGAACACCGCGGTCTGGGGCGCCGTGTTCGGCTACCTGAGCCTGTGGCTTGTGTACCATGCCTACCGCCTGGCCACAGGCAAGGAAGGCATGGGACATGGGGACTTCAAACTGCTCGCCGCTCTGGGCGCCTGGCTCGGCGCCGACTACCTCATTGCGATCATCCTCGTCTCGTCGGTGGTGGGCGCCGTGATCGGCCTCACGCTGCGCTTCGCCGGCAAGCTGGCCCACAAGGACATTCCCATCGCCTTCGGCCCCTTCCTGGCCGGCGCCGGCCTGATCTGCCTCGTGGCCGGTCCCGCCGTCGTCAAGCAGTGGATTCCCTTCGCCTTCCCTTTCGGGGCCCTGGCCCTTTGAGAACGACAGCGGCATGGCGGTGAAGCGCATCGGCCTGACCGGCGGCATCGGCAGCGGCAAGAGCACGGTCGCGTCGCTGTTGGTGGCCGAAGGGGCGGTGCTGGTCGACACCGACGCCATCGCACGCAGCATCGCGCAGGCCGGCGGCATCGCGATGCCCGCCATCGAAGCCGCGTTCGGCCCCTCCGTCATCGCACCCGATGGCAGCCTCGACCGGGCCGCCATGCGCCAGATCGTGTTCGCCGACGCGGGTGCCAAGGCCCGCCTCGAAGCGATCCTGCATCCGCTGATCGGCGCCGAGACCCAGCGCCAGGCCGCTGCGGCCGGCGACGATGCCGTCGTCGTGTTCGACGTCCCGCTGCTGGTCGAATCCGGCCGCTGGCGGGCCCTCGTGGACCGCGTGCTGGTGGTCGATGCCCGCGAAGACACGCAGCTGCAGCGTGTGGTCGCACGCTCGGGATGGGAGCCCGAAGCCGTGCGTGCCGTGATCGCCCAGCAGGCGCCGCGCAAGGCGCGCCGGGCCGCCGCCGACGCCGTGATTTACAACGAGTCGTTGACGCTCGCGGAACTGGGCACCGAGGTGCGGGGTCTCTGGAAGCTGTGGGCTGTGGCCACCACGCGATAATCCGAGACCAGCCGCCCCGGCGGCTCTATAACGATTACGACAAAAAGGCGCTCGCCACTGCAGTGCCCTCCCCGAGATGCTTTTCAACTCGTATCCCTTCATTTTTGTCTATTTCCCGCTGGTCCTGATCGGGTTCTTCCTGATCGGCAAACGCAACGCCCGCGCCGCCGCCGGCTTCCTCGGACTGGCCTCGCTGTTCTTCTACGGTTGGTGGAGCGTGCAGGCCCTGCCGCTGCTGCTGGGTTCCATCTGCGTCAACTACTGGTTCGGCCTGCAGCTGACGCCCGCGCCGGGGCGCGACGACCGCAAGCGCAAGACGCTGCTGATCGCCTCGCTGGTGATCAACCTGGGCGTGCTGGCCGTCTTCAAGTACGCCAACTTCTTCCTGGAGAACGTCGACGCCGGGCTGGTCGCCGCGGGTCTCACGCCGATCGATCTGGTGCACATCGTGCTACCGATCGGCATCTCGTTTTATACCTTCACGCAGATCGCCTTCCTGGTCGACTGCTGGCAGGGCAAGGTGCACGAGCGCAGCTTCATTCACTACATGCTGTTCGTCACCTACTTCCCGCACCTGATCGCGGGCCCGGTGCTGCACCACGCGCAGATGATGCCGCAGTTCAACAGCCCGGCGACCTACAGGTTCAACGCCAGCAACGTGGCGCTCGGGCTGGGCATCTTCGTCTTCGGCCTGGCCAAGAAGATGCTGATCGCTGACCCGCTCGGGCAGTACGCCGACATGATGTTCAAGGGCGTACACGAGGGCGTGCTGCCCTCCCTGTACACCGCGTGGTTCGGTGTGCTGGCCTACACACTGCAGATCTATTTCGACTTCTCGGGCTACTCCGACATGGCGGTCGGCCTGTCACTGTGCCTGGGCGTGCAACTGCCACTCAATTTCCGCTCGCCCTACAAGTCGACCAACATGATCGAGTTCTGGCGTCGCTGGCACATCTCGCTGTCGACCTTCCTGCGCGACTACCTCTACGTGCCACTCGGCGGCAATCGCAAGGGGCCGGCGCGCCGCTACATCAACCTTTTCCTGACCATGCTGCTCGGCGGCCTGTGGCACGGTGCCGCTTGGACCTTCGTGATCTGGGGCGCGCTGCACGGCGCCTACCTGATGGTCAATCACTTCTGGAACGCCAAGGTGCGCCGCGGCAACACCAAGACCACCTGGTACGGTCGCATGGCCGGCTGGTTCATCACCTTCCTGTGCGTGATGATCGCCTGGGTCGTGTTCCGCGCCGACAGCATGACAGCCGCCATCGAGATCTACAAGGGGATGCTCGGCCTGCACGGCGCCCCCGTGTCGGCCTTCGGCGAGTTCCGCGTCCCGTTCCGCAAGCCCGAATTTTTCCAGACCATCCTCGTGGGCCTCGTGATCTGCCTGGCGCTGCCGCCGACGATCACCCTCGACCGCTGGATTCCGAACGTCGCCGGCCTGGCCGGACGACCCCGCCTGCAGCGCCTGGCCACGTGGGTCACCGGACTGGGCTGCGTCTATCTTTTCGGTCTGTGCGTGTCGAAGTTCGGCAGCTACAGCCCGTTCCTCTATTTCCAGTTCTGACATGGAAGACACGAAATCGGCCAAGGTCTGGCTCCGCATCTTCGCCGCCGGCTACCTGGCGTGCTGCACCCTGCTGGTCGTCAGCCTCTTCACGCCCATTCCGTACGGCGACCTGACCCGCATCGGCCGCATCTCGGAGCAAGAGTTCGGCTGGCACGCACCGCCCCCCCCGATCCCTGACGCCAACGTCAAGACGTGGCCGATCCGGGAGTCCGACATCCTGGTGATCGGCGACAGCTTCTCGGTGCGCTACGTCTGGCAATCGGTGCTCGTGGGCGCCGGCTACAAGCTCACCACCACGCACTGGGACAACACCGGCCCGCTGTGCGAGGACTTCGCGAGCTGGCTCGAAAAGTCCGGCTTCAAGGGCAAGGTCGTCATCGTCGAAAGCATCGAGCGCCTGCTCGAAGACCGCATCGAGAAGTCCGCGGCCTGCAAGACCATGAAGCACGCCTTCAAGTCAACCCCGCCACCCGGTGAGAATCCATCCAAACCGCCCCCCGGCTTCCAGCTCAACTGGGACGCCCAATTGCTCAGCGGCTGGTTCACTTATCACAACACCCGCGCCATCCTGCGCTCCGACAGCTGGACCAACACCCCTGAGCACTGGGGCCCGCTGATCGACGCGCGCAAGGTGCCCGACGGCTGCAAGCAGTTCAGCCACCGCGCGTGCGACAAGCTGCTGGTGACCGCCGAAGACCGTGTCAACGCCCCGTTATCGGTCGAGTCGGCACGCTTCATGAAGCGCTTCGAGAGCAGCGCCGCCCCCTACAAGGTGGTGTGGATGGTCGTGCCCAACAAGAGCACCGTCTATTTGCAACAAAACCATGCCGACGCGTTCAGGGCCGAATTCAACCCGCAAAATATCGGGCCGGACCTGTTCGATCTTGCGGAGAAAAACCGCTTCAAGATGACGGATCTCTTCCCCGCGAACGAGACACACGTCTCGACCCAGGGTTACATTCTTTTCGGCCAGCGTATGCTGGAGGCTGTGCGTGAGGTGCTGCCGGCACCAATTGCAAAATCGCAATGAGCTCGAACCTGATCTGAAAAGCCGATACGCGTGATCCTCTACGAGTACCCCTTCAACGAGCGCACCCGCACCTACCTGCGGCTGGAGCACCTCTTCCGCCGGCTCGGTGAACTGGTGCCCTCCGAGTCGCCGTTGTCCCATCACTACGCCCTGGTCACGATCTTCGAGATCATGGACGTGGCCGCACGGGCCGACCTCAAGGCCGACGTCCTGCGCGACCTTGACAAGCACAAGAACGTGTTCAACGGCTACCGGGGCAATCCGGCCATCGCCGAAGCCGTGCTCGACCAGGTCGTCGGCCAGCTCGAGCGCAACTTCACCACGTTGAACGGCGTGGCGGGCAAGGCCGGCCAGGCGCTGACGGAAAACGAGTGGCTCATGAGCATCCGCAGCCGCGCCGGCATTCCGGGCGGCACCTGCGAGTTCGACCTGCCCGCCTATTTCGCCTGGCAACACCGCCCGGCCGCCAGCCGCCGCGCCGACCTCGAACGCTGGTCCAACACCCTGTCTCCGCTGGCTTCGTCGATCTACCTGCTGCTCAAGCTGCTGCGCGACGCCGACGTGCCTTACAAGGTAATCGCCACCCAGGGCCAGTTCCAGCAGAACCTGCCGCAGGGCCGCAGCTTCCAGCTGCTGCGCCTGCGCATCGACCCGAAGCTGGGCCTCATCCCCGAAATCAGCGGCAACCGTCTCATGGTGTCCGTGCGCCTCATGCAGCACGACAAGGACGACCGCCTGCATCAAAGCTCGGACGACGCGCCTTTCGAGCTGACCCTCTGCGCATGACCGAGGTGAACGACAAGGGCGAGCGGATCGTCCGTTGCCCCACGTGCGGCGGCGACAGCATCTGCGCGCCGAGCAACGCCTACCGGCCGTTTTGCAGCGCGCGCTGCAAGGGCATCGACCTGGGGGCCTGGGCCAGCGAAGAGTTCCGGATGCCGGCCGAGGCTCCCCCCGACGACGATCCTTTCGGAGACCCGAAGGTCCAATAAACGGCCTGCGCGGGGCTACTTGCCGCTCGCGCTCTCGTCCAGCAGCGCCGGGTCCATGTAGGTCGCAAAGCTGCGCGCATAGCGCGGACGAAGGTGACCGATGTCCTTGTACGCCGGCGAACCGTCGTCCGGCATGCTGCGGATGCACTGGCCCTCGGCACACAGGCTGGCGAACGGCTCAATCACCTGCGCGCCATTGGCTTCGGCCACCTGCTTCAGCCGCGCATTGAACTGTGCCTGGTCTTCGGGCAACGGGGCCTTGCCTTGGTCGCTGACGTGCATCCTGCCCAACCGGCTGCCCTCGATCTGCTTGAGCGGATCGAAATCCATACCGACCGGATTGCCGAGCACCAGGTAGACGTTCTTGTCCGCCGATGACAGACGCTTCAACACCTCGCCCAGTGACTGGAGCGCCAGATCGACGCCGTCGCCGTTCAGGAACGGATGCACGACCTTCTTGTCATCGACGAAATAGTTCACCGCAGGTCCGACGCCGGTGAAGTAGCAGCTCCAGCAGGCCCCGAGCACCACCGAATCGATGTCCGGCTTGAGCGCCAGGTCGAGCACGGCCGCGCGCCGTTCGTCGCAGGCCGTGTCGGCACCGCTGAACAGGCCCGGTACCGGCGGGCACGAACCCTTGGTCGCAAAGTACACCGTGCGGGCCTTGTCGGGCTGCGTGCGCACCAATTCGAGTGCGCGCGGCGCATATTGCTCGACGTGGCTGTCGCCGATCAGCAGCACGTTGTGCTTGCCGTTGCCGGTGCGGTAGACGAACTGGCCATCAAGCGCAGACTCCTCGAAGCCCCCGTAGTAGTTGTCTTCGCGCGTCGCGTCGGCCACGGCCTGCAGCGCCTGGCTGTCGTGGCGCGGTTGCGGCGTACCCAGGAACACCACCACGCCGACCAGCGCCAGCGCCGCACCGCCGGCGGCCAACCCGCGCAGCATGCCCTGCGAGAGGTGCAGCTTGACAAAGCGCTCCACAAAACGGTACGTGACCCAGGCTAGGACGACCGAAGCCACCACCATCGCGATGCGCACCTGCAGCGAAGGCTCGCCGCCCGTGACGATGCGCGCATACGAAAGCAGCGGCCAGTGCCACAGGTACAACGGGTAGCTGATCAGGCCGATCCACACCATCACACGGTTCGACAGCAGGTGCTTGTTCAGCAGGCCGTTCGGACCCGCGGCGATGCAGCTCACCGCGCCGAGCACCGGCAACAGCGCCCACCAGCCGGGAAATGCCTTGGTGCTGCGCGTCATGAAAAGGCCCAGCACGATCAGGCCCAGGCCGACCACCGACTGCACGTGCTTCAGCATCGGCCGCGCATCCGCCGATGTCGACGTCGGCTGGAGGCGCATGACCGCCAGCAGGCCGCCGGCCATCAGCTCCCACGCGCGCGACAGCGGCGAATAGAACGCCGCGGCGCGGTACGGCTGTACCGTGAGCACGTTGACCAGGAAGGAAATGATGGCCACCGCCAGCGTCACCCGCAGGATCGGCCAGCGCTTGCGCCAGGCCAGCCCCAGCAGCAGCGGCCAGAAAATGTAGAACTGCTCCTCGATCCCCAGCGACCACAGGTGCAACAGCGGCTTGGTCTCCGCCGTGGCATCGAAGTACCCCGCTTCGCCGAGGAACACCAGGTTGGCGAAGAAAGCAGCCCCGCCGGTGGTCTGCTTGCCCAGTTGAGAGAACTCCCCGGGCAGCAGCACGTACCAGCCGAACGCCAGCGTAGCGAGCAGCACCAGCAGCAGCGCGGGAAAGATGCGCCGGATGCGCCGCGCGTAGAAGTCGCTGTAGGTGAAGTCGGCGGCAGCGAGACTCTGGAGAAGGATGGTCGTGATCAGGAAGCCCGAAATCACGAAGAAGACGTCGACCCCGATGAAGCCGCCGGGCAGCAGGCTCGGAAAGGCGTGATACGCCAGCACCGAGCCCACTGCGATGGCGCGCAGGCCGTCAATGTCCGGGCGGTACTTGGGATGCATCGTCGGTACGGCGGGCTCGCTCAGCGCGCCGGCTGCTGCGCGGCGACCGGTGCGCTGCGCACCGTGCGGTCAAAATAGCTCGCCTCTTCCCGGGTATAGCGCGGACGCAGGTGGTCAGCGTCCTTGTACGCGGGTGCGCCGTCGGGCAGCGTGCGCAGGCACTGGTCGTTCTTGCACAGCACCGCCATGGCATCGATCGGTTCCGCCCCGCTCGCCTGCGCGATGGCGCGCAGCCGGTCGTTGAGCTGCTTCTGGTCGGCCGGCAGCTGCGTGGTCGGGGTCGAGGACATGGCCTCCATGTGCGTCAAGCGACTGCCTTCGATCAGCCGCTTGGGCGTGAACTCCGGGCCGCCGGGGTTGTCGAGCAGCAGGTAGACCTTCTTTTGCCGCGCGAGTTCGCGCAACGTGAACTCCATCGAAGCCAGGGAACGCTCGATGCCGTCACCGTTCTGGAACGGATGGCGCTTGTTGTCGACGTCGCGGAAGTAGTAGTCCAACGCGCCTTGACCGATGAAATAGCAGTTCCAGCAACCGCCGATCACCACCGAGTCGACCTCGGGGCCCATGGCGTAGGCCAGCATGGCATCGCGCCGTTCGGCGCAGCCGATGTTCTTGTCTGCATGCACGCCTGGCACGGCCGGGCAAGCGCCCTGGGTCACGAACCAGGCCGACTTGTCCGGCATCGACGACGTGCGGGCCAGTTCCATCACGCGCGGTGCGTACTGCTGCACGTGGCTGTCACCCAGGAACAGCACGCGCTTCGGGCCACCGCCGACCTTGTAGACCAGCTGCTCGCCGATCTGATCGAGCTTGAAGCCCTCGTAGTAGTCGGCGTCCAGCGTGGCGTTGGCCACGACTTGCAACCGGGCGCTGTTGTTTCGCGGCTCCGGCACACCGAGAAAGATCGCGAAACCCGCGGCGGCCACCAACACCATGCCTGCGCCCAGCGCCTTGAGCGTTCCCGCGCCGGGCCGGTTGCGTGCGAAGCGCTCGACGAAGCGGTAGGTCGCCCATGCCAGCAGCACGCTCGCCACCATCGCGACAGCGCGATAGACCGGCGACGGGTGCAGCGGATCGGCTTCCACGATGCGCACGAAGGCCAGCAGCGGCCAGTGCCACAGGTACAACGGGTAGCTGATCAGGCCGATCCACACCATCACACGGTTCGACAGCAGGTACTTGTTCAGCACGCCGTTCGGACCCGCGGCGATGCAGCTCACCGCGCCCAGCGTCGGCAGCAGCGCCCACCACCCCGGGAACGCCTTGTTGCTGCGGATCATCACCAGTCCGAGCACGATCAAGCCCACGCCCAGCACCGACTGCACGTGGCTGCGCCACACATTCGGTGTCGGCGGCCTCAGCCGCATGCAAGCCAGGATGCCGCCGACCATCAGCTCCCAGAAACGGGAGGCCGGCGAATAGAACGACGCTGCGGGCAGCGGATGCACAGTCGTCACGTTGATCAGGAACGAAACCGCCGCCACCGCCAGCACCACGCGCACCATCGGCCAGCCCTTGCGCCAGGCCAACCCCAACAGCAGCGGCCAGAAGATGTAGAACTGCTCCTCGATGCCCAGCGACCACAGGTGCAACAGCGGCTTGGTTTCGGCCGCTGTGTCGAAGTAGCCCGACTCGCTCCAGAACACCAGGTTGGCGACAAAGGCCGAGCCCCCCACGGTCTGCTTGCCGAGCTCCGCGAACTCGTCGGACAGCAGCAGGTACCAGCCCGCGCACAGGGTCGCCAGCAGCACCACGATCAAGGCTGGAAAGATCCGGCGGATGCGCCGTGCGTAAAAGTCGCGGTAGGTGAAGTCGCCCGCCGCGAGGCTTTGCAGGATGATGGTCGTGATCAGGAAGCCCGAGATCACGAAGAAGATGTCGACCCCGATGAAGCCGCCCATCAGCGCAGTCGGGAACGCGTGGTACACCAGCACGGCACCCACCGCAATGGCACGCAGGCCGTCGATATCCGGACGGTACTTGGGATGCATCAATCGGTCAGTGGCCCGGCGCAACGACCGGCGGCGGCACGAACGGCAGACCGCGCTCGTCCGACAACCACTGCAGCACGGGGAATGCGCCCGGCAGCACCGGCGCCACGTCGAGCGGCAGTTGCTGCCAGGCCATGGCCTGGCTTTCGCGCATTTCGAACTCGCCGGTCCAGTCCGTCACCTTGCACCAGTGCAGGCGCACCAGCGCGTGCGGGTAGTCGTGCTCCGTGACCTTCCAGACCTCGGCGCCGCCGATGGTGATGCCCAGTTCTTCCTGCAGCTCGCGGCGCAGGGCTTCCTCGACCGTTTCGCCGGCCTCGATCTTGCCGCCCGGGAACTCCCAGTAGCCCGCATAGGCCTTGCCTTCGGGCCGCGTGGTGAGCAGCAGCGCCTCGTCGGCCAGCCGGATCAGCACGCCGACGGCCACTTCGGTGTGCTTGCGCGCCGATGTCACAGCCTCGCTCACGCGCCGGCCCGCCCTGCGTAGTCGCGCGCGAACTGGTAGGCCACGCGGCCGCTGCGCGAGCCGCGCTCCAGCGCCCACACGAGCGCCTCGGGCCGCGCCGCCGTGATGGCCGCGTCGTCGACGCCGAACGACGAGAGCCACTGGCCCACGATCGTCAGGTATTCGTTCTGGCTGAAGGGATAGAAGCTCACCCAGAGGCCGAAGCGCTCCGACAGCGAAATCTTCTCTTCGATCACCTCGCCCGGATGCACTTCGCCGTCGTCCGTGTGCTTGTACGTGAGGTTGTCCTTCATGTACTCGGGCAGCAGGTGGCGCCGGTTGCTGGTGGCGTAGATGAGCACGTTGGGCGTCGAGGCGGCAATCGATCCGTCGAGGATCGACTTGAGCGCCTTGTAGCCCGGCTCGCCTTCGTCGAAGCTCAGGTCGTCGCTGAAGACGATGAACTTCTCGGGACGCTGCGACACCACCTCGACGATGTCGGGCAGGTCGGTGAGCTCGGCCTTGTCGACCTCGATCAGGCGCAGGCCCTGCGGCGCGTAGGCCTGCAGGCAGGCGCGGATCAGCGACGACTTGCCCGTGCCGCGCGCGCCGGTCAGCAGCACGTTGTTGGCCGGCTTGCCTTCGACGAACTGGCGCGTGTTGCGCTCGATCTTTTCCTTCTGGACGTCGATTTCCCTCAGCGAATCGAGCGCCATCGTGGCCACGTGCTTCACGGGCTCCAGCACGCCATGGCCGGAGCTGCGGCGGCGGTAGCGCCACGCGATGGAGGCGCTCCAGTCGGTCGGCGCGGCCAGCGGCTGCGGCAGGATCGATTCGATGCGGCCGATGAGTTGCTCGGCGCGCTCGATGAGCTTCTGGAACTGCTCGTTCATGACCGGTAATCGGCGTTGATCGTGACGTATTCGTGGCTGAAATCGCAGGTCCACACGGTGTCGCTGGCGGCGCCGCGGCCCAGGCCGATGCGCACGGTGATTTCGCTCAGCTTCATCACGCGCTGGCCGTCTTCCTCGCGGTACGACGGATTGCGTCCGCCCTTCACCGCCACGTGCACGTCATCGAGGAACAGGTCGATGCCGGTCTGGTCGAGGTCGGCAATGCCGGCGTAACCGACGGCCGCCAGGATGCGGCCCAGGTTCGGGTCGCTGGCGAAGAAGGCGGTCTTGACCAGCGGCGAATGCGCCACGGCGTAGGCCACCTGGCGGCACTCGGCCCCGTCCTTGCCGCCGTCGACCTGGATGGTGATGAACTTGGTCGCGCCTTCGCCGTCGCGCACGATGGCCTGCGCCAGCAGGCGGGCCACGTCGCGCATCGCGGCCACGAGCGCCTGGCCGTCGGCCGAGTCGAGCGAGGTGATGGTCGTGTGCGCTGCCTTCTGCGTGGCGATGACCACGAACGAGTCATTGGTCGAGGTGTCGCCGTCGATGGTCACGCGGTTGAACGAGGCGTCGGCCAGCTGCGTGGCCAGCGGCTGGATCAGCGCCGGGTCGATCTTCGCGTCGGTCGCCATGAAGCCGAGCATGGTCGCCATGTTCGGGCGGATCATGCCGGCGCCCTTGCTGATGCCGGTGATGGTGACCGTGGCACCGCCGATCTGCACCTGGCGGCTGAACGCCTTGGGGATCGTGTCGGTGGTCATGATGCCTTCGGCGGCACGGGCCCAGTTGTTTTCCGACGCGTCGGCCAGCGCGGCCGGCAGGCCGGCCTCGATGCGGTCCACGGGCAGCGGCTCCATGATCACGCCGGTCGAGAACGGCAGGATCTGCTCGGGCGCCAGCTCCAGGTGGCGCGCCAGCGCGATGCAGGTGGAGCGCGTGCGCATCAGGCCGTCTTCGCCGGTGCCGGCGTTGGCGTTGCCGGTGTTGATCACCATCGCGCGAATGCCGTAGTTGGCCTTCAGGTGGTCGCGGCAGACCTGCACCGGGGCGGCGCAGAAGCGGTTCTGCGTGAACACGCCGCCGACCGCCGAGCCTTCGTCGATCAGCACGACGGTCAGGTCCTTGCGGTTGGCCTTGCGCACACCGGCTTCGGCCACGCCGATGCGGACGCCGGGCACCGCGAACAGCGCGGCGGGATCGGGAGCGGACAGGTTCACGGGCATGGGATTTCTCTCAATGAAAGGTGCGGGGACTTCAGCTCAGCTCAGCTTGCCGTGGCACTGCTTGTACTTCTTGCCGCTGCCGCAGGGGCAGGGGTCGTTGCGGCCGACGCGCGCAAACGCCGCGGCTTCGGCGCTCAGCGCGCCGGTGCCGACAGCCGCGAGGCGGCGCTGGTTCTCTTCGTCGACGCGCACCTCGACCTCGCCGGTCTCGGTGGGCGCGGTGTAGGTGATGTTCGAGACGTTCTCGCCGCGGCTTTCCATTTCTTCGGCCGCCTGCTCGAGCTGTTCGCCCGACTGCACGCGCACCGTCATGAGCTGGCGCGTGACTTCGTTCTTGACCGAATCGAGCAGCTGGCCGAAGAGCTCGAAGGCCTCGCGCTTGTATTCCTGCTTGGGCTGCTTCTGCGCATAGCCGCGCAGGTGGATGCCCTGGCGCAGGTAGTCGAGCGAGGCCAGGTGTTCGCGCCAGTGGGTGTCGATGCTCTGCAGCAGCACCATGCGCTCGAACTGGGTGAAGTTCTCCTGACCGATCAGCGTGACCTTGGCGTCGAAGCTCTCGTTGGCGTAGGCCACGATCTTCTCGACCACTTCCTCGTCGGAGATGGCATCGGCGGCCTCGACCTGCTGCTTGAGCGGCATGTCGATGCCCCACTCGCTGAACAGGCTCTTCTCGAGGGCGTCGAGGTCCCACTGCTCTTCGACCGATTCGCGCGGCACGTACTGACGCGCGAGGTCGGTGAAGCAGCCTTCGCGCAGCGCGGCGATCTGCGCCGTGAGGTCGGCCGCGTCGAGGATGTCGTTGCGCTGCTGATAGATCACCTTGCGCTGGTCGTTCGACACATCGTCGTACTCGAGCAGCTGCTTGCGGATGTCGAAGTTGCGCGCCTCGACCTTGCGCTGCGCGCTCTCGATGCTGCGCGTGACGATGCCGGCCTCGATGGCTTCGCCGTCGGGCATCTTCAGGCGGTCCATGATCGCCTTCACGCGGTCGCCCGCGAAGATGCGCATCAGCGGATCGTCCAGGCTCAGGTAGAAGCGCGAGGAGCCCGGGTCGCCCTGGCGGCCCGAACGGCCGCGCAGCTGGTTGTCGATGCGGCGCGACTCGTGGCGTTCGGTGGCGATGATGCGCAGGCCGCCCAGCGACTTCACGAACTCGTGGTCCTTGGTCCACTCGGCGCGCACGTGGGCGATGTCGGCCTGCTTGGTGGCTTCGTCGCGGCCTTCGTCGGCCTCGATCGCCTCGATCATCTTCTCGATGTTGCCGCCCAGCACGATGTCGGTACCGCGGCCGGCCATGTTGGTCGCGATGGTGATCATCTTCGTGCGGCCGGCCTGCGCCACGATGTCGGCTTCGCGGGCGTGCTGCTTGGCGTTGAGCACCTGGTGCGGCAGGCCTGCCTTCTCGAGCAGGGCGTCGATGATTTCGGAGTTCTCGATCGACGAGGTGCCCACCAGCACCGGCTGGCCGCGCTCGTAGCACTCACGGATGTCCTGGATCGCCGCCTCGTACTTCTCGCGCGTGGTCTTGTAGACGCGGTCGAGCTGGTCGTCGCGCTTGCTGATGCGGTTCGGCGGAATGATCGTGGTTTCCAGGCCGTAGATTTCCTGGAACTCGTAGGCCTCGGTGTCGGCCGTGCCGGTCATGCCGGCCAGCTTGCCGTACAGGCGGAAGTAGTTCTGGAAGGTGATCGAGGCCAGGGTCTGGTTCTCGGCCTGGATCTCGACGCCTTCCTTGGCTTCCACGGCCTGGTGCAGGCCGTCGCTCCAGCGGCGACCGCTCATGAGGCGGCCGGTGAATTCGTCGACGATGACCACTTCGCCCTGCTGCACCACGTAGTGCTGGTCGCGGTGGTACAGATGGCGGGCACGCAGCGCGGCATTCAGGTGATGCATCAGCGTGATGTTGGCCGGGTCGTACAGCGACGCGCCTTCGGGAATCAGCTTCAGTTCACCCAGGATGCGCTCGGCGTTCTCGTGGCCGTCTTCGGTCAGGAACACCTGGTGGGTCTTTTCGTCGACCGTGAAGTCGCCGGGCACCGTGACGCCTTCGCCCGTGCGCGGATCGGCTTCGCCTTCCTGCTTCTTGAGCAGCGGCACCACCTTGTTGATCGCCAGGTACAGGTCGGTGTGGTCTTCGGCCTGGCCGCTGATGATCAGCGGCGTGCGGGCCTCGTCGATCAGGATGGAGTCCACCTCGTCGACGATCGCGAAGTTCAGGCCGCGCTGCACCCGGTCGCCGGGCTCGTAGACCATGTTGTCGCGCAGGTAGTCGAAGCCGTACTCGTTGTTCGTGCCGTACGTGATGTCGCTGCCGTAGGCGGCCTGCTTCTCTTCGCGTGGCATCTGCGGCAGGTTGATGCCCACCGACAGGCCCAGGAAGTTGTACAGGCGGCCCATCCAGGTCGCGTCGCGGTTGGCCAGGTAGTCGTTCACCGTGACCACGTGCACGCCCTTGCCGGACAGCGCGTTCAGGTACACGGGCAGCGTGGCGGTCAGCGTCTTGCCTTCGCCGGTGCGCATTTCGGAAATCTTGCCGTTGTGCAGCGCCATGCCGCCGAGCAGCTGGACGTCGAAGTGGCGCATCTTCATGACGCGCTTGGAGCCTTCGCGCACGGTGGCGAAGGCTTCGGGCAACAGGTCGTCGAGCGACTCGCCCTTGGCGATGCGGTCCTTGAATTCCTGCGTCTTGGCGCGCAGCGCGTCGTCGCTGAGCTTTTCGAATTCGGGTTCGAGCGCATTGATGCGCGTCACCGTCTTGCGATACTGCTTGAGGAGCCGGTCGTTGCGACTGCCGAAGATCTGGGTCAGGAAGTTGGTTGCCATGGGCGTGGAGAGGGGCGGGCACCTGACACGACAGGCACTGCGACCGGATTCCCTAAGATATGGTGAAAGCAGTTGGGCGCACCTTCTTCGAATGCAAGCTTCGCAAGTCTCGAAGTCGGATGGCCCCGTTCCGGAACAAACGCCGACGCACGCGTCGGCAAACCGGGCATTTTAGCTGTCTTGTTTCTAACCCCTGGATTACCCATGTATCGCCGACTGCCCCCCGCCATTTCACTGCACGATGCTGCGGCAGGCGCCCCCACCCTGGGGAGCCTGATGGCGCGCGCGCGGGACACGGCCGAGCGGCTGAAGGCCATCGAAGGGTTGATTCCGCCCGCCATGCGCGCGGCCATCCAGCCGGGGCCGGCCGAGGGCGACGTGTGGTGCCTGCTGGTCAAGGGCAGCGCCGCGGCCGCCAAGCTGCGCCAGCTGTCGCCGATGCTGGTCACGCGCCTGAAGAACCGGGGCTGGGACGTCGCGACGATCCGCATCAAGGTGCACACGGGGCGCTGAGCCCCGGGATGGCACACCGCCTCAGGCGGTCACGGCGCGGTCGGGCCAGCTCGGGTCGCCCGACGCGTCGGAGGTCAGCACCATCACGACATGCGCATCGGCCGCGATGGTCTCGGCCTCGCGCAGTTGCCGCACGGCCCCCAGGCCCGCCGCTGCCGCGAGTTCGGCGCTCACGCCGGCCGCAGTAAGCAGCCGCCGCGCCGCGCGGGCCTCGTCGTCGCCCACCACCACGGCACCGCCGCCGCTGGCCGTGGCGGCCTGCCATTGCAGATAAGTGACCGTCGCGCCCGCGCTCGACAGCTGCGCCGTGCGACCGGGATAGCTGCCGTTGAGCGCGCCGCCGCCGAGCACGCGCGACAGCCGCGGGAAAGGCTCGACCAGCCACATCCGCGGCAGCCGCGCGATGCGCCCCGCCGCCAGCAGCTCGCGAAAACCGGCGTAGATGCCCCAGGCCATGTCGCCGCGCCCGGTCGGCACCACGACGTGGTCGGGCAGGCCGCCGTCCTTCAGGCACTCTTCGGCGATGGCCTTGTAGCCCTCCACGCCCAAGGGCGCGCTGCCCAGTGCCGGCAGGCGGTAGTTGGAGAGCGCGAAATAGCCCGGGTACTGCGAGCGCTCGCGCACGAAGCCCCAGCGGCCGGTGTTGTCGGCGAACACATAGCGCCGCGCGCCCAGCGCGTCGAGCTGGCGGGCGTAGGTGGCGGGCATCGCCTCGTACGTGGCCACCTCGCAACCGAGCCCCGCGGCCCAGGCGTAGTGCGCCGCCGATACCGCCGTGTTGCCCGACGAGGCAAGCACCAGCGTGTGGGCGCCGGCGTCCAGCGCCTGCGCCACGCCCATCGCGGTCAGCCGGTCTTTCGGCGAGCCGGTCGGGTTGCGCGATTCGTCCTTGATGCTCAGGCGCGCGATGTCGAACTGCCGCGCGAGCTCGGGCATGTCGTGCAGCGGCGTGTTTCCTTCGCCGAGCGAAAAGCCCTGCACGTACGGCATCGGCACCACGTCCGGGCCGCCGGGCCGGTAGCTGGCGCGCAGCCCGACGTGAAAGCCCGCCTGCCGGCAGGCCGGGCAGCCGTCGTTGGCGAGCGTGACCGGATACAGCGCATCGCAGCGCAGGCACTGCAGCCCCTGCAGGCGCGGATTGCGCTGCGGCGTGAACGAGCGGCCGAGCACCCCGGCCGGCCGCCCCGGCAGGAAGGTCTGCGCGGGGCTCTCCGGCGGCGCGGTGAACTTGAAGTCCAGAACGGGCGATGGGGTCACGGATCGTTGACTCGTTAATAAATGTGACGGAATCTTATTCAAAATCAACGAAATCCACGATACGGGAGTTCATCCCATTGCAGCGGATTTCAGTTTTCCTTCACTTATTTCATTTCCAGGTGAATTCGTGGTTCAGCCCGATCACCACGCCGCGCACGCCCTGCGGCCCGGTGCGCGAGGTGCTGATGTCGACGCTGATCAGCGGCGTCAAGCTGAAACGGCCGCCCACGCGCGAGGTCCACAGGCCCCCGGCCCGGTGGCGCTCGGCGATCAGCGACACCGCGTCGTTCAGCGCCCACTCCACGGCCAGGCCGCCGCGCGGCGTGCGCACGCCGGTGCCCAGCGCCCAGTCGGCGCCCAGGTTGGCGTGGATCTGCAGGCTCCCGGTGGGCCGCCAGGTGAGCGGCACGACCAGTTGGCCACCCCAGCGACCGCCGCGCCGCAGATCGGCCACCGCGCCCATCGACACGGCGGCGCTGAAAGGCGCGTCGGCGGCCGTGCCGGCAAAGGTCCACTTGAGCTGCGGGCCGCCCGTGACCGAATGCACGCCCTGCGCCGAGAGCCGGTCGAAGTTCAGCCCCAACTCGACCGGCCCGACCCGGCAGGCCGGCCCGACATGGAACCCAGTCGTGACGGGCTCGGCGCCGCTGCGGCCCCACCAGGTTTCGTACTGGCACTGGCCGGGATCGAGCGTGCCGGCATCGTCGACATCGAAGTGGCCGGCGGCCTGCGCACCCAAGCCCGACAACGCCGCGAAGGCGGCAAGGAGCAGGCGTGCGGTGCGCGTGTTGTTGTTCTTCATCTCGTGCTTCCCTCGGAGAGCCCTGCCTCATTCTAGGAAGCCGGAAAGTCCGCGCCATGACGCGGCAACGCCATCCCCCACCCTTCAGAGTTCGAACTGCGGCTGCAGCTCGCGGATGCGCTTGATCGCCACGCCGGCTGCTGCCGTGCGCGTCTCCACGCCCAGCTTCACGTACACGCGCTCCAGGTGCTTCTTGGCGGTGGCGGGGCTGCTGCCGAGGATCTCGCCGATGTCCTTGTTGGTCTTGCCCTTGACCACCCAGTACAGCACCTCGGCCTCGCGTGCCGTGAGCTTCAGGCTCAGGCTCATGGCCTCGATCACGGCGGTGTCGGACACCTCGCGCATGACGATCATCCATTCGTCGCCGGCGTCGTCCTCGCCGGTCTGGCGGTGCAGCCGCAGGCTCAGGCTGCGCGCCCCCTGCGCGATGACCAGGGCCGGCGGCTCGATGCCGCGTGCGCGGGCGTCGGGCGCGTGCTGGCGCAGCCAGCCGAGCACGGCCGGCGGCGTCTCGGGCGCCTGCGTTTCGCAGTAGCGCGCCAGCAGGTCGCGCGCCAGCGCCGTCTGCCAGATCAGCCGCCCTTCGGGCAGCCGCACCGTGATGCTCGCGTAGCCGAAGGCGTCGAGCGCATTGCGCGCCTGCCCGGCCTGGTGCGCCTCCTGCCGCGCGCGGCGGGCGCCCTGCAGGTGCACGTTCATGCGCGCTAGCACTTCCTTGGGCTTGATCGGCTTGGTGACGTAGTCGACCCCGCCCGCCTCCAGCGCGGCCACGAGGTGCTCGGTTTCGGTCAGGCCCGTCATGAACACGATGGGGATGTGCGCGGTGGCCGCATCGGCCTTGAGCCGGCGCGCCACCTCGAAGCCGTCGATGCCCGGCATCATCGCGTCGAGCAGCACGATGTCGGGGCGCGCCTGCGCGGCGCGCTGCAGCGCCTGCTCGCCGTTCGTGGCGATGAGCACGGTGTAGCCCGATTCGTCGAGCGCGTCGTGCAACACGGCGAGGTTGTCGGGCACGTCGTCGACGATCAGCACCAGGTCGCCGTGGGCGCCCTGCTGCTCGCGCAGCGTGCGGGCGAGCGGTGAAGTGAGCATGGTCGGTGGAGACAGGAGAGTCATGCGGCGCCCTCGGCGGCTTCGGCCAGCGCGCGGCCCATGGCTTCGAACTGGAACTGGCGGGCCAGCGCGCGCTGGGCCTCGGTCCACGCGGCGCACTCGGGCTGCGCGGCGTCGATGTCGTCGAGCTGGTTCATGATGCCCCGGAAGTAGCCCAGGCCCACGGCCTCGTCGAGCGCACGCAGGCGCGCCAGCGACGGCGGCTGCATCGCGCGCGGCGCGGCCACGGCGGGCGCGGGCCGCGCGGCGGTGTCGGTCCACTGCAGGGCCAGCCGGCGCTCCAGCCAGTCGAGCAGTTCGGTGTGGCGCACGGGCTTGACGAAAAAATCTTCGGGCGCAATGCCCACGTCGTTGTCCAGGCCCTTGTCGAAGGCGTTGGCCGAGACGATGGCCACCGACGCGTCGGCCAGCCCCAGCTTGCGCGCGCGGCGGATGGTCTCCCAGCCGTCGATGCCGGGCATCGCGAGGTCGACGAACATGGCGTCGGGCCGGTAGCCCGCGGCGATGAGGTCCAGCGCGTCGTGCCCACTGGCCGCGCTGCGCAGCTCGAAGCCCAGCGGCGCGAGCACATGGCCCAGCAGCTCGCGGTCGGCCTCCTCGTTGTCGACCACCAGCAGGCGCCGGCGCGCGCCCTCGTAGCCGCGCCGCGCGCGCGGCACCGGCGCGATGCGCGCGACACCCGCCACCGCCTCGTGCACCCGCGGCAGGAACAGCCGCACGCAGAACAACGAGCCCTCGCCCGGCGTGCTGCGCACCTTCATCTCGCCGCCCATCAGGTCGGTCAGCATCTTCGCGATGGTCAGGCCCAGGCCCGCGCCCGGCGCCGACGACACCGCCGCGTGGCCGCGCGCAAAGGGCTCGAAGATGCGCTCGATGTCGGTGTCCGTCATGCCCGGCCCGGTGTCCTCGATCTCGATGGCGGCGAACTCGCGCGCGTAGGAAATGCGCAAGGTCACCTGCCCC
Organism: Variovorax sp. GW823-FHT04F07; assembly: GCF_058795995.1. NCBI lineage: Bacteria > Pseudomonadati > Pseudomonadota > Betaproteobacteria > Burkholderiales > Comamonadaceae > Variovorax > Variovorax sp. GW823-FHT04F07. The sequence goes on from NZ_JBXAIG010000002.1 coordinate 1,076,747, forward strand.
GCCGCCGTGAACTTGATCGCGTTGCCCAGCAGGTTGATGAGGATCTGGCTCACGCGCTTCTCGTCGGCGCGCACCACGTCGGGCAGCGTGCCGGCCGCCTCGAAGCGAAAGCGCAGGCCCTTCTCGGCCGCCTGCAGCTCGAACATGTCGGCCAGCTCGCGCATCGCATCGGCAAAGCGCATCGGCCGCGCATCGAGCGTGAGCTTGCCGGCCTCGATGTGGGCGATGGCCAGCGTGCCCTCGATGAGCGACAGCAGGTGCTCGCCGCCGCGCTTGATGACGGCCACCGCCTGCTGGCGGTGCGGCGGCACCGAGTGGTCTTCGCCCATGAGTTGCGCGTAGCCCAGGATGCTGTTGAGCGGCGTGCGCAGCTCGTGGCTGATGGCGCTGATGTAGCGGCTCTTGGCCTGGTTCGCGAGGTCCGCCGCGCGCCGCGCCTGGTCGGCCGCGAGCTTGGCGTGCTCGGCGATCTCGCGGGCTTCCTCGGCGCTCTGCTTGGCGTCCTGCAGTGCGCGGTCGGTCTCGCGGTGCAGGGCAATCTCACGCACCAGCAGGTGGGTCTGGCGGTTCGATTCTTCCTGCGCCACCTTGCGGCTCTGGTGCGCCAGCACCAGCCACCACGCGACGATGCCCGCGATGACCAGCAGCGCCATGTAGGCCTTGAGAAAACCCGAGCGCAGCGACGCCTGCTGCACCGCGACCAGCGCCCCGCCCACGTCGACCTGCGCCGCCAGCGCGAGCGCGCCTTCGCTCAGCGCCCGCAGCTCCTGCTGGTAGAGCACGCCGAACACCACGGCCAGCAGCGGCACGATGACCAGCATCAGCAGCAGGAAGTGCCCGAGCCCCGTGTCCAGGTAGCGCCAGCTGCGGCGCGGCAGCAGCCAGCGCAGCACAGCGGACCACTGCGCCGACAGGCTCGCGTGCGGCTTGCACAGGTCGCCGCAGCGCGCGTCGAGCGTGCAGCACAGCGAGCAGATCGCGCCCTGGTAGGCCGGGCAGTGCGCCATGTCGGGGCCTTCGTATTCGCGTTCGCAGATCACGCAGTGCTGCACCTTCAGGCGCTGGTAGCTGCCGCCGTCGTCCGGCGAGGGCTCGACCCGCGCCCAGCGCACCTTGCGCCCGCCCGCGGCCGGCGCGAACAGCACCGAGCCGCCGGCGTCGGAGGTGCGCGCGAGGTAGTACTTGCCGCCCGTGGCCCACGCCAGCAGCGGCGACGCGACCAGCGCCGTGCCCAGCGCGATCAGCGCCGAAAACGCCTGCGCCAGTGGCCCGAACACACCGAGGTGCGCCGTGATCGACAGCACCGACGCCAGCGCCATCGCGCCCACGCCCACCGGGTTGATGTCCCACAGGTGCGCGCGCTTGAATTCGATGCCCGGCGGCGACAGCCCCAGCGGCTTGTTGACGACCAGGTCGGCCACCACGGCCATCATCCAGGCGATCGCGATGTTGGCGAACAGCCCGAGCACGTCGCCCAGCGCCTCGAACACGTTCATCTCCATCAGCATGAAGGCGATGAGCGCGTTGAACACCACCCACACCACGCGCCCCGGGTGGCTGTGCGCCACGCGCGAGAAGAAATTGCTCCAGGCCAGCGAGCCCGCGTAGGCGTTCGTCACGTTGATCTTCAGCTGCGAGACCACCACGAACAGCGCCGTCGCCGCCACCGCCCAGCCGTAGTTCGGAAACACGTACTCGTAGGCCGCCAGGTACATCTGGTTCGGATCGACCGCACGCTCGACCGGCACCATGTGCGTGATCGCCAGGTAGGCCAGCGCCGCGCCGCCCAGCATCTTGACCACGCCCAGCACCACCCAGCCCGGCCCCCCCGCCAGCACGCCGGCCCACCAGCGGCGCGCCGTGCCCGCGGTGCGCGCCGGCATGAAGCGCAGGTAGTCGGCCTGCTCGCCCATCTGCGTGATGAGCGCGATGCCGACCGTCAGTGCGGCACCGAACAGGTGCAGGTTGAATCCTTGCGCGCCCGACTTCGCCCCGCCGTAGTGCGTGATGCCCGCGAACGCACCAGGATCGCGCACGAGCACGAAGACAAAGGGCACCACCAGCATCAGCAGCCACAGCGGCTGCGTCCACAGCTGCAGCCGGCTGATCACCGACACCCCGTGCGTGACCAGCGGAATCACCACCAGCGCGCACACCAGGTAGCCCCACACCGGCGGAATGCCCAGCGCCAGCTCGAGCGCATAGGCCATCACGGCCGCCTCGAGCGCAAAGAAGATGAAGGTGAAGCTCGCGTAGATCAGCGAGGTGAGCGTGGAGCCGATGTAGCCGAAGCCCGCGCCGCGCGTGAGCAGGTCCATGTCGACGCCGTAGCGCGCCGCGTACACGCTGATCGGCAGCCCTGCCAGGAAGATGATGAGCCCCGTGACCAGGATCGCCCAGAAGGCGTTGGCGAAGCCGTACTGCACCAGCAGCGTGGCGCCGACCGCCTCCAGCACCAGGAACGAGGCCGCCCCGAAGGCCGTGTTGGCCACCCGCCATTCGGACCATTTGCGAAAGCGCTGCGGCGTGTAGCGCAGCGCGTAGTCCTCCAGCGTTTCGCTCGCGACCCAGCTGTTGTAGTCGCGCCGCACCTTGACGATGCGCTGGGGGGCGTCGTCAGTCAGGAGAGGTGGGTCGGCGGAATTCACACCGTTTCGGTGCAGCTTCCGTGCCACCGGGTACGGCATTTGGCGAACAGGGCACGACTGTTGCAAAGAGACAGCCTTGCCCATAATCACCGACCGCCACCCGACCCCACCCCCGCCATGGAACTGACCCCGCGCGAAAAAGACAAGCTGCTGATCTTCACGGCGGCGCTGCTGGCCGAGCGCCGCAAGGCGCGGGGGCTCAAGCTCAACTACCCCGAAGCCGTCGCGCTGATCACCGCCGCCGTGATGGAAGGCGCCCGCGACGGCAAGAGCGTCGCCGAGCTGATGAGCGAGGGCCGCAGCGTGCTCACCCGCGCCGACGTGATGGACGGCATCGCCGAGATGATTCCCGACATCCAGGTCGAGGCCAGTTTTCCCGACGGCACCAAGCTCGTGACCGTCCACCAGCCGATCGTCTGAACCTCCGCCACAGGAAGAAAGAAAGACCTTTTCATGCGCTTCGCCAAGACCCTCTCCCTGCTTTCCGCCCTCCTGCTGCCGCTGGCCGCCGGCGCCCACACCGGCGTCGACGGCGGCGTGCACCACGGCTTCACCGCCGGCTTCATGCACCCGCTGACCGGCGCCGATCACCTCGCGGCGATGGTCGCTGTCGGCCTGTGGAGCGCGCTGGTCGCGCGCCGCGCCTGGCCCGACCTGCTGTGGGCGCCGCTGGCCTTCGCGGGCATGCTGCTCGCGGGCGCGCTGGCCGGCCTGGCCGGCGTGCAGCTGCCGGCGGTGGAACCGATGATCGCCGCCTCGCTGCTGGTGCTGGGCCTGCTGGTCGCCACGCGCGTGCACCTGCCGGCCGGCGTCGCCATGGCCGTCGTGGGCCTGTTCGCCGTCTTCCACGGCGTGGCGCACGGCCACGAACTCGCGGGCGAGCACGGCGCGGCCCTCACACTGGCCGGCATGGTCAGCGCCACGCTGCTGCTGCACACGGCCGGCATCGCGTTGGGCTGGGCGCTGCGCCACGCCAACGCGTGGCTGCCACGCGTGGCCGGCGCCGCCGTCGTCGCCCTCGGCGCCACGCTGCTGGCCCAGGCGATCTGAGGCGGCCATGACGCCCGGCGAACTCTTCACCGACGACGGCGAGCACACGCTCAACCCCGGCCGCCGCGCCCTCACGCTGGTGGTGCGCAACACGGCCGACCGGCCGATCCAGGTCGGCTCGCACTACCACTTCGCCGAGACCAACGGCGCCCTCGACTTCGACCGTGCCGCCGCGCGCGGCATGCGGCTGAACATCGCCTCGGGCGCCGCGGTGCGCTTCGAGCCGGGCCAGCAGCGCACGGTCGAACTGGTCGACTTCTCGGGCGATCGCATCGTCTACGGCTTTCGCGGCCTGGTTCAAGGAAAGCTCTAAAACATGGCCACCATCGGGCGACGCGCCTACGCAGAAATCTTCGGCCCCACCGTGGGCGACCGGGTCCGCCTTGCGGACACCGACCTGCTGATCGAAGTCGAAGCCGACTACACGCTGCGCGCCGGCGGCTACGGCGAAGAAGTGAAGTTCGGCGGCGGCAAGACGATCCGCGACGGCATGGCGCAGTCGCAGCGCACGCGCGCCCAAGGCGCCGTCGACACGGTGATGACCAACGCGTTGATCCTCGACCACTGGGGCATCGTGAAAGCCGACATCGGCCTGAAGGACGGCCGCATCGCCGCCATCGGCAAGGCCGGCAACCCCGACGTGCAACCGGGCGTGGACATCGTCATCGGCCCGGGCACCGAGATCATCAGCTGCGAGGGCACCATCGTCACCGCGGGCGGCATCGACAGCCACATCCACTTCATCTGCCCGCAGCAGATCGAGGAGGCGCTGGCCTCGGGCGTGACGACCATGCTCGGCGGCGGCACCGGCCCGGCCACCGGCACCTTCGCGACCACCGCGACGCCGGGCCCGTGGCACATCGAGCGCATGCTGCAGGCGGCCGATGCGTTCCCGATGAACCTGGGCTTTCTCGGCAAGGGCAACGCCAGCCTGCCCGACGCGCTGCACGAGCAGATCGAGGCCGGCGTCATGGGCCTGAAGCTGCACGAAGACTGGGGCACCACGCCGTCGGCCATCAGCAACTGCCTGGACGTGGCCGACGCCACCGACACGCAGGTGGCGATCCACAGCGACACGCTGAACGAATCGGGCTTCGTCGAGAACACGATTGCCGCCGTGGGCGGGCGCGCCATCTGCGCCTTCCACACCGAGGGCGCGGGCGGCGGCCATGCACCCGACATCCTGCGCGTGGTGGGCGAGTCGAACTTCCTGCCCTCGTCGACCAACCCGACGATGCCCTACACCGTGAACACGCTCGACGAGCACGTCGACATGCTCATGGTGTGCCACCACCTGGACGCGGGCATCGCCGAGGACCTGGCCTTTGCCGAGTCGCGCATCCGCAAGGAAACCATCGCCGCCGAGGACGTGCTGCACGACCTGGGTGCGATCAGCATGTTCAGCTCCGACAGCCAGGCCATGGGCCGCGTCGGCGAGGTGGTCATCCGCACCTGGCAGACCGCGCACAAGATGAAGCAGCAGCGCGGCACGCTGCCCGAGGACAGCGAGCGCAACGACAACTTCCGCGCGCGGCGCTACGTGGCCAAGTACACGATCAACCCGGCCCTCGCGCACGGCATCGCGCACGAGGTGGGCTCCATCGAAGTCGGCAAGTGGGCCGACCTCGTGGTCTGGAAGCCGGCCTTCTTCGGCGTGAAGCCTTTCACCATCATCAAGGGCGGCACCATCGCGATGGCCGCGATGGGCGACCCCAGCGCGTCGATTCCCACGCCGCAGCCGGTGCACTTCCGGCCGATGTTCGGCGCCTACGGCGGCTCGCTCGCGAAGAGCTCGCTGACCTTCGTCTCGCAGGCCGGGCTGGCCGCGGGCATCAAGGAGCGCTACGGCCTGAGCAAGCACCTGAGCGCAGTGAAGAACATCCGCAACGTGCGCAAGCAGGACCTGATCCACAACGGCTACACGCCGAAGATGGAGATCGACGCGCAGACCTATGCCGTGCGCGCCGACGGCCAGCTGCTGACCTGCGAGCCGGCCAAGGTGCTGCCGATGGCGCAGCGTTACTTCCTGTTCTGAAGGAGGCCGCGACGCGGCCGTCTGACGGGTTCGCAATCAAGGTGAGCGCAAGGCGCGAAGCCGCAGACAGTGCTGACGCACGGCAAGGCGACGCAACGCGGCGATCGCCTTGATTGCGAAGCCGTCTCAGACCGCCGGGTGCCGGCGGTGCCAGTCGGTCGCGCGCTGGAACGCCCAGCCCGCGCGCACCAGCAGGTCTTCGCCGAAGTGCGGCGCCACGAACTGGAAGGCCACCGGCACGCCCGCCTCGGTGGCGCCGCCCGGCAAGGTGAGCGTGGGGCTGCCCGTGAGGTCGAAGGGGCAGGTGTAGCGCAGCATGCCCGCCAGCAGCTCCGGGTCCACGCCGAGCTGGCCGGCACGCTCGAGCGTCGGCGCCGCGAAGGGAATGGCAGGGATCAGCAGCAGGTCGACCTGTTCGAAGAACGTGCGCACGCGGCCGGTGAAATCGGCGCGGCGCAGCAGCAGCTTCTGGTAGTCGGTGGCGCTTTGCGACAGGCCCAGGTCGATCAGCCCCGAGAGGCCCGGGCCGTACTCCGCACGCCGCGCCGGGTATGTCGCCTCGTGCGCCACGGCGGTCTCGACCGCGCACAGCGGCGACCAGTCGAGCACCGCCTGCGCCGTGTCGGGAAACACCACCTCGCGCACCGAGGCGCCCAGCGATTCGACCGTGCGGATCGCAGCCGCCAGCGTGGCGCGCGTGGGGGCGTCCACGCGGTCCAGCGTCCACGCAGGGTCGATGCCCACGCGCAGGCCGGCCAGGCCGCGCGTCATCGTCGCCAGGTAATCGGGCACCGGCAGCGTGCTGGCCGTCGGGTCGCGCGGGTCGGCGCCGGCGATGGCCGCCAGCATCGCGCCCGCGTCGGCCGCGCTGCGCGTCATCGGGCCGATGTGGTCGAGCGAAGCGGCCAGCTCGAAGGCGCCGTGGCGGCTCACCCGCCCCCACGTGGGCTTCAGGCCCGTGATGCCGTTGGCCGCCGACGGAAAGCGGATCGATCCGCCCGTGTCGGTGCCCAGCGCGCCGAAGCACAGCCCCGCCGCCGTGGCCACGCCCGAGCCGCTGGACGACACGCCGGGCCACAGCGTGGCGTCCCACGGGTTGACCGGCGACGCGATCTGCGGATGGTGGTCGGCAAAGGCGCCTTCGGTCTGCTGCAGCTTGCCCAGGATCACCGCGCCGGCTTCGCGCAGGCGGTGCACCACGGTCGCGTCTTCCGTCGGGCGGAACGCTTGGTGGATCGTCATGCCGTGCGCGCTCGGCACGCCCTCGGTCCACAGCAAATCTTTCACGGCCAGCGGCACGCCGTGCAGCGGTCCGCGCGCGCGGCCGGCGGCGATCTCGGTGTCGGCGCGGCGCGCCTCGTCGAGCGCCTGCGCGTCCATGCGCGTCGCATAGCTGCGCAAGCGGCCGTCGACGGCCTCGATGCGCGCGAGCATGGCGCGCGTGACTTCTTCCGACGAGCGCTCGCGCGACTGGATCTGCCGGCCGACCTCCAGCAGTTCGAGATGATGCAATTCCTTGTCCGCCATGACTGACTCCCGCGTGTGTAGGGTTGAGAAAGAAGGTCCGAATCCAAGTGGCGAAGCTGCCACCCCGGGCGAACCTTATCGGCGCGCGGCGGCCCGCGCTGGTCTCTTTCGGACATGCACTTGTGCTGGGGCGGACACCCCGCGCGCGGCGCTCAGCGCGGCTTCAGCAGCGTGTGAGGCGCGCAGCCGTAGGCCTTGCGGAAGACCCGGCTGAAATGCGACAGGTCGGAAAACCCGTGCTGGAACGCGACGTCGGTCACGCTGTGCGCGCGCCCGCCCACCAGCGCCTCGCGGCTGGCCGCCAGGCGCGCCTGCCAGACCGCGCCCATCGCCGTGGCGCCCTGGCGCGCGAACGCCCGCGCCACGGTGCGCGCCGAGACATGGTGCGCCTGCGCCAACGCCTCGAGCGACAGCGCCGGGTCGTCCAAATGGCGCTCGATGTAGGCCGTCATGCGCGCATGCAGACCGCGCTCGGCGCCGGCGTCGCCAGCCATGTCCTGCTGCAACTCGAGCGTCACGGCCAGCAGGTCGATGAGCGCGCCGCCGAAGCGTTCGGCGGCGGCGGAATGCGGCTGCGCAAACGCCGGGTTCGCCGTCTCCCGCAGCATCGCGTGCAGCGGCGCCGCGCCGGGGCGGTCCGCGGCGATGGTGCGGGCGGTGAAGTCCTCGGCCTTCGCGAAGCGCCGCAGCAGCAGCCGGCGCGGCATGCGCGCCAGGTAGACCGAGCGCGCGTCCAGCGTGCATTCGAACGGCCGGCCGGCGTCGTAGAGCAGCATGTCGCCGCTGCGCAGCCGCCCCTGCCGCCCGCCTTGCACCAAGGTGCCCTCGCCCTCCTGCACGAACGCCAGCCACAGGTCGTCCAGTGGGTGCCGGCGCAGGTGGGGCGCGTCGCGCGACCAGTGATGCATCGGCGCCGACATGCGGTTGACGCTGACCGCGCCCACCTCGCGCACGTCGAGCCGCCCTTCGAACGGCTCGGCCGTCATCGCACGGCTGGCCGCGGGAATGCAGTGGCGGCACACGACGTCGTGCCAGTAGTCGAAACGCAGCGGGGTCGCCACGTCGGTCGTCAGGTAGGCCAGGCTGTTCATGACGCGGATGCTGGGGCGGATGGGGCGCGCAGGCAAGCCCTGCGCGGGGCCCGGTCCTTGCTACGGAAGGAAGAACCCTTGTTGCACCATGCCCATGCCTGCGTTTTCACTCACCCGCGCCGCGCGCGCCACTTCAGTCGTTGCGTGGCGCCAGGTGCTCGCGAATCCACTGGGCGAGCGCGTCTTCGTCCAACCCGCCTTCGGCGAGCTTCAGCGTGATGAGCACGCAGTCGTGGTCGGACGCCACCAACTCGAAGCCGTTGAGGTCGAGGAACACTTCCATCGCCACGAAAGCGGTTCGCTTGTTGCCGTCCGTGAAGGGGTGGTTGCGCGCAATGCCGAAGGCGTAGGCGGCGGCCAACGTGGCCGCATCGGGCGATTCGTACAGCGCGCGGTTCTGCGGCCGGCCCATGGCCGAGGCCAGCAAGCCCTCGTCGCGCACGCCGGCTGGCCCGCCATGCTCGGCCAGCTGCTCTTCATGCACCGCATGGATCAACTGCAGGCTGAGCCAGACCCAGGCCTGGTTGGCCGCGCTCACTTCGCCAGCTCGCGCAGCACGTTGCGCCGCTTCTTCATGACGCGCCGAGCCGCCTCCATCTGGCGTTCGAAAGCGTCGTCGTACGGCGTGAGCGTGAAGCCGCCACCCGCGGCCTGCGTGAGGTAGACCGTGTCGCCCTTGCCGACCTTCATGCTGGCCAGCACCTCCTTGGGCAGGATGACGCCGACCGAGTTGCCGATCTGGGTCAGTTTGAGTGCGGACATGGCGGACTCCCACGAGCAAAAGTTATAACAAGCGTTATATTATTCCGCCTCATCTGGAGTCGCAACCCGCCATGCTCACCGCCAACAAACTCATGCCCCAGGGCCGCGGTCTCGCGCCCGTGCTGCTCAAGCGTGCCGCCACCATCGAACTCGACTGGGACGTGCGCCAGAAAAGCCGTTTCGACGCCACCGACTCGCAGGGCCGGCAGATCGGCATCTTCCTGCCGCGCGGCACCGCGGTGCGCGGGGGCGACGTGCTGGTCGCGGAAGACGGCTCGCTGGTGCGCGTGATCGCGGCGCCGCAGCCGGTGCTGCGCATCACGCACTGCACCGCCCACGGCACGCCCTTCGACCTGACGCGCGCGGCCTACCACCTGGGCAACCGGCATGTGCCGATCGAGCTCAAGCCCGACCACCTGAAGATCGAACCCGACCACGTGCTGGCCGACATGCTGCGCTCGATGCACCTGATCGTCGTCGCCGTCGAAGAAGCCTTCGAGCCCGAAGGCGGCGCGTACGGCGCGCAAGGGCATTCGCATGGCGGCCACAGCCATGACCATGACCACAGTCACGACCACGGGCACTCGCACAGCAGCGGCCCGAAGCCCCTCGTGCTCGCCCCCGAACTGCTCGACGACGATCACGGCCACGGCCACGGCCACTCGCATTGAAATGACCCACCGCTCTTCTCGTGCGCAGGGCACTGGGTGCTTCCCGCAGCGAAATCAAGGAGGAGGGCGAAGCCCGGGGGACATTCGCGGAGGGAAGTACCCGGTGGCCTGCGCACGCGCCCTGAACAGCGGCGCGCGCCAATAAACAGATGCCAACCCCGCACAGCCTCCTCCAGCTCATCTGGCTAGCCTCCCCCGCCCTGCCGGTCGGCGGCTTCTCGTACTCCGAAGGCGTCGAGGCCGCAGTCGAATGGGCCGGCATCAACTCCGAAGCCAGCGCCACCGAGTGGCTCTCCGACCAGCTGCACCTGAGCTTCGCGCGCGGCGACCTCGCCCTGGCCGCCCAGGCGATCACCGCCTGGCGCGCGAACGACGCGCAGCGCATCCGCACCCTCAACGACTGGGTGCTGCACACCCGCGAATCCGCCGAGTTCTTCCTGCAGACCGAGCAGATGGGTCGCTCCTTCGTCGAGTGGCTCAAGCTGCACCATGCCGACACGGCCGAGGTCTTCGCCGGCCTGCCCGCGACCTACCCCGTGGCCTTCGCTTTCGCCGCCAGCCGCACCGAAGCTTCGGTGCAAGACGGCTGCCTGGCCTTCGCCTTCGGCTGGGCCGAGAACATGGTGGCCGCAGCCGTCAAGGCCGTGCCGCTGGGCCAGAGCGCAGGCCAGCGCATCCTCGCGCGGCTGGCCAACGAAATCCCTGCCGCCGTCGAGCGAGCGATGGCCCTGGGCGACGACGAGCGCCAGGCCTTCGCGCCCCTGCTGGCGGTGTTGTCGGCCCGCCATGAAACACAATATTCCCGCCTCTTCCGAAGCTGACCGAACCGGACCTTTTCGCCCATGACCTCCGCCCTGCACCACATCCCGAACCGCACCAAGAAGCTCCCGCCGCTGCGCGTGGGCATCGGCGGCCCCGTCGGCTCGGGCAAGACCACCCTGCTCGAAATGCTCTGCAAGGCGATGCGCGACAAGTACGACCTGGTCGCCATCACCAACGACATCTACACCAAGGAAGACCAGCGCCTACTCACCGTGGCCGGCGCGCTGCCGGCCGAGCGCATCATGGGCGTGGAAACCGGCGGCTGCCCGCACACCGCGATCCGCGAAGACGCGTCGATCAACCTCGAGGCCATCGACCGCATGCTCGAAGACTTTCCCGACGCCGACATCGTGTTCGTCGAATCGGGCGGCGACAACCTCGCGGCCACTTTCAGCCCCGAGCTCTCGGACCTCACCATCTACGTGATCGACGTGGCGGCCGGCGAAAAGATCCCGCGCAAGGGCGGCCCCGGCATCACCAAGAGCGACCTGTTCGTCATCAACAAGACCGACCTCGCGCCCTACGTGGGCGCGAACCTCGACGTGATGGAACAGGACACCCAGCGCATGCGCCGCCAGCGCCCCTACGTGATGACCAACCTCAAGACGCTCACGGGCGTCGCCGAGGTGGTGGCCTTCATCGAAACGCGCGGCATGCTCACCGCCGCCTGATTCTTCCACCAGGGCGGCGGTGGGCGCTCAGTGCGCCACGGCCTCCGGCATCTGCCCGAACTTCCCGCTGCCGAAGTCCTTCATCGCCTGCACGATCTCGTCGCGCGTGTTCATCACGAACGGGCCGTGGCCGACGATGGGTTCGTCGATCGGCTCGCCGCTGAGCAGCAGCACCACCGCGTCGTTGTTGGCGTCCAGCGTGAGCGCGTCGCCCGCGCGGTCGAGCAGCACCATCTGCGCGTCGCGCACGACCGTCTCGCCGTTCACCTGCACCGTGCCGCGCAGCACCACCACCGCAGCCGTGTGGCCTTCGGGCACCGGCAGCGTCACCTGCGCACCCTGGTTCAGGCGCAGGTCCCACACGTCGATGGGCGTGAAAGTGTGCGCCGGCCCCTTGTGGCCGAGGTAGTCGCCCGCGATCACGCGCACGCTGCCCGCGCCTTCAGGCAGCGGCACCGACGGAATCTGCGCATCGACGATGGCCTGGTAGCCGGGCGTGGCCATCTTGTCCTTGGCGGGCAGGTTGACCCACAGCTGCACCATCTCGAGCTCGCCACCGTCGCGCGTGAACGCTTCGGAATGGAACTCCTCGTGCAGGATGCCCGCGCCCGCGGTCATCCATTGCACGTCGCCGGGGCCGATGGTGCCGCCCTGCCCGGTCGAGTCGCGGTGCGACACCTCGCCCTTGTAGACGATGGTCACGGTCTCGAAGCCGCGGTGCGGGTGCTGGCCCACGCCGCGCGGCTGCGCGGTCGGGGTGAACCGGGCCGGGCCGGCGTAGTCGAGCAGCAAAAAAGGGCTGGCGTGGCGCCCCAGCGTGTCGTAGCTGAACAGCGAGCGCACGGGAAAACCGTCGCCCACCCAGTGCGGGCGCGGTGCGCTGTAGGTGCCGAGGATCTTCTTCATGGTCTGTGTTCCTTTCCATCTGGCGGCTCGCCCGGAACGGGAAAGCCATGGATCAAGGATGGGGCCGCAACGATGCTTTGAGTAGATGCCAGAATTCGCCCTCATCGTTCCATCTGGCGAACGATCAACGGCACGGAGGGCCCCCAGCCATGCGCGACCTGAACGATCTCTACTACTACGCCCAGGTGGTCGACCACGGCGGTTTTGCCCCGGCCGGCCGCGCGCTCAGCGTGCCCAAGTCGAGCCTGAGCCGGCGCATCGCGCTGCTCGAAGAGCGGCTGGGCGTGCGCCTGATCCAGCGCTCCACGCGCCGCTTCAGCGTCACCGACATCGGCCGCCAGTACTACGAGCACTGCGTGGCCATGCTGGTCGAGGCCGATGCCGCGCAGGAGGCCATCGACCGCCTGCAGGCCCAGCCGCAGGGGCTGGTGCGGCTGTCGTGCCCGCCGGCGCTGGTGTACTACCAGGTGGCCGAGATGCTCGCCCGCTTCATGACCGAGTGCCCGCGCGTGACCGTGCAGCTCGAGAGCACCAACCGCCGCGTCGACGTGATCCGCGAAGGCTTCGACCTCGCGCTGCGCGTGCGCTTTCCGCCGCTCGAGGACACCGACCTCGTGATGAAGGTGCTGGGCCACAGCACGCAGCGGCTGGTGGCCCACCCGCGCCTGCTCGAAGGCCTGACGGCGCCGGCCAGCCCGGCCGACATCGGCCTGCTGCCCAGCCTGGACCTCGGCCCGGCCCAGCCGCACCACACCTGGTCGCTCGAAGGCCCCGATGGCGCCAGCGCCGAGGTGCGCCACCAGCCTCGGCTGGTGACCGACGACATGGCCGCGCTGCGGCATGCCGCCCTGCAGGGCGTGGGCGTGGCCAAGATGCCGACGATGATGGTGCGCGACGATCTGCAGGCCGGCCGCCTGGTCGACGCGCTGCCGCAATGGGCGCCGCGCAGCGGCATCGTGCACGCGGTGTTCCCCTCGCGCCGCGGCCTGCTGCCGTCGGTGCGCAAGCTGGTGGACTTCCTGGCGGTGGAGTACGAGGCGCTCGAAGCCCTCGAGCTTTCGGGCGTATCGGCCGCGTCGGCGCCGACGCGCACTTCAGTCGACTGATCCGGCGGTCACTGGCGCGTACAGCGGCAGGCGCAGCGTCAGCCCGAGCACGCCGCCGTCGTCCGGCGCCGAATAGATGCGCCCGCCGTGGCGCCCCGCGATGCGCTCGCAGATGCGCGCGCTGGCCAGCGAGGCGGCGTCGAGCGCGTCGAAGAAGCGCGCCAGCGGCGGGCGTTCGCTGTCGGCGTCGAGGTCGCGCCAGTGAACGACGGCCTGCGTGCCTTCGATGCGCGTGCGCACCTGCAGCGTCGCGCCCGCCGCCATCACGCGCGCGGCATGCGCGGCCACCTTGGCCAGCAGCTCGCGCAGCTCCGATGGAATGCCGAAGACCGGCACCGCTTCCGCGGGCAGGTCCACATCGAGGTGCAGCGATGTTGCATCGCCAGATTCAGTGCCGAGCAATGGCCGCAGATCCTGCACGCGGCTGTCCGCCAGGTGCTGGTGCAGCTCAGTGCGGGCCTGCTGCGCGAGGCCACGGGCGTGCACGGCCGCGCGGGCGTTGGCGACGAACAGCGCGCCCATCAGCGCGAGCACGCCAGCCAGCCCAAGGCCGATGAGCGTGGCAATGACCAGGCCGAGTGAACTGCCGTACACGGTCGACAGTCCTCAGCGCGTTTCAGGAAAGGCCGGCCGCGCGCAGCCGCTCGGGGCCTCGCAGCGTGGCGGGGGCCCTTCGCGAAACCCCGGCGGTGGCCCGGGCGGGAAAAGAGGGGGCGGCAGCACGATGCAGCCCGACAGGCCGAGTGCCGCCAGCACGCCCGCGAGGTGATGAGTTCGGATCATGTGAATCGATGCATGACTGGTTCGACGGCATGGCCCGTTCGCGTGCGCCGGCAACGCCGCCGCACGCGAACGGAAGCCAATCAGAACGCGTGGCGAATGCCGAAGTCGTAGCCCGTCGACGAACGCGGCAGGCCCGTGTAGCCCACGCCCGTGCTGCCATAGCCCGTGGTGCTCGCGGCCGTGAGGCTGCCCGTGTAGCTCGCGTCGTTGCGGTTGCTCACGCGCGCCACGGTGGCGTACAGCGCAGTGCGCTTGGACAGGTTGTGCACGTAGCCGATCGCGAGCTTGTTCGCGCGCGGATCGTCGCCCGTGACGCCGACCGCGCCTTCGTTGTACCGCACGGTCGAGTACGACGCGCGGATCAGGCCCGCGCCCACCGGCATGCTCGCGCCGATCAGGTAGCCGTTGTAGCTGTCGTGGCGGTTGCCCAGCGCCGCGAGGTCGAACTTGTTTTTCACGTTCGACAACTCGCCGAACAGCTTGACCGGACCGAAGTCGTACGACGCGCCGAGGTTGATGGTCTGCACCTTGCGCGTGAGCGTGGTGGTGTCGACCGCCACGTTCTGGCCCACCGCCAGTGCGATGTCCAGCGGCCCGTTCGCGTAGCCGAAACGCCCGCCCACATAGCGCCCGGCACTGCTGCTGGTGGCGGCCGTGGTGTCGGTCGCGCTGGTCTTCGTGTTCTCGTTCAGGCTGTACTGCAGCTGGCCGTAGAAGCCGCCGAGGTTGGGCGGCAGGAAGTAGCCGACCATGTTGCTGGCGCGCACGTAGTTCGTGTTGCCCAGCGCGGTGCTGCCACTCACCGTGTTGATCACGCTCGAGCCCGAGCCGTTGGTGCCGAACGGGTCGAACACCGTGTCGTTCCAGAACGTGGCCGTGTAGTCGCGGCCCAGCCGCACTTCGCCGAAGCCGCCCGACAGGCTGACGGTGGAGCGGCGGTTGAAGTTGGCGATGCCGGTGGCGCCGTCGTCGTTGCTGATCGGCGCCTCGAGCCAGAAGCTGGCGGCGAGCCCCCCGCCCAGGTCTTCCGTGCCGCGAAAGCCGATGCGGCTGGAGTTGTAGCCCGAGTTGGCCAGGCTCCATTGGCTCTGCTTGCTGGTGGTGCCCGTGACGGGGTTGCGCGAGGTGGCGCTCTGGTAGCTCACGCCGGCATCGACGACGCCGAACAGGGTGACCGACGATTGGGCAGAGGCCAGGCCGGTGACGGCCAGCGCGGCGAGTGCCGTGAGGGATTTCTTCATTCAGGTTTCTCCGGGGTTTTCAGCTGCTCTTCATCGAGCCGCTGACCGGATGGTCCTGTTCAAAATTGGAGGAATCTGGTGGACGCCAGCCCTCCCCTCGCGGGTGTTGTTTTGCGTTCACGCGCCGGCCGGTGCGTGAACGCGCTGGGCCGCGCAGATTACTCGGCCGTGCGAAGCGCAGGCGCCGGGGCTGGCGCCGCGCGCCGCGCGTAGCGCTGCGCCAGCACCGCGCACACCATCAACTGCATCTGGTGGAACAGCATCAGCGGCAGCACGATCGCGCCGACGGCGTGCGAGGCGAACAGCACCTTGGCCATCGGAATCCCGCTCGCCAGGCTCTTCTTGGAGCCGCAGAAGACGATGGTGATCTCGTCCTCGATGTTGAAGCCGAAGCGCCGCGCCATGAAGGTCGTCAGGCCCAGCGCCAGCGCCAGCAGCACGCCGCACACCAACAGCAGCCCCAGCAGCGCGCTCACGGGAATCTGCTTCCAGAGCCCTTCGATCACGGCCGCGCTGAACGCCGTGTAGACCACCAGCAGGATCGAGCCCTGGTCCACGAACTTCAGCACCGCGGCGCGCTTCTGGATCCACTTGCCGATCAACGGGCGCGACAGGTGGCCGATGACGAACGGCACCAGCAGCTGCAGCAGGATGCGCCCGATCGCGTCGAGCGACGAAGACGACGCCACCGCCCCGCCTTCAGGCAGGACCACCAGGCTCACCAGCACCGGCGTGATGAACACGCCCAGCAGCGTCGAAGCCGAAGCACTGCAGATGGCGGCCGGCATGTTCCCCCGCGCCATCGCAGTGAAAGCAATCGCCGACTGCACCGTGGCGGGCAGCACGCACAGGAACAGCACGCCCGTGTACAGCTGCGGCGTCACCAGCGGCCCCAGCACAGGCCGCAGCGCGAGCCCCAGCACCGGAAACAGGATGAAGGTGCAGGCGAACACCAGCAGGTGCAGCCGCCAATGCGTGATGCCCGCGAGGATCGCCTCGCGCGACAGCTTGGCGCCGTGCAGGAAGAACAGCAGCCCGATCGCGACCGTGGTCAGGCCCTCGAAGAAATGGGCCACGCGGCCGCTGGCGGGCAGCAGGCTGGCCAGGGTGACGACCGCGACGAGCGTGAGCGTGAAGTTGTCGGGGAGGAAGCGTGAACGTGCCATGCCCTGCATTGGACCTTCCGGCCATTCAAAAGAGAAATGGATTTATCGGATGGATATATGATTTGAGCGCATGAACGTCACGCTGCGACAACTCCGCGTCTTCCGCTCGGTGGCCGAGGGCCGCAACTTCAGCCGTGCCGGCGACCAGGTGGGCCTGAGCCAGCCGGCGGTGAGCCGGTCGATCTCGGAGCTCGAAGCGCAGCTCGGCCTCAAGCTGCTGGACCGCACCACGCGCGAGGTGGTGCTGACCGAAGCCGGCCACTCGTTCGCGGCCCGGCTCGACCGCGTGCTCGACGAACTCGACCAGACCCTGCAGGACGTGGCCGGCCTGGCCAGCGCGCGCGGCGGCAAGGTGCGCGTGGCCAGCAGCCCCACGCTCTCGGCCAACCTCATGCCCGACTGCATCGCGGCCTGCGCGGTGCAGGCGCCGGGCATCCAGTTTTTGCTGCTCGACCGCATCCAGCAGGACGTGCTGGACAGCGTGCGCAGCGGCGAAGTCGACTTCGGCGTGGTGATCGAACCCTCCGAGGCCGACGACCTGCACTGCGAGTCGATCCTCAACGACCCCTTCATGGTGGTCACGCTGCCCGGCCACCGGCTGACGGAAAAGAAGGCCTCGGTGAACTGGTCGGCGCTCGACGGCCAGCCGCTGGTGCTGCTCGATCACGCCTCGGGCAGCCGGCGCCTCATCGACCAGGCGCTGGAGCGGCACGGCGCGCGCTGCGACGTGAAGCAGCAGCTGGGCCATGCGACCACCGTGTTCCGCATGGTCGAAGCCGGCATCGGCATCAGCGTGATGCCGGGCCTGTCGCTGCCGCCCGAAGGGCTGGCGCGGCTGGTGGTGCGCCCGCTGGTGCCGAACGTGCAGCGCGCGATCATGCTGATCCGGCGCCGCAACCGCGAGCTGTCGCCGCTGGCGCAGCGGGTCTGGCGCATGGTGCGCGAGACGGCGGCGCTCAGTGAGGCGCCCGCGGCCCCGCCGACGAAGGCGCGCTGAAGAAGCGCTCCTGCCGCTGGCGCACGCAGAAGTCGATCAGCTCCTCGACCTCGGTGGCCTTGTCGAACACCGCATCGGCGCCGAGCTGCGCGCACTTGCGGCGCGTCTCGGGCGTGGCGTGGTTGCTGAGCACCACCATCTTCTGCTTCGGGTCACGGTTGCGGCAGGCCTCGAGCACGCTGAAGCCGGTGCCGTCGCCCAGGAACAGGTCGACGATCGCCAGGTCCCACAGCGCCGGGTTGCGCGTGAGCCAGCGCGTGCCCTCGGCCTCCGATTCGGCCTGGCCGACCGGATCGATGCGCGCCATCTCGCGCAGCGTGCCCGCCAGGCTGGCGCGCTGCGCGGGGTTGTCTTCGACGATGAAAGCGCGGACGGTGGTCATGGCGGCGTGTGGGCAGGAACGGATTCAGGCTACAAATTGCGCCCGCCACAAGTCGAAGGTGTGACACCCCACCGCGCGTAGGACATCACCCGCCGACTACCCGCCCGGGCTCAGAGCGTGAGGATCGTGCAGCCCGTGGTCTTGCGCGCCTCGAGGTCGCGGTGCGCCTGCTGCACGTCGGCCAGGGCGTAGCGCTGGTCGATCGGGATCTTCACCGCGCCGCTTTGCACCACCGCGAACAGGTCGTCGGCCATGGCCTGCGTGCGCTCGCGCGTGGCGATGTGCGTGAACAGCGTCGGGCGCGTCACGTAGAGCGAACCCTTCGATGCCAGCAGGCCGAGGTTGACCGGCGGTACCGGGCCCGAGCCGTTGCCGAAGATCGCCAGCAGGCCGAAGGGGCGCAGGCTGTCGATGGAGCCTTCGAAGGTGTCCTTGCCCACCGAGTCGTACACCACCTTCACGCCCTGGCCGCCGGTGATCTCCTTCACGCGCGCCGCGAAGTTCTCGGTGCTGTAGTTGATGGCGTGCGCCGCGCCGTGCGCCAGCGCGAGCTGGCACTTGGCGTCGCTGCCGGCCGTGCCGATGAGCTGCAGGCCGAGCGCCTTGGCCCACTGGCAGGCGATGAGGCCGACGCCACCGGCCGCCGCATGGAACAGCACGAAGTCGCCGGGCTGCAGGCCTTCGGCCGGCAGCGTCTTCTTCAGCAGGTACTGGGCCGTGAGGCCCTTGAGCATCATGGCCGCGCCGGTCTCGAAGGAAATGTCGTCGGGCAGCTTGCACACGCACTTGGCGGGCATCACGCGCAGCTCGCAATACGCGCCGGGCGGCTGGCTCGCGTAGGCAGCGCGGTCACCCACCTTCAGGTGCGTCACGCCCTCGCCCACCGCCTCGACGATGCCCGAGGCTTCCATGCCCAGCTGCAGCGGCATCTGGAACGGGTACAGGCCGGTGCGCTGGTAGGTGTCGATGAAGTTCAGGCCCACGGCCTTGTGGCGGATGCGGATCTCGCCGGGGCCGGGCTCGCCCACCTCGACCTCGACGATCTTCAGTTCCTCGGGACCGCCGTGGCGGTCGATACGGACGGCTTTGCTCAACATCGTTGCTGTCTCCACGCAGGGAAAAAAGAATGGGACGGGCATCGTGCCACGTTTGACCATTTCTCGACGGGCCACGGACACTGCGCGGGCCCGGTAGAGTCGGCGGCCATGTCATCCGCATCGCACCACCGCCTCACGCCGCTCACCGCCCTGCTCCTCACCGTGCCGCCCCTGCTGTGGGCCGGCAATGCGGTGGTCGGCCGGCTGGTGCGCGCGCTGGTGTCGCCGCTGACGCTGAACTTCGTGCGCTGGGTGATCGCGTTCGTGCTGCTGCTGCCGCTGGCGGCCTGGGTGCTGCGCCGCGACAGCCCGCTGTGGGCGTACTGGAAGCGCTACGCATTGCTGGGCCTGCTGGGCATCGGCCTGTACAACGCCTTCCAGTACCTGGCGCTGCAGACCTCCACGCCGATCAACGTCACGCTGGTGGGTTCCAGCCTGCCGCTGTGGATGCTGGCCGTGGGCACGCTGTGCTTCGGCGCGCGCGTCAGCCGGCGCGCGCTGGGCGGCGCGCTGCTGTCGATGCTGGGCGTGCTGCTGGTCCTGAGCCGCGGCGAGTGGCAGCAGCTGCTGGCGCTGCGGCTGGTGCCGGGCGACCTGTACATGATCGCGGGCACCATCGCCTGGGCCTTCTACAGCTGGCTGCTGGCGCGCACGCACGAGCCTGCCAACGTGCGCGGCGACTGGGCCGCCTTCCTCATGGCACAACTGGTGTTCGGTGTCGCATGGTCGGGCGCGCTGGCCGCCGGCGAGTGGACGTTCACGCCCGCCCACCTCGACCTGGGCTGGCCGCTCATTGCGGCGATGCTGTTCATCGGCATCGGCCCCGCCGTGCTGGCCTACCGCTGCTGGGGCACCGGCGTGCAACGCGCGGGGCCGCAGGCGGCGAGCATCTTCATGAACCTCACGCCGCTGTTCGCGGCCGTGCTGTCGGCGGCCTTCCTGGGCGAGGCGCCGTACTGGTACCACGGCGCCGCCTTCGTGCTGATCGTGGGCGGGATCGTGGTGTCGTCGCGGCGCTGATCAGTAGGTGCCGGGGTACGCGCCGCCGTCGGCCAATACGTTCTGCCCCGTCATGTAGCCGGCCTGCATGCTGCACAGGAACGCGCAGATCGCGCCGAACTCCGCCGGGTTGCCGAAGCGCTTGGCCGGAATGTTCTTCTTGCGCGCTTCCCACACGGTGTCGAAGTCCTGGCCCGACTTCTGCGCCGCGCCGGCCATCGTGCCCTTGAGGCGGTCGGTCTCGAAGGAGCCCGGCAGCAGGTTGTTGATGGTCACGCCCTGCGCCGCCACCGACGTGCGCGCCACGCCGGCCACGAAGCCCGTGAGGCCGCTGCGCGCGCCGTTCGACAGGCCCAGGATGTCGATCGGCGACTTCACCGAGCTCGACGTGATGTTGACGATGCGACCGAAGCCGCGCTTGGCCATGCCGTCCACCGTGGCCTTGATGAGCTCGATGGGCGTGAGCATGTTGGCGTCGACCGCCTTGATCCACGCCTCGCGGTCCCAGTTGCGGAAGTCGCCGGGCGGCGGGCCGCCGGCGTTGGTGACAACGATGTCGAAGTCGTGGCCCAGCGCGAACACGGCCGCGCGGCCGGCTTCGGTGGTGATGTCGGCCGCCACCTGCTTGACGAACGGACCCGACGGGCCGGCCGCTGCCACCAGCTGCTTGGCCGCGGCGTCGAGCGCCTCGGCGCCGCGCGCCACGATCACCACGTTGACGCCCTCGCGCACCAGCGCCTCGGCGCAGCCGTAGCCCAACCCCTTGCTCGCGCCGCACACGAGTGCGGTCCTGCCTGCAATGCCCAGATCCATGTGTTTGCTCCAGTCGATCGATCGATCGATGCTGCAGGGACTAACGCCCCTTGCGTGTGAAAACGAAGATGCCCGCGATGACGAGCACCGTGCCGGCCGCGATCCACGCGGTGAACGGCTCACCCAGTATGACCACCCCCATGAGGATGGTCGACAGGGGCCCGATCATGCCGGTTTGTGCCGCAATGGCGGGGCCGATGCGCTCGATGGCCATCATCACCATGAGGACAGGCACCGCCGTGCACAGCGTGGCGTTGAGCACCGACAGCCAGATCACCTCGGGCGCCACCGCCATCGCCGCGCTCATCGGCCGCGTGAGCACGAACTGAAGAATGCACAGCACGCAGGCCACGGTGGTCGCCAGCCCCACGAGCCGCAGCGACCCGAGCCGCTTGACGAACTCGCCGCTGTACACGAGGTAGCCCGCATAGCTCACCGCGCTCAGGAACACGAGGAACGCACCCCACGCGGCCGCGCCGCCGCCCTTGCCGTCGCCGCCGGTCCACAGCTCGTGGCCGAACACCAGCAGCACGCCGGCGTAGCTCACGACCATGCCGAACACCTGCGGGCGCGTCGGGCGGCGCCGGTACAGCAGCCAGCCGAAGAACAGCACCAGCGTGGGGTTGAGGTAAAGAATCAGCCGCTCGAAGCTGGCCGAGATGTAGGCCAACCCGGCAAAGTCGAGAAAGCTCGCGAGGTAGTAGCCCGAGAAGCCGAGCCCGAGGATGCCGAGCCAGTCGCGCGTGGTGAGCGCGGGCTTGCCGCGCCCGGCCCACCACGCCATCAGCGCGAACAGCGGCAGCGCAAAGAGCATGCGCAGCATGATGAGCGTGATGGCGTCGACGCCGTAGCGGTACGCCAGCTTGACGATGATGGCCTTGCCGCTGAACGCGATGGCGCCCAGCGTGGCCAGGACGAGGCCGGTGGCGTAGCCCTTGCGGGCGGCCTCGTGTCCGTGCGGGGGAATGCCGACCGATGCGGCTGTCTTGCTCATCCCCCGATCATCCCTTGATCCTCAGTAGCCTGCAGCGAGGCCGTCGCGGCGCGGGTCGCTCGCGGCCACGTAGCCTTCGACCGAAGGCTCGCCCGCGCGCCAGATGAACTGGCCGGCGCCGAAGTCCTGGTAGGAGTCGTTGATCACCTCGAGGTGGTGGCCCAGGTCGCGCAGGCCTTGCAGCGTGTTGGCATTCATCGCGGCCTCGACGTTGATCTCGAGCCCCGCGTTGAAGCGCCAGCGCGGTGCATCGCACGCGGCCTGCGGGTTCTGGCCGTAGTCGAGCATGCGCACCAGCGTCTGCATGTGGCCCTGCGGCTGCATGTTGCCGCCCATCACGCCGAAGCTCATCACCGGCTGGCCGTCCTTGGTGAGGAAGGCCGGGATGATGGTGTGGAACGGGCGCTTGCCCGGTGCCACCACGTTCGGGCTCTCGGCCTTGAGGCTGAAGCCGTGGCCGCGGTTCTGCAGGCTGATGCCGAATTCCGGCTCGACGCAGCCCGAGCCGAAGCCCATGTAGTTGCTCTGGATGAAGCTCACCATCATGCCGCTCTCGTCCGCCGCGGTGAGGTAGATGGTGCCGCCCTTGACGGGGTTGCCGGCCTTGAAGTCCTGCGCCTTGTTCACGTCGATGAGTCTCGCACGCGAAGCCAGGTAGGCGTCATCGAGCATTTGCGCGGGGGTCACCGTCATCGACGATGGCTCCGACACGTAGCGGTACACGTCGGCGAAGGCCAGCTTCATGGCCTCGATCTGCAGGTGCTGCGACTGCACCGAGTCGACCGGCAGCGAAGCGATGTCGAATTTCTCGAGGATGCCCAGCGCGATCAGCGCCGCGATGCCCTGGCCGTTCGGCGGGATCTCGTGCAGCGTGTGGCCGCGGTAGTCGCGCGAGATGGGCTTGACCCACTCGGGCTGGTAGGCCGCCATGTCGGCCACGGTGAGCGCGCCGCCCTGCTCCTTCGAGAACTTGGCGATGGCCTCGGCGATCTCGCCGTTGTAGTAGGCCTCGCCCTTGGTGCGGGCGATGGCCTTGAGCGCGCGGGCCGCCGCGGTGAAGCGGAACAGCTCGCCGACCTCGGGCGCGCGGCCCCAGGGCAGGAAGGCCTGCGCGAAGCCGGGCTGCGACTGCAGGATCGGCGTGGCCGCCGCCCACTTGCCCTGCACCACCGGCGGCACGAGGTAGCCGCGCTCGGCGATGTCGATGGCGGGCGCCATCAGGTCGGCGAACGGCAGCTTGCCGAAACGCTCGCTCATCGCGACCCAGCCGCGCACCGCGCCCGGCACCGTGACCGAGTCGATGCCGCGCATCGGCGGCGTGGCGGCGTCGGCGCCGTACTTGGCCTTGAAGTACTCCGGCGTCCAGGCCTTCGGCGCGGGGCCCGAGGCGTTGAGGCCGTGCAGTTCCTTGCCGTCCCACAGGATGCAGAAGGCGTCGCTGCCCAGGCCGTTGCTCACCGGCTCGACCAGCGTCATCACGGCGGCCGTGGCAATGGCTGCATCGACCGCGTTGCCGCCCCGCTGCAGGATGCGCAGGCCGGCCTGCGCGGCCAGCGGGTGCGAGGTCGCGACCACGTTGCGCGCGAAGACCGGGAGGCGGGTCGAGAGGTAGGGATTGTTGAAGTCGAAGTTCATGTCGGCGTGCTCTCGTTAGTCGTTGGTGATCTTGCGATCGACGACGATCTTTTTCCACTTGGCGGCGTCGGTTGCCACCATCTTTGCGAACTGCTCGGGCGTGCCCGCGTTCGCCGGCTCGATGCCCAGGCGGGCGAGCTTGTCCTTCAGCTCCGGATCGGCCAGCGCCTCGTTGGCGGCCTTGTTCACGCGCGCCACGATGTCGGCCGGCAGGCCCTTCGGACCGTAGAAGCCGAACCAGGTGGTCGACTCGAAGCCGGGCAGCGTGTCGGCGATGGGCGGCAGCTCGGGCGCGAGCGGGCTGCGCTTGAGCGAGGTCACGCCCAGCGCGCGCAGGCGGCCGTCGCGCACGTGCGGCATGCCGGTGGGCAGCGAGTCGAACAGCACGTCGACCTTGCCGCTGATGAGGTCGGGCACCGCCAGCGCCGTGCCGCGGTAGGGAATGTGCGTGACGAACACGCCGGCCTGCGCCTTGAACAGCTCCGCCGTGAGCTGCACGATGGTGCCGTTGCCGCTCGATGCGTAGTTGAGCTTGCCGGGGTTCTTCTTCGCGTTGTCGATCCATTCGCGCACCGTCCTGGCGGGCGTGTTGACCGGCACCAGCATGATGCTCGGCGCATCGCCCACGTGGGCGATGGGCGTGAAGTCGCGCACCGTGTCGTAGGGCAGCTTCGGCGTGATGGCCGGACCGATGGCGTGCGTGCTCGTGGTCGCGAGCAGCAGCGTGTAGCCGTCGGGCGGCGCCTTGGCCGCGAGGTCGGAACCAATCGCACCGCCGGCGCCGGGCTTGTTGTCGACCACCAGCGTGGCGCCGAGCTTCTCGCCCATCTTCTGGCCCAGCGTGCGGGCAAAGAGGTCGGTGGCGCCGGCCGCCGGGAACGGCACGATCAGGCGGATGGGCCGGTTCGGGTAGTTCTGGGCCAGTGCGGGCACCGCGGCCAGCACCAGCGCAGCCGCGGCAAGCGCGGCGCGGGTGGTTCGTTTCATGGAATTCATTGTGTCCGAGGTGGTGTGTCGGGAGCGCGCCTTGTCCGACGTGGCCGCAGGATTGGACACGCGGGGCATTGAAAAGGGAAATGGATTTATCGGATAGATATATGAATCCTGCGCATCAATGTTGCCACGGCCATCACGCGGCGCGCGGCCTTGCGCCCGACCATCAGAAATAGCGATGGGGTCGCATCAGCAAACGGTATTTCCTCCCGGGCGCCCTGCCGTCCGATAGTCGCGCCAGTCCACTCGACACAGAAGTGGCGCACAGGAGACCTCCCCCTTGAACTTTCCCTCCCTCGAGGGCGCCGATGCCGGCGCCCTCTGCTTCAGTTCGCGCGTTCTTCGCATGAAGCGGCACCCGCTCGGCCTGGCCCTGCTGGCGCTGGCCGGCGCGGCCTCGGCGCAGTCCTCGGTGACGCTGTTCGGCGTCATGGATGCGGGCGTCAGCCATTTCGAGACCGTCAGCGAGTACCGCCCGGCGTTCGATCCACGGCGCCCTGCCGCCGCCGTGCTCGCCGCGGCCGTGCCGCGGGTGACGCAAAGCCAGACCACGCTGTCGCGCGGCGGCTACCGCGGCAGCAGCCTGGGTTTTCGGGGCACGGAAGACCTGGGCGGCGGCCTGGCGGCGAGCTTCTGGCTGGAGTCGAACATCAGCAACGACGACGGCAAGACAGGCCTGGCCTCGTTCGCCAAGCGTTCGACGCTGAGCCTGTCGGGCGGCTTCGGCGAGCTGCGGCTGGGCCGCGACTACACGCCGATCTTTCGCAACGACTCGCTGGCCGACCCCTTCGCCGTGCAGGGCGCGGGCCTGTCGGTGATCGCGCGCGTCAACAGCGCCTCGTCCACGCTCCTGGGCGGCGCACCGGCCGGCGTGGCGGCCGGCGTGGCGGCCGGCGACAACTACGCGCGCGCCAGCAACAGCATCGGCTACTTCCTGCCGCCGGACCTCGGCGGCTTCCACGGGCAGCTCCAGTACGCCTTGCCCGAGAACACCCGCTACAGCCCGGACGTGACGCCGACGAACGCGCGCGGGCGCTACCTGGGCGGGCGCTTCGGCTATGCCAAGGGACCGCTCAACGTGGCGCTGGCGTTCGGTGAAGACAACAAGGACCGCCTGCCCTCGGGCGCCGCGGCCCGGCCGCCCGTCGACGCCGGCGGCGAGGACCGGCTGAAGACCCTCAGCCTGAGCGCCACCTACGACTTCGGCCCCGTCAAGCTGCTGGGCGAACTGTCGCAACTGCGGCACCGGCGCGCGCAGGCACAGCCCTGGATGCAGGATCGCACCGACAAATACAACGGCTACCTGGTGGGTGCCACGGTGCCCGTGGGCCCGGGACTCGTCCGCGCGTCGTTCGGTCGCGTCAGCTACAAGCCCGGCGCCACCGGCCTGCCGGGAGACACCGCACAGGGCGCCAGCGCCAGCCAATGGGCGCTGGGCTACGTGCACCACCTGTCCCGCCGCACGGCGCTGTACGCCACGTTCGCGCGCGTTCGCATCCGGGACGGCCAGAACGACAAGGCGATCGGCGCCGTGACGAGCGCCAGCGACGCGCCCTATCCGGGCTACCTGGCCGCCAGTGGCTGGCGCCCGCGCAGCGCCACGGGCTACGACTTCGGCATCCGCCACATCTTCTGATCTTCATCTTCATGCGCCCCTGCCTTCATTCCATGTTGATCCACACCCCCACCTTTGCCCTTCGTTCCCTGGCCGTGGCCGCCCTCCTCGCCTTCGGCGCGGGCGCGCAGGCCCAGCCCGCCGCGTCACCACAGGCGTCGGCGATCCCGCCGCTCGTCGATGCGATGTACCCCCGGCTCGACGCCCTCTACAAGGATTTGCACGCCCACCCCGAGCTCGCGTTCAAGGAAACGCGCACCGCCGCCCTGCTCGCCGCCGAGATGCGCGCCATCGGCTTCGAGGTGACCGAGAAGGTCGGCGGCACCGGCGTCGTGGCGCTGTACCGCAACGGCCCCGGGCCGGTCGTGATGGTGCGCACCGACATGGACGGCCTGCCGATGGAAGAAAAGACCGGCCTGCCCTACGCCAGCCAGGCCCGCACCGAGTGGGGCGGTCGCGACAGCTTCGTGGCCCACAGCTGCGGCCACGACATCCACATGGCCAGCTGGCTCGGCACCGCGCGCACGCTGGTCGCGCTCAAGGACCAATGGAAAGGCACGCTGATGTTCATCGGCCAGCCCGCCGAAGAAACCGTTTCGGGCGCCAAGGCGATGCTCGCGGACGGCCTGTTCACGCGCTTTCCCAAGCCCGACGCCGCGTTCGCGCTGCACACGGCGCCCACGCCGCATGGCGCCATCGGCTACGGCATCGGCATCAGCAGTTCCAACTCCGACGCGCTGGAAATCGTCTTCAAGGGACGCGGCGGCCACGGCTCGCGGCCGCACACCACCATCGACCCGATCGTGATCGCCGCGCGCTTCGTCACCGACGTGCAGGCCGTGGTGAGCCGCGAGAAAGACCCGGCCGAATTCGGTGTCGTGACGATCGGCGCCATCCAGGGCGGCACCGCCGGCAACATCATTCCCGACACGGTCACGCTGCGCGGCACCATCCGCTCGTACAAGCCGCAGGTGCGCGAGCAGCTGCTGGCCGGCGTGCGCCGCATGGCCATGGCGGCAGCGGCAACGAGCGGCGCGCCCGACCCCGTGGTCAAGCTGGTGCCGGGCGGAGAAGCGCTGGTCAACGACGAAGCGGTCGTGACCCGCGCGGCCGCCGCGCTCCAGCAGGCGCTGGGCCCGGCGCAGGTCGTTCAATCCACGGTGCCATCGACGGGCAGCGAAGACTTCTCGGCCTTCATCAACGCCGGCGTGCCGTCGATGTACTTCACGATCGGCGTGCTCGATGCGCGGGACATCGCGGCCTCCGCCCAACCCGGCGGCAAGCCGCTGGCCCGCAACCATTCGCCCTTCTTCGCGCCGGTGCCCGAGCCGTCGATCAAGACCGGCGTGCACGCGATGACCGTGGCGGTGCTCAGCGCGCTGGGCAGATAGGGACAACGGCATCCCCCAACGAAAAACGGCGCCCGAGGGCGCCGTTTGTGCGTTCAGAGAAAGCCCGTCGATCAGTCTTCGACGAAGGCCTCTTCGCGCTTCGATTTCACGGCCGGCAGCAGCACGATGATGAGCAGCAGGGCCGCGGCCGCCAGCAGGCTGGCCGAGATCGGACGCGTGACGAACACGCTCCAGTCGCCGCGCGACAGCAGCAGCGAACGGCGCAGGTTCTCTTCCATCATCGGGCCCAGGATGAAGCCCAGCAGCAGCGGCGCAGGCTCGCAACCCAGCTTGAAGAAGGTGTAGCCCACCAGACCGAAGATGCCCACCATCCAGATGTCGAAGGTGTTGTTGTTGGTCGAGTACACGCCGATCGCGCAGAACAGCACGATCGCCGGGAACAGGAACTTGTAGGGCACCGACAGCAGCTTGATCCACATGCCGATCAGCGGCAGGTTCAGCACGATCAGCATCGCATTGCCCAGCCACATCGAGGCGATCAGGCCCCAGAACAGCTCGGGGTTGCTGGTCATCACCTGCGGGCCGGGCTGGATGTTGTGGATGGTCATCGCGCCCACCATCAGCGCCATCACGGCGTTGGGCGGAATGCCCAGCGTCAGCAGCGGAATGAAGGAGGTCTGCGCGCCGGCGTTGTTGGCCGACTCGGGAGCCGCCACGCCGCGGATGTTGCCCTTGCCGAAGGGCACTTCGCCCGGCTTCAGCTTGGTCTTCTTCTCGATCGTGTAGGCCGCGAAAGCCGCCAGCAGTGCACCGCCGCCGGGCAGGATGCCCAGGGCCGAGCCCAGCGCCGTGCCGCGCAGCACGGCAGGCACCATGCGCTTGAAGTCTTCCTTGGTCGGGAACAGGCCCGAGACCTTGGCGGTGAACACTTCACGCTCGTCGTCCGGACGCGAGAGGTTGGCAATGATTTCGCCGTAGCCGAACACGCCCATGGCGATGGCCACGAAGCCGATGCCGTCGGTGAGTTCAGGGATGTCGAAGCTGTAGCGTGCGACACCCGAGTTCACGTCGGTACCGACCAGGCCCATCAGCAGGCCCAGCACGATCATCGCGATCGCCTTGAGCAGCGAACCCGATGCCAGCACCACGGCGCCGATCAGGCCCAGGATCATCAGCGAGAAGTACTCGGCGGGGCCGAACTTGAAGGCCAGCTCGGTCAGCGGCGGCGCGAAGGCGGCAAGAATGAGCGTGCCGACGCAACCTGCGAAGAACGAGCCCAGACCGGCCGCAGCGAGCGCCGGACCTGCACGGCCCTTGCGCGCCATCTGGTAGCCGTCGATCACGGTCACCACCGACGACGATTCGCCCGGCAGGTTCACCAGAATCGCGGTGGTCGAACCGCCGTACTGTGCGCCGTAGTAGATGCCGGCCAGCATGATCAGCGCCGACACGGGCGGCAGCGCGTACGTGGCGGGCAGCAGCATCGCAATCGTCGCGACCGGGCCGATGCCCGGGAGCACGCCGATCAGCGTGCCCAGAATGCAGCCGACCAGGCAGTACAGCAGGTTCGTGAAGGTAAAGGCAACGCCAAAACCCATTGAGAGGTGTTCAAACAGTTCCATGTGAGCAGCTTTCTTCTCTCAACCGATGAAGGTCGGCCAGACCTGGATCTGCAGCTTCAGCGCCCAGATGAATGCAACGTAGCTGCCGATGGCCAGAACGGTGGCCAGGATCAGCACGGTGGGCAGCTTGAACTCGTGGCCCGCGAGGCTGGCGATGATCACGAGCGCGTAGATCGCGATGATCATGCCCATGGCCGGCACGCCGATGCTCGGCAGGCCGCCGAGCAGCACGCCGAAGGCGAGGTTGGCGCCCAGGATGAACACCACTTGCTTCCAGGCCCACTTGCCGATTTTTTCGCCATCGGTCGTTTCAACGGTGAGCCCGCTGAACATGATGCCCAGGCCGATCAGCGCCATCAGGATGCCCAGCATGAGCGGGAAGTAACCCGGACCCATGCGGGCGCCGCTGCCCACGCTGTAGGTGGTGGCGCCCCATGCGAACGCCACGCCCACGACGGTGAACATCAGTCCCGAGAAAAAGTCTTTCTGACTTTTGATTTTCACGAACAGTCTCCTCGAACAATTTCGATGCGGGATTGTCGAGTCAGCCTCCGGTCAGGCCGATGTGGATTCCACTAACCGAAGGACTAGGGATAACCCGAAATGACTCATGGGATCCCTTCAAGAAACACCGCGGAACCGGCTTTGCCGGGCCGCTGGTGTTGCCCCCGGCGAGGGGGTTGGCGTAGCGACACGAAGTGCGCGAAGCCTGGGGGAGGACCTATTCCAGAGGAGGCGTTGCGCTGAGCACTTCCTCGATGGTCGTCACGCCCTCGGCCACGCGCAGCGCGCCGGCCAGGCGCAGCGGCCGCATGCCGTCGATCACGGCCTGGCGTCGCAGGCCCGTGAGGTTGGGCTCCTTGGTGACCTGGTCCTTGAACGGCTCGGTCACGCTCAGCAGCTCGTACAGGCCCATGCGGCCCATGTAGCCGGTCATGCGGCAATCGACGCAGCCCACCGGCTTGTAGGCGCGCACGGGGCCGGTGATCTGCCACGGCTTGACGATGGCCTCGAGGCTCTCGCGCGTGACCGCGTCGTCGGGCTGCTTGCAATGCGGGCACAGCGTGCGCACGAGGCGCTGCGCGAGCACGCCCAGCATCACGGCTGTGATGAGGTACGAGGGCACGCCCAGTTCCATCATCCGCGTGATGGCGCTGGGCGCGTCGTTGGTGTGCAGCGTGCTGAACACGAGGTGGCCGGTGAGCGCGGCCTGCACCGCCATCTCGGCGGTGGCGAGGTCGCGGATTTCGCCGACCATGATGATGTCCGGGTCCTGCCGCATGAGCGCGCGCAGGCCCTCGGTGAAACCGAAGTCGAGCTGCGGCTGCACCTGCGTCTGGTTGAACGAAGGCTCGATCATTTCGATCGGGTCTTCCACCGTGCTCACGTTGACCTCTTCGGTCGCCACGCGCTTGAGCGTGGAATACAGCGTGGTGGTCTTGCCAGAGCCCGTGGGCCCGGTCACCAGGATGATGCCGTTGGGCCGCGTGACCAGCTGCTCCCAGCGCTGCGCGTCGTGCTGCGCGAAGCCCAGCGCGTCGAGGTCTTTCACCGCTGTGTCGGGGTCGAAGATGCGCATCACCATCTTCTCGCCGAAGGCGGTCGGCAAGGTCGACAAACGCATTTCGATTTCGTCGCCGCGCATGTTGCGGGTCTTGATGCGGCCGTCGAGCGGGCGGCGCTTTTCGACCACGTCCATGCGGCCCAGCAGCTTGATGCGCGCGACCATCGCGTTCATCACGCCCATGGGCATCTGGTAGGCCGGGTGCAGGATGCCGTCGATGCGAAAGCGGATCACGCCCTGCTCGCGGCGCGGCTCCAGGTGGATGTCGCTGGCGCGCTGGTCGAAGGCGTACTGCCACAGCCAGTCGACCACCTGCACCACGCTCTGGTCATTCGCGTCGAGCTGCTTGGTGCTCTTGCCCAGTTCGACCAGCTGCTCGAAGCTCGCGCCGCCGGTGTTGCCGCCGGCCTTCTGCGCGGCGCGCACCGACTTGGCCAACGCGAAGAATTCGGCCGTGTAGCGCTGGATGTCCGACGGGTTGGCCACCACGCGGCGCACGGTGCGCTTGGACTGGCGCTCGACCTCGGCGATCCAGTCGATGAGGAACGGTTCGGCCGTGGCCACCACCACCTCGTTCGGCAGCACCTGCACCGGCAGCACCTTGTGGCGCTCGGCGTAGCCGGCGCTCATGGTGTCGGCCACCTTGCCCACATCGACCTTGAGCGGATCGATGCGCAGGTAGGCCAGGCCGGCGCGGCCGGCAAGCCACTGCGTGAGGGCTTCGAGGTCGAGCGGCTTGCCGTCGGCCTCGCGCGTCATGGCGACATTGGCCAGACGCACCAGCGGCGCCTGCCGGCTCTCGGCCTGGGCGCAGCGCGCGATGGTTCGCTTGGCCTCCATCGGCGAGATCACGCCGTCGGTGGCGAGCCATTCGATCAGGCGACGCAGGTCGAGCGGACCTTCGTGGCGGGCAGCAGCGGAAGCGGCGGCGGGTACAGCGCTCATGAACCGGGAATCAGGTGGTGAGGGAAAGCGTCATCGGCTTGAACACCCGCAGCCATTTCGGCGCGGGCAGGCCCCAGCGAGTCTGGATGGTTTGGGCGCGCTCGGCAAGCACCTCGCGCTTCGGGCGCGACGCCGTGCGCTGGGCCAGCACCACCGTGTTGCCTTCGCGCGTCGGCTTGAAGGCCCAGACGGCGTCGGCGCCGAAAGCGGCGGCGATTTTCTCGAGGCTGCGCTCGTAGCTCGACGAGCGGCCGAACAGGTTGACCGTCATGCAGCCGTCTTCGGTGAGCAGCGCGCGGCAGTCGGCATAGAAGGCTTCGCTGTCGAGCACCGGCGCGGCGGCCTCGTGGTCGTAGAGGTCGACCTGCAGCGCGTCGACCCTGCCCTGCCATTCGGGCTTGCGGATTTCCTCGGCCGCGTCGGCGATCACCACGCGCAGCTTCAGGTCGTCGGCCGGCAGCTTGAACCAGCCACGGCAGGCCGACACCACCTGCGGGTTCAGCTCGACCGCGGTGGTGCGCATGCGCAGCGTCTTGCGGCTGAACTTGGTGAGCGTGGCCGCACCCAGGCCCAGCTGCATCGCGTGGCGGTTGCCCACGCCCTTGCTGTCGACGAACAGCAGCCAGGCCATCATGCGCTGCACGTACTCGAGCTCGATCTCGAACGGCGCGTCGAGCTTCATCGAGCCCTGGACCCATTCGGTGCCCAGGTGCAGGTAGCGGATGTCGCCCCAGTCGGAAAAATTGACTTCGGGCAGGACGAGCGTTTTCTTGGAAGAAGCGGAAGAAGCCATCAGAGAAGGTGGTGGGCAACGAAGACCTCGCGCCAGGCCGCGAGCTTGCGCTCGAAGGACCATGACGCATTGGCGGGGCTGGTGGATGGCAGCGAATACACCGGCACCCCGAGGGTGCGCGTGTGGCGTGCGTGCTTGAAGCTCT
The DNA here is from genome assembly GCF_058795995.1 of Variovorax sp. GW823-FHT04F07. Classification (NCBI taxonomy): domain Bacteria; kingdom Pseudomonadati; phylum Pseudomonadota; class Betaproteobacteria; order Burkholderiales; family Comamonadaceae; genus Variovorax; species Variovorax sp. GW823-FHT04F07. Next base: position 1,109,172 of record NZ_JBXAIG010000002.1, read on the forward strand.
CGCCGCCGTTGTGGGCGATGGCGGCGAGCTTCGGCAGTTGCAGGCCGGCGATGTCGTTCACGACCGGCGAGCGGATCGCCGTGTCGAGGCTGCCCTCGCGCTCGCAGGCGCCGTACACGTCCCACACGCCGAGGCCGCGATCGAGCAGCCAGTCGCAGCGCGCGCGGTAGCTGTCTGCGCCCGTCGGAAGCAGGGGGTCGGGCCAGAGGGCTTGCAAGATCTTCCAGAACTGATTTTGGGGATGCGCATAGTACTGCTGCCGCTCGAGCGACTTGACGCCCGGAAAGCTGCCGAGGATGAGCACACGTGTGTTCGGCGAGACGATGGGCGCAAGGCCGGTCAGCACCGCGCCGGCGCTGTCGGCAACGGTCGGGGACGGGACGGCGGTCGATTTCATGGGCGGTATCTTGGCATTGCCGCACGGCGTGCCTGAACGCCCATGAAAAAACCCGCCGAAGCGGGTTCTTTCGTCAAGCACGGACCGAAGCCCGGCGCATGGAAGTTACGGCTTCTTGGCCGCTTCGTTCTCGGCCGTGCCCGGCACCTTCTCGCCGATCGCCTTGCCGGCGCTGCGCATGCCGTCGGCCGTCTTGTGGCCGGCCGTTTCCACGGCGTCGCCGGTCTTCACGGCGGCCTTCTTGGTGGCGGTGGTGGCCTTCTTTGTGGTGTTCTTGGTCGCGTTCCAGGCCTTCTTGGTGCCGCGCTCAGTGGCGTTGGCTGCCTTCTTGGTGCCGCTCTTGGTGGCATCCCAGGCCTTCTCGGCGCCGCTTTCGGTGGCGTTCACGGCCTTCTTGGTCGTGCTCTTGGTGGCGTCCCAGGCCTTTTCGGTGCCGCGTGCGGTCGCATCGACAGCGTCCTTGCCGGCTTCCTTCACCTTCTCGGTGGTCGTGGGCTCGGCCGCGGTGGTCTGCGCGATGGCCGACACACCGATGGAGGCCAGCGCCAGTGCGAGCGCGACGGGCAGGGTACGAACAAAAGATGTGGTCATGAAAGACTCCTTTTTTGAGTGAAGTGCGGAGTGACGACAGTGCCACTGGACAACCAACGTCACTTCGAACTTCAAGGATGACAGCAAAAAGGGCCCAACGACCTGCGCTGGCGCAACTCGGGAACTTGGCCTACGCGCTGGGCGGACGCCCCTCCGACACGTTCAGCAGACTTTGGAGCTTCGGCAGGGCTGCCACCGCATTGCGCGTGGTGTTTTCGGCCAGCGACGCGATGTCGATGCCCCGCAGCTGCGCGACCACTTCGGCGATGCGCGGCAGCTCGCCGGGCTCGTTGCGGCCCTGCGCCTGGCCCGCGTCGCGTTGCGCCTGCGTGCGGTACAGCCAGTGCGGCTGGATGTCGGGCGCGTCGGTTTCCATCACCAATGCGTCCATCGGCAGGGTGGCCGCGAGGCGGCGCAGTTGCAGCGCACGCTCGAAGGTCACGGCGCCGCCGAAGCCCAGCTTCAGGCCGATCTCGATGCAGGCCTGCGCCTGCTGCTCGCTGCCGTTGAACGCGTGGGCGATGCCCTGCCAGGGCCGTCCGCCCGCGGTCTGGCGCAGATGCTTGAGCACCTTGTCGACCGAGCGCCGCACATGGATGAGCACGGGCAGCCCGTGCTTGCGCGCCAGTTGCAACTGAGTGTGAAAGAAGCGTTCCTGTCTATCGGCGTCCAGGCCTTCGACGAAGTAGTCGAGCCCGATCTCGCCGACCGCCACCAGGCGCGGGTCGTCGCGCCGCGCGTGCAGCTCGTCGTCGAGCGTCTGCAGGTCCGCATCGCTCGCCTGCCCCGTGCACAGCGGGTGGATGCCCAGCGCGTAGGCGTCGCCCTGCGCGTGCGCCAGCGCGCGCACGGTGGCGAAGTTGAAGGCCGCCACGGCCGGAATGACGCACAGCACCACGCCCTGCGCCGCCGCGCGGGCGCGGATGACGGGCATCTCGGCACCGAATTCGGGCGCATCGAGGTGACAGTGGGTATCGACAAACGCAGCCATCGCGCGATGATGCCCGAAGGGATGCACAGGCGCGGAAAGCGTGCTACTGTGAACTCCTTCACGCGTCCTTTTTTGCCGGAGGTGCTCCGATGCGCAGGCCCGCTTTCTACAGCCGCTCGCCCCGCACGCTGCCGCCGGCCGCAGCACCGGCGGCCGGGTCGCTGGCGGATGCCGCGGCTGTGGCCGAGGCCGACGCCGTGCAAGCCCCACCCCCTCGCGCACGCTGGCAGCCCGGGCGCCGCGCCTTCGCCCTGCTCACCGTCAGCTGCATCGCCATCGCCGCCGGCGGCGCCTTCTGGGCACCGCGCCCAGGCGCCAAGGCGCTCACGCAGAAAGACATCGACGCCGCGGTGCTGCGCACGCTGCAGACCGCCACCCTGCCCTCGCCCGCGGCCAAGGCCGCCGACATCGTGCGGCCCTCCGTCGTGCGCGTGGTCGGCTACGGCCCCGAGAAGGCCACGCCCGAAGCCAAGACCCAGAAGCGCGGGCGCAACATGGCCAAGGGCAAGCCGCCCGAGGCACCCGCCGACGGCGGCACGCCGGGCGAGGTCGAACGCGGCGTGGGCACGGGCGTGGTGATCGTCGACAAGGGCGTGATCCTCACCAACCTGCACGTGGTCGCCGGCGCCGAGAAGATCAAGGTCACTTTCGCCGACGGGCTCGAAGCGGTGGCCGTCATCACCGGCGTGCAGCCCGAGAACGACCTGGCCGTGCTCCAGGCCCAGAAGATTCCCGACGACCTGATCCCCGCCGTGATGCGCTCCACCGCCGACCTGCGCTCCGGCGACCAGGTGGCGGCCGTGGGCTTTCCGTTCGGCATCGGGCCCTCGGTGTCGGCCGGCGTGGTGTCGGGACTGAAGCGCTCCTTCCGTTCGCCCGAGGGCAAGCAGGAGCTGGGTAACCTGATCCAGTTCGACGCCGCCGCCAACCCCGGCAATTCGGGCGGCCCGCTCATCAACATGGACGGCGAGGTGCTGGGCATCGTCACCGCCATCCTCAACCCGACGCAGCAGCGCACCTTCATCGGCATCGGCTTCGCGGTGCCGATCGAGAACGCCGCTTCGGCGGCCGGCTCGCCGCCTTTCTGATTTCTTCGAAAGCCCTTCGCATGAGCACAGAAAACCCGACCTCGTCGACCTTTGCAACAGCCCCCGCCACCGCCGAGCTGATGGAGCAGATCCTCTACGAGGTGAAGCGCGTGGTCGTGGGCCAGGACCGCTTTCTCGAGCGCGTGATGGTCGCGATGCTCGCAGGCGGCCACCTGCTGGTCGAAGGCGTGCCGGGGCTGGCCAAGACGCTCACCATCAAGACGCTGGCCGACACCGTGCGCGGCCAGTTCAAGCGCATCCAGTTCACGCCCGACCTGGTGCCGGCCGATCTCGTGGGCACGCGCATCTACAACCAGAAGACGGGCGAGTTCAGCACCTCGCTGGGCCCGGTGTTCGCCAACCTGCTCCTGGCCGACGAAATCAACCGTGCGCCGGCCAAGGTGCAAAGCGCGCTGCTCGAGGTGATGCAGGAGCGCCAGGTCACCATCGCCGGCGAAACGCACAAGGTGCCGCGCCCCTTTCTCGTGATGGCCACGCAGAACCCCATCGAGACCGAGGGCACCTACCCGCTGCCCGAGGCGCAGGTCGACCGCTTCATGATGAAGGTGATGGTCGACTACCCGAGCGACGAGGAAGAGTTCGTGATCGTGCAACGCGTGATCGGCCCGCCCGTCTCGGCCACGCCGGTCGCCACCACCGAACAGCTGGCCGAGCTGCAGGCCGAGGCGCGGCGCGTGTACGTCGACCCCTCGCTGATCCAGTACGCCGTCAAACTCGTGTCGGCCACGCGCACGCCCGAGAAGCACGGCCTGAAGGACCTGCGCCGCTTCATCACCTTCGGCGCCAGCCCGCGCGCCAGCATCAGCCTGACCGAAGGCGCGCGCGCCCTGGCGCTGCTGCGCGGTCGCAGCTACGCGCTGCCCGAAGACATGAGCGCGCTGGTGCCCGACGTGCTGCGCCACCGCGTGACGCTGTCCTACGAAGGCCTGTCCGAAGGGCTCACGCCCGACGGGCTGATCGAGAAGATCATGAAGGCCGTTCCCGCTCCCCCCAAACCTCTGGAACATGAAAAGCTGGTGGCGTAAGGCCCCCGAGGCCGCGAACGACGACCGGCTCGCGATCGAAGCCGGCGGGGCCGAACGCGCGCTGCGCCGGCTCGAATGGACCGTGATCCGCCGCCTCGACGGCCTGCTGCAGGGCGACTACCGCACGCTGATGCGCGGCACCGGCCTGGACCTGGCCGACCTGCGCGAGTACCAGCACCACGACGACGTGCGCCACATCGACTGGAACGTCACCGCGCGGCTGCAGACGCCGCACGTGCGCGTGTTCACCGAAGACCGCGAGATGGCCGCGTGGTTCGTGCTCGACCTGAGCCGCTCGGTCGATTTCGGCTCGGGCCTGAAGGCCAAGCGCGAGATCTCGGCCGGCTTCGTCGGCGTGCTCGCGCGGCTGCTCACGCGGCACGGCAACCGCGTCGGCGCGCTGGTCTACGGCCGCGACCTCGAGGCCGTGATCCCGCCGCGCACCGGCCGCCGCCATGTGCTGCACCTGCTGCACGCGATGGAAAAGCGCGCGAACCAGGCCGAGGCCGCGCCCGCGCAGAAGGGCATGACGCGCCTGGCCGACCTGCTGACCTCCGCCGCTTCGCTGATGCCGCGCCGCTCCACCGTGTTCGTGGTGTCCGACTTTCTCAGCGAGCCCGGCTGGGAGCGCCCGCTGGGCCAGCTGGTGCAGCGGCACGAAGTGATTGCCGTGCGCCTATTCGATCCGCTCGAGCTCGAGCTGCCCGACCTCGGCCTGGTGCCGCTGCGCGACGCCGAGACCGGCGAGCAGCTGTGGGTCGACACCCATGACGCGGGGTTCCGCAAACGCTTCGCGCGGCTGGCCGCCGAGCGCGAGACCACCCTGCGCGAGTCGCTGGCCCGGGCCGGCGTCGACGCCCTCGAACTCTCGACCAACGACGATCTGGTCGAAGCCATCGTGCGATTCGCGGACCTGCGCAAGCGCCGGGTCCGCGGCGTCGCAGCGGGTGGCGGGAAGGCGGTGGTGGCGGCATGACATTCCTCTGGCCTCAATTCCTCTGGCTGCTGGCGGCCTTGCCGCTGCTGGTGCTCCTGTATGTCTGGCTGATCCGCCGCAAGAAGAAGATGGCGGTGCGCTACGCCAGCCTGTCGATCGTGCGCGAGGCCATGGGCCCGGGCCAGAGCCTGCGGCGCCACATCCCGCCGCTGCTGTTCCTGGTGGCCATCACCGCGATGCTCGTGGCGGCGGCGCGGCCGATGGCGGTGGTGGTGCTGCCGTCGAACCAGCAGACCATCATCCTGGCGATGGACGTGTCGGGCAGCATGCGCGCGGCCGACGTGCAGCCCAACCGGCTGGTGGCGGCGCAGGAGGCGGCCAAGAGCTTCATCAAGGACCTGCCGCGCCACGTGAAGGTGGGCATCGTCGCCTTCGCGGGCAGCGCGCAGGTGGCGCAGCTGCCCACCACCAACCACGACGACCTCGTGACGGCCATCGACAGCTTCCAGCTGCAGCGCGCCACGGCCACGGGCAACGCCATCGTGGTGTCGCTGGCCACGCTGTTCCCCGACGCGGGCATCGACATCTCGCAGTTCAGCGCGCCCAGCCGCCAGCGCGGCATCCCGATCGACCAGAACGAGAAGCAGCTCAAGGAGTTCACGCCCGTGGCGCCCGGCTCGTTCACCTCGGCCGCGATCATCATGCTGACCGACGGCCAGCGCACCACGGGCGTCGACCCGCTCGACGCCGCCAAGGCCGCGGCCGACCGCGGCGTGCGCATCTACACGGTGGGCGTGGGCACGGTCGACGGCGAGACCATCGGCTTCGAAGGCTGGTCGATGCGCGTGCGGCTGGACGAGGAAACGCTCAAGGCCATCGCCAACAAGACCAGCGCCGAGTACTTCTACGCCGGCACCGCGAGCGACCTGAAGAAGGTCTACGAGACGCTGAGCTCCAAGCTCACCGTCGAGAAGAAGGAAACCGAGATCTCGGCGCTGTTCGCGCTGGGCGCCGCGGTGCTCACGCTGCTGTCGGCGGGGCTGTCGCTGCTCTGGTTCAACCGGATTCTTTAGCGGCGTTTTCTTCCTGTGCCACGGCGGGCGGCATCTTCACCGCCCCCACCCCGCCCAGGAACAGGTCGGCCACGATCGGTGCGATGGCCGCGTGGTCGAGCCGGCCGCCGGGCTTCATCCAGGTGAACATCCAGTTGATCATGCCGAACAGCAGCATGGTCAGCGGCTTGGCGAGTTCGTCGCTCGGCGCGCCGGGGCGCAGCGCCGACACGGCACGCGCAAAGCCCGCGACCACGGCGCGCTCCTGGTCGAGCACGCGCTCGCGGTCTTCGTCCTCGAGAAAGCGCACGTCGTCGGTCAGCACACGGTGCGCGTCCTGCGCGCCGGCGTATTCCTCGACGATGCGGTAGATGAAGCGGCGCAGGCGCTCCTCGTCGGTGGACGGCTGGGCCTCTTCCTCGGCCACCAGCGCCGCCAGCTTCGAGACGTGCGTCTCGGCGATGCTGATGAGCAGGCTGCTCTTGTCCTTGTAGTAGTGATAGAGCGTGGCCTTCGAGAGGTTGCAGGCCTCGGCGACCTGGTTCATCGAGGTCGCGGGATAGCCGCGGCGGGCGAACAGCTGGGCGGCCTGCGCGAGGATCAGTTCGCGCTGGTCGTCGTAGGTGGCGGATCTTCCACGCGGCATCGGGTCTTCTTCCTGGGTTGTCTGTCGGTTGCTGGCGTGCAGCAGGCTCGATCTTGCATGAAGCCGCAGGGCTAGCCGCGGCGGGTGGCGATCAGGGATTTCACGTCGGTGGCGGGCAGGCGGGGCCGGTCTTTTTCCACCTCGGCGAGCGGCGCCACCTCGTGCAGGCTGGCCAGGCTGCGCACCGTCAGCGCCTGGTAGGTCTGCGTGCCTTCGAGCTTCCAGGCGATCTCTTCGTCGCTGAGCTCGCGCCGCACCTTGGCCGGGATGCCCGCCGCGAGCGACCGCGCGGGCACCTTCATGCCGGCGGGCACGAAGGCGCAGGCCGCGACGATGGCTTTCTCGCCCACCTCGGCCTCGTCCATCACCACCGCGTTCATGCCCACCAGCGCGTCGCGCCGCACGATGCAGCTGTGCAGGATCGCGCCATGGCCGATGTGGCCGTTGACCTCCACCACCGTGTCGTTGTCGGGAAAGCCGTGGATGCAGCAGTGGTCCTGCACGTTGGAGCCCTCTTGCAGCACGATGCGGCCGAAGTCGCCGCGCAGGCTGGCGCAGGGGCCCACATAACAGTGCGGGCCGACGATCACGTCGCCGATCAGCACGGCCGTGGGATGCACGTAGGCGCTCGGGTCGACGACAGGAATCACGCCGTCGATGGAATAGCTGGGCATTCGGTCTCCTTGTTTTTTCGCGGGTTGGGGAAGGTGTGAACGAACCCGGCATGCCCGCTCATCCCACCCAGGCGCGCCCCCTCTGCGTTGCAAATGCTCGCCATAGCCCGAGCTATGGCTGCGCTTTGCGCCTTGAGGGGACGTGCCTGGGCGGGCTGCTCGGCCACGCCGGATTCATTCACACCTTCCTAGGGTTTGCCCTGAATGCACCCCGCTTGTGCCGGAATCGAGGTCGATCCTAAAATCAACCGAACGGTCGGTCAATAGTGTTTACGCACCGAGCCGTCCCCACAAAGGATGAAAGAGACACGCATGACTGAGCCTTTGGTACTCATCAGCAACGCCGGCGCCGTCCGCACGCTGAGCCTGAACCGCCCCGCGGCGCTCAACAGCTTCACGACCGGGTTGCACGCCGAGCTGTTGGCCGCGCTCGAAGCCGCGGCCGCCGACAGCAGCGTGCGCTGCGTGGTGCTCACCGGCGCCGGCCGCGCCTTCTGCGCGGGGCAGGACCTGGCCGACCCGTCGGTCGCGCCCGACCCCACGCCGGGCGCCGCGCCCAAGGACCTGGGCCACGTCATCTCTGCTTATTACGGCCCGCTGGTCGCACGCCTGCGCTCGATGCCGGTGCCGGTGGTTGCCGCCGTCAACGGCGTGGCGGCCGGCGCGGGCGCCAACCTCGCGCTGTGCTGCGACCTCGTCGTGGCCGGCCGCTCGGCCAGCTTCATCCAGGCCTTCACCAAGATCGGCCTCGTGCCCGACACCGGCGGCACCTGGCTGCTGCCGCGCCTCGTGGGCCCGGCGCGCGCGCTGGGCATCGCGATGCTGGGCGACAAGCTGCCCGCCGAAGAAGCCGCACGCATCGGCCTCATCTGGCAGTGCGTGGACGACGCGGCCCTGGCCGACACCGCCGCCGCGCTGGCGGCGCGCCTGGCCGGCATGCCCACGCGCGCACTCGTGGCCACCCGCGAAGCGATGGCCGCCGCGCAGAACCTCGACCTCGGCGCGGCACTTGCCGAAGAAGCGCGCATCCAACGCGAGATGGGCAACGCCGACGACTACCGCGAAGGTGTCGAGGCTTTCCGCGCCAAGCGCGCCCCGGTGTTCAAGGACCGCTGAGATGACCGACGCTTCCCGCACCCCGCAACAGACCGCCGAGTACGTGCGCGACGGCATGTTCGCGAACGACAACGCCAGCAAGGGCCTGGGCATGCGCATCGTGGAGGTCGGCCCCGGCCAGGCCACGCTCGAGATGCGCGTGCGCCCCGACATGCTCAACGGCCACGCCATCTGCCACGGCGGCTTCATGGCCACGCTGGCCGATTCCACCTTCGCCTTCGCCTGCAACTCGTACAACGAGCTGACCGTGGCCTCGGGCTTCGCCATCGACTTCCTCGCGCCGGCGCGCGAGGGCGACGTGCTCACCGCGCGCTGCTTCGAAGTCTCCAAGGCCGGCCGCACCGGCGTGTACGACACCGAAATCACCAACCAGCGCGGCGAGCGCATCGCGATGTTCCGCGGTCGCTCGTACACCGCCAAGGGCCGGCCGGCCGTCCCGGCCGCTTGAGGAGACACCCCACCATGACCGTGAAACGCCCCGCCCCCGGCGACCTCGAGCCGATCGAAACCGCCAGCCGCGACGAGATCGCCGCCCTGCAGCTCACGCGCCTGCGCGCCACGCTGCGCAACGCTTATGACAACGTGCCGCACTACCGCCAGGCCTTCGATGCCAAGGGCGTGCACCCCGACGACCTGAAGTCGCTGGCCGACCTGTCGAAATTCCCGTTCACGGTGAAGACCGACCTGCGCGACAACTACCCCTTCGGCATGTTCGCCGTGCCGCGCACGCAGGTCGCGCGCATCCACGCGTCGTCGGGCACCACCGGCAAGCCGACCGTGGTGGGCTACACCAAGAACGACATCGACACCTGGGCCGACCTGGTCGCGCGCTCCATCCGCGCAGCGGGCGGACGGCCCGGCGACATGATCCACGTGGCCTACGGCTACGGCCTCTTCACGGGCGGCCTGGGCGCGCACTACGGCGCCGAGCGCGCGGGCTGCACCGTCATCCCGATGTCGGGAGGCCAGACCGAGAAGCAGGTCCAGCTGATCCAGGACTTCAAGCCCGACATCATCATGGTCACGCCCAGCTACATGCAGGTGATCATCGAGCAGTTCGAGCGCCAGGGCCTCGATGCCAAGGACAGCTCGCTCAAGGTCGGCATCTTCGGCGCCGAGCCGTGGACCGAAGCCATGCGCCGCGACATCGAGACGCGCGCCGGCATCGACGCCGTCGACATCTACGGCCTGAGTGAAGTGATGGGCCCGGGCGTGGCCAGCGAATGCGTCGAGAGCAAGGACGGCCCGGTGATCTGGGAAGACCACTTCTACCCCGAGATCATCGACCCTGAGACCGGCGAGCTGAAGGCCGACGGCGAAGAAGGCGAACTGGTCTTCACTTCGCTGAGCAAGGAGGCCATGCCCATCGTGCGCTACCGCACGCGCGACCTCACGCGCCTGTTGCCGCCCACCTCGCGATCGTTCCGCCGCATGGGCAAGATCGTCGGGCGCAGCGACGACATGATGATCATCCGCGGCGTGAACGTCTTCCCCACGCAGGTGGAAGAGATCGTGCTCGCGCACAGCGCCCTCACCGGCCTGTACCAGGTGCGCGTGAGCCGCGAAGGCCTGCTCGACCAGGTCGAGGTGCACTGCGAACTCACGCCGCACGAAGCCGCCGCGGCCGACCGCAACGCCATCTCCGAATGGGTGCAGCACCGCGTGAAGACGCTCATCGGCATCTCCACCCGCGTGGTCGTGCACGGCCCCGACGAAATGGAACGCACGCAGACCGGCAAGGCCCGGCGCGTCGTCGACACGCGCCCGCGCTGAGCGCCCGCGCGCCCCCCACACCGCACCGAAAGGACACGCACATGTACACCCAGGCCATGGACACGATGGGCAAGGACGCAGGCGACGGCAAGCAGAAGGCCGTGCGCTCCGCCGACGAGCTGCGTCTCGAGGAACGCTTCGACGCGCGCATCGACGCCGGCGACTTCATCGAGGCGAAAGACTGGATGCCCGAGCACTACCGCAAGACGCTGGTGCGCCAGATCAGCCAGCACGCGCACTCCGAAATCGTCGGCATGCTGCCCGAGGGCAACTGGATCAGCCGCGCGCCCACGCTCAAGCGCAAGGCCATCCTGCTGGCCAAGGTGCAGGACGAAGGCGGCCACGGCCTGTACCTGTACGCCGCCGCCGAAACGCTGGGCACCTCGCGCGACCAGATGTTCGACGCGCTGCACACGGGCAAGGCCAAGTACAGCTCGATCTTCAACTACCCCACGCTCAGCTGGGCCGACATGGGCACCATCGGCTGGCTGGTCGACGGCGCGGCCATCATGAACCAGGTGCCGATCTGCCGCTGCTCGTACGCACCGTATGCGCGCGCCATGATCCGCATCTGCCGCGAAGAGAGCTTTCACCAGCGCCAGGGCTACGAGTCGCTGCTGACCATGATGACCCACGGCACCGACGCGCAAAAGGCCATGGTGCAGGACGCGGTCAACCGCTGGTGGTGGCCCTCGATCATGATGTTCGGCCCGCCCGACGACCAGTCGCCCAACTCGGCGCAGTCGATGCGCTGGGGCATCAAGCGCTTCAGCAACGACGAGCTGCGCCAGAAGTTCATCGACGCCACCGTCGAACAGGCCGCGATCCTCGGCGTGACGCTGCCCGACCCCGATCTCAAGTGGAACGAAGAACGCCAGTCGCACGACTTCGGCGTCATCGACTGGAGCGAATTCTGGCGCGTGATCGCCGGCGACGGCCCCTGCAACCGCGAACGCCTGCAGGCCCGCGTCGATGCCTGGGACGACGGCGCCTGGGTGCGCGAAGCCGCGATGGCCCACGCCAACAAACAACCTTTGAAGGAAGCAGCATGAGCACCGAAATGAAGCAAGAGTGGCCCCTGTGGGAAGTGTTCGTGCGCAGCAAGGCCGGCCTCGATCACAAGCACTGCGGCAGCCTGCACGCGGCCGACCCCAAGATGGCGATCCAGATGGCGCGCGACGTCTACACGCGCCGCCAGGAAGGCAGCAGCATCTGGGTGGTGCGCTCCGACCAGATCGTGGCCAGCGACCCGGGCGACAAGGACATGTTCTTCGACCCGGCCGAAGACAAGGTGTACCGCCACCCCACCTTCTACGCGCTGCCCAAGTCCGTGGACCACATGTGAGCCAGGAACGGCACGCCATGCAAGCCTCGATCGAACTGAACCGCACGCCCGCCGTGCACTACCTGCTGCGCATCGGTGACACCTGCCTGGTGCTCGCGCAGCGCCTGGGCGAATGGTGCGGCCACGCACCGGTGCTCGAAGAAGACATCGCGATGGCCAACATCGCGCTCGACCTCGTCGGCCAGGCCCGCGCCGTGCTCACGCACGCCGGCCAGCTCGAAGGCGCCGGCCGCGCGCACGACGAAGACCAGCTCGCCTACCTGCGCGACGAGCGCGACTACTTCAACCTCACGCTGGTCGAACTGCCGCGCGGCGACTTCGCCTTTGCCGTGCTGCGCAACACCATGGTCGCCACGCTGCTCAAGTTGCTGTGGCAACGCCTGGCCGCGTCGAGCGACGCCGAGGTGGCCGCCATCGCCGGCAAGGCACTGAAGGAAGCGCGCTACCACCAGCAGCACTCGGCCGACTGGGTCGTGCGCCTGGGCGACGGCACCGACGAATCGCGCCGCCGCACCGAGAAGGCGCTCAAGCAGCTGTGGCTCTACGTGCCCGAGCTGTTCGACAGCGACGACGTCGACGCACAGGCCAGCGCCAGCGGCCTCGGCCCGGCCTGGAGCGAACTGCGCGAGCCGTGGCTGGCCGAAATGCAGCAGGTGCTCGACGCCGCCGGTCTCGCCATGCCGAAGGAAGCCGCGTTCCGCAGCACCGGCAAGCACGGCGTGCACAGCGAGCACATGGGCTACATCCTGGCCGAGATGCAGCACCTGCAGCGCAGCTTCCCCGGAGGCGTGTGGTGATGAACGCCGTGGCGTCGCGCATTGATGCGGCGTGGGCCGTGCTCCATTCGGTGCCCGACCCCGAGGTGCCGGCCGTGTCGGTCTGCGACCTGGGCATCGTGCGCGAGGTGATCGAACACGACGACGGCCTGGAGATCGTGCTCACGCCGACCTACTCCGGCTGCCCCGCGACCGAAGCCATCGAGCACGACGTGCTGGCCGCCATCGAGAACGCCGGCCTCGGCCGTGCGCGCGCCACGCTGCGCCGCGCCCCCGCCTGGACCAGCGACTGGATCAGCGACGCAGGCCGCGACAAGCTCAAGGCCTACGGCATCGCGCCGCCCGCGCACCTCACGCCCGAGCAGGCCTCCAACACCGCCATGCCGATCAAGCTCTTCGGCCGCATGGCCGGCGAGCGCATCGCCTGCCCGCGCTGCGCCAGCGAGCGCACCGAGCGCCTGTCGGCCTTCGGCTCCACCGCCTGCAAGGCCCTGTACCGCTGCATGGCCTGCCGCGAACCCTTCGAACATTTCAAGCCTATCTGAGGCACGCCCACGATGAGCACCCTCTTCCACCCCCTGCGCGTGAAGGCCATCGAGCCCGACACGCACGAGGCCGTCATCGTCTCGTTCGAGGTGCCGCCCGCGCTGCGCGAAGTCTTCGGCTTCACGCAGGGCCAGTACCTCACGCTGCGCCATGACATCGACGGCCAGGACCTGCGCCGTTCCTATTCGATCTGCGCCGGCCTCGACGACGGCGAACTGCGCGTCGGCGTGCGCAAGGTGCGCGGCGGCGTGTTCTCCAACTGGATCAACGCCCACCTGCAACCCGGCGACAGCCTGCAGGTGATGGCGCCGCAAGGCCGCTTCTTCGTGCCCATCGAGCCCGAGGCCGCGCGCCACCACGTCGGCATCGCCGGCGGCAGCGGCATCACGCCGATCCTGTCGATCATGAAGACCGTGCTGGCGCGCGAGCCCAAGAGCCGCTTCACGCTGATCTACGGCAACCGCCAGCTGCAGTCCACGATGTTCAAGGAAGAGATCGAGGACCTGAAGAACCGCTACATGACGCGGCTCGTGCTGCAGCACGTGTTCTCCGACGAGCACACCGATTCGCCGCTGGGCTTCGGCGTGATGAACCGCGAGAAGATCGGCGAGTTCCTGGCCTCGGTGGTGCCCGCCGCGCAGATCGACCACGTGTACGTGTGCGGCCCGTTCCAGATGAACGACGAGGCCGAGGCCGCGCTGCTCGCCGCGGGCGTGCCCGAGGACCGCATCCACATCGAGCGCTTCGGCGTCGCGCTGCCTTCGGCCACTTCGGCCAACCAGGTCGGCGCGGTGGTGCACGAGGCGCAGCCGGGCGATGCCAAGCAGGCGCGCGTGACCATCGTGCGCGACGGCCTGCAGCGCGAGATCACCTACACCGAGGGCCAGCCCAGCATCCTCGATGCGGCGTCGGCGGCCGGGCTCGAGGTGCCGTTCTCGTGCACCTCGGGCGTGTGCGGCACCTGCCGCGCGAAGTGCGTGGACGGGGAAGTCCGCATGGAAAGAAACTTCGCGCTCGACAAGAATGAGGTGGCCGCGGGATTCGTGCTGACCTGCCAGGCCCACCCCCTGACCGAACGCGTCACGCTGTCCTTCGACGAGCGTTGAACGCACGGCTTTTTCCTCGGCCTTTCCCCTTTCAACCCGGAGACAAACCAACCATGAAATTCTTCAAGCCCCTGCTGATCGCCGCCCTGTGCGCCACGGCCCTCTCGGCCTGGGCCGACGTCAACGTCGGCGTGACCATCTCGGCCACCGGGCCGGCGGCGTCGCTCGGCATCCCCGAGAAGAACACCATCGCGCTGATGCCCAAGACGATCGGCGGGCAGAAGATCAACTACATCGTGCTGGACGATGCCTCCGACACCACGGCCGCCGTGAACAACACGCGCAAGCTGATCGCCGAGAACAAGGTCGACGTGATCCTGGGCTCGACCACCACGCCGGCCTCGCTCGCGATGATCGACGTGGCCAGCGAGGCGCAGACGCCGATGATCTCGGTGGCCGCCTCGGCCCGCATCATCGAGCCGATGGACGCCAAGAAGAAGTGGGTCTTCAAGACGCCGCAGAACGACATCATGATGTCGCTGGCCATCGCCGAGCACATGGCCGCCAACGGCGTGAAGACCGTCGGATTCATCGGTTTCTCCGACGCGTACGGCGAAGGCTGGTCGCAGGAATTCGCGAAGGCCGCCGACCTGAAGAAGATCAAGATCGTGGCCAACGAACGCTATGCGCGCTCCGACACCTCGGTCACCGGCCAGGCACTGAAGCTCATGTCGGCCAAGCCCGACGCGGTGCTGGTCGCCGGCTCCGGCACGCCGGCCGCGCTGCCGCAGAAGACGCTCAAGGAGCGCGGCTACACCGGCAAGATGTACCAGACGCACGGCGTGGCCAACGCCGACTTCCTGCGCGTGGGCGGCAAGGACGTGGACGGCACCTTCCTGCCGGCCGGCCCGGTGCTCGTGGCCGACCAGCTGCCCGCCAGCAACCCGGTGAAGAAGTCTGCGCTCGCCTACGTCGCCGCCTATGAAGCCGCCTACGGCAAGGGCACGGTCTCGACCTTCGGCGCGCACGCCTGGGACGCGGGCCTCCTGATGAGCTCGGCCGTGCCGGTCGCGCTGAAGAAGGCCCAGCCGGGCACGCCCGAGTTCCGCGCCGCCCTGCGCGATGCGCTCGAGCAGACCAAGGACGTGTCGGGCGCGCACGGCGTGTTCAACATGACCGCGGCCGACCACCTGGGCCTGGACCAGCGCGCGCGCGTGATGGTCAAGATCGAAAACGGCGCCTGGAAATTCCAGCCCTGAAGCACTGAACTCGCCCCCAGGCTTCGCGCACTTCGTGTCGCTTCTCCAACCCCCTACCGGGGGCAACACCTGAGGCCCGGCAAAGCCGGTTCCTCGGTGTTCCTGATCTGAATCACGGGCGACGCCCGAAGGTTGTTTTATGGACTTGCAGATTGCCCTGTTGCTGGGGCAGGACGGCATCGTGAACGGCGCGGTCTACGGACTGATGGCGCTCGCGCTGGTGCTGGTGTTTTCGGTCACGCGCGTGATCTTCATTCCGCAGGGCGAGTTCGTCGCCTTCGGTGCGCTCTCCATGGCAGCGCTGCAGGGCGGGCGCACGCCGGCCACGCTGTGGCTGCTGGTGGCGCTGGGCGTCATGGCGCTGGCCGTGGAGGTGTGGCGCTGGAAGCGCGGCGCGACCATCGACTGGCGCTCGGCCTTCACCTGGTGCGTGGCCTTCCCGGCGATCGCCGCGGTGCTGGTGCTGGGCCTCAAGCCCACGTCGATGACCATGCAGGCGGTGACCACGCTGGTGCTGATCGCGCCGCTGGGCCCGCTGCTCTATCGCCTGGCCTATCGCCCGCTGGCCGATGCCACGGTGCTGATGCTGCTGATCGTCTCGGTCGCGCTGCACGGCGTGCTGGTCGGCCTGGGCCTGTTCTTCTTCGGTGCCGAAGGCTCGCGCACCACGCCGTTCTCGGACGTGCGCTTCGACATCGGCGGCATCCCCGTGAGCGGCCAGTCGCTCGTGGTGGTGGGCGTCACGCTGCTCTTGGTGATCGCCATGTTCTGGTTCTTCGGACGCTCCATGGTCGGCAAGGCGCTGCGCGCCACCGCCATCAACCGCGTGGGCGCGCGGCTCTCGGGCATTCCCACCGAGCTGTCGGGCGACCTGAGCTTTGCGCTCGCGGCACTCATCGGTGCGGTGTCGGGCCTGCTGATCGCACCGATCACCACGGTCTACTACGACACCGGTTTTCTCATCGGCCTGAAGGGCTTCGTGGCCGCCATCGTCGGCGGGCTCGCGAGCTACCCGCTGGCGCTCGCGGGCGCGCTGCTGGTCGGCCTGCTGGAGGCCTTCTCTTCGTTCTGGGCCAGTGCCTACAAGGAAGTGCTGGTGTTCACTTTGATCATTCCGGTGCTGTGGTGGCGTTCGCTGCGCAGCCACCACGTGGAGGACGAGGAATGAGCGCGCCGTCGACTTCATCTTCGCCCGCCACCGCCGCGCACGCGGGCCGTCCGCTGGTCACGCCGCGCACGCTCACGCTGGCGTGCATCGTGGCGCTCGCGCTGGCCTGGGGCTGGCTGCCCGACTTCACCGTCGCGGTGCTCAGCAACATCGGCCTGTATGCGCTGGTGGCCGCCGGGCTGGTCATGCTGACCGGCGTGGGCGGCATGACCTCCTTCGGCCAGGCCGCGTTCGTCGG
This sequence comes from Variovorax sp. GW823-FHT04F07, assembly GCF_058795995.1. NCBI lineage: Bacteria > Pseudomonadati > Pseudomonadota > Betaproteobacteria > Burkholderiales > Comamonadaceae > Variovorax > Variovorax sp. GW823-FHT04F07. Next base: position 1,125,861 of record NZ_JBXAIG010000002.1, read on the forward strand.
CATGGGCGCGTATGCCACCGCGTGGATCTGCACCTCGCCCACGGCCGCGGGCTGGCTGGGCGGCATCGCCGGTTCGGCGCTGGTGCCGTGGCTCGGCCTGTTGCTCGGGCTGGTGCTGACCTTCGCGCTGGCCTGGGCGCTCGGCGCGGTCACGCTCAAGCTGTCGGGCCACTACCTGCCGCTGTGCACCATCGCCTGGGGCCTGAGCCTGTACTTCCTGCTCGGCAACATGGAGTTCCTGGGCGGCCAGACCGGCATCACGGGCGTGCCGCCGCTCGTGGTCGCAGGCATCTCGCTGGCCTCGCCGCGCGCGCTTGGCGTGGTGATCTGGGCCGTGCTGCTGCTGGCGCTGTGGGCGCTGCACAACCTGCTCGACTCGCGCGAAGGCCGCGCCATCCGCGCGCTCAAGGGCGGCCGGCTCATGGCCGAGTCGATGGGCGTGGACACGGCACGCCACCGCATCAAGCTGTTCGTGCTGGCCGCGCTGCTGGCGGCCGTGTCGGGCTGGCTCTACGCGCACATGCAGCGCTTCGTGAACCCGACGCCGTTCAACCTGAACATCGGCATCGAGATGCTGTTCATGGCGGTGGTCGGCGGCGCGGGCCACCTGTGGGGCGCGGTGCTCGGCGCCACGCTGATCACGCTGCTGAAAGAGAAGCTGCAGGACATCCTGCCCGCGTTGCTGGGCACCAGCGGCAACTTCGAAGTGGTGGTGTTCGGCCTGCTGATGCTGTTCGTGCTGCAGCGCTTTGCCGACGGCCTGTGGCCCACGCTGGCGCGGCTCGTGAGCCGCTGGGTGCGGCCGGTGGCCAAGGCGCCCGCCGCCAACGCAGCCGTACCGGCGGCGCAGCTCGCGCAGCGCGTGCTGCCGGCGGCAGGCACGATGCTGTTGCAGGCCGACGCGGTCAGCAAACGCTTCGGCGGCCTCATCGCCAACAACGACATCTCGATGACGCTGAAGGCCGGCGAGATCCACGCGCTGATCGGACCGAACGGCGCGGGCAAGAGCACCTTCTTCAACATGATCTCGGGCGTGGACGACCCCAGCTCGGGCCAAGTGCGGCTCGAAGGCGATGCCATGTCGGGCCGCCCCTCGCGCGCCTTCGCGGCGCGCGGCCTGGGCCGTACCTTCCAGCACGTGCGCCTGCTGGGCCAGCGCAGCGTGGTCGAGAACGTGGCGCTCGGCGCGCACCTGCGCGCGAAACGCGGCTGGCTCGCGGCGATGCTGCGGCTGGACCGCGCCGAAGAGGCCGCGTTGATGGCCGAGGCGCGCAAACAGATCGAGCGCTGCGGCCTGGGCGCGCACGCCGACACGCCGGCCGCCTCGCTCTCGCTGGGGCAGCAGCGCGTGGTCGAGATCGCACGCGCGCTCGCCGGCCAGCCCTCGGTGCTGCTGCTGGACGAACCCGCCGCCGGCCTGCGCCATCTTGAAAAGCGCGCGCTATCGGAGCTGCTGGGCCAACTGCGTGCCGAAGGCCTGGGCATCCTCGTGGTGGAGCACGACATGGAGTTCGTGATGAACCTCGCCGACCGCATCACCGTGCTCGAGTTCGGCACCGTGATCGCCACCGGCACGCCGGCCGAAGTGCAGGCCAACCCGCGCGTGCTCGAGGCCTACCTGGGCGGCGCCGACGACGAACTGCTGGAAGACGCCCGATGAGCCACCCGATCCTTCAACTGGAAGACTTCTGCGTCGCCTACCGCACCGTCGAGGCGGTGCACAGCGTGCGCCTGCACGTGAACGAGGGCGAGATCGTCACCGTGATCGGCCCCAACGGCGCCGGCAAGACCACACTGCTGTGCGCGGCCATGGGCCTGCTGCAGTCGACCGGCAAGCTGTCGCTGGACGGCGAGCGCATCGCGCGCCCCGGCGTCGAGACCATGGTGGCGCGCGGCGTGGCGCTGGTGCCCGAGCGACGCGAGCTGTTCGGCGAGATGTCGGTCGAAGACAACCTGCTGCTCGGCGGCTTCTACCAGTGGCGCAAGGGCCAGCGTGACCAGCGTGCGCGCATGGACGAGATCTTCGAGATCTTTCCGCGCCTGAAGGAGCGCCGTCCGCAGATGGCCTCCACGCTCTCCGGCGGCGAGCGCCAGATGCTGGCCATCGGCCGCGCGCTCATGGCGCGCCCGCGCCTGCTGATGCTCGACGAACCCTCGTTGGGCCTGGCTCCGCTGGTGGTGCGCGAGGTGCTGCGCGTGGTGTCGCAGCTGCGCAAGCACGGCGTCTCGGTGCTGCTGGTGGAACAGAACGCCCGCGCCGCGCTGCAGGTGGCCGACCGCGCCTACGTGCTCGAGATGGGCGCCGTGGCGCTCGAAGGCAATGCCGGCGATCTGCTGCACGACCAGCGAATCATCGATACCTACCTGGGCATCGGCAACAAGAAATGACCCCCGCGCAGCGCGCGCACCGCGCCGCTGCGCCTTCCCTCTTCAAAGGACACGCGCCATGACCACCCTTCAAAGCTACATCGCCGGCCGCTGGATCGGCCAGGAAGCCGCCCAATCGCTGCGCAGCGCCGTCAACGGCCAGGCCGTGGCGAGCACGCACGCCGAGGCCATCGACTTCGCCGAGGCGCTGGCGCACGCGCGCCGCGTCGGCATCCCCGCGCTCATGAAGCTCGACTTCCAGCAGCGCGCCGAGCGCCTGAAGGCGCTGGCCAAGTACCTGGCCGCGAACAAGGAAGCGCTGTATGCCGTGTCGGCCCACACCGGTGCCACGCGCGCCGACGGCTGGATCGACATCGAGGGCGGCGCCGGCACGCTGAGCGCCTACGCCAGCATCGGCACCAACGAGCTGCCTTCGGGCAACCTCGTGCACGAAGGCCCGGCCTTCCCGCTCGGCAAGAAGGGCGGCTTCGCAGGCACGCACATCCTGGTGCCGCGCGGCGGCGTGGCGGTGCACATCAACGCCTTCAACTTCCCGGTGTGGGGCCTGCTCGAGAAATTCGCGCCCAGCTTCCTGGCGGGCATGCCCTGCATCGGCAAGCCGGCCACGGCCACCAGCTACCTCACCGAGGCGCTGATGAAGCTCATCGTGCAGTCGGGCATCCTGCCCGAGGGCAGCCTGCAACTCGTGATCGGCGGCACGGACGACCTGCTCGACCGCCTCGAAGGGCCCGACGTCGTCACCTTCACCGGCTCGGCCGACACGGCCGCGAAGCTGCGCGTGAACGCGAACCTGGTGCGCCAGTCGATCCCGTTCAACGCCGAGGCCGACTCGCTCAACTGCGCGATCCTCGCGCCCGACGTGACGCCCGACGACGAGGAGTTCGATCTCTTCGTGAAGGAAGTGGCGCGCGAGATGACCACCAAGGCCGGCCAGAAGTGCACCGCCATCCGCCGCGCGATCGTGCCGCGCCAGCACCTCGATGCGGTGGCCGAGAAGCTGCGCGCGCGCCTGGCCAAGACCGTCATCGGCGATCCGTCGCGCGAAGACGTGCGCATGGGCGCCCTCGCCTCGCGCGACCAGCAGGCCGACGTGGCCGAGCGCGTCGCCACGCTGCTGCAGGGCGCGGAGCTGGTGTACGGCGAACGCGACGGCTTCTCGCCCGTGGGCGACGGCGTGAGTGAAGGCGCGTTCTTCGCGCCCACGCTGCTCCTGAGCCGCAAGCCGCTCGAACACGATGCCGCGCACGACGTCGAGGCCTTCGGCCCCGTCAGCACGCTCATGCCCTACGACGGCATCGACGAAGCGCTGGCGCTGGCCGCGCGCGGCAAGGGCAGCCTCGTGGGCACGCTCGTCACGCGCGACCCGGCCATTGCGGCCAAGGCCATTCCGGTCGCTGCCGCCTGGCACGGCCGCCTGCTGGTGCTCGACCGCGAGGCCGCCGCCGAATCGACCGGCCACGGCTCGCCGCTGCCGGTGCTGAAGCACGGCGGCCCGGGCCGCGCGGGCGGTGGCGAAGAGCTCGGCGGCCTGCGCGCCGTGAAGCACTACCTGCAGCGCGCCGCGCTGCAGGGCTCGCCCACCATGCTGGCCGCCGTGACCGGCGAGCACGTGCGCGGCGCCGCGCTGCGCGAGAGCGAGGTGCATCCCTTCCGCCGTTACTTCGAGGAACTGCGCATCGGCGACTCGCTGCTCACGCACCGCCGCACGGTGGGCGAGGCCGACATCGTCGCCTTCGGCGGCATCTCGGGCGACTACTTCTACATGCACTTCGACGAAGAGGCGGCCAAGGCCTCGCCCTTCGGCAAGCGCATCGCGCACGGCTACTTCGTGCTGTCGGCGGCCGCGGGCCTGTTCGTGTCGCCCTCGCCCGGCCCGGTGCTGGCCAACTACGGCCTGGACACGCTGCGCTTCGTCAAGCCCGTGGGCATCGGCGACACCATCCAGGCGCGCCTGACCTGCAAGCGCAAGATCGACCGCAACAAGAAGGACGCGAGCGGCCAGGGCCAGGGCGTGGTGGCCTGGGACGTGGAGGTGACCAACCAGCTGGGCGAACTGGTCGCGAGCTACGATATCCTGACGCTCGTCTCCAAGAAACCCACCACCACCTAAGCTCCACCTGATGTTCGATCTCACGGGAAAAGTCGCGCTCGTCACCGGCGGCAACGGCGGCATCGGTCTCGGCATGGCACAGGGCCTCGCCAAGGCCGGCGCCCGCGTCATCGTCGCGGCGCGCAATGCGCAGAAGTCGGCCGCCGCGGTCGAATCGCTGAAGGCCCTGGGCAGCGACAGCTTCGCGCTCGCACTCGACGTGACCGACGAAGCCTCGGTGCAGCAGGCCTTCGACGAGGTCGCCGCGCGCTGCGGCCGGCTCGACATCCTCGTGAACAACGCCGGCACCACGGTGCGCAAGCCCGTCGACCAGCTCGCGCTGGCCGAGTGGCACCAGGTGATGGACACCAACCTCACCAGCGCCTTCCTGTGCAGCCGTGCCGCGCACCCGCACCTGAAGGCCGCGGGCGGCGGCAAGATCATCAACATCGGTTCGATGATGTCGATCTTCGGCGCGCCCTACGCGCCGGCCTATGCCGCGAGCAAGGCCGGCATCGTGCAGCTCACCAAGTCGACCGCGCTCTCGTGGGCGGCCGACCAGATCCAGGTCAACGCCATCCTTCCGGGCTGGTTCGAGACCGAGCTGACCGACGGTGCGCGCACCCAGATCCCGGGCCTGTACGAGCGCGTGAAGGCGCGCGCCGCCGCCGGCCGCTGGGGCCAGCCTTCGGACATCGCGGGCACGGCCGTGTTCCTGGCCAGCGCCGCCTCCGACTACGTGACCGGCACCGCCATCCCGGTCGACGGCGGGTTTTCGATCTCCGGCTGAGTCTTGCGGGCCGTGTAAATTCGGCCGCCATGCTCCTCTGGTTCCAGCTCTTTCTTTTCGTCGCCGGCACGGCCGCGCTGCTGTACGTGTCGCGCGGGCCGCTGAGCCAGCCCGGCTCGCACGGCTTCTACCGCTTCTTCGCGTGGGAATGCATGCTGGTGCTGATCGTGCTGAACCTGCCGGTGTGGCATGTCGATCCGCTCTCGTTCACGCAGCTGCTTTCGTGCGTGTTGCTGGCGCTGTCGATCTGGCTGCCGATCCACGCGGTGCGGCTGCTCAAGGCGCAGGGCAGGCCGAGCGAGGCGCGCAACGACGACCCGGCCCTGTACGGTTTTGAAAAGACCTCGGCGCTGGTGACCACTGGCGCCTTCCGCTACATCCGCCACCCGATGTACACGGCGCTGATGCTGCTGGCCTGGGGCGCCTTCCTCAAGCAGTTCACCTGGCTCACGCTGGCGCTGGTGCTGATGGCCACGCTGTTCCTCTTCTTGACGGCGCTGCGCGACGAAAAGGAATGCCTCGCGCATTTCGGCGACGACTACCGCGCGTACATGCGCGGCACGCGGCGCTTCATTCCTTTCGTGCTGTAGCGCCGGGCGCTTCGGGCGCGCCCTCTTCTTTCCTCGCGCCCCACCAGGCCGCGAGCACCAGCCCGCCCTTGCGCACCAGCAGCACCGCCATGACCACGAGCACGGCCCGCGAGGCCACGTAGCCCGCAACACCGAGCACCGTGGACGGCAGCGGCTTGGACGCCCAGAAGATGACCCAGGTCGCCAGGCCGGCCATCGCCAGCCCGCCGACGATCAGCATCACGCCGCCCACCATCCACGTGAGGATCGCGAGCCGCGCGGCCAGGCCGGTCAGGCGGTCGGCGCCGGGCCAGTCGCGCCAGGTCCACAGCGCGGCCAGGCCCAACGACCCCATCATGGCCGCCAGCAGGCCCATGAGGCTGTAGCCGACCACGGTGATGATCTGGTTCAGGTCCGGCATGCAGGCTACGGTGTCAGGCGCGGCAGCGCCTTCGCATCGACCGCCTCGCCGTCGACGATGAAGTGCCCGCCCGCCACGTGGTGCAGCGTGCGCAGCTCGTCATGCCCCTCGAAATGCCAGCGCCCTTCGGAGAACACGCGCGCATCGGCCTGCGCCGCGATCACCTCGCCCAGGAACAGGTCGTAGCGCTGCTGGATCGGCGGCTCGGGCAGCAGCCGGCATTCGAGCCAGGCCGCGCAGCCTTCGAGCAGCGGCGTGCCGGTGACCTCGCCCGCGAAGGTCGAGAGGCCGTAGGCGGCGAACTTGTCGCTGCCGTCGCGCTCGGCGATCTCGCGGCCCGAGCTGTTGCCCAGCGCCTCGGTCAGGTCGAGCTGCGCGCGCGTGGGCACCTGCAGCGCGAAGCTGCCCGCGCCCTCGAGCAGCACGCGCGTCCAGGTGCTCTTGTCGAGCACCACCGCCACCTTGGGCGGATCGAAGTCCAGCGGCATGGCCCAGGCCGCGGCCATGATGTTGCGCCGGCCGTCGTGTGCGGCGCTCACGAGGACGGTGGGTCCGTGGTTCAGGAGACGGTAGGCCTTGTTCAACGGAACCGGCCGGCGGTGAGAGGCGTTCATGCGCGGGAGGCCCGCGAAAGCGAGCCCGGAGGATGGCGGCCCGCCAGCCTACCAGCAGGCGCCGGGCTGCTCAAACGCGCGGTTGTTGCCCGTCACGCCGCATAGGCGTCGCACAGCGCGAGGTACTCGTCGCCCGAAATCTCCAGCGCGGTCGCGCGGCGCAGCACGCGGGCCTTCGGCTTGGGCAGGTCGGTCTTGATCTGGATCTGCTTGCCGATGGGAATGCCCATGTAGTCCTGGTTGACCCAGGTGTTCTCGACGATGTTGTGCCACGGCAGCAGCAAGCCGTTCTCGAAGGTCAGGCCCTGGCGGCCGATGACGAAAGCGGGCGTGCCGATGTTGGCCAGCGTGCGGATGCACTTGACCGCCAGCCACGCGGCCAGCAGGCCGAAGCCCGCCGCAATGAGGATGCCGATGTTCTTGTCCTGCGCGCGGATGCACAGCACGGCCAGCACGACCGCCACCACCACCCAGAGCGTGGCACCGGCGATCAGCCGTGTGCGGGAGTAGAAGACGGGGCGGTCCTGGCGGGTTTTTTCCTGCTGGCTGGCGGAGCTGTAGATTTCCATTTTGGAGTCGCTGTACTTTGGAGATTGAAGAAAGAAAGAGAAGGGCTCAGGCTGACGGCAAGCGCTGCATGAGGCACACCATCAGCACCGGCTCGTTGTCGATCTTCGAGCGATCGATCTTGCGGGTCTTGCCATTGGCGACGATGAGCAGGTGCTCGTCGACGTCCATCGCTTCGGCGTCCGACTGCGTACGGATCGTGTCGATGCTCGACCACGCGATGAGCTGGCCCTTGTGCACCAGCCCTTCGGCATTGAGGGCCAGTGCGCCGAAGGGCACGGTGTCGCCCGCATGCAGGCGGCGCTCCACGTCGTGGCGCAGCACTTCGCCCACGGCCTCTTCCACTTCGGCGACGAGCGCGTACGGGTCGTCCCACAGGTCGAGGCGCAGGCGCAGCGTGCGGCCGTCGCGGGTGGTGAGCAGCAGGTGATTGCGGTTGTGGCGATGGCGCAGCCGCGTCACGTCGGCGAAGGCAACGGTCTGCGTGCCCAGCTGCAGGCCATGCGCGGTCAGCGTCAGCACCTGCGGGGTACGCAGCCACGCGAAGAAGTCGCTGCCCTTCCAGCAGATCAGGTAGATCGCGGCCGGGATCGCCAGCACCAGCACGAAGAAGGCGCCCTTGTAGCGCACGAAGTCCGGCGTGATGAGGTACGGAAGGATGTAGATCTTGGCCGGCACCAACACCATGGCGCAGAAGACATAGATCGCGGCCAGGCCGGCCAGCACACAGTAGAACGCGTAGCGCGGAAAGATGCGGTCGTGACGAAGGGGCATGTGAAGCAAGTACCCAATGCGTCGACAACGGGCGTGGTGGCGTGGAGCTGAATTGCGCGCACGACCATACCAGCGGGAAGCGCCGCTCCCGAGGCTGCGCACGCGTTAATGCATCTTTTTTTTGATCTGAAAACGCCCGTCGCGAAGTCAGTTAACCGAGAAGATTTAAGTTTGATGCCCGCTTCGACACAAGCGCTGCTTAAGCATTCATGGCAACTCTGCAAGCAGCGCGCGGTGTGCGACGCGCACCCGCACGATCAACGCGGCACCATCGCCTGCCGCCTGAACTCGCTCGGGCTGCCGCCCGTGTGCGCGCGGAACACGCGGCTGAAGTGCGAGAGGTTGCCGAAGCCCGCGCCCAGTGCGATGTCGGTGATGGAGCGTGCGGCGTTCGCGGGGTCGATCAGGTCGCGGATGCTGGCCGCCAGCCGCTGGTGCTGGATGTAGCCGGTGAGCGTGTCGTCGTCGCCCGCGAAGGCCTGGTGCAGCAGGCGCTTGCTGCAACGCAGGGCCAGCGCCATGCCGTCGATCGACAGCGCGGGGTCTCGCAGGTTCTGCGCCACGTGGCGGTGGATGCGGTCTTTCAGTGCCTCGCGCTGGGTCTGGGCGGTGCTGCGGCCCGCCAGCTCCATGAGCGACAGGCGCACCAACTGGATCAGCAGCTCGCCCGCGCCGCGCGCGGCGGCCTCGCTCATGTGGGGCAGCTCCAGGTAGGTGTTGCGCATGGTCTCCAGCGCCACGCGCGAGATGCCGCTGTCGCCACCGATGCGCCGCGCCACGAGGTCGCCCAGCGGCAGCGCGGGCGAGGCGATCTGGTCTTTTGGCAGCATCACGATGAGGTGGTCGCTGCGCTCGGGATTGGCCACGGTGTAGTCGAGCGTGGTGTCGTACAGCGTCCAGCCGCCCGCGCGCACGGCCGCCGCACGCCCGCGCTGCGTGACCTCGGCCGAGCCCTGCCAGGGCGCGACGATCTTCAGGTAGGGCGCATCGCTCAGGCGCGCCATCTGCGGGGTTCGCAAGACGCGATGCCGGTTAGCTTCGAGCCGCGTGAGGATCACGTCGCCCGCGTGCGAGGACGCCAGGTGGCCGTCGAAATCGCTGTCACCGTACAGGTCGGAGCCGAGGCCGCCGAAGTGGCGCCACACCCACTCGCACCACAGCGGCCCGCGTTCCTTCGGCGGGATGGCGTCGGTGGACAGGAGCAGGGACGCGGTCATGGGGCGAAAGCAGTGAAGACGAAAGATTGCAACACGGCGGCGGGATGCCGCGCATTGTGGAGTGCCCGCAAAGCCCTCGCCTTTGCGGGTTAACCACTAGGCGCCTGCACGCTGCGTCAAGTGCTTTGTGCGCGGCAGGCACAGCGGCAAAGGGCGTGCGTTTCTACGATCCCGGTCAGCGGGCGCATACCGACGCCCGGAAGGAGACCCTCATGCTTCACCCGACTCGCCGCCACTGGATTCAGGGCACGGCTACTGCGCTGGGCGCGGCCGCCGTCGCGCCGCAGCTGTTCGCGCAAGGCGCGCCCGTTCGCATCGGCTACGCCATCGCCCGCACCGGCCCCTGGGCCGCGGGCGCGCAGGTGAGCCAGGAACCCAACTACCTGCTGTGGGCCGAGCAGGTCAACGCCGCGGGCGGCCTCTCGGTGAAGGGTGCCAAGCGCCCCATCGAGCTCATCGGTTACGACGACCGCAGCGAGACCGAGACCTGCGTGCGCACCTTCGAGAAGCTCATGGGCAGCGACAAGGTCGACCTCGTGCTGCCGCCCTGGGGATCGGGCGCCAACTTCGCGGTCGCGCCGCTGGCCAACCGCTTCGGCTACCCGCTGCTGGCGCCCACTGCGCTGTCGCGCAAGCTGATCGACATGCGCCTGCCCTTCTTCTTCTCGCTGCTGCAGCAGCCCGACAAGATGATGGGCGCGCTGGTCGACATGCTGGTGGCGCAGAACGTGAAGACCATCACCATCGTCTACATGGACGACCTGTTCGGGCTGGAGAACTTCGCGGCGCTGAACAACGCGCTGAAGAAAACGCAGATCCAGGTGCTCGACCGCAAGAGCTACCCGCTGGGCGTGAAAGACCTTGCGCCGGTTCTGCGCACCATGAAGGACCTGAACCCCGACGCCTTCATCGGCATCACCTACCCGCCGGACACCATCCTGGCGAGCCGGCAGGCGCGCGAGGTGGGCTTCAACCCGAAGTACTTCTACGCCTCGGTGGGCACGGCCTTCCAGCTCTACAAGAACGTGATGGCCGCCAACACCGAGGGCGTGATCGGCATGGGCTCGTGGAACGGCAAGACCAGCCCCGAGGCCAAGGCCTACTTCGATGCGCACACGAAGAAGTTCGGCAAGGAGCCCGACCGCTGGGCCAGCGGCCACGCGTGGGCGGGCCTGCAGATCCTGCAGCAGGCGGTGGAGAAAGTGGGCCTCGATCGCAAGGCGCTGCGCGAGCAGATCGCGAAGAACGAGTTCAAGACCATCCTCGGGCCGATCCGCTTCGAAGGCAGCGAGAACGCGTCGATCCCCGGCACCGTGTCGCAGTGGCAGGGCGGCGACTTCGAAGTGGTGTGGCCCAAGGACCGCGCCACCGCGCAACTGATGCCCAAGCCGGCCTGGAAATAACAGCGTGTCGTTCTCTGGATGGGCCGAGCTCCTGGCCGGCGGATTGATCACGGGCGGCATCTACGCGCTGGTGGCCATCGGACTGAACCTGCAGTACGGGCTGATGCGCATCATGAACATCTCGCACGGCGAGTTCCTGATGCTCGGCGCCTTTCTCACGTGGTGGGCGCACACGGCGCTGGGCGTCTCGCCGCTGCTGTTCATGCCGGTGGCCTTCGTGCTGCTGATGGCGCTGGGCATGGCGGTGCACTGGCTGTGCTTCCGGCAGGTGGCGGCGCGCGCGCCGAACGTCGACGTGTTCGAGGCGCGCAGCCTGATGGTCGGCTTCGGCCTGATGTTCTTCGTGCAGAACACCGCCTTGCTCGTGTGGGGCGGCGACCTGCGCGGCTACGACTACCTGGCCGAGCCGGTGCAGCTGGGCGAGATGCGCTTCACCGCCAACAAGCTGGTGCTGTTCGGCGTGGCGCTGGCGCTGAGTCTCGTGCTCATCGCGCTGCTCAAGCTCACGCTGCTGGGCAAGGCGGTGCGCGCGCTGATGCAGTCGCCCACCGGCGCGCAGCTCGTGGGCATCAACACCAGGCGGCTGCACCCGCTGATGTTCGGCATCGGCCTGGGCCTGTCGGGCGTGGCCGGCGCGCTGCTGTCGATGACCTACGAGATCTCGCCCTCGATGGGCGAGCCCTACACCGTGACGGCACTGATCGTCATCACCCTCGGCGGCTTCGGCAGCATCGCGGGCAGCCTCGTCGGCGGCCTGCTGCTGGGCGTGGTGGAAGCGCTGGGCATGTACTACACGAGCCCCTCGCTCAAGATGCTGCTGTCGTATGCCGTGTTCATCGGCGTGCTGATCTGGCGGCCCAACGGACTGTTCTCCAGAAGATGATTTCCCTCTTTCAAAACAAACCGTGGTGGGTGCTTGGCATCGGCCTCGTGCTGGCGGCCGCCGTGCCGTGGGTCGCGAGCGAGTTCATCGCCTCGGTCGCGCTCGGCTGCCTGATGTACATCGCGCTGGCCACGAGCTGGTCGCTGTTCTGCGGTGCCACGCGCTACCTGTCGCTGGCCATTTCGGCCTTCTTCGGCCTGGGCGCGTATGCGAGCGCCACGCTGCTCGAGGTGCTGCCCTGGCCTCTGGTGATCCTGAGCGGCGCGGCCATCGCGAGCGCGGTGGCGGTGCTGATGGGCGCGGCCGTGCTGCACCTGCGCGGCACCTACTTCGCCGTGCTGACCTTCGGCATGACCGAGCTGATCCGCCATGCCGTCACCTTCGTCGAGAAGCAGGTCTCGGGCACCGTGGGCCGCGTGCTCACGGTGGTGCCGTCGAACGAGACGGTGTACCTCACGGTGCTGGCGATTGCGGGCGCGGCCATTGCCACCGCGCTGCTCGTGAAGCGCAGCCGCTTCGGCCTGGCGCTGGCCGGCATCGGCGCCGACGAGCAGCGCGCGCAGACGCTGGGCGTGGACACGCGCCGCGTGAAGATCGCCGGCTTTGCGCTCACCGCCGCCTTCGCCGGTGCAGTGGGCGCTGCGATGGCCGTGCGCTGGACCTACATCGAACCGGCCGCCGTGTTCAGCCCCTTCATCGGCTTCCAGACCGTGCTGATCGCGATGATCGGCGGGGCCGCCAGCATCGGCGGGCCGGTGGCCGCGGCCATCGTGTTCAGCCTGCTGTCGGAGACGCTACGGCTCCAACTGCCCTACGGCTACATGATGGTGCTGGGACTGCTGCTGATCCTGTGCGTGATGTACCTGCCCAACGGCCTCGCGTCGCTGTGGCAGCGCAAGGCAGCGGCATTGCGGAGGCACGCGCCATGAAAGCCACGCCGCTTCTCGAAGCCCGCGACCTCACGGTGCGCTTCGGCGGACTCACCGCCGTCGATGCCGTGAGCGCCACGCTGCATGCGGGCGAGCTGGTCGGCATCATCGGCCCCAACGGCGCGGGCAAGACGACCTTCTTCAACGCGATCTCGGGCGTGGTCATGCCCACGTCGGGCCGGCTGCTGGTGGAAGGCGACGTCGACCTCACGCGGCGCGGCCCGCACCTGTACGCCGCCCACGGCATCGCACGCACCTTCCAGACACCGCGCGTGATGGCCGACATGACGCTCGAGGACAACGTGCGCTTCGGCATGCAGTTCGCGGGGCGCCGCCGCGCGCCCATCGCGGGCCTGGGCAGCACCGGCGAGATCCTCGACATGCTGGGCCTGGGCGGCCTCGCGACGCAGATCGCGGCCGACGTCACGCCCTCTCAGCAGCGGCTGCTCGAGATCGGCATGGCGCTCGGCACGCGGCCGCGCGTGCTGCTGCTCGACGAAGTGGCGGCCGGCCTCACCGAGGCGGAGGTCGATGCCATGGCGCGGCGCATCCGCCGCCTGCGCGACGACCACGGCCTCGCCGTCGTGTGGATCGAGCATGCCGTGACCACGCTGCTGAAGTACGTCGAGCGCGTGCTGGTGCTGCACCAGGGCCGCAAGATCGCCGACGGCACGCCGGCCGAGGTCGTGCGCAATGCCGAGGTGGTCGAGGCCTACCTGGGCGATGAGATGGAGGCCACGGCATGAGCGGCACACAACTCACCGTGCGCGGCCTGTCCGCGGGCTACCACGGCTTCCAGGTCATCCAGGGCCTGGACCTCGACGTGACGCCCGGCGTCACCGTCGTGCTCGGGCCCAACGGCGCGGGAAAGACCACGCTCCTCAAGGCGCTCGCAGGGCTGCTGCCGCGCACGGGCGATGCGGTGCTCGACGGTGCGGCGCTGCCGTCCGCCGATGCCACCGCCTGCGTGCGGCGCGGCCTGGCGCTGGTGGCCGAGGGCCGCCAGCTGTTCCCGCAGATGACCGTCACCGAGAACCTCGAGCTCGGCGGCTGGCTCATTCCCGCGCGGCTGCGCGCCGAGCGCCTCGCGCGTGCCTTCGACGACTTTCCGCGATTGAAAGAACGCGCCACGCAGCTCGCCGGCACCATGAGCGGCGGCGAGCAGCAGATGGTCGCCGTGGCGCGCGCCTTGATGAGCGGGCCGCGCCTGCTGATGCTCGACGAGCCCTCGCTCGGCCTGGCGCCGCGCATGGTCGACGAGCTGCTCGCCATCGTGCGCCGCATCGCCGACCAGGGCGTGACCGTGCTCATGGTCGAACAGAACGTGCGCAAGGCCTTGCAGGCCGCCGACCGCGGCTACGTGCTCGAACGCGGGCGCGTCGTCGCCTCGGGCGAAGCGCAGGCGCTGCTGCATTCCGACGCCGTGCGCCAGGCCTACCTGGGCGTGGCCTGAACACCCTCTTCCTCTTTCTTGCAAAGGACATCCATGACCGACATCTCCATGCTCATCGACGGCGAACGCCGCGCGGCCACCGGCGGCGCCACCTTCGAGCGCCGCAACCCGCTGGACGGCGGCATCGCCACGCGCGCCCCCGCCGCCACGCCCGCCGACGCGGTCGCTGCCGTCGACGCCGCGCAGCGCGCCTTCGCCACCTGGTCGCAGACCGGCCCCAACGAACGCCGCGCCCTGCTGCTCAAGGCCGCGCACGCGCTCGAAGCGCGCGCCGACGCCTTCGTGCAGGCCATGGCCCGCGAGACCGGTGCCTCGGCGCTGTGGGCGGGCTTCAACGTGCACCTGGCGGCCGGCATCCTCACCGAGGCCGCGTCGCTCACCACGCAGATCGCGGGCGAGGTCATTCCGTCCGACGTGCCCGGCAGCCTCGCCATGGGCGTGCGGCAGGCGGCAGGGGTGGTGCTGGGCATCGCGCCCTGGAATGCCCCCGTGATCCTGGCCACGCGCGCCATCGCCACGCCGCTGGCCTGCGGCAACACCGTCGTGCTCAAGGGCTCCGAGCTGTGCCCCGAGACGCATGCGCTCATCATCGAAGCACTGGCCGAGGCCGGCCTGCCCCAGGGCACCGTCAACTTCGTGACCAACGCGCCGGCCGACGCGGGCGCCGTGGTCGAGGCCATGATCGCGCACCCGGCGGTGCGGCGCGTCAACTTCACCGGCTCCACGCGCGTGGGCCGCCTCATCGCGCAGACCTGCGCCACGTACCTGAAACCTGCCGTGCTCGAACTCGGCGGCAAGGCGCCCTTCGTGGTGCTCGACGACGCAGACGTCGACGCGGCGGTGAACGCTGCCATCTTCGGCTCGTTCGCCAACTCGGGGCAGATCTGCATGTCAACCGAACGCATCGTGGTCGACAACGCGGTGGCCGACGAGTTCGTCTCTAAGTTCGCGGCGCGCGCGCGGGCGTTGCCTCTGGGCGATCCGCGTGAAGGCCCGGTGGTGCTCGGCTCGGTGGTCGACATGAGCACGGTGAAGCGCTGCAACGCGCTCATCGATGATGCGCTGGCCAAGGGCGCGACGCTGGTGTGCGGAGGCAAAGCCGAGAACACGCTGATGCCGGCGACCGTGCTCGACCATGTGACGCCGGCGATGGAGATCTACCGCGAGGAATCCTTCGGTCCAGTGAAGGCCGTGGTGCGCGTCAACGGCGTGGAGGAAGCCGTGACCATCGCCAACGACAACGAGTTCGGCCTGTCGTCAGCGGTGTTCGGCCGCGACGTGGCGCGTGCATGGAACGTGGCGCAGCGCATCGAGGCGGGGATCTGCCACGTCAACGGGCCGACGGTGCACGACGAGGCGCAGATGCCGTTTGGCGGTGTCAAGTCGTCAGGGTACGGGCGGTTCGGTGGGCGGGCCGGCGTCGAAGCGTTCACGGAGCTGCGGTGGATCACGGTGCAGACGACGCCTCGGCACTATCCGTTCTGAACAAGGGAGCGGCAGGGCGCCGCCCCGCCTTTCCGATCAAGCCGTCATCGGCTCCCGCGATTCCCTTTCGGCGGGCCGACGGTTCTGAGTCAGCCGTGTCTCGTCCGCGCCCGCATACACACGGCGATAGCGCAGGTAGCCGGCCCCCCATGCATACCATTCGCGCCCTTCCGTGAATTCGGGCGCGTACTCGCCCTTGGTCAGGTACAGGTTCACCCATTGCTCCTGCCGGCGCGTCAGCCCGGCGGGCGCCCCGCCCCTGGGTGGATCGATCTGCCCGCGCGCCTCGTCCGCCCTTTTCTTCCGGGCCACCAGTTTTTCGAGCTGCTCCTTGAACTCGGCCGCTTCGGGCCCGGTGAGCTTGAACCATGCATGCGAGTCGTGCACGCGGTCTTCGAACAGCTTGCTGGTGAGCACGGGCTCATTCCAGTACGGCTCGATGCGCCCCCACTCGCCGACCCGCTCCGAATCGATGCCGGGCACGTTGTCGACTTCGTGCGGCGTGCCGTCGGGGCTGTTGCGGCCGCTGATCCGCTTCTTTTTCTTGAGCCAGGCTTCGAAGTCCTTCACTTCCTTGACGAACTGCTCGTCAGCCGACACCAAGTCCGCCCGGTCTTCGGCCGAAGCACGCTGGACGAAAGTCATCTCGGCCGCGCGACCAGCCCAGGATTTGCGCCACAGGATGAACAGCTTGCGCTGCTCCGCCATGATGTCGCGCAGCACGCCTTCCTTGACCTGGCATACGGCAAGGTAAGCGTTGAAGTCCCGGATCAGGTCCTTGGCGACCATGAATTGCTTCTGGATGACTGGGCGTGCCAGTTCCAGTTTCAGGGGCACGCCCAAGATTCGTGCTTCGCGGTACATCAGGGCCAAAGGAATGCGCGAAAGCATGTCCTCGCCCGCCTCATCGATCCCCTTGCCCTGCTCCTTCGGCATGTAGCCTCCGCCGACGTCCGAGTGCATGCCGGGGCACACCCACTCCCGAGAATTCGCGGGCAGCGTATTGCTGACATGAACGGAATCCGACGGAAAGCTGCGACGGAACTCATGCGCGGCCACGATGTGCAGGCAGGGCACGTCGGCCGGGATGCGCATCGACGTGTCAGCGTCAGCCCAGCCGCCATGGCCGTCGGCGAAAAGGGACGAGGCCGCCACACCGACCGACGCGACGGTATCGAACAGTCCCAAAAAGTCGAAGGTCACCGGAAACGAGGCCAGTGTCGGCCCGGTCTGCCCGCGGAGCTGAGCATCGATCTCGCACATCGCAAGGAACCAGTTGACGAAAACCCGTGCCTCCGCCGCACCTCGCGAAAAGCCGAATGCGCTGACGAAGATGCGCTGCACGCGCCCAGGATCAACCTTGCTGCACTGGCCCGTTGCGGGATCGATCATGTGCGGCTTGACTGACTCGTGCAGCTTGTTGAGCATCGCTTCGAGCGTCCGGCGATTCTTGTTCTCGCGTTGGCGCTTGTCGGCGGACCCTTTGCCCGCTTCCAGCAGTTCCTCCCGCCCGAGGTCGAAAGCCTTGCAAAACTTCAGCACTTCTTCGGTTGAGAACAGCCCTGGTCCGTTGCCGCTTCGGGTGAGGTAGCGGTAGACGCAGTTGAGCGCTTGCGCCAGCGCCCACAGGATGCGGCGCTCGCCGTAGAGCGCCGTGGCGTTGCCCAGCAGCGCGTCCTTGCCGGTGCCGCTGTCGTCCACCTGCGTGAACGGCGTCCCCACGCCCGGCACATACACCTTGAAGAACTGCTGGTAGTTGTCGGGGTTCGTGGTCCACTGCGCATCGGGGTCGGCTGGCACCCCGGGCACATGCTGGCCTGGATAGGCACCGTACAGGCGCGCGACGTTGGAATGCGTGTGATCCTTTTCTCTGGTGCTGCGGTCGTAGTTGTTGCGCGTGCCGTCGAAGAAGAAGCCCATGAAGAGGTTCACGTCACAGGACTTGCCGGGCTGACCGATGGGGCGCAACTCCCGACCTATCTCGTAATTTCTTCTGATGCGTTCACTTTGATCCCCTCCGAAAAATCGCTCTCGGTTCAAAAGATCTGAAAAAGCAAGCTCATCAAGTGAGGAAATGAGCTGCGCAGTCATGGCTTCACCTTCATGAGGTGCTCGACCTTTTCGCGTGAGTACTGCAGTGATTTTTCCTTCCACTGGCGTTCGTGGATGAGGAATTCCGGGTCGGCTGGGCCAGTAAACATCTGGAGTTCTTTGGGAGGTCGTTTTTGCTTTCGCTCTTCCAAGTAGAAGTCCCAAGTCTTCTTGAGAGACGCCAATGGGTCCTGATTGAATTCATCCATGGACTTCTTGCTTGCGTTGAGACTCTCCTGCGCCAACCGCATGTCTCGCTCCCACAACTCACGTTGAAAGGCCAATGAAGGCTTGGGCCACCCCTTGATCTTCCCGGGCCACTCGTCGCCATTGGGACGGTACGCGGTTGAAACCACCCCCACCGTTCCATCGGGATAGTTGATGAACCACACATCCCCTGCCTTGCCGCTCTTGTCGTAAGGCGGCAGATCGACGATGAAGGTCTGGCGCGGCCGGTAATCGCCCGCCTTGTTGTCGTAGCTCTGCAGGATCACACCGACCTGGATGCCGGGCGCCCACATCTTCGGCACGTTGTAGCAACAGATCACGCCCCCTGCGGCGAATGGGCCGATCTCTTCGGAGGCGACCACGGTCTGCTTCGGGTCCTTGGGATCGAACAGCCGGTAACGGATGTCCTGGTCGGTGTAGTTGACGCCGCTGACCGAGGCCGGAACCGTGTCAGCACGACCGGTGGCACATCCTGCCGTAGCCAGGGATGCAAGAAACGCGAGGGGAAGGAGCCAGTTTTTGAGAATCATCTGTTGTTCCTGCTGCAATGCGCTAGACCATCAAGGCGCGCAGCGCTTCATGGTCCGGGCCAGTGCCGTGGCTGAGTTCGGGATGCTGCCAAAAAACTTCACACAGCCTCATCCTTTGCGCCACCGTGTCGAACTGCATGGCATCGGCTGCGGCGAGCCCGCATACAGCCAGTGCGTGCAGCACCGAGGGCCGGTGCTGCGCTTCGTAGGCTGGCGAAAGTTGAAGCAGGTTCGCGATCACTTCATCCGCTTCGCTGCCGGCAATGAGCAGCGCGCATTGATCACCATCGAGTACCAGTGCGCATGGAACCAGCGACGTGGATGCCATTTTCCCCGGTGCAAGGAAACTGCTCCAGCTGGCGTCGCGCCGACGGAAATTCCATGTGGCTCCGGGACCGCAGAACGCCATCTGCTGCAACGGAGACAGCGCAGCCAGCACATCCGGCAGGCGGCGCGTGTCGGGAAAGCGCAGCACGAAATACTGTCCGTCCGCATTCACGATGCACCAGGGGCTCAGGCGTTCGAACAGCGATTCGAGCGGTTCGTTCGAGCGGATGAAGCTGAGCATCGGCAAGCCATTCGTCAGCAGCAGCACACGATCGAGCAAGGGCCTCTCGACGGCATCGACGTTCAGCAGCACGGGTGAATGCTGGATCGCTTCATCCGAAGCGCCGGGCATGTTCTCGTAGAGCGACCGCCAAGAGCCGAAGCCCAAGTGGCTCTCGAGCAGCTGATGGCATTGCGGAGCGAAGGCGCAATCGATCAAGGCGTAGCGAAATCCCTCAGCGCCGGAGGCAAGAGGGCCGCCGTCCGCAAACAAGGCGTCGATCCACCCGGGCGCGTGCTTGTCGATCAGGTTCATCGTGCGTTACTCCACCTGGGTGAAGGCTGGCGCCGACTTGAGCGACTTCAGGAGGCACGCCACGCAGATGCTCTTGGGAAATGCCGGCAGCGGGTAGCTCTTCTGCACCGGCCCCGCCAACTTCCGCTGCACCGAGTGATACGTGATCTTCCCCGGACACTCGAACGTGATGTCCCCACCCTGCAGCGTGATCGACGCGCCCTGCGCGGTCGCGATGCGGATCTTCTTCTTGGCCGCGAATTCCACCGTCTGGTCGGTGCTGGCAATCTTCAGGGCCTCCTTGGCCTGCACGCGCAGTTCGTCGTGCTGCGCCTGGAAGTCCAGGTCGTCGTTGCCCGCGATGATTGACAGGCCCGTGTCCGCATCGGCCTTCTGCGCCCCGGCCAGCACGCCGATGGCCTGTCCGCTGTGCACGCGCAGCACGTCGGCCAGCGCCAGGTTGATGTCGCCGCCGCTGGCCAGCGTGGCGGTCTCGCCGCTGACGACCTGCAGCTGCTGGCCTGCCACCATCGCCAGCCCGCCGCGTGCGGCCAGCGCGATCACGGCGTCGCTGGTGTGGGGCACCTTGCCTTCGCCGGTGGCGATGGCCTTGTCTGCGGCGTCCGCGTAGGCGGCATCGAGCGCATCGGCCGTCACCATGCCGCTGGCGGTGCGCTCCATCGCGGCGTACGGGGCGCGCTCCTTGTCCAACAGGGATTCGTTGGCCTTGGTCGCTCCGATGTGCCCTGCCAGTTGCACGGTCTCGTGGGTCCTGGCGGCATCGCTCAGCGCCTGGCCCAGCTGCTGGACCTGCTTGAGCAGCGCCATGCCGGCGGCGAAGTCGCCCACGGGCTCCAGCTTCTGGCCGCCTGCGCCGTGGTAGGTGCTCAGCAAGACGCCCTTGCCGCCGCGCAGGGCGGCGTAGCCATCGGTGCGCAGCTCCAGGCCCTGGCCTCGAAAGCTGCCTCGGAAGTTGTCGGCCTGGTGGATGAGGTGGCCCAGGTTCAGTTGGCTGTGGGCGGTGCTGGCGTGCAGCTGCACGCGCAGCTGCTGGTTCGAATCGTCGAACACCAGCTGGCTGAAGCCCTCGCCGCCGAACTCCTTGGTCTTGAAGCCGCTCAGAGCCGCGGCGTTGCGGTGGCCCTTGTCGTCGGCGCTGGCGCCGTGCCAGGGCGGGGCATGGCCCGCTGCCAGGTTGGCCTGGGCGCTGGGCGAGGCGTTGTTCGCTTGGGCGAAAACGTCGTTGCTGTCGGTGCCTTGTTCGCTGTTCTCACCGGTGCGCGACGCGCCGCCGGGCGTGGGGGCGATGCCACCGTCGCCGCGGCCGTTGTACAGCGCGCCGACGATGACGGGCTGGTCCACATCCAGGTCGACGAACTTGATCAGCACTTCCTGCCCGATGCGCGGCAGCCACTGCCAGCCCATGCCGGGGCCGGCCTGGCGCTGGGCCACGCGAATCCAGCGGGTGCTGCGGTTGTCCTGGGCGTTGTCACCGTTGCTGTTGTCGCTGGCGTTGTTCTGCCAGTGGAAGCGCACGCGCACGTCGCCGCGGTCGTTGCAGTACAGCTCGTCGGCGCCGTTGGGCGTGGTCTCGCCCGAGGGCCCGACCACGATCGCGCTGTGCACGCCGCTGGCCGTGGGCCTGGCGTGCAGGCGGGCACCGTCGGCCGCCGCCAAGGCGGGGCGCCAGGGGCGCGGGGCGTGCACGCCCGAGAAGCTGTTGGCATAGCCCTGGGCCTGGGCGGTGGCCAGGCTCTGGGGCTGCGGGTAGATGGTGTTGTAGTCGTTGCTCGTGCCCGTTGCTGCAGACACCAGCCCGAACACATCGGCCTCGGCCGTCACGGGAGTGCAGGGTTGGTCGAACACCAGGTGTTCCGTCAGCGCACCCAGCTGCGCCGCAATCGACGCCGCCGTGTCCTTGGGCAGGTTGTTGATGCCCACGTGCTCGATGGTGTCCAGCAGCAGCGCAGGCCTGGCCTGCAAGCCCAATGCAGGCGCGTCATCGATCTCAAGGCGCGTGCCCGCGCGCAAGGTGCGCACGGTGCTGTGGCCCAGCATCAGGTCGGCGCGGCATTCGGCCGCTTCCATCATCAGGGCGGCGTAGCGCTCGACGGTGCGGTTGGTGTCCCAGCCGCGGCTGCGGTCGTTCAGGCCGAGCACGTCGTCGTACTCCAGGCGTGGAGCGTTCTTGCCGCCGACCGGAAAGCGCGCCGGGGCGCTGCCTGTGAGCTGGCGCTTGCCGTCGACGTTCCAGGCGCTCAAATGCACCTGGGCCACCGACTGGCGCATGCGCCGCACCAGCGCTTGCACGGCGTCGCTGCGTTCCTGCGAACTCTTGCGGTGAAAGCGAACGGGCGAGCCCGCATCGGCGGGCTGGGTGTCGTTGGACGAGAAGATGACGAGCTTGTGGCCGGTCGGGGCCTGGGCGTCTTCCTCGATGCGCCAGGCCAGGCCTTCTTCGGCCAGCAGGCGCGAGAAGAAGTCGTAGTCGCTCTCGCGGTACTGGGTGCAGTAGGTGCGAACGGGGGCGTCGGCGAGGAAACCGTTCACTTCGGATGAGAAGGCCCAGCTGCCCGCCTCGGCGTACGGGGCGAGCACGCGTTCGATGATGTCTGCCACGCTGCGCTGCTGGAAGACCTGGCTGCGCCCCTGCTGGGTGGCCAGCCAGAGCCAGGGCACGAGCGTGAGGCGGTAGCGCGCCAGGCCGCCGTCGGAGCCGAGTGACTCGACGGCGCGAATCAATCCGGTGCGCTTTGCGAGCGAGCCATTGGCCAGCACCGTGACCAACGTCAGCGGCTGGTCGATCAGCGAAGACAGCGCCAAGTCCGCGCGCAGGCTCAAACACACGATGCGCAGCTCGAACAGCTGTGACACCGCCTCGCGCTGCACCCAGCCCTCCACGCGCAAGGCGTCGATGCTCTCTCGCGCGGCGGACGAAGACGATGAAGCAGCACTGGGCGCTTCAAGGCGATACAGCCGCGCCGTCTGGCTCAGCTCGGCCCACAGGGCGCTGCGGTCAGCGGAAGGTGACGACGAACGCGTGCGCACAGGCACGCTGCCGTGGTTGGACATGAAACTCCCCGAACTTATTTTTCTTCCCCGCGTTGCGCGGGGTGGCATGCGTCCGATTGTCGGAGTCCCGGTGGCCCGAGCGTAAGTACCTGAAAGTAGCACCCGGCGATGCAGGACGGCGCCTCAAGCCGGCGAATGCACGCCGCCGCCCTGGCGCCCTTCTTCCTCTGCCGCGACCAGCCGCAGCCCGGCGCGCACGCGCGCCAGCGTCTCGTTCTCGCGCTGCGGCGCATACACGGCGTGCGCCGAATGCGAGAACTCCGGCGCGCCCTCCACCAGCCGCAGCCGGCCGTCGGCCAGGAAGGGCCGCGCGACGCCGATGCGGAAGTAGCCCGCGCCGCCCACGGCAAGCAGGTAGGTGAGCGCCAGCGGCCCGAGCGAGATCGACACCGGCGCGTGGGCCAGCTCCGGAAACGCGGCCTCGTGGTTGGCCGCGAAGGCCGGGCCCCAGTCGACCGACACGTAGCGCGTTCGGTCGAGCCGGCCTTCGGGGTCGGTGGTGACCATCACCAGCCGCTCCTCGGCCAGCAGCTCGGCCACGAGGCCCGGGCGCTGCGGCGGGTTGTAGAGCACGGCCAGGTCGAGCGCGCCGCCCTGCACGCCGTCGAGCAGGCGCTGCGCGCTGTCGACCTCGGCGCGCAGCGCGATCTCGGGGCAGACGCGGTGCATCCAGATCAGCCAGTCGGCCAGCAGCGGATGCCACAGGCTGGGCTCGCTGCCCACGCTCACGCCTTCTTCGATCCCCGGCGGCAGCGCGACATGCTGGCGTGCGCGCTCCCACACCTGCACCAGCGTGGTCGCGTGGGCCACGAAGCGCTCGCCCGAGGCGGTGAGCCGCGCGCCGGCCTTGTTGCGCACGAACAGGCGCCGTCCGAGCTGGTCTTCGAGCAGGCGGATGCGCGCGCTGACGGCGGTCTGCGTCAGGTGCAGCCGCTCGGCCGCGGCCACGAAGCTGCCGGTGGCCGCGACTTCGAGAAAGGTCCGGGCGAGGCCGATGTCCATCGGATTCATATTAGTTTTTTTGCACTCATTTGCAATGAACATTCATTGGCTTGGGGAGAAGCATCGGTTCACCATGGGCAGGCACACGTTTCCAGGAGCCTTGTCCCATGCGTCCCCTGCCGCCCATGCCCCACGCCGCCCCGCCCGACGATGCCGCTGCGCCCTTCGCCGACACGCCCGCCGCGCTGCGCGCGCAGGGGCTGCGTTTTCCCGAGCGCGTGGAGGTGTCCTCCCCGGTCTGCTATGCCGATGAGCTCGACACGGCCTACCGCGAAGCGGGCGACCGCGACGACCTGCTGGCCGCGCTGAACGAACTGCTCGAAGCCGAGCGCGCCGGCGCGCGCATCACGCTGCGCAGCGCCGCCGAGACCGACGACCCCGCGCTGCAGCGCCTGGTGACCGACATCCACCGCGACGAGGTGCGCTGGTGCGGCATGCTGATCGACGCGATCCAGTCGCTGGCCGCCACGCCCAGCACGCGCACCGGCGCCTTCTACGAGCGCGCGATGGCCGTGCCGGCACTGGGTGCGCGCCTGGCGCTGCTCAACCGCGGCCAGGGCTGGGTGGTGCGCAAGCTGCAGGCGCTGCTGCCGCGCATCGTCGACGCGCACATCCACGGCGAGCTGACGGCCATGCTGGTGTCGCACCAGCAGAACATCGCACGCGTGAGCGCGCAACAGGCCCCGCAGGGGCCGCAAGAAGGCGCCTGAGAAAGTTGCAACACGGCGCGGGAATGCGCCATCCAATGGGCAGAAGGAACTCACCGCATGCCGCCCACCGCCCTGCCCCTGACTGCCGAGGCCGACGCGAGCGCGTCCGACGCCGAACTGGCCGCACGCGCCGCGCAGGGCGACACGCAGGCCTTCGCGCGCATCATGCGGCGCCACAACCAGCTGCTGTTTCGCACCGCGCGCAGCATCCTGCACAGCGACGCCGACACCGAAGACGCGCTGCAGGACGCCTACCTGCGCGCCTGGCGCGCCATCGGCGGCTTCCGTGACGAAGCAAAGCTCTCGACCTGGCTGGTGCGCATCGTCATCAACGAGGCGCTGGGCCGCCTGCGCCGCCGCGGCGCGCAGGTGATTCCGCTCGACGGCGGCGCGACTGCGGGGGACGACGACGATGCCCCCGACACGCAGCTCGCCGACGATCCCGACCGCCAACCGGAGCGCCTCGCCATGCGGGAAGACCTTCGCCGACTCATGGAGCGCCGCATCGACCGGCTGCCCGACGCCTACCGCACCGTGTTCGTGCTGCGCGCGGTGCAGGAACTCAGCGTCGGCGAAACCGCCGAGGCGCTGCAGCTGCCCGAGGCCACGGTGCGGCTGCGCTTCTTCCGCGCCCGCAGCCTGCTGCGCGACAGCCTGTCGCGCGACATCGACCTGGCGACGGGCGACGCCTTCGCGTTCGACGGCGCGCGCTGCGACCGCATCGTGGCGCGCGTGCTGGCGGCGCTGCCCTGATGCTTTCCCACAACCACCCCCCCGAGGAGACCTCACCATGTCCTTTTTCCTGATGCCCACCCCGATCGCCGCGCGGCGCGCCTTTCTCGGCCGCTCCGGCCTGATGCTGTCGGGCGCCGCCGTCGCGCTGCTGGCGGGGCGCGACGCGCTCGCCGCGAGGAGCGGCGGGGCCACCGGCAACGACGTGCAGATCCTCAACACCGCGCTCGGCGCCGAACTCGAAGCCATCGCGGCCTACCAGCTCGGCGCGGAAAGCAAGCTGCTCGAGAAGCCCGTGCTCGACCTCGCCGTGACCTTCCAGGGTCACCACAAGGAACATGCGGACGTGCTGGCCAAGACCATCGCGAAGCTCGGCGGCAAGGCCGTCGCGGCCAAGGCGCGCTACGACTTCCCGGTGGAGCAACTGAAGTCGCAGGCCGACGTGCTGCGCTTCGCGGCAAAGCTTGAACAAGGCGCCGTGAGCGCCTACCTGGGCGCGGTGCCGCTGTTCGGCAACCGCGAGCTGTCGAAGGCCGCGGCCAGCATCCTCGGCGACGAGGCAATGCACTGGGCCGTGCTGCGCCAGGCGCTCGGCGAGGCGCCGGTGCCTTCGGCGTTCGTGTCGTGAGCCGTGCGGCGCGCGGGCTCGCTGCGAGCCTGCTGGCCGCATGGGCCTGTGCGAATGCCGCAACGCCCGACGCAGTGCGCGGCGAGCAGGTCTACGCGCGCTGCCAGGCCTGCCACGCGCTGGCCACCGACCGGGTCGGGCCGCGCCACTGCGGCCTGTTCGGCCGGCTCGCCGGCAGCGTGCCGGGCTTCGCGTATTCGGAGGCGATGAAGAAGTCGCGCATCGTGTGGAACGACAAGACGCTCGACCGCTTCCTCAGCGCCCCGCTCGCGATGGTGCCGGGCAGCAGCATGACCTACGACGGCGTGCCCGACCCGCGGGACCGCGCCGACCTGCTCGCCTACCTGCGACAGGCGAACGACACGCCGGCCTGCGCGGCGCTGGCGCGCCCTACGCTGCGCTGACTGCAGGCGTGAAAGCGTCGGCGATCTCGCGCGTCACGCGCAGGAAGGCTTCCATCTCGCCCACCGTGTGGCAGTGCAGCGGCGACACGCGCACGGTGCCTTCGAGCCCGAAGGATTCAAGCATCCGCTTCGAGTAGATGCTGCTGGCCACGCGCTCGTACACCGTCACGCCGCGCTGGCCGTACTCGACCACGGCCTGCGTGCAGTCGAGCCCGTCGAAGCCGATGCCCAAAATCAGGTCGCGCTGCGTCAAGTCTTCGTGATCGAGGAACACCTGCACGCCGTCGAGCGCGCGCAGGCCCGGCGTCTGCGCGGTGCCGTCGAGCAGCGTCGCCAGCAGCGCGCGCTCGTGCAGTTCGATGCGCTCGATGCCCGCCACGAAGCGCGCCCGGCGGTCGGTCGCATCGGTGAAGTGGCCGCCGAGCCAGCCCACGTAGTCGACGATTTCGGTGAGCACCGCGAACTGCCACGGCGCCGAGCTGCCCAGCTCCCAGTGGCCGGGCTTCTTGCCGGCCAGCTTGTGGTGCGGCAATGCAGCCGCGCGCTCCGACATCCACGAGAAGCCCGAGCCGCGGCAGCCGAAGAACTTGTAGGGCGCGAGGTTGATGCCGTCCACCGGCGTCTGCTGCAGGTCGATGACGCCGTGCGGCGCGTGCTGCACGGCATCGACGAGGATGTACAGGTCGGGCTTGATCGCGCGCGCGCGCCGCACGATGGCCGCCATGTCGAGCTTGGCGCCCGAGATGTTCGACGCATGGATCACGTTGAGCACACAGGTGTTCTCGTCGACCAGCCCCACGATGGCGTCCACGTCGACACCGCCGGTGACGGGGTTGCTCTTGGCCACGCGCAGCTCGCGCCCCAGGCGCTCCGCATACAGGCGCATGGCGTCGAAGGCCGAGGGGTGCTCCAGCGCGGTCGTGACCATGTTCGTGCCCGGCACGTTCTCGGCCACCGCGCGCACCATGTCGAACATCGCGCCCGAGGCGGTGAGCGAGGGGTACACGCTGCCGCCGGTGGCGTTGAGGATGGTGCGCAGGTCGTCGGCGCCGCGCGCCTGCATCGCCTGCAGCTCGACGGCAGTGGCGTGGATGCGCTCGGCGTTGTCGGGAATGGCGTCGACCTGCGCGAAGCGCTCGACCGCCGCCTTGAGCCGGAACGAACCGCCGGCGTTGTCGAAGTACAGGCGCTCGCGGCCGTGGTGGTCGCGTTCGATGCCCAGGAAGCGCTCGCGCACCTGGCGCATCAGCGCATCGGAAAGGAGCTCGCCTTTCGGCAGGTCCGCGCGTGTGGTTGCCATGGTGTCAGACGCCCTTGTTGTTGGGGTTCTTGTAGATCTCGCGCACCGCGTCCGTCATCGGGAAGTTGAGGTTCGCGTTGCGCGGCGGGATCGGCGAGAGGAACCACTTGGTGTACAGCTGCTCGATGGCGCCCGACTTCATGAGGCCGTTGACGGTCTCGTCGACCAGCGCCTTGAACTCGGGGTCGTCCTTGCGCAGCATGATCCCGTAGGGCTCCTGGCGCAGCGACTCCTTGAGGATCTTGTAGTCGCCCGGGTTGGTGGCGCTGGCGATCATGCCGGCCAGC
Source organism: Variovorax sp. GW823-FHT04F07 (assembly GCF_058795995.1). Classification (NCBI taxonomy): domain Bacteria; kingdom Pseudomonadati; phylum Pseudomonadota; class Betaproteobacteria; order Burkholderiales; family Comamonadaceae; genus Variovorax; species Variovorax sp. GW823-FHT04F07. The sequence continues at coordinate 1,153,268 of NZ_JBXAIG010000002.1, forward strand.
TGCACGTCGTCGAGCACGTAGGCATCGGCGCGGCCGGTGGACAGCAGCAGGAAGCCGTCGGAGGTGTCCTTGCCCGCGATCTCGTTCACCTCGATGGTGCCGCTCTTGCGCGCGCCGCGCAGCAGCTGGATCGAGGTGCTGCCCGAGACGGTGGCCACGTTCTTGCCGTTGAGGTCGGGCAGCGCGTTGATGCCCGAGCTCTTCTTCACGGCGGCCGTGATGTTGGTGACGAAGTGGCTGGGCGCGAAGTCGACCTGTGCCTGGCGCTGCGTGGTGTTGGTGGTGGTCGCGCAGTCCAGGTCCACGGTGCCGTTCTGCAGCAGCGGGATGCGGTTGGTCGAGTTGAGCATGGTGTAGCGCACCTCGATCTTCGGCAGGCCCAGCTTGGCCTTTACCGCATCGACGATCTTCAGGCAGATGTCGTTGGTGAAGCCGATGGGCGCGCTGTCGGCGCTGAGCTTGTACGAGAACGGGATCTGGCTGTCGCGCGCGCCGATCTGGATCGTGCCGCTGTCCTTGATCTTGCGCAGCGTGCCGGTGTCCTGCGCGCTGGCGGCGCCGCAGGCGAAGACGAGGGCCAATGCGAAAGGTGCGAGAGGCAGTTTGAAGTCCATGGTGTGTTCCTTGGGTTGCAATGACGGTGGCCTGGCGCGCATCTTCTGCGTCCCGATGAATTTCTAAAAGCGATTTTTTGTGATCGAATCGCATGAAGAAAAGCGTTCTTTCTTTCAGGAGCCGCCCGCCGTGATGACCTTCAAGCAACTCGAAGCCCTGTACTGGATCGCCCGGCTGGGCGGCTTCGCGCAGGCGGCCAACCAGCTGCACACCTCGCAGTCGGCCATCTCCAAGCGCGTGCACGAACTGGAGCAGCTGTTCGACACCGAACTCTTCGACCGCAGCCAGCGCACCGCACGCCTCACCGAGAAGGGCGAGGAGATGTTCGTGCTCGCCAGGAAGCTGCTCGACCAGCGTGACGCCGCCGTCGAGCAGTTCGGCAAGCCCGGCGTGGTGGAGCGGCGCATCCGCCTGGGCGTGACCGAACTCACCGCCATGACGTGGCTGCCGCGCCTGGTCGGCCTGATCCAGCAGCACTACCCCAAGGTGATCCTCGAGCCCGACGTGGACGACAGCCTGCAGCTGCGCGACAAGCTCCTGGCCGACGAGCTCGACGTGGTCATCGTGCCCCACACCTTCGCCGACTCGCGCATGCAGAGCAAGGTCATCGGCCGGGTGAAGAGCGCGTGGATGTGCAAGCCCGGCGTGATTCCCTCGACCGCGGCCACCGGCACCGTGCGCCTGCACGACCTGGCGCGCCACCGCATGCTGGTGCAGGGCAACAACTCGGGCACCGGCCGCGCCTACGACGCATGGATGAAGGACCAGGGCGTGCAGCCCGCCAACGCGATCGTGGTGAGCAACCTCGTCGCACTCACGGGCCTCACCGTGTCGGGCCTGGGCGTGAGCTACCTGCCGCGCGAATGCCTTGCCCCGCTGGTCGATGCCGGCATGCTCGAGGTGCTCGACGTGACGCCCGCGCTGCCCGTGGTGCGCTACGTGGCCATGCACAAGGGCGAGCACCGCAGCGCGCTCACCTCGTCGATCGTGATGCTGGCGCAGGCGTGCTGCGACTTCACGCGGATGTTCCAGGCGCAGCCGGAAGACGAAGCCGCGGCAAGCGCGCGCTGAGATCGCAGGCGCTATCTGCGCGCCCTTGCAGCGCACCGAACGCGGTGTTCGTGACGCGAAACCCACATGCTTTCGAGGGGGTGCGTCGCGCTCGAAATTGACGGCAAGATGAGCGCCATCGCGCAGCATTCAGCACGACCCGCTGGAGATAAGACATAACGCTTCCATTTCCGGCCGGCCTTGCAAATGAATACCCGCGCGTAAGACACGCCCCAGGTTTCGCATCCTTCTTTCGTCTTACCGCCGTCGCACGGCGTCCTTCAGAAAGTGCCCATGACCATCACCGTGACACGCCAGGATCCGCGCTACAACACCCTGAAGAAAGGCTTCAACCTGCGATGGCCTTCCGCGGATTCGGACGCGGCGTCGCGCATCGAGCTGGTGGAGAACGCGGACGATGCAGCCGCCGCGCTGCAGCGCATCGTCGATGCGGGCCGGCGGCCCACGGTGCGCAGCGGCGGGCACTGCTATGAAGACTTCGTCTCCAACAACCCCGGCGGCGCGATCCTCGACCTGAGCCTTCTCACGCAGGCCAGTGCCGAGCGCAAGGGCGACGGCCGCTACCGCGTCGCGCCCGGCACGCAGAACTGGAACGGCTACCTCGAGCTGTACAAGCAGCACAACGTCACGCTGCCCGGCGGCTCCTGCTATTCGGTGGGCGCGGGCGGGCACATCTGCGGCGGCGGCTACGGCCTGTTGTCACGCCTGCAAGGCCTCACGGTCGACTGGCTTTCGGCGGTGGACATCCTCACGGTCGATGCACGCGGCAAGGTCGTGCCGCGCACCGTGGACGCGACGCGCGAGCCCGACCTGTTCCGGGCCTGCCGCGGCGCGGGCGGCGGCAACTTCGGCGCGATCACCAGCTATGTGTTCGACGCCCTGCCGACCGCGCCGCGCGAGGTGGCGCTCGCGGTGGTCGCGTTCGACTGGGCCAGCATGACGCCCGCGCGCTTCGCCCAGCTGCTCGCCATCTACGGCGATTACTGGGCCACGCGCGGCACCTCGCCCGACACCTGGGGCATGTTCTCGCTGCTCAAGCTCACGCACCGCTCGTCGGGCCAGATCGTGATGCTCACGCAGTTCTGCAACCCCGACGGCACCTGCAACGACCTCACGGTGCTTCACGACTTTCTCGAGCGCTTTCGCGCCTGCACGCCCGTGCCGCTGAAAGGCCGCGCGCCCGGCGTGGGCCCGTCGCCGCGGCAAGACACGGGGCAGCTGCTGTGTTCCAAGCCGCACACCGTGACGCGCTACGACTGGCTCACGGCCACGCAGTACCTCAACGGCTCGGGCGAGAACCAGCGCGGCAAGTACAAGTCGGCCTACATGAAGCGCAGCTTTACCGCCCGCGAGGCGCAGCGCATCTACACGCACCTCACGCGCACGATGCCCGGCATCGACCTGAGCCAGTCGCTGGTGCAGGTCGACTCCTACGGCGGCGCGATCAACAAGCCCGAGCGCATCGGCGACACCGCCGTGCCGCAGCGCGCATCGATCATGAAGCTGCAGTACCAGACCTACTGGCGCAGCGCGGCGGACGATGCGGGCCACCTGCGCTGGATCGGCGATTTCTACCGCGACGTGTACGGCACGCCCGACGTGCCCGAGCGCTTTGCCGGTACGCCCTACCCCAGCGAGCGCTACGAGGGCTGCTACATCAACTACCCGGACAACGACATGCTGGCGCACCCGTTCTGGCCGCAGCTCTACTACGGGGACCAGGGCCTCTACGCCTTCCTTCGGAAAGTGAAGCGGCGCTACGACCCGAACAACATCTTTCACCACGCCATGTCGGTGCGGCCCTGAACGAGAGGAAGGATTTCCATGCCACACAGCCCCAACCGCTTCGGCCAGGACCGCCGCGCCGTCATGCAGTGGATCGGCGGCGCCTCCGCGCTCGGCGCGCTGACGCCGATGGTCCCCGCCGGCGCACAGACGCCCGACACCAGCGCGGCCGCGACCACCGCCAGCACCGCGCCCGCGCCCCGCTTCGCCTACGTCGGCACCTACACCAGCGACGCACCGGGCGGCACCGCCGGTGGCCCGGCATCGAAGGGCATCTACGTGCTCGCGATCCGGGACGGCAGCTGGACGCCGGTGCAGACCGTCGCGAGCGCGAACCCCTCGTTCCTCGCGGTGCACCCGAGCCGACGCTTCCTCTATGCGATCAACGAGATCGACACCTACCAGGGCCTGCCCACCGGCACGGCCGAGGCCTACGCGATCGATGCGAACGACGGGCGCCTGACGCTGCTCAACCGCCAGCCGCTCTCGCTCTCGGGCGTGGTTCCCGCGCACCTGGCCGTGTCGCCCGACGGCCGCGCGCTCGCCGTGGCGCTGTACGGCGGCGGTGCTTACAACGTGCTGCCCATCGAGGCGGACGGCAGGCTGGGCAAGGTCTCGGGCATCGAGAAGGAAACCGGCACCGGCCCCGATGCGCAGCGGCAGGAATCGCCGCATCCGCACATGGTGCTGTTCGACGGCACGGGCCAGCGCCTGCTCGCCACCGACCTGGGCACCGACCGCATCAACGCGTTCACGCTCGCCGACGGCCAGCTGGCTCTGCTCGGCCGCACGGCCGTCGCGCCCGGCAGCGGACCGCGCCACCTCGCGCTGCATCCGTCGCAACGCTTCCTGTACGTGGTGAACGAACTCGACGCCACGGTCGCGGGCTTCGGCTACGACGCGGCGAGCGGCAAGGTCGGGGAACAGCGCCAGCGCGTCTCGACCGTGCCCGAGGGATACACCGGCCAGAAGAATGCGGCGGCGCTGGTGATGCATCCCTCGGGGCAATTTCTCTACGCGAGCAACCGCCGCTTGAAGTCGGACCATCCGATGGCCGACAGCATCGCCGCATTCCGCATCGACGCGAGCAACGGCGCGCTGGCGCCGCTGCAGCACTGGGGCGAAGGTCTGCGGTCTCCGCGTGCGCTGGCGATGGCGCCGGGCGGCAGCCACCTCTACGCGCTCAGCCAGAAGGGCGACACCCTCTTGCGCCTGCGCATCGATCCGGCCAGCGGCACGCTGGACCAGCCGGTGCAGGTGGCGCAGGTGCCCGCGCCCGTCTGCCTGATATTTGCTTGATTGACGCCTAGCGTCCGCGCGTGAGCATCCGCCCCGCGCGCGCCAGCACCTTCGCTTCGCCTTCGCCACCGCGGTAGGCCAGCACGCCATTCACGAACACGCGCTCGACGCCGAGGCTCACGCCATGCGGCTTGTCGTAGGTGGCGGTGTCGGTGATGGTCTCGGGGTCGAACACCACCACGTCGGCCATCGTGCCGACGCGCAGCAGGCCACGATCCGCGATGCGCAGGTTGCGCGCCGTCATGCCCGTCATCTTGTGCACCGCCTGCTCCAGCGTGAAGAGCTTGCGCTGGCGCCAGTAGCGCGCGAACACGCGCGGGAACGCGCCCCACAGGCGCGGGTGCGGATGGCGGTCGTGCGGCAGGCCGTCGCTGCCGATCATCGTGAGCGGGTGCGCGATGACGCGCTCCACGTCTTCTTCCTGCATCTGGAAATAGCAGGCGCCGCCGGGCTTCAGCCGCAGGCAGGCTTCCTGCTCGGTGGTGCCCCACTCGCGCGCGATGTCGGAGATCAGGCGGCCGGTCATCTCGGGGTGCGGGTCGGACCAGGTCAGCAGCACGTCGATCACACCGTCGACCAGGTCTTCGCGCAGCACGGTGGAGCCGGCCACGTACGGGTAGACGTCCATCGCGATCTCCTGGCGCTGCGACAGCGCCTCGATCAGCGGCAGCGTCTCTTTCGTGCGGCCCCAGTTCGCGGGACCGGCGCACTTGTGGTGCGAGATGACCAGCGGCACGCCCGCGCTGAAGGCCGTGTCGCCGGCCTCGTGCAGCGCCTCGATGATCTGCTGCATCTCGCTGCGCAGGTGCGTGGCGTACACGCCGCCGTGGCGTGCCACGACGCGCGCGAGCGCGGTGACCTCTTCGGCCGGTGCCGCAAAGGCTTCTTCGTAGAACAGGCCCGACGACATGCCGTGCGCGCCTGCGGCCATGCAGTCGTCGAGCAGCGTTTCCATGCGCGCCAGCTCGTCGCCATCGGCGGGCCGGTCGAGCGCCTGCATCGCCGCGAAGCGCAGCGTGGTGTGGCCCACGAGGGCTGCCACGTTGAGTGCTGGCTGCACCGCATCGACCGCCGCACGGTATTCGGCCATGGTCGCGTGCTTGAACGAGTCGGCGCCCAGCAGCGTGAGCGGCGGCTTCGACTGCGGCGTGCGGTAGGGCGCCAGCGAGATGCCGCAGTTGCCCGTGACCACGGTGGTGATGCCCTGCGACACCTTGGGCAGGCACAGCGGGTCGCGCAGCACGATGGCGTCGTCGTGCGTGTGGGCGTCGATGAAGCCGGGCGCGATCACCTTGCCGCGGCAGTCGACCACGTCGATGTCGGCGATGTCCAGCCCTGCAGGCAGCCGCGTGCGCAGGCCGTCGCCCAGCGCCAGGATGCGGTCGCCCTGCAACAGCACGTCGCCGGGCCACGAAGGGCCGCCCGAGCCGTCGACCACAAGGCCGGCTTCGAGCAGCACAGCGGGTGCGGTGCTCATGATTCGCCATCTCCCTTTTTTGCGTTGATGCCGCCACCGTCCCAGCTCTGCAGCGGGTGCGTGGTGGCGTCGATGCCGTGGCGCTGGAAGGCCTCGCGCGCGCGCTGCAGGCGCTGCACGGCGGGCTCGCCGCGGTGCTGCGCCACCAGCACGGTGAGGATCTCGATGACGGTGAGGTGCGTGAGGTAGGCGTCGATGCCCACGTGCATCACGGCATCGTCGGGCACCGACAGGCCGATGAGGAAGTCGGCCTTGGCCGCGAGCGCCGTGCCCGGCCGCGTGAGCGCGACCACCTTCGCGCCCTGCCCGCGCGCGATGTCGACCGCGTCGAGCAGCGAGGGCATGCCGCCCACGTGCGAGATGGCGATGACCACGCCACCCGGACGCTGCGCCGCGCCGGCCACCTGCTGGAGGTGGTAGTCGGCCCAGGCGTTGGCCGAGAGGCCGAGCCGGAACAGCCGCGCCTGCAGGTCGTTCGCCATGAACCACGAGGTGGCGCCCGCGCCGTACAGGTCGACGTGCGGCGCCGCCGCGATGGCGCGCACGGCGCCGTCGAGCACCTGCATGTCGAGCTGGCCGCGCACACCCGAGACCGAAGCCGCGGCGCTGCGCGCGATCTTGCTGACCACTTCGTCAGCGGCGTCTTCGATGTTGACGCGGCGGTGCAGCGGCGAACCGCCTAGCGCCAGCTCCTGCGCGAGCGCGAGCTTGAACTCGCGCAGCCCGGCAAAGCCGAGGTCGCGGCAGGTGCGCATGATGGTGGGCACCGAGCTGCGCGAGCGCTCGGCCAGCTGCTCGAAGCTCTCTTCGAGCGCGCGGTCGGGGTCTTCGAGGATCAGGTCGAGAATCGCGCGCCGCGTGGCCGGCGCATCGCCACGCGCCTCGGCGATTCTCTGGAGCAAGGAGGGCGTCATCGGTGCGTTTTCAGAAGTGCATGGCGACAGCGTCGCTCACGCGGTAGTCGTTCTCGACCACGGGCATCCAGTGCCATTTGTCGAAGGTCGTGCAGGGGTGCGAGATGCCCAGGCCCACGCGGTCGCCGACGACCGGTGCTTGCGCCTCTTCGCTCTCGTCCCAGCGCAGGTAGGCGTGCTGGTCGTTCAGCGCGGTGATCTTCCAGCCGGCGGGCACGCCCTGGGGTTGCAACGCGCCGCGCGCCGCGCGCGCGATCGGCACGGGCATCGACAGGTCGAAGGAGATGTCGCGCTTGCCGACCGACAGGATCGCCAGCCCCGGTTCCGGCCGCGACTGCACGTTGGCCCAGACTTCCATCGCCGGCGTCAGGCCTTCGCCGCAGTCGCAACCCAGGCGTTCGTCGACCACGCTCACCATGCGCTTGTAGAAGCCGTGGTCGTGCGTGACATAGCAGCCCGAACGCAGCAGGCCGCGCACGGGCGCACCCAGCGCGGGCTTCAGGCGCCCGGCCACGAGGTCGAAGATCGCCGAGCCACCGGCCGAGACCAGCACCTCGTCGGTCTCGAACAGCTGGTGCGTGTCGCAGTGACGCGCCACGGCTTCGACGCGGTCCATCAGCGTGGTGGCGTAGGCCGTGTCGGGCCCGCTTTCGCCGGTGGCGCCCTGCCCTTCGTAGGTCTCGATGCCCACGAGCTTGGCCGCGTCGCTGGCGCGCACCCGCGTGGCGAGCGCAATGGCTTCGTCGTGCGTGCGGCAGCCGGTGCGCGCGCCCTGCACGCCAATCTCGAGCATGACCTCGAAAGGCACGCTGGCGGGATGGCGCTTCGACCAGTCTTCGATCAGCGCCAGCTGCGCGATCGAATCGACCAGGAACACGACACGCAGGTCCGCATGGTCGGCCAGCAGCAGCTGGATGCCCGCGAGGTCTTCGTCGCTCACGACCTGGTTGGCGATCAGCGTGCGGCGCGCGCCTGCCGCCACGCCCACGGCCAGCTGCGTGACGGTGGCAAAGGTCAGGCCCCAGGCGCCGGCGTCGAGCTGTCGCTGGAACAGCTGCGGCGACATGGTGGTCTTGCCGTGCGGTGCGAGGTCGATGCCCCATTCGCGCACGCGCGATTGCATCCATTGGAGGTTGTGTTCGAGCGCCTCGCGCTTGAGCACGGCCAGCGGCAGCGGCAGATCGCCGGCCAGCACGTTCCAGCCGGCGGCGCCGACTTCACTGCGCAGGCGCGGCGGCTGGGTGCGCGGGTAGCCCTTGAAACGGTCGCTGAGCAGCGGGTCGATGAAGTCTTGGGTAGCAGAAACGGTGTCGGTCATGGTCGTGCAACGGCGATGTGGGGGAGCAGTTCTTTGCGGATGCAGGCGCTGTAGTGTGCGGGGGAAACCTCATCCAGGCTGGGCACCGTCTGCGCACAGGCCTCGATGGCATGCGGGCAGCGCGTGCGGAACACGCAGCCCGAGGGCGGCGAGATCGGGCTGGGAATGTCGCCCTTGAGCGCAATGCGCTCGGTGGCCATCTCGGGGTCGGGCTTCGGGCTCGCGGCCAGCAGCGCCTGGGTGTAGGGGTGCGAGGGGTTCGCGAACAGCTCCTCGGTGGTGGCCACTTCCATCACCTTGCCCAGGTAGAGCACCACCACGCGGTCGCACAGGTACTCGACCACATCCAGGTCGTGCGAGATGAAGAGCATCGTCAGGCCCAGGCGCTCGCGCAGGTCCGCCAGCAGGTTGATGACCTGCGACTGGATCGACACGTCGAGGGCAGACAGCGGCTCGTCGGCCACGATGAACTCGGGCTCCACCGCCAGCGCCCGCGCCACGCCGATGCGCTGTCGCTGGCCGCCCGAGAACTCGTGCGGAAAGCGGCTGGCGTGCTCGGGGCGCAGGCCCACGGTCTCCAGCAGCTCGGCGATGCGCTTGTCGCGCGCCGCCGCGCCCTTGTGCAGGCCGTGCGTGGACAGTGCCTCGCCCAAGATGGCGCTGATGCGCATCTTCGGGTTCAGGCTGGCGTACGGGTCCTGGAAGATGATCTGCAGCTTGCTGCGCAGCTTGCGCATGCGCTCGCCCGAAAGGCCGCCGATGTCGTCGCCGCGGTACAGCACCTGGCCCTCGGTGCGCTCGACCAGGCGCAGCACGGTGCGCCCGATGGTGCTCTTGCCCGAGCCCGACTCGCCGACCAGGCCCAGCGTCTCGCCGGGCTGGATCGCGAAGGACACGTCGTCCACCGCGCGCACGGGGCGCTCGCTGCTGCCGAAGTATTTTTTAAGCCCACGGACTTCGATGAGGGGCGAGGAAGAAACAGCGGTGGTCATCATGCAGCCCTCGCGAGCGGTTGGTCGGGCTGCACGCGCACACAGCGCGCCTGGCGGTCCTGCCGGATGTCGATGAGCGGCGGCATGGCGCTGCGGCATTCGGGCAGTGCCTGGTCGCAGCGCGGCTCGAAGGCACAGCCGGGCGGCGGCGCCAGCGGGCTCGACACCTGCCCGCGAATGGCGAACAGCCGCTTGGGCTTGGGCTGGCCCGGCTGGCGCGCCTTGCCCGGCAGACAGGCCAACAAGCCCTGTGTGTACGGATGCTCGGGCTGCGCGAACAGAGGCCGCACCGGCGCACGCTCGACCACGCGGCCCGAGTACATGACCACCACGTCGTCGGCATGGTGCGCCACCACGCCCAGGTTGTGCGTGATGAACAGGATGCTCATGCCCGTCTCGGCCTGCAGCCGGCGCATCAGCTCCAGGATCTGCGCCTGGATGGTCACGTCCAGCGCGGTGGTGGGCTCGTCGGCGATCAAGAGCGTCGGGTCGCAGGCCATGGCCAGCGCGATCATCACGCGCTGGCGCATGCCGCCCGAGAGCTGGTGCGGGTACTCGTGGATGCGTTGGGCGGCAGCCGGAATCTCCACCAGCTCCAGCATGCGCAGCGCGTGGGCCAAGGCCGCCTTGCGGTCCAGGCCCTTGTGCAGGCGCACGCTCTCGGCAATCTGCTCGCCGATGGTGAACACCGGGTTCAGGCTGGTCATGGGCTCCTGGAAGATCATCGACAGCTGGTTGCCGCGCAGCGAGCGCATCTCACGCTCGCCGATCTGCAGCAGGTCGAGTGTCTTGCCTTCGCGCGTGACGAACGAGGCGCTGCCGCTGACCTGTGCGTTGGCGGTCTTGGGCAAGAGGCGCATCAGCGTGAGGCTGGTGACCGACTTGCCCGAGCCCGATTCGCCCACCAGCGCGGTGGTCTTGCCGGGTTGGATCGAGAAACTTACATCGGCCACCGAGCGGATCAATCCGTCCTCAGTAGGGAAGCTCGTGCTCAGGTTGGTGACCGTGAGGCGTGGGGTGTTGTTCGCGGTGTTCATCACGAGGTCTTCTTCAGCTTCGGATCGAGCAGGTCGCGCACGCCATCGCCCAGCAGCTGCAGCGACAGCGCCGTGAAGATGATCGCCAGGCCCGGGAACAGCACGACCCAGAAGGCCTGGTGCGCGTACTGCTGGCTGCCTGCAACCATGGTGCCCCAGGTGGGTATCTCGGGCGGCACGCCGACACCGAGGAACGACAGGCCGGCTTCGGCCAGGATCGCGTAGGCGAAGATGAACGACACCTGCACCAGGATCGGCGACATCAGGTTCGGTAGGATGTGGCGCCACAGGATGCGCGAGGTGCGCACGCCCAGCGCGCGCACGGCTTCGACGAAGAGAAGTTCGCGCACGACCAGCGTCGAGGCTCGCACCACCCGCGCCACGCGCGGCGTGTAGACCAGCACCAGCGCGAGCACGGTGTTCATCAGCGACGGTCCGAGGATCGCCACCAGCGCGATGGCCAGCAGGATGTCGGGGAAGGACATCATGGCGTCGACCACGCGCATCAGCGGCGCATCGAGCCGGCGGAAGAACCCGGCCATCAAACCCAGCACGGTGCCGGCGATGACCGCGCCCAGGGCGGTGAGCGCCGCGATGGCCAGCGAGTAACGGGCGCCGTGCACGATGCGCGAATACATGTCGCGCCCGAGTTCGTCGGTGCCCAGCAGGTGTTCGGCGCTGGGCGCCTTCAGGCGCTGCAGCACGGCGGTGTCGTTGGGGTCGGCGGACGCGAACAGCGGCGCACCGACAGCGAGCACGGCAATCACCAGCAGCACCAGGGCGGAGACCATCACGATGCGGCGGTGCATCAGCTGGCGGAGCATTCGAGGCATGCGCATCGTTCAGACCTTCACGCGCGGATCGACGACGGCATACAGCAGGTCGATCGAGAAATTGATGAGCACATAGATCGCGGCAATCACGAGCAGCGCACCTTGAATGACGGGGTAGTCGCGCCGCAACACGGCGTTGACCACGAGGTTGCCCACGCCGGGCAGGCCGAACACGGTCTCGGTGATGACGGCGCCGCCGATCATGAGTGCGACCGTGAGGCCGATCACGGTGACGATGGGCACCAGCGCATTGCGCAGCGCGTGCTTGAGCACGACGACCTTCTCGCTCAGGCCCTTGGAACGCGCGGTGCGCACGTAGTCCTCGCCCAGCACGTCGAGCATGGAGGCGCGCGTGAAGCGGATGATGAGCGCGGAGTTCAGCAGGCCCAGCACGGTGGCCGGCAGCACCAGCGCGTGCAATCTCTCGGCAAAGGGTGCATCGGGCGCGCCGTACCCCGACACCGGGAACCACCCGAAGGACACCGCGAAGATCTGGATCAGCACGATGCCCAGCCAGAAGCTGGGAATGCTCGCGCCCAGCATCGCGATGCCGGTGAAGAACTGGTCGACCACGCGCCCGCGAAACACCGCAGAGACGATGCCGCAGGGCACGCCGATGAGCGCCGCGATGGCCACCGCCATCAGTGCGAGCAAGGTGGTCGGCTCGGCGCGCTCCCACAGCGCCTGCGTGACCGGCCGCTGCAGGAAGATCGAGGTGCCCAGATTGCCCTGCAGCACTTCGCGCAGCCAGTAGCCGAACTGCACGGGCAGCGGTTTGTCGAGCCCGTAGTCCTTCTGTACGCGGGCGATGTCGGCGGCGGTGGCCTGGTCGCCCAGCAGCACGGAGATGGGGTCGCCCGAGGCGGCGCGCGTGAGCACGAAGACCAGCACGGCCACCAACGCCAGCACGATGAGCATGCCGCCCGCGCGCGAGGCGATGTAGCGAAGCGATGCGCTCTTGATCATGACGAGAACTCGATGGCGGCGGCGCTGCCGACGGCCACGTACTGGCCGGTGAACTGCACGTCGCCGTTCTTCTTCACGCGGAAGATGGTCACGTTGTCGCCCTGCTTGTTGTGGCACACGTAGAGAAAGCGCCCGCTCGGATCGAGCGTACAGCTGCGCGGGTAGTTGCCGCGCGTCCACTCCTCGCGCACCAGCGTGGGCGCGCCGGTGCGCGCATCGACCTTGAAGATCGAGATCGAATCGTGCAGCCGGTTGAGCGACACGAAGTGCGTGCCGCCCGGCAGCATGCGGATGCCCGAGGCGTAGCTGGTGCCCTTGAAGCCGGCGGGCAGCGCCGAGGTTTCGCTCACCAGCGTGAGCACGCCGGTGGCGCCGTCGTAGCGCAGGAAGGCGATGGTCGAGGCCTCTTCGTTCACGAGGTAGACCAACTTGCCGTTCGGATGGAAGGCGAAGTGGCGCGCGCCCGAGCTCTCGGACACGGCCACCGTGCTCGGCTGGCTCAGCACGCCGGTGGCGCGGTCGAAGCGGTACGAGATGACGCGGTCGAGCCCCAGGTCGGCCACGAGCACGAAGTTGCCGGCCGGGTCGGCCTGCACCATGTGGGCGTGCGGGCCGTCGTGGTCGCTGGTGGCAAAGCCTTCGTGCGAGCGCGCGGCCAGCGGCACCACGTCGGCGCCGGGTTTGCAGGGCGTGGCGGCGCCGCAGGCCGCGACGTCCTTGTAGACGACGGCGGCGCGGTCGGTGTCGAAGCTTCCGTCGGTGCGCAGCGCGATCACGCTGACGTCGCCGCTGGCGTAGTTGGCGGTGAACACGAAGCGGCCGTCGGGGTGCACGCTCAGGTGCGCCGGGTCCTTGCCGCCGCAGGGCATCTCGGCCACGAACGACAGCGCGCCGTTCGCGCCGATGCGAAAGGCCGAGACGGAGCCGGCTTCGAATTCGTTGGCGGCGTACAGCATCGGCAGCGTCGGGTGGCGCGCGAGCGAGGCGGGGTTGCGTAGCTTGGCATCGCTGCCCGCGCTGGCCACGGCCGGTGGTGCACCGGGGATGGGCTTGAGCGCACCGGTCGCGCCGTCCACCATGAACTGGTGCACGCCCAGGCCGCGTCCGCCGCGCCACGGCTTGCCGCCGTCGCTGTAGGTGCCGACGTAGGCGTACGCGGGGCCCGAAGTGGTGGCTTGAGCGGGAGTGGCCATGGATGGTTTGAGTCCGAGGGCGCCCAGGCCGGAGGCCAGTGCGCTGACTTGCAGAAGTTGACGACGCGACGGCATGGCGGTGCTTGCGGCCTTACTTGATCTTCGCGTTCCAGAAGAACGGCCAGGTCGCGGGCTGGTAGTTGTCCAGCGCTGGGCTCTTGGCCGAGAGGCCGTTGAACTTGCCGACGTTGATGTACGGCACCTCGTCGTACACCACCTGCTGCACCTTGCCCCACAGCGCGCCGCGCTTGGCCGGGTCGCTCTCGGTGTTGAAGGCGCTGAGTGCCGCCTTCTTGGCGGGCGAATCCCACCAGCCGGGCGCGCCGTCGCCCAGTTGCGGCGGCGAGAGCATGGGCTCGGGGAACTGGCCCGAGTGGGTCACGTAGATGTCCCACAGCTTCGGGTCGTTGCGGCGTTGCACCAGCGTGGCCCAGTCGACCACGTTGAGGTCGACCTTGAAGCCGGCGCGCTTGAGCTGCTCGGCCATCAGCAGCGACATGTTGTAGTGGAAGTCGTACTGGCGGCTGGTGAGCACGCGGATCGGCTCGCCCTTGTAGCCGGCCTTGGCCGCGGCGTCCTTCGCCTTGGTGGCGTTGCGCTGGTTGTAGTGGTCGGCGCCGGCCGCCGAGTAGAACGGCGAGCCCTTGGGGAAGTGGTTGGCCTCGGCCACGAAGAAGCGCGTGTCGCCGAAACCGGCCGCGAGCATCTCGCCCTGGCCCAGCGCGGTCTGCACGGCCTGGCGCACCGCCGGGTTGGCGGCCACGCCTTCCTTGGTGTTGAGCACGAGGTAGGGGAAGCCGAACGACGGCGTCATGATCGGCAGCGTCTTGCCGCCGGCCTTCTCCAGGCGCGGCAGCGCTTCCACCGGCAGCAGGTCGGCAAAGTCGTACTGGCCGGCCAGCGCGCCCTCGACGCGGGTGCTGGCGTTGGGCACGGGCACGAAGCGCAGTTCTTCGATGGCCGCTTCGCGCTTGCCGCCGTAGCCGCTCGCGGGCTCCTTGCGCGCGGCGTACTTGTCGAAGCGCGTGAGCAGCACGAACTGGTCGGGGCGACGCTCCTTGAACTTGTAGGGGCCGGTGCCGACGAAGTCCTTCAGCGGCGAAGCGATCGAGTCCTTGGCCATGATGGCCGCCATGCCGCTGGGCAGCGCCAGCTGCGACAGCAGCGGTGCATACGGCGCCTTCAGCACGATCTCCACGCCCAGCGGGCCCTTGGCCTTGAGGCTTTCGATTTCCTTGCCCACGGCCTTGCCGCGCGGCGACTGGTCCATCCAGCGCTGCAGGCTGGCGACCACGTCGTCGGCCGTGAGATCGCGCCCGTTGTGCAGCGCCACGCCCTTGCGCAGCGTGATGGCGTAGGTCTTGCCGTCGGCCGAAATTTTCGGCATGCCCTCGGCCAGCATCGGCACCACGTTCCACTTGGCGTCGAAGGTGTACAGCGTCTCGTACACGTGCTGCATGATGGTTCCGACCAGGTCGGCCGTGGAGGCCATCGGGTCGAGCGTCTGAGGCTCGGCCACCATTGCCAGCGTGGCGAAGTTGCGCGGGCCCTGCGCGTGGGCGCTGGGGTGAGGCAGTGCGGCACACAGCATCGCGAGCAGGGAAGCTCCCAGCAGGCTGCGCTTCGACAGGCGGGGCAGGCGCTGGACAACAAGACCGGCGTGAGACATGGAGAACTCCTTCATGGGGCGGACTGATTTATGAAAGAAATTTTCTTTCTGATCCAGACTTTGAAGCAGACTTCATGCCAAATCATCCGTGTTAACCCTTGTTTAAGGGTTATTCTGAAAAAGTCTTTCAAATCAGACGGATACTGCGGCCCTCATCCGCCCCACTCAACCTCTCTCACTCACAGGAGTTCCCATGCCCCTCGAATACCTCGGCGCCCCGCCCATCGCTTCCGACCGCCAGGCCCGCCCCTTCTCGCCCGCCGTGCGCGCGGGCGATTTCGTCTACGTGTCGGGCCAGGTGCCCGCCAACGCGCAGGGCGAGATCGTGGCCGGCGGCATCGAGGTGCAGACGCGCCAGGTGATGGAGAACCTGAAGACCGTGCTCGCGCTGGCCGGCGCCACGCTCGACGACGTGTGCAAGAGCACCGTCTGGCTGCACGACGCGCGCGACTTTGGTGCCTTCAACCGCGTCTACATGAGCTACTTCGGTGAAAACAAGCCGGCGCGCTCGACCACCGAGGCGCGCCTCATGGTCGATGCGAAGGTCGAGATCGACGTCGTCGCCTATAAGCCCAAGGCCTGATCAGGCGGGCCGCAACTCGGTCTTGCGCTGAATGATGCGCGAGACCAGCCCGTACTCGACGGCCTCCGTGGCCGACAGCCAGCGGTCGCGCTCGATGTCGGCCAGCACCACGTCGATGGGCTTACCGGTTTCGCGCGCGATCTCGTGCGCGATGCGCTGGCGCGCCTTGATGATTTCTTGCGCCTGGATCGCGATGTCGGTCGCCTGACCGCCCGCGCCGCCGCTGGGCTGGTGGATCAGGAAGCGCGTGTTGGGCAGGCACACGCGGCGCTCGCGCGGCGCCGCCAGGAACAGGTGCGTGGCCGCGCTGCCCACCCAGCCGGTGCCGATCATGTGCACCGGCGCGCTGATGAAGCGCACCACGTCGTGGATCGCGTCGCCCGACTCCAAGTGCCCGCCGGGCGAGCTCACGAGGATGTCGATGGGTTTGTCGCCGCTGTCGGCATCGAGCGCGATGAGCCGGCGCGTGACGTCGGCGGCCACGCTGTCGGTGATGCTGCCGAAGATCAGCAGCGTGCGCGACTTGAAGGCTTTTTCCTCGAGGTAGGAATTGCGCGGCTCGGCCGTGGCCGCGGGTGGGGTGTCGTCGTCGGTTTCCAGTGTTGAAAACATGGGCTGCATGAAGAAAGCTCCTGTGGTTGAACTGTCTTGACGAACAAGCCCACAGTTTCGTGACATTGCGCCTGCCGTGGCAAGCAGCACCGTGGTGCCGCGGTGCCACGTGCCGCTCAGGCGGCCATCCGGGGCGACACCACGGCCCTTCGGGGTGTACCGACGCCGGCCAGCACCGGCCGGCCCGTCATCGCGCCGCAATGGTCGAGCGCCTGGCGCAGGACGGTATCCACGTTGCGCAGCGACAGCCCGTAGTGGGAGGCCACCTCCTGGCGCGTCTTTTCCTCGATGCGCAAGGCCTCGAGCACCGCCCGGTGACGCCGCGGCAGGCCCTGCATCGCGCGGTCGACCGAACCGACTTCGGCGCGCACCTCGGCCATGTCCTCGGGCCCGGGCGCGTGGTCGATGGCCGACTCGACGGCGGTGTGCGGGTCGTCCACATAGCGCCATGCCCCCTCGCTGCGCAACCGGTCCATGGCCAGGTTGCAGGCCACGCGATAGACGTAGGCGCTGGGGTTTTCCACGGGCGCGCCCACCCGCAGGTGGCCCAGCCGCAGCCAGGCATCGTGCAGGCATTCGCTGGCCATCTCGGCGCACCCGAGATGGCGGGTCAGCTTGCGCCGCAACCCTTCGTAGTTGGCGCAGAGAAAAACCTGCAGCGCCAGGCGACGCTGCGCTTCGTCCCGCAGCGCATCGGCCGCCTCGTCGCGCGCCGGTGCTTCCTGTTCGCAAAGGACACTGGGTGCCATGACATGCCGCTCCTGCCCGCCTAGCGGTCCTGCTGCAGGCGACGACGCTCGTCGCTGCTCAGGGCGGCCCAGTGCCTGGGGTCGATCTTGCGGCCCATGCCCACCACCTGCACGGGGTTCTGCGGGTCGTAGTCGACCTGCGCCCCGGATTGCAGTCCCGACCGCGGCGCCGGCGCGTCGCGCCCCTCTTGTGCGGGCTCGTCGCCGAAGCCGAGCACGCGCACCGTGAAGACCGACGCCAGCGCCTGCCGCGCGGCCGCGCGCTCGCGCTGCACCGCGTCCTGCGCGGCGGCCGTCGCCTGCGCAGCGGCAGCGCTCGCGTTGGTGAGCGCGCCGATGTTCACCGACGCGATCACCGGCAGGCCCTTGGTCTCGCCCTTGACCTGGATGTTGTCCGCGTTGAGCACCTGCAGCGCCGCAATGTTCAGGTTGCCCGCCACGCGCAAGCCCGCATCGCCGGCGTTCACGGTGCCGCGCGGCGCGACCAGGTCGACGTCACCGTCGCCCACGGTGCCGATGCCGCTGCCGCTCATGTCCGACTTCTCGCGGATCACCGTCACGCCGTCCAGGTCGGTGGACACCTCGGGCGCCGAGGGCACGCGCACGGTCTTGGCGCCGCGCCCGGCGTCGATGTCGCCGACGGTGGACCAGATGATCTGGTCGCTGCCCTGCTTCGTGACCTCGGGCACGAACGACAGGATGCGCGACTGGTTCACGGTGACGTCGTTCCTGGCCGCAATGCCGATGTGCCCCGACGCCAGCGTCACCAGACCGTAGCCGGCCGGCACCGCGGCGCCCAGCGCCGCCACCTGCAGGCCGCCGCCGGGCGTGAGCACGTCGATGTCGCCGCCGGCCATGGTGCGCAGCATCAGCTTGTTGGCCGCCACGTCGCCCTTCCATGTGTCGCCCGGGAACAGCGTCTCGATGGCCGTGTAGCCGCGGTTGTAGCCGCCGTTGCGCGGCAGGCCACCGGTGCCCGGCTCGTTCTGGTCGCGCCCGGCTTCGCGCAGTTCGAGCAGGTACACCTGCCGCAGGAACTGCTGCTGCGCAAGCTGGGGCAATTTCTGGAAGCGCGCCCAGGCTTCGAGCGGCTCCAGCTTTTCGCCGGTCATGTCCGACATGAACGAGACGAGGCCGCGGCGCACGGTTTTTTCCTGCCCGCCTGCGCGCGTTTCGACCTGGTCCACCAGGTAGATGGGCAGCACGCTGCCGTCCGCGCCCCGGGTCTTCAGGTAGTCGGGCATGGACGCGACCTTCGACGGATCGAGGTAGGCGGCCGTGAACGCGTCGTAGCCCACGGCGTGGTTCAGCCCGGCCATGGCGGTGATGGCGGCGCCGTGTTCCGGCAGGCCCTTGACCTGCGTCTCGGGCAGCGCGCGGTTGTTCCTGTCGTAGCGCTGGTTGCCCAGCGTCTGCACCTGCAGGTTGTCGGCGTACAGGTCGCGGCCGGCGGCCAGCACCAGCGTGCCGGGGCCCTGGATCTCGATGTTGCCGGTCAGGCCCACCGAGAGATCGTTGTTCGGGTCCAGTCGCGCCGTGCTCTGCATCGCCAGGATGTCGTTGCCCGCCTCCAGCAGCGTGACGTCGGACCCACGCAGGTTGCGGCCCGCCAGCCGCAGGCCGCGGATGTCGGTGCCCGCGCGCACCCAGGTCTGCTCGTTGGCCTTCACGTCGAGCCCCACGATGGAGCCCTGCGATGCATAGATGCGGCTGGGCTCGAAGTCGTTGGCCAGCGGCAGCACCTCGGGGTTGTTCACGCTGCGCAGGTACGTGTTGTTGACCGGCGAGGCCAGTGCCCGCTCGATCAGGTTGTCGAGCATGTCCTCCATGTTCATCTGGCTGAACGGCGAGCCCGCGCCGCCCGGCATGTAGCCCGTGGGCATCATCGCGGGCGTGGCGTAGGCCATGACGAGCGGCGCGTCGAAGCGGATGTCGTTCTTCGCGACCACGCGCACGTCGTTGGTGGTGCCCGGCAGCACATACAGCGGCCCGTCGATGGCGATGCCGCCGTTCAGGGCGGCCGCCGAGAAGCGCGCCGGATACCGGTTGCCGCCGAAGCCCACCAGCGTGTCCTTCTCGACCCAGCGCAGCAGCAGGTCGCGGAAGATGAACTCGGTCCGGTTCACGAAGGTGATGTTGCCGCCGGTCGACACCAGCCGCAGCGCGCTGCGGTCGGTGTAGCCGCTCATGTAGGCGCCGTAGTTCAGCACCTGGCCGTCGCCTCGCAGGCCCTCGCCGTAGGTCACCAGCAGCGGATCGACCACCGTCTGCAGGCGCAGGTCGCCGGCTGTGCGCAGGCTCAGCGTGGCGTCGCCCAGCGCGAGGATCGGCGCCACGGTGTAGCTGCTCTTCGTGAGGCCGCCGCCGCTGTCGTCGCGGGTTATCGTCACCGTGTGGCCGACCGCCGTTTCGCCGGCGCGGATGTCGCCCGCGCCGCGCGCCACGTAGTACTGGCCGCCGCGGATCGCACCGCCGGCCTGCACCGACATGGCGCCGCCGTTGCGCATTTCCATGGCCATGGCCTCGCTGGCGGAGCGACCGCCGCGCATGCGCATGTGGGTCGGCAAGGCGACCAGCAGGTTGCGCAGGTCGCCGCCGGCTTCCACGCTGACGTTGCCGCCGCCCAGCGCGCCCACGCCCTGCTGGAAGCGCCCGTAGTCGATCCACCAGCTCGACTGCTCGGGCGCGTGAATGACGGGGCCGTAGACGCCGTCGGGGTTCCAGCCGTTTTCGCCGTTGGTGTATTCCCCGAAGAAGCGCTTGGCATTGAGCGTGCCCTGCCGGTTGAGCCATTCGGTGAAGTGCTGGCCCGACGGCGCGGCCTCGATGCTGCCCTGCGCGCCGATGGCAAGGTTGCCGCCTTCCACGCCGTAGCTGGCGTTCGGGTTGGCGGTGGAGAAGTCGCTCCACACCGTCGTGTCCTTGCGCCCGGCGGTGTAGATCACCGATTCCTTGTGCGCCAGCGTGAGGTCGCGGCCCGCGCGCACTTCGAGGTCGCCGGTGCCGGTGCGCACGAGCTTGCCCGCGCCGTTGTCAGGCTTCGGGTCGATGTCGGTGGGCACGGCGGTGTTGGCCGTGCCCACGGTGATCGACCCCTTGCCCGCGGCCTGCGCCGCGAGCGGCTTGAGCGCCATCGCATCGGCCGAGGCCAGTTCGCCGCCGGCCACCAGCCGCAGGTTCCACGACGGGCCCGCCTGCAGCCGGCCGCTGCGGTCGGCCGCGTCGAAGCC
The DNA here is from genome assembly GCF_058795995.1 of Variovorax sp. GW823-FHT04F07. NCBI lineage: Bacteria > Pseudomonadati > Pseudomonadota > Betaproteobacteria > Burkholderiales > Comamonadaceae > Variovorax > Variovorax sp. GW823-FHT04F07. The sequence goes on from NZ_JBXAIG010000002.1 coordinate 1,173,611, forward strand.
ATCGCTCAGGTGGCCGTTGATGGCGAGGTTGCCGCCCGCGCGCAAGGTCAGCGTGCCTTCGCGCGCGCCGGAGAAATCGCTGAAAAGATTCCAGTCGCTGTTCAACGCGAGGTCGCCCGCGCTGCGGACCTCGATGCCGGGCATCACGGCCAGCCCGGTGCCCAGCCGTGCCGCCACCCCGCCCGATGCGGCCCTGAAACGCGCGGCATCGGCAATGGCGTCGGGCTTGACCGAATCGACCGTGGCGCCGTCGTAGTCCTTCACGTCGTAGACGCTCACGCCTTCGAGCACCGCCGAGCGCGCGCCGTTCACCGCGACGTTCAGCGCGCTCACGGCGACGTCGTCGTGCGTGGCGTTCTGCTGCGCGCGCAGGCGCACCTTGCCGCCTTCGTTGCCGGCCACGTCGATCAGGCCGCCTTGCAGGTTGAGCTGGCCGCCCGCCGCTTCGAGCGTGACGCGGCCGTTGCCCAGGCTGCCGGTGGCACCGGCGAGCAGTTGCGCGCCGGCCTGCATTGCCACGCCGTTGCCGGCGGTGATGCGAATGGCGCCGCCGTAGGCCGAGCGCGCATCCACCGTGCCCGAGATGTCGATGCTGCCCCGGTCCGCCGTGAGGCCGAAGTCTTCCACCTGCGTGAAGCCGCCCAGTGCCACGTTGCCCTGGCGGATGCGGAACTGGCGCGAGCGGTTGAAGCCGGCGTCGTTCAGCCGCTGGCTCACGCCGGCGAAATCGGGCAGCGCCTCGATGTCGAGCGCGAAGCTGCCGGCCTTGCCGCCATTGCCTCCCGCCTGCGCCGCGATCAGGCCGTCGAGCGCCACCGTGCCGCCCTGCGATGCCGCCAGGCTCAGCGTGCCGGCGTCGCCGCCCCTCGGGTGGGCGGCCAGGTCGAGCCGGCTGCCGGCCTCCAGCCGCACGTCGCCGCCCACCGCCGACAGGCCGATGCGGCCCGCGTCCGCGTATTCGGCCACGTCGAAGAACTGCTTGGCGGAGCCGCTCACGTCGATGGTGGCGCCGCGCGCCACGACCAGGCTGCCGCCGGTCGCCGTCATGTCGATGCTGCCGCCCCGCGCCACCGCCCGGCCGTCGAAGGCAATGCTGCGCCCGCTGAGGGCCAGGCGCAGGCCCAGGCTTTCCTGCGGGTCGAACGACGCGGCCTCGCCTTGCGCCGAAGCGACGACCTGCAAGGCGCCGCCCGTGGCAATCGACTGCGCCGCGCCGCCGCGGCCGGTCAGCAGCGGCGTGTTCAGCGTGAGCGGCGACGCGCCCGTGTCGATGCCGCCCGCGCCCTCGCCGACGATCGCGTTGCGGCCCGCCAGCGTCACCGCGCCGAAGCCCGAGAACGTCTTCTGGCCCGCGCCCAGCACCAGCGTGGCCGCGTCCAGCGTGAAGCCGCCCGCACCGCCGGCGGCGGGCACGCCAGTGCCTCCCCCGCCGCTGTTGACGAGCGCGATGCTGTCGCCCTTGATCGTCACGTCGCCCGCGCCGCGGCCCACGAATGCGCCGCCGTCGAAGGTCAGCGATTTCAGGCCGGCCGCGCCCAGGTCGAGCGAGCTGTAGAAGTCGAAGTCGGTGTAGCTGCGCAGCGTCAGGCGCGTCGAACGGCCCAGCTGCGCAAGCGCGCCGCTGTCCAGCACCATGCCTTCGGTGCCGCCGCCGAAGCCGATGCGGCCGGCCGCCACCGACAGGTCGGTGCCCGCGATCTGCGCCGAGGCCGCCAGTTCCGTCGTGCGCGTGGCGTCGATCAGCAAGGCCGCATCGCCGTTGACGATGGCGCCCGCACCGATGGAAACCAGCCCGCCGCGCGAGGTGTCCACACCCTGGCGGATGACCTTGACCGCATCGCCGGTGGCCACGCGCACCAGCGCGCCCCAGTCCCTGGCGGCCGAGACGAGCACGTCGTCCACCGCGTCCTTGGCGTCGATCACGCCGTCGAAGTTGTCGTCCAGTTGCCCGTCCGGGTCGGCGTAGACCGCCGCCACCCGCGGCTTCATGACCAGGTTGCCCGCGCCGCGCCCGCCCGCGCCCTTCGCGCTGACGCGGCTTCCGCCTTCGATGGCCACCTTGTCGCTGGCGGCCAGGATGATCTCGGGGCCGGACAGCTCGGAGCCCTCGTTGTTGCGCACCACGATGTCGGTCGCGGTCACGTCCAATTCCAGGCCGAGCGCGTTGCCCTTGCGCTTGCCGCCCACCAGCAGGCTGCCCGCGCCGAAGTTCGACAGGCTCGCCGCATCGATGACAAGGTAGCCGTCGGCCTGCAGGCTGGCGCTGTCCTGCCCGCTGCCGACGATGGCGATCTTCTTGCCGGCAATGTCGACCAGCCCGCCGCGCCCGCCCTCGTCGGGTGCCGAGCGCAGCGTGCCGTCCAGCACCAGCCGGCGGCCGGCGTCGAACACCACCGCACCGCCGTCGCGCGGCAGGCGCGGCGTGACCACGTTCTGCCCGGTCAGGCGGTACTGCGTGAGCTTGAAGGCCTCGGACGAGAAGAAGTCGTTGGCCGTGGCCTCGTTGTATTCGGAGTAGCGCCGCAGCACGGCGCCGGACATCACGCGCCAGGCCGAAGCCTGCACGTCCTGGTTGCCGCCGTAGGCGTTGCCGGCCTTGCCCTGCATGACCAGGCTGCCGTCCGGTGCGCGGGTGGCGGGTGCGAGTGCGCCGCCCCAGGCCTTGCCCGTTGCCTGCACCGCGAAGGCGCCGGGCAGCAGTGCATAGCGCGCGGGCAGCAGCGTGTACCAGCCGGCCGCCAGACCGGGGCCGCCGGCGAGCCAGACGCGCTGGCCCGCCGCGGCACCGCCAGCGGGCGCCGCACCGCCCTGCCCCGGCAGGATCGCGTACATGCCCGGCATGTTCAGCATGTCGTGCGAGCCGCCCGGGCCCGGCACGAATTCGGAGGCATGCAGGTCGCCGCCGCCCGCGATGTCCACCACCGCGCCACGCGCCAGCGCCACGTCGGGCGACTTCATGGTGATGCGTTTTTCAGGCGGCGCGACCAGCGAGCCAGTCGACGGATTGGCGGGATCGACCGCCTTCGACGGGTCGTGCCAGTGCTCGTTGTTGGACAGCGTGCCGAAGGGCACGGTCATTCCGGCGCCCGACACCGAGGTGAGGCTGCCCGCGCCCAGCGACAGGCGCTCGCCGGCGTTCAGCTCGATCTGGCCGAAGGGCGCGCGCAGCACGCCGTTCTGCGCGATCACCGGTGCTTCCAGGCGCAGGCTGCCGCCGGCCGACAGCGGTGCGCTGCCGGCATCGCCCAGGCGCTCGACGGTGATGGAATCGCCGGCGCGGATCACGCCGGTCATCGCGGTGGTCGGGTACACCTGGCCGGCGTTCAGCACCAGCTGCCCGTCCACGTCCAGGTTGACCTGCAGCCGGGTTTCTTCGTTGATCGGCGAAGGCAGCGCGCCGCCCATGCGGATCTCTGTGGCTTCGAGCACCGTGCGGCCGAAGCCGCCGATGCGCACGGCGCCGGCCTGGAACTGGGTCGGGTCTTCCGATGCCGAGATGTCGATCAGCGAGCCGGCCACGGTGAGCTGCCCCGCCCCTGCCAACGATACCGGCGCTTCAGGCGAGGCGGCAGGCACGGCCGACAGCACGATGCGTGGCGCGCGCAGCGACGACGACGAGCCCGCGTGCCCGACGATCGGCCCCTGCAGCCAGATCGAGCGGCCCAGCGCGAGGTTCGCGTTGTCCAGGCGAATCGCGCCCTGCGTCGCATTCACCAGCGAGAGGTCGGCAAAGCCGCCGTCCTTGAAGGCCTGCGGACGCACCGTCAGCGTGGACACCTGGCCGGGCTTGCTCAGCAGGTCGCGCAGCAGGTCGCTCGAAAAGAGCGCGTCGCGGAACAGGTCCAGCGCCTGCGGCGTCAGGCCGAACTGCGCCGCATCGAGCGCGCCGTTCGCGCCGGGCAGGCCCAGCCGGTCGGACACCACCAGCTCCTTCACGTCCGCCAGCTTCGCGAGCAGCGCCGACGACAGGATCATCGGCCCGTCGATCTCGTAGCCGTAGCTGCGCAGGCCGGGCGCCCAGTCGTAGTCCACGCCCTGCCGCCAGTCGCTGCACACGCCGTCCACCGCCAGGCCCACGCAGTCCGGGTCTTGCAGCACGCGTTGCAGTTGCTCCAGCGGCGAGCCTGTCGGGCCCGATGTCGCGGTCATGTTCAGGCGGATACGCCCGCCGATGCCGTTGGGCCCGCCCGCCTTGCCCACCATCGTGCTTTCGATCAGGCCCTTGCCCGTGATCTCGATCAGGCCGCCGTTGCTGTCCAGCCGGATCTCCGGTGCGGGCCGGTGCACGCGCGTGCCCGAGGGGCCGGCATCGGGCACGCCGTCGATCGTGCCGGTGGCGCCCGACACGTCGATGAGCGCATCTTTCTCCAGCCGCATGTCGCCCGCCAGGATGCTCACCGTGCCGCCGTCGCGCACCTCGCCCACGCGGCGGCCGCTGCTGCTGTCGATGCGGATCAGCGGCACGCCGCGCGCCAGCAGCTCGGCGCCGGTTTCGAGGACGACCGTGCCGCCGCTCAGCCCAATGCGGCCCGCCGGTGCGTCAAGGCGCCCGCCGACCGTCAGCACGCCCTGTTCGCTACCGGCGTTCAGCGACAGGCTGCCGCCGGTGTCGGTGCGCACGCTGGCGCCCCGCGCAATGCGGACCGGGCCGTTCTCGGTGCCGAGCGACAGCGCCGCGGGGCTTCGCGCCGCGCGTTCGTCGGGCCGCAGCATGCCCAGGGGCGCTGCCTCGGCCAGGTGGCGGCCGCTCGGCAGGTCGCGCCAAGCGAAGTTGTTCAGGTCGATGCTCGTGGCCTGCTGCGACACCACCACGCCTTCGGGCACCACGATGCCCTTGCCTTCGCCGCGCACCGAGACCGTGACGTTGCCGAATCCGCGCTCGCCGAAGAGCGTGGGCGGCAGCATCACCACCGAGGAGGCCGAAGTGGCCCCGGCTTCGTCCGGCGGCGAAACGGGCGGCACGCCACCGATCTGCACCGCCGAGGCGGTCTGGATCGACAGGCTGCCCGCCGAGCCCGCTGCATGGGCGCGCATGTTCAGTGCGTTCAGGTCGAGGTCGGGCGTCACGCCGGCCAGCGAGATGGACCCCGCATTGCCCACGCGCAGCGTCGGCAGGCCCTGCTTGCCGGGGTCCGCGCGGCCACCGCCCGATACGTCGAGCACGGCATCCTTGTGGGCCACGATCTTTCCGGCAATCACCGTGATCGCGCCGCCGTCCAGCGCCCAGGCGCCGCGCAGTGCGCCGTCGCGCCAGGTGTTGATCCACTGGCCGCTGGCGTCCAGCCGGCCCTGCTCGCCGAGCTCCACTTTTCCGTAGGCCGACGACAGCCCGATCTGCCCGCCCGGCACGCGGATCAGTCCGTTGATGCGGATGTCGTTGGTCGAGCCTTCGGTGCCGGCCACCGAGAGCGACGCGCCCGGCGAGAGGTTCAGCGCGGCACCGCTCGCAAGCTCGAAGTCGCCGTTGATGTGGTTCAGCACGATGGTGCCCATGCCCGAATTGCTGAGCATGTCGTCCGACAGGAAGGTGAGCTTGCGCGACTTCTGCTCGCCCGGCTTCAACTGCACATAGAAGTCGTCGCCGAGCTTCGTGTTCGCATCGAAGTCCTGCGCGAGCCGCTTCGGGTCGTGGCTGACGATGATGGTGCCCGGCGACCACGGCCGGCCGTCCGGCGAGTTCTCGCCCAGCTGCAGCCGGCCGCCCTTGTTGCCGCCCGGGTTCTTCGACTGGCGCTCGCCCACCACCACGCCGCCCAGCATGTCGCCCTCGAGCACCATGGTGTCGCCCGCGTAGATCTGCACGGCGCCGGCCTTGCGCCCTTCGGTGTAGCCGGCTTCCTTGTAGTCGGCGCCGATGAGCGGCGTGCGCCACGTGGTCTTCACGCCCCAGCGCGCATGCTGGTTGGTGAACTCGCCCGCGATGCCGGTGTAGTCGGTGTCGGACATGGCCCGGTCCATGGTGTGCACGCGGCCGTCCGCGCCCATGAGCTTGGTCGCGGTGTTCATGCCGTCGGTGTAGCGCACCGAGCCGCCGGACACGTCGAGCATCGATCCCGTGCGCGTGATCACCGAGCCGCCCGCGCGCATCTCGATGCTGCCCGCGTTGGCCGAGAGCTCGCCCAGGTCGGTCTTGCCCACGCCCACCCAGCCGCTCACGTCGCCCAGCGGCGTGCCCACCCAGGCACCGGGAATGTAGGTGGCGCCGTCGGGGCCCAGCACCCATTGCACGCCCGCCATCGGGCCGTCCTTGAACACGCCGCTCACGCGCCGGTCGACGATCACCTTCTTGCCGCGCACCCACGCGTCGAGCTGCATGGGTGAGTCGCGCAGTTCGTTGATGCGCAGTTCGGCCTCGATGAAGTTGCGCGACATGGCCACCTGCATGCCCTGCAGGCCGGCCACGCTGAGGAAGGCATCGTTGTCCACGTAGATGCGGCTCGCGTCGCGCAGGCTGCCGGGCTTGAAATACGGGAACAGCGTGAACATCGGATTGACCGCCGACTCGAGCTTGATGGTTCCCGCCGGCACCAGCACGCCGGCCTTCGAGCGGATGTCGATCAGTTGCCCGTACAGGCTCACGCGGCCCGGCTGGTAGCGCGTGGCAAGCGCGGACGCTTCGATCTCGCTGGTGTCCGAGGTGTCGGGCAATACCTGCGAAATGCTGCCCTCGCCCAGCGTGAGCGTGCCGGCCGACCAGTTGATCAGGTCGTTCACACCATCGGCGTACATGTGCGAGCCCAGGCCCCAGGCGCGCAGCAGGATCGAGCCGTTGCGGTTGTTCAACGCGGTGGTTGCGCTCAGCACGCCCGACTGCCGCACGTCCTGCGCCTGCAGGGTGATGTTGCCGCGGTCGGCCTGCACGGTGCCGGTGTTGACCACCTCGTAGCCGACCGCCTTGGCGCGCGCCGCCATCTCGGGCATGACGACGTCGCGCAGGCCGGCGACGAAGTTGGCGTCGGCATAGACCGGCGAGAGCTTGAGCGCGCCCCACACCTGCCCGCCGGTGAAAGCCCAACCGGGCACTGCCGAAGCGGCCACGTCGAGGCCGCGGGGCGCGTTGGGGTCCTGCGTCGATGGCGTCTTCAGGTAGATGTTCTCGCCGGCCGCGAGGATGACCTGGCCGTCGGGCGCCGAGATGCGGCCCGCGTTGCGCACCTTGGGCGCGAACAGCATGACCTTGCCGCCACTGTTCGCCGCCAGCTGCGCGCCTGCGTCGACACGCACTTCGCCGGGCGCCGCGCCGGGAACGAAGCGGTCCACGTCGCCCATCTTGTCGGGCGCGCCGCCGACGCCGGCCTTGAAGCCCGCGTCGCCGTAGATAAGGGGCCGCGCGGAGGTGAACTCGCCGAACTGGGGAATCGGGAAATCGTTGCCCTGGTTGGTGAGCACCTGCGGGTTGTTGATGCCCAGCTTGAACTGCTTGTCCGACAGCGCAAGGCTGGACGCGACCAGCGAGCGCGTGTCCACCTGGCTGGAGCCGGTGAAGACGATGCCGTTGCGGTTGACCAGGTACACCGAGCCGTCGGCCTTGATCTGCCCCGCGATCCGGCTGGGTCGGCCGCTCGGGTCGTTGATGCGGTTCAGCGCGATCCACGCGTTGGTGCCGTCGGGCTTGGCGCCGCCCTTCTGGTCGAACTGCACCGTGGTGTGCTTCCCGACGTTGAAGCTCTCCCAGTTCAGGATCGCCTTGTCGTCGGTCTGCTCGATGCCGACCACGGTGCGGCCGCCCGCGGCGGTCTGCACCGGCGCCCTGGCATTGAGCCAGCCTGCGGTGAGGCTGTTCGTATCGACCTTGAGCCCGCCGTCGGCCAGGCCGTCGGGGATGTCCGAGCCCCCGTTCGATGCGGCCTCGCGTGCGGCCGCCTGCGCCGCCTGTTGCGCGGCAATGGAACGCGCCGCCATGTTCAGGTTGCCCATGGAGCGCTGCAACTGTTCGCCGGCCTTGCGCTGCTCCAGCGGGTTGGTCAGCATCGATGCCGGCATGCCGTTGGGCAGGCGGCCCGTCGCCGAGGCGGTGTTCTGCACCGCGCTCTTGTTGGCGAACCAGGCGCCGCTGAAGGCCTGCTGGGCCTGGGCATCCAGCACCAGGGCGCCGTTGGCCGCCAGCGTCATGGCAATGGCGCGCGCGATCGGCGCCATGCGAAAGCGCCGCGCCTGCCGCCGGTTGCGCGCCTTCGTTGCGTGGATCGGTGTGAGGGGCCCGCGTGTGCTCATGAGTCGTTTCCGCCGGAAAGTTGAGTCGATGCACTACGACGAACGGGCGCCCCACGACCCCGCAACTTATTTTTCAGGCCGCGCACCACGGCCGTCCGATTCAGCTGAGAACCGTCAATCCGCCCGGCAATGAACGGGCGTCGAGATCGAAGGCATGCTGCAGCTGCACCAGCGCCAGGTCGAGCGATGCGATGTAGAAGCTCCCGGTGACCAAGCGGCTGCGCGCGGCCGTGTTCATCAGCACCACACGACCGCGCCGGTAGCGGTTGATCTCGTCGAGCACGTCGGACAACCGGGCCTGCGTGAACACCAGCTCGCCCTTGCGCCAGGCCGACAGGTTGGCGGCGCCGACCAGCGCCACGCTGCTCACCGACGTGCCGTCGTACACCGTCTGCTGGCGCGCGCGCAGCTCACGCGCACCCGCGGGATGCTCCACGCGCACCGCGCCTTCGATGCAGGTCACGCACACCTTGGCGTCCAGGTAGCGGACCTCGAAACGCCCCGACTCGGCCAGGCTGCGGCCCGCCCCGGCCACGACGCCGAAGGGCCGTGCGCCACTGGCCGACGACAGATCGAACGCGGCCTCGCCCTCGAGCAGGTCGACGCCGGTCGTCCGGCCGTCCACCGTGCGGCGCCGGATGCGGGTCTGGGTGTTCAGGGTGACCTGCACCCGCTCGGTGAGGCCCACCTCCAGCTGCTCGCCGGTGGCAGTGCGGTAGTCGGCACCCGATCCCGCCGGCGCGGGCCACAAGCCCGCGGACGGATGGAACACCGCCACGCCCGCGACACCGGCCATGGCCGCCGCGCCCGCTGCCGCTCCGAGGAAGGCGCGGCGCGCGAGCACCGGTCGGGGCTGGTGGCGCGCATGAAACGCCGCCGCATCGGCATTGGTGCGAAGCACGCCGGCAGAGGCCTGACCGAGCACGGCCCATTGCGCCCTGGCCTCCTTGAAGACCGCCGCGTGCGCCGGGCTGCGCGCCAGCCAGTGCTTGAAGCGCTGGGCGTCCTGCGGCTTGACGGCACCCGAATGAAGCAGCCGCAGCCACTCCCAGGCCTCGTGCCGCGTCGTGTCGACCGCGAGGGCGGGATCGTCGACCGGTGCCGTCAGGGGGTCGTGCATCACGGCCGCGACCCTTCTTCTGGGCCTCGGCCCGTTGCGAGCGCCAGGGTGATTCGATTCTTCACTCCGTACGACGAACGGGCCGCGCCGATCCCGCAACTATTTTTTGTCATGGGCCATCCGGGCACTCAGGTAGTCGTGCGCATGCTTGAGTTCGTATTCGACGGTGCGCAGGGAAATGCCCAGGCGCCGGGCCACTTCGGGCTGCGTCAGTCCCTCCATGTGCACGAGCACGACGACCTCGCGCCGCCGCGCCGGCATGCGGTCCAGCAGCTTGATCACGGCGTCCAGCTGCGAACGCGCCTCGGCGATCCGCGCGGGTCCCGGCGCCGTGTCGGCCAGTTCCATCAGCGCATCGATTTCTTCGAAAGGCAGGTTGCGGCTCTGGCGACGCTGGATGTCCAGCGCAATGTTGAACGCCATGCGCACGAGATAGCCGCCCGGCCGCTGGATCGGCCCTGCGTCGCTTCCGCCCTGGTCGTTCACGCGCAGCCAGGTGTCGTGCAGCGCGTCCTCGGCCAGGTCTGCATTGCGCAACGCGCGGCCCAACTGGCGCTTGAGGGCGTCGTAGTGCCTGGACAGGTAGTCCATGAGCACGGGGCGGACGTCTTCGGCCATGGACAGGTCAGGACGGCGAGCGGCCGGCCGCCTCGCGGCAGCGCGTTCCGCCGCGCGCATCGGTGGGCAGGATGAGCAGCGTCAAGGGCTGCGGCAGGTCCGGCGGCGGCGCATGCGCGAGGCGCACGCCCCGCAGAACCTCCAGCATCTCGGCGTCGCGGGCCGCGTCGCCAGTCAGGCCGAGCAGGCGCGGCCGGCGAAGCTGGCCCCCCTCGTCCACCTCGAAGCGCAGCAAGGACCGGTATGTTCCCGGCCGCGTGCGCACATTGCCGCACAACGCTTCCCAGACCCGCGCCTGCAGCAGGCTGGGGTAGCCCGCCAGGCTTCCCAGGCTGGCCGCGCGCGGGGCCTCCGCCCGGGCCTGCGCCGGCCTCAGCGCGAGCGTGACGGCCGAACCCGTGCGGACCTTTTCGGCCACCAGGCCCGTGCCCTCCAGCAACAGTTCAAGCGCGGTGTCGGGGGCGTAAAGCCCGCGCACTGCGGAGGACGTCAGCCCGGCCAGGATTTCGCTGCGAAAGAGTGCAGGCTGCCGCGTGACGGCGGCATAGCGCTTGAGCGCATCGGCCAACGGAAGCGAGGGAATGTCGAACGCCAGTGCGGCGTCACCCGCGCCTGGAACCGCGCCGGCCGGGGCCTCGCCCTCACGCAGCGGTGATGCAGATCCGTCGCTCGCCCAGGCCGTGCCGGCCAGCCACGACAGCGCGAGCGCGCAGAGTGCGACGCTGCGGCCTGCCGAGCCCGCGAACCCAGGGTGCACCTCGCTCACCCTCGCGGCGCAACGATGCCGCGCGCATCGTCACGCCCGACGTGAGGATGCGAAAGCCATGGCAGGGAGAAAAGTCGAGTCGGCAAGGAGCGCACGCCAGTCGGGAAACTTGCATGCTGTCACCGGCGTGTGACGGTCTCGTTGCAACGTCAGACCTTCCTGCGCCCCGGCGCGTGGCGCGCATCCCGTGTGCCGCAGGAAGCCCGAGGACGCCCCTCGAGCGGCTGACCGACGCTCAGCCCGCCAGGCGCCCCGCCACCAGCTGCAGCACACGGTCGCAGCGCTTGGCCAGGTCCTGGTCGTGCGTGACCATCACGAAGGCCGTGCCGTGCCGGTGCGCGAGGTCGAGCATCAGTGCGAACACGGCGTCGGCCGTGCTGCGGTCGAGGTTGCCGGTGGGCTCGTCAGCGAGCACACAGGCGGGCTTCGTGACCAGCGCACGCGCGATCGCCACGCGCTGGCGCTCGCCGCCCGACAACTCGGCCGGCCGATGATGCAGGCGCTCGCCCAGGCCCACGCTGGCGAGGATCTTCGCTGCGGCCTGCGACGCTTCGCCGGCTTCGACGCGACGGATCTTCAGCGGCATCGCGACGTTGTCGAGCGCACTGAACTCGGGCAGCAGGTGATGGAACTGGTAGACGAAGCCCAGGTGATGGTTGCGCAGCCGGCCCTGCTCGGCGGGGTCGGCATGCGCGATGTCCTTGCCGAGCAGTTCGACCTTGCCCGCGGTGGGTGCGTCGAGCCCGCCCATCAGGTGCAGCAGCGTGCTCTTGCCGGAGCCGGACGCGCCGACGATGGCCAGCGTTTCGCCGGCGTGCACGTCGAGGTCGACACCGTGCAACACGGTGAGGTCGATGCGGCCTTCATGGAAGCGCTTGGTGAGGCCGCGGGCCTTCAGGACGACATCACTCATAGCGCAGGGCCTCGGCGGGGTTCACACGGCTGGCGCGCCAGCTCGGATACAGCGTGGCCAGGAAGGCCAGGATGAGGGAAATGATCGCGATCGGCATGATGTCGCTTTGCTGCGGGTCGCTCGGCATCTTGCTGATCAGGTAGATGTCCTTGGGCAGGAAGCTGGCGTGGAAGAGCTGCTCCAGGAAGGGCACGATCACGTCGATGTTGTAGGCAATGCCCAGGCCCAGCAGCAGGCCGCCCACGGTGCCGATCACGCCCACCATGGCGCCCTGCACCACGAAGATGGCCATGATGCTGCGCGGCGAGCTGCCCAGCGTGCGCAGGATGGCGATGTCGGCGCGCTTGTCGGTCACGGTCATCACCAGCGTCGAGACGAGGTTGAAGGCCGCCACGGCGACGATCAGCGTGAGGATGATGAACATCATGCGTTTCTCGACCTGCACGGCCGCGAACCAGGTCTTGTTCTGGCGCGTCCAGTCGCGGATGAGGAACTGGCCCGGCAGCGTGACGGCGAGCTGGTCGGCCACCTCGCGCGCCTCGTGCAGGTCTTTCAGCTTGAGGCGGATGCCGGTCGGGCCTTCGAGGCGGAACACCTTGGCGGCGTCTTTCTCGTGCACCATCGCCAGCGCCGAGTCGTACTCGTAGTGGCCCGAGTCGAACACGCCGACCACGGTGAATTGCTTCAGGCGCGGCACCACGCCGGCCGGCGTGACCTGCCCGCCCGGCGCCACCAGCGTGACCTGGTCGCCGGGCTGTACGAACATCGAGCGCGCAAGCTCGATGCCCAGCACGATGCCGAACTCGCCGGGCACCAGCTTGTCGAAGGTGCCGCCCTTGGCGATGCCGCCAGTGTCGGTGACCTCGGGCTCCAGCGCGGGGTCGATGCCGCGCACGATGGCGCCCTTCATGTCTTCGCCGCGCGCGATCAGCGCCTGCGTGTTGATGAAAGGCGCCGCGCCGATCACCTCGGGGTTCTTGCGGGCGTCGGCCATGATGGCGTCGATGTCCTGCAGGGCCTGGCCGTCGCGCGAGAAGATCTCGATGTGCGACACCACGCTGAGCATGCGGTCGCGCACTTCCTTCTGGAAGCCGTTCATCACGCTGAGCACGATGATCAGCGCCGCCACGCCCAGGGCGATGCCGAGCATCGACACGCCGGAGATGAAGGAGATGAAGCCGTTGCGTCGCGTGGCACGGCCTGCGCGCGTGTAGCGCCAGCCGAGCTGCAGTTCGTAGGGGAATCGCATCAGAAGCCCCGCCCCGTGGCCTCAAGGGGCATGGGCGCACCCGCGGGGGGCGGCAAATACTCGGGGTGAGGAGCGAGGGGGTAGGTCATACGGTGGAATTGTGGCATCCCGGACAATAGGGAAATGGCCGAACCTCTCCCACGTCATCTGTTGATTCCCTTTGCCGGCCGCGGTTCCCCGGCTTGCCGCGCGGCGCTCGCGACCCTGCGGCTGCCGAACCTCGAAACCCTGCTGCTGCGCCTGACGCTCGCCGACACCGACACGCAGGACGACAGCACCCGCTCCCCGCCGCACGAACGCGCGCTGGCCCGCGCGCTCGGCCTGCCCCCTGCCGACGACGGCTGCATTCCCTGGGCCGCGCTCGAAGCCCGCAAGACCGGCCTGGCCGCGCCCGGCGACCCCGAGGCCTGGGGCCTGGTGACGCTGTGCAACTGGCAGGTCGGCATCGACGACGTGGCGCTGGGCGATCCGAGCGCCATCGAGATCGATGCCGCCGAGTCGATGGCCCTGCTGGCCGTGGCGCAGCCGTTCTTCGAGGAAGACGGCATCGCGCTCTACCCCTCCGGCACGCCGGGCCGCTGGCTCGCCCGCGCGCCCATCTTCGACGGGCTGGCCACGGCCTCCATCGACCGCGCGGTGGGGTACCCCATTTCGCAATGGTCGCCGCTGGGCGATGCCTCGCGGCCGCTGCGCCGGCTGCAGAACGAGATGCAGATGCTGCTGTACACGCAGCGCGTGAACGACGAGCGCACCGCGCGCGGCGTGCCGCCGATCAATTCGTTCTGGCTCAGCGGCACCGGCGTCCTGAAGGACGGCGACCTGCCCTCGCCACCCCTGTCGCGCACGCCGGTCGTCGACCTCGCGCTGCGCGACGCCGCGCTGCGCGACGACGGCCTGGCCTGGGCCGCCGCCTGGCAGGCCTTGGATGCGGGCGCCGTCGCCGGCCTGCTCGCCGACCTCACGCGCGGCGCCGACGTGGCGCTCTCGCTGTGCGGCGACCGGGGCGCACAGCTTTTCACCGTGCAGCCGCGCGGCCTCGCCCGCTGGGCCAAGGGCCTGTTCGACCGCAACCGCGCCACCCAGGTGCTGGAGTCCCTATGAAGATCATTGCCCGGGACATCCCGCCGCGCACCGTCTGGGCGCTGGAACAGGCCGGCGTGCACCCGCTGCTGGCGCGCCTCTTTGCGGCACGCGGCGTGCGCGGCAAGGACGAGCTCGACGACGGGCTCGCGCGCCTGCTGCCGCCCGACACGCTGCGCGGCACGCGCGAAGCCGCCGTGCTGCTGGCCGACGCCATCGCACAGGACAAGCGCCTGTGCATCGTGGCCGACTACGACTGCGACGGCGCCACCGCCTGCGCGGTCGGCGTGCGCGGCCTGCGCCTGCTGGGCGGCAAGCACGTGAGTTACCTCGTGCCCGACCGCGTGGTGGACGGCTACGGCCTGACGCCGCCGATCGCCGAGCGCGTGGCCAACGCCGGCGCCGACATGCTGATCACCGTCGACAACGGCATCGCCAGCGTCGAGGGCGTGGCCGCCGCCAAGGCGCGCGGCCTGCAGGTGCTGGTGACCGACCACCACCTGCCCGGCCCCGAGCTGCCCCTGGCCGACGTGATGGTGAACCCGAACCAGCCCGGCTGCGAGTTCGAAAGCAAGAGCATCGCCGGTGTCGGCGTGATGTTCTACGTACTGCTTGCGTTGCGCTCCGAACTGCGCACGCGCGGCGTGTTCGACACCGCCACGCAACCCAAGCTCGATGCGCTGCTGCCGCTGGTGGCGCTGGGCACCGTGGCCGACGTGGTGAAGCTCGACGCCAACAACCGCCGCCTCGTGGCGCAGGGCCTGCGCCGCATCCGCGCGGGCGCGATGCCGGCCGGCGTGGCGGCGCTGTTCAAGGCGGCGGGCCGCACCGCCTCGGCCGCGACCACCTTCGACTTCGGCTTTGCCCTCGGCCCGCGCATCAACGCGGCCGGCCGGCTGGCCGACATGACGCTGGGCATCGAATGCCTGCTGACCGACGACGCGGGCCGCGCCGACGAACTCGCACGCATGCTCGACGGCATCAACCGCGAGCGGCGCGACATCGAGGGCGGCATGCGCGACCAGGCGCTGCTGCTGGCCGAGTCGCTGTTCGCGGCCGATGGCGAAGGCGTGGAGGCGCCGCCGCCGGCCATCAGCGTGTTCGGCGCGGACTTTCACGAAGGCGTGGTGGGCATCGTGGCCTCGCGCATCAAGGACCGCTTCCATCGCCCGACCTTCGTGTTCGCGGCCAGCGCGGCGCCGGGCAAGGAGCAGGAGCTGAAGGGCTCGGGCCGCTCGATCCCGGGCTTTCACCTGCGCGATGCGCTGGACCTCGTGGCCAAGCGCCACCCCGGCGTGCTGCTGCGCTTCGGCGGCCACGCGATGGCCGCGGGTTGCACCGTGGCGCGCGAACACTTTCCCGTCTTCGAGCGCGCGCTGGCCCAGGTGGCCGGCGAATGGCTGGCCGAGGCCGCGCTCACGCGCCAGATCGAGACCGACGGGCCGATCGCGCGCGAGTACATGCGCATCGACCTCGTCGACACGCTGCACAAGGAGGTGTGGGGCCAGGGCTTCGCGCCGCCCACTTTCAGCGAAGAGGTCGAGGTGGTGTCGCAGCGGCTGGTGGGCGAGAAGCACCTGGCGCTCAAGCTCAAGCACCAGGGCCAGCCCATCGACGCGATCTGGTTCAGCCACACCGAGCCGCTTCCGCCGCGCGTGAAGCTGGCGTTCCGGCTCGATGCGGACGAGTGGCAAGGGGTGCGACGGTTGCGCTTTCTGGTCGAGGGAGCGGAGGTCTGACGCGGGCGGCCTAGACTGGAGGCCCATCCATTCGACCGGGCACTCTCGCATGCAGCAAGAAGCCATCTCGGCCCACGACATCTTTCCGCACATCCGCGTCGTGATGGGCATGGTCATCGGACTGGGCGTCACCCGGCTGTTGTCGGGCGTCGCACGCATCGTGCAGCACCCGACGCAGTACCGGCTCTATGCCGTGCACCTGGCCTGGGTCGCCTCGGTGCTGCTGGCGCTGGTGCATTTCTGGTGGTGGGAGTTCGGCCTGTACCAGATCGACAGCTGGACCTTCGGCACCTACGCCTTCATCGTCAGCTACGCGATCCTGCTGTTCCTGCTGTGCGCGCTGCTCTTTCCCGACAGCATGCAGGACTACGCGAGCTACCGCGACTACTTCTACGCCCGCCGCGCGTGGTTCTTCGGCTTGCTGGCCGCGACCTACCTGCTCGACGTGGTCGACACGCTGATCAAGGGCGAGGCGCACTTCGCCCGCTTTGCGATGGAGTACCTCATCCGCACGCCCATCCTCGTGGGCCTGTGCATCGCGGCGGCCCGATCGGCCAACCCGCGCTTTCACACCGCCTTCGTCGCTGGCACGCTGGCTTACCAGCTGTCGTGGATCTTCCGGCTCTTCGACACCTTGGATTGAGCCGCTGCGGCCAACAGGAACAGGACCTGCGTCCATGAGGGCAGGCTAGTATCCACGTCCTTCAACCGATACGGACCCTACCTACCGCCGTGAGCACCCTGCCCCCTTGCCCCCAATGCCATTCGGAATTCACCTACGAAGACGGCCTCAACCTTGTCTGTCCCGAATGCGGTCACGAATGGTCCGCCTCGGGCGCTGCCGCCGAAAGCGCGGCCGATGAGGGGCGGGTCATCAAGGATTCGGTCGGCAACGTGCTGAACGACGGCGACACCGTCACCGTCATCAAGGACCTCAAGGTCAAGGGCTCGTCGCTGGTCGTGAAGGTCGGCACCAAGGCGAAGAACATCCGCCTGATCGATGGCGATCACGACATCGATTGCAAGATCGACGGCATTGGCGCGATGAAGCTGAAGTCGGAATTCGTGCGCAAGGCGTGAGACCGGCCTGGCTCATGCGGCGCAGCGTCTCGCTGTCCGTTCGTCACGCCAGTGCCGCGCGGACTTCCTAGCTGGCCAACTCCCGGCAGCGCGCGGCGTCCAGCGCATGGCCGCAGGCATGGAACTCGCGCGCCGCCGCGGCGAAGCCTTCGCGTGCGGCAGCGACACGGCCGGTGGCCCGTTCGATGTGGGCCTGCGCCTCGTGCAGCGACGCGTACCAGGCCGGCAACTTCATCACCACGTTGGCCAGGTATTCGGATTGCTGCTGGTGGCTGGCGGCCAGGTCCAGCTCGTGCGCTCTCGCGGCCGCGATGGTGGCCGGGATGGCGAAGGTGATGCGGCAGCCGGGGCAGCTTTCCAGCGGTCCGCGCACGTTGGCCTCGGCCTCCTCCAGCACGCCCAGCGCGGCGTCGGGCTGCGTGGCCATCGCGATGCGGGTGCCGTAGATGCGGTCCAGCAGGTGGAAGCCGACGTCGGACTGGCGCGCGACGTCGAGCGCTTCGTCGAGCAGGCCGCGCGCCCGGTCCATCTGCCCGCGGTAGATCGCCAGTTCGGAGCGGCGCTGCAGCGACAGCGCTTCGCCCGTCGCACCGCCGATCGCGCGGTGCATGCGCCCGCCCGCCACCAGGTCCTGCTCGGCGGCGTCGAGCTGGCCGCTGAGCAGCCAGGCCTCGCCGCGCAGCGTGACCGCGAACGCATGTCCGCGCGCCGCGCCCAGCCGCTGCGCTTCCGTGGCCAGCGCATCGGCGAACGCGATGACTTCGGCATACGGCCGCGAGCCGTACAGGAAGCGCTGCGTGATGCACAGGTGGCCGTCGAACACGCGCACCGCCAGCTGCGGCAGGTGGCTCGTCTCCTTGAGGTCGGCCCACACGCTGCCGTGCAGGTCACCGCGCGCGTGCGCCGCCGCGGCTTGCGACCAGGAGGCGATCACGAGCGTGCCTTCGTCACCGGTCTCCAAAGCAATCCGACGCACTTCGGCCGACCGGCGCGTGCCTTCGGCGGGGTCCCCGAAGCCCAGGGCCGCCGCACCGCTGTACGCGAGCGCTTCAGCGAGGCGCCCCGCCACCGTGGTGGGATGCACATCCTTCAGATACTGCAGGGCACCGGGCGGGTCGCTCATCTTCACTTGCGCCAAGGCTCGCTTGGCGCGCAATTCGTGGGACAGCGCTTCCTCCGCGACGGCGGCGGCCGCATCGTAGGCGGCCAACGTGCCTGGCCGGCCCATGGCGTCCAGGGACTCGGCACGCAGCGCCAGTGCTTCCGGCTGCGCCGCCCGGTGCGCGAGCAGCGGCTCGATGTGGCGCAACACGTCCTCGTAGGCGCCGAGGCGAAAGGCCTGGCGCGCAGCCGCCAACGAACACGGCATCGCCCGCTCGGCATCGCCCGCAACGAGCCAGTGATGGCCCACCAGGCCCGGTGCCGCACCGCCTTGCTCGAGCCGCGCCGCCACGTCGCGATGCAACAGCACACGCCGGTGCGGCGGGATGCCTTCCGCCAGCGCTTCCCGCACGAGTGCGTGGCGGAAGCGGTAGCGACCATCAGCCACCACCAGCACGCCTGCGGCCAGCGCCTGGTCGAGCCGCGCCAACGCGTCGTGGCCCTCGTCGGCGGCCAGCGCCACGGCCGTGGCCACGTCGAAATCTTCGGCCGACAGCGCCAACCGGCGCAAGGCCTCCGTCGTGCCGGGGTCCAGGTCGCACAGGCGTTCGGCCAGGGCCGACGACACGCTGCGGGACATCACCGCCGTGGCGCCGTCCGACGTGGCGACACCGCGCGCGAGTTCGACCACGGCAAACGGCAGGCCTTCGGCACGACGAGCGATGGCGGTGGCGGCCTCGCCCGCCATCGGTGAGTCGGCCGAGCGGGCCGCGAGCAGCGCCGCTTCTTCCTCGGACAGCGGCCCCAGTTCAAGCGCCTCCAGCTGGCCGGCACGCTGCAAGCGCGAAGTGTTCCGATCCAGCAGCGGCGGCAGCGCATGACGGCACGCGAGCAGCACGAACACCGGGGGGCCGCTTGCCGCCAGCTGCGTCAGCGCCTGGGCGCTCGCGTCGTCCGCCGCGTGCGCATCGTCGACGATGAGCAGCACCGGCTTGTGCGCGGCCGTGGCCAGCAGCAGCCGGCGCACCGCGCCCACCATCTGGTGGCGCCCGAGCGGCAGGGCCAGCGGTTTCACGTCGCCCGAGGCGGTCATCTGCGCCAGCACGGCCTGGGCGTGCGCACCGATGGCCTGTGCCGCATCGGGCAGTTCGCCGAGCAAGGGCTCCACCAGGTCGGCCGCGATGCCGTAGGGCCGTGTCCAGTCGCCGGCCTGCAACGAGCGCACCTGCCAGCCCAGGCCCCGCGCTTCCTCGGCGACGCGGCGGCAGAACGCGGTCTTGCCCATTCCTGCCGGTGCGCGCACCACCGCGCCCCCCGGACGGCCCGCGAGGCTGGCGCGCAGCCACCCCAGGACACGCACCAGCTCCATGGCACGGCCGACAAAACGCGGCGCGGCGCCCTCCAGGCCCGCCACGCATTCGCGGTACAGCGCTTCGGCCGACGGGCCGGGGCGCATGTCCAGGGTCTGCTGCAGATGGTCGCGCAGGTGGCCGTACCAGCGCAGCGCCGAAGAGCGTCGCCCGGCCGCCAGTTCCTCGCGCATCAGCTGCACATGCGCCGCCTCGTCGGTGGGGTCTTCTCGCACCAGCCGTTCCAGGTCGCCGGTCTGGCGCAGCAGCCGCAGGAACTTGTCGCGCAACCGCTGGCGCGGTGCCTCGGTCCAGGCTTCATAGCGGGCGTCCGGCAGGAGGTCGCCACCGTAGAGCTGCGCGGCCGCCTTGCAGGCCTGCGGATCGCCGCTGTGCAGGGCCTCGTCCGCTGCGCGCTCGAACCGCTCGGCGTCGCACGCCACCGCCTGGTCGGGCAACAGGAAAACCCGGCCGCCTCGCAGCACCAGGGCGTCGGGCTGGCCGATGAACTGGCGCGCGTGGTGCGCGGCCTTGCGCAGGTTGGCGCTGCCCGCGTCGGGGTCCAGGTGCGGCCACAGGGCGTCCACCACCTGCTCGTTCGCCAGGCTGCGTCCGGGCTGCAACGCCAGCAGCTGCAGCAGCTCGGCGGCGCGCCGGGTCAGCGGCACTGGTGGAATCTGCGGGTCATCGCCGGCCACGCTCAGGTGGAACGGGCCCAGCAGCCGGATGGACACGGCTTCGGACGGCGGAGTCGGTGGGGGCGACATCGCGATTCCTTTCCCCCGGCACGGGCCGGGAACGTTTCAGGAACGCCAAGCGTTGAGCATCAGTATGCCGTCTATCGAATCTGGCGGGTGCAACGAATAGACGCACCACCCTCGCGCCCGCGGACCCTCAAGGAGTACCTCATGCATATCGCAAAAGACGCCGTCGACGTGAAGATGGAAATTCCCGGTGCCCTGATCCGGCAGCGTCTGAATTTCGGCGACGCGACCGGCTACAGCAAGATCAGCGGCGAGTACTTCACGCTGTCGGCGGGCGTCGACACGACGCCGCTGTTCCAGGGCCTGAACAACCACAACTCCTGCCAGTGCCCGCACTGGGGGTTCGTGCTCAAGGGCCAGATCACCACCACCGACGACGCCGGGGAGCAGGAGACCGTCCAGACCAACGACCTGTTCTATTGGCCGCCCGGCCACAACGTCAAGGTCGACGCCGACGCGGAGATCGTGATGTTCAGCCCGCAACACGAGCACACGCACGTGATCGACCACATGATCGAGAAGGTGAAGTCATGAACCCGAACAAGGCCCTCTGGGAGAAAGGCGACTTCACCCGCATCGCCGAGAGCATGCGCGAGAGCGGTGAAGACGTCGTGCGGCACGCCCGCATCACGCCCGGCATGAAGGTGCTGGACCTCGGCTGCGGCGACGGCAACACCGCCATCCCGGCCGCCAAGCTCGGCGCGCAGGTGCTGGGCATCGACATCGCCGCCAACCTGGTCGCCGCGGGCAACCGGCGGGCGGCCCAGGCCGGGCTGTCGGCCAGCTGCAGGTTCGAGGAAGGGGACGCCTGCGAGCTGCGGTTGGAGAACAAGTCCTTCGATCTCGTCATCAGCATGTTCGGCGCCATGTTCGCGCCCAAGCCCTTCGACGTGGCACGGGAGATGGTGCGTGTCACGCGCCCGGGCGGCCGCATCCTCATGGGCAACTGGATCCCGAACGACCCCACGCTGGTGGCGCAGATCCTGAAGATCAGCTCGTCGTATGCGCCTCCGCCGCCCGAGGGTTTCGTGAGCCCGATGGGCTGGGGCTCGACCCCGAACATCATCGAGCGCTTCGGCGCGGCGGGCGTTGCCTCGGAGGCCATCAGCTGGGAACGCGACAGCTACATCTTCGACTTCAAAGGCTCGGCGGCGGAATTCGTCGACACCTTCCGGCAGTTCTACGGCCCGACCATGAACGCATTCGACGCGGCAGCCCAGGCGGGGCGCACCGACGAACTGCGTGCGGAACTGGTGACGCTGTTCCAGAGCCAGAACCAGAGCCAGTACCCCAACACCTGCCTGATCGCCGCGACGTTCCTGCGGGTGACGGTGGACGTGGGCTGATCCGCGGCGTTCCGTCGGCTTCTGTGGCCGGTCCGGACCGCCGGACAGGTCGAGGGAGACAAAGAAAAAGCCCGGCAACGCAGGACGTTGTCGGGCTTTTTTGATTGGTGCCGCTTGTCGGAATCGAACTGACGACCTTCCGCTTACAAGGCGGGTGCTCTACCAATTGAGCTAAAGCGGCTGAAAGAAAGCAGTGCTGGCGACGATTCTAAGCGGCCGGCTTTGGGGCCGACCGCGCCGTCACTTGACGCGCTTGAGCGACGGCCGGGTGCCGCCACCGGCCGGTGGGCGCGGCGGCTCGTCGGTCGGGTCGGAAGGCGCCGAGCCGGCGTCGACCGTCTCGTCGCCCTCTTCGCCCGTCACCAGGTGGAACACCTTGCTGGCGTCGCCTTCGGTGCCGCGCGAGGCATCGCGCAGCGGCATGCGCGGTGCGCTGTTCGGCGAAGCCGCGGCCGAGGCGGCGTCGTCGCCATCGTCGGACATGGTGGCGGCCGGCACGGGGGCCGGGAACGCCATGCCCTGTCCGTTCTCACGGGCGTAGATCGCGATCACGCGGCCGACCGGCACGCTGATCTCGCGCGCCGTGCCGGCGAAGCGGGCCTTGAACTCGATGAAGTCGTTGCCCAGCTTCAGCGAGCTGGTCGCGTCGAAGCTGATGTTCAGCACGATCTCGCCGTTCTTCACGTACTCGCGCGGCACCTGGACGGTGTCGTCGACCAGCACCGCGACATAGGGCGTGAACCCGTTGTCGGTGCACCACTCGTACAGCGCCCGGATGAGGTACGGGCGGGTGGAAGAGGACTCGAGCGCGTTGATCATGAAAGGCGGCGAAGAACGAAGGAAGCAAGCACGCAGCTTACTTACTTTCGCATGACCTTTTCGGACGGCGTCAGTGCTTCGATGTAGGCCGGGCGCGAGAAGATGCGCTCGGCGTACTTCAGCAGCGGCGCCGCGTTCTTGCTCAGGTCGATGCCGTAGTAGTCGAGGCGCCACAGCAGCGGTGCGATCGCCACGTCGAGCATCGAGAAGTTGTCGCCCAGCATGTACTTGTTCTTGAGGAACACGGGCGCGAGCTGCGTGAGGCGGTCGCGGATGTGCGAGCGGGCCTTTTCGAGCGCCTTCTCGTTGCCCTTGGCGGTGCGGTTCTCAAGCGTGGCGACGTGCACGAACAGTTCCTTCTCGAAGTTGAGCAGGAACAGGCGCACGCGGGCGCGGTCGACCGGGTCGCCGGGCATCAGTTGCGGATGCGGGAAGCGCTCGTCGATGTACTCGTTGATGATGTTCGACTCGTACAGGATCAGGTCGCGCTCGACCAGGATCGGCACCTGGCCGTACGGGTTCATCACGCTGATGTCTTCGGGCTTGTTGTAGAGATCGACGTCGCGGATCTCGAAGTCCATGCCCTTTTCGAACAACACGAAGCGGCAGCGGTGGGAGAAGGGGCAGGTCGTTCCTGAATACAAGACCATCATGGCGAGAGACTCCTAAAAATCAAAAAGAGTGGGTCGCCTGGGCAACCCACTCTGTGGGACCGGACGCACGAGGCGCCCGGTCGGCGTGAACGGAATTACTTGACGTCTTTCCAGTACGAGGCGTTCAGTCGCCATACGAAAACCACCGACATGGCCAGGAACAGCAGCACCCAGACGCCGATGCGCACGCGGGTGTTCTGTGCCGGCTCGGCCATCCACTGCAGGTAGCCGACGAGGTCGCCCACTGCGCTGTCGAACTGCACCGGGGTCAGCGTGCCGGGGGTCACTTGCTCCCACTTGCCCGTGAACACGTCGGTGGCATGACCGTGCTGCTCGACCTTGGCGTGCACCGGCAGGCGCTCGCCCTGCAGCTCCCACAGCGGGTTCGGCATGGCGACGCTCGGGAACAGCAGGTTGTTCCAGCCGGTGGCCTTGGTGTCGTCGCGGTAGAAGCTGCGCAGGAAGGTGTACAGGTAGTCGGGGCCCGTGCCGCCGTGGCCGGCGCGCGAACGTGCGACCAGCGTCAGGTCGGGCGGCGTGGTGCCGAACCATTCCTTGGCCTGGCGCGCGTCGATGTTGGCCTTCATGGTCTCGCCGACCTTGTCGGTCGTGAACAGAAGGTTGTCCTTGATCTGCTGCTCGCTGATGCCGATGTCCTGCAGGCGGTTGTAGCGCATGAAGGCGGCCGAGTGGCAGTTGAGGCAGTAGTTGACGAACAGCTTGGCGCCGTTCTGCAGGGCCGCCACGTCGGTGGTCTTGTTGGGCGACTTGTCCCACGCCAGACCGCCCGATTCGGCGGATGCGGCCGCGGAGAAGGTCAGGCCCAGTGCCAAACCCATGACAGCGAGCCAGCCGGAAATTCTTTTCTTCATCGTGTTTCTCTCAAGCTCTCTTGCACTTGCGCGCGCATCAATGGGCGGCGAAGACCACGCGCTCGGGCACGGTCTTGAATTCGCCCTTGCGGCTCCACCACGGCATCAGCAGGAAGAAGCCGAAGTAGAAGAGCGTGCCGATCTGCGAGATGGTCTGGGCGATGTCCAGGGCGAACGAGCCGATGACCAGGTTGCCCCAGACGCCGGGTGCCTGGATGCCCAGGTAACCCAGGATCAGGAACAGGAACACGAACACGCCGTAGACATACTTGTGCCAGCTCGGACGGTAGCGGATCGACTTGACTTCGCTGTGGTCGAGCCACGGCAGGAAGAACAGGATGATGACCGAGCCGCCCATGATGACCACGCCCCAGAACTTGGCGTCGAAGGTCTTGAGCAGGAAGATCACGACGGCGGCCACGACCACTGCGGCAACCTTCAGGCCCATGCCCGACTTGCCCTTGATGAAGTTCCAGACGGCGGCCGCGGCGATGATCAGCGCGAACACGTTGACCATGTCGTCGGTGGTGGCGCGCAGCATCGAATAGAACGGCGTGAAATACCAGACCGGAGCGATGTGGTTCGGCGTCTTCAGCGAATCGGCCGGGATGAAGTTGTTGTACTCCAGGAAGTACCCACCGGCTTCAGGCGCGAAGAAGATCACTGCCGAGAAGATCGTGAGGAACACCACCACGCCGAAGATGTCGTGCACCGTGTAGTACGGGTGCGACGGGATGCCGTCGAGCGGATGGCCGTCGGGACCGCGCTTGGCCTTGATCTCGATGCCGTCGGGGTTGTTCGAACCCACTTCGTGCAGCGCGATCAGGTGGGCCACCACGAGGCCGAGCAGCACCAGCGGCACGGCGATGACGTGGAAGCTGAAGAAGCGGTTCAGCGTGGCGTCGCTCACGACGTAGTCGCCGCGGATCAGCAGGGCCAGGTCAGGACCGATGAACGGGATGGCAGCGAACAGGTTCACGATGACCTGGGCGCCCCAGTAGGACATCTGACCCCACGGCAGCAGGTAGCCCATGAAGGCTTCGGCCATCAGGCACAGGAAGATCGCGCAGCCGAACACCCAGATCAGCTCGCGCGGCTTGCGGTAGCTGCCGTACATGAGGCCGCGGAACATGTGCAGGTACACCACGATGAAGAACGCCGAGGCGCCCGTCGAGTGGATGTAGCGGATGAGCCAGCCCCAGGGCACGTCGCGCATGATGTACTCGACCGATGCGAACGCCTGGTTCGCGTCGGGCTTGTAGTGCATGACGAGGAAGATGCCGGTCACGATCTGGATCACGAGGACCAGCATCGCGAGCGAGCCGAAGATGTACCAGAAGTTGAAATTCTTCGGTGCGTAGTACTTGCCCCACTGGTCGTTCCAGAGCTTGGTCAGCGGGAAGCGGTTGTCGACCCAGTTGAGCAGCTTCTCGCCTGCGGGGGCGTTGGGGGAAACTTCGTGAAATTCAGCCATGTTCGTTGTCTCCCTCAGGCCTTCTTGCTGTCGTCGCCGATGAGCAGGCGCGTGTCGGACAGGTACATGTGCGGAGGCACAGGGAGGTTGTCAGGAGCGGGCTTGTTCTTGAAGACGCGACCGGCGAGGTCGAACGTGGAACCGTGGCAGGGGCAGAGGAAGCCGCCTTCCCAGTCGTTCGGTAGCGAGGGTTGCGGGCCGGCCTGCAGGCGGTCGACCGGCGAGCAGCCGAGGTGGGTGCAGATGCCGACCACGACCAGCACATCGGGCTTGATCGAACGGTGGCCGTTCTGTGCGTACTTGGGCGTGAATTCGTCGGGGTGACGCTTGGAGAGCGGATCGGCGAGCTGGCCATCGAGCTTGGCGAGTTCGGCAACCTGATCAGGGCTGCGCTTGAGGATCCAGACCGGCTTGCCGCGCCATTCGACGGTGATCTTTTCGCCGACCTTGAGGGCCGAGATGTCCACTTCGACCGCGGCGCCCGCGGCCTTGGCCTTTTCGGACGGCTGGAATGTGCTCACAAAAGGGATTGCGGTGGCCACGCCGCCCGCTACGCCGGCACAGCTGGATGCGATCAACCACGTCCGCTTGCTTGTGTCGATCCGGGGCGAGCCGGAGGTCATGTCACTCATGGGGATCCTCTAAGTCTTCTTCGCTGGAGCAGGGGCTGACCTTTGCCACAGCAAGGTCAACCCGAGATTGTAGCGGGGCGCAAAAGGGTTTTTCAATGATTGCCGCGCGTGCGCACGGCACCGCAGCACGTGCGCGACAGCACGCGACGGCCCTTGGCGCTCAGCTCAGCAGCCCGTACTGGGTCGCCTGCCGGACAGCCTGGGTTCGCGACTTGACGGCCAGCTTGCGGTAGATCCGCTTGGCGTGGAACTCGACCGTGTTGATCGAGAGGCAGATCGCTTCGGCAATCTGCCGATTGCTCCAGCCTTGCGCGATCAGGCGCAGCACATTGAGCTCCCGAGGTGACAGCAGCCCGGGAGCAGGCATCGGGGGCGAGACCGTGTCGCCGTCGCGCAGCGCGGACTCGACACCCTCCGGTTTCGCGGACGCCGCAATCAGGCCGAGGACACGACGCGCGACGCGTGCGTCCATCGGCGAACCGCCGCGCTCGATCGAGCGCAGCAAGAAAGAGAGTTCGGCATCGTCGGTGCTCGTCAGCAGATAGCCGGAGGCTCCTGACGAGATCGCGGCCTCGACCAGCAAACGGTCGTCGTCCTTCGACATGGCGATGGCGTCGATCTGCGGGTAGGCACGCCGTAGGTGCGACAGGAGCGCGACGCCGCCGTCATCAGTCAAGTGCATGTCGACCAGCACCAGGTCGTAGGGCAACGCGGCCAGCAGACGGATCGCCTCCGCGTGCGTGGAGGCGATCACGACGCGGCGGCCCGGGGCCAGATCGCAAAGAAGGCGTCGCATGCGATCGGCCAGGGCTAGGTCACCCTCGACGATCAGGGCACCGAAGAATGCGCAGCCCAAGGCGGCGTACCGGCCAGCGAGTGCCGGCGCCGACTGCGCGCTGCTGGCGGACAGGTGATTCATCATGAGCAGACGCCTCCGATCACGCTACCGGCCGCGCGCCCACACACTCGCACACCCTTCGATACCCCACCTTCAGACAATCGAACCACGCATATCCCCTTGTTGTGCCCCGCGGCCTACCTTGAATGTCAACTTTCGTTTCGGGGTACTGCAGGAACAATGCCTGGGAGGCGGCCCGGCGGCCCATCGCAACGATGGCTCGGTCAGTGCGTTGATTTCATTGAAAAAATGCGGCAGTAGCGACCGGGGCCTTGCCGCTGGAGCTGCTCGTCAGTCGACGTCGTTACGGCCATCCTGGGCGGAACGTTACGTAGCATTGAGATACACATGCACCCGTCACACTCATCCACAACAATCGAGGCAATACGCGGTTACAAGGAGGCCGTGGCAAACGCCTCATCCTCCAGGCCAAATTAGTTGCGGCACACTTCTGATGCTGCTAACCTCAAGTCAAGAGCATAAAAACCCTTTGAGAGGATCACTGTGAAGACGAACAAACTGGTTGCTACCGTCGCCCTTGCCACCCTGGCAATCTCGTCGGCTTTTGCCCAAACGCAGGTTACCCCTGCGCCCGCAAGCAACAATCGCGCATTTACGCCGGGCCCTGCTGGCGCTCCGAGCGCAACCGCTGCTGGCCTTGGCGGCCTGACCCCCGTTCAATGGGGCGCTGTTGCAGGCACCGGCGCACTGATGCTGACCCTCGGCAGCAGCAACAACGGCAACGGCGGCGGCGGCTTCTTCGTCCCCGGCACGGGCACCACCGGCACGGGCACCACCGGCACGCGTTAATGCTGGTTGCCCTCCTGAAAGGAGGGCATTCGCTGAAAAGTCCGCGCGTTGCTTCCGCCACGCGACTCTTAGAACGTTGCCTTTTGGCAACGTTTTTCTTGGGCGTTGGCGGTTGCTCCTCCGGAACTTCAGCCATGCTGGATTCAGCTCGCCTGCTGTATCGCGGCGAGTCCTCAGCAACCCAGCCCGATTTCAATCCCAGCTATCGGTACCTGAGAACCAGCGTCAATGGGCGCGTCGTTTTCATGGTGCTCGGCTACATCGACCAGCGTGCCGAAGGGCCCGTCGAGGTTTGGTACAGCGGTTCGGGTGAGGTCGTCCGACTGCTGAATGGTCAGCTGGTCGGCACGACCGGGCTGCCTGTCGACTGGCGCGAGGTTCGGCTCCACAACCTTCCCGCTTGGCAGGCTCACGCCGCCAACTCCACACAGACCTACGTTCGAGAGCGCGACCTCATGCCAGGATATCGCTTTGGCATTCGCGACGATATCGCGCGCACACCGATCACCCCGCCCACCGACAGCGCCCTCGCTGGCACGCCCACAAGCTCCTTGCGCTGGTATGAAGAGCGCAGCCTGTCCCATCCTGCGACAGCCTCCGTTCCACCCGCACGCTTCGGCGTTTCATTTGCTTCTGGCGCCCCCCAGGTCGTGTATTCGGAGCAATGTATTTCCCGCGACCTCTGCATGAGCTTCGAACAGTGGACACCCCCCGCACCAGCAGCCGGCACCGCGGCGCGCGCTGGTACATGAGCCCCTTCTTCCTGCGAGCCGTCAGCCCCCCGCATTGGCCCCGTCGAACGGCCCTTGCCTGCGCGTTGATGGCGAGTCTTGGTGCGCTGGCGGAGCCGTCGCAGAACACGGCGACCGTCGAGCCCGCAAATGATGCCGAGGTGCGCCCCGGCGAGCGACTGAGCACCTGGCTGCTGCGTCAGCCCGAAGGCACCGCTGCGCCCGGACTGGCATGGCGCGTGCCGCAGGAACGGCTGGCCCAACAGTTTCTGAAGAACACCCTGCTCGTGCGACTTGAAGCAGCCAGCAGGCGCGCACCGCGCTCCGAGCAACTCGATCGGTTGAAACTCATCACGTGGCTGCAGAACCTGCCCGTCACTGGTCGCGTGGCGCTGGGCATCGTAGACGCCCGCTGGTTGCAGGCCCACACGGATCAAGACCCCGTGCTGTCAGCCGGTCAGCAACTGGTTGCGCCCTCCCCGCAGTTGAAGACCATCGCGGTTGTCCGCCCTAATGGCGAGCTGTGCCACGTGGCGCACGAAGCCGGCCGGACCGCCTGGGACTACGTCATCGCCTGCGCCCCCGACAGCACCTACGACTGGGCATGGGTGGCGCAACCCGACGGCCGAACATCGCGCGTGGGCATCGCCCCCTGGAACGGACACCCCTCCGATGAACCGGCGCCCGGTGCATGGATCTGGACTGCACCGCGCGGCATGACTGAACTGGTCGACGCATCGGAAGGCATCATCAAGTTCCTGGCAACCCAGGGCCCTTCGCCTCAGACAGCGGCGCTGGGCACCACCACCGCCGCACTTGCAACAGCCAAGCCGGCCGCAGCAATCACTACGCCCATCCCGCCGCCGGTTCCGCCGGAAAGCGCCATCTCGGTGCGCCCCGATGCCTCGGCTCCGCAATACAAGGCACCTCGCACAAGCAGCAATGACTGGGGCGAAACCGGCCTGCTCCAGACGCCGACGGCACGCATGGGCGAGGCCGGCGACTTCCGCACGTCGATCAGCCACGTATCGCCCTATACGCGACTGAACGTGATGTTCCAGCCACTGGACTGGATGGAGGCGGGCTTTCGCTACACCTCCATCAGCAACCGCGCGTATGCCGCCAGCACCACTGGCCAGAGCAACAAGGACAAGAGCATCGACGTGAAGCTGCGGCTGCTGCGCGAATCCGCGTATGTGCCTCAGGTTGCGCTGGGCTTTCGCGACCTTGGCGGCACCGGCCTCTTTTCGGCCGAATACCTGGTCGCCAACAAGCGCTACGGCGATCTCGACTTCAGCCTCGGCATCGGCTGGGGATACCTGGGCAACAGCGGCAACATCCGCAACCCCTTGCTGGCACTGAGCAATCGCTTCAGAACGCGTACGGTGAGTTCCGCAACGGGCGGTGAAGCGAACTTCAAGGCTTTCTTCCGAGGTCCAGCCTCCTTGTTCGGCGGCGTCGAATGGCGCACGCCCTGGGATCCCCTGACCGTCAAGCTCGAGTACGAAGGCAACAACTACAAGAACGAGCCTCAGCAGAACAACCAGGTCCAGCGCTCGCCTTTCAACATCGGCCTGGAATATCGCTACTCACCCGGCGTCGCCTTCACCGCCGGCCTGGAGCGCGGCAACAAGGTGATGGTGGGCCTGACCCTGTCCACCAACATGGCGAGCATGCGAGCCAGTAAGCCCGCAGATCCGCCGCCGCCCCGCTTCACGCCGGAGGCGCCGGCCAATCCACCCGGCTGGGCCGCCACTGCTGCGGAGATTCAGGCACGCACCGAATGGACCGTGCAGCGCATTGCACCGCAGGGCGACAGCGCGCACGTCTGGATCACCGAAAGTCACACGGTGTACCGCGAGGCCCGCGTGCAGCAGATCATTGCCGTCATGCATCGCGATGCCCCGGCGTCGATCAAGCACTTCGTGCTTCACTACAACGAGCGCGGACTGGCACTGCACACGCAAGTCGTCGATCGCAGCGAGTGGGTGACGGCGCACTACCAGGCACAGACCCCCGCAGAACTGCGCGCCACGGACCAGCGCGACTACGCCCCGCCTCGCGGCCGGACCGAAGACGGGCTCTACGTGCCGACATCGCCGCAGCGCACACCCACTGATGCAACCGCCACCACATCGTCCGGCGAGACGCCGGCCATGGCGCCATGGGAGCGGCGCACGGAAAGACTCACTTTCGGCCTGACTCCGAGCTTCTCGCAGATCCTCGGCGGCCCTGATGCCTTCCTGCTCTACCAGCTCGGAGTCTCGGCCACCGCGGAGTACCGCTTCACGCCGAGCACCTGGGTGAACGCAGCACTGAACTGGCGCCTGATCGACAACTTCGACAAGTTCACCTACACGGCGCCCAGCAACCTTCCCCGCGTGCGAACCTACCAACGCGAGTACGCAACGACCAAGCGGTTGACGATGCCGGTGTTTCAGCTGACCCACGTGGGCCGACTGAACGAAGACCAGTACTACAGCGTCTACGGCGGCGCCCTTGAGTCGATGTTTGCCGGCGTGGGCGCCGAATGGCTCTACCGCCCGTGGCGCAGCAAGTTCGCCTTCGGCATAGACGTCAACCACGTGCGCCAGCGCGACTTCGCGCAAGACCTCGGCCTGCGCGACTACAAGGTCAACACCGGCCACGCCACGCTCTATTGGGACACCGGCTGGAACGGCGTGCAGGCCAGGATCAGTGCGGGTCAATACTTGGCGGGTGATCGTGGCGTCACCCTCGACATCAGCCGCCGCTTCGACAACGGCGTGACGATCGGCGCGTGGGCCACCAAGACCAACGTGTCCGCTGCACAGTTCGGCGAAGGCAGTTTCGACAAGGGCATCTACGTTTCCATCCCCTTCGACGCGCTGCTGCCGCGCTCGAGCAAGTTCACTGCGAACTTTGCCTGGGCTCCACTGATACGGGATGGCGGCGCCAAGCTGGGACGGATCAACCCGCTGTTCGAGATGACGTCGATACGGGATCCGAAGGCTTTCAGCTTCTCGCCGCCCGACGACAAAGCCCCCAAGGCGGGGGACAACATCCTCGACTTCAAGCGGGCGCAATAGGCGCCGCCGGCTGGAAACAAAAGAGCCCCGATCCGGGGCCCTTGGTTTCAGCATCACCCCAGTGAGTCGGGGCGGGAAAAAATGAAACAGTTCTATCGAATCAGATCGCCACGGCAAT
Source organism: Variovorax sp. GW823-FHT04F07 (assembly GCF_058795995.1). Taxonomy (NCBI): domain Bacteria; kingdom Pseudomonadati; phylum Pseudomonadota; class Betaproteobacteria; order Burkholderiales; family Comamonadaceae; genus Variovorax; species Variovorax sp. GW823-FHT04F07. The sequence goes on from NZ_JBXAIG010000002.1 coordinate 1,205,025, forward strand.
CTGGTTCGGCGCGGATGGCTGGTTGGCCTCGCCCACCTGCGCAGCGCCGACTGCCGCTGCGATCGGCAGAGCGCGGTCACGCACACGGTGACGCTCCATATGCACCCAATCCACCACCTCCGCATGGGGCCGATAGCCAGGCAGCATCTGCGTCAACGTCTGCTTCAGCATCGGCACATCGCTGCTTTCGAGTGCCGCATTCAGCGTCTCGAACTGGCGCCAGAGTTCATTCCATGGCAGGCAGGGATCGTGTGCCTTCATGACACGAGGATGCGCTGTAGGCATCGCGCTGTCGCCAATCAGGAGCTCTTCGTAGAGCTTCTCGCCGGGCCGCAATCCGGTCACCTGGAGTTCGATATCGCCATCCGGCGAATGCTCGTCACGAACCGTACGCCCCGAAAGCTCCACCAGCCGACGAGCAAGGTCGATGATCCTCACCGGCTCGCCCATGTCGAGCACGAAGACATCGCCACCCTGCGCCATCGCGCCCGCCTGAATCACCAACTGGGCAGCCTCGGGAATGGTCATGAAATAGCGCGTGATGTCCGCATGCGTCAGCGTGATCGGACCACCCGCTTCGATCTGCTTGCGAAACAACGGCACCACAGAGCCACTGGAGCCGAGCACGTTGCCGAAGCGGACCATCGAGAAGCAAGTGTCTGAACTCTGCTGCGCCAGCCCCTGCAACGCCATTTCGGCGACGCGCTTGCTGGCCCCCATGATGTTCGTCGGCCGTACAGCCTTGTCGGTGCTGATCAGGACAAAGTTGGGAACCTTGCACTCCATGGCAATCCGCGCCGTCGTGAGCGTGCCCATCGCGTTGTTTCGCACACCCTCTGCTGGGTTGTGCTCGACGAGCGGCACATGCTTGTACGCCGCGGCGTGATAGACCGTGTCAGGGCGCCAGGCGCGCATCACTTCACGCAGTCGTGCCGCATCGCACACCGAGGCGAGCAGTGGGACGACACGTACGTTCGGCGCCAACTGCTCCAGTTCTTGGTGGATGCCATAGAGCGCGTACTCGCTCAGTTCTACGAGCAGCAGCGTGGAAGGCGACAGCTGAACGATCTGCCGGCACAACTCACTGCCGATGGAGCCACCGGCCCCCGTCACCAGCACCACTTGGCCATGGATATGCTTGTGCAACAGGTCCGCCACTGGCTCAACTGGATCCCGCCCTAGCAAGTCCTCGATGTCGACTTCGACCAGGTCATTGACCTGGACCTTGCCGTTGGCCAGATCGAGCAACCCCGGAAGCATCCGTACATGCAGATGCAATGGCAACAACTGGTTCAGAATTTCCACGCGGCGCCCACGGCTGGCCGAAGGCATCGCCAACAGCACGTCGGTGATGCCCCAGCTGGCAGCGTTATTGCTCAGCCAATCCGAGGACTGAATGCGCAAACCGTTGATCGTGTTGCCTTGGAGATGCGAGTCATCGTCAACGAAAGCGCGGACGACCATGTCCCGACTTTGAGCCAACGCCGCAGCCAGTTGCAAACCCGCGCTACCGGCGCCGTAGATCACCACCTGAGGCAGCTGCTTGCGCTGCAGAGCGCTCATGTAGAGACCACCCAACCAATAGCGCGCAAACATGCGCGAGCCGGCGATGGCCAGGAACAAGAGCAACGGGACCAGCAGACCGACCGTGCGCGGTACCCCTCGCACACCGACCACCGCAAAGATCAACGCATAGCCGAGGCCAAAGAGCACGCACGCGCGCACGATAGCCATGACTGCAGCTGTGCCTGCATATCGAAAGATGGCTCGGTAGAGCCCGAAAACCACAAACAGGGGGAGCGCAAGAGCGACAGCAACTGCGACAGCTGACCACTGAACGCCGCGCGGCGTCATCCATTGCTCAAAGCGAAAGCTGAATGCCAACCAGACACACAGGACGCAGAGCATTGCATCGACCCCCAGAGCCAGCATGCGCTTCAGGGGGCGCGGCAAAGCAAGCAAGGGCGCAGCCAGACGATTGATCACACTGAAAACTCCTGCGGCGCTTGGGACGCACCGCACTGCAACAATTGTCCGTGAAGGGTACCCACCCCTCCCCCCCAATTCAGGGGATTCGCGACACTCACAATGTCATTTTTTGTATCTTTTGCATCGACATGACTTTGGTCATAGAGCCGCTGATCAGCATCCTCGATCAGCGGTCCCCTTTGACAGCCATGACCGATTCAAGCCCGGAATGCCTGTGGCTTGACCATCTCCCCGAGGCAGTGGGCGCCAACGCCCTGACTACAATGCCAATGGCGTACCCAGCCGTCCTTCAGCTCTCGGGTATGGATAGTGCGATCCGACCGCTCAACGAAGAACAAATGGCGAGGACATTTCTGTATGAGTTGTGATTCATGCTGGACATGAAGCACGCGGTACGCAATACGTTGAATCTGACAACAGAGGCACAAGCCTTCGCAGGGAGCCAAGTCTCATGAAATCCGTTCTGGTGGTATGCATTGGCAACATCTGTCGCAGCCCCATGGGTGAAGCACTGATCGCTGCAGCATTGCCACAGGTTCAAGTCACGTCTGCCGGGACGGGCGCGCTGGTCGGCCACCCCGCAGATCCGATCGCACGCAAGCTGATGGCCGCACGTGGCATCGACATCGAGGACCACCGCGCACGCCAACTCACAGGGCAGATGTGCCAGCAGGCCGATCTCATCCTTGCGATGGACGAAGCCCAACGAATCCACATTGGTCAACGCCATCCGCTGACCCGTGGCAAATTATTCCGACTGGGTGAGGTTGCGCGCGTCGATATTCCCGATCCCTACCGCCTGGGCCTTCCAGCTTTCGAACACGCCCTACAGCTCATCGCTGACGGTGCCCACGCTTGGGCCGAACGCATCCGCAAACTCTCATGACCCCTTCCGCCTCCACTTCGGCCCCCTCGGCACCCAACACGATACGCCCACGCGACGATGACGATGGCGTCATCAACTTGTCCGAGTATTTCGACATCCTGCTTGACCGCAAATGGCTGGTGGCAAGCGTCACTGCGGTGGCCCTTGGGTTCGGAGTCGCCTATGCACTTTTGGCCACCCCGATCTACCAGTCCAATTTACTGATTCAGGTCGAGGACTCCGCCCCCGACGCCAAGAATTTTCTCGGCGACACGGCCAACCTCTTCGAGGTGAAGACCCCTGCTACAGGCGAAATCCAGATCATCCGTTCGCGGATGGTGATGGGGGGCGCAGTGGAAGCGATGCAACTTTATGTCAACGCTCGACCGCGCTATATCCCATTCATCGGCGAATGGCTTTCGCGGCGTTCCAAGGAACTATCAAACCCTGGTTTTCTGGGCATAGGGGGCTACGTTTCCGGCACCGAAGCTATCGACATCGCAAAGTTCGATGTCCCTCCTACGCTCGAAGACCAGCAACCCTTCACGATCACCGCGCAGGCGGGCGATCAATATGTACTCTCGCACCCCAGCCTTCCCGAGTCGCTAACAGGCACCGCGGGCAAGATGCTCAGTCAACAGGTGCCTGGCGGCGCCATCACTCTGATGGTTTCGCGGATCGATGGGAAGCCTGGAGCGGAATTTCTTGTCTCGCGCGCGTCGTCGCTGACCACGACTGAGAGCTTGCAAAGAAGCGTGCAGCTCAGCGAACAAGGTAAACAATCGAACGTAATCAGTGTTGTTCTCGAAGGTAGCGACCGTGGTCGCCTACGGCGCACACTCAACGAAATCGGCGCACAGTATGTTCGCCAGAACGTCGAGCGGAAAGCTGCAGAGGCAGAGAAGACGATTGGATTTCTCGACCAACAGCTGCCCGAATTCAAACGGCAACTCGAAGACTCGGAAGACATGTATGCCCGCTTTCGCAACAAGAACGGTACTGTCGCCTTTGACGAGGAAGCCAAGGCTGTATTGGGAATGTCGGTGCAGCTGCAAACCAAGCTGCTAGAAACCCAGCAACAGCGGCGCGAACTGCTTGCGCGCTTTACTGAGACCAATCCGAAGGTCCGCATGGTTGATGGCCAGATTGCAGCCATCAATCACGAAATCAATGGCCTGGAAACTCGAGTGAGCGCCATGCCTGCCATACAGCGGGACGCCTTGCGGTTGGAGCGTGACGTCCGCGTCAACGGCGAACTCTACAAGTCGCTGCTCAACAGCTCTTTGCAACTGCGTCTCGTCAAGGAAGGAAAGATCGGCAATGTGCGTCTGCTCGACACGGCCATCGAACCCAAGAGCGCGGTCAAACCTCAAAAGCCTCTGATCGTTGCGCTCTCGCTGGTGCTCGGCCTTCTCGCCGGCGTGGCGCTGGCAATCCTTCGCACCAAGTTGTCGAGCGGCATTCGCAATCCCCAGGAAATCGAAGATCGACTCGGCCTGAACGTCTACTCCGTCGTTCCATTGGCACTCGAGCAAGAAACGATTCTGGAACACATTGCCGGCGGCGCGAAGGGCGTGCAACTGCTGGCCGTCACCTCTCCTGAAAGCCTCGCCATCGAAAGCCTGCGCAACCTGCGGGTGTCTCTTCAGCTGACATTGATGGAGAGTGGCAACAACCGCGTGCTCATCACAGGCGCCACGCCTGGGGTGGGCAAGAGCTTCGTCTCGGGCAACTTCGCCGTGATCATGGCGCAGGCGGGCAAGCGTGTGCTGCTGATCGACGCTGACTTGCGCAAGGGCCACCTCCAAAAAGCATTTGGCCTCCCACGCAAAGGCGGTTTGGCCGACGTCTTGGCAGGTGACATGTCTCCCGAGCAGGCCATTCACGGGCAAGTGATCCCCAACCTGGATGTTCTGACGACCGGAAACTATCCGTTCAATCCAGCCAACATGATGCTTTCGTCAAAGCTCGGCGAATTGTTGAACGACTTCTCGGAGCGCTACGACCTAGTTGTGATCGACAGTCCGCCCGTGCTGGTGGCGGCCGACGCTGCAGCGGTTGCAGCGCATTCTGGCGCTGTCCTGCTTGTTGCCCGTGACAACCTGACTCAACTCGGTGAGCTGAACGAGAGCGTCAAGCGCCTCGCGCATGCAGGCCAGCAGGTCAACGGGGTGGTCTTCAACGGCATGGACCTCTCTCGCCGGCACTATGGCAGCTACGGCTACAAGTACGGCGGCTACCGATATACCGAGTACAAGTACAAAGAGGCTTGAGCGCTCACTCGATAAGCCGATTCTGAGGGCGAGGGGCCCCGCCACCGCCCCTCGCGTTGAACCTCAGCGAAGAAGCTAGTCTCACAGTTGCAAAGCTGCTTTCAGCATAGGCCTCGCCACCTTAGACCTGCCGAGCCACCATCAACCGCTGCAACAGCAAGGCAACGACAGCGCCGAACAGCAGGCCGATGCCATCCGCCCATAGATCACTCCATTCAGCCATGCGATCGGGCGTGAGCGACTGCAGCACCTCAATCAGTGCTCCGTAGCCGAACAGCCACAAGAGCGATATCGGGATGCGCCCCGGCCATGCCCAACACGCAAGGAATGCCAGGACTGCAAAACCCAGCGCGTGATTGCTCTTATCCCAGCCCGTACTTGGCACCGAGAGAGACGCAGGCATCAAGCTGAGCACCAACAACGCCAGCATGGCACTGGCCACTAGCCAGCGCCACAAGATCACGTGGGCTGCGAGGCGAGCCCACAACACACTCAAGCTGATGCCTCTGCCAGCACTTGCCCGATAACCTGGCAGCTCTTGTCCATCTCGACCGAGGTGAGTGTCGGATGCACAAGAAACATCAGGCTTGTTTCCCCCAGTGCGCGAGCAACAGGCAATCGCTCAGTCGGCCGCCAACCCGTGTCATCGAACGCTTGCTCCAGATACACCTCGGAGCAAGAGCCCTGATAGCAGGGCACGCCATGTGCCTGTATTGCCTCGACGATCCGATCACGGCTCCAGCCAGCCGCCAACTTTTCAGGCTGCACGTAAACGTAGCACTTGTAGTGCGCATGGGCACTGCCCGCCGCATCTTGCTCTACAAAGGCAGGCACACGCACCGCTGGATGAGGACTGGCGGCCTTCCACAGGGCCTGTGCATGGCACGTACGTGCAGAAGTCCAGTCGCTCATCCGGCGCAGCTGGATTCGCCCGATAACCGCTTGCAGTTCCAGCATTCGCCAGTTGGTGCCGAAGCTCTCATGCACCCAACGAAAGCCCGGCGGATGCTCGCGCTCGTAGACGGCTTCGTAGCTCTTTCCGTGATCCTTGTACTGCCACATGGTGCGCCACAACGCTTCGTCGTTGGTCGTCACCATTCCACCCTCCCCGCCCGTAGTCATGATCTTGTCTTGGCAGAACGACCAGGCGCCAGCATGACCGATGGAGCCGACGGATCGCCCCTTGTAGCGGGCACCATGCGCCTGCGCGCAGTCTTCGACCACCTTGAAATCGTGCTTGGCCGCAAGCGCCATGATCGGATCCATGTCGCACGGCCAACCACCCAGGTGCACACAGATGACAGCCTTGGTGCGCGGAGTGACGACCTGCGCAATGGCCTCGGCCGACAGGTTGCCACTTTCTGCATCGACATCCGCGAACACCGGTGTTGCGCCCGCATTCACCACACACGACACGCTCGCGATGAAGGTGCGCGGCGTGACGATGACCTCGTCACCCGGTCCGATGCCCATGCCCTTGAGGATCACGTCTAGGGCCAGCGTGCCGTTGGCCAGTGCGAGCGCATGCGCGGTGCCTGCCCAAGCGGCGAACTCCTTTTCGAACAGGCGGCATTCCTGCCCCGTCCAGTAATTGACCTTGTTGGAGAGGAGCACGCGCTGCACGGCATCGGCCTCTTCGGCGGTGAAACTCGGCCAAGGGGAGAAGGGGGTGTTCAACACAACAGTTCAACCTTTTTTGATGAATGGTTTGGCGGGGTTGCCGACCACAGTGATGCCGGGCGGCACGTCGCGCGTAACCACCGCGCCCATGCCGACCAGGGCACCGCGGCCAACCACCAGAGGCTTGCCTAGCTTGCCTTGCTTGATGACAGCGCCGGCCCCGATGTAGGCGTGGTCCTCGATGTGCACATTGCCATTGCACTTGGCACCGGGCGCGAAGGTAACGAAGTCGCCGACCACGCAATCGTGTTCGACGTAGCTGTACAGGTTGGCGTGAAAGTGCCTGCCGATGCGGATGTTGGAGGTGAGCGTGACGAACGGACTGAGCGCAGCGCCCTCGCCCAGCGAGACATCGTCCATGACCACTGTGTTGGCAGCCCGGACTGTCCAGGGCTGCACGCCATCGGCCGCGCAACGGTCAGCCAGCACCTGGCGGACGGCGCTGTTCGAAATGGCAATCACGATGTGTCTTGTGCTCGCATCGGCCCGCAGGAAATCCGCATAGCGCAGCACGCGCTGTCCATTGACCTCAGCGGCTTCGGGCTGGTCGTCCACAAACACCAACTGGGATGCCGGAATGCCTTCGAGTGCCAGCTGTGCGCGAGCCAACGGCATCACGCCGCGGCCACAGCCACTGGCGCCGTACACGGCATAAAGCGGCAACGTCATTGCTCGTGCTCCATTCGCGAACCGGTAAAGCGCGGCATCGTGGCCTCGCCCGCCGCACTGATGCCATCACGCACCAGCACCTTGCGCACTGTCAGCCACAAGATCTTGATGTCGAGCCAAAGCGAACGGTTGTCCACGTACCAAACGTCGAGCTTGAATTTCTCGTCCCAGCCCAACGCATTGCGCCCGTTGATCTGCGCCCAGCCGGTGATGCCGGGGCGTACTTCATGACGACGGGACTGCTCGGCGGAATACAGCGGCAGGTAGTCCATCAGCAACGGACGCGGGCCAACCAGGCTCATGTCGCCCTTGAGCACGTTCCAGAGTTCGGGCAATTCGTCCAGGCTGCTGGCACGCAGGAATCGGCCGAAGGGCGTCAACCGGTCCGCGTCGGGCAACAGCTCTCCATCGGCACCACGCGCATCCGTCATCGTGCGGAACTTGACCATGTTGAACGGCCGCCCGCGCATGCCAGGCCTCGTTTGACGAAAGAAGGCAGGGCTGCCCAGCTTGCGGCGCACCTGCCATGTCAGGAACAACAGCGGAAGACCGAGGAGCAGCAGCGCCACGCAAGCGAGCACGATGTCAAAAAGGCGCTTCATCTGGATTTCGACCTGTTCGCCAGCCGCGTGAAGATGGCACCGAATTTTTCGACGCCAACCTTCAAGGCCAGTTGTTCACGGTAGTAGCGCTGCGCCTGCTGCCCCATGGCCGCCAAGGCATCAGGCGGCATCGCTGCGAGCGCATCGGCGGCATCAGCCAGCGCGCTGGCGTTTTCGGATTCAACGACCACGCCACCGCCCGACTGCGCAACCAACCCGGCCGCATCGCCATCGACCGCCATCAACAGCGGCTTTCCGACGGCCATGTAGGCCTGAGTCTTGGAAGGGATGGTGATCTCGAAGAGCGGGTCCTTGCGAAGGTGCACCAGCAGCGTGTCAGCTGCATTCAGCAGCGCCCCCACGGCCGACATCGGAACCGGCGGCAGAAAGACCACGTTGCGCAACCGCAGGTCTGCGGCGCGCTGCTTAAGCCGTGCCACTTCCACGCCACCACCCAACAGCGCAAAGCACACCCGCGAGTTGCGCGCCTGCAGCAGAACCGCCGCCTCGAGCACAGCGTCCAGCGCCTGGGCCTTACCCATGTTTCCCGCAAAGAGGACGCGGAATCGATCCGGCCCCGGAAAGCTGGCCGGCGGGTGGCCTTGCGGCGAAGCCAGCGCCACTTCGTCGGCCCAGTTGTAGATCACCTCTACCTTGGCATCGGGCACACCCCGCTCCAGCAGCAGGCGCTTGAAACCGGGTGAAAGGACCGCGATGTGATCCACGCGGCGATACACCCATTGACACACGGCCGCCACCGCACTCAAGGCCCGGGCGTTGTTGACCATGCCGGTGGCACGCAGGGTATCGGGCCACATATCCTGAATGTCATACACCAGGGGGACGCGGCGCAACAGCCGCAGCAGGCCGGCGGTGATGCCCACCGTGAGCGGCGGATGGTAGGCATACATCACATCGGGCCGGCGCGCCATGAACAAGCCGTAGATCAGCGATGACGTGGCGAAGCTCGCGTAGTTCAACACCCGCTTGATCGCCGATTGGTCGTGGTTGGGATAGAGCGGCACGCGCGTCACTTGCACGCCGTCGATCGTTTCGCGCTGCAGCAGCTTGATGCGGTAGCCCGGATACACCTTGCCGCCCGGGTAGTTGGGGAAACCCGTCAACACTTCGACCTCGAAGCCCTGGCGCACCAGTTCGCGGGCGAACACGATGCCCTTGAACGTCGGCTCGGGATCGAACCATTGCATCAGCAATAACACGCGAACTGCCATGCGTCAGTACTTCTTCCAGACCACGCGATTCACGTAGTCGGTGTAGCTGTGAACGATGCGCAGCACCTTGTCCGACACATTCGGCATGCTGTAGTCGGCCACCTGGCGCAGGCCGCGCGCATCGCCTCGCGGCTGGCTCTCCAGAATGGCCAGGCCCTGGCGCACACGGTCCACCTCGAGGCCCACCATCATCACGGCCGCCTCTTCCATCCCTTCGGGCCGCTCATGCGCTTCACGCAAGTTGAGCGCTGGAAAATTCAGGATCGACGACTCTTCGTTGATCGTGCCGCTGTCGGACAACGTGGCGCGCGCCGAGAGCTGCAGCTTCACGTAGTCGTGAAAGCCCAGCGGCTTCAACAGGCGCACTTGTGGATGAAAGCGCGCACCGGTCGCGTCGATGCGCTTCTGCGTGCGCGGGTGCGTCGAGACGATGACAGGCATGTCGTGGTCTTCGGCCACGGCATTCAGCACCGCCACCAGCTTGCTAAAGGACTGCGGCGACTCGATGTTCTCTTCGCGATGGGCACTGACCACGAAGTACTGCTCCGCCTGCAAACCCAGCCGCTCCAGCACGCCGGACGCCTCGATGCGCGGGCGATAGTGCGTCAGTACCTCGAACATCGGGCTGCCGGTCTTGATGACCAGATCGGGCGGCAGCCCTTCGCGCAACAGGTAATCACGCGCGATCGTGCTGTAAGTGAGGTTGACGTCCGCCGTGTGGTCCACGATGCGGCGGTTGGTTTCTTCGGGCACGCGCTGGTCGAAGCAACGGTTGCCCGCTTCCATGTGAAAGATCGGAATCTTGCGGCGCTTGGCCGGAATCACCGAGAGGCAGCTGTTGGTGTCGCCCAGCACCAGCATGGCTTCGGGCTGCACCTCGCCCAGCACCTGGTCCACCGCGATGATGAGGTTGCCGATGGTGTGCGCCGCGCTGGTGGCGTTGGCCGCGCTGTTCAAAAAGTGGTCGGGCTTGCGCACGCCCAGGTCGTCGAAGAAGACCTGGTTGAGTTCGTAGTCGTAGTTCTGGCCGGTATGCACGAGCACGTGTTCGCAATGCTCGTCCAGCCGAGCCAGCACGCGCGACAGGCGAATGATTTCGGGCCGGGTGCCGACCACGGTCATGACTTTGAGTTTTTTCATGGGAGATGGATCCAAAGCCGAGGGACTACAGCGGACAAGCGAAGGTGTCCGGCCGCGCGCGATCGAACACCTCGTTGGCCCAGAGCATCACGACCATTTCTTCGGTGCCGATGTTGGTGATGTCGTGCGTCCAGCCGGGCACGGTCTCGACGATTTCAGACTTTTCACCCGCGGTCACCAGCTCGTGGGTTTCGCCGGTGTGCATGTGCCGGAACTTGAAGCGCGCCTGCCCCTTGATGACGAGGAATTTCTCGGTCTTGCTGTGGTGGTAGTGGCCGCCGCGCGTGATGCCAGGGTGCGCGGTGAAAAACGAGAACTGCCCGGCATCCGGCGTCTTGAGCATCTCGACGAACACACCCCGCACGTCCCCGTGTTGCGGCACTGCGTAGGCAAACGACTCAGGCGGCAGATAGCTCACGTAAGTCGAATAGAGCGCGCGCACCAGGCCCGTTCCCACGCGTTCGATCATGAGCGTGTTGCGGCTGTCCTTAAACGACTGGATCTGCCGGGCCAGCTCGCCCACCGTGGTGGTGTATTGCGGCGCGACCGTCGCGAAACCGTCTGCGTCCACGGTGGCGTCGGCGCCATCCATGAGTTGGACGAAACGCTCGATGACATCATCTACATACACCAGCGTGACTGACGCAGCCGGGTCGTTGACCTGGATAGGCAGGTCGCGTGCAATGTTGTGGCAGAACGTGGCCACCGCCGAGTTGTAGTTGGGCTGGCACCACTTGCCGAACACATTGGGCAAACGAAAGACGTGCACCGGAATGCCGAGGCCGAGGGCTGCGGCTTGCAACGCTTCTTCCGCGCCGCGCTTGCTCTTGCCGTAGGGGTTGTCACGCCCGGCCTGGGTGGAAGACGTATAGACGATCGGCACCTTGTTGCCCGTCGCTTCCGCCACCGCGCTGACGGCGCGACAAAGAGCCTGCGTGAGCTCCGCGTTGCCGGTGGCAAATTCCTGCGGATCTTGCGGGCGATTAACGCCTGCCAGATGGAACACGAAGTCCACCCCCCCCAGCAGCGCCGGCAGTTGCTCCACACTGTCGTCGCGAGTGAAGCAGACCACTTGCACGTCCTTCCGCTCGGCAAGATGCAGCTGCAGGTTCTTGCCCACGAAACCACGGGCACCGGTAATCAACACCTTCATCGTCTTAATCCTGTATCTCGGCCGACTCACCCCGCGCAATGCGCTGCATGAAGTCGAGCTTGAGCAGCAGCTCCTTCATGCCCTCCACATCGAGACGGGTGGTGTTGTGCGAGTTGTAGTCTTCGCCGTGGGAGCTGTGGGTAATGCGCTTCTCACCTTGTTCCACGAACTTGGCGTAATTCAGGTCGCGGCCGTCCGGCGGCACGCGGTAGTAATCGCCCTGGTCTTCGGCACAGGCCATTTCTTCCCGACTCAGCAGCGCTTCATAGAGCTTCTCGCCATGGCGGGTGCCGATTTCGCGCACTTCGTGATCCGGCTTGCCCATCAGTTCCAGGATGGCTTGGGTCAGGACCTGCACCGTGGCGGCAGGCGCCTTTTGCACAAAGATGTCGCCGTTGTTGCCGTGCTCGAAGGCATGCAGCACCAGTTCCACAGCGTCCTCCAGGGTCATCATGAAGCGGGTCATGGACGGGTCGGTCACGGTAATGGGCTTGCCCGCCAGCACCTGCTCGACGAACAACGGGATGACCGAGCCGCGGGAGGCCATGACGTTGCCGTAGCGCGTGCCGCAGATGACGGTGTTGGTGCTCTCCAGATTCCGGCTGGCGGCGACCATCACCTTTTCCATCATGGCTTTGCTGATGCCCATGGCGTTGATGGGATAGACGGCCTTGTCGGTGCTCAGGCACACCACCCGCTTGACGCCCGCGGCAATCGCCGCTTCGAGCACATTTTCGGTGCCGAGCACGTTGGTGCGCACCGCCTGCATCGGGTGGAACTCGCAGGAAGGCACCTGCTTGAGGGCGGCTGCGTGGAAGACGTAGTCCACACCGCGCATGGCGGAACTTACGCTGCGCGAATCGCGAACGTCGCCGATATAGAACTTGAGTTTGGGATGGTTGTAGCGCTTGCGCATGTCATCCTGCTTTTTTTCGTCGCGGCTGAAGATGCGGATTTCGGCGATGTCGGTGTCTAGAAAACCCTTGAGGACGGCGTTTCCAAAAGAGCCCGAGCCCCCGGTGATCAATAAATTTCGGTCGTTGAACATATTTAAATCCTTGCCTCAATTCTGTTCACAATATTTTTCATAAACTCAAATCTGCTTTCAGGCTGGTTATTCGCCACAAGACTTTCTATCGATTCCTGCAAAACCGAAAAATTCTGATGGAAGTAATCCATCCCGGCCACAAAGCCATCCACATCATTTGCCTTGACGATGGCCGTGTGCTCGTAAAAAGAGGGCATGCCATGAGCAACAATCGGCAACCCGCGTGACATCAATTGGAGCGATTTGTTCGACATCGTGACTGCCTCGATATCGGCGACATTATTCCTGTAAGGAATGATCGCCGCGAAAAATTTTTCCAGCGGCAACTCTTCCAGCTTTGCCGAAGGGACGATTACCACGTTCGGAAGCAACTCGAATTGCGAGACCTGATCCTTGACGTTGGCCGCCTGCGGCCCCACAAGATAAAAAACTACATCTGGCCGCAGAGAGACAGACTGCCTCAGCAGGTCGAAATCGACCCGATTGTCGATATGGGCCCACAACAGCACCGAATTTCTTTCGGCATTGTGCACCGGCTCCTTGTATTCCACATCCGCCCAAGGAAAAAACAATTCCGGCGAGCACCATTCGGACGTCTGCTTCATTAGCGGATAAGACACGGTCAACACCACATCGCTCGCCAAGCACGTTTTCCCGAGGCTCCTCTTGGCATGGCGACCCGAAAAAAGCCTGGACTGCGCTACGAAGTCATCGTTGATGATCGTGATGATTTTATTCTCCGGAAAGATTTCCCGCAGAAAATAGTAGTCATAGTTAAAATTCAAAATAATCGAATTTTTCGTGGGAATCTTGCCCATCAAGGTTTGGATACTTTTTTTCTCGATCAACGCATTCAGCCATGCCAGCACCGGAACAACCCGCAGCTGATGGTGTATCAATTGGCGGGTCCTTCCGAGAACCAGATTATTTTCGACTTGCTCGATGTCGCTCTTAACTCGGCTCTGCCAAACAAATGCTGGCTTCTGGATGAAATATATTCTTCCTCCGAATCTCCGAATCAGGCCGGCCACCTGATGGCGAAGCCGTGGCGCTTCATGCCAATTGCTTTTGCTAAAAAAAATGTAGTCGTCCATTTCAATCCTAGACGCCGTCGCCTGCAATGGCTTCTGTGCCAACCTCGGCACTGAAGAAGCTACTCACAATTTTTTTCGCCGCCTTGCCGTCTCCATAAAACTGGCTCTGAGACGCGAATTCACGGTGAGACCGCAACGCCGCAGCAATTTTTTCAGAGTCGGAGCCGACCACATCATTCAACCCCGCTTGCACCAGCTCGACCCACTCCGTTTCCTCCCGAAGCGTCACGCAGTACTTTTGATTGAAATAGGCTTCCTTCTGCACGCCACCCGAATCCGTGGCTACGAGCCTGCAATTCGCCTCGAGCCAGATCATTTCCAAATAGCCCACGGGGTCAACCGCTTGTACGTTGCTTGGCAACATCAAGCCGATTTGCTTCAGCTTTCCCCGCGTCCGGGGATGAAGAGGCAATACGACCTGCGTTTCGGACTTACGCAATCCTTCAAGGATGCCTCGCATGCGGATTGGATCATCGGTGTTTTCGGCGCGATGCACCGTGCACAGCACAAAAGCACTAACTTTCAATCCTAGATCGTCGAACCAGATCGGCTTGCGCGCGCGACGCTTGTAAAAGGCAGCGGCATCGCACATGACATCGCCCACCATTTCAATCTTCTCGCGGGGGACGCCTTCGTTGCGAAGATTGTCAAATGCTAATTCTGTAGGCGCAAAAAGCTTGGTGGAAACATGGTCCGCCAGAATTCGGTTAATTTCTTCCGGCATGCGACGGTTGAATGATCGCAATCCCGCTTCGACATGCGCCACGGGAATGTGCAATTTGCTCGCGGCCAGCGCCCCGGCCAAGGTGCTGTCTGTATCGCCATACACCAACACCCAATCGGGCTGCTCGATCAACATCAATTCTTCGAGCTTTTCGAGCATGCGACCGGTGTTCTGTCCGTGAGTGCCTCCGCCTATTCCCAAATTATATGCGGGACGTGGAATTTCGAGCTCATCAAAAAATACATCCGACATATTGGCGTCGTAATGCTGGCCTGTATGGACGACCACTTCCTCAATATCGCCCCTAGTTTCTCTGATCGCACGAGAAACTACCGCAGCCTTGATGAATTGAGGGCGTGCACCAATCACAGTGAGTACTTTCATAAACACCAGTCCTAATCAAGAAAATAAATAATACCCAAACCGGCATCGCTTTTTTTGCGACTTTTTATCCGCATCAGATGCTCGCCAATGGTTGGATGATGCAATCATCGGCGACTACAATAATTCATATCAGCTTTTCATCAGCGCCGTCAGAAAACACACGCCCCAGCAACGAGCATTCAATGTGCTGCAATCGTCACCAATCCTGAGTTCAATCATCACGATCCACAATAAACTTCCGCTGCAGCAAGGGGCGAAAATCCGCTGCAACTAGGCCACGAGGAAAAACTTGCCGTCGCAAAAAAAGGCTTTCATGCTTCGGCGCTCAATTGAACGATCAAAACCTCAGCCACCAGCGCGGCCTGACACAGGCAATCCATAAATACGGGAATGCACCAGATCTTTTCGAACGCAAGCAATCAAAATAAAAGAAACAAAAACTGGCGTTAGCGAGGAAATCGCTCGAATTGAAATAGCCGCCAAAAATCAAAGAATAGGATTTGTATTCGCCAAATACCGGAGACAACCCAAAGCTGGTGAAATAGTAAGAAAGCTGGAGAAACGTCTGCGCGCACTCAATGGAAAATTATTGCAAATATAATTCTTTTCAAAAGTCTCCATGCCTCCCCATCTTTGCAATAATGAA
Source organism: Variovorax sp. GW823-FHT04F07 (assembly GCF_058795995.1). Taxonomy (NCBI): domain Bacteria; kingdom Pseudomonadati; phylum Pseudomonadota; class Betaproteobacteria; order Burkholderiales; family Comamonadaceae; genus Variovorax; species Variovorax sp. GW823-FHT04F07. The sequence continues at coordinate 1,220,524 of NZ_JBXAIG010000002.1, forward strand.
GAAACAAAATCGCCACCAAAAAATCGAGCCAAGCCTGAAAACCACAGCGACCTGCTCGCTGTTACCCCGGCGAATGCAAGCAAGCCGTGCAAAATAAATATGGCCGCAAGCAAAAGCTGCAGCAATACACCATCTTTTCCAAAGCGAAATTCATTAAAGATAAAAAGAGAAGCCAGCACGCACAAGCCAATGCCCGCAGCCAGAATAGGCAGCCGTAATTCGCCCAACAAATATTGCAGCGGCCGCTTAAAAATAATTATCACAAAGCCCGTGAAAAACAAGCTTCTATTTTTGTCGCCCAGCATGATGAATTTTAATCAATCCCGTTGCGATTTATCATTGATCGAATAGCTCAAGATCGAGCCAATCCGTGCTTCTTGGCTCGAAATAAATCCCAAATGCTGACCAATTCCGGCTTAAACAGCCGAACTACAAAGGGTATGGCCAGCGCCCACAGAATGCTGAAACTAAACGGCAGGCCTGAGGCAAAAGCGCACGTCAGGATCGAGAACAAAACGGCCAGCCCTGTGAAAGCATAAATTCGAAGTCGTGGGAAATTTCTCCAAGCACGAGCAGATGCCTCCGTATTCATGATGAACATAACGTAAAAAGCAAAGGCATTAGCTATGGCAGCTCCTGGCGCGCCCCATTTCGGAATAAGCAAGAATCCCGCTCCAAGGTTTGCCATGAGTGCAGTGACCGTCGCGAGCACCGAGAGCATGTTTTTTCGCGCGATACCGATTCCAACGCTGGTTACTATGGACAGGGTGTAGAGCAGCGGCTGAATAATGCAGCAGACGATCAGGTATTTCACGCTTGCATAAATCGGAGGCAATAAGTAGTCCGCGATCCAGACAAACGCACCACAGAACACGAGTGCAATGCAAATGAGCGCTAGCACCTGTTGGCTGACCACGTCGACTCTCTTCATGTCAACCCCCTCTGCTTGCCACTTGAATGCCAGAGGGGTCCAGATGACGGAGAAGATCGATTGCACAAGAACCGCAACGCCGGCGAAGCTGACGGCAACAGAATAGATAGCCAATTGTCCGAGATCCGAAAATCCGCGCAGCATGAAAGTGCTTGCCGCATTTACGGCCCAATAGGCGACGCCGGAGACGATGAGTGGCAATCCAAATTTAAGGAGTTTCCTGACTTCAAGGCCGTTCAGCTTCGTCTGGAACGCCACGCGCAGCTGCGATCGCGTATTCCATATGTAGATAAGCAGCACGAAGGCCATCGAAAGGAAATAGGCCCAAAGCAGTTCAAGAAAATTCTTCGAAATCGGAAGCAAAGCCAAGAGGCCGAGCAATACTAAAAGAAATGCCCTGGGCATTGCTTGGCTCATCGAGTACGCCAACCCGCGCTCTTGCATCCGGAGAATCAGCGACAAGAATCTAGAACAATAGCCGACAATCGCAGCTGCGAATGTCAATAAGTAAAACCCAATGTGCTCCGAGTCATACAGATGGGAGGTTATCTGCCGCTCGAAAACCAAGCCCAACGGAAGCGCGACAAGCAGCAAAAAAAATCCGGGAATTGCGCAATTCTTAAATAAAGAATTCTTCTCGTCATTTTCGTGGTATTCACGAATAAACGCTTGATCAAGCCCCAACGAGCAAAAAAGCAAAAGAAATGAAACCGTGACCTGAAAGATGTTCAGGCGGCCGACATCCTCAGGCGAAAAGACCCAAGCGACGATTGGAACAGTCAATAGACTGAAAAATGCAACAGCAAAAGGCCCGACTGCAAACCCGATGGCGTTCTTTACTTTCATACTAGTGAATACTTGGCCATGCTACAGCGGCGATTTACTTTCCGCGACGTGAACTCAGCAATCTCTGCACAAATAAATAGCGACATTTCCCCTCATTTAGCGGGCACGCATTTTCGCGAGCAAGGAATAGACAAAAAAAGCCGAGCCAATCGATGCTGATCTGAAAAAATAAAACGGCCAGCGAAGGGCACTTTGGATGCCGTCATTCGGCAAACATTTCAGGGAAATCTTGAACGCGTGAAAGGCAACGGGAAGTAAAGCTTTTCGCAGGAACTTTTCAACCAAAATTGCATAGGACAAGCTTTTTGTTTTTCCAGTCGCGGCGATCACTTCCTCACTCGTCAATTCGTCCAAGCACTTTTTTCTGAACGCTACGTTTTCCTTGAAAACCATCTCTTTCATGCGGACGCCAACTTGGCTACCGTGAACTCTGCCGATGACCAGCGGTTTCGGCGAATGAACAAATGTGTAGCTCTCGGAAAACTTGAACCAGAGGTCATAATCTTGGGTGGCGCGCAATTTTTCGCTAAAAAATCCGTGCTCCAAAAATGCACTACGAGGAATAAGAAGAGAACAACCGTGAATCCTGTTGTCTGTGGCGACCTGATATCGAAAACAATGCGGCGCCGTCTTGTCGAGTCGTGTTTCTTTCAACTCTTGTCGGTCAACAAAAAAGGTCTGATAGTTGCTATAAGCAATCACACGCTCCGAGCTGGGCAGGCCTGACAGCAAATCAATCTGGCTCTTTACTTTATCTACAGCGTACAAGTCGTCATGACTGAGCCAGGAAAAATAGTCGCCAGTCATTTTTTCGATGCCTAGATTCAGCGCCGTGGACACGCCGCCATTGGGCTTTGAATAATAGGTTACTTTGTCAGCAAATTCCCTAGCAATCGCCTCTGTTTGACCGGCATCGTTCGAACCATCGTTGACTACAATTATTTCTATATTCTCATAATCTTGCGCTAGTGCGGATTCGATGGCATCACGCAAGAAGTTGGCGCCATTGAATACGGGTATGATGATCGAAACTTTGGGAAGTGGCTTCATTTCAAGCAACTGATAATTCATTCAAAGATCGCGACGAGTTCGGATTTTTTGAGATTACCGAGGTATAGGTTTTAATTAAATATTCTGCAATCACAGGCTCGCTATAACGCTCAATGCATCTCGCCCGTATCTCATGCGGATTGAATATCGAATATTCGGTATTGAGCCGCACCATGGCTCGCCCCAATTCATCCACGTCATCCACATCGACTAGGATTCCATCTCCTTCCTCCACGATGGATTGAGGTCCTCCACATCGCGTCGCGATGACGGGTTTTCCCAAGGCGAGCGCTTCAACCAGAACAACCCCAAACGTCTCGTAGTCACTGGACAAGATAAATGCATCGGCCGTGCTCATCGCCTCGAGCACTTGGGAGCGCGACAGCATCCCGGGAAATTTCACGCGAGCAGCTACACCCAGGTTTTCCGCTAGCGCCTTCAGCGCGTTCATTTCGTTTCCGTGCCCACCAATCACCAAGCTGACATGGACGCTCTCCAAAAAGTATTTCGCAAAAGCCTTGATGATATTTTTTTGGTTCTTGTTTTTACTCATCAACGCGATGTTGAGAAATACAAAACCTTGGGAATCCTTTATTTTTCTTATGGGTGCGTCAACGAATTTTTGACTCACGATATTTGGAACGACGCCCCAAGGCGCATTTCCCCTAGGAAGCCTTTTATCCAAATTGGTTGAAAAGCTCTTCGACACCGAAAAGGCCTGTGCCGCTCCATGCTGGATTTTTTCAGCGATCCGAAGGCTTGAATTATTCACTCCCCCGCGCGCGAAGGCCGAGCTGTGCTCGGTGACAACATATGGAATTCCGTAGCGCGACTTGACTCTGAGGGCAACAACGCCTGCGTACAGCATGGAATGCACATGCACAATTTCGGGCAATCCATGCGTCCTTATATATTTTTCAAAAAGTTGGATCCCGAAATATTCCCATAACTTCTTTATTCCAGCAGGGAAACGGGGAAACCAATTTTTCCCATAGGATCGATAGGTCAAAACGCCTTCGTCAATTTCAAATTCCGGGGTGCCGTGCTTCTCTTTAGCAAACATCCCATTCCGAAGAGAACTGAAATGAGGATAAATGACGCCGACTTGGCAGCCTTGTTTATGAAGTGCCTGCGCCTGCTCACGAAAAAAGCTCCCGCCGACATCGCTGCGAGAGACTGGATACCAGGACGGAATGAACAATATATGCACGGTCGCTCTTACTTCTAAACCACAGCGTCGAGGCTGCAAGAATTCATTTGATTGGCAGTTTTCAAGACTCGGAAACTCGTCGTTCCAGCAATCAATTCTTTGCGGAAAAGATCGAAGTCTTTAGCGCGGCAAAGATTTCTTTTTGAATCGATCCGTCCAGATATGCGTGCATTGGAAAACTCAGCACCTCTTGGGCCACGGAATCACCGACGGCGAGTTTGACCCCCTCATCCGCCACCGCCGGCTGCTGGTTCAACGGAATCGGGTAATGCACAACCGTCGGCACCCCGGCCTCTTTCATCCGCGCCTGAACACCTTCCCGGTCAGCGATGCGCACCGTGTATTGCGCCCAAGCACTCTGGTTGTGCGGCTCGACATAAGGCGCCACAGTGGCGGCAGCAGCGCCCCCACCCTCCCCCAGCAATCGCCCGTATTCCGCAGCCACCCGCTGCCGGCTGGCGATCTCGTCATCGAAGATCTCCAGCTTCGCCAGCAGCACCGCCGCCTGCAAGGTATCCAACCGGCTGTTCACTCCCACCCGAATGTGGTGGTACCGCCGGTCCTGCCCATGCCGCGCGATCTGCCGCATCACCTTCGCCAATTCGTCGTCATTGGTGAAGATCGCCCCACCATCCCCATAGCACCCCAGCGGCTTGCTCGGAAAGAAGCTCGCACACGCAATCGTGCTGAGATTGCAACTCTTGCGTCCCTTGTAGGTAGCGCCAAAACTCTGCGCCGCATCTTCGATCACGGGAATCCCATGCCGAGCGGCAATGGCATTGATCGCGTCGAAATCCGCACACTGCCCATACAAGCTCACCGGAACAATAGCCTTGGTCCGCGGCGTGATCGCAGCCTCCAGCAGCGCCGGGTCTAGGTTGTAGGTGCGCGCATCGATGTCCACGTACACCGGCTTGGCGCCCAGCAGCGCCACCGTCTCGGCAGTGGCGATGTACGTAAAACCCGGTGTGATGACTTCATCGCCCGGCCCGATGCCAAGCGCCATCTGAGCGATCTGCAAAGCATCCGTGCCATTAGCCACGGTGATGCAATGTTTGGCGCCGGTATAGGTCGCCAGCTTCTCTTCCAACTCGGCCACTTCAGGCCCAAGGATGTATTGACCATGCGCCAACACACGCTGAATCGCCGCGTCGATCTGGTCCTTGATGCGGGCTTGCTGGGTCTTGAGGTCGATGAATTCAATCATGGCGTCTTGGCATCCAACTTGGTCACGGCATTGCCGTCGAGTACGTAGCGCGCGCCGGTGTGCGCGCAAATGGCTTCGGCTGCGCCTTGCAGCGGTAACGCGAGTTGCTCGCCGAATTCGCTCATCCAGCCGATCTGTCTGGCGGGCACGCCGACCATGAGCGCATAGGCCGGCACGTCCTTGTTGATCACGGCACCGGCGCCGATAAAGGCGTATTCGCCCACGGTGTTGCCGCACACGATGGTGCAGTTAGCGCCCAGCGTCGCGCCGCGCTTCACTAGGGTGCGGCGGTATTCGTCCTTGCGCGTGACGGCGGAGCGCGGGTTGTAGACATTGGTGAAGACCATGCTCGGTCCGCAGAACACATCGTCTTCCAGAGTGACTGCGTCATAGACGCTGACGTTGTTCTGGATCTTGACGTTGTGACCGATGGTCACGTCGTTGCCGACGTAGACGTTCTGGCCCAGCGAGCAGCCTTCGCCGATGGATGCCTGCCCGCTGACATGCACCCAGTGCCAGATGCGCGTGCCGTCGCCGATGCGGGCACCCTCATCGACGATCGCGGTGGGGTGGGCTTTGTATGCCATGCCGGTCTCGCGGGGCGTCAGGCCAGCTGCCGCACGAACGGATGCACTTCGCCCTGTTCGCCCTGAACGGGCGTGGCGCTGCGGATCACGTTGACGGTTTCGATGCAGTGGCGCGCATCCTCGAGGCCATAACCGCGACCGGCCAGAATTTCTTTGTAGCTCACCGTGTGCAGGTCGGTGAAGCCTTCGGAGAACTCAAGTTTCTCGCCGCTGACGTCGATGCTGCGGAAGGTGGTCTTCTTGCCCTTCACGTCGGCCGGCAGGTCGTTGGCGTCGATGGACAGGAACCAGCGAACGCGCGCACGTTCGTATTCGAGATAGCCCGCCGCCTTGGCCGTGCCGCTGTAGTGCACCACGTTGCGCTGCAGCTTGCCGAAGATGAAGTGCAGCATGTCGTAGAAGTGCACGCCGATGTTGGTCGCCACTCCGAAGGACTTGCGGTTGTCGCCCTTCCAGCTTTCCATGTACCACTTGCCGCGCGAGGTGATATAGGTCAGCTCGACGTCGAACTTGGTGTCCGCGGGTGCCGCTGCCACCTTGTCGCGCAGCTTCAGGATGGCTTCGTGGTGGCGCAGCTGCAGGATGTTGAAGACGCGCTTGCCCGTTTCCTTTTCAACGCGTTGCAGTTCGTCGACGAGGTCCGGCGTGGGCACCAGGGGCTTCTCGCAGATCACGTCGCAACCCAGGCGCAGGCCCGCCGCAATGTGCGGATGGTGCAGGTAGTTGGGGCTGCAGATCGACACATAGTCCAGTGCGGTCGCGGGGTTGCGCTTGAGCTGCTGCGCGTGTTCGTAGAAGCGCTCGAACTCGGTGAAGAACTCGCTTTGCGGCGAGATGCTGTCGATGATGCCGACCGAATCGTTGATGTCGTAGGCCACCGCCAGATGGTTGTCCGTGTCCTTGATGGCACGCATGTGGCGCGGAGCGATGTAACCGGCAGCGCCGATGAGGGCAAAGTTTTTCATGTCGAGAAAGAAACGGGGATTGGCTTACAGGCGGAACACGGAGAAGCCGCTGTCGCGGGCTTCCTTGGTGCTGAACAGGCTCTTGACGTCGACCAGCACGGGCTGTTCGCCTCGGCACAGGGTGCGCAGTTCGGTCATGGTTGCGCGGCGGTATTCGTTGTGGCCTACGGCAACGACGAGCGCATCGACCGGGTGGTCCGCATCGACCTGGCCGAGTTGAAGGCCGTACTCACGGGCCACCTCTTCGGCGTCCGCCCATGGGTCCACTATTTCTACGGAGGCACCCCATGCCTCGAACTCGCGAACCATGTCGACGATCTTGCTGTTGCGGATGTCCGGGCAGTTTTCCTTGAAGGTGATGCCCAACACACCGATGCGGCAACGTGGCACGTCCATGCCGTTCTTCAGCATCAGCTTGATGGTGTTGCGGGCCACGTAGCGCGCCATGTTGTCGTTGATGCGGCGCCCGGCCAATATGACCTGCGGGTGGTAGCCGACCTGCTCCGCCTTGTGCGTGAGGTAGTACGGGTCCACGCCAATGCAGTGGCCTCCCACTAAGCCCGGCCGGAACGGCAGGAAATTCCATTTGCTGCCAGCGGCCTCGAGCACGTCTAGCGTGTCGATGCCCAGGCGCTCAAAGATCACCGACAGCTCATTGACCAGCGCGATGTTCAGGTCGCGCTGTGTGTTCTCGATCACCTTGGCGGCCTCGGCCACTTTGATGCTAGCGGCCTTGTGTGTGCCTGCCGCGATGATCTCGTTGTAGAGCGCATCCACCACATCGGCCACCTCGGGCGTGCTGCCACTCGTGATTTTCTTGATCTTTGTGAGCGTGTTGACCTTGTCGCCGGGGTTGATCCGCTCTGGGCTGTAGCCGCAGAAGAAATCGACATTGAATTTTTTGCCGCTGAATTTTTCCAGCACCGGCACACACACTTCTTCTGTCGCACCGGGATAGACCGTTGATTCGAAGATGACGATCGCCCCCTTCGACATGACCTTGCCGACGGTTTCGCTGGCCTTGACCAGCGGCGTCAGATCGGGACGGTTCGCATTGTCGATCGGCGTAGGCACGGTCACGACAAAAACAGCACAGTCACGCAAATCATCAGCATGCGACGTGAATGCCAGCTGCGTCGCGGCCTTCAACTCTTCGCTGGTGGTTTCGAGCGTGTGATCGTGTCCACCCTGCAGCTCCGTGATGCGTTTGGCATTGATATCGAAGCCGACCACCCGACGCTTCTTGCCAAATTCCACAGCGAGGGGAAGGCCCACGTAGCCGAGGCCGATGATCGCGATAGGTTGAGTTGATTGAATGACTTGCATATTGAAAGCACTGGAGACGAAAAATTGGCGACAGACTCGATCAAGAGTCATGCCGCCACACCGCATTCGCGGCTGCTGACTTCAAGAGCAGTCAGACCCGTGACGCAAACCTCAAAAAACTCGGCCCGGGTCCAGACTCAATTAGCGATGTCTGACGTAAACCTCGCTGGCGTTGTTGACCACCTGTGCCGACGGCAGGATCAGACTGACCACACGGTTCCACTTGACCAGCGGCACCGGGTCTACATACACGACGTCCTGTGACTGCAGTCGGAACTGGCTCGCCAGCGCCATCGTCGCTGGATTCTTGGCGTTCAGATGGAAGATAGCCGGCGCACCGGTCGCGCCTTGGCGAATCACGTAGATCTGGCCGGCATTGGAGGTGGTCGTCATCGGACCACCAGCCTCGCCCAGGGCCTCGCTCAAGCTCAAGCGGCCGTTGCTGCGCATGGACAAGGCAACAGGCGCCATGATTTCGCCCATCACAAAGACCTTGGAATCCTCCCGATGCGCCACGCGGACGGTGTCACCGTTCTTCAGTGGGATGTTGTTCCCGTCGTAGCCAGCCTCACGCAGCCGTGTCATATCGATCGGGACGGAACGGCCATCGCGAATGAGCGTGACCGCCGAGCGATTGGCATTGGCCGTCATGCCTCCGGCGCGGTTGATCGCTTCGTTCAGCGTCATGGGCACGTCAGTGAAGATCTGCGACCCCGGGGTGCGCACTTCGCCTTCCACATAAGCGCGGCGGCTTCGGAAGGACTGGATACGCACCGTCACCTGCGGGTCGCGAACATGCGGCCGCAGCAGCTTGCCGATCAAGTCAGAAGCGTCACCTTCGCTCAGCCCGGCCACGCGCACACGACCGATGTAGGGAAAAGCAATCTCACCATCCGCATCGACGATGAAGCCTGGCGCCACCTGCACGCCAGTCGGGTCAGCCGATTGTGAAATCACAGCACCCGCATTGGGCAGCAACTCGGGGTGGTCGTACACGATCACGCCCACGACATCGCCCGACCCGATGGTGTAGCGCGCCCCTTTACCAAACAGCGCCTGCACCTCAGGCGGCACCCCCTTCGGCGACACCTCCGCCAGCGTGCGCACCAGCGCCAGCGAGATCGGGGTGATTTCGCCTTCAGGCGCTTCATCGGGAAGGTAGCGGAACTGCGACGGCAACTCGCCGCCTGCTTCGTAAGGCTCCACCGAACCCATGCCGGGCACCACGGCGCAGCCTTGGAGCAACACCGCGCCAGCAAGCGCTACCCACGCGAGGGCTTTCGCATCTCTTCTCAATTCAGGTCCCTTGAAAGTCAGTCAGTCAGTCGTATCAACAACGAAGCGGCGAAAGAACGGCAATTCCCGCAGGCATGCGAGGCTCGCACATCCGCTCTTTTGTATCGCGCTTCTTTTTCAAACACTTGTGATCGCCGCCACTACGCGGCACCATTTATGTAAAAATTTGAACAGCTATAGTCGCGCTGAAACTGGCAAATTCAGGCAACAAAGGTGCAGAATTCATCGCGGGGTCACGCAAGAATCTGGCGCACCCAGGGTGAATGCGCTCTGACAGACAGAAGTCTTGAAGGTCGATTTCGCGCGGCCGCTCCCCACTGCTCCCCTCTCATCGTACCAGTGCAGTGCACTGTCAATGGGGCTTTGCCTGCGTTCCAGGATGCTTCCGGAATGCCCGCACTGCGCCGTTTTGCCTTCTTTTCGAGAGCAAAACACGGCGTATCCAGCTGGTTCTACCCATCCCGCGAAATTGGAAACAAGACGTTCCAAAGCGTAGTCGGCAAGGTTTAGCTACGGAGACTGGGTACCCTCCGTCCGTTCCAAGCAGGAGCCGCCAGCGGTCATTCCTGAGTTGCGGTCCCGCATCACCCGAGGCGCCGCCCGTCTTGGCCCCCCGCTTCCACAGGCATACTGGCACCCCTTTCAACAGCAGGTCTTCAGCACCCTTTCTGAATCATGAGCATCCTCAGTGAATTCAAGGAGTTTGCCGTCAAGGGCAACGTCATCGACCTCGCCGTCGGCGTGATCATCGGGGCGGCGTTCGGCAAGATCGTCGACTCGCTCGTGGCCGACATCATCATGCCGCTCGTGGGCATGGTGTTCGGGAAGCTCGACTTCTCGAACCTCTACGTGATCCTGGGCACGGTGCCGCCGGGCGTGACGAACACGCTGGCGGAGTTGAAGAAGGCCGGCGTGCCGGTGCTGGCGTATGGCAACTTCATCACGATTGCTGTCAATTTCGTGATCCTCGCCTTCATCATCTTCATCATGGTCAAGCAGATCAACAAGCTGCGCAAGACCGAAGAGGCCGCGCCCGCAGCGCCGGCCGCCACGCCGGAAGACATCACGCTGCTGCGCGAGATCCGCGACAGCCTGAAGCGTCCCTGAGCTTTTCTTACTGGCCGCGCGTTCAGGCGCCGGCCAGCGTTCGCGCCATGCGCAGCGCCTCGACGAGGCTCGAGGCATCGGCCACGCCCTGGCCCGCGATGTCGAACGCCGTGCCGTGATCCGGGCTGGTGCGCACCAGCGGCAGCCCGAGCGTCACGTTCACGCCCTTCTCCACCCCGAGGTACTTGACCGGGATCAGGCCCTGGTCGTGGTACATCGCGATCACCACGTCGAACTCGCCGCTGGACGGCACGCCGGCCTTGGCGCGCGCGCGCATGAAGACGGTGTCGGGCGCATGGGGCCCCTGGGCATCGATGCCCTCGGCGCGCGCGGCCTCGATGGCCGGCGCGATGACGGTGCGCTCTTCCGAACCGAACAGGCCGGCCTCGCCCGCGTGCGGGTTGAGCCCGGCCACGCCGATGCGCGGCGGCCGGCCGAGTGCGTGGGTCAAGGCGCGATGGGTGATGCGCAGCGTGTCCAGCACGCCGTCGAAACGCACGGCCTCGATGGCGTCGCGCAGCGACATGTGGATGCTCACGAGCACGGTGCGCAGCTCGTCGTTGGCCAGCATCATGCGCACGGGCACGTCGGCCACGGTGCGGCCCAGGTGGGCGGCGGCCTCGGCCTGCAGCAGCTCGGTATGGCCGGGGTACGGAAAGCCGGCCGCGGCCAGCGCTTCCTTGTGCAGCGGTGCGGTGACAAGGGCCGAGATCTCGCCGCGCAACGCGGCCCGCGCGGCCCACACCACGCAGTCGCCGGCGGCGCGGCCGGCCTCTGCGCTGATCTGCCCCTGCACGATGCTGTTCGGCGGCACGATCACCTGGAGCACCGGGATGCACCCCGGCGGCACGGCAACCACTTCAGCGACGCTGCCGATCTCCACGACAGGCCACGCCAGCCGCCCCGGCGCCGCGAGCGCCTGCGAGGCTTGTCGCAGCGTGCCGACGTCACCGGCCACGAACGCACCGCGCACGGCGTCGGGCGCGTCGCGGAAGGCCTTGGCAATGATCTCGGGGCCGATGCCGGCCGGGTCGCCGAGCGTGATCGCGATCGGTGCCTTCATGCGGGGTTGTCGATGTCGATGAACTCGTGCTTCAGCCCGAGCTGCGCCGCCACATGGGCCGCCACGGCCTGCGCGCCGTAGCGCTCGGTGGCGTGGTGGCCGCAGGCCAGGAAGGCCACGCCCAGCTCGCGGGCGTAGTGCGCCTGCGGCTCGGAAATCTCGCCGGTGATGAAGGCGTCGGCGCCGGCCGCAATGGCGGCCTCGAAGTAGCCCTGGGCACCGCCCGTGCACCACGCGATGTTCTTGATCGGGCGGTGGGCCGTATCGACCAGCGTGACGGGGCGCTTCAGCACCTTCTCGACATGGGTCGCCAGGGCCTTGGCGCTGGCGAAGTTCTCACCGTTCTCGCGTGCGCCCAGGAAGCCCAGCTCCTGTTCGCCGAAGCGCCCGGCCGACCCCGGATGGGCCACGAGCCCCAGCTGCAGGCCGAGTTGCGCGTTGTTGCCCAGTTCGGGGTGCGCGTCGAGCGGCAGGTGGTAGGCGAAGAGGTTGACGTCGTCACCCAGCAGCAGGCCCAGGCGCTGCTTCATCCAGCCGGTGACGCAGCCGTCCTGGCCGCGCCAGAACAGGCCGTGGTGGACGAAGATGGCATCGGCCTCGGCGTGGATCGCGGCCTCGATCAGCGCGCGGCTGGCGGTCACGCCCGAGACGATCTTGCGGACCACGGTGCGCCCTTCGACCTGCAGGCCGTTGGGTCCGTAATCCTTGAAGCGCCCGGGGGCCAGCAGCAGGTCGAATGCGTGAAGCAGTTCGTGGCGTGTGGTGCTCATCGCGACATTGTCGCGCTCCCTGCGGCCGGCGCGCCATCGCGCATCGGGTGGCCGCGTGCGGCCAGGGGCCACAGGGCCAGCAGGAAGCCCAGCGCCGCCAGCGCGGCGACGTAGTGCGCCGGCGCCATGGTGTCGTGCTGCAGCCAGAGCGTGAGGATCACCGGCGTCAGGCCGCCGAAGACGGCATATGACATGTTGTAGGCGAACGAAAGCCCCGTGAAGCGCACCGGCGCCGGAAATGCCCGCACGCCCGCGATCGGCACGGTGGCGATGGTGCCCACGAAGAGCCCCACCAGCCCGTAGTGCCAGAACAGCGTGGCCGGCGTGCCGGGCAGCCCGGTGTAGAACAGGTAGGCGGTGGCAAAGAGGCCACCCCAGCCGATGAGCATCACGGCGCGCGTGCCGATGCGGTCGCTGGCCCAGCCGACGATCACGCAGCCGATGGTCAGGGTCAGCGTGGCGAGCGCGTTGGCTTCGAGCGCCAGCGCCGCCGGGATGTGGTGCACCTTCTGCAAGTAGGTGGGCGTGTACAGCACCACCACGACGATCGCGGCCGACAGCACCCAGGTCTGCAGCCCCACGTACACGCTCGCCAGGCGGTGCTCGCGCAGCACGGTGCGCAGCGGCAGCTCGCGGGCGACCGTCTTGCGGCCGGCCAGCTCCTTGAAGACCGGCGTCTCGTGCAGGAAGCGGCGCAGGTAGACCGAGAACAGCCCGAACACACCGCCCAGGATGAAGGGAATGCGCCAGGCGAAGTCGTTCACCTGCTCCGGCGAGTAATGGCGGTTGATGGCCACGGCCACCAGCGAGCCCAGCAGGATGCCGCCGGTGATGCCCGAGGTCAGCGTGCCGATGCCGAAGCCGTAGCGCTTCGCCGGCACGTGCTCGCCCACGAACACCCATGCGCCGGGCATTTCGCCGCCGATGGCCGCGCCCTGCAGCACGCGCATCGCCAGCAGCAGCAGGGGCGCCGCGACGCCCATGCTGGCGTAGGTGGGCAAGAGGCCGATCACCAGCGTGGGCGCCGCCATCAGGAAGATCGACAGCGTGAACATGCGCTTGCGCCCCAGCAGGTCGCCGAAGTGCGCGATGACGATGCCGCCCACGGGCCGCGCGAGGTAGCCCGCGGCGAAGATGCCGAAGGTCTGCAGCTGGCGCAGCCAGTCGGGCATGTCGGCGGGAAAGAACAGCGCGCCCAGCACGGTCGCGAAGAAGACGTAGATGACGAAATCGTAGAACTCGAGCGTGCCGCCGAGTGCGGACAGGGCCAGGGTCTTGTAGTCGCGCGCATCGAGCGTGCGCGCCGGAGCGGGCGTGGCGCCGTCCGTGTAGGTAGCTTCTGAGGTCATGGCAGCAGGGGTATCGTGGCCGCTCGCCTGCCTTGAACCGGATAGGGGCAGAGCGTGGCACGCCGACGAAGGGATCGCCTGGCCGCGTCCGCCGGGTGGGCGGCGCGGAAGGCCTGAGGGGGCGATCCGGGTCGGATCGCCTGCCGATACTAAGGGTTAGCCCGTATTCACGCCCCGCAGGCCGCGCAATCTCGACCCTGCCGCGCGGTCTATGGCGCCAGGCCGGTTGAGGGACAATTGCAACCGGCGCCGTCTTTCAGCGCTTTTCCAACGCTCTTTCTTCAAGCTTTCATGAAACGCACCTGGCTGCTCTTTGCCCAAGCCGTGACCGTCCTGCTGGCGGCCTACTTCGTCGTCGCGACGCTCAAGCCCGAGTGGATCCACAAGCGCTCGACCTCGCTGGGCGGCGTGGTGTCCATCGTGGAAGCGCCCAGCGGCGCGCCGGCCGTGCCCGCCGCGGGCAGCCTGAGCGCGGCGGCCAAGAAGGCCTCGCCGGCGGTCGTGAGCATCAACACCAGCAAGGCCGCGCAGCGCCACCCGCGCAGCAACGACCCCTGGTTCCGCTTCTTCTTCGGCGACCAGGCGGACCAGCCCCAGGTGGGCCTGGGCAGCGGCGTGATCGTGAGCACCGACGGCTACATCCTCACCAACAACCACGTGGTCGAGGGCGCCGACGAAATCGAGGTCACCCTGAACGACAGCCGCCACGCGCGCGGCAAGGTGATCGGCACCGACCCCGACACCGACCTGGCCGTGCTCAAGATCGAGCTCGACAAGCTGCCGGTGATCGTGCTGGGCAACTCCGACGAGCTGCTGGTGGGCGACCAGGTGCTGGCCATCGGCAACCCCTTCGGCGTGGGCCAGACCGTGACCAGCGGCATCGTCTCGGCGCTGGGGCGCAACCAGCTGGGCATCAACCAGTTCGAGAACTTCATCCAGACCGACGCGGCCATCAACCCCGGCAACTCGGGCGGCGCGCTGATCGACGTCAACGGCAACCTGCAGGGCATCAACACCGCCATCTACTCGCGCTCGGGTGGGAGCATGGGCATCGGCTTCGCCATTCCGGTGTCGATGGCCAAGATCGTGCTCGAGGGCATCGTGAAGGAAGGTCAGGTGCGCCGCGGCTGGATCGGCGTCGAGCCGAGCGACCTGTCGCCCGAACTGGCCGAGACCTTCGGCGTGAAGGCCGACGCCGGCGTGATCATCACCGGCGTGCTGCAGAACGGCCCCGCCGCCAAGGCCGGCATCCGCCCGGGCGACGTGATCACCTCGGTGGGCGAGAAGAAGACCGACAGCGTGCAGGCCCTGCTGACCGCCGTGGCCGGCCTCAAGCCGGGCGACACGGCACGCTTCGCGCTGCAGCGCGGCACCGACAAGATGGAACTGGACGTGACGCCGGGGCTGCGGCCGAAGAGCCCGATCCGGCAGCAGTTGCCGAACAACGAATAGGCAAAAAACGACAGCGGCTCCGGCCGCAGATCGGACAGCAACAAAAAAGCGGCCCTCGGGCCGCTTTTGTTTTGGGGCAGGAGCCGATCGATCCGGCGGATCAGGAACTGCCGGAAGACCCCGAACCCGCGCCCTCTTCTTCACCCTCGGGCGCCTTGCCCGTTCCTGCGAAGTAGCGCGCCCCGATGATCCCCACCTCGTACAGCAGGCACATCGGCACCGCCAGCGCGAGCTGCGAGACCACGTCGGGTGGCGTGAGCACCGCGGCCACCACGAAGGCGATCACGATGAAGTAGCCGCGGAACGAGCGCAGCTTCTCGATGGTGACCATCTCGAAGCGCACCAGCAGCATCACCACGATCGGCACCTGGAAGGCCACGCCGAAGGCGATGTACAGCGACAGGATGGCCTCGACGTACGACGAGATGTCGGGCGTGGCCGCCACCGCCGCGGGCGTGAACTTCTGGATGAAGCCGAACATCTTGTCCAGCACGAACAGCTGCACGAAGGCGATGCCGCCGTAGGCCAGCGCGCTGCCGAAAAAGATCAGCGGCAGCGCAAAGCGCTTTTCGTGGCTGTACAGGCCCGGCGCAACGAACATCCAGGCCTGGTACATGAGCCAGGGCAGCGCCAGCAGCACGGCCGCCATCATCAGCACCTTGAGCGGCACGAAGAACGGCGAGAACACGCCGATGGCGATCAGCTTGGCATCGGGCGGCATGTGCGCGCGGATCGGCATGGCGATGATGTCCATGAGCCCGCCCGGGCCGGGCCAGATCGCCAGCAGCACGCCCGCGACCACCAGGCCATAGACGCAGTACAGCAGCCGGTCCCGAAGCTCGACCAGGTGCTGCACGAACGGCTGCTCGGTGCCCGCCAGCTCGTCTTCTTCTTTGTTCTTGTTGTCGGAATCGGCCATGGGAGAGGAGAAAGCGTGGGAGAAGACACAGGCGCACGGGGCGCCCGGGAACGCCGCGGGGCGTGCGCGTGCGTCAGTTGATCTTGTGGGGGCGGAAGCGGGCGACCCGCGCCGCGCCCGACAGCGCCTTGGTGCGCACGCCGTTGCGCGCCTTGTACCAGTTCGGCGTGGCGCCCTGCTTCAGGCGCCAGTTCTTGCGGGGGTGCCTGTATTCGGGCACCGCCTGCTCGGGCTCGGCCAGTGCCGACAGGGTGTCGCCGGACGCGCCGGAAAACTGCTTCTCGAACTCGCTGGCGCCGGTGTGGATGCTGTGCTCCACGTCGCGCGCCGCGTCCTCGACCGTGGTCTTCATCTTGCGAAGCTCGTCGAGCTCCATCGAACGGTTGACTTCGGCCTTGACGTCGTTCACGTAGCGCTGCGCCTTGCCGAGCAGGGCGCCCACCGTGCGTGCAACGCGCGGCAGCTTCTCCGGCCCGATCACGATCAGCGCCACGACGCCGATGAGCGCCAGCTTCTCAATGCCGAGGTCGATCACGGATGTGTGCCTGCGGTGCTCAGGACTTCTGGCGCGCTTCGACGTCGATCGTCGACTTGTCGCTGTTGGCCGGCTGGCCGGTCACTTGCTGCGTGGGGGCCGGTGCAGCGGAGGCGTCAGGGGAGGCCGAGCCGTCCTTCATGCCGTCCTTGAAGCCCTTGACGGCGCCACCGAGATCCGAACCCATGTTCCGCAGCTTCTTGGTGCCGAAGATCATGACCACGACGAGCAGCACGATCAGCCAGTGCCAGATGGAAAAAGAACCCATGGAGAACTCCTAAGAATGTGTCCGATTTTAGTCGGGGGGAATGTGACAGTTTGGCTTAATTGGGGCCTGCCCACGCCATGCAAGGGGTCGCGTTGCTTCGCAAAGGGGCTGGCTGCAAGGCGCCCGCGCGCAGCAAGGCTCGTGCCTTGCAAGTGCGGGCAACGCCGCAGACGGCCCCTTTGCGAAGCAACCCGGAGGGAAGCTCGCCACAGCCCGCCCCTCGGCGTTGCGCTCCTTGTGCGTGCGGACGCACGCACGGCGTCACGCGCCTTGATGGGCGGGCTGTGGCGAGCTTCGCGACCCCTTGCATGGCGTGGGCAGGCCCTACTCAGCCGCGAAGCCAGGGGCGGGGGCCGCCCATGACGTGCACATGGAGATGGTGAACCTCCTGCCCGCCCTCGGCGCCGGTGTTCACGACGACCCGGTAGCCGCCGTCCGGATAGGGCCGGCAGCCCTGCTCCAGCGCCAGCTGGGGGGCCAGCGTCATGATCTTGCCCATGAGCGCCGAATCCTCGGGCGTGAGCTGCGCCATCGAGGCGATGTGTTTCTTCGGCACCAGCATGAAATGCACCGGCGCCCAGGGCGAGATGTCATGGAAACCGAACAGGTCGTCGTCTTCGTAGACCTTGCGCGAGGGGATCTTGCCTTCGATGATTTTGCAGAAGACGCAGTTCGGATCAGATGACATCTTTGGGTTCCATGGGACGGCCGTCGTTCATCCGGATCATGCCCTTCACGATCCGGTAGAGGAACCACAGCGAAATCAGGCTCCAGGCGATCCAGCCCGGCACGAACAACAGCAGCCAGAGCCACGAGGTGACGATGTACAGCAGGCCGGCCCACAGCACCGAGCGGATGCGCCAGCTGAAGTGCGAGGCCTGCCAGGTGCCGGCTGCGTCGTCGCGCTTCACGAAATCGATCAGCAGGGCGATGAGCAGCAGCAGCACGGAGGCCTGCGCGCCCGGCACGACCGCGCCGATGGCCACGATCAGGTGCAGCACGTAGCTGACCCAGCCCCAGGTCTTGAGGGAGTCGTCGGGTTCCACGTTCACGATGTCATTGGCCATGGTCGATGCCCTTTCAATCGATCATTCAGTCGTTGGAAGCTTCGCGGGCCTGCACCTTGCGCAGGGCTTTTTCCTCGATGCCGCTGGTGCCTTCGCGGCGCTCGAGCTCCGCGACCACGTCGGCCGGCGAGAAACCGTAGTGGGCCAGCGCCACCATGGTGTGGAACCACAGGTCGGCCACTTCGTTCACTATTTTCGAGCGGTCGCCGCCGTGGTCGGCGTCCTTGGCGGCCATCACGACCTCGGTGGCTTCCTCGCCGATCTTCTTGAGGAAGGCGTCCGGGCCCTTGTGCAGCAGCCGCGCGACGTAGCTCTTCTCGGGGTCGCCGCCGTTCGCGGGCAGGCGGCTCTCGAGCACCGCGGCCAGGCGAGCGAGTGCGTCGGAGGTGTTGTTGTGGGCGTCGTTCACTGTGGCGCTCATTTGTAGATCGACTCCGGGTCTTTCAAGACCGGCTCGACCACAGTCCACTGGCCCTTCTCGTACTTGCTGAAGAAGCAGCTGTGGCGGCCGGTGTGGCAGGCGATGCCGGGCTCGTGGCCCAGCTGCGTCACCTTGAGCAGCACGACGTCGTTGTCGCAGTCGAGACGGATCTCGTGCACGGTCTGCACGTGGCCCGACTCCTCGCCCTTGAACCACAGCTTGTTGCGCGAGCGGCTGAAATACACCGCGCGGCCCAACTCGGCGGTCTTTTCGAGCGCCTCGCGGTTCATCCACGCAAACATGAGCACGTCGTTCGTGCCTTGTTCCTGGGCGATCACGGGCACCAACCCGTTCGCGTCCCACTTCACTTCATCGAGCCAATTCATGGGGATATTGTCGAGGATAGGAAAAGACCCTTCCGGTCCCGCTCAGGCGTCGATGCGCACGGGAATCCCGCGCTCGGCCATGCGCGCCTTGGCCTCGCCCACGGTGTGCTCGCCGTAGTGGAAGATGCTCGCGGCCAGCACCGCGTCGGCGCCGCCCTTCTGGATGCCGTCGGCCAGGTCGTCGAGGCTGCCGACGCCGCCCGAGGCGATGACGGGCACATTGACCGCGTCGCTCACGGCGCGCGTCAGGGCCAGGTCGAAGCCGCTCTTGGTGCCGTCGCGGTCCATGCTGGTGAGCAGGATCTCGCCCGCGCCGCGGCGCGCCATCTCGGTCGCCCACTGCACCACGTCCAGGCCGGTGTTCTTGCGCCCGCCGTGGCTGTAGACGTCCCAGCCCGCGCCGCGCGTGGCGGCGTCTTCGGGGCTGCGGCGCTTGGCGTCGATGGCGACCACGATGCACTGCGAGCCGTACTTCTGGGCCGCGTCGCTGATCACCTGCGGATCGGCGATGGCGGCCGAGTTGAAGCTGGTCTTGTCGGCGCCCGCATTGAGCAGCCGGCGCACGTCGGCCACCGTGCGCACGCCGCCGCCCACGGTCAGCGGAATGAAGACCTGCGAGGCCACCGCCTCGATGATCGGCAGGATCAGGTCGCGGCCGTCGCTGGTGGCCGTAATGTCCAAAAAGGTCAGCTCGTCAGCGCCCTGCGCGTTGTAGCGCGCGGCGATCTCGACCGGGTCGCCGGCATCGCGCAGCTCGAGGAAGTTGACGCCCTTGACGACGCGGCCGCCGGTGACGTCGAGGCAGGGAATGATGCGTTTGGCAAGCATGGGGTGGTGAACCAGGGAGAAATCAGAGAACGCAAAGCTGTTGCCAGCCCTGCCATTGGGCGCCGGGCGCCAGCACGACGGGTTCGTCGATGCGGGCCGCCTCGACGCACAGCATGTGGCGAAAGCCCTCTGCGGGCATGTCCGCGAGTGTCGCACCGAGCGCGGCACCGGGGTTCCAGACCACGGTTTCGGTGCAGGTTTCGCTCTGGGTGATTTCGAGCGTGCCGCCGGGCTGCACCAGCCGCAGCGGCTGCGCCGGGGCGGTGTAGACGCTGTCGAACTCGGCGTCGAACTGCAGCGCGGCGGCCGATTCGGTCTGGCGCACGTCGCGCACCGCGTCCCAGCGGGCGGCGCCCTGCAGGCCTTCGAGGCGCACCGCGGCGATGTCGTCCACGCGCAGGTAGGTGTGCAGCGCGGCCGAAAACGGCCAGGGTGCGTCGCCGGTGTTGGTCAGGGTGAGCGCGGTGCGCAACCGGCCGGCGGCGAGCGTGGCGTCCATCCGCGCCTCGAAGGCATGCGGCCAGAGCCGGCGGGTGGCGTCGTTGTCGCGCAGCACCAGCCGGAGCGTGTCGGGCGCGCCCGATTCCTCGCGAATCCAAGGCAGATTGCGCATGAAGCCATGCTTGGGGAGCATGCCGCGCTGGTTGAACTGGGGGCAGCACAGGGGAATGCCGCCGCGGATGGCAGTTTGGCCGTCAAAAACGGCCTTCGGACTCAGATACAGTCGCTCCCCACCGCGGGCCGGGGCCCAGGAAAGCACCTGGGCGCCATGCAGCGCCACCGTCAGCGTGCTGCCATCGGCCGCCACGGCGTGCAACGCCGGCTGGCCTCGAAACTCGATCGAGCGGATATCCATGTGAGGAATTGTAGGCAGCCGCCGCATCCTGACAGCGGGCCATTGCGTGCATCCGCCTTTCTTGGATACCCTGTGCCGGGTCGGTCCCGTGCACTCGAAAAGAACCACTCTCACACGACAAAGGGGATACGCATGAAGAAAAAGCTGCCCATGGCCGCCTGGATCCTGATCGCCATGGTGCTCGGCATCATCGTCGGTTACATGATCTTCACAAGCTTTCCCGACAAGAAGGCCGCCAAGGAGATCGCGGACTACGTCTCCATCGTCTCCGACGTCTTCCTGCGCCTGATCAAGATGCTGATCGGCCCGCTGGTGTTCTCCACGCTGGTGGTGGGCATCGCGCACATGGGCGACGCCAAGTCGGTGGGCCGCGTGTTCGGCAAGGCCATCGGCTGGTTCCTCACGGCCTCGCTGATCTCGCTGGTGATCGGCCTGGTCATGGCCAACCTGCTCAAGCCCGGCGAGAACCTGGGCCTGCCGCTGCCCGACATCGGCGCCTCGGCCAACCTGGCGACCAACAAGTTCACCTTCAAGGACTTCGTGAGCCACACGGTGCCCAAGTCGTTCGTGGAGGCGATGGCCAACAACGAGATCCTGCAGATCGTGGTGTTCTCGATGTTCTTCGGCGTGGCGCTGGCCTCGCTCGGCGACAAGGCCAAGACGCTGGTGGCCGCCATCGAGGAGCTGTCGCACGCCATGCTCAAGATCACGGGCTACGTCATGAAGCTCGCGCCGCTGGCGGTGCTGGCGGCCATGGCCGCCACCGTGGCCGTGAACGGGCTGGGCATTCTCGTCAAGTTCGCCGTGTTCATGCGCGACTTCTACCTGGGCCTGTTCGTGCTGTGGGGCGTGCTGATCATGGCCGGCCTGCTGTTCCTGGGGCCGCGCGTGTTCAAGCTGCTGGTGCTCATCAAGGAGGCGTTCCTGCTGTCGTTCGCCACCGCGAGCTCCGAGGCCGCGTACCCGAAGATCCTGCAGGCGCTCGACCGTTTCGGCGTGAAGCGCAAGATCTCCAGCTTCGTGATGCCGATGGGCTACTCGTTCAACCTCGACGGTTCGATGATGTACTGCACCTTCGCCGTGCTGTTCATCGCGCAGGCCTACGACATCCACATGCCGATCAGCACGCAGATCACCATGCTGCTGATCCTGATGCTCACCTCCAAGGGCATGGCCGGCGTGCCGCGCGCCTCGCTGGTGGTGATCGCCGCCACGCTGAACCACTTCGACATTCCCGAGGCCGGCCTGCTGCTGATTCTGGGCGTGGACACCTTCCTGGACATGGGCCGCTCGGCCACCAACGCGGTGGGCAACTCCATCGCCACGGCCGTGGTCGCCAAGTGGGAAGGCGAGCTGCTGTCCGAGAGCGATGCCGAGGCCAACGCCAAGGTGCTCGACGAGGAAGCCGCCGCCACCCTCGCCCACCCGGCGCACGCGTGAGGCGCCACGCCATGACGCGCATCGCCACGCTGCCCTCCGCCGTCGCCGCATGGCTGCTGGCGGCCGTGGCCCTGGCCTTGCCGGGCGGCCCCGCGCAGGCACAGGAGCTCCTCACCGGCACGCTGGCCAAGGTGCGCGAGAGCGGTACCATCGCCATCGGCCACCGCGAGGCCTCGGTGCCTTTTTCGTACCTCAATGCGCGCAAGGAGCCGATCGGCTATTCCATCGAGCTGTGCCGCGCGCTCGTCACGGCCATCGAGGACACGGTCAACAAGAGCCTCACGATCAAGTGGGTGCCCGTCACCTCCGACTCGCGCATCGACGCGGTCGTCAGCGGCCAGGTCGACCTCGAGTGCGGCTCCACCACCAGCAACCTCGAGCGCCAGAAGCGCGTGGCCTTCTCGCCGACCATGTTCGTCTCGGGCACCAAGGTGCTGGTGAAGAAGGGCTCGCCGATCCAGTCGTTCCGCGACCTGGCCGGCAAGAAGGTGGCCGTGACGGCCGGCACCACCAACGAGAAGACGCTGCGCGACCTGTCGCAGAAGTTCAAGCTCAACATCGAGCTGAAGGTGGCGCGCGACCATGCCGAGTCGTTCGCGCTCGTGAAAGAAGGCCAGGCCGACGCCTTCGCCACCGACGACGTGCTGCTCTACGGCCTGATCGCCCGCGACGCCGCCAAGGCGCAGTACGAGGTGGTGGGCGACTTCCTCTCCTACGACCCCTACGCGGTCATGTACCGCAAGGGCGACCCGCAGCTGAACAAGGTGGTGGTCGACACCTTCCAGGTGCTGGCGGAAGACGGCGAGATCCACCGGCAGTACAAGCGCTGGTTCATGCGCAAGCTGCCTTCGGGGGAAAGCCTCAACCTGCCGATGAGCGCGCAGCTGGAAACGATCATCCAGACGATGGCGGTGAAGGCCGAGTAGGCCCGCCTGCCCTTCTCTACCGCGCCGGCCACTCCCAGCGCGGAATCTCGCTCATGTCGAGGTTCGCGATGCGGGTCTCGCCGAAGCGCTTTTCGAGCACCACCGGCTGCAGGCCGTCGCTGTCGTCCAGGGCGGCGATCAGGCGCGCCGCATGCGACACCACGATCACCTGCGACGACCGCGCGGCCTGCGCGATGAGGCGGCCCAGCGCCGGCAGCAGGTCGGGGTGCAGGCTGGTCTCGGGCTCGTTGAGCACCAGCAACGCGGGCGGACGGGGCGTCAGCAGCGCCGCGATCCACAGCAGGTAGCGCAGGGTGCCGTCCGACAGCTCGGCGGCCGTCAGGGGCCGCAGCAGGCCGTGCTGGTGCATCAGCGTCTCGAAACGGTCTCCATTCGCGTGCACCTCGATGCGGGCGCCCGGAAAGGCGTCGTCCACGGCGCTGTCGAGCGCCTCGCCGTCGCCGATCTCGCGGACGGTCTGCAGGGCCGCGGCCAGATCGGCCCCATCGTTCGCCAGCACAGGCGTGTAGGTGCCCAGCTGCGGCTGGCGTGCGGGCGCCTCGGCGTCCGAGCGGAAGTGGTCATAGAAACGCCACGAGCGCATCTGCTCGCGCAGCGTGAGCATCTCGGGCGCGTCGCGCGGGTCGGCGTGCTCGGTCATCATGCTGGCGAAGGCCGGGATCGGCCGGCCGACGGCCTGCCAGCCCTTGCCGTCGCGCAGGCGCAGCGCGGCGCCCTTGCGGTCGACCAGGTGCGTGGAAGGGCGCAGCAGCGGGCCGCTCCAGATCGCCTCGTGCTTGATCTGCGGGTCGTGCGAGAAGGCCGAGGACGGGATCGGCGGCGGCAGGCCGATGTCGATGGCGTAGCCGAAATCGTCGGCCTCGGCGCCGGCGAAGCCCAGCTTCAGCGCCACCGGCTCGCTGCGCGTGGTGCCCTGCACCGGCTGTTCGCCGCGCAGCATGGCCGCCGAAAAGCGCTCGGGCCCGGCCCACAGCGTGGAAGACAGCCCGCCCTCGCGCACCAGCGAGCGGATCACGCCGCCGTTGGCGATGTCGGCCAGCAGCCGCATCGCGCGGTACACGCTCGACTTGCCGCTGCCGTTGGCGCCCGTGACCACCGTGAGGCGGCCCAGCGGCACCGTCAGCTGGCGCAGCGAGCGGTAGTTGGCAATGGCGAGCGCGGAGAGCACGCGCCGTTACGGCAAAGGCGTCAGGCGCCGGCCAGCTCGTCCGCGCGCGCCTGGGCGGCGGCGAAGTCGAGGTCGCCCGAGTAGATGGCGCGGCCGCAGATCACGCCCTCGACGCCTTCGGACTCGACCGCGCAGAGCTGGTCGATGTCGGCCATGTTCGACAGGCCCCCCGAGGCGATCACGGGGATGGTCAGCGCCTGCGCGAGCTTGACGGTGGCGTCGATGTTGATGCCCGAGAGCATGCCGTCGCGGCCGATGTCGGTGTAGATGATCGATTCGACGCCGTAGTCCTCGAACTTCTTGCCCAGGTCGGCCACCTCGTGGCCCGTGAGCTTGCTCCAGCCGTCGGTGGCGACCTTGCCGTCCTTGGCGTCCAGGCCCACGATGATGTGGCCGCCGAAGGCGCTGCAGGCGTCCTTCAGGAAGCCGGGGTTCTTGACCGCGGCGGTGCCGATGATCACGTAGCGCAGGCCGTCGTCGATGTAGCGCTCGATGGTGTCCAGGTCGCGGATGCCGCCGCCCAGCTGCACCGGGATGTCGTCGCCGACCTCCTTCAGGATCGCCTTGATCGCCGCGTGGTTCTGCGGCTTGCCGGCGAAGGCGCCATTCAGATCGACCAGGTGCAGCCGACGGGCGCCGGCCTCGACCCATTTGCGGGCCATGGCGGCGGGGTCTTCGCTGAAGATGGTGGACTGGTCCATGTCGCCCTGCTTGAGGCGAACGCAGTGGCCGTCTTTGAGATCAATGGCGGGAATGAGGAGCATGGAAGTGACGCGAGTGTGCGAAAGCCGGGCTGCGAACGGTGCGGCCCGGGCGGGAATATAAGGTCAGGGATTCCAGTGGAGGAAGTTGCGATACAGCTGCAGCCCATGGTCCGCACTCTTCTCCGGGTGGAACTGGGTTGCAAAAATGTTATCGCGTGCGATGGCCGCGGTAAAGCATGCCCCGTAATCGGCCTCGCCCACGCTGTGCCGGGCATCCGCCGGACATGCGTAGAAGCTGTGCACGAAATAGAAGTAGCTCTGGTCGGGAATGCCCGCCCACACCGCGTGCGGCTGGGCCTGGCGCACCTGGTTCCAGCCCATCTGCGGCACCTTGAAGCGGCTGCCGTCGGGCTGCAGGCGGCCGGCCAGGTCGAACTTGACGACCTCGCCGGGAATGAGCCCCAGGCCGTCGGTCGGGCCTTCGTCGCTGCGCGACAGCAGCATCTGCATGCCCACGCACACGCCGAAGAGCGGCTTGCTGGCCGCGGCCTCGAGCACCGATTCGAGCAGGCCCGAGTCGCGCAGCTCGCGCATGCAGTCGGGCATGGCGCCCTGCCCCGGCAGCACCACGCGGGTGGCCTGGCGCACCACATCCGGGTCGGAGGTGACGAACACCTCCACGCCCACCTGGTCGGCCGCATGGCGCACGGCCTGCGACACGGAGTGCAGGTTGCCCATGCCGTAGTCGACAACCGCGACGGAATTCTTTGCTACAGATTTCATAGCTGTTCGCTGAGGAATTTCAGAGCGAACCCTTGGTCGAGGGAATGACGCCGACGGAGCGCGGATCGAGTTCCAGCGCGCCGCGCATGGCGCGCGCGAAGGCCTTGAACACGGTCTCGCACTGGTGGTGCGCGTTCACGCCCTTCAGGTTGTCGATGTGCAGCGTGACGAAGGCGTGGTTCACGAAGCCCTGGAAGAACTCGTAGGTGAGCTGGCTGTCGAAGGTGCCGATCATGCCGCTGGTGAAGGGCACGTGCATCACGAGGCCCGGGCGGCCCGAGAAGTCGATGACGACGCGGCTCAGCGCCTCGTCCAACGGCACATAGGCATGGCCGTAGCGACGAATGCCCTTCTTGTCGCCGATGGCCTTGGCCACGGCCTGGCCGAGCGTGATGCCCACGTCTTCCACCGTGTGGTGGCCGTCGATGTGCAGGTCGCCCTCGCAGTCGATGTCCAGGTCGATCAGCCCGTGGCGGGCGATCTGGTCGAGCATGTGGTCGAAAAAGCCGATGCCCGTGGAGAGCTTGGCCTTGCCGGTGCCGTCGAGGTTGACGCTGACCGTGATCTTCGTCTCGGCGGTGTTGCGGGTGACCGTCGCGATGCGATCGGTGCTGCCCGGGGTCGTGGGGGTGGTCATAGTGAGGCTTCGAGCGCCGCCAGCATCTGCGCGTTCTCGTCGGCCGTTCCGACGGTGAGGCGCAGGCAGTTGGCGAGCAGTTCATGCATTTTAGAAACGTTCTTCACCAGCACCCCGCGGGCCTTCATGCCCTCGAAGGTACGGGTGGCATCCGGCACGCGCAGCAGGATCATGTTGGCGTCGCTGGGCCAGGTCTTCACGCCCGGAAGCCGGGCCAGCGCGGCCATGAGCTGGTCGCGCCCTTCGCGGATCTGGCGCGCCTGCGCCTCGAACACGGCCGCGTGCTCCAGCGCGAACAGCGCGGCTTCGCAGTTGAGCACGCTGATGTTGTAGGGCGGGCGCACCTTGTCGATCTCGGCGACCAGCGCGGCGGGGCCCATGAGGTAGCCCAGGCGGATGCCGGCCAGGCCGAACTTGCTCAGGGTGCGCATCAGCAGCACGTGGCGGTGGTTCGCGAGCCGGTCGATGTAGCTGCGGGCGGCAAAGGGCTGGTAGGCCTCGTCGATCACCACCAGGCCGCCCTGCACGCCCTGGGCCTGCACGATCTTCTCGATGACGGCGTCGTCCCAGAGGTTGGCGGTCGGGTTGTTCGGGTAGGCGAGGTAGACGATGGCGGGCTTCTCGCGCGCGATGGCGGCCAGCATGGCGGCCTCGTCGAGCTCGAAATCGGCCGTGAGCGGCACGCCCACGAAGCGCAGGCCCTGCAGCTGGGCGCTCATCGCGTACATGACGAAGCCGGGCACGGGCGCGAGCACGGCGGCGCCGGGCTGGTCGCAGGCGATGCCCAGCAGCGAGATCAGTTCGTCCGAGCCGTTGCCCAGCATCAGCCCGAAGCCTTCGGGCAGGCCCGCATGGGCGGCCAGCGCGCGCTGCAGGTCGGCGCCGCGGTCGCCGGGGTAGCGGTTGAGCGCCAGCGCGCCCAGGCGCGCGCCCAGTTCGGCCTGCAGCGCGGGCGGCAGGCCGTAGGGGTTCTCCATCGCGTCGAGCTTGAGGAAGCCGCGCGCGTCCTGCACCGCGTAGGCGTGCATGGCGCGCACGTCGGCGCGGATGCGGTCGAGCGGCAGGCGGTTGTCGGAGGCGGAAGAATCGGAAACGGTCATCGGGTGCAGCGGTAGCTGTTGCGGAGGGCGCCGGCCATGACCAGTTGCACGGGCATGTCGGCTTCGTAGCTGTCGGCGTTGCGGCTCAGCTCCGTCTGGTAGAGCGAGCGGGCCATCGAGGGTTCGAGGCGGCGGCCCTCGATGCAGAACGGCGGCACCTGGCCGTTGCGCTGCGACGACTCGACACCCTCGCGCAGGCCCTCGAGCACGCCGACGAGGTAGTAGCTGGCGTAGGCCTTGCCGTCCTTCTCGTTGGCTTCAAGCGTGCGCAGTTCGCGGATGCTCATGGCCTGCGCGCCGACGCCGATCGCACCGGCCGCCAGGGCGAGCAGCAGCGCCGGCAGGCGCGGCAACAGCAGGACGGCGGCGCGTTGCATGGCCTCGCTGGCTTACTTGCGGTAGCGCGGCGGCGGCGCGTACGCGCCGTCGGCCGGGAAGGCGCTGGGCTGCGACGGCGAGGCGTCGCGGCGGGTGCGGCGCGGGGCGTTCGGCTCTTCGAGCTCGAACAGCGCGGCGCCGATCACGCCGATGTTGCGCACGTCGCCGGCCTCGGTGTTCGCGGCGTAGGCGCGGCCCGGCGTGGCGAAACGGAAGGCGGCCACTTCGCTCTGGCTCTTGCGGAAGCCCTCGATGTTGAGCGTCTGCTGCGGGCGCAGCACGTAGCCGCCATTGCGCAGGCTGCCGGGCTTGCCGTTGAGCACGTCCAGGCCGTCGACGGTGGCGATCACCTCGTAGCTGCGATCGCTGAGGTTGCGAAAGCGCAGCGTGTAGCGCGCACCTTCGACGCCGGCGAGGCGGAACATGTCATTGCCGCTTCGACGCGCGCGCTGCAGCGGCAGCGGGCGGTCGTTCTCGTCGAGCACCGACCATTCGATGTCGCCCTGGGCCAGCTGCAGGTTCAGCCGGCGCTCGGGGTTGCTGCCCGCGTCGCGGCGCACGCTGGCCGCATCGTTGTAGCCGATCGAGGCCACGTCGTCGGGCTGGTCGGACAGGCGCTTGGCAGCCACCGTGCGAGTCTTCGACTCGATGCCTTCGCCCCATTGCGTGCCGAGCTGGGCCGGCGCAGGTGCGGGCTTTGCCGCACTGGACGTGGCCGCCATCGCCGTCGTCTCGGCGCGGTTCTGCGGCATCTGGGTGCAGGCGGCCAGCAAGGCGGCACCGGCAACGAGGCCGGTGACGAAGCGGAAAAATCGCGAGCGATAGAGGCGTTGAATCATCTGGCGTGCTCCTCCCTGAAGCGGGGTTGTTGGAGCCTCAGATCTTACGCAGGCGCATGCGCGCGGCTTCGGCGTGCGCCTGCAGGCCCTCGCCTTCGGCCAGCGTGACCGCGATCGGGCCCAGCACCTGCGCGCCGGCCTCGCTCACCTCGATGAGGCTGGAGCGCTTCTGGAAGTCGTACACGCCCAGCGGGCTCGAGAAACGCGCGGTGCCGCTGGTCGGCAGCACGTGGTTCGGGCCGGCGCAGTAGTCGCCCAGGCTCTCGCTGGTGAAGTTGCCCAGGAAGATCGCGCCGGCGTGGCGCAGCAGCGGCTCCCAGCGGTGCGGTTCGCTGCTGCTGACCTCGAGGTGTTCGGGCGCGATGCGGTTGCTGATCTCGCAGGCCTCTTCCATGCTCTTCGTGTGGATCAGCGCGCCGCGGCCGTTGAGCGAGGCGGCGATGATCTCGGCGCGCGGCATGGTCGGCAGCAGGCGGTCGATCTCGGCCTGCACGCGGTCGATGTAGGCGGCGTCGGGGCACAGCAGGATGCTTTGCGCCAGCTCGTCGTGCTCGGCCTGGCTGAACAGGTCCATGGCCACCCAGTCGGGCGGCGTGGAGCCGTCGGCCAGCACCAGGATTTCGCTCGGGCCCGCGATCATGTCGATGCCCACGGTGCCGAACACGCGGCGCTTGGCGGCGGCCACGTAGGCGTTGCCGGGGCCGGTGATCTTGTCGCAGGCCGGGATGGTGGCCGTGCCGTAGGCCAGCGCGGCCACAGCCTGCGCACCGCCGACGGTGAAGCCGCGCGTCACGCCGGCCACGTAGGCGGCGGCGAGCACGAGCTGGTTCTTCTCACCCTTCGGCGTGGGCACGACCATGATGATTTCGCCCACACCGGCGACGTGCGCGGGAATGGCGTTCATCAGCACGCTCGACGGGTACGCGGCCTTGCCGCCCGGCACGTAGATGCCCACGCGGTCCAGCGGCGTGACCTTCTGGCCGAGCAGCGTGCCGTCGGCGTCGCGGTAGCTCCAGCTTTCGCCGGAGGCCTTCTTCTGTGCTTCGTGGTAGCTGCGCACGCGGCGCGCGGCGGCTTCGAGCGCGTCGCGCTGCACGGCCGGGAGACCCTCGAACGCAGCCTTCAGCTCGGCCTGCGTGAGTTCGAGCTCGGGCAGCGTCTTCGCGTCGAGCTTGTCGAAGCGGTTGGTGTATTCCAGCACCGCCTCGTCGCCGCGTTTTTGCACGTCGGCCAGGATGTCGGCCACCACCTTCTCGATGGCGGCGTCCGCGTCCGCGGACCAATGCAGCCGCGCCTTGAATTCAGCGTCGAAGCTGGCTGAGTTCGTGGACAGTCGGGCGGGGGCTGCTTGCAGAGTCATGGGGTTGAGGTTCAGGCGGAGGGAATGGCAGACGCGAAGGCGTCGATGATGCGGCGGATGGGTTCGCGCTTGAGCTTGAGCGCGGCCTGGTTGACGACCAGCCGGGCGCTGATGTCCATGATGCGCTCCACCTCGACGAGGTGGTTGGCCTTGAGCGTGTTGCCGGTCGAGACCAGGTCGACGATGGCGTCGGCCAGGCCCGTGAGCGGCGCCAGCTCCATGCTGCCGTAGAGCTTGATCAGGTCGACGTGCACGCCCTTGCTGGCGAAGAAGTCGCGCGCCAGGCCCACGTACTTGGTGGCCACGCGCAGGCGCGAGCCCTGCTTCACGGCCGAGGCGTAGTCGTAGTCGGCGCGCACGGCCACGCTGAGGCGGCAGGCCGCGATACGCAGGTCCAGCGGCTGGTACAGGCCCTGGTTGCCGTGCTCGAGCAGCACGTCCAGGCCGGTCACGCCGAGGTCGGCGCCACCGTACTGCACGTAGGTGGGCACGTCGGAGGCGCGCACCAGCACCACGCGCACGTCGGGTCGGGTGGTTTCAAGAATCAGCTTGCGCGATTTCTCGGGGTCTTCGGTGACCTCGATGCCGGCGGCGGCCAGCAGGGGCATCGTCTCTTCGAAGATGCGGCCTTTGGAAAGAGCCAGGGTGATCATGCGGCGGCTCCCGTCACGCGTTCAATGTCGGCACCGAGGCCGCGCAGTTTCGATTCCATGCGGTCATAGCCCCGGTCCAGGTGGTAGATGCGGTCGACCAGCGTCTCGCCCTCGGCCACGAGGCCGGCGATGACGAGGCTGGCGGAGGCGCGCAGGTCGGTGGCCATCACGGTGGCGCCCGAGAGCTGTTGCACGCCCTCGACCATCGCGACCTTGCCCTCGACGTGGATGCGCGCGCCCAGGCGCACCATCTCGTTCACGTGCATGAAGCGGTTCTCGAAGATGGTCTCGGTGACCATCGAGGCACCGCGCGCGATCACGTTCAGGGCCATGAACTGGGCCTGCATGTCGGTCGGGAAGCCGGGGTATTCGGTGGTGCTGAAGCTTTGCGCCTTCAGGTGGTCGTACGCGGGGCCCTGCGAGCCGATGCGGATGCCGTCGGGCTCGGTCACGACGGTGCAGCCGGCGTCGCGCAGCTTGTCGATCACGGCGTCGAGGTGGTCGCCGCGCGCATGGCGCAGAAAGGCCTCGCCACCCGTGGCCGCCACGGCGCACAGGAAGGTGCCGGCCTCGATGCGGTCGGCCACCACGGCGTGCTCGCAGCCGTGCAGCTTCTCGACGCCCTGGATGCGGATGTGGCTGGTGCCGTGGCCTTCGATCTTCGCGCCCATGCGGATCAGCATCTCGGCCAGGTCGACGATCTCGGGCTCCTGCGCGGCGTTTTCGAGCAGCGTCTCGCCCTCGGCCAGCGCGGCGGCCATGAGGAAGTTCTCGGTGCCGGTGACGGTGACCATGTCGGTCAGGATGCGCGCGCCCTTCAGCCGCGTGCGGCCCTCAGGCAGGCGCGCGACCATGTAGCCGTGCTCGACCACGATTTCGGCGCCCATCGCCTGCAGGCCCTTGATGTGCTGGTCGACCGGCCGCGAACCGATGGCGCAGCCACCGGGCAGCGACACCTTGGCGTGGCCGAAGCGCGCCAGCAGCGGGCCCAGCGCCAGCACCGAGGCGCGCATGGTCTTCACCAGTTCGTAGGGGGCCTCGGGGTTGCCGAGCTCGCCGGCGTTCAGGCGAACGGTGCCGTTGTCGTCGGCCTCGGCCGTCACGCCCATGTTGCGCACCAGCTTGAGCATGGTCGACACGTCCTGCAGGCGCGGCACGTTGTGCAGCACCACGGGCTGGTCGGTCAGCAGCGCTGCGCACAGCTCGGGCAGCGCGGCGTTCTTGGCGCCGGAAATGAGCACTTCGCCGCGAAGCTCACGCCCGCCGCGAATCAGAAGTTTGTCCATGAAGGATCCAGCGAAATCAGGAGGCCCGCAGGGGCCGGAAAGTCATTTGTCCACTGCCGCCCATTCAGCCGGCGTGTAGGTCTTCATCGAGAGCGCATGCACCTCGTCGGTGTGCATTTTCGCACCGAGGGTGGCGTAGACCCGCTGGTGGCGCTGGATGGCGCGCTTGCCCTCGAATTCGGCCGAGACGATGGTCGCGTACCAATGTCGGCCGTCGCCCTCGAGCGTGATGTGCTCGCACGGCAGATGGGCAGCGATGATGGCTTGGAGTTCGTCAGCGGTCATGGGGTCTTGGAAGTCGCGGTCAGCCGCGGATTTTGTAGCCGATGCGCAGGAGGTGAACGGCAATCGCGCTCACCACCAGCCAGGCGGAACCGACGATGCCGAAGCTCAGCCAGGGCGAAGCATCGCTCACCCCGAAGAAGCCGTAGCGGAAGCCGTCGATCATGTAGAAGAAGGGGTTCAGGTGGCTCACGCTCTGCCAGAACGGCGGCAGCGAGCCGATCGAATAGAACACGCCCGACAGGAAGGTCATGGGCATGATCAGGAAGTTCTGGAACACGGCCATCTGGTCGAACTTCTCGGCCCAGAGCCCGGCGATGAGGCCCAGCGTGCCCAGCATGGCCGAGCCCAGCAGCGCGAACACCAGGATCCACACCGGCGCCACGAAGCTCGGCACGGCGAAGAAGACGGTCACGGCGAACACGCCCACGCCCACCGCCAGCCCGCGGATCACCGAGGAGCCCACGTAGGCGAAGAACCAGCCCCAGTGCGACAGCGGCGTGAGCAGCACGAACACGAGGTTGCCCATGATCTTGCTCTGGATGATCGAGGACGAGCTGTTCGCGAACGCGTTCTGCAGCACGCTCATCATCACGAGGCCGGGAATCAGGAAGGCGGTGTAGCCCACGGAGCCGTAGACCGTCACGCGGCCTTCGAGCACATGGCCGAACACCATGAGGTACAGCAGCGCGGTGAGCACCGGCGCGCCGACGGTCTGGAAGCCGACCTTCCAGAAGCGCAGCGTTTCCTTATAGAGCAGCGCTCGCCACCCAGTGACGGCCATCATCGCGACACCTCCAGCGGCGTCTGCTCGCCCGCCATCAGGTCGATGAACACGTCTTCCAGGTCGGCCTTGCGCATTTCCACGTCTTCCACCGCGACGCCGGCTTCGCGGATCGCGGCCAGCAGTTGTTCGACTTCATGCGCGTTCTGCGCCGGCAGCTGCACGATGCGCCCGGTGATGCGCGCGTGCTGGGCGATGGCCCAGGGCAGCATGGCGTCGGTCTTGAAGCGCAGCACATTGCTCGCGGCCGACTTCAGCAGCTCGCTGGTGCGGTCCAGGGCGATCACCTTGCCGAGCTTGAGCATCGCGATGCGGCTGCACAGGGCTTCGGCTTCCTCGAGGTAATGGGTGGTGAGCAGCACGGTGCTGCCCTGCTTGTTGAGCTTGGCGACGAACTGCCAGAGCGTCTGGCGCAGCTCGACGTCGACACCGGCCGTGGGCTCGTCGAGCACGATGACCGGTGGCTTGTGCACCAACGCCTGCGCCACCAGCACGCGGCGCTTCATGCCGCCCGAGAGCTGGCGCATGTTGGCGGTGGCCTTGTCGGCCAGGCCCAGGCTCTGCAGCAGCTCGTCGATCCAGGCTTCGTTGTTCTTGATGCCGAAGTAGCCCGACTGGATGCGCAGCGACTCGCGCACGTTGAAGAAGGGGTCGAACACCAGCTCCTGCGGCACGATGCCGAGCTGGCGCCGGGCTTCGGCGTAGTCGCGCTGCACGTCGAAGCCGTGCACGCTGATCGCGCCCGCCGTGGGCCGCGACAGGCCCGCGAGCATGCTGATCAGGGTGGTCTTGCCCGCGCCGTTGGGGCCGAGCAGGCCGAAGAACTCGCCCGGCTCGATCTGGAAGGAAACCTCGTCGACCGCACGCAGCCCCTGCTTGCCTTGGGCGCGTTGCTGACGGGAGGGAGGGTAGGTCTTGGAGACCGACTGGAATGAGATCGCGGGCATGGGAGCCCGCGATTTTACGGGCGATGGGTTTTTCGGCGCTGTTCAGGGGTGAACGCGGGGAGCCGGCCGCGCTAGGCATCGGCCCGAAGTTCACCCACAATCCCGCCGGTGCCGATTCTGCGCACCGCAACCGCCCATCGCGAGGAACGCCAATGAAGTGTTTGACCCGCAGCCCCCTCCCAACCGTTGCCGCCCTGCTCCTGGCGATGGTGCTGACTGCTTGCGGGGGAGGAGGTGGTGGCGGCGGAGGTGGCGGCATCGCCCTTGTCGGCGGCGGCGCAGGCGCTGGCGCAGGGGGCGGCACCGCCCAACCTTGCACTTCATCTGCCGGTTCGGCCCAGCTGCCAGCCCGCGATGCACTCATTGCGCGCGCCAAGTGCCTGGAGCTGGACACGCCCTACGTGCCACCACCCGGCGATGTGCTGGAGCACAACACGTCCGGCTATGCCAAGGCCATGTGCTCGGCGGTCTTCATCACCGGACTCGATCCTGCAGTCGCCGCCGAAACCATCGGGTACTTCACGGGGCCGTACGAGCAGCGCAAGAAGGTGGGTGCGCCGGTGGTCGACCGCACCAAGAAGGAGGTCCGCATCACGATGCCCAACGGCGGTCCGACGCTGGTGGCCCGCCACTTCGGATCGCAGGGTTGCATCACGCTGCCGCCCGGCAAGGACGACGTTCTCTTCACCCCCGTCAATGTCAAGAGCGCGCTGGCCGACCCCACGACCGTGCCCTGGCCCATGGGCGATGTGCTGCCGAACGACCCGCCGCCCGCCGACGTCGACATGGCCAAGGTGAACCAGGCCCTCGGCGCCGCCTTCGAAACCACGGAGGCCTACACTGCGGCCTTCGTGGTCACGCACAAGGGGCGGCTCATCGGCGAGCGCTACATGAGCGGCATCAGCGCGACAACGCCGCTCGAGTCATGGTCGATGGGCAAGAGCGTCGTGGCCACGATGATGGGCGTGCTGATCAAGCAGGGCGTGTACAAGCTCGACCAGCCCGCGCCGATTCCCGAATGGCAAGGTGCCGGCGACGGCCGTCAGCAGATCCGCATTGCCGACATCCTGCGCATGTCCAGCGGGCTGCGCATCAAGGCCCCGGACGATCCGGACTTCGATCCCAACGGCACCTACCCCGATCACATCTACTACTATACGGGCCGGATCAACGCATTCAACTACGCCGCGACCCGACCGCAGCAATGGCCGCCCAACACGGTGGGCCGCTACCGCAACACCGATCCGGTGCTTGCCAACTACCTGGTCCGCCTTGGGGTCGAGAAGCGCGGCGAAGAGTACCTCTCGTTCCCGCAGCGCGCCATCTTCGACAAGATCGGCATCCGCTCCATGGTGATCGAGACCGACCCCTACGGCAACTTCCTCACGCAAGGCTACGACTTCATGTCGGCCCGCGATTGGGCCCGGCTGGCCAACCTCTACCTGCAGGACGGCGTGTGGAACGGGGAGCGCATTCTTCCCGAGGGGTTCGTCAATTTTGTGAGCACGGCCGCACCGGCCTGGACCGCAGACCGGCGCCCCATCTACGGGGGATTTTTCTGGATCAATGGAACGGGGGCACTGGCGGCGCCGACGACGGCCTACTACATGCTCGGCGCAGGGGGCCAGTTCGTGCTCGTGATTCCGTCGCACGATCTCGTCGTCGTGCGCATCGGCCACTCCAAGGGGGAGCGATTCGCGACCTCGACCCTGAACAAGGCACTCACGCTGCTGACCGCAGCGGTGCCACGCACGCGCTAGGGGGTCAGGGCGCAGCGGGCAGAAGGCCCGCGATGCCGTACAGCGCGGCCAGCTCGCGCAGGCGCGGCGACAGGCCCTTGACCGAAAACCCCCGGCCCAGCGCGCTGGATTCGCGCCGGCACTCGAGCAGCACCGCCAGCGCGGAGGAATCGAACTGGGCCAGTGCCGTGGCGTCGACCACGGTGGACGACGAATCGGTCTGGCCCTTGAGCCCCTGCTGCAGCATGCGCATGCAGGCAGGAGCCTCGTCGTGGGTGAGTCGGGAGGGAAGGACCAGCATGGCGTGCGCCCGTCAGCCCTTGCCGTTGCCCTTGTTGCGCGCGGCCAGCGCGGCAATCAGGCCATCGATGCCGCTCTTGTTGATTTCCTGCGCGAACTGGGTGCGGTAGGTGTCGACCAGCCAGACGCCCAGCACATTCAGGTTGTAGACCTTCCAGCCGGCGCCCTGCCCCGGCGTCTTTTCGAGGCGGTAGTCCAGCTGCACCGGGTCGCCGCGGCCCTTGACCTCGGTGCGCACGAGCACGTCGGTGTCGGTGGGGGCGCCGCGGAACGGGCGGATGGTGACGGTCTGGTCACTCACCTGGTCGAGCGCGCCGGCGTAGGTGCGCACGAGCAGGGTCTTGAACTCGTCCTGCAGGCGCTTTTGCTGCTCGGGCGTGGCCTGGCGCCAGGCCGGGCCGACGGCCGAGGCGGTCATGCGCTGGAAGTTGACGTTGGGCATGATCTTGCTGTCGACCAGCAGCATGATCTTGTTGATGTCACCGGCCTTGATCGACGAGTCGGCCTTGATGGTTTCGAGCACGTCGGTCGACAGGCGCTTGACGAGCGCGTCGGGGGCTTCGTCGGCCGCGAATGCGCTCTGATGCACGAAGGCGGTGGCGGCGCCGAACAGCAGCGCGCCGGCCAATGCCAGGCGGCCCAGGTCGCGTCGTTGCAGCAAGATCTTGTTGTTCATGGTGAGTCCCTCAGGTTGAATTGTCTTCCCTGCACGGTGCAGCCAATGGCTCCGTGCTGAGACAGGAACGGTTTCGACAGGCGCCAGGCCGACCGGGTTCCTGAAGCGGAGGTGAAGCCTTGCAACCGGATGCAAGCAGGACCACCCCGTCCGCCCCCCCTTTTGCCGTCACTTGCCGGCGTTGTCGTCGTCCGGCGGGTTGCCGTCGTAGACCTGGTTGCGGCGGCGCTGCAGGAACGCGTCGCGCGTGAACGAATACTTGTCGAGCGCGGCTTCGTCGAGCAGGCGGGTCGCACCCAGGTAGCGCGAGCGGGTGTCCACGACACGCAGGCCCGCCAGCGAATTGCGCCAGGCGATGTCGTGGATATGGCCCTGCGCGTCGCCGTACATGTCGAGCGGCCGGGCGATCGTGTCGCGCAGCGTCGAGGGGCCGAGCAACGGCAGCACGACGTACGGACCGGCGCCCACGCCCCAGTAGCCCAGCGTCTGGCCGAAGTCTTCCTCGTGGCGCGGCAGGCGCGCCTCGGAGGCAACGTCGAGCAGGCCGCCCAGGCCGAAGAAGGTGTTGACGTTCAGCCGCATGAAGGTCTCGGCGCTGTTCTGCAGCTTGAGCTGGGCCACGTTGTTGGCCAGGCTCCAGATGTCACCGAGGTTGCTGAAGAAGTTGGTCACGCCCTGGCGCACCAGCGAGGGCACCACGTTCTGGTAGGCGGTGGCCACGGGCTCCAGCACGGCTTCGTCGACGGTGTCGTTGAAGCGCGTCATACCGCGGTTGTACGGCTCGAAGGGGTCGGTCGGGCTTGCGCCGGATCCGGTGGCGCATCCGGCCACGAGGGCGAAACCGACGGTGGCGGTGGCCCAACGGGCGGAGCTAGCTACACTTTTAATAGCAGTCGACGAAAAAAGTCGTGTGGTCATTTCTTGTTGGCTGTTCCCGGCGCCGTATTCCCCTCGGCGGCCTTGCTGTAC
The DNA here is from genome assembly GCF_058795995.1 of Variovorax sp. GW823-FHT04F07. NCBI lineage: Bacteria > Pseudomonadati > Pseudomonadota > Betaproteobacteria > Burkholderiales > Comamonadaceae > Variovorax > Variovorax sp. GW823-FHT04F07. Next base: position 1,257,955 of record NZ_JBXAIG010000002.1, read on the forward strand.
AGGAACTGGCTGATCAGGTTCTCCAGCACCACGGCCGATTGGGTCGCGGTGATGGTGTCGCCGGCTTGCAGGTTCTTTTCCTCGGCGCCCGCCTCGATGCCGATGTACTGCTCGCCGAGCAGGCCACTGGTCAGGATCTTGAGCGAGCTGTCCTTGGGAAAACTGTAACGGTTTTGCAGCGCCAGCGTCACATCGGCCTGAAAGGCCTTGTCGTTGAACGCGATGGATTCCACACGACCGACCACCACGCCAGCGCTCTTGACCGCGGTCTGGGGCTTGAGCCCGCCGATGTTGTCGAAACGCGCGGTGACCGTGTAGGTCTTCTGGAAGTTCAGGCTCAGCAGGTTGGCCGACTGCAGCGCCAGGAACAGCAATGCGGCGCCGCCGATCAGCACGAACAGGCCGACCCAGATGTCGTTGGTGGAACGTTGCATGGTTTGCACTCTCTGTCTAGAACGATGGAGCCGGGGCCCCTTTAGATACTGAACATCATGGCGGTGAGCAGGAAATCGAGCCCCAAGACCGCCAGCGACGCCATCACCACGGTCCGCGTGGTGGCGCGCGACACGCCCTCGGGCGTCGGCTGGGCCTCGAAGCCCTGCCGCAACGCGACGAAGGTCACGGTGAAACCGAACACGATGCTCTTGATGACGCCGTTGCCGACGTCGCGCCAGACATCGACGCCGCCCTGCATCTGGCCCCAGAACGCGCCCGGGTCGACGCCCAGCATCAGCACGCCCACGACATAGCCGCCCATGATGCCGACCGCGCTGAACACGGCCGCCAGCAGCGGCATGGTGATGACGCCGGCCCAGAAGCGCGGCGCGAGGATGCGCTGCACCGGGTCGACCGCCATCATTTCCATGGCGCTCAACTGCTCGTTGGCTTTCATGAGGCCGATCTCGGCCGTCAGCGAGGTGCCGGCCCGGCCGGTGAACAGCAGGGCCGCCACCACGGGACCGAGTTCGCGCACCAGGCTCAGCGCCACCAGCAGGCCGAGCGCCTCGGACGAGCCGTAGCGCTGCAGCGCGTAGTACATCTGCAGCCCGAGCACGAAGCCCACGAACAGGCCCGACACGCCGATGATCGCGAGCGAGTAGTTGCCCAGGAAATGGATCTGGTCACGCACCAGCCCGAAGCGCCGCATGATCTGCGCGCCCGGGCCGAGCAGGCGCAGGAACAGCTTGGCCGCATGGCCCATGTCGGCCAGTTGGCTGCGCACGGCAAAGCCGACGTCGGCGGGCTTCCACCAGGTCATGAACGCCCTCCTTCCCTGTTCCCGAAATCGTCTTCGATACTGACGCCCGGATAGTGGAAGTGCACCGGCCCGTCAGGCAGCGCATTGACGAACTGATGCACCAGCGGATCGACGCTCTCGCGCACCTCGTCGGGCCGCCCCTGCGCGGCGATGCCGCCGTTGGCCAGGATGATCACGTGGTCCGCGATGCGGAAGGTTTCCTCGAGGTCGTGCGACACGATGATGCTGGTGAGGCCCAGCGCGTCGTTGAGCTGGCGGATCAGCCGTGCGGCCGTGCCGAGCGAGATCGGGTCGAGCCCCGCGAAGGGTTCGTCGTACATCACGAGGTCGGGGTCGAGCGCGATCGCGCGCGCCAGCGCCACGCGCCGCGCCATGCCGCCCGACACCTCGCTGGGCATCAGGTCGCGCGCGCCGCGCAGGCCGACGGCGTCCAGCTTCATGAGCACGATGTCGCGCACCAGCGCTTCCGACAGCTGCGTGTGCTCGCGCAGCGGAAAGGCCACGTTGTCGAACACGCTGATGTCGGTGAACAGCGCCCCGAACTGGAACAGCATGCCCATGCGGCGCCGCGCCGCATACAGCGTCGCGACATCGAAGTGACCGACATCCTTCCCGTCGAACAGCACCTCGCCGCGCTGGGCGCGCTGCTGGCCGCCGATGAGGCGCAGCACGGTGGTCTTGCCGCCACCCGATGCCCCCATCAACGCCGTCACCTTGCCGCGCGGCACGGAAAACGACACGCCGTCGAGGATCGCGCGCGCGCCGTAGCCGAACGTGACATCGCGGAATTCGACGAAGGAGGAAGACGGTGGTGTGGCTGGGTCCATCACAATAAAAAAGCCGGGCGCCTTGTGAGGCATCCCGGCATGCGGTTTCCGCGGATGATAACGGGGCCGCGAACGGCGCCGCTTCAAATGAAACAAAAATCAGCGCGGTAAGTCGCTGAATCCCATCAAAAATTCGTCGACCGAACGCGCCGCTTGACGGCCCTCGCGAATCGCCCACACCACCAGCGATTGGCCGCGGCGAATGTCGCCGGCGGCGAACACCTTGGGCACATTGGTGGCATAGCCGCCGATGAAGTCGACCGTGGCGCGCGCGTTGCCGCGGGCGTCCTTCTCGACACCGAAGGCGTCGAGCACGGTGGCCACGGGGCTGATGAAGCCCATCGCCAGCAGCACCAGGTCGGCCTTCAGGATCTGCTCGCTGCCGGGCACTTCCTGCATCTTGCCGTCCTTCCACTCGACGCGCACGGTCTTCAGGCCGGTGACCTTGCCCTTCTCGCCGATGAATTCCTTGGTCGAGATGGCGAACTCGCGCTCGCAACCTTCTTCGTGGCTGGAGCTGGTGCGCAGCTTGATCGGCCAGTAGGGCCAGGTCAGCGGGCGGTTCTCCTCTTCCGGCGGCTGCGGCATCAGTTCGAACTGCGTGACGCTCACGGCGCCGTGGCGGTTGCTGGTGCCCACGCAGTCGGAGCCGGTGTCGCCGCCGCCGATCACGATGACGTGCTTGCCGTCGGCGCGCAGCTGGCCCTTGACCTTGTCGCCCGCGTTGACGCGGTTCTGCTGCGGCAGGAACTCCATCGCGAAATGGATGCCGTCGAGGTCGCGGCCGGGCACGGGCAGGTCGCGCGACTGCTCGGCGCCGCCGGTGAGCACCACGGCGTCGAAGTCTTTCTGCAGCTGCTCGGGCGTGACGGTTTCCTTGGCCAGGTTGGTCACCTTGGAGCCCTTGCCCAGCGGGTCTTTCGCAGCACCGACCATCACGCCGGTGCGGAAGGTCACGCCTTCGGCCTTCATCTGCTCGACGCGGCGGTCGATGTGCGACTTCTCCATCTTGAAGTCGGGAATGCCGTAGCGCAGCAGGCCGCCGACACGGTCGTTCTTCTCGAACAGCGTGACGTCGTGGCCGGCGCGCGCCAGTTGCTGCGCGGCGGCCATGCCGGCCGGGCCGGAGCCCACCACGGCGACCTTCTTGCCGGTCTTGTGCTTGGCGACGCGCGGCGCCACCCAGCCTTCGTCCCAGGCGCGGTCGATGATCGCGTGTTCCAGCGACTTGATGCCGACCGCATCGTCGTTCACGTTGAGCACGCAGGCAGCCTCGCAGGGCGCGGGGCAGATGCGGCCGGTGAACTCGGGGAAGTTGTTGGTCGAGTCGAGCACCGCGAAGGCGTTCTGCCAGTCGTCGCGGTACACGAGGTCGTTGAAGTCCGGAATGATGTTGTTGACCGGGCAGCCGCTGTTGCAGAACGGCGTGCCGCAGTCCATGCAACGTGCGCCCTGCACCTTGGCCTGGTCTGTGTTCAGGCCGACGACGAATTCCTTGTAGTGCTTGACGCGCTCTTCGACAGGCTTGTAGCCCTCTTCGATGCGCTCATGCTCCATGAAGCCGGTGATCTTTCCCATCGTGCTTTCCTCTGTTCTTCGTATCTATGGCGCGCTCAGACGGCGGCCGTGGCGGGCGCGGCCAGTGCGTGCGGCTCGAGGCCGACGTGGGCGTTGTTGCCGCTGCTGGCCAGCTCGACCTGGCGGTCGTGCAATTCGGCCAGGGCGCGCTTGTACTCGTTCGGGAACACCTTGACGAACTTGGTGCGCGACTCGGCCCAGTTGTCGAGCAGCTCGCGCGCGCGCTTGCTGCCCGTCCAGCGGTGGTGCTCTTCGAGCAGCTTCTTGAGTTGCGCTTCGTCGGTCTCGCCGCCGTGCCAGATCTTGCGATGCACGCTGGCGGTCTGCTCGGCCGAGGTGAGCACCTTGTCGAGCGACACCATCGAGAGGTTGCAGCGCGAGGCGAACTGGCCGTCTTCGTCGTAGACGAAGGCGACGCCGCCGCTCATGCCGGCCGCGAAGTTGCGGCCCGTCTTGCCGAGCACGGCCACCGTGCCGCCAGTCATGTATTCGCAACCGTGGTCGCCGGTGCCTTCGATGACCGCCGTGGCGCCCGACAGGCGCACCGCGAAACGCTCGCCGGCCACGCCGCACAGGTAGGCCTCGCCGGTGGTCGCGCCGTACAGCGCGGTGTTGCCGACGATGGTGTTGCGCGCGGCTTCACCGCGGAAGTCGAGGCTGGGGCGCACCACCACGCGGCCGCCCGAAAGGCCCTTGCCGGTGTAGTCGTTGGCGTCGCCGATCAGGTACAGCGTGATGCCGCGTGCCAGGAAGGCGCCGAACGACTGGCCGCCCGTGCCTTCGAGCTGGATGCGGATCGAGTCGTCGGGCAGGCCCTGCGGATGCACCTTGGTCAGCGCGCCCGAGAGCATCGCGCCCACCGAGCGGTTGACGTTGCGTGCCACCTCGATGAACTGCACCTTCTCGCCCTTGTCGATGGCGGGACGCGACTTCTCGATGAGCTTCACGTCGAGCGCACGCTCGAGGCCGTGGTCCTGGTTCTCGACATGGAAGCGCGGCACGTCGGCCGGCACGGTCGGCAGCGCGAACAGGCGGCTGAAGTCCAGGCCCGATGCCTTCCAGTGCTCGATGCCCTTGCGCATGTCGAGCAGGTCGGCGCGGCCGATCAGGTCGTCGAACTTGCGGATGCCCAGCTGGGCCATGATCTGGCGCACTTCTTCCGCGACGAAGAAGAAGTAGTTGACGACGTGCTCGGGCTTGCCCGAGAACTTCTTGCGCAGCACCGGGTCTTGCGTGGCCACGCCCACCGGGCAGGTGTTCAGGTGGCACTTGCGCATCATGATGCAGCCCTCGACCACCAGCGGCGCGGTGGCGAAGCCGAATTCGTCGGCGCCCAGCAACGCGCCGATGGCGACGTCGCGGCCGGTCTTCATCTGGCCGTCGGCCTGCACGCGGATGCGGCTGCGCAGGCGGTTGAGCACCAGCGTCTGCTGCGTCTCGGCCAGGCCGATTTCCCACGGGCTGCCCGCATGCTTGATCGACGACCAGGGCGAAGCGCCCGTGCCGCCGTCATGGCCGGCGATCACGACGTGGTCGCTCTTGCACTTGGCCACGCCTGCAGCGATGGTGCCGACGCCGATTTCGCTCACCAGCTTCACGCTGATGCTGGCGTGCGGCGCGGTGTTCTTCAGGTCGTGAATGAGCTGTGCGAGGTCTTCGATCGAGTAGATGTCGTGGTGCGGCGGCGGCGAGATGAGGCCCACGCCCGGCACGGCATAGCGCTGCTTGCCGATGTACTCGGTGACCTTGCCGCCGGGCAGCTGACCGCCCTCGCCCGGCTTGGCACCTTGCGCCATCTTGATCTGGATCTGGTCGGCCGAATGCAGGTACTCGGCCGTGACGCCGAAGCGGCCCGACGCGACCTGCTTGATGCGCGAACGCAGCGAGTCGCCGTCGTTCAGCGGCAGGTCGACCTCGACGTTGGCCGCGCCGATCACGCTCTTGAGCGTGTCGCCCTGCTTGATCGGGATGCCCTTGAGTTCGTTGCGGTAACGCGCGGGGTCTTCACCGCCTTCGCCCGTGTTGCTCTTGCCGCCGATGCGGTTCATGGCAATGGCGAGCGTGGCGTGCGCCTCGGTGCTGATCGAGCCCAGCGACATCGCGCCGGTGGCGAAGCGCTTGACGATTTCGGCGGCGGCTTCGACCTCGTCCACCGGGATGGCCTTGGCCGGATCGATCTTGAACTCGAACAGGCCGCGCAGCGTGAGATGGCGGCGGTTCTGGTCGTTGATGAGCTGCGCGTATTCCTTGTACGTGTTCCAGTTGTTGGAGCGCGTGCTGTGCTGCAGCTTGGCGATGGCGTCGGGCGTCCACATGTGCTCTTCGCCGCGGGTGCGCCAGGCGTATTCGCCGCCGGCGTCCAGCATGTGGGCGAGCACGGGGTCGTCGCCGAAGGCGGCCTTGTGCATGCGGATGGCTTCTTCGGCGATCTCGAAGACGCCGATGCCTTCCACGCGGCTGGCCGTGCCGGTGAAGTACTTGTTCACCGTCTCGGTGTTCAGGCCGATGGCTTCGAACAGCTGGGCGCCGCAGTAGCTCATGTAGGTGCTGACACCCATCTTCGACATGATCTTCGACAGGCCCTTGCCGATGGCCTTGACGTAGTTGTAGACCGCCTTGTCGGCGCTCAGGTCGCCCGGCAGGTCGGCGTGCATGGCCGCCAGCGTTTCCATGGCGAGGTACGGGTGCACGGCTTCGGCGCCGTAGCCGGCAAGCACGCCGAAGTGATGCACTTCGCGCGCCGAACCGGTCTCGACCACGAGGCCGGCGGTGGTGCGCAGGCCCTCGCGCACGAGGTACTGGTGCACGGCCGACAGCGCCAGCACGGCGGGGATCGCCACTTGCGTCGGGCCCACGCCGCGGTCGCTCACGATCAGGATGTTGTGGCCGCCCTTGATGGCGTCGACCGCTTCGGCACACAGCGAAGCCAGCTTGGCTTCGACGCCTTCATCGCCCCAGCCCAGCGGGTAGGTGATGTCCAGCACGTAGCTCTTGAACTTGCCTTGCGTGTAGCGGCCGATGTCGCGCAGCTTCGCCATGTCGGCGAAGTCGAGGATGGGCTGGCTCACTTCGAGCCGCATCGGCGGGTTGACCTGGTTGATGTCCAGCAGGTTCGGCTTGGGGCCGATGAAGGACACCAGCGACATCACGATGGCTTCGCGGATCGGATCGATCGGCGGGTTCGTGACCTGCGCGAACAGCTGCTTGAAGTAGTTGTACAGCGGCTTGTTCTTGCTGGAGAGCACGGCCAGCGGGCTGTCGTTGCCCATGGAGCCGATGCCCTCTTCGCCGGCTTGCGCCATCGGGCTCATCAGGAACTTGATGTCTTCCTGGGTGTAGCCGAAGGCCTGCTGGCGGTCGAGCAGCGCAACCTGGCTCACGGGAATCGCGGCCGGCTCGGCCTTGACGCTGTCGAGCTTGATGCGCAGGTTCTCGATCCACTGCTTGTAGGGCTTGCTGTTGGCGAGGGTGGCCTTGACCTCCTCGTCGTCGATCATGCGGCCCTGCTCCAGGTCGATGAGGAACATCTTGCCGGGCTGCAGGCGCCACTTGCGCACGATCTTCTGCTCGGGCACGGGCAGCACGCCCGACTCGGAGGCCATGATGACCAGGTCGTCGTCGGTCACGCAGTAGCGCGAGGGGCGCAGGCCGTTGCGGTCGAGCGTGGCGCCGATCTGGCGGCCGTCGGTGAACACGATGGAGGCCGGGCCGTCCCACGGCTCGAGCATGGCAGCGTGGTATTCGTAGAACGCGCGGCGGCGCGTGTCCATGGTGGCGTGCTGTTCCCAGGGCTCGGGAATCATCATCATCACGGCCTGGCTGATGGGGTAGCCGGCCATCGTCAGCAGCTCGAGGCAGTTGTCGAAGGTGGCGGTGTCGGACTGGCCGGCGAAGCTGATCGGGTAGAGCTTCTGCAGGTCGGCGCCCAGCACGGGCGACGACATCACGCCTTCGCGCGCCTTCATCCAGTTGTAGTTGCCCTTGACCGTGTTGATTTCGCCGTTGTGGGCGACATAACGGTACGGGTGGGCCAGCGGCCACTCGGGGAAGGTGTTGGTCGAGAAGCGCTGGTGCACCAGGCCCAGGGCCGAGACGCAACGCTTGTCCTGCAGGTCGAGGTAGTAGGTACCGACCTGGTCGGCCAGCAGCAGGCCCTTGTAGACCACGGTGCGGCTGGACATGCTCGGAACGTAGTATTCCTTGCTGTGCTTGAGCTTCAGGCGCTGGATGTTGGCGCTGGCGGTCTTGCGGATCACGTACAGCTTGCGCTCCAGCGCGTCCTGCACGATCACGTCGTTGCCGCGGCCGATGAAGATCTGGCGCAGCAGCGGTTCCTTTTCGCGCACGGTGGGCGACATGGGCATGTCGCGGTTGACCGGCACGTCGCGCCAGCCCAGCAGCACCTGGCCTTCGGCCTTGATGGCGCGTTCCATCTCTTGTTCGCAGGCTTCGCGGGAGGCGTGTTCCTTCGGCAGGAAGATCATGCCGACGCCGTATTCGCCCGGCGGGGGCAGCGTGACGCCCTGCTTGGCCATTTCTTCGCGGTACAGCAGGTCGGGCAGCTGGATCAGGATGCCCGCGCCGTCGCCCATCAGCTTGTCGGCGCCGACGGCGCCGCGGTGGTCGAGGTTCTCGAGGATCTTCAGGCCCTGCAGCACGATGGCGTGGCTCTTCTCGCCCTTGATGTGGGCGACGAAGCCGACGCCGCAGGCGTCGTGCTCATCGGCACCGGAATACAGACCGTGTTCTTGGAGGTGTTGAATCTCGGCAGCCGTCGTCATGGCGCGCTCCTTCAGTTTTCGCAGGGAAAGGGAGCATATTGCGATGCACAAAGAATGCCAAACACTTTAATGGGGGTCAGATTCATATTAAATCTTGAGTTTTCTTGTCAGAATTAAATTGGGGACATATTAAAAACAGCAGCACGACGCCCAACAAGGGTGCGGCTTTCGGCCGCTTTCAGTCCGGATCTTTGGCCGGCGCAGGCGGTCGGCCGGCCTTGGCCTTGATCACGCGGCGCTCGGTGGACTTCTGCAACGCGTCCAGAAAACCGTCGTCGCCGGCCGCCCAGCCGCGCAGGGTGGCCTCGGTCAGGGCCTGCTGATCGGCCGCGCGAACCCCGCCACGCACCAGTTCGGCATACGCCGCCTCCCGCGCGAAGGGCGTGTTGCCGAGCTCCCAGTACAGCGGATGCGGCGTCAGCAGCCGGTCTTGCCGCAGGCCGGCGTAGTGGCCGTAGCTGGACCACGGGAAGTCGCGCGCTTCGGTGACCATGCCGGCGCGCACCGGATTCAGGTCGATGTAGGCCATGCAGGTCAGCAGGTAGCGCTCGGTCTGGATCAGGGTCGATCTGTAGCGCCCTTCCCACAAGGTGCCGCTGCGGCCATGGCGGTCGTTGAAGTAGCGCACGTAGCTGCGCCCGACCGACTGCATGAACTGCGGCAGGCCCGTGGCACTGTCGGGCGTGGCCAGCAGGTGGAAGTGGTTGTCCATCAGCACGTAGGCATGCAGCGCGATGCCGAAGCGCGCGGCATTCTCGGCCAGCAGGCCGAGCAGCTTCTCGTGGTCGGCGCGGTCCACGAAGATCGGCTGGCGGTTGTTGCCGCGCTGGATCACGTGGTGCGGCATGCCGGCCAACGTGAGACGGGGGAGACGGGCCATGGGGACGTGGACGACGCCGTCCGAATACTCAGTCCGTCAGGCGGAAGCGCGTGTCGCCCAGCGTGTCGAGCCCGAACTGCGCCAGCAGCTCGCGCAGCCGCGTCGCCGCGCTCGCCTTGCGCTGGCCGGTGTAGCGCGCCAGGATCAGCTCGTTCTTCATGCTGTGCTCCCAGCCGACCAGTTCAGTGACCGTCACGCTGTAGCCGTTGGCTTCCAGGTACAGGCAGCGCAGCACGTTGGTGAGCTGGCTGCCGATCTCGCGCGTGTGCAGCGGATGGCGCCACAGCTCGGCCAGCGGCGTGCGCGACAGGGCCAGCGCCTTGGTCTCGCGCAGGCAGGCCGCCACTTCGGCCTGGCAGCAAGGCACGAGCACCATGCAGCGCGCTTTCTTGGCAAGGCCGAAGGCGATGGCGTCGTCGGTGGCGGTGTCGCAGGCGTGCAGCGCGGTGACCACGTCGATCTGCGCCGGCAGCTCGCTGGCCTGCGCCGACTCGGCCACGGTGAGGTTCAGGAACGACATGCGCCCGAAGCCCAGCTGCTGCGCCAGCGCGCGGGAGCGCTCGACCAGCTCGCTGCGCGTCTCGATGCCGTAGACATGGCTGCCCTGCCGCGCGCGGAAGAACAGGTCGTAGATGATGAAGCCGAGGTACGACTTGCCCGCCCCGTGGTCGGCCAGCGTCGCCTCGGCACCCTCGCCGGGCAACTCGCGCAGCAGTTGCTCGATGAACTGGAACAGGTGATAGACCTGCTTGAGCTTGCGCCGCGAATCCTGGTTGAGCCGGCCTTCGCGCGTGAGGATGTGCAGCTCCTTGAGGAGCTCGACGGACTGGCCCGGCCGCAGGACTTCGGCCAGCTCGGCCTCGGCCTTCGCAGCCTTGTTGGTGGGGTGGGCTTTCGCGGGACGGGGCATGGTGTTCTTGTTGTTCATGGCGTGGCGCTTCCCGGGCCGACGTCGAGCGCGGTCCAGCCGTCGGGGCCCAGGGCTTCGAGCGTCTCGATGTTGCGCTCGAAGATCGCCTCGGCCTCGGGAAAGGCCTCGACCGCGCGGTCCATGCTGTCTTCACGCAGCAGGTGCAGCGTGGGGTACGGCGCGCGGTTGGTGGCGTTGGTAATGTCGTCGGCCTCGGTGCCGGCGAACTGGAAATGCGGATGGAAGCTGGCGAGCTGCAGCACGCCGTCGAAGCCCGCGCGGGCGAGCTTGCGCTCGGCGCGCTCCGTGAAATCGTTGAAGTCGAGAAAATCCGCCAGGGCGTGGGGGACGATCAGCAAGGTGGTGTCGCGCACCTCGGCATCGAGCGCCACGAGCGCGCGGGCCTCGGCCAGCAGCGCATCGATGAGGCGGCCTTCGTGGGTGTCGAGGTAGGTGACGTAGTGGATCTGCCCCTTCACATGCACCGCCTTGGCGAAGGGGCACAGGTTGAGGCCGATCACGGCGCGTTCGAGCCAGCGGCGGGTGTCGGCTTCGGCCTGCGCGGCGTCGATGACCGTCGGGTCGCTCATACCGTGGCCTCCGTCAGTCGGCGGATGCGCCCGAGGCGCGCGGCGACCGCCATGCCGGCGAGCGAGCAGGCCAGCGTGGCGGTCCAGGTCCAGTGCCAGCCGCCGACGCGGTGCGCCAGCCAGGCCACCGCGGGCGGCGCCAGGAACTGGCCGAGCGACGACGCCTGCTGCATCAGGCCAACGGTGGTCGAGACGGTGCTCGGCCCCGGCGCCAGCCGCACGCCCAGCAGGAACAGCGTGGCCGGCACCATGCCGCCGCCGAGCGAAAAGGCACAGATCGCGGCATAGCGCAGCGCGGGCGGCAGGCCCAGCGCCTCGGCGCCGGCGCCCTGCCCCACCTGCGCGAAGGCGGCGACGCCGCCCAGCGCCATGGCCAGGAAACCCCATTGCAGCAGGCGCTCGGGCGCCACGCCGCGCTGCAGCCAGCGGCCACCCATGAGGTTGCCGACGATGTTCATCGCCGCGGCCAGCGCGGTCAGCACCGCGCTCCAGGCGGCCGGCACCTTGGCGTCGGCATAGATCGCGGGCAGGAAACCGATCACGGCCATCCACTGAGACGAGTACACGGCGAAGGTCAACGCGACCAGCCACGGCGCGCGCGCGCCGACCGTCTCGCGCAGCCGCGACGCCCAACCGGACGATGCTGGCTGCGGGCTTGCGCCGGCCACACGGGGCCGGTCGCGCGGCACCGACAGCCACACCCAGAGTGCCGCACCCGCCGACACCAGCGACAGCGTCCACCACCAGTCGGCCCATCCGCCCCAGGCGATCAGGGCCGGACCGATCAGCAGCGCCAGCGCCACGCCCAGCGGCATGTAGGCGCCCCACAGGCCCAGCGCGGCCTTGTCGGCGCCCGCCGGTGTCAGTGCTCGGATGAGTCCCGGGCCGGGCATCACCGCCATCAGGAAGCCGATGCCTTCGGCTGCGCGCAGCACGAACAGCCAGAGCACCGCGTGCGATCCGCCCAGCAGGCCGGCGCCGACGGCACCGCCCAGCAGGCTGGCCGTCGTCAGCACCGCCAGCCCGATCAGCATGCTGCGCCGCAGGCCGATGGAATCGGCCGCGAGCCCGGCCAGCAGCCCGAGCGTCATGCTCGCGACTTGGACCAGCGAAAGAAGGAAACCGGCTTCGACCAGGTCGATGCCCAGCGACGCCTGCAGCGCCGGCACGGCGGGCGGCAGCTTGCCCAGGTGCAGCGCGGCGCTGACGCCGCCCAACACGACGGCGAAAGCCGCGGCCGGCACGCGGGCCGACGCACTGCTCGAGCGCACGGCCGCCGTCATGCGATGCCCCGGCGGCCGGTCAGCCGTTCGTGCTCGCGCATGGCGAAGCGATCGGTCATGCCGGCGATGTAGTCGGCCACGGCGCGATGCCGGTCGCGGCGCTCGGCGTACGAGACGGGCATCTCGGTGCCGCGCGCCAGGTAGGCATCGAACAGCCCGCGCACGACCTCGCTCGCCTGGTCGGTGGTCTGCGTGACCTGCGGATGGCGATAGAGATTGCGGAACAGGAACTGCTTGAGCGCCTCCGACTGCGCCTGCATGACGCCGCTGAAGGCCACCAGCGGTGGCGCCTGGCGCACGGCGTCGGCATCGGCGGGCGCCAGCGCCTCGATGGCCGCGCGCGTCGTGTCGATCACGTCGTAGACCTGCGCGCTGAGCATGCGGCGGATGGTTTCATAGAGCACGCGCCGGCCCTGGCCCTGCAGGTGCGGATGCTCGGCCAGCGCTTCGCGGCGGTAGCGTTCGAACAGCTCCACATCGGCCAGCTGCTTGACGCTGATCAGGCCCGAGCGCACGCCGTCGTCGATGTCGTGCGCGTTGTAGGCGATGGCGTCGGCCAAGTTGCACAGCTGTGCCTCCAGCCCGGGCTGCGTGCGATCGAGAAAGCGACGGGCCACGCCCTGCGGCTCGGCCGCCTCGATGCGTTCGGCGTTGGCGCGCGAACAGTGCTTGAGGATGCCTTCGCGGGTCTCGAAGCTGAGGTTCAAGCCGTCGTACTGCGGGTAGCGGTGCTCCAGCGCATCGACCACACGCAGGCTCTGCAGGTTGTGCTCGAAGCCGCCGTGCTCGGCCATGCAGGCGTTGAGCGCGTCCTGGCCCGCGTGGCCGAAGGGCGTGTGGCCCAGGTCATGAGCCAGCGCGATCGCCTCGACCAGGTCTTCGTTGAGCCGCAGCGCGCGCGCGATGGAGCGGCCCAGTTGCGCGACTTCGAGCGAATGCGTGAGCCGCGTGCGGAACAGGTCGCCTTCGTGGTTCAGGAACACCTGGGTCTTGTAGACCAGCCGGCGGAAGGCGGTGGAATGGACGATGCGGTCGCGGTCGCGCTGGAAGGCGTCGCGCGTGGGCGCGGGCGGCTCCGCGTGGCGCCGTCCGCGCGAGCGCGCGGGGTGGCAAGCGTACGCCGCAAGACTCATGCCGCGCAGCACTGCGCGAGCACGTCGCGCACCATCGCGTCGGGCGCGCTGCGCACGACGGCGGAGCCGGGTCGGTCGATCACCACGAAGCGGATCTCGCCGGCTTCGGACTTCTTGTCGACGCGCATCAGCTCCAGATAGCGCTCGGCGCCCAGTGCCGGTCCCACGGTGGGCAGGCCGGCGCGCTCGATCAGGCGGGTGAGCCGCGCAACAAAGGCCGCGTCGACACCGCCGAGCCGCTGTGACAGCTGCGCCGCCATGACCATGCCGCAGCCGACGGCCTCGCCGTGCAGCCACTCGCCGTAGCCCAGCCCCGACTCGATGGCATGGCCGAAGGTGTGGCCGAAGTTGAGGATGGCGCGCAGGCCGGTCTCGCGCTCGTCCTGGCCGACCACCAGCGCCTTGATCTCGCAGCTGCGCTTCACGGCATGGGCCAGCGCGGCCGGGTCGCGCGCCACCAGCGCCTCGATGTTCGACTCGATCCAGTCGAAGAAAGCCATGTCGTAGATCGGGCCGTACTTGATGACCTCGGCGAGGCCGGCGCTCAGTTCGCGCGGCGGCAGCGTCTGCAGCGTGTTCAAGTCACACAGCACGAGCTGCGGCTGGTAGAACGCGCCAATCATGTTCTTGCCCAGCGGGTGGTTGATGGCCGTCTTGCCGCCCACCGAGGAATCGACCTGCGCCAGCAGCGTGGTCGGCACCTGCACGAAAGGCACGCCGCGCATGTAGCTGGCGGCCGCGAAGCCGGTCATGTCGCCCACCACCCCGCCGCCGAGCGCGAACAGCACCGTCTTGCGGTCGCTGCCGTGGCCCAGGAGGGCGTCGAAGATCAGGTTGAGCGTCTCGAGGTTCTTGTATGCCTCGCCGTCGGGCAACTCGAGCAGGTGGACCGTGCGAAAGCGCTTGGCCAGCACGGCCCGCAAGGCCTGCGCGTAGAGCGGCGCCACGGTGGTGTTGCTGACGATCAGCGCGCTGGCAGCCGCGGGAACGCCACTGAAGCTGGCGGGGTCTTCCAGCAGGCCGCCGCCGATCAGGATCGGGTAGCTGCGCTCGCCGAGCTGGATCTCGACGCGTTCGGGCTTTGGCGGGGCGGAAAGTGCGGGCGAAACAGACAGGGACATGGCCGCGAGTTTAGGCGCTCGGGCCTGCCGGGGTCAGTCCGAGGGCTCTTCCGGATGGGCGCCGGGTTCGACCACCCCGGCCAGTTCGAGCTGCATCACGATGAGGTTGACCAGCACCGCGATCGACGGCCGGCCGGTGTCGACCACGTCGTGGGCCGTTTCCCGGTAGAACGGGTCGCGCGCGTCGTGCAGTTCGCGCAGCCGGCCCAGCGGGTCGGCCACCTGCAGGAGCGGGCGCTTGACATCGTGGCGCAGACGCCGGAACAGGTCTTCGGGCGAGGAGCGCAGGTAGATGACGTGGAAATGGCCGCGCAACTGCTGGCGGTTGGCCTCGCGCAGCACGGCGCCACCGCCGGTCGCCAGCACGCCGTGGGGGTGGGCGGCCAGGTCGGCAATGACCGCCTGCTCGATGTCGCGGAAGGCGGCTTCGCCCTCGCGGTCGAAGAAATCACGGATCGTGCAGCCGATGCGCTGCTCGATCACATGATCGGTGTCGATGAAGGGAGTGTTCAGCCGAGCGCCCAGCCGCCGGCCCACTGCGGACTTTCCGGCGCCGGGCAACCCGACAAGTGCGACCGCCACGCGGTGGCTGCTACGCCCGCGCGTCAGCGCGCGGCGTTGCGGTCGGTAATCATCTTCGGGGTGATAAAGACGAGCATTTCGGTCTTGTTGGCAACGCGTTCGCGCTTGCGGAACAATGCCCCCATGTAGGGGATTTCACCCAGCACCGGCACGCGCGATTCGTCATTGGTTTCGGTGAGCTCGAAGATACCACCGATGACGACCGTGCCGCCGTTCTCGACCAGCACCTCGGTCTGCACGTGCTTGGTGTTGATGGCCGGGCCCGCCGAGGTGTTGACGCCGCGGGCGTCCTTGCTCACGTCCAGCGTGAGGATGATGTTGCCTTCGGGCGTGATCTGCGGCGTGACTTCAAGCTTGAGCACCGCCTTGCGGAACGAGATCGAGGTCGCGCCGCTGGAGGTGGCCTGCTGGTAGGGGATTTCCTCGCCCTGCTCGATCAGCGCCTTGGTCTGGTCGGCCGTGATGACGCGGGGGCTGGAGACCAGCTTGCCCTTGCCATCGGCTTCGAGGGCCGAGATTTCGAGGTTCAGCATGCGCGACAAGCTCGAGTTGAACAGCGAGATCGCGAAGGTGCCCGCGGCGTTACCGGTGCCGCCAGCGTCGCCGGCGGGCAGGTTGATGAAGTTGGAGTTGGTCCAGGTGGCTGCTGCGCCGCCGACGCCGCCGGCGTTGGTGGTGGCAGGCATGACACCGAAGGTGCCGTAGGCCGGATTGCCGTTGGCCGACGCGACGCGTTCGCGGGAGATGCCGCCGCCCATCCGCACGCCGAGCGACTTGCCGAAGGTGTCCGAGGCTTCCACGATGCGCGCTTCGATCAGCACCTGGCGGACTGGAATGTCCAGCTTCTGGATCAGGTCGGTGACCTGCGCCAGGCGCGAGGGAATGTCGGACACGAACAGCTGGTTGGTCCGCGATTCGGCGATCACGCTGCCGCGGGGGCTCAGGATGCGCGAGGTCGCGCCGCCACCGCCACCACCGCCGCCACCCGCCGATGCACCAGTCCCCGTCAAGCCCTGTGCAATCGCAATGGCCTTCGTGTAGTTCAACTGGAACGACTGCGTGCGCAGCGGCTCCAGGTTCTCGATCGCCGCCTTGGCTTCGAACTCGAGCTTTTCCTTGGCGTTGATCTCGTCCTTGGGCGCGATCCACAGGACGCTACCGTTCTTGCGCATGCCCAGGTTCTTCGCCTGCATGATGATGTCGAGTGCCTGGTCCCAGGGCACGTCCTTCAGACGCAGCGTCAGTGCGCCGCTGACCGAATCCGAGGTCACGATGTTGAAGTTCGTGAAGTCGGCAATCACCTGCAGCAGCGAGCGGATCTCGATGTTCTGGAAGTTGAGCGACAGCTTCTCGCCGTTGTAGCCAACGCCTTGCGTGAGCTTGCTCGGGTCGACCTTGCGCGCGCGCACTTCCACCACGAACTGGTTCTCGCTCTGGTAGGCGCTGTGCTCCCAGTCGCCCTTGGCATCGATCGTCATGCGCACGCGGTCGCCCGACTGCTGCGAGGTGATCAGCTGCACCGGCGTGCCGAAGTCGGCCACGTCGAGGCGGCGGCGCAGGCCTTCGGGCAGCGTCGACTTGGTGAACTCCACGACCAGGCTCTTGCCCTGCTGCTTCACATCGACGCCGACCTGGTTGTTCGGCAGGTCGACCAGCACGCGACCGGTGTTGTCGGCGCCCAGGCGGAAATCGACATCGCGCAGCGGCAGCGTGTCGCGGTTGCGGTTCTCTGCAAAAGTGGTCGCCGCGGAAGCGACGAGTGCCGTGCCAGCCACCGGCTCGAGCACCACCAGCAGCGACTTGCCCTGGATCTCGGCCTTGTACGCCGTGGCCTGCTTCAGGTTCAGCACCACACGGCTGCGGTCACCGGCCTGCACCACGTTGACCGAGCGCAGGTTGCCCTGGTTCACCTCGATGGCCGAACGCCCGATGGCGTTCGTCACGCCCGGGAAGTCCAGCGCGATGCGCGCCGGCGTCTGCACGGAGAACCCGGCAGGCACGGCGGTGAGCGGCTGCGCCAGGTCGATGCGGATCACTTCCGCGCCCGACTGGGTCGAGCTCGTCACCGACTCGATCGCGTTTTGCGCATGGGCGACGGCCAGGGCACCGAAAGCCAGCAGACCCAGCCCGGCGGCGCGCAGCCACTGTGCCATCGTTGATTTTTTATGGTTCATTTCGCACTCTCTTGCAACTGCAGCGTGGCTACGCGTTCGATCCATTCGCCCGCGGCGTCCTGCACGATCTCGCGCAGGGCAACTTCGGTTTCGTTGATACGGGTGATGCGCCCGTAGTTGAGCCCCAGGTATTCGCCGACGCGCACCTTGTAGAGCAGCTTGTCCACACGCACGAGCGCCACCGGCTGGCCGTTGCGGTTCATGCTGCCAACCATCGCCATCGTGTCGAGCGGGAACGCCTCGAGGGCTTCCTTGCGGCGCGCCAGTTCCGGCGCGATCAGCTCGGAGGTGCTCGGCTGGTTCGACTCCCGGCGCAGCGCCTGGGTCAGCTTCAGCATGTTGAAGGGCTCGAACGACGACGCCTCGGTGTAGGCCTGCGGCGTGAACTTCTTGGGTTCGGAGATCGGCGGCACCGAGGGCTTGATCTGGGCGCGCTGCTCGACCATCCAGCGCTGCAGGTCTTCCTGGTCGGAATCGCCGCAGGCGCTCAGGCCCAGCGTGGCCAATGCCAGCCACAGGACTTTGGCGACCGGCTTCATTTCTTCGCCTTCGGCGCCGTGGCGCGTTTCTGTGCGGCCCGCTCGTCTTCGTCGAGGTAGCGGTAGGTGCGCGCGGTGGCGTCCATCGTCAGCACGTCCTTGTCCTTCTGCGGTGTGACGGTCACGTTGTTGAGCGTCACGATGCGCGAAAGGCTGGCCACGTCGGCCGCGAAGGCGCCCATGTCGTGGTAGCGGCCCGTGACGCGCACGGCGATCGGCAGCTCTGCGTAGTAATCCTTGACCGACACTTGGCCCGGACGGAACAGTTCGAACTGCAGGCTGCGGCCGAGGCCGGCCTGGTTGATGTCCGAGAGCAGCGCGTCCATTTCCGCCTTGCTGGGCAGTTGCTTCTCGAGAAGGATCACGTACTGCTGCACCTGCTCGCGCTGCTTCTTCAGCAGGTCGAGGTTGGCGGCTTGCGCCACTTTCTTCTGGTAGTCGGTCCGGAGCGTGACTTCCTTGGCGCGCTCGGCTTCGAGTTCGTCGTTGGAATTGGTCAGCCAGACGAACCACAGGCCGACCAGCACCAGGGCAGCCAGGGCCAGGCACAGGGCGTAGCGCGGCACCGCCGGCCACATGGAAGGATCGTTCGGATTCAGTCCGCGGAACTGGTCGCCGAAGTTCCGCAGTGCGGTGGCGACGTCGACTTTGGGGAGGGATCGGTTGCTGATGGCCATGATCGGTTACCCCTTCGCCTGCGCCTTGGCGGCCAGGGCCTTATCGGCCTCCGCCTTCTGGGCGTCGGTGGGCCGCTTGAGGCCGATGCGCATCGTGAAGTTCGCCACGCGGCGCTGGTCGCGCTGGCTCAGGTTCACGTTGGCCGAGGTGATTTCGACCAGCTCGGGCTTCACCAGCCAGGGGCTGTTGTTGCCGAGGTTGCGCAGCAGCTCCGACACGCGCTCGTTCGACTGCGCCATGCCTTGCAGGGTCACGGTCTGGTTCTCCTGCTTCATGCTGGTGAGGTAGACGCCGTCGGGCAGTTGCCGGACGAGTTCGTTGAGCAGGTGCACGGGCAGATTGCGGTCGCCTTGCAGGTCTTCCACGGCCAGCTGGCGCGCGCGCAAGGCTGCGATTTCTTCCTGCAGTGTGGAGATTTCCTTGATCTCGACTTCGAGCTTCTTGATCTCGGCCTGAAGGAAACCGTTCTTCGATTGCTGGGCCGAAATCTGGGCCTCGAACCACAGGTAACCGAGGCCGGCGATCAGGGCGCCCAGCAGTGCGGCACCACCCAGGGTGCCGTAGAAGGCCTCGCGGCGGCGCTTGCGCGCGGCTTCGCGGTGCGGAAGCAGATTGATCAGGATCACTGCAGGAACCTCCGCATGGCCAGGCCGCAGGAGGTCAGATAGGAAGGCGCCTCACGGCGGACCTTCTTCTCGCGAATGCTGGGGCCGAAGTCCATGCCGTCGAACGGATTCACGAGCGAACAGGCAAAAGAGGTCTGGCGGGTCACGGCATTGGTCAGCCCCGGCAGCGACGACGATCCGCCCGCCAGCAGCACGTAATCGACGCGGTTGTGCGGCGTGCTGGTGAAGAAGAACTGCAGCGCCCGCGCGATTTCCTGCGCGATGCTTTCGACGAAGGGCTTGAGCACGCCCGAGCCGTAGTCGTCGGGCAGGTCGCCGCTGCGCTTCTTGGCTTCGGCTTCCTCGGCGGAAAAACCGTACTGGCGCACGATCAGCTGGCTCAATTGAGCACCGCCGAAGGCCTGGTCGCGGTCGTACAGCACTTCCTGGTTGCGCAGCACCTGCATGCTGGTCGTGAAGGCGCCGACTTCGAACAGCGCCACGATGGCGTCCACGCCCTTGCCCGGCAGTTGCTCGATCAGGCGCGCGGTTGCGAGGCGCGAGGCATACGACTCGACGTCGAGAATCATGGCCTTCAGGCCCGCGGCTTCCGCCAGGCCTTCGCGGTCCTGCACCTTCTCCTTGCGGGAGGCGGCGATCAGCACTTCCACGTCGCCAACGGAGCTCGTGCTCGGTCCTGTCACGCAGAAGTCGAGGCTCACTTCATCGAGCGAGAACGGGATGTACTGGTTGGCTTCGGATTCGACCTGAATCTCGAGTTCCTGCTCGCTCATGCCGCCCGGGAGAATGATCTTCTTGGTGATGACCGCCGAGGGCGGCAGTGCCAGCGCCACGTTGCGGGTCTTGGTGCCGCTCTTGCGCACGACGCGGCGCACGGCTTCGGCGACTTCGTCGAATTTCTCGACGTTGCCGTCGGTGATCCAGCCGCGTTCGAGCGGCTCGATGGCGCAGCGCTCCAGAACCAGCTTGCCGCTGGCCTCACGGCCGAGCTCCACCAGCTTCACGCTGGACGAACTGACGTCCAGTCCCAGCAGGGGGGCGTTCTGACGACGAAACAATGATCCAAGAGCAGCCAAGTTAGGTCCCTCTCCCCCTGTTATTTGTAACCAATGGAAAAATATGCGTTCGGTTGCATGCTAGCAGCAGGCACAGCGCCCACCAAGCGTGCAGAAAGCCCGGAACCGACAACCGTTGTCAAAACGTGACGTCAAAGCCGCATTCTGTAACTTTCTGCTTAGCCCCTGGAGAGGGAATGCGCGAGGTAACAAAGATCCGGAGGCGCCGAGGGGGCGGCTTTTTATAATGTCCGGTGACTCTCCGGGCCCCCATGCAAGAAACTTCCAGCCCGAAAGGGCGCGCCAAGACTCCTCCACCCGAACGCCCCTTCTGGCTGAAATGGCTGTTGCGTTTCGTGTTCTGGGGGGCGGGCATCGCTGCGGCGGGCCTGCTTTCCATCCTGTGCGTGGTGGCCGTGGCCCTGGCAGTGGCCTACCCCAACCTGCCGGACATCTCGGAACTCTCCGACTACCGACCCAAGCTGCCGCTGCGCGTGTTCTCCGCCGAAGGCACGCAGATCGGCGAGTTCGGGGAAGAGCGACGCAACCTCACTCCCATCGCCGCGATCCCCAAAGTGGTGAAGGACGCCGTCCTGGCCGCCGAAGACGCGCGCTTCTATGACCACGGCGGCGTCGACTACAAGGGGCTGGTCCGCGCCGGCCTCGCCAACCTGAACCGCGTGAAGAGCCAGGGCGCCTCCACCATCACGATGCAGGTGGCCCGCAACGTCTACCTGAGCTCCGAGAAGACGCTGACCCGCAAGATCTACGAGGTGCTGCTGACCTTCAAGCTGGAGCACCTGCTCACGAAGGACCAGATCTTCGAGATCTACCTGAACCAGATCTACCTGGGCAACCGCGCCTACGGCTTCGCGGCCGCGTCCGAGGCCTATTTCGGCAAGCCGCTGTCCGAGATGACGATCGCCCAGGCCGCCATGCTGGCCGGCCTGCCGAAGGCGCCCGGCGCCAACAACCCGGTCAACAACCCGCAGCGCGCACGCGGGCGCCAGTTCTACGTGATCGACCGCATGCAGGAAGCCGGCTTCATCACCGCCGAGCAGGCGGCCGAGGCCAAGAAGGAAGAGCTGCACCTGCGCGACGCCGCCGACCCGAACCGCCTGCACGCCGAGTACGTCGCCGAAACCGTGCGCCAGCTGATGTACGCGCAGTACGGCGACAGCACCTACACGCGCGGCCTCAAGGTCTACACCTCGCTGGTCGCCGCCGACCAGGCCGCGGCCTACAAGGCGCTGCGCAAGGGCATCATGGACTACGAGCGCCGTCAGGTGTACCGCGGCCCCGAGAAGTTCATCGACCTGCCGAACGACCCCAAGGAGCTCGACGAGGCGGTGGACGACGTGCTGAACGACCACCCCGACAACGGCGACGTGATGGCGGCCGTGGTGCTCAAGGCCACGCCCAAGGAGATCCAGGCCATCCGCGCCAACGGCGACGCCGTGCAGATCACGGGCGACGGCCTCAAGCCCGCGCAGTCCGGCCTGTCGGACAAGGCACCGCCCAACATCAAGATCCGCCGCGGCGCCGTGATCCGCGTCGCGAAGACGCCCAAGAACACCTGGGAAATCACCCAGCTGCCCGAGGTGGAAGGCGCGTTCGTGGCCATGGACCCGCGCGACGGCGCCATCAAGGCGCTGGTCGGCGGTTTCGACTTCGGCAAGAACAAGTTCAACCACGTCACGCAGGCGTGGCGCCAGCCGGGTTCGAGCTTCAAGCCCTTCATCTACTCGGCGGCGCTCGAAAAGGGCTTCACTCCCGCCACAGTGATCAACGACGGCCCGCTGTTCTTCGACGCCGGCACTACCGGCGGCCAGCCCTGGGAGCCCAAGAACTACGGCGGCGGCTTCGACGGTCCGATGTCGATGCGCACGGCGCTGATGAAGTCGCGCAACCTCGTGTCGATCCGCATCCTGCAATCCATCGGCACGCGCTACGCGCAAGACTGGATCACCAACTTCGGCTTCGACAAGGACAAGCACCCCGCCTACCTGCCGATGGCGCTCGGTGCCGGCGCCGTCACGCCGATGCAGATGGCGGTGGGCTATTCGGTGTTCGCCAACGGCGGCTACCGCGTGAATCCGTACCTCGTGACCCGCGTCACCGACCACAAGGACCGCGTGCTGGTCGACGTCCAGCCGCCGCTGCTCAATGAAGCCTCGCGCGCCATCCCGCAGCGCAACGCCTTCATCATGGACACGCTGCTGCAGTCCATCACGCGCGCCGGCACGGCCGCGAAGGCGCAGGCGATGCTCAAGCGCCCCGACCTCTACGGCAAGACCGGCACCACCAACGACTCGCTCGACGCCTGGTTCGCGGGCTTCCAGCCCACCATGACGGCGATCTCGTGGATCGGCTACGACACCCCACGCAACCTGGGCGACCGCGAAACCGGCGGCGGCCTGAGCCTGCCGATCTGGATCAACTACATGGAAACCGCCCTCAAGGGCGTGCCCGTGACCGACCTGTCGACCACGCCGCCTTCGGGCATCGTGAGCGTCGGCGGCGAGTGGTACTACGACGACTACGCGCCGGGCCGCGGCGTGTCGAGCCTGGGCGTGGAGTCTTCCGCGCCGGTGGCACCGGCCGAAGCCCTGAGTGGCCCGGCGATCAGCGCGCCTGCGCCGCCCGAGGAGCGCAACCGCATCCTCGACCTGTTCAGGAACTGATCAAGAAAGCGGGAAAGCGGCGGCTCAGGCCGCCGCTGCGAACACCAGCGGCAGCCCCGCCTGCAGGGTCGCCTCGCGCGACAGGTTGCCGAAGAATTCTTCCCCGGTCTTGGTGTCCACCCACACCCGGCCGTCGTGCCGGTAGTGGTAGCCGCCGGAGCGCGCCGCCAGCCAGATTTCCTGCAGCGGCTTCTGCAGGTTCACGATCAGCTGGCTGCCGTTGCGAAACGACATCGTGATCATCCCGCCGACCCGCTGGTTGTCGATGTCGGCGTCGGTCGCGTCGTTGATGCGGTCGCAGCCCTGCTCGATGGCAGCAAGCGCCGCCTCGGCGCGGTCCATGTACTCGGTGTCGGTCATTACAATTTCAGCATGTTGAATGTTCGCCAAATTCTAGTGAGCGCTCGCGCCCGCACCGCGCTCATGGTCTGCCTTGCCGCCAGCGCGGCCGGCCTTGCGGCGTGCGGACAGCGCGGCGCGCTCTATCTGCCGACCGATCCGGCGGCCGCCCAGCGCGCCACCTTGCCCCAATTGCTCACCCCCGGCGGCTCCAAAGCCTCCGACAACGAAGCGGCCCCCAAGCCCGCCGCAGCCAGCAGCGCCCCCGCCTCCCCCCAGAAATGACGACGAACACCCCCCTGCCCGGCCACCCCTACATCGCCCACCGCGACGGCGCCCTGCACGTCGAAGGCGTCGCGCTCGACGCGCTGGCACGCACGCACGGCACGCCGCTGTTCGTCTATTCGAAGCAGTGGATGCTCGACGCCCTGGCCGCCTACCAGCGCGGCTTCGAGGGCCGCGAGGCGCTGATCTGCTACGCGATGAAGGCCAATTCCTCGCTTGGCGTGCTGCGCGTGTTCGCCGAGGCCGGCTGCGGTTTCGACATCGTCTCCGGCGGCGAGTTGTCGCGCGTGCTGGCCGTGGGCGCCGACCCGAAGAAGATCATCTTCTCGGGCGTCGGCAAGACACGCGCCGAGATGCGCCAGGCCCTGGCGGCCGGCATCGCCTGCTTCAACGTCGAGAGCGAAGCCGAGCTCGACGTGCTCAACGAGGTGGCGCTGGCCGAGAAGGCGCGCGCGCCGATCAGCATCCGCATCAATCCGAACGTCGACCCGAAGACACACCCCTACATTTCCACGGGCCTGAAGGGCAACAAGTTCGGTATCGCGCACGACCGTGCGGTGCAAGCCTACCAGCACGCCGCCCGGCTGCCGGGCCTCGAAGTGGTCGGCATCGACTGCCACATCGGCTCGCAGATCACCGAAGCCTCGCCCTACCTGGACGCCTGCGACCGCGTGCTCGACCTGGTGGAAGCCATCGAGGCCGCCGGCGTGCCGATCCATCACCTGGACTTCGGCGGCGGCCTGGGCATCGACTACAACGGCGAAGTGCCGCCCAAGGCCGATGCGCTGTGGCTGCAGCTGCTCGCCAAGCTCGACGCGCGCGGCTTCGGCCAGCGCAAGCTGGTGATCGAACCCGGCCGCTCGCTGGTCGGCAATGCCGGCGTGTGCGTGACCGAGGTGCTTTACACGAAGCCCGGCGAGGACAAGAACTTCTGCATCGTCGACGCGGCCATGAACGACCTGCCGCGCCCCGCGATGTACCAGGCCTTCCAGAAGATCGTGCCGCTGCGCGAGCGCGCCGGCGACGCGCCGACCTACGACGTGGTGGGCCCGGTCTGCGAAAGCGGCGACTGGATCGGCCGCGATCGCGCACTCAACGTGGTGGCCGGCGACCTGCTGGCCGTGCTGTCGGCCGGTGCGTACTGCATGAGCATGGCCAGCAACTACAACACGCGCGGCCGTGCCGCCGAGGTGCTGGTGAGCGGCGCCGCAGCCAAGCTGATCCGCCGCCGCGAGACGATGGAAGACCAGCTGCGCGCCGAGATCGACGGCTGATCCCGTCTCAGCCGGTGCGCAGCGGCTTCTCGCTGCCGCGCACGGCCACTGCGGGCCTGGCTTGGCGCTTGCGCGCGAAATTCCAGACGCGCCACGCCAGCAGCACCCCGATGATCGCGGCGTAGACGAACACTTCGGCGAAGTTGTTCTTGCCCGCGCGCATCCAGAAGAAGTGCAGCAGCCCGAGCCCCGCGATCACGTAGACCAGCTTGTGCAGCAGCTGCCAGCGCTTGGCGCCCATCGCCTTGATCGCGCGGTTGAACGACGTGGCCGCCAGCGGCGTCAGCAGCACGAAGGCCGAGAAGCCCACCAGGATGAACGGCCGCTTGGCGATGTCCTTGGCGATCTCGCCCCACTCGAAGCCCATGTCGAACCAGCTGTAGCACAGCAGGTGCAGCACCACGTAGAAGTACGCGAACAGGCCCAGCATGCGACGCAGCCGCGCCAGCGCGTTGAGCTTGGCGATCACGCGCAGCGGCGTCACCGCCAGCACGATGCAGATGAAGCGCAAGGTCCAGTCGCCCGTCGCGCGGATCAGGAACTCGGCCGGGTTCGCGCCCAGCCCGTCGGTGAAAGCACCGAAGGCCAGCCGCGCGAACGGCAGCAGGCACAGCAGGAAGACGACCGGCTTGGTCGCCGGGTGCATGAGCAGCTTGTTCAGCATGGCGCAACGACCGGGCGGGCGCGCCCGCTCAGTAGTTCTTCTTCAGGTCCATGCCGGCGTAGAGCTGGCCGACCTGCGCCTCGTAGCCGTTGAACATCTCGGTCTTGCGCCGCTTCGCGAACAGGCCGCCGCCGTCGCCGATGCGACGCTCGGTCGCCTGGCTCCAGCGCGGATGGTCGACGCTCGGGTTCACGTTCGAATAGAAGCCGTACTCCTGCGCCGCCGCCTTGTTCCAGGCCGTGCTCGGCTCCTTCTCGACGAAGCGGATCTTGACGATCGACTTGGCCGACTTGAAGCCGTACTTCCATGGCACCACGAGCCGCACCGGCGCGCCGTTCTGGTTGGGCAGCACCTCGCCGTACATGCCGAAGGCCAGCAGCGTGAGCGGGTGCATCGCCTCGTCCATGCGCAGGCCTTCGGTGTAGGGCCAGTCGAGCACGCGCGAGCCTACGAAGGGCATGGTCTTCGGATCGGCCAGCGTCACGAACTCGACGAACTTGGCGTTGCCCTGCGGCTCGACCTTCTTGATGAGCTCGGCCAGCGAGTAGCCCACCCACGGGATCACCATCGACCAGCCCTCGACGCAGCGCAGGCGGTAGATGCGCTCTTCCTGCGCGCTGAGCTTGAGCAGGTCTTCGATGCCGTACTTGCCCGGCTTCTTGACCAGCCCCTCGACCTCCACGGTCCACGGCCGCGTCTTGAGGGTGCCGGCGTTCTTCACCGGATCGCCCTTGTCGACGCCGAACTCGTAGTAGTTGTTGTAGCTGCTCGCGTCCTTGTAATCGGTGAGCTTTTCCATCGTCTGCGCGCCCGGCACGGCCGACTTGGCGCCCGGCAGCAGGGCCAGCTTGTGCGGGCCGGTCGCCTGGGCGAAGGCCTCGCGCCCGGCGAAGGTGGCGAGCGCCGCACCCGCGGCACCGCCGGCCATCAGCTTGAGCAGGTCGCGCCGGCCTTCGTAGGCGGCGCGCGGCGTGATCTCGCTCGACAGCGGATGGGTGAACCCCTGGGTGTCGCGACGGTGCGAACGGGAATGGAACGACATGGCAGGCCTTTCGCGTGAATCGTTGTGCTCAGGGTAGTTCGTGACATGCCCCGGTTTGGTTACGCGCCATGGCGGCGCGTGGTTTCAATTCTTCGCAAAAGGCGCCAGGCCTGCGCTTACAGCGTGCCGTAGCTGTGCAGCCCGCTCAGGAACATGTTCACGCCGAGGAAGGCGAAGGTGGTCACGGCCAGGCCGGCCAGCGCCCACCAGGCCGCCACGGTGCCGCGCAGGCCCTTCACGAGGCGCATGTGCAGCCAGGCCGCGTAGTTGAGCCAGACGATCAGCGCCCAGGTTTCCTTCGGGTCCCAGCTCCAGTAGCCGCCCCAGGCATCGGCCGCCCACAGGGCGCCGAGCACGGTCGCGATGGTGAAGAAGGCGAAGCCGACGGTGATCGACTTGTACATGACGTCGTCGAGCACCTCGTTGGCCGGCAGGCGCGCCGCGATGCGCTTGCGCCCCAGCAGGATGCCCGCGGCGATCAGCGCCGAGATGCCCGCGTAGATCACCCAGTAGCTGCCGCCGGCTTCCTGCACGCGCTGGCGGAA
This sequence comes from Variovorax sp. GW823-FHT04F07, assembly GCF_058795995.1. Lineage (NCBI taxonomy): Bacteria > Pseudomonadati > Pseudomonadota > Betaproteobacteria > Burkholderiales > Comamonadaceae > Variovorax > Variovorax sp. GW823-FHT04F07. The sequence continues at coordinate 1,284,803 of NZ_JBXAIG010000002.1, forward strand.
GGCCACCGGCACGAAGCACAGCGCCACGCCCAGGAGCCAGATCGGCGTGAGCTTGTACCAGCGGGTTTCGCTCGCCTGTTCCTTGATGAGGTAGGCGAAAGCCACCATGGCCGCGAGCGCGAAGGTGCCGTAGCCGATGAAGTTGGCGGGCACGTGCAGCTTCATCCACCAGCTCTGCAGCGCGGGCACCAGCGGCTGGATCTCGTGCGCCTCGCGCACGATCGTGTACCAGAGCAAAAAGCCCACCGCCGCGCTCACCACCAGCATCACGAAGGCACCCAGCGCGCGCGTGTTGTAGCGCTCTTCGAAGTACAGGTAGAACGCCGCCGTCAGCCAGCAGAACAGCACGAACACTTCGTACAGGTTGCTCACCGGGATGTGGCCGATGTCCGGGCCGAGCTGGTGGCTTTCGTACCAGCGCACCATGGTGCCGATCAGCGCCATCGTCACGGCCGCCCAGGCCAGGCGGGAGCCGATCAGGTCGAAGGTGTCGGCCTGCTGCTTGCCGGCGGCGAAGCCGATCCAGTAGAACAGCGTGCTCATGAAGAACAGCACGCTCATCCAGAGGATGGCCGACTGGCTCGACAGGAAGTACTTGAGCCAGAACACCGAGTCGGCGCGCGCCAGGTCGCCCTGGTAGGAGCTGATGGCCAGCAGCGAGGCCGCGGCCACCACCAGCGTCAGCACCCGCAGCGGGCGCCAGAACCAGCAGATGCCGATAACCGAAATCAGCGCGGCCACCAGGATCGGCTTTTCGTAGCTGTCCATCGAGCCGGCGTGGCGCATGAAGGCGAACGCGCCGCCGGCCAGCACCAGCGCCGCGAACACCCAGTCGAACAGGTTGCGGCGGGAGAGCCAGCTTTCGTGGAGCGTGAGGGTCGTGGTGTTCATGGTGACGCCGGTTCTTCTTTCTTCAGGGCGAGCAACCTGTGCTTCAGGTGCTCAAATTCGCGATCGCTGTCCAGGGTCTTGCGGTTGACCGAGAACGCCATCGTGGCGACCGTTTCGCGGCCGTCGTTGTCTCCAGAGGCGCCGCCGCCGGGTGTCAGCCACACCCACAGGCGGCGCTCGCGCACGTACAGCATGGCAAAAATACCGACGATCAGCAACAGACACCCCAGATAGACGATGTTCTTGCCAGGGGCGCGCGCCACCTGGAAGACACTGGCCTGCACCTGGGTGAAGTCGGTCATCATCATCGCGACCGGCGCCGGGTAGAAGTGCGCGTCGCTCAGGGCCAGCACGGCCTGCGTCAGGTAGCCCTGCGATTTCTCGTCGTTCGGCAGCGCGGCCAGGCCGGCGCCTTCGCGGCTCAGGTTGAGCACCTCGAACAGCACGTCGTTGAGGATGCGCACCAGCACCGTGCCGGCGCGCTCGCGCTCGGCCTCGGGCACGTTGGCTTCCATGAATTCGGCAATCGCCTGCCAGCCGCCCTGCGACGCGGCGTCGGCCTTGGCGCGCTCGGCGCCCGAGAACAGCGCCAGCGCACGGGCGGCCGACACGCGCAGCTGCTCGGCCATTTCGGGGCGCTTGGGGTCGGTCGCCTTGGCGATGTAGCGCTGGATGGCGCGCTCGCGCGTGGCAGCGTCGCCCAGCGCGGTGCGCATGCGCACGAAGCCGTCCATCGAGCCTTGCTCGTCGGCCGGCACGCGCAGGTAGCGGAACGGCTCCTCGGGTTTCTCGCGCATGCCCAGCAGGAACACCGGCTGGCCGTCGCCGGCGTCGACCGGCACCATGTAGTTCTGGTACTCGCGCGCCTGGCCGGCCGCGTCGCGCAGCTTGTAGCCGATGCTCGGGCCGATGTTGCGCAGCACCTTGGGCTTGTTGGTCTTGTTGGCGGCGCCCAGGCGCGACTCGATGCCGTGGCGCAGGTCGACCTTGCGCACGTCGGCGCCGCTGCCCATCGCACCGCCATCGGCGAAGTTCTCGACGTTGATCACGCGCAGCGCAGCGTACTCGAGCGTGAGCTTGTCCTTGCCGTTGGTGATCTCGGTGCTCGGGCCGCCGATGATGCCCTCGACCTCGAAAGGCTTGGCCGCGGCCGCCATCGGCACCGCCTTGAGCTTCACCGTGGAGCCGCCGTCGTCGAAGCTCGACTGGTAGATCTCCACGCCCTTGTAGCTGGCCGGATGGTTCACCTCGATGCGCGCGGGCACCTGCTCGCCGCTCTCGCGGTCGTGCAGCACCACCTCGCTGGCGAACAGCTTGGGCATGCCGGTCGAGTAGTAGTCGACGATGAACTTCTTCAGCTCGATGGTGAACGGCAGCTCCTGCAGCAGCACGCCGTCGGCCTGGTTCAGGATGGCCACGTTGCCCCGCCCGCCCTCGGGCACGAGGATGTTGCCGCGGAAGGTCGGGTTGGCGGTCGACAGGCGGTGCTCGGGCGCCACGTCGGCGATCATGCCGCCGCCCGTGAACACGCTCTTGCCGTTGAACCAGGTCTGGGCGCGCACCACCAGGTCGCCGTCGAGCAGGCCGCCGATGCACACCAGCACGATGGCGCTGTGCGCCGCGATGTAGCCCAGCTTGTGCGCGCCGCCGGCGCGCGCAGCCACCATCCAGCCCGCCGCGGCCTTGCCGTCGGCGCTGGCGTTGCGCTGCTGCAGCTTGACCTTCCAGCCGCCGCTCACGAGCAGCTGGCCGATGCGGTTGGCCGCCATGTCGGGCGTTTCCGCCAGCCGGTTCTCGGCGCGCTGGCCGAAGGCCTTCAGGCTCTGCGCGCGGATGTCTTCCTTGAAGGTGCGCAGGTCGATCAGGATGCGCGGCGTGTTGCGCGCGACGCACAGCGACGTGCTGATCACCAGGAACAGCAGGATCAGCAGGAACCACCAGGCGCTGTAGACCGAGTCGAGCCGCGCCGTGCGGAACAGCTCGGCCCAGAAGGGCCCGAACTGGTTGATGTAGTTGTTGATCGGCTCATGCTGCTTGAGCACGGTGCCGATGATCGAGGCGATGCAGATGACCGTGAGCAGCGCGATCGCGAAGCGCATCGACGACAGCAGTTCCACCGCGGCGCGAAGCAGCTGCGGGCCGCGATGCACGCGAAGGCCATGGGTGGAAACGGTCATCGGAAGGGAACCAGGAAAGGAGAAAAAAACAAAAGGGCGGGCCATCCTCCTGGATCGGCCCGCCCTTTGTTTGGGATTTTTATCGGCGGTTAGTTCACGCTGGACAGCGCGACAGCGGAAATCAGCGCAGGCCGGCGATGTAGTCGGCCACGGCCTTGATTTCGCGGTCGTTGAGCTTGGCGGCCACGCCGTTCATGGGCGAGCTGTTCAGGCGGACGTTGTCGCGGAAGGCCACGAGCTGGGTCACGGTGTAGTCGGCGTGCTGGCCGCCCAGGCGCGGGTACTGGGCCGGGAGGCCGGCACCGTTCGGGCTGTGGCAGCCGGCGCAGGCCGGGATCTGGCGATCGCCGATGCCGCCGCGGTAGATCTTCTCGCCGAGGGCGACCGTGTCCTTCTCCTTCGAGAAGCCCGGCTTGATCTTCTTGGAGCCGACGAACCAGGCGATGTTGCGCATGTCTTCTTCGGACAGCGCCGAGGCCAGCGGCTTCATGATGGCGCTCTTGCGCTTGCCGGACTTGAAGTCCTGCAGCTGCTTGAGGATGTATTCGGGGTGTTGTTGCGCCAGCTTGGGGTTGGCTGCGATGGCCGAGTTGCCGTCCGCGTTGTGGCACGAAGCACAGCTTTGGCTGTTGGCCGGCGTCGCGTTGAACAGCGTGTCGCCCTTGGCGGGATCGGGCTTGGCCGGCTTGGCGGCTGCCGCTGCGGGGGCAGCTGCATGCTCATCGGCTGCAAAACTCGCGCTGGCTGCGACGCCCATGAGGGCTGCAAGCAGAATATTGGCAAACAACTTCATATCGGGGGCTTCGAATTTATGGCGCAAAACCCCGCGATTCTACAATGGCGCCCCGTTCCGAAAGCCCATTGATGACCTCCCCGCGCGCCAAGTCCGCCGCTTATCCTCCCCGCGCGGCCCCTGCCGTGGACCCGCAGGTCGCTGAACGCGAGCGCGTGGCCCTCGGTTGGCTGCACACCGCCCACTTCCTGACCAGCGCTCCGCAGCTGGAGCACCTGCCCCCGGTCGACCTGCCCGAGATCGCTTTTGTCGGCCGATCCAACGCCGGCAAATCGACCGCCATCAACACCCTGACGCAGCAGACACGGCTGGCCTTCGCCTCGAAGACGCCGGGCCGCACGCAGCACATCAACCTGTTCGGCATCGGCAAGCAGAAGGTCGACGACGCCGTGCTGGCCGACCTGCCCGGCTACGGCTACGCGGCCGTGCCGAAGGAAGCCAAGCTGCGCTGGCAGCGCGTGATGGGGAACTACCTCATGACGCGCGAAAGTCTGCGCGGGGTTGTCCTGATGTGCGATCCGCGCCACGGCATGACCGAGCTCGACGAGATCCTGCTCGACGTGATCCGCCCGCGCGTCGAGCAGGGCCTGAAATTCCTCGTGCTGCTGACCAAGTCCGACAAGCTCACCCGCACCGAAGCCGCCAAGGTGCTGTCGATTACGCGACTGAACGCCGGCGGCGGCGAGGTCAAACTGTTCTCGGCCCTGAAGAAGCAAGGGGTCGGCGAAGCGGCCGAGCTGCTGTGGCGCTGGGTGCACCCCGACGACGCCGCGCCAGCGCCCGCGCCGCCACCGGCCGACGACGCCTGATGCGCTAGAAGACCCGGCTGCATCGAGCGTCCCGCCTGCGAAGTCCACTATCAAAACAATAGCGACAGTCAACCCAAGGAGACACGAAGCATGATCGAGACCTTCCAACGCAGCCTGCCCAACGGCACCACCCTGAGCTGCCGCGCGGCCGGCAAGCCGGGCCAGCCGCTGATGGTGTTCCTGCACGGCTTTCCCGAGGCCGCGTTCATCTGGGACGAGCTGCTCGCCTACTTCTCGGACCCGGCCCACGGCGGCTACCGCTGCGTGGCGCCCAACCTGCGCGGCTTCGAGAAGTCCAGCGCGCCCACGGAAGTGGCCGACTACAAGGCCCACCTGCTGATCCAGGACATCCAGCAGCTCGTGGCCACCGAGAGCGCCGACGGCACCATGGCCGCGCTGGTGGCCCACGACTGGGGCGGCGCCTTCGCCTGGGGCTACGCCAACGCCTTCCCGCAGCAGGTCGGCAAGCTGGTCATCATCAATTCGCCGCACCCGGGCACCTTCACGCGCGAGCTGCGCAACAACCCGGCGCAGCAGCAGGCCAGTGCCTACATGCACTTCCTGGCGCGCCCCGACGCCGAAGCCCTGCTCGCGGCCGACGACTTCAAGCGCATGTGGCCCTTCTTCCTGCTGATGAAGGCCGGCCCGGACGGCTTCGGCTGGCTCACCGAAGAGGTGAAGCAACAGTACCGCGAGGTCTGGAGCGCGGGCCTCACGGGCGCCTGCAACCTGTACCGCGTGACGCCGATGAAGCCGCCACTGCCAGGCCAGTCGATCGACAGCATTCCGGTGCTGCCGCGCGAACGCCTCACAGTGACCATGCCGACCTTCGTGTTCTGGGCGCTCGACGACGCGGCGCTGCTGCCGGGCCTGCTCGAAGGGCTGGAAGAGTACGTGCCCCAGCTCGAAGTCAAGAAGGTGCCGAACGCCACCCACTGGATCGTGCACGAGCAACCGCAGCTGGTCGCGCGCGAGATCGAGGGCTTCCTGGCCCGCAATTGAGGCGGCCGCCGCCGGGCCGCCCCAAGGCGGGCCGCGCCTCCCCCTCGGGGGGTGGAGTTACACGCAGCGAAGCGAAGTGAAAAGCCGGGGGGCTTTCAATAGATCGGCGGCTCGCCCTCGGGGCGGGTCTTGAACCGGCGATGCACCCAGTAGTACTGGGACGGCATCGTGTCGATGTAGCCCTGCAGGCGCTCGTTCATGAGCGCCGTGTCGGCCTCGACGTCGTCGGTCGGAAAGTTCTGCCACGCCGGCAGCACCTGAATCTCGTAGCCGCCCGGCGTGAGCTTCGCCACCACCGGCACCACCTTGGCCTTGCCCAGGCGCGCGAAGCGCGACAGCGACGGCACGGTGGCCGCCTGCACGCCGTAGAAGGGCACGAAGATGGTCTGGTCGCGCCCGAAATCCATGTCGGGCAGCAGGTACAGCAGGCCGCCCTTGCGCAGCCCCGCGAGGATGGGCTTGATGCCGTCCACCCGGTTGAGCGCCGCCACGTCGCCGAAGCGTGTGCGGCCTTCGCGGATCCAGGCATCGACCATCGGGTCGCGCTGGGTCGTGTAGATCGTGGCCGAGGGGCGCGCCGTGTGCATGGTGAGCGCGGTGGCCGCGGCGTCGAGGCCGTAGAAGTGCGGCGCGAACAGGATCATCGGCGCCTCGCCCTCGGCGATCTCGCGGATTTCCGAGGCAGAACCGACGATCTTCAGCCGGCTCTTCACCACCTTCTCGGGCGCATGCCACAGCCAGCTGCGGTCCAGCCACGACTGCGCGACAAAGACGAAGGTCTCGCGCGCGATGGCGCGGCGCTCGGCCTCCGATTTCCCGGGGAAGCACAGGGCCAGGTTCCGGTCGACCACGCGCCGCCGCGGCACGGCGATGGTGTGCAACAGGCGGCCGAGAACCCTGCTGAAGCCGCGCACGAGCGGCAAGGGCAGCGGGGCCAGCACGCGCATGAAGCCGATACCGAGTCGGGAGCTGAGGCTCATGGCGCGGCGCCTCCCGCGGCGTTGGCCACCACAGCGGGTTCGCCGCGCGGCTCCTTGTAGCGCGCGTAGTCCCAGACGTACTGGCCGGGCAGGCTGTGGATCAGACGGCCGATGCCGTCGTTCATGGCGGCGGCGGCGTCTTCGATGGAGGCCTCGGGGTCGGTGAGCGCGGTGCCGACGATCGGCTCGAAGCGGATCACGTAGCCCGCGCCGCGCGGCAGGCGCTCGCACACGCTGAGGAAGCAGGCGGCGCCGGTCTGTTGGGCCAAACGGGGAAGCAGGGTCATGGTGTAGGCGGGGCGGCCGAGGAAAGGCGCCCACACGCCCTGCCCCAGCGGCGGCACCTGGTCGGGCAGGATGCCGGTGTAGCCGCCGCTGCGCAGCGTGCGGATCAGGCCGCGCACGCCGGTGTTGTTGGTCGGCAGGGTCTGCAGGCCGGGCCGGTCGCGCGAACCCGCGGCGATCAGGTCGGCCATCCATTTCTTGCGCGCCGGGCGGAACAGCGCGGTGATCGGCCCGAAGTCCGGGAGAAAGCGCTCGCCGATGGCCTGGCCGCACATCTCCCAACTGCCCAGGTGCGGCGCCACGAGGATCACGCCCTTTTTCGCACGCATCGCGGCCTCGAAGGCCTCGACGCCTTCCCAGCGCACCACGCGCGTCAGCACGCTCTCGCCCTGCGGGCGCAGCCACAGCCAGGGCAGCTCGGACGCCATGTGGCCGGCGGCGGCGATGGCGGGACGGTACTGCGCGGGCGAGAAGCCGGCGCTCTCGGCATTGGCCTTGAAGCGGCGGCGGTAGTCCGGCGCACACCACCAGACCAGCCATCCCAGCAAGGCGCCGAGCCGATGCATCAACGGCATCGACACGCGGGCAAGCAGGCGGAACAGGGTGATCATTGAACGGGGAGGGGGAGAGAGTCAGGGAGGGTCAAAAGGCGGACGCGCGCGCATGGTATTGCGCGGCTCGAATAGAATGCAAATTGTCGCCGAGTTACGGAACAACTTGCAGGGCGACACCCACAAGCGCGAATGCGATTGTGTCCCGTCGATTCATCGACATCTGCTAAAGCGTTCGCCAGGGCTCCGCAGAGTTGGCAACGCGCCAATTGAACTTCAAGGAGTGACCACAGTGGCGAACGACTTTCTCTTTACTTCCGAATCGGTTTCCGAAGGCCATCCCGACAAGGTCGCGGACCAGATCTCGGACGCGATCCTCGACGCGATCTTCGAACAAGACCCCCGCAGCCGCGTCGCCGCCGAAACGCTGACCAACACCGGCCTCGTGGTGCTTGCCGGCGAGATCACGACCAACGCGCACGTCGACTACATCCAGGTCGCGCGCGACACGATCAAGCGCATCGGCTACGACAACACCGAGTACGGCATCGACTACAAGGGCTGCGCGGTGATGGTCTGCTACGACAAGCAGTCCAACGACATCGCCCAGGGCGTGGACCACGCCTCCGACGACCACCTGAACACCGGCGCCGGCGACCAGGGCCTGATGTTCGGCTACGCCTGCGACGAGACGCCCGAGCTGATGCCCGCGCCGATCTACTACGCACACCGCCTCGTGGAGCGCCAGGCCCAGCTGCGCAAGGACGGCCGCCTGCCCTTCCTGCGCCCCGACGCCAAGAGCCAGGTCACGATGCGCTACGTGGACGGCAAGCCCCACAGCATCGACACCGTGGTGCTCTCCACGCAACACAGCCCCGACCAGAGCGAAACGCCGACCAAGATGAAGGCCTCGTTCAACGAAGCCATCATCGAAGAGATCATCAAGCCCGTGCTGCCCAAGGAATGGCTGCAGAACACGCGCTACCTGATCAACCCGACCGGCCGCTTCGTCATCGGCGGCCCGCAGGGCGACTGCGGCCTCACCGGCCGCAAGATCATCGTCGACACCTACGGCGGCGCCTGCCCGCACGGCGGCGGCGCGTTCTCGGGCAAGGACCCGTCGAAGGTCGACCGCTCGGCCGCCTACGCCGCGCGCTACGTGGCCAAGAACATCGTGGCCGCCGGCCTGGCGCGCCAGTGCCAGATCCAGGTGGCGTACGCCATCGGCGTGGCCCAGCCGATGAACATCACGGTCTACACCGAAGGCACCGGCGTGATCCCCGACGAGAAGATCGCCGAGCTCGTGCGCGAGCATTTCGACCTGCGTCCGAAGGGCATCATCCAGATGCTCGACCTGCTGCGCCCGATCTACCAGAAGACCGCCGCCTACGGCCACTTCGGCCGCGAAGAGCCCGAGTTCACCTGGGAAGCCACGACGCAAGCCGCTGCACTGCGCGCTGCGGCCGGCCTCAAGTAAGCACTGCGACTACCGGGTTTCAAGGCCCGCCGTCCCCTCGGGGCGGCGGGCCTTTTCATTTCATGGCGCGTTCTTCAGAAGCGGTACGCGCCGCTCAGGCCCACCGTCCAGTTGCGCCCCGGCGCGGGCTCGTAGAAGCGCGCATTGCCTTCGTTGACGATGACCGAGCCCATGTAGCGCCGGTCGAACAGGTTGTCGACGCGCGCGAAGGCGTTGAAGTCCCAGCGCTCCCACTTCTTCAGGTAGCCGGCGTACAGCGCCGCCACGGCGTAGCCGTGCGCGCTCGCGGTGTTCAGGTCGTTGGCCTGGATGCGGCTCAGTGCGCGCATCTCGACACCCGCGCGCCAGCCTTCGGGCGGCACCCAGCCGAGCGAGGCGAACAGCGATTGCCGCGCGATGCCCGGGATGCGGTTGCCCGCGTTCACGGCATTGCCGCCCGCGCAGGGCGACGGCGAGCAGAACGCATCGCGGTAGGTCGCGTCCAGCCAGGTGTAGGCGACCTGCGTGCGCCAGTGGTCGGCCGTTTCGTGCTGCCAGCCCAGCTCGAAACCGTTGCGCCGCGTGCGCCCCGCGTTCTGGAAGGTGGCGCGGCCGCCGCTGTTGGTGGCGGTGACGATCTCGTCGCGCGTGCGGGTGTGGAACAGCGCCGCCGTCAGCAGGCCGCCAGCCAGCCGCGCCTTCGCGCCCACCTCGAGGCTGTCGTTCACCGAAGGCCGCAGCCCGAAGTTGAGCCCGCTGGCACCGCCCGGGCGGTACGACAGCTCGTTGAGCGTCGGCGTCTCGAAGCCCCGGCCGACCGAGCCGTACACCGCGAGATCGGGCGTGGCCTGGTAGCGCAGCGAGGCCACGGGCAGGGTCTTGCTGTAGCTCGCGCTGCCGCTGTCGTCGCGGTTGGCACCACCGATGTAGAGGTCGTGCGAATCGAAGTGCACACGGCTGCGACGCACGCCGGCCTCGAGCGTCCAGCGCTCCGCGAAGCGCCAGGCCGCCTGCGCATAGGGGTCGAGGTTCCAGACCTCGTTGCGCTCGTTGCGGCGCAGGCGCCCCTGCACGCCCAGCAGCGGCGCGGCCACCGGGCCCAGGTAGTTCTCGTAGCCGCGGCGGCGCTCGCGCAGGCTGTCGTAGCCCAGGCCCGCCACGAGGTCGAAGGGCCGGTCGGCCAGCTGCAGCGCGGCGGTCCAGCGCAGGTCGACGCCGCCGTACTGGCGCGAGAGGTCGATCACGCCGCCCGCGTGCAGCGGACTCTGCTGCGCGGACGGCGGGATCGACTGGAACTGCACCGTCTTGCGCTCGCCGCCATAGACCATGAACTGCAGCGCCTGCTCGGCATTGAGGCGCCGCTCGTAGCGCAGGCCGACCTGCGTCTGCTCGACCGTCTTGCGCGTGTCGTACTGCAGCGCCAGCGGCGCCTTGCGCGGTGCCTGCGCGACCTGCTCGGCCGTCAGGCCCAGCGGGTCTTGCGCCTCGATGCGCACGCTGTTGAACACCAGCGTGAGCTTGTCGCCGTTGTCCAGCGCGATGCCCAGCTTGCCGTTCGCGATGTTGCGCCGCGCGGCACTCTGCTCGCGCCAGCCGTCGGTGCGAAAGTGGCTCGCGCCGAGCAGGTAGTCGACCGCGCCCTGCGAGCCGCTCAGCTGCAGCGACTGGCGCCAGCTGCCGAAGCTGCCGCCCGCCAGCGCATACGACAGGCGCGGTGCGCCCTCCCCCGAGGCCGTGAACGCCTGCACCACGCCGCCCGACGAATTGCCGTACAGCGCCGAGAACGGCCCGCGCAGCACCTCGACGCGGTCGACCGAGCCGATGTCGATGTTCGAGGTCTGCCCCTGCCCGTCGGGCAAGGTGGCCGGAATGCCGTCGACGTACAGGCGCACGCCGCGCACGCCGAAGGTCGAGCGCGCGCCGAAGCCGCGCACCGACAGCTGCAGGTCCTGCGCGTAGTTCATGCGGTTCTGCACCTGCAGGCCCGGCACGGCGCCCAGGCTTTCGGACAGGTTGACCTGCATCCGGCTGTCGCGCATCTCGTCGCCTTCGACGCGGTCGACCGAGCCGGGCACGAGGAACGGAGACAGCGTGCCGCGCGGCGTCGAAACGGTGACATCGCGCAGCGTGCCAGCCGGCGACGTGGCGGGTTGCTGGCCGTGCACGGCCAGCGGAGCGCCCAGGATCAGGAGGCGAAGCGGGTAGGAGAGTGCGGCATTCATCGGCACCGATTCTGCGTCGGTGCCCTGCCCCTTTCGCCTAGCGCGAACCCGTGCGCGGCGACCGGCGCCAGCCGTACCAGGCGCACACGAGCACCGGAATGCCCAGGCCCACCCAGGCCACCATGTCGCCGAGGCCGCCGTCGCTGAACAGCGCAGTGATGAGGCCGACGGTGGTCATCACCCCCAGCGCGATCGGCCAGCCCCACATGCGCCAGAAGGACTGGTGCGGTGCCTTGTGGTGCGTCGTCATGCCTGCACCTTCATGGCCGGTGCCGGGTCAGGCTGCGGGCCCGATACCGTGGCGGGCGCCGCAGTCGTCGTGGTCGTCCGTGCCGGCACGGTGTTGCCGCGCTTGAGCCACAGGTACAGCCCGCTGCCCAGCACGATGATGGTCGCGATGTCCAGCAGCGCCCACAGGATCTGCATCGGCATGCCGCCGTAGTCGCCGAAGTGCAGCGGCTGCGACACCAGCAGGCCCGTGAGGTACCACGGCATCTTCGGCGCCGCCGTCACCTCCGCCGTCTTGGCATCGACCAACACCGGCTGCAGCAGCTTCGAGGTGAAGGGCTCGTTGCCGCGCAGGAAGAAGGTCGTGTGGTGCGGGCTCGAGAACGAGGTGCCCGGGAAGGCGATGAACGACAGCTTCATGCCGGGCGCCTTCTGCATCGCACCTTCCATCGAGCGCTGCAGCGAGCCGCGCTCGGCCACCGGCACCACCGGCTCGTTCTTGTAGGGCGCGAGCAGCGTGCTGAGCTGGTCGTACTGCCAGTACTTGATGATCAGGTCGGCCCAGGTGTTGATCATGCCGGTGGAGCCCACTACGAACAGCCACACCAGCGTGACGATGCCCAGCAGGTTGTGCAGGTCGAGCCACTTCAGGCGCGGGCGCTTCTCGCGCCGCACGGTACCGAAGTCGAGCTTGCGCATGAACGGCGAATACAGCACCACACCCGAGACGATGGCCACCAGCAGCAGCAGTCCCATGAAGCCCAGGAACAGCTTGCCCGGCAGCCCGGCGAACAGGTCGACGTGCAGCTTGAACATGATGTACATGAAGCCCTGGCTGAACTCCGGCTGCGCCAGCACGACGCCGGTGCGCGCATCGACCGCCACCGACTTGAAGTCTTCGGTGGGTTCGGGCGTGGGCGTGAGCGTGACGAACCACAGGCCGTCGTCGTCCTCGGGCTGCGAGACGAACTGCACCACGCGGTCGGGGTGCTTGGCGCGGCCGATCTCGACCACCTTGTCCAGGCTGATGCGCGGCGTGTTCGCCGGCATCTTCGGCGCCTCGACCTCGGTGCCCAGCAGGTGGCCGATCTCGTGGTGGAAGATCAACGGCAGGCCGGTGATGCACAGCAGCAGCATGAACACCGTGCACACGAGGCTGCTCCACTTGTGCACCCAGGCCCAGGTCTTGATCTTTCGGCTGTCCATGTCGTCGTGCGTCGTTGGGTGGAGAAAAGGCTAGAAGCGGTAGGTGGCGCTCGCCACGATGTTGCGTCGCGCACCGTACCAGCAGTCGCCGCGCGACAGGCAGGTGCTGAAGTACACCTTGTCCGTCACGTTGTTGATGTTGAGCGCATAGCGCCACTGGGCCGTATCGTAAGCAAACACCAGGTCGGCCAGCGCCACACCGGGGATGCGCGGGCCGGTGCCGAACTGGGTGTCGCGGAACGAACTCATCACGCGCACGCCGGCGCCGGCCGAGAAGCCGCTCATGCCGGCCACCGAGAACCTGTACTTGGCCCAGAAGCTGGCCTGGTGCTTGGGCAGGCCTTCGATCTGCGCGTCGGCGTCGGTGTAGTTGTAGTGGGCGATCAGGTCGAGGTTGGGGCCCACCGAGCCCTTGGCTTCCAGTTCCACGCCCCGGGTCTTGGTCAGGCCGCGCTGCGAGAACACCTTCGGCTGCTCTTCGACGATCTGGTTCTTCTCGCGCAGGTCGTACACCGCGGCGCTGAAGGCCATGGCGCGATTCTTCGGCTCGTACTTGACGCCCGCTTCCCACTGCTCGCCGCGCAGCGGCGAGAAGATGCGGCCTTCGCGCGGCGACTGCGGCGTGAACGACTCGCTGTAGCTCAGGTACGGCGACCAGCCCGAGGGATGGGCGTACATCACGCCCAGTCGCTTGGTGGTGGCGCTGCTCTTTTGCTCGTCGCTGCCGGCGGCGCTGGACACGGCCCGGTCATGACGCAGGCCGGCCACGAAGATCCAGTTGTCGAGCTTGATCTGGTCCTGCAGGTACAGGCCGGTCTGGCGCTGGCGGGTGCGCGGACGCGCCACGCGCTCGGGTTCGTCCACGTGGCCGTACACCGGCGCATAGAGGTCGATGGTGTCGACGGTGGTGCCGCCCCAGACGTTCTCGCGCTGGCGCGCGAAGTCCGCGCCCACGAGCAGCGTGTGCTGGAGCGCGCCGGTCTGGAAGTGGCCCTCGACGTGGTTGTCCAGGGTCTGCGTGCGGTTTCGGGTCAGCTGGCTGTCGAAGTAGCGGGGGAACACGCGCTTGAAGATCGGGTCGGTCGACCAGCTGTCGAAGCCGCTGAACGCGCCGCCGTAGTGGTAGCGGTTGTCGTTTTCGTTCTTCGCGTAGCGGAAGTTCTGGCGCACGGTCCAGCTGTCGTTGAACTTGTGCTCGAACTGCCAGCCGAAGGTCTGGCGCTCGCTGTTGTAGTAGTCGCCGGCCTCGCCGATGAAGCGGCTGGCGGGCACGCGGCCGTTCGGGTTCGGCAGCAAGGTGCCTTCCCACGGCAGGAACTGCGAGCTGCTGCCGCTCTTGTCCTTCTGCCACAGGCCCTGCAGCGTGAGCGAGGTCGCCGCGTTGGGGCGCCAGGTGAGCGAGGGCGCGATCACGCTGCGGTCGTCGGGCACGTTGTCCACTTGCGAATCGGACTTGCGCTGCAATGCGATCAGCCGGTACGACAGCGAGCCGTCGGCGTTCAGCGGACCGGTGAGGTCGGCCTGCACCTGCTTGCGGCCGAAGCTGCCGAACTGCACGCCCACCTCGCGCTGGGCCTCCTGCAGCGGCCGCTTGCTGACCATGTTGACCACGCCCGCCGCGGTGCCCGCGCCGAACAGCATGCCCGAGGGGCCGCGCAGCACTTCGAGGCGCTCCAGCGTGTAGGGCTCGGTGCGCGTGGTGCTGGTGTAGTAGCCGTAGGCCTGGCGAAGGCCATCGAGGTAGATGTCGGGGTAGGCGCCGCGCACGCGGATCGAGTCGGTGCGCGAGTCGACGCCGTAGGCGTCGGAGCGCACGCCCGCCGCGTAATTGAGGGCGTCCTGCAGGTTGTTGGCGCCCTGGTCGACCATCTGGTCGCGCGTGATCACGGTGACGGACTGCGGCGTTTCCGACAGCGGCGTGTCGGTCTTGGTGGCGGTGACGGCGTTCTTCGCGCGGTAGCCGATCACGGGCGAGGTGGCGGTTTCGGCTTCGGCATTCGCATCGACGCGCACTTCGGGCAGCGACCCCGTGCCGCCCGTTTGCGCCAGAACGTGCTCCTGCGCGTAGATCGCCAGACAGCCCACCAGCACCGAAGCGGCCCTGCGCCGCGCCCTCATTCTTGCCATGTTTTTATTGCCCATTGAACACTATTGATAACAATTCGTATTCTATTGTCAAGAAAGTCGCGGTCCACGGGTTTTCCAGCACACGGGGGCGAAGCGTTGCAAAACCGCCGCGGTCGCCGTCGCGAGCCGGGCTACGATGCCGCCCGCACGCCCTTGCGTGCGCTGACAGGCCCCATGCTCAAGCTCCTCGCCTCGTTGTTTCCTGCGCTGCGCGGCCCGGCGCTGGTGCTGGTCGTGCTGGTGCTCACCGGCTGCGCCGGCCTGCCGCCGCGCCTGCCCGATGGGCCGCCCTCGATCGCCATTCCCGCTTCGTCCGCCACCCCGCTCGGCCACGCCGCCGCCAGCCTCGACTCACCGCCCGACGGGCTGTCGAGCATGCGGCCGCTGATCGAGGCCTCGTTCGCGCTCGATGCGCGGCTGGAGCTCATCCGCCGCGCCCGGGCCTCGCTCGACGTGCAGACCTACCAGCTCGGCAACGACAAGACCGGCCGCCTCCTGCTGCGCGAACTGCGCGACGCCGCCCGGCGCGGCGTGCGCGTGCGGCTGCTGCTCGACGACTTCTACACCGCCGGCATGGACCGCCTGCTGCTCGGGCTGGCCGCAGAGCCCAACGCGCAGGTGCGGCTGTTCAACCCCTTCGTGAACGCGCGCGACCATTCGTCGCTGCGCTGGCTCGAGTTCTTCGGCGATTTCAGGCGGCTCAACCACCGCATGCACAACAAGCTGTTCATCGCCGACGGGGCCATGGCCATCGCCGGCGGGCGCAACCTCGCGGACGAGTATTTTTTGCGCAGCGAGAGCGCCAACTTCATCGACTTCGAGCTGCTGCTGGCCGGCCCGGTGGTGCCGCAGTCGGCCGGGATCTTCGACACCTACTGGAACAGCGACGTGGTCTACCCGCTGCAGCGCATGGCCGGCACGACGCTCACGCCCGACGAGCTCAAGGCCGCCTTCGACGCCGCGACCTCGCCCGCCTTTGCGCCCCTGCCCGACCCGCTGGCCGCCACCGACCTGCTGGGCGACCTGCCGCTGGGCGCGCAGCTGGACAACATCGGCGAGACGCGCTGGATCCGCGCCGAAGCCGCCGCCACCGCCGACAGTCCGAACAAGGCCCTGGGCACGATGGCGCGCCCGCAGGAGTCGCTGGCGCAGCGCTTCCACGAGATGCTGGGCGCCGCGAAGTCGAACGTGGTGGTGATCTCGCCCTACTTCATTCCCGGCGACGAGGGCATGGAGCGCATCCGCATGGGCCGCGACCACGGCCTGAGCATCACCGTGGTCACCAACTCGCTGGCCGACAGCGACGAGCCGCTGGTGAACATCAACTACAACCGCTACCGCGTCGACATGCTCAAGCTGGGCGTGAACCTGTACGAGGTGAGCACGCAGCAGCTCAAGCGCAGCGGCCAGTTCCGCAGCCTGCTCAAGAAGGCGCGCGGGCGCCTGCACGCCAAGCTGGCGCTGGTCGACCGCCAGTGGGTGCTGCTGGGCTCGATGAACCTCGACCCGCGCTCGGCCCTGCTGAACACCGAGTTCGGCGTGCGCGTGCGCAGCTTCGAGCTCACGCAGGCGCTGCTCTTCGCCTACCAGCTGGACGACATGGAAGGCGTGTACCGCGTCGTGCTCAAGCCCGACGGCCAGAACGTGCAATGGATCGGCACCGGCGACGTGCACAACGAAGTGCTCGACAGCGAGCCCGACTCCAGCATGCTCACGCGCCTGCAGCTGCTGCTGTTCTCGTGGTTCGTGCCGACCGACCAGCTGTGAGCGGCGGGCGGGCGGCCCCGCGTCGCATCCTCGCCACAAATGCAAACGCCTCGCATTTAGCTCTTTAGAATTCAGCCCGCCGCGTCCAGCGGCCGTCATGGCGTCCCGCCACGGAGCTTCTTCCGTCCGCGCTGCGCCATTGCCTCACCCAGACATTTCCAGTTCAAGGCAGGGCACGACAACGCCCTTCGTCTCTCGCGACGAAGGGCGTTGTCGCGTACGGCTGCGCCTGCGCGGCGCCGCCCTCCAAGAACAAGCACAACCGGACAACATGAAGCCCTCCTCCCGCACCGCCACCCGCACCGCCACCCCCTCGCGCCCGCTGTGGCCCCTTTCGCTGCTGGCCGGCGCCGCCCTCGCGTCGCTGTCGGGCGTCGCGCTGGCACAGACTGCCGCCACGACGCTGAAGGAAGTCACCGTCAGCGCCGAGGACGACAAGGGCTACGCCCCCGCCGCCGCCAGCACCGCCACCAAGGGCAGCGCGCCGCTGCGCGACGTGCCGCAGGCCGTCAATGTGCTGCCCGAACAGCTGCTGCGCGACCAGGGCGCCGTGTCGATGCAGGACGCCCTGCGCAACGTGCCGGGCGTGAGCTTCAACCACGGCGACGGCCAGCGCGACCAGGTCGTGATCCGCGGCTTCAGCGGCATCTCCGACTGGTTCGTGGATGGCGTGCGCGACGACGCGCTGTACTTCCGCGACCTCTCGGACACCGAGCGCATCGAAGTGCTCAAGGGCCCGGCCGCCGTGCTCTACGGCCGCGGCTCCTCGGGCGGCCTGATCAACCGCGTGACCAAGAAGCCCGTGTTCGAGCGCCGCTTCGGCGAGGTCTCGCTGGGCCTGGGCAGCCACCACTACACGCGCAGCACGATCGACCTGAACACGCCCATCGGCGAGAACATGGCTTTTCGCCTGAACGTGGCGGGCGAGCAGTCGGACAGCTACCGCGACCAGCAGTTCACCGACCGCCACAACATCGCGCCCTCGCTGGCGATCAAGTTCAGCCCGCAGACCGACCTGCTGCTGCAGTACACCAACCTGCGCGACCAGCGCCTCACCGACTTCGGCATTCCGGCGCTCAACGGCCGCCCGGTCGACGTGCCCATCGGCGCCTACTACGGCTCGGCGCACGGCAAGCGCGACGACACCGTGACCAGCAAGGTGCAGACCTTCACCGCCACGCTGAACCATCGCTTCAGCGACGCGCTGAGCCTGCGCAACACCACGCGCTATTCGAGCTACCACCTGGACCGCAACAACACGCTGCCCAGCGGCACCACCGACCCGGTGCGCCTGACGGTGGGCCGCACGCGCGGCATCGTCGACCGCGACGAGAGCGGCTGGTTCAACCAGACCGACCTGACCTGGCGCAACGACCTCGGCGGCTTCAAGCAGGAGTGGCTGGTCGGCGCCGAGTTCGGCGTGCAGCGCAAGCGGCTGTTCAGCGTGTCTTCCGCCACAGGAGCGCAGCGCGTGAACCTGTTCAGCCCGGTGGCGGACCCGCTGCCGATCCCGCTGGCCACCTATCTCGCCGACGGCGCGATCCCGAGCAACAGCGAGTTCAAGACCGCGGCCGTGTACGTCCAGGACCAGATCACGCTGGCGCCGCACTGGAAGGCGTTGATCGGCGGGCGCTACGACGTGTTCAAGCAGGACACCAGCTTCGAGCGCAAGCTCGCGCCGCTGGAACGCACCGACCGCAAGTTCAGCCCGCGCGCCGGCGTGGTGTGGCAGCCCGACACGGTGCAGTCGTACTACGTGTCGTACAGCCGCTCGTTCCAGCCCTCGGGCGAGAACTTCGCGCTGTCCACCGGCAACATCGACAACGCGCCCGAGATCACCGTCAACAAGGAAATCGGCGCCAAGTTCGACCTGCTCGACGGCGGCCTGAACCTCACGACCGCGCTGTTCAACCTGGAGCGCTCGGGCATCAAGAACACCGATCCGAACAACCCGCGCCGCCAGATCAACGTCGGCACGCAGCGCACCAACGGCCTGGAACTCGCGCTCAACGGCCGCCTGCCGGGCCGCTGGGACGTGAGCGCGGGCTATGCCTACCTCGACGCGAAGATGACCAAGTCGCTCGCCACCGTGAGCTCGCTGCAGCTGCCCGTGGGCGCCGCGATCCCGGTGCAGGGCAAGACCGCCGCGCTCACGCCGCGCCACTCGGCCTTCGTGTGGGCCATGAAGGACCTCGGCCACGGCTTCAGCGCCGGCGGCGGCCTGAACTACGTCAGCGCGCGCTATGCCTCGCTGAGCAACCTCGTCACGCTGCCCTCGTACCTGACCGCCGACCTCGCGGCCAACTACAAGACCGAGCGCTACGAGATCGCGCTGAACCTGAAGAACATCGCGAACCGCAAGTACTACGTGTCGGCCCACGGCAGCGTGGACAACCTGATCCTGCCGGGACCGGGGCGCGAGGTGCAGCTGACCTTGCGCGCCAAGTTCTGAGAAAGCCTCAGGTCGCCGCCGCCGTGCGGCGCCGCTGCAGCCATGTGACCCACCAGGCGCCCGCCGTGCACAGCACCAGGTAGACGACGGCGACCAGAATGTAGACCTCGACCACGCGCCCGTCGCGTTGTCCCACCTTGCTGGCGGCGCCGAGAAAGTCGTTCAGGCTGATCACGTAGACCAGCGAGGTGTCCTTGAGCAGCGCGATGGTCTGGTTGATGAGCGAGGGCGTCATGTTGCGAAATGCCTGCGGCAGGATCACGTGCCGCAGGGCCTGCCCCGGCGACATCCCCAGCGACTGCGCCGCCTGCATCTGGCCGGCGCGCACGCTGCCGATGCCGGCGCGGATGATCTCGCAGTAGTACGCGGACTCCGCGAGCACGAACGCTACGAGCGCGGCGTAGATCGGCCCGACGCCGAGGTTCGGGTCGCCGGTCACGGCGCGCAGCACCACCGGCATCAGGAAGTAGATCCACAGGATCGTGAGGATCAGCGGGATCGAGCGGAACAGGTTCACGTACCCCGCCACGAGCGCCGCCACCGGCCGGGGCGCGAAGATCCGCGTGATCGCCAGCAAGGTTCCCAGGCCGATGCCCGCGGCCATGGAGGCCGCCACCAGCAAGGCGGTCATCTGCAGGCCCTGCAGCAGGTAGGGCCAGGCGCGCTGCAGGGCGACCCAATCGAAGTCGTAGCCCATCACGCGGCGCCCAGCAGACCGGGCACGCGCACCCGGCGCTCGATGCGGCGCATCAGCACGATCACGCCGTAGGTGATCGCCATGTAGATGAGCGTCGCCACGATGAAGGCCTCGAAGGGATGGGCGCTGAACTCGCTGAGCTGGCGCGTCTGCCCGGTGAGCTCCATGAGCCCGATCGTCAGCGCGACGGCCGAGTTCTTGAACACGTTCAGGAAGTCGGACGTCAGCGGCGGGATGACGATGCGCAGGGCCTGCGGCAGGATCACGTAGCGATAGGCCGCCACGGTTCCCAGGCCCATCGCCATGGCCGCCTGCTTCTGGCTGCGCGGCACCGACTCGATGCCCGCGCGCACCTGCTCGGCCGCCTTCGCCGCCGTGTAGAGCGTGAGGCCCACCAGCACGGTGAGGAACTGGTTCGCGGTCGGGTTCATCTGCTTGATCGCATGGCCCCAGGCGGTCGGCAACAGCTCGGGCACCACGAAGTACCAGAGAAACAGCTGCACCAGCAGCGGCGTGTTGCGAAAGCAGTGGATGTACACCGCCGACAGCGTGCGCGCCGTCCGGTGGGGCAGCGTGCGGGCCACGCCGGCGATCAGGCCCAGGCCCAATGCCAGCGTCCAGGCCAGCAGCGACAGCGCGACCGTCCACAGCAACCCGCGCACCAGCATCAGGCCGTACAGGCCCTCCCCCGTGACCGAGGGTTTGAAGAAGATCAACCAATCCCAGGTGTAGTGCATCGCGAAGGGTGCCGGGAGGCGGTTCGGTTCGTGAAGGGGTGGCCGCGTCCGCGCCTTACAGCGGCTGGTCGCTCGGATGGCGCACGAGCTCCTGCATGTCGGGCGACATCGGGAAGTTGACCGTCACGCTGCCCTTCACCGCGATGGGCTTGAGGAAGTACTTCTCGTACAACGCGGTGAACTCGCCCGATCGCATCATCCCGGTGATCACGCCGTCCACGAGTTTCTTGAACGCCGCGTCGCCCTTGCGCAGCATGCAGCCATAGGCCTCCTTCTGCTGCGGCACGCCGACCACCTCCCAGTCCGCTGGGTTCCTGGCGCGGGCGATGTTGCTGAACAGAATGATGTCGTCCTGCGTCGCGGCCACCGCGCGCCCCGTCTCCACGGTCAGGAAGTTCTCGTTGATGTCCTTGGCCAGGATGATCTGGATGCCCCACTTGTTCTTTTCGTTGAGCTGCCGCAGCATGCGCTCCGCCGTGGTGCCCGCGCTGACCACGACGTTCTTGCCCACGAGGTCGGCCCAGTGCTTGATGCCGGAGTTCTTGCGCACCAGCAGCCGCGCGCCCACGACGAAGAAGGTCGTCGAGAACGACACCTGGTTCTGCCGCTCGGCGTTGTTGGTGGTCGAGCTGCACTCCAGGTCGACCGTCTGGTTGGCCACCAGCGGGATGCGCGTCTGCGGCGTGACTTCCAGGGTCTTGACCTCCAGCCGGGCGAGCTGCAGGTCCTTCTTCACCTGGGCGACCACGCGCTGCGAAATTTCCCAGGCGAAGCCGGCCTGCTTGTTGTGGTCGTCCAGGTAGTTGAACGGGATCGAGGCGCCGCGCGTGGCCACCGTGATCGCCCCGGTGTCCTTGATCTTCTTGAGCGTGCCGTCCAGCGGCGATGCGGTCTGCGCGGCAACGCCGGCGCACAGCGCGAAGCCGGCCATGGCGAGGAAGGAACGGGTCAACGCGGCGTGAAGGGTCGGCTTGAAAGTCATCGCGGGCTCCAGGTGTCGGGGATCAGAGATCGAAACGCGTGGCGCAGGCGTCCAGCGCGCCCAGCAGCTCGTCGTGCAGGGCCTGGGGGTCGTCCAGGCCGATCGACAGGCGGATGACCGGCCCTTCGACGTCGCAGAAATTGCGCCTGGCGAGTTCTTCCGCCGGGTAGAAGGCCGCGATGCTGCGCACGCCGCCCCAGCTGGCGCCGATGGCAAAGCGCTTCAGGCCGGCGAACAGCGCCCGGTAGGCGTCGTAGGGGCAGTCCACGAGCTGCAGCGACATCACGCAGCCGGGCTGCGCGAAATCGCGCGCCCACAGCGCATGGTCCGGCGCGCCGGGCAGCGCCGGAAAGAGCATGCGGCGCACGAGGCGGTGCGCGGCGAGTTGCCCGGCGATCAGGCGCGCGCTGGCGGCCTGGCGCTCCATGCGCACCTGCATCGTGTCCAGGCCGCGAGCCACGAGGAAGCAGTCCTCCGGGCTCACGGCCAGCCCCATCAGCGACTGGAGGCTGCGCAAGGACCGGTACAGGCCTTCGTCCTGGGTGGTGACGCTGCCCATCAGCACGTCCGAATGCCCGCCCATGTACTTCGTGCATGCGTGAACGCACAGGTCGACGCCGTGCGCCAGCGCGGCAAAGCCCAGCGGGCTGGCCCAGGTGTTGTCGATGGCGGTCAGCACGCCACGGGCCCGCGCCACGGCGGTGATCGCCGGCACGTCCTCGACTTCCATCGTCACCGTGCCGGGCGACTCCAGCCAGATGAGCCGCGTGTTCGGGCGCACGAGGCGCTCGATGCCCGCGCCGATGCGCGGCGCATAGAACTCGACCTCGATGCCCAGCGCCTGCAGCCGTTCGACGGCGAAGGACTTGGCCAGGCCGTAGGCGGCATCGGTCATCAAGAGGTGGTCGCCCTGCTTGAGCAGTGCGAGCAGCACGCCGCAGATGGCCGCCTGTCCGGAAGGAAAGACGATGCCGTGCGCGGCGCCGTCCAGCTCGGCGATGCGCGCCTCGAGGGCGCGCTGCGTCGGCGTGCCCGTCGTGCCGTAGCTGAAGCCGTCCGGCAGGCGGGTGCGGCGATGCACGAAATCGTCGAGCGAGTCGAACACGACCGTGGAGGCGCGCCACACCGGCGGCACCAGGCTGGCGAAGGCGGCGTCCGCAGGGGACGTGCCGGGATGGGAAATGGATGGGTTCACGATGGAAGTCAGTTCGCGGGGGCCGATTCGATGAGCTGCAGCGCATGCTTCATCTGCTCGACGGCCATGGTTTCGAGATCGGTGTAGACCTTCATCTCCACGCCCAGGCGGGTGAAGGTTTCGCGGGCGGTGGCGATCCGGGCCGGGTCCTGGGTCTTCGGGTTGGCCAGCGCTGCCTCCAGGCGCTTGTACTCGCTGGTGAGCAAGGCCGGCTGCTCGCCGAGGGCACGCAGGCCGGCGTTGGTCATCGAACGGATGCGCAGCAGCATCTTCACGTCCGACTGCTCCATCTCGCCCTGCGCCCGCTCCAGCGCCAGCTTGGCGGCCACCGCCTGCGGGCTGTCGGGCTTGCGGGTGGCCGCGAGGGTCTGGAACCTGGCGACGTCGCTGGAAAAGTCGTGCGCCCATGCGGGCGCCGCACACGCCAGGACCGTCACTGCAAGCGCTGTTCGAAGGTTCATCTCGCGTCTTTCGGGGAGTGGCTGAAGACACCAACTCTAGGACGCTGGAGATAATCCGGATCGCGCCCGAAATTCTTTCTCCATAAGCGGTTGTTATATGTTGCTCCGAGAGATCGAGGTGTTCCGTTCCGTGATGTCCGTGGGCTCCGCGAGCAAGGCGGCCGCGCTGCTGGGCGTGACGCAGCCGGCCATCAGCCAGTCGCTGCGCAGGCTGGAGGAAGCCGCGGGCTTTCCCCTGTTCCGCCGGCTGCGCGGCCGCCTGCACCCCACGCCCGAAGCGCAGGCCTTGCTGGCCGAGGTCGAGCGCGTCTTCGTGGGCCTGAGCAGCATCGAGCACCGCATGCGCAGCCTCAAGCGCTTCGGCGTCAACACGCTGCGCATGGCGGTGTACCCGGCCTTCGGCCTGAGCTTCGTGCCGCGGGTGCTGTCGCGGCTGGTGGCCGAGCGCGGCGATGCCGACGCCCGCCCGCAGATTTCGCTGCAGGTGCTCAGTTCGCGGGAGGTGCACGAGGCCGTGCTGGGGCGCCAGGTCGACTTCGGGCTGATGGCCGACGAGATGCCGACGACGGGCCTGGAGCACTCCGAATTCGCGCGCTTTCCGGGCGTGGTGGTGATGCATGCCAAACACCGGCTGGCCCGCGCCAGGACCATCCAGCCGCATCAACTCGCCGAAGAGCCCTTCCTCGCGCTCAACCCGGAAGACGCGTCCCGGCGCCGCCTGGAGCGGGCCCTGGCGGACTGCAACGTCGCGTTGAGCGTGCTGGTCGAGACCCCGTACGCGGCCAGCGTGTGCGAGATGGCCCTGAGCGGCATGGGCATCGGCGTTGTCAACCCGGTCACCGCGCTGGAGTACGCGCAGCGCGGACTGGCCGTGCGCCCGCTGTCGCTGGAGGTGTCCTTCGCGGGCACGCTGGTGCTGCCGCCGGGACAGCCGCTGTCCGGCCTGGCGGTGCGCGTGCTCCAGCTCATGCGCATCCAGCTGGCCGAAGACC
This sequence comes from Variovorax sp. GW823-FHT04F07, assembly GCF_058795995.1. Classification (NCBI taxonomy): domain Bacteria; kingdom Pseudomonadati; phylum Pseudomonadota; class Betaproteobacteria; order Burkholderiales; family Comamonadaceae; genus Variovorax; species Variovorax sp. GW823-FHT04F07. The sequence continues at coordinate 1,308,813 of NZ_JBXAIG010000002.1, forward strand.
AGAAGGCCCTGGCGGGCCTTCTCAAGCCTCGCGCCAGGTAGCGCCACGCAGGCGCAAGGCATTGGTGATCACCGAGGCCGAGCTCAGGCTCATGGCCAGCGCCGCGATCATCGGCGACAGCAGCCAGCCCGTGAACGGGAACAGCACGCCCGCGGCCAGCGGCACGCCCAGCGCGTTGTAGAGGAAGGCGAAGCCGAGGTTCTGCTTCATGTTGGCGATGGTCTGCTCGGAGATGACGCGCGCCTGTGCAATGCCGCGCAGGTCGCCCTTGACCAGCGTCACCTGGGCGCTGTTCATCGCCACATCGGTGCCGGTGCCCATCGCCACGCCGACGTCGGCCTTGGCGAGCGCGGGCGCGTCGTTGATGCCGTCGCCGGCCATCGCGACGATGCGGCCTTCGCGCTGCAGTTTGTCGACCAGCGCGAGCTTGTCGGCGGGCTTCACTTCGCCGTGCACCTCGTCGATGCCCAGCTTCGCGGCGACGGCCCGGGCCGTGGTCAGCCCGTCGCCGGTGGCCATGATGACGCGCAGGCCCGAGGCCTTGAGCGCGGCCAGCGCCTCCAGCGTGGTGGGCTTGATCGGGTCCGACACCGCGAGCAGGCCGGCCGCCTGGCCGTCCACCGCCAGGAACATGACACTCGCGCCCTCGGCCCGCAGCGCCTCGGCCTGCGGCTTGAGTGCGTCGACCCGCACGCGCAGCTGTTCCATGAGCACCGTGTTGCCCAGCGCCAGCTTCCGGCCGGCCACGGCGCCGCTCACGCCGATGCCGCTGCTGGATTCGAAACCCTCGGGCGTGTCCAGCGCCAGCTGGCGCTCGCGCGCCGCCCGCACGATGGCGTCGGCCAGCGGGTGCTCGCTGCCCTGGTCCAGGCTGGCCGCAAGGCGCAGCACCTCGTCCGCGGTGAAGCCCGGCGCAGGCACCGCGCGCTCGAACTGCGGCCGACCTTCGGTCAGGGTGCCGGTCTTGTCGACGATGAGCGCATCGACCTTGCGGAAGTTCTCGATCGCGGCGGCATCACGGAACAGCACGCCCTGCGTGGCTGCCTTGCCGGTGGCCACCATGATCGACATCGGCGTCGCAAGGCCGAGCGCACAGGGGCAGGCAATGATGAGCACCGCCACGGCGTTGATGAGGCCGTAGACCCAGCTGGGCTGCGGCCCGAAGAAGCCCCAGGCGAAGAAGGTCAGCACCGCGATGGCGATCACCGTCATCACGAAGTAGCCGGCGACCTGGTCGGCCATCCGTTGCATCGGCGCGCGCGAGCGCTGGGCCTGCGCGACCATCTGCACGATGCTCGCGAGCACGGTCTGCGAGCCGACCTTTTCCGACTGCATGACGAGGGCGCCGTTGGTATTGAGCGTCGCGCCGATGAGCTTGTCGCCCACGCGCTTGGTCACGGGCAGCGGCTCGCCGGTGAGCATCGACTCGTCGACCGCGCTGCCGCCTTCGATCACCACGCCGTCCACCGGCACCTTCTCACCGGGGCGCACGCGCAGCTTGTCGCCCACATGCACGTGGCCGATGGGCACGTCTTCCTCGGTGCCGTCGGCGCCGATCCGGCGCGCCGTCTTGGGCGCGAGCCCCAGCAGCGACTTGATGGCCGCGGAGGTCTGCGAGCGCGCCTTGAGCTCGAGGATCTGGCCCAGCAGGGTGAGCGAAATGATCACCGCCGCCGCTTCGAAGTAGACCGACACGCGCCCCATCGACACGAACGATGCGGGAAACACGCCGGGGGCCACCGTGGCCACGACGCTGTAGACAAAGGCGGCGGCCGTGCCCAGACCGATCAGGGTCCACATGTTCGGGCTGCGGTTCGCCACCGACTGCACCGCGCGCACAAAGAACGGCCAGCCGGCCCACAGCACGATGGGAACAGTGAGCACGAGCTCGATCCAGCTTTGCGTGCCCATCTCGAACCACTGCAGGCGGTGGCCGGCCATGGCGAGCACGGTGACGACAACGCTGAGCGGCAGCGTCCAGAAGAAGCGCCGCTTGAAGTCTTTCAGCTCGGGGTCTTCGCCCTCGTCGAGGGTCGGCATCTCGGGCTCCAGCGTCATGCCGCACTTGGGGCAGTTGCCGGGGTGGTCCTGCCGGATCTCCGGGTGCATGGGGCAGGTGTAGACCGTGCCTTGCGCGGCGGGCTGCGCAGGGCCCGCGGGCGCATGCCCGTGCGATGCGTGGTGATCGTGGTGGTCGTGATGACCGTGGGGGTGTCCTGCGTGCCTGGTGGACGTGTCGTTCATTCGCGTTCTCCGACAGGAAAGGGGGAAGCCCTTGAGGGGGAAGCGATCAGTGTCCAGGTTGACACGATGTGAAGGTCAAGCCCTGTCGCGCGATACCCTGGAAGAAAAAGCGCCGGCATGGCGGCCGGCGCGTGAAAGACGCGTGCGCAGGACGCTCACTTGCCGGCCTTGCCCACCAGCACCGCGCCCTTCATTCCGGCGTCGTAGTGGCCCGGCTGCAGGCAGCCGAAGTCGACCTTGCCGGCCTGGGTGAACTGCCAGACGATCTCGCCGGTCTTGCCCGCGGCCAGCGTGACCATGTTCGGATCGGCGTGCTCCATCTCGGGGTTCTTCTTCATGGCCTCGTAGTGCGCCAGCAGCGCCTTCTCGGTCCCGAGCACGAGCTCGTGCTTCAGGACGCCGGAGTTCTTGACGACGAAGCGCACCGTCTCGCCCTGCTGGACCTTGATGTCCGCCGGCGTGAAGCGCATCGAGTCCGTCATGTCGACCTGGACCGTGCGCGTCACCTTGGCGGCCACGCCAGGCTTGCCGACGGCGGCCTCGGCATCGTGGCCGTGGCCACCGGCATGGGTGCCCGAGGCAAAGGCGCCGGCAGCGGCCAGTGCGGCTCCTGCGGCGAAAACGGTGTTGCGGAAGGTGTGTGTCATGGTGTCCTTGGAGGTTGCCGGGATGCCGCGACTCTAGGAAGCCAAGCCCGTCCACCGCCGATCACCCGGATTACAAAAAAGCAATCTGCGCGCGCGACCTCCGTGCATCGGCGACATGGGCATGGCCTTATTTTGCCCGGGCAAAATATCTCAAAACTTCCCGGCCGAAGGCACCCGGCCACCCGGTGTTTGCGGAACGACACTGGATATGCGCAGCCACTGCGTCGTAACTCATTGATTTTTAAAGGCTATATTCTTGATGCGCCAAGGCAAGTTCGAGCCACGCGCCACTGAACATTCGGCTGTGCCGATTTCGCGCCACTGAAAATGCGCAGGTGCGCCAACAACGCCTTTGAGGGAGATGCCGCGCCCCCTTCGGTTCTAGAAACCGTCCTTAGCACGCACGCATCAAATTCCGCTATTGGTTACCGCCGTAGATGCCTACCTGTGGACGCTATGTTGAGTCTAGCGAGGGCTGAGCCATCGGCGTCGCAGGGTCGGGGCCGCCCTCACACCACGCCTGGATCTCCAGCGACTCGCATGGACCGCTGATCTGGCTACGCACGCTTCATTGGCCCAGTGGGAACTTTTCTAGGGTGATAGAAGGTGAGCCATCGAATCCTTGGCCTCCGAGTGTCTTATTGAGAAGGACCTCTTGAAGTCGTTGGCAATCAAGCGCCGCCCTCTATCTCAGCCGAAATTCACCGAGAGCTGACCCACGTTTTCCACCCAAGCAGAACCTGGGAATTGATGTGCAGGCCCTCGTAATAGACGGCAATGGGGCGGGTCAATAGTTCATGGAAATTCATTCAAGAATTGGCTCAAAATTGAATGAAAAACACGCCCCACTTCCCTAAGGCCGAGCGCCGCGGTGCGAAAGATGAGGGACCGCTTGAGGCATCCAGCGTGTGGCTGTCCACCAGCACCTCGCGCGTGGTGCCGCCGAAGTGCCGGAACGCGCCTTCCAGTCCTTCCAACCAAGCCGATTGGCGCTCGTGCAGGAACATCATCACGAACGTTCGCCGCGAGTAGCCCAGCGTCGCGACGAACAGGTAGATCTTCATCGGCTCGCCGTCCACCGGCACGCGTACCGTGCCGAAGTCGATCTGCAGCTGCTGGCCTGGCGGCGTCTCGTAACGCACGGTGGCCACGCTCTGCGCGAGGACCTCGCGGCGCAGGTGCACCACGGCTCGCTCCACGGTTCGCAGGCTCACAGTAACACCGTGCTCGCGCAACAACTCCTGGCGAAGAACGTCGCAGTTGCCCCGGTGCTGGCGGAACTGGGTGGCGAGCCACTCGGCGTGCACATCCAGACGGCCGGCTCTCGGCGCCGCCTCGTACGGCTTCCAGCCGCCTTGGCGCAGGTATCGCCGCACCGTGTTGCGGCTGCAACCCAGTTCACTGGCGATGCGCTTAGCGCCCCATCCCAGCGACGCCAGCTTGACGTTGTCGGGGCGGGGTGCTGGCGTTGCACGTTAAGGTGGCCAGCGGCACTGTCGAAAGGCGGGCAAGGGCCGGTCAGCATTGAGGGGGCACCCTCTACCCAACGCGAGGCCCTCACGTGCAAGGACGGTTCGCGCAGTCAGTCATGAGCCCCGTTCCGTGTGCTCTTGTTCATAGCGAGTCAAGTGGGTAACAACTAAGACTTAAGCGCCCCTACGCGGCGTGAGCTCCGCTACTATTAGTTACCAGTGGGGCCATATGAAATTCAAATATCTTTCGAAATGGACTATTACGCCTGAAATTGAAGGGTTGCTTTTCTTCGCCCAACGTTTAGATGAGCTAGTGTGGGACTTCACGTTGGATACGCATAAACCGATGTCGCTCAATGCGCCATATTTATGCGAAGAGGCCCTCGCTGTCATCGAAAACATTGAAGATGAATTGATCGATTCGGCGAACCTGAAGCCCATCTTGGAAGAGCTGATTTGGAGCGTTCAACACGATGCAATCGCCAAAAAATTGCTCGATCTTCCAATTGAGCGCTACGTTAAATTCGACGAAGAAACGAAGCTTCAGGAACGAAAACGTCTACTTCGCGCCCTGCGAAATACGCTGGGTCCATTTCGATATCTTCACGAGTGTTTCGATCAGCTGGCCGCTAGCGTGCGAACTGTTGAAAAGAAAAAGATCGATGCGGCGCTGCGCACCATGGTTACGACATTGATAAATATGGGCGTGAGCAAGAAGAGTCTGCAGTTGAAGACTAACTCCTTTTTCTTTTCAAACGGTGGCGATCCTATAACCAGCAGCAATCAAATAGATGATTTTTTGGACAGCATTTATCCATATGGTCATCGATGCGATGTCTACTTTGTTGTAAGCGACCTCATCAAGACCGTCGAAGAGTCTTCTAGGGCTTTTGACTTGGAGATCATTTATGATCTTCCGGCAGACATAGTAGCGGTACAGTCGGAAACTCCTAGCTTCGCGCTCGGACCAGGTGAGTGCTATGTCCGCCTGAACGCCGTACCTGCACTCGATGTGTTTTCTGCTCAAGAGAGTGCGGCCGGAAAACTTGATCGATTGAGTGACCTTTACACGCTCTTTCATCACACGCAAAAGATCACTTGGCGAGACACGGCAATTGTTAAGCAGTGCTGCTTGCCGAAGCCGATTGCAACGGTGCACACGAAGGGGGCAATGGAGAAGCCTTACGATTTTCGCACCGACAAGGCCTCGAAGGAACTCAATCGTCTTATTCGAAATTTTGCCATTAAAGGTGCAAGCAAATCAAGATTTGATCGAGTTGCCGATCTCCATGGAATTTGTGTCTCGAGTGATGTCATTGACAACCAGTTAGTGACCCTTTGGACCGCATTGGAAACCCTTATCCCATCGGCCACAAATGGGGCAAAAATTGCCAATGTTCTGAGTCAAATGACGCCGTTCTTGATGGGGGCGTATATTCAACGCCTAGTTCAACGGTTTGTCCACGACCTGATTACTTGGAGGCGATGGTATTCGAAGCGGTTGCTCAATAAAGTACCCGACGTCGTGGGGGTAAGCGCCGTTTCTAAAGCAGTCGCCCTGTTGGCGGTAAAAGGTAATGCGGAGCTTCGCTCTGAGCTTTATGGCGAGCTTAAGGATTTTCAACTATTGCGATATCGCGCTTGGCATCTGAGCGAAATGCTTGCTTCGCCCAAGTCATTGCAGGCGGCTTTGGAAACGCATAGGATGAAGGTGGAATGGCAAATTCGTCGAATATACAGAACGCGAAACATGCTGGTTCACTCTGGAAAGAGGCCATCCTATATTCATACGCTAGTCGAAAACGCCCACGACTACTTCGATCAAATAATATTTGATGTCATGCGCCTCTCTTGCGGCGAGTATCGTGCAAAAACTCTTGAGGATGTATTCGAGTTAGCCAAACTCAGATACGACAAATTTTCTTCAAAGCTTTCAATAATTACCGATTTCACAGCTGAAAACTGTGCTTTTTTGTGTGAAGACCTGGATACACTGCATGATTATGAAAATGAGTCGTGGGGTACTGCTCGTAAGGCAATGTTGCTGGCCGATGCGCGTAACACTGGAGCCAAATCGCTAGGCGCGTAGATGGGAGTAAACGCAAACGAATTTTGATTTTTTGTCGTAAGCAAACGCGAGCGACCAAGGCGTACGCCGCACGCGCTTCTTATACATTATAAAAAAGAATGGTCGGCAAAAGGGGCTGAAATGGATTTGATAAAGGTGCTTCGCAGCAAGGTCGATGCTACTGATGAAGGGGATCATTCGCCAGGTCTTAAAGCCGTCCTTCTTCACATCGAGACTGCCTTCGCGCATTACTCTCGCGGAGAAAATACGGGTGACGATACGGCATTCACCGATGCAATTTATCGGTCCAATCAAGCTTTTGAAGGGAGTGTCAAAGAGGTCTATCGAGTTCTTACCGGCAATGATCCAGAAAATAAGAAACCGTATCAAATAGAAAAGTATTTGGAGGGCAATCAAATACTTAGGCGGCGTGTGTTGGAGCAACTTTCCAATTATCGATCGCAGTGGCGAAATCCTTCAACGCACGATTACAAATTGGATTTCGATCAGTCGGAATCTCTATTTGCGATAGTCTCGGTGTCTGCCTTTGCCGCGATGCTAATTGATGAAATGCAGCAAAAGATTGCATTTAACAAATCGCAGGCTGAGGCGCAGGCTGCGGCGAATGCAATCGAGGCTTGCGTGGACGGGGCATCTGGTTTTCCCCTTCCTGCAAACGATCAAGAGCTTGTGCACCAAGTTCGGGATCTTCTGAACCAATTCAGCATGGCTCATTTGCCGGCCGTGGGAGGAAAGGGCATCACTGAATCGCAGTCAATTGGGGCAATTACTGGATTTCTTGCGGCAACTGCGCCTCACTTGACAGTCAAGGCCGAGTTTAAAATCAGTAGCGATGCAACAGTGGATCTGATGGTGTCGAGAGGCGGTGAGTCAGTTGTAATTGAGGTTAAGAGGCGCCTATTTATTAGTGATGTGCCGAAAAATCTAATACAGCTTGAGCGCTACCTTGAAATAGGGCAGGCCCACAACGGTTTTCTGCTGTATTTGCCTGAAGTCCCGCGCGAGTTGGAAGTCATTCCTTTTCCATTAAACGGCCGGCAAATCCTCATAATGGCCCCTGAAGGGTTTATTAAAACGGCAGCTGAGTCCTAATTGCACTTACGGCTTGTAAGGTAGGCCTGTCGGCACCCAATTCCTTGCGGCGGAGAGACGATGCTCATCTTTTGAGCGTCGCTCCCTCTTTCAGCAGGGCGTGTAAATGGCCGAAATTCAGTGCCAGTTTGCGGTTATTACAGGATTCAAGCTATTTTGATAGCTACTTGGCAAGGTGAGTTGCCCTATGGCTGGCGGCGAGAACGTTGCCATGGCATCAACTAAATTTTGAACCTGGCTATCAAGCAAGACCTTTCCTTCACTGGTTTCAAATCTTTCCAAGTGAAAATCTTCGCTCACATACCAGTTGCTGATCGTAAACTGATCTGTGGTTCCGATGATGCTCACCATTAAATCACTTCCGCTTTTGCTGAACCACAACTGATCAGTGGTGATATCGATGCCGAACTGAACGCTATCCGTGTTGTTCGCTGTCGCATCTACATCGGAAATCGTGTCGTGCCCCGCATGGCGCTCAAAAACATATACATCGTTGCCTGTTCGTCCCTGTAGTACGTCGTCCCCCCCACCGCCGGACATAACATCTACGCCACTGAAGCCGACTAGTGTGTCATTGCCAGCGGTTCCCTTGAGCGTTTCCTGCTTTATCCGTTCGATATCCCACACGATGCCATCGGCAAAGCGGATGGTCTCGATGGCCTTGGCGGTGATCGCACCGCTCGA
>NZ_JBXAIG010000003.1:0-2349 GCF_058795995.1 Variovorax sp. GW823-FHT04F07
TCAATGCTGCTCGTGGCCGTGCTCAAGCCCGACGACGTGGACGTCGACAGGCTGCTGACGTTGCTGTTCGTGGTGCTGAGGCCGCTCGACGTGGACGTCGACAGGCTGTCGATACGGCTGTTGGCTGTGCTCAGACCGGACGATGTCGAAGTCGACAGGCTGCCCACATTGCTGTTCGTGGTGCTCAGGCCTGTAGACAGGCTGGAGATGCCGCTCGTGGCGGTGCTGAGGCCTGACGACGTGGAAGTCGACAGGCTGCTGACGTTGCTGTTGGTCGTGCTCAGACCAGTCGACAGGCTGTCGATGCCACTCGTGGCTGTGCTCAAGCCGCTCGAAGTGGAGGTCGACAGGCTGCTGACATTGCTGTTTGTCGAGCTCAGGCTCGTAGACAGGCTAGAGATCCCGCTGGTCGCGGTGCTCAGGCCACTCGACGTCGAAGTCGACAGGCTGCTCACGTTGCTGTTCGTCGTGCTCAGGCCCGTCGACAAGCTCGAGATGCCGCTGGTTGCTGTACTCAGACCGCTCGAAGTAGACGTCGAGAGGCTGTCGATGCTGCTCGTGGCGGTGCTCAGACCCGACGAAGTCGAAGTCGACAGGCTGCTCACGTTGCTGTTCGTGGTGCTCAGCCCGGTCGACAGGCTCGAGATGCCACTCGTCGCCGTGCTCAGCCCCGAGGACGTGGAGGTCGAAAGGCTATCGATTCGACTGTTGGTCGTGCTCAAACCACTGGACGTCGAGGTCGACAAGCTGCCCACGCTGCTGTTCGTGGTGCTCAAGCCCGTCGACAGGCTGGCGATGCCACTGGTCGCAGTGCTCAGGCCCGACGATGTCGAAGTCGACAGGCTGCTCACGTTGCTGTTGGTCGTGCTCAGGCCAGTAGACAAGCTGGAGATGCCACTGGTCGCGGTGCTCAATCCACTCGACGTGGAAGTCGAGAGGCTGTCCAGGTTGCTGTTGGTGCTGCTCAGAGCCGTAGACAGGCTCGAGATGCCGCTGGTCGCCGTGCTCAGGCCGGACGACGTCGAGGTCGAGAGGCTGCTGACGTTGCTGTTGGTCGTGCTCAGACCAGTCGAAAGGCTGTCGATGCCACTCGTGGCGGTGCTCAAGCCGCTCGAAGTGGAGGTCGACAGGCTGCTGACATTGCTGTTTGTCGAGCTTAGGCTCGTGGACAGGCTCGAGATCCCGCTGGTCGCTGTGCTCAGGCCGCTCGACGTAGAAGTCGACAGGCTGCTCACATTGCTGTTCGTCGTGCTCAGGCCAGTGGACAGGCTCGAGATGCCGCTGGTCGCCGTGCTCAGGCCGGACGACGTCGAGGTCGAGAGGCTGCTGACGTTGCTATTGGTCGTGCTCAAACCAGTCGACAGGCTGTCGATGCCACTCGTGGCTGTGCTCAAGCCGCTCGACGTGGAGGTCGAAAGGCTACTGACATTGCTGTTCGTCGTGCTCAGACCCGTGGACAGGCTGGAGATGCCGCTGGTCGCGGTGCTCAGACCAGACGACGTCGAGGTCGACAGACTGCTGACGTTGCTGTTGGTCGTGCTCAGGCCCGTCGACAAACTGGAGATGCCACTGGTCGCAGTGCTCAGACCGCTCGAGGTAGACGTCGACAAGCTATCGATGCTGCTCGTGGCCGTGCTCAGGCCCGACGACGTAGACGTCGAGAGGCTGTCGATACGACTATTGGTGGTGCTCAGACCCGAGGACGTCGAGGTCGACAGGCTGCTCACGTTGCTGTTCGTCGTGCTCAGGCCCGTCGACAAGCTCGAGATGCCGCTGGTCGCGGTGCTCAGACCGCTCGACGTAGACGTCGAGAGGCTGTCGATGCTGCTCGTGGCCGTGCTCAGGCCCGACGACGTAGACGTCGAGAGGCTATCGATTCGACTGTTGGTCGTGCTCAAACCACTGGACGTCGAGGTCGACAAGCTGCCCACGTTGCTATTCGTCGTACTCAGGCCCGTGGACAGGCTGGAGATACCGCTCGTGGCCGTGCTCAGTCCCGACGACGTAGACGTCGAGAGGCTGTCCAGGTTGCTGTTGGTGCTGCTCAGAGCCGTGGACAGGCTCGAGATACCGCTGGTTGCCGTACTCAGGCCCGACGACGTCGAAGTCGACAGGCTGCTGACATTGCTGTTCGTGGTGCTCAGACCTGTGGACAGGCTGGAGATACCACTGGTCGCCGTGCTCAGGCCCGACGACGTAGATGTCGAGAGGCTGTCGATGCGGCTATTGGCCGTGCTCAGACCCGACGACGTCGAGGTCGACAAGCTGCCCACGTTGCTGTTCGTGGTGCTCAGACCCGTCGACAGGCTCGAGATACCGCTGGTTGCAGTGCTCAGACCGCTCGAGGTG